>NZ_JALPTH010000035.1 GCF_023218175.1 Streptomyces lichenis | reverse complement strand
CCCTCGTCCTGAGCGGCCCGCGGGAACCGGGCGAACGCCGGGGCCGCCTCTTCCCCGCCACCGCCGACCTGGTGGCCGACGAGTACCGCCGCCGCGCCGAGGCGGTGACCGCCCTGCCCCTGCCCGGACACGCGGTACGCCCCCGGGAGTCGGCCGGCTCCTTCGACCACCGCTTCGACGCCGCCGCCCGCGCCGACATCCCCTCCGACGGCACCTGGCACACCGTCACCCTCACCACCGTCCCCGTCGGCCTGCGCACCGAGTACCTCACCGTGCCCTCCGCCGAACTGGCCGTCTACGCCACCCTGCTGCTCTCCAACGCCACCGACCAGGCCCTGCTCGCCGGACCGGTCGAGGTCACCCTCGACGACGACCACCTCCTCACCGCGGCCCTCCCCACCCTCGCCCCCGGCGCGGTCCGCCGCCTCGGCCTCGGCCCGGCCGAGGACATCAAGGTCGTCCGCCGCACCACCCTGCGCGAGTCCACCACCGGCCTGCGCAACCACGTCACCGTGCTCGACCACCGGGTCCACGTCGAACTGGCCAACCGCTTCCCCCGGCCCGTCACCGTCGAGGTCCACGAACGCGTACCGGTCACCACCGACCCGGACATCCGCATCGAGGAACACGCCGACTGGACGACGACACCCCCCGAAGCCACCGGCCCCGACCACCACGCCCCCGGCACCCGCGTCTGGCGCCTCGACCTGCCCCCCGGCGCCACCACCGCCCTCGACGGCGGCTACGAGATCCGCATCCCGGCCGGCAAGGCCCTCACCGGCGGCAACCGCAGGAGCTGACCATGTCCCCCGAGCAGCCGACCCCCCTCCCCGTCACCGCCGTCACCTGCCTGGAGGACCGCGCCCACATCGAGCGCACCGCCGCGCTCGACCTGGTCTCCGGCGTCCAGCGCCTGCGCCTCGGCCCGGTCAGCCCCCTCGCCGTCGACCGCAGCCTGCACGCCGAACTCACCGCCGACCACCCCACCCAGGTCCTCGACACCCGCCTCGTCCGCACCTGGACCCCTCGTCCTTCCTCCCCCTCCCCCCACGACTCCGCCCTCCGCCACCGCGTCCACGCCCTCACCCAGGACCGCACCGCCCTCCACCACCAGCGCGACCGCCTGGACGCCCGCCTCGACCTGCTCGGCCGGCTCTCCGCCGACCTCCTCCGCGACATCGCCGAAGGCGCCGGCGCCGGGGAGGCCGACCCGGACCGCTGGACCCGCGAACTGGACCGCCTCGACGCCCAACGCGACACCTGCGCCGAACAGGCCCGCACCGTACGGGCCCGCCTCACCACCCTCGACACCGAACTCGACGAGGCCCGCCAGGCCCTGCGCCTCGCCGAGGACGAACCCCTCGAACTCACCGCCCACATCGAGCTCACCGTCGAATCCGCCACCACCGGCCCGGCCCGCCTGCGCCTCACTCACCTCACCCCCTGCGCCCTCTGGCGCCCCGCCTACCGGGCCACCCTCCACGGAGACCGGCTCACCCTCGAAACCGACGCCATGGTCTGGCAGCGCACCGACGAGGACTGGTCCGGCATCCACCTCACCCTCTCCACCGCCCGCTCCGCCTCGGCCACCGAGCCCCCGCGCCTCCACGAGGACCGCCTCACCCTCCAGGACCGCCCCGCCGCCGAGCGCCGCACCGTCGACGTCGAACTCCGCGAGGAGGACACCGCGACCCTGGGCCCCACCCCGGTCCTCGGACTTCCCGGCGTGGACGACGGCGGCGAGACCCGAACCCTCCGCCCCACCGCCCCCGTCTCCCTCCCCGCCGACGGCCGCGCCCACCGCGTCCCGCTCACCACGTCCACCGCCCCCGCCCGCCTGGAGCTCGTCTGCGCCCCCGAGCTGTCCCCGGTGGTCACCCGGGTGGCGCGCTCCGAGAACCTGTCCGGCCACGCGCTGCTCGCCGGCCCGGTGGACCTGGTCCTCGGCGGCGGCTACGCGGGCCGCGCCACCCTGGACTTCACCGCCCCCGGCGCTCCCCTCGAACTGTCCTTCGGCAGCCGCGACGACTACCGGGTGGTCCGCCAGGCCGAGGAGACCCGAGGCACCTCGGGGCTCACCCAGCGCACCGTGATCACCCGCACGGTCCGCCTCCACCTCTCCCGGTTCTCCGCGCCCGGTGAGGACGACGACCGCGTCATCGTGGTCCGGGAACGGGTCCCGGTCTCCGAGCACGCCTCCGTGGAGACCCGCCTCCGCGAAGAGGCCTGCGCCCCCGCGCCGGACGCCGTCGACCCCGAAGGCATCGCCCACTGGACCGTCGCCCTCCCTCCGGGCGGCCACCGCACGCTCACCCTGGTCCACGAGGTCTCAGCCGCCGCCAAGGTCATCGGCCTATGAGTGGACGGCTTGCGCCGTCGTTGCCCGGGTCAGCCTGGTGGCCTCGCTGACGCGTCTGCGTCTGCGCTTGGTTTCGGTCCGGTGGCGGTGTGCGGGTCCGGTGGGTGTGCACTCTGCCCGGTGGGTGGGGGGCGGGGCACTCCGGGCTCACGTGCTCGCCGCTCGCGCTCACCGTTCGACGGTCAATCTCACCGCCTCATTACGCTCGGCGGCTGCGCGCGCGACCCTGCGTACCCCACCCAACGTCCGGAGGGCGAGTGCACCCCCGGTGGCACGACCCCGGCCGATGGCCGGGACAAGGCCAGCGCATCGGTGCGCGCCGCAGGCCCCGGCCCGGAGATCGTCAGCCACCGTGACGAGGGCAGTCGCCCTCATGGCCGGCCGACCCGTACGAGACGGCCCGGGTCAGCGGCCCAGGGGGCCCCGGACGCAGCCCCTGACGGGGGTACGGGGCCGGAGCCCGGTGGGGCCGTATGCCCCGCCGGGCATTAGCGTCCGACTGGTGCGGGCCCTCGACCCGGGAAGGGGAGCCCGCGGCCGGCCGGGCGGGGCGCCGTAGGAGACGGTGGGGGCCGTCGGCCTGGGGGTCATCAGCCACGGCGAGAGGGGTCAGTCGGCCGCCGGTCGGGTGGGGGTACGCAGGGTCGCGCGCGGAGCGGCCGAGCGTAATGTGGCGGTCGCTTGAGCGTCGAACGGTCAGCGCGAGCCGCGAGCACGTGAGCCCGGAGTGCCCACGCCCCCACCCACCGCAGAGCGGACCCGACCACCGGACCGGTGAAAGGCCACCAGACCGGAACCAAGCACAGACCCACCCGCGTCAGCGAGGCCACCGGGCAGCAGCCCGGCCCGGACACCGGCGGAGCCAGCCGCGGCCGCAGACCGCTACGGCGCCACCGTCTCGCCCGTCAGGAGTTCCGCCAGCGCCTCACGCCCGCCCTCGGCCAGCACCCGGCTCTGCTGGTCGGCCGACGTCCCCTGCTGGAGCAGCCGGTGCACCAGCGCCGAGACCTCCCGGGCGTCACCCGACTCCTCCAGCGCGGGCATCAGATGGCCGAGCAGCATCGCCAGCACGTCCCCCGCCTGGCGGGCCGTACCGCCGGGGTCGATCAGCTGCCCGCTCAGTCCGTGCCGGGCCGCGTGCCAGTTGGCCGCCTGGAGCAGCTCAGGCGTGCACTCGGGCACCCGCGCGCCCGCCTTCTCCTCGCGGATCGCGGTGGCGATCAGGGCCCGCACCAGCCCGGCGAACATCACCGCGCTGTCGGCCCGCAGCTGTACGTCGGCGCAGCGCACCTCGACCGTCGGGTACTTGTCGGAGAGCCTAGCCTGCCAGTAGAGCTGCCCGGTGTCGGTGATGATCCCGGTGTCCAGCAGGTTGCGGACCCGGCGCTCATGGTCGGCCAGCGAGGCGAACGCGGGAGGCGGGCCGCTCACCGGCCAGCGGCCGAAGACGACCGTGCGCCAGCTGGCGAACCCGGTGTCCTTGCCGTCCCACAGCGGCGAGTTGGACGACATGGCGACCAGTACCGGCAGCCACACCCGGATGCGGCTCAATACCGCCACGCCCATCTCGCGGTCCGGCACTGCCGCGTGTACGTGCATGCCGTTGACCAGCTGCTCCGCCACCAGTTGCGGGGCCTGGGAGCGCATGGCCAGATAGCGCGCCTTGGGCGTGACCGGCACCGGCGCGGGCTCACGGAAGGGCGCGGTGGCGCAGGCGGCGATCCGGCAGCCGTTGCGTTCGGCGGCCGCCCCCAGCGCATGGCGCAGCCGCAGCAGATGGCCACCGACCTCCTCCAGGTCGGTGCAGACCGGGGTGGCGACCTCGACCTGGGCCTGCAGGAGCTCGGACTGCACTTCGGAGGCGCCGACGATGGGTTCCAGACCGGCGTCCGCCCGCACCTCGTCGGCGAGCGGTACGGGGAGACAGGTCGCCGGATCGAGCAGCAGGTACTCTTCCTCGACCCCGATGGTGATCATGAGGTGCGGGTACCCCCCGACGCCCTTCCGAACCGATACGGAATGCGCCGGAAACCCGCACGCAACCCACCCGGACGACGACGGAATCCGGCCCCGACCGTCACCCCACGTAGCGCCGGGCCGTGGACGTCCGCTGGGACTCGACGAGCGCGCCGAGCCGGGCCTCCACCGCGGGCGGCACCACCCTCCGCTCCCGCAGGACCCAGGGGAGCCCTGCCATCGCCAGCCCGAAGGCCCGCACCGAGGCCAGGTCGCGCGGCACCGTGCGGACCAGGTGCAGGGTCCGGCGGAGGGCGGGCCGCAGCGGGCGGCGCAGCCAGACGAACCAGAGGGTGTTGCGCAGCCCGTGCATCCGCCGCAGCGTCGGGTCGCGCGCCTCGGACGGGGCGTGGTGCACGGTCAGGGACTCCGCGTAGACCAGCCACCACCCCGCCGTGGCCAGGTCGGTGGCGAGCAGCTCCTCCTCACCGCCCAGCCACAGCCGCTCGCTGAACCCGCCGGCCTCCCGGAACGCGTCCGTCCGCATGACCGTGGCGGCCGCCAGGAAGGAGCCGAGGGCGGGGCCGGGCAGCCAGTCGGGGCCCTGGACGGGGGAGTCCCGCAGCTCCGCGACGATGGGGTCCTCCCGGCCGCCCGGTTCCACCAGGATGCGGGCGGTGACGGCGGCCAGTCCCCGGTGCCGGTCCAGCAGGTCGGCCGCGGCCGCCAGCGAGCCCGGCTCCCACCAGGAGTCGTCGTCGCAGAAGGCCACGTACGCGCTGGTGACCTCCCGTACCGCCAGGTTGCGGCCGACCGCGCCGAGGTTCCGGCCGGGTGTGAGCAGGGTGACCGACGGGTGCAGCGCGGTGACCGCCGTCGCGGTCCCGTCGGCCGAAGCGTTGTCGGTCACGATCACCCGGGGGCGTTCCGGCAGTTCGGCCAGCCGGTCCAGGGTGTGCAGCAGCTCGTCGCGGCGGTTGTGGGTGATGACGATGACGGTGACCCGAGGGTCGCTCATGGCGCGGCCCCTTCGCCGGGCACCGCGGACCCGTCGCCCGCCGGGAGGCGGCGTACCGGATGCGGCCCCGCCCCGAGGCCCGCCTCCGGATCCAGCGCGCGGGCCAGCGCCTCCGCCTCGGCCGGGAGCCGCCGCCGGTCCCGCAGCACGACCGGCAGCCGGAGCACCAGCCCGCCGAGCGCGGCCCGGGCCGCCGGGTCCCGGCGCGCGTCGGCGGCCAGCGCGCCGGTACGGCGCAGGGCCAGGGCCAGCGGGCGGCGCAGCCAGGTGGTGAGCACCGCGTTGCGCCGCATCGCCACGCGGCGCCCGGGCCGCTCCCCGCCGCCGGAGGGGGCGTGCACCGCCACCACCTCGGGGCTGTGGCACACCCCCCAGCCCCGGGCCACCAGGTCGTAGGCGAGCAGGGTCTCCTCGCCACCGACGAACAGCGCCGGGTGGTAGCCGCCCGCCGCCAGGAACGCCTCCCGGCGGGCCACCGCGGCACAGGCCAGGAAGCCGAGCACCCGGGGCCCCGGCAGATCGTCCACCCGGCCCAGCGGCGAGGCGGCCAGCACCGCGTTGAGCGGGTCCTCGGCGCCGTCCGGCGCCACCGTCACCCGGGCCGCGAGCAGCGCGAGCCGGTCGTGGCGGTCCAGCAGGTCGGCGGCCCGGCCGAGTGCGCCCGGCTCCCACCAGGAGTCGTCGTCGCTGAACGCCACATAGGGCGTCTCGGCATGCCGTACGCCGAGCGTGCGGCCCGCCGCGCCGAGGTTGCCGCCCGAGGCCAGCACCGTCACCCCCGGGTGGTGGCGGGCCACCGCGTCCGCCGTGCCGTCCGTCGAGGCGTTGTCCACCACGACGACCGGCGGCCGCTCGGGCAGCGCGGTGAGCAGGCCCAGGGTGCGCAGCAGCGCGTCCCGGCGGTTGTGGGTGAGCACCACGACCGTGGTGCGCGGATCGGGCGTACTCGATACGTCAACAGGCCGACCGATCACGGGCGCACCACCTCCGGGTGCTCGTCCAGCGCCTTCAGTACGTCCTCGGGGCGGAGGCGCAGCAGCCGCGGGTCCGGGTCCTGCCCATGCGGGTCGCCGGACGGCTCCCCGGGCGGCCCCGGCCGCCACAGGGCGATATGCCGGGTCCCCGGCGGCGGCCCCCATCGGCGCGGCGAGACCGGCCCGAAGAGGGTCACCGACGGGGTGCCGTAGGCCACCGCGAGGTGCGCGATCCCGGTGTCGCCGCTCACCACGGCCGCCGCCCCGGCGGACAGGGCGGCCAGTTCCGGGTACGGCAGCCCGCCCGCGTACACCAGGGGGCGCGGGCCCGGTGGCAGCGCGGAGACCACGCGGCCCAGCAGCCCGTCCTCACCGGGCCCGCCGGTCAGCGCCACCCGGTGGCCGCGCCGCAGCAGCTCACCGGCGACGGCCGCGTACCGCTCGGCGGGCCACCGCCGGGAGCCGGCGTCCGCGCCGGGGTGCAGCACGACGGCCCCGGGAGCGGGCGACGGCCCGGCCGGCGGGGCCAGCCGCAGATCGCCGGGGTCGGCGGCGACCCCGTGGAAGCCCAGCAGCCGGCACCAGCGCTCCCGCTCGTGCTCGTCGGCCCGCCACTCCGGGCCGGTGATCGCCGGGGTGCCCGGGTGGGCGAACGCCCACAGCCGGCGGGGTCGCAGCCGGGCGAGCAGCAGATGGCTGGAGGGGCCGCTGCCGTGCAGGTCCACCGCCAGCTCGGGTGGGGGACCGGTCCAGTCCAACCGGGTCGGCACCGCCCGCCCGGGCGCCGAGGCGGGCAGCAGCCGGTCCACCGCCCCGCTCGCCGCCACCGGTCCGGCCAGCGCCTCCGGACCGGCGAGCACGATCTCCCACCCCGGGAAGGCCCGCCGCAGTCCCCGCAACGCGGGCACCCCGGCCAGCAGATCGCCCAGCCCCAGCGCCCGCAGCACCAGCACCCGAGACCGCCCTCCACCACCCGCACCCACCCCTCCCCCCGCCGCAGCCGTCCCAGCCCGCCCCGCACCCTGCGCCCGGCCCGTACCACTCTCCGCACCCGATGCCCCGCCCCCGTCCGGCGCTCCAGCCTCGCCCGGCGTCCCACCCGCACCCGGCACCCAACCCCCGCCCGGCGCCCCCGGCGCCCCCCGCGGCTCCTCACCCCCGACGGTCGGGGCCCCGACGGCCCGTGCCCCGGCCCCCGCGGCCGCAGGCCGCCCCGCCGCAGGCCGCCCCCTCACCGTCCCGCTCCGAGCAGCTTCTCCACCGCCGCGACGACGTCCTCGGCGGTCACCCCGTCCAGGCAGGGGTGCCCGGGCACCGGGCACTGGCGGGCGCGGGTGCCGGCGCAGGGCGCGTCCTGGTCGCCGAGCAGGACGTGCGGCACGCCGTAGGGGCCCCAGCGCTCGGCGGGGACCACGGGGGAGAAGAGCGAGACCACCGGGGTGCCGACGGCGGCCGCCAGATGGGCGGGGCCCGTGTTGCCGGTGACCACCGCGCCCGCCCCGGCGAGGACCGCGGCCAGTTCGGGCGGTCCGGTGCGACCGCCCAGGTCGAGCCCGTCCCGGCCCGCCACCAGCGCGGTGGTCTCCCGCTCACCGGGCCCGCCGGTGACCACCACCCGGTGTCCGGCCGCCGTCAGCAGGCGTACCGCCTGGGCGGAGCGTTCCGGACTCCAGCGGCGGGCCGGGACGCTGGCCCCGGGATGCACCACGACATACGAGCCGGGGCCGGTCAGCTCCGGCGCCCCGGCGGCGTGCCGGACCCGCAGCCGGCCGTCGTCACCCGGCGGGCGCGGGAACCCGGCCGCCTCGGCCAGGTCGAGCCCCGCCTCGGCCTCATGGGCGTGCGGGGTCCGCTGATGGCGGACGTCCAGCAGCGCCCCGGGCGCGTCCACGCTGTCCGCGGCGACATGCGGCACCCCGGCCATCCGCAGCAGCAGGGCGGCGGGCAGCGGGCTCTGGTGGAAGGAGGTGAGCACCAGGGCCGCGTCCAGCCGGGCCGCCGTGAGCCGGTCCACCAGCCGATTCACCTCCGCCCGGTCCACCGGGGGCGGGTCGAAGCCTACCCAGGGGGCCTCCCACACCAGCACCTCGTCCACCCCGGGCAGCAGCCGGGCGGCCGGCGCGCCGAGCGGCCCGCAGAGCATGGACACCCGGTCCGCCCGGTGCGCGGCGGCGCGCACCGCGGGCCCGGCGAGCAGTACGTCGCCGAAGCTGTCCAGCCGGACCACCAGCACCCTCACGGCCGGGTCCGCCCCTCCGCGTACGCCACCGGCCCCGTATCGGCCGACGGCCCGGCGTGGGACAGGGCGAGCCGTACCGCCTCCACCAGGTCCCGGCAGACCGCCGGCGCCGCGGCCACCTCCGCCGGGAGGGTCCGCGCGGTCGGCACCAGCACGGCCCGCGCCCCCGCCGCCCGGGCCGCCTCCACATCCGCCCCGATGTCGCCGATCACCACACAGGCCTCGGCCGGCACCCCCAGCCGGCGGGCCGCCTCCACCACCAGTCCGGGCGCGGGCTTGCGGCAGCCGCAGCCGTCCTCGGGGGAGTGCGGGCAGTACACCCAGGCGCCGAACGGCCCCAGCAGCGCGTCCACCCGGGCGTTCACCGCCCGTACCCGGGCGTGGCTGAGCAGCCCCCGGCCGATGCCGGACTGGTTGGACACCACCCCGCAGCCCAGCCCCCGGGCGCGCACCAGCGCCACCGCCTCGCGCGCCCCCGGCATGGGCCGCACCAGCGCCGGGTCGCCGTTGTAGGGGACGTCCGCCACCAGCGTGTCGTCCCGGTCGAAGAGCACCGCCCGCACCGGGGGCCGCCCCTCGGCCCCGGTCACCACGTGCCCTCCCAGGCCGGCGCCGCCCGGTGCCGCCACCGTCCGCTGAGCCGGTGCCAGGTGGCGGCGGCCGGGATCAGCGCGCTGGTCAGCAGCATGGTGGCCACCTCGTCGGCGGTACGCGGTCCCGGCGCGATCCTGGCCCGGGCGAACTCGCCCGTCCCCAGCGCCCACACCGCCGCGGCCAGCAGCGCGGCCCGCCGCTGCCCGGCGCCGGCCAGCACCAGCGCGCCCAGGCCGGCCGCGCTGAGCGCCGCGTGGCGCCGGATCCGGCCGCGCGGCGCCGCCGCCCGCTCCCACCAGTCCCGGCCGTGCAGCCGGGCCATCAGCGCGTCGTCGGCGTTCCCGCGCTGCACCCGCAGCGACACCCAGCGGTCCGCGGGCCGCACCGGATGCTCGGTGCGCCGCTCACCGCGGACGATCCGCCAGCCCGCGTCCACCACCCGCAGGGCCAGATCGGCGTCCTCCCGGAAGGCCCTCGGGAACCGCTCGTCGAAGCCGCCGACCGCCCGCAGCGCCTCGGTGCGGTACGCCATGTCCGCGGTCGCCCACAGCGCCCCGGCCAGCCCGGCGGTGTTGCGCTCCCAGTCGGTGGGCGGCCGCCCGGTGGGCAGCGGCACCTCCAGCACGCCCTGCACCCCGCCGGTGTCCGCGCCCGCCTCGGCCAGGTCGCGGGCCAGCTGCTCGCGCCAGTGCGCGGTGACCCGTACGTCGTCGTCCAGGAGCACGGTCCACGGCTCCTCGACCACCCTCGTTCCGGTGTTGCGGGCGGCGGCCGGGCCCCGGCCCCCGCTGCGCAGCACGACGGCCCGGTCCGCCAGCGGGCCCAGCGCGGCGAGCGGCAGCGGGCTGCCGGGCGCACCGGGGCGGTCGTCCACCAGCACGATCCGGCTGGGCTCCGGCCCCGAGCAGGTCGCCAGCGCGCGGAGGCAGTCGGCGAGGCAGGGCCGCCCGATGGTGGGGACGACGACGGCGTACGAGGCGAGCGGGGGGTGCATCGTCGGCGCCTCCTGGTGCGGACCGGGTGCTGACCGTACGGCTGCGGTTCCGGTACGGAAAGCGGCCGTGCGGTCACTGTAGGCAGCCCCGGTCCGCTCTGCACCCGGGCCCGAGGGCCGCCGCCCGGCCGGGGCCGGCCGCCGTCGGCGTCACCCTCCGGGCCCCGGAGCCGTCCCGCCCGCGCCCTCAGCCCAGATACCGCTCCAGCCAGTCCCCGGCCCTCCGGCGGAAGCGCCGCCGGTTGTCGGCGCGCCGGAACTCATGGCCCTCCTCGCGCAGGACCAGCAGCTCGGCGGCGTGCCCGCGCTCCCGGGCGGCGCGCACGAACTGTTCGGACTCGCCCGGCGGGACGTTGGTGTCGTGCTCGCCGTGCACCGCCAGCAGCGGCACCCGCAGCGCGTCCACCCGGCTCATCGGCGACAGCGACCGCAGCAGTTCGCGGTCCCGCTCGGGGTGGCCGTACTTGTGTGCGGCGGACTCGGCGATCCACGGCTCCGTCCCGGCGAAGAAGGTCTCCAGGTCGGACATCCCGCACACCGCCACCCCGGTCCGGAACAGCTCCGGGTGCCAGACCAGCGAGGCCATCGTCAGATAGCCGCCATAGGAGTGCCCCATCACCGCCACCCGCGCCGGGTCGGCCAGTCCGGCCAGCACCACATGGGCCACGCAGTCCGCCACGTCCGAGAGGGCGGCGAACCGCCCGGTGCCGAGGTCGGCGTCCGTGAAGGACCGGCCGTACCCCGAGGAGCCGCGCACGTCGGGCGCGAAGACGTCCAAGCCACGCCCCAGCAGCTCGTGGTAGAGCGAGGAGAACACCGGCCGCTCCTGGTCCTCCGGGCCGCCGTGCAGATGGACCACACAGGGCGCCGGACGGTCGCCGTCCCGCCCCGGCGCCCGGTAGTACCAGCCGCCCAGGCCCAGCCCGTCCCGGGCCACCGGGCTCAGCGCCACCGGCCGCACCGGAGGCGCCGCGCCCGGCGGTACGGCGTCCTCGTCCCGCGAGGACCAGGCCGTCCGTACCGGCGCGGCGCCGCCCGGCAGCCACCACACCCCGGTCCGGCGCTGCGACCCGGCGAGCGCCAGCACCGCGCCGCCCGGTCCGGCCGCGGCGATCCGCACCACCACCTCGTGCGCCAGCTCCACCTCCCGGCCGCCGCCCGCGACGGGTTCCCCGACTCCGGCCCGCCCGGCCTGCGGCTCCAGCAGCCGCAGCTCGCTCACCCCCCGTACGTTCCAGGCCAGCACCGCCGTCCCGCCGTCCCCGGCGAAGGCCAGCAGCTCCAGGTCGCAGTCCGCCCGCTCGGCGGCCACCGAGGACCCGGTGTACCGGCCCTCCTGATCCAGCCGGACCGCCAGCAGGGCGGCGAACTCCCGCTCGTGGTCGCTGCGCAGCCACAGCGTGGAGCCGTCGGGGGAGAACCGGCCGATCCACGGGTCGCCGTCGGCCACCCGCAGCACACAGCCGGCGCCCCGGTCGGCGGTGCGCACCACCACCGCCTCCCGCCGCCCGCGCGGACCGCGCCGCACCAGCGCGAACCGGCCGTCCCGGCTGAGGTCGCAGACCCGCAGCGTGGCGGCGCCGCGCTCGGCGGCCAGCAGTACGGGGGAGCGGACACCGTCCGGATCGACCAGATAGGCGCCCAGCCGGTCCCGTCCGCCGTCCCCGCCCTCGGCCCCGTCCTCCGCGAACGGATCCCGGTCGCGCCCCCCGTCCTCGACTCCGGCCCCGGCCCAGCCCTCCGCGAACGGGTCCCGGACGCCGTCCGGGGCCGTCTCCTCCAGGGCCCCGAGGCCCGGACCGTCCTGGCGGCCGGCGTCGGAGAGCAGGCGGGCCGCCCCGCCGGGGGGCAGCGCCACCGTGACGGCGACCGCCGAGCCGTCCGGCGCCCAGCAGCCGAGGTAGGCCGAGCTGTCCGGCTCGGCGCCCGCCACGATCCGCCGGCCGGTGCCGTCCGGGCGCACGCACAGCACCCGGGTCAGCTCACCGCCGCCGGGCGCCACCGTGTACGCGATCCAGCGGCCGTCCGGTGACCAGGCCACCTCGGTCACCGGATCGGGCCCGGAGTCGAGCAGCCGCAGCCCGTCCGTGCCATCGGGCTCCCGGTCGCCGGACGCGGGGCCGGTCCACAGCTGGGGCACCCCGGTCCGGTCGCAGACGAAGGCGATGCGCTCGCCCGCCGGATCCGCCGAGGGATACCAGCAGGCGTGCGCGGTGAGCGGACGGGGGGTGTCGCGTCCGCCGGGCGCGTCCGCCAGCGGGACGGCCGCCGGAGCGGCCGCCCAGGTCAGCTGATCCCGTGTGTCTGCAGCCATATCTCCAGGAGCGCCACCTGCCACAGGGCGTTCGCCCCGCGGCGGGTGCGGTGGTCGTCGGGGGCGGACAGCAGCTCGGCCACGTACTCCTCGCGGAACACGCCGCGTGCCCGGGCCTCGGGCGCCGACAGCGCCTCCCGCACCCGGTCCAGCACGGGCCCGGCCATATGGCGGATCGCCGGCACCGGGAAGTAGCCCTTGGGTCGGTCCACCACCTCGCGCGGCAGCACCTTGCGCCCGGCGTCCTTCAGCACGCCCTTGCCGCCCTGGGCCAGCTTGAACTCCGGCGGGCAGGCCGCCGCCAGCTCGACCAGCTCGTGGTCCAGGAACGGGACCCGGGCCTCCAGACCCCAGTCCATGGTCATGTTGTCCACCCGCTTGACCGGGTCGTCGACCAGCATGACGTGGGTGTCCAGCCGCAGCGCCGCGTCCAGCGCGGTCTCGGCGCCCGGCGCGGCCATGTGCTCCCGTACGAAGTCGGACGCCACGTCCCGGTCCGGCAGCAGCTCCGGCCGCAGCACCCGGGCCAGGTCGGCGTGCGAGCGGTCGAAGTACACCTCGGCGTACCGCTCCGGCTCCCCCGCGCGGGGGACGTCCGCCAGGTCGGGGTACCAGTAGTAGCCGGCGAACACCTCGTCGGCGCCCTGCCCGCTCTGCACCACGCTGACCTCCTTGGAGACCAGCTCGGACAGGAGGTGGAAGGCGACCACGTCATGGCTGACCATCGGCTCGCTCATCGCCGCGACCGCCCCGTCCAGCGCGGTGGACACCCGGTCGGAGGGGACCAGCAGCTGGTGGTGGTCGGTGCCGAACCGCTCGGCCACCAGGTCCGAGTAGGCGAACTCGTCGCCCTCCTCACCGCCCTCGGACTCGAACCCGACACTGAAGGTCGCCAGGTCCCGCTGCCCCTCCTCGGCGAGCAGCGCCACGATCAGCGAGGAGTCCAGGCCACCGGAGAGCAGCACCCCGACCGGCACATCGGCGACCATCCGCCGCCGCACCGCCGTGCGCAGCCGGTCCAGCACCGCGTCCCGCCACTCCTCGGCGCCCATCCCGGCGTGCTCCGGGCGGCGGGTGTACGAGGGCCCCCAGTAGCGGTGGTCGCGGTGGGTGCCGTCCGGCTCGATCACCCGCACGGTCGCCGGCGGCAGCTTGCGTACGCCGTTGAGTACCGTGCGCGGCGCGGCCACCGTGGCGTGCCAGCTCAGGTACTGGTGCAGCGCCACCGGGTCCAGCGAGGTGTCCACCCCGCCGCCGGCCAGCAGCGCGGGCAGCGAGGAGGCGAACCGCAGCCGGCCGGGCTCCTGCGAGAGGTACAGCGGCTTGATGCCGAGCCGGTCCCGGCCCAGCACCAGCCGCCCCGACTCGTGCTCCACGATGGCGAAGACGAACATCCCGGCGAACCGCTCCACGCAGTCCGTGCCCCACTCGCGGTACGCCTTGAGCACCACCTCGGTGTCGGAGGTGGAGAAGAACCGGTGCCCGAGCCCGCGCAGCTCCTCGCGCAGCTCCTGGTAGTTGTAGACGCAGCCGTTGAAGACCCCGGTCAGTCCGGCCGCCGCGTCGGTCATCGGCTGGGCGCCGCTCTCCGACAGGTCGATGATCTTCAGCCGGCGGTGGCCCAGCGCCACCGCGCCCTGCGACCAGATGCCCCGGCCGTCCGGCCCGCGGGCCGCCAGCCGGTCCGTCATCCGCTCCACGGCCGCCACATCCGGGCGGGCCCCGTCGAAGCGGATCTCACCGCTCACACCGCACACGGCGCACCTCCCGGACACCGCCGAGCTCCCGGTATGCCGCCCGCGCGCGGCACGGTTCCCGGCGCGGACCGCTCCGGGACCCCGTGCTCCTCTCCGACCTCACCTGCATCGATGGCCACAGCTCCTCCAAGACGGGAAGCGGGCGCCCGGCCGGTCATCTCCCCGGCGGTACTCGGCAACCCGCTCCCGTGTGCGAGTGCCCGCGTGATCGCCGGGCATGCCCACCGTCCGCCACCCCGGGCCGGGGCAGGGCCACCGGGAGAGACGCCCGGGGCACATCGGGAGGGATATCGGGAGGGTTGCCAGGGGCGGGCCGCCGCGGTCCCGGCCGCGTCCGGCGGACCGGCGGCGGCGCCCCGGCCCCCCTCCGCCCAGTGGACCGGACCGGTAGCGGCATTCCGGCCCTCCGCCCAGCGGACTGCCGGGCCCATGGCCAGCCCCGCTGCCAGCAGCAGTCCGCCCAGCGCCAACCAGCCCGGCCCGCCCCAGCCCAGCACCAGCGCGGTCAGCACCACCGGCCCGGCCATCCGGGCCACCGGCACCCCGATCCCGAAGAAACCCTGGTACTGGCCCTGCCGTCCGGCCGGAGCCAGGTCGAAGGCGATCTGCCAGGCGCCCGCCGACTGCCGCATCTCGCCCCACACCAGCAGTACCGCCCCGGCCACCAGCAGCGCGGTCACCACCCACACCGGCCCGTCCACCACCCCGGTCAGTGCGAACACCGCGCAGGAGGCGAGCATCCCGGCCCCGCCCCAGCGCACCGTGCGCACCGCGCTCTCCAGCCCCCGCACCCGGGCCGCGGTGCGCACCTGGAAGAGCATCACCCCGCCGGTGTTGAGCACCATCAGCGCCGCGACCGTCCAGCCGGGGGCGCCGGTGCGCTCGGCCACCCACAGCGGCAGGGCCAGGCTGATCAGCGGCATCCGCAGCAGCATCACCGTGTGCAGGAGAGTGACCAGGGCGTACGGGCGGTCCCGGAGCACGCCCAGTCGTGGCTCGGCCGCCCCGGACCGCTCCGGTGGGGCGGGCACGGCCGCGGGCAGCCGCCCCAGCAGCACCGCGCAGCCGGCGAACGCCACCGCGTCCACCGCGAGGACGGAGAGGTACGCGGCGGGGGTGGCGATCTGCAGGGCCACCGCGCCCACCAGCGCCCCCGCGCCGATGCCCGCGTTGGCGGTCGACTGGAGGCGGGCCAGCACCCCGGTCCGCTCGGCCGCCGGGACCAGCGCGGCCAGCAGCGACTGCCGGGCCGCGGCCAGCCCGCACTGGGCCGCGGCGTAGCCGCAGACCGCGAGGAGGAAGAGGGGGTAGGTGCGGACCAGCAGCAGGGCGGCCACCGCGGTACCGGTGGCCGCGGCCAGGGCGACGGCGACCCCGCGCGCGCCGCGCCGGTCGGCGAGGTGGCCGATCGGCACCCCCGCCGGTGCGCCGATCGCCCAGGCCAGGGTCAGCCCGAGACCGATCTCGGTCGCGCTGAGGCCGACGACCCGGGCGAAGTAGAGCGCCGAGCAGACGTAGTAGGCGCCGTCGCCCACCGAGTTGACCAACTGGGCGAGGGCGAGGCCCCGGGCGGGCCCGGCGGCGGGGAGCAGGCGGTGGCGCACCGAGGTCTCCTGGAGGTCGGTCGTCGGGAGAGCGGCGAGCGTGACGTGCACTCGCCAGCCTCGGCCAACCTAGGAGCGGGCGGCCCACTCACTCTGGTCCATTGCGGCCCTGCCCGGCTGGGCCAATCGCCAGGGTGGCCCACGCCCCCCTCAGCCGTGCCGCGGTGCGTCCCCGCCCGGTTGCGGCGCCTCCTCGTCGGCGATCCGCTCGCCCTCCGCCTGGGAGGGCGTGGAGCGGTCCACGTCGGGGTGCTCGCCGCCCTCCGGATCCCGCTCGCCTTCGGCCTGCGACGGGGTCGAGTAGCCCCAGAAGTCCGCCGGCTCGCTCATCGCCGCACCTCCATTCGTACGGTCGTCCCTGCCCGTGGCCGCCGGGTACCCTCCGGCCTCGGGCCGAACCCGGCACCGTTTCCCGCCACGGGGCCGTGGGGGATGCTCCACGCGGGGAGGTGGTCGCCCATGGCCGGCGAAGGGCAGCGGCGGGTACTCATCGAGGTGGGCAGGCTGACGTGCTATCCGGAACCGCTGGGGCGGACCGGCTACTCGTACCACCCGGTCGGGCACTCCAGGAGCGGCATGCTCGGCTGGAACGCCGTCTGGGGCACCCCGGCCGAGGAGGCCGAGTGGCGGGCGGTGGGGGAGCGGTTCTCGCGCGCGGTACACGCCGCGGAGGACGCCTACCGGTCGTACACCCGCCGCCGGACGGTCCGTCATCTGCCGGGCGCGCGGCGCCGCAGGGAGCGGGCGGCGGAGCTCTTCCGCGCCGCCCTGGCGGACGCCGAGGAGGGATACGCGCCGGTACGCGAGGAGATCGGGCGCCGCCTGGCCGCGGGCGCCGAGGAGGCGCGGCGGGAGCGCGAGGAGGAGGCCCGCCGCTGGGAGGCCGAGCGGGCCGAGCGGGAGGCGTTGCGCGCGGCCGCCCACGCCCGGCACGCCCGGTACCACGCACTCGCGAGCCGCCGGGTGTGGGGCTGGGCGGTCGACGGCGACGGGGCGGCCGTCCTGGTCTACCGCGGCGATCTGCCCGCCGGACCTCCGCCGCCGGAGGCCGCCCCCCGGTCGGCGGAGCCGCTGACGGTGTACGGGCTGGAGGAGGAGTTGCTGGCGCTCGGCGACGAGGGCCTCACCACCCTGCGCTGGGACCTGGCGACCCGGGAGAGCGTGATGGCGGAGTGCTCGGTCCCCGGGGACCCGGTGGCGTTCGAGGAGTGGTGGGCCGCCGTCACCCGCCGCCGCTGGCGCTCCTCCGCCGAGGTGCCGCCCAGGCCACCCGGGCGCCCCCGCTCCGGCACCGCCCGGGGACCCGGGAGCCAGGGCCACTCAGGGAGCGACTACGGCGGCGTCGGCGACTCCGGCAGCGGTTACGGCGACTCCGGCGGCGGTTACGGCGGCGGCTTCAGCGGCGGGGGGTTCGGCAGCTTCTGACTCCCGGGCCCCGCGACCCGCGCCCCGCCGCCGGTGTCCTCACCCCCGCGCCCCGGCGGCCCGACGCGGTTGTCCTCACCCCGCGTCCCGCCGCTCGCTGCCGCTGTCCCCACCCTTCGTCAAGGCCCGCCGCCGGCGTCCTCACTCCTCGTCCGGCTCGGCCATCCTCCGGTGCCCCGCCGCCTTCAGCCGGTCGGGCAGCACCTTGGCGGCCAGCCCCTGGGCCTTGGTCTTCACCGAGCCGGCCACCACCTTGTCCCGGCCGCGCATCAGCGCCTCGAACCCCTCCTTCGCCACCTGGGCGTCGTCGTCCTTCTGCTGCTTGCCGACGGGTGTGCCGTCCATCCCGGCGCGGTGGAAGAACTCGGTCTCGGTCGGACCCGGCATCAGCGAGGTGACCGTGACCCCGGTGTCCTTCAGCTCGTCCTGGAGCGCTTGGGCGAAGGACTGGAGGAAGGACTTGGAGGCGTTGTAGACCGCCTGGAACGAGCCCGGCATGGTCGAGGCGATGGACGAGGTGATCAGCACCCGGCCCTCGTCGGCGTCCACCATGTCCGGCAGCAGCCGCCGGGCCAGATGGACGGTCGAGGTGATGTTGAGGTCGATGACCCGGGCCGCGTCGGCGAGTTCCTGGTCCAGGAAGGCGCCGCCCTGCCCGACGCCCGCGTTGAGCGCGGCCGCGGCGATCGGGCGGTGGGTGGCGCCGATCGCGGCGTACAACCGCTCCACCCCGTCGTAGACGGCGAGGTCCGCCCGGACCGCCGTGACCTGCGCCCCGAGCGCGCGCAGCTCCGCCACCGCGCCGTCCAGCTCCGCGTCCTCGGCGCAGACCACCAGGTCGAACCCGTTCCCGGCGAACCGCTTGGCGAGTTCGCGGCCGATCCCGCTGGAGGCTCCGGTCACCACGGCCAGCGGCTTCACTGTGTCGTTCATGCGCGCCGGGTACCCCCGCCGTACGGCCCATGCCCCGTTTCGCGGGAATCGCCGCCGGGTACCCGCCGCCCGCCACTACACCCCGGAGGTGACCATGAGCGAGCTCGGCCAGTCGGTGGACGGGACCGTCACCACGAAAGTCCCCGCGAGATTGGACCGGCTGCCGTGGTCGCGGTGGCACTGGATGATCGTGATCGGTCTGGGCACCGTCTGGATCCTGGACGGGCTCGAGGTCACCATCGTCGGCAACATGGCCAGCCGGCTGTCCGAGGAGGGCAGCGGTCTGGACATCTCCAGCGCCCAGGTGACCGGCCTGGCCGCCGCGCTCTATGTGGCCGGCGCCTGCACCGGGGCGCTGTTCTTCGGCTGGCTCACCGACAGGTTCGGCCGCAAGAAGCTGTTCCTGGTCACCCTGGCCGTGTATCTGGCAGCCACCGCGATGACCGCGCTGTCCTTCTCCACCTGGTGGTTCTTCCTCTTCCGCTTCTTCACCGGCTTCGGCATCGGCGGCGAGTACGCGGCGATCAACTCCGCCATCGACGAGCTGATCCCCAGCAAGTACCGGGGGCGGGTCGACCTGATCATCAACGGCAGCTACTGGCTCGGCGCGGTCGGCGGCGCGCTGCTCTCCGTCGTCGCGCTCAACACCGACTTCCTGCCCATCGACATCGGCTGGCGGGTCTCCTTCGCCTTGGGCGTCGTGCTCGGCCTGGTGATCCTGGTGGTGCGGCGGCATGTGCCGGAGAGCCCCCGCTGGATGTTCATCCACGGCAGGGAGGAGGAGGCCGAGAAGCTGGTCGGGGACGTGGAGCGGGAGGTGGAGCGCGAGCTCGGTCGGCCGCTGCCCGAGGCCGGGAAGGCCATCACCATCAAGCAGCGGCACAGCGTCGGCTTCGTCACCATCGCCAAGACGCTGTTCCGCGCCTACCCCAAGCGCGCCGTGCTCGGTCTGGCGCTCTTCATCGGGCAGGCCTTCCTCTACAACGCGATCACCTTCGGGTTCGGCGCCATCCTGGTGACCTTCTTCGACGTCGGCACCGGCTCCACCGGCTACTTCTTCGCCGTGATCGCGCTGGGCAACTTCTTCGGCCCGCTGCTGCTCGGCCGGCTCTTCGACACCTGGGGCCGCCGCCCCATGATCGCCGGCACCTATCTGCTCTCCGGCGCCCTGCTCTTCGTCACGGCCTGGATGTTCGGCCAGGGCTGGCTGACCGCGACCACCATGACGGCCTGCTGGTGCGTGGTGCTCTTCTTCGCCTCGGCGGGCGCCAGCTCCGCCTATCTGACCGTCAGCGAGATCTTCCCGATGGAGACCCGGGCGATGGCCATCGCCTTCTTCTACGCGGTGGGCACCGCGGCCGGCGGTATCTCCGGTCCGCTGATCTTCTCCGAGCTGACCGAGAGCGGGAACCCCGGGGACACCGTGCTCGCCTTCTGCATCGGAGCCGCGCTGATGGTGGCCGGAGGACTGGTCGCGGTGTTCTTCGCGGTCGCCGCCGAGGGCCGGTCGCTGGAGGACATCGCCACCCCGCTCTCCGCGCAGGCCGCGGCCGAGCAGTCCGGTGGCGGAAGTCCGGCCGCCCGGGGCCCGGCGTCCGGCCCCACGCCGCCCGCCTCGCCGGTGTGACGGGAACCGCACCCCCCGAGGTGGCCTGAATCCCTCCAGGTGGTTTACTGTTCATACATCGAACGGGTGGAGATACCGGGATATCCGGTGAGACCTCCCCGTTCCTCACAGACTGCCCCGGCTGGTTCCCCCGTCCAGCCGGGGCTTTCCCTTTCCCGGGCTCCGCTCGCGGCCACCGCTTCGTTTCCCGCCCGGCGGGCACTCGTCACCGGCCACTCCCTACGACCGAGCGAGCGAAGGGGCCGATCCCATGACGGAGTACGAGCGCACCCGCACCATGCCCGCCCTGCCCGAGCACGTCTTCGACCAGGCCGCCAACGTCGACCAGCTCGACACCTGGCTCCCCGGCGAGCTGCACGTACGGGGCGGGGAGCCGCCCGCCGTCACCGTCCACGAGGACCGTACCGACGAGGACACCGCCGCCCTGCTGCGCGCCCGCAAGGACCAGCTGCGCCTGGAGTGGGGCACCCGCGAGCAGGGCAGTTACGCGGGCTGGCTCCAGGTCGCCGGGCTGGACAGCGCCACCAGCGAGGTCACCGTGCACCTCTCCTTCTTCGACGAGAGCCACGACCCCGGGGAGAGCTCCGTGCACCGCTCGCTGGACCGCAGCCTGGAGCGGCTGGAGGACCAGGTCCGGATGCGCGTGGACAACGCCGCGGGCTGACCTGCCACCAGGCCGCCCCCCCCGCACGCCCGCCCGGCGCGCCGTTTCCGTACCGTTCCGCCGGGCACCGGAGGAGCCATGGACCACTCGCAGGCACCCGTACTGGAAGCACTGGCCGCCTACCACGAGGAGCGGCAGACGCCCTTCACCCCGCCCGGCCACAAGCAGGGGCGGGGCGCCGACCCCCGGGTCTGGGCGGTGCTCGGGGACGCCGTCTTCCGCTCGGACGTGCTGGCCACCAGCGGCCTGGACGACCGCCGCTCCTCCCGGCGGGTGCTGGAGCGGGCCCAGGAGCTGATGGCCGACGCGGTGGGTGCCGAGCACACCTTCTTCTCCACCTGCGGCAGCTCCCTGTCGGTCAAGGCGGCCATGCTGTCGGTGGCCGGACCGCACGAGAAGCTGCTGGTCGGCCGGGACGCCCACAAGTCGGTGGTCTCCGGGCTCGTACTGGCCGGGATCGTGCCGGTGTGGGTGGACCCGCAGTGGGACGCCGAGCGCCACCTCGCCCATCCGCCCTCCGCTGACGCCTTCCGCGCCGCGCTGGCCGAGCACCCCGACGCCCGGGGCGCGCTGGTCACCACCCCCACCCCCTACGGCACCTGCTCGGACCTGGCCGCCATCGCCGAGGCCTGCCACGAGCACGGGGTGCCGCTGATCGTGGACGAGGCCTGGGGCGCGCATCTGCCGTTCCACCCGGAACTGCCCACCTGGGCGATGGACGCGGGCGCCGACGTCTGCGTCACCTCGGTCCACAAGATGGGCTCCGGCCTGGAGCAGGGCTCCGTCTTCCACCTCCAGGGCGATCTGATCCGCCCCGAGGTGCTGAAGAACCGCGAGGACCTGCTCGGCACCACCAGCCCCTCGGTCCTGATCTACGCGGGGCTGGACGGCTGGCGCCGCCAGATGGCCGAGCACGGCCGCGCCCTCTTCGACGACGCGCTCACCCTCGCCAAGGACGTCCGCACCCGGATCGCCGCCGTGGAGGGGCTGCACGTGCACGGCCGGGAGGACTTCTGCGGCCCGGGCCGCGCGGCCGACCTCGACCCGCTCCAGGTCATCGTGGACGTCACCGGGCTGGGCACCACCGGCTACGCGGTCGCCGACTGGATCCGCGAGCACCACCGGGTCAATCTGCACCTGTCCGACCACCGGCGCAGCAGCGCCCAGCTCACCCACGCCGACAACCCCGACACCGCGGACATCCTGGTCGCGGCGCTGACGGACGCCGCCCGGCACGCGGACCGGCTGCGGCCGGCCCCGCGGGTGGAGGTGCCCGACCCGCCCGCGCTCCGGCTGGAGCAGGTCCTGCTGCCGCGCGACGCCTTCTTCGGCCGGACCGAGCAGGTCCCCTGGCAGAAGGCGGTCGGCCGGGTCAGCGCGGAGATGCTCACGCCCTACCCGCCGGGCATCCCGGCCGCCCTGCCCGGTGAGCGGCTGAACGCCGAGGTGCTGGAGTACCTGCGCAGCGGGGTGGAGGCCGGCATGGTCGTCCCCGACGCCGCCGACACCGAGGTCACCAGCATCCGGGTCAGCACCGAGGACTGACCCGCGCCGCCCGGCGGGCACCTGCCAGGGCCCGGCTCAGAACGCGTACCGCACCCGCAGCCAGGGCGCGTGCTCCGCGACCAGCTCCGTCAGCCGCTCCACACCCGCCCGCTTCACCTCGTTGCGGTAGCGGACGTTCAGCGCGCCGTTCTCCGAGCGCTTGGCCTGCTGGAGGTCCGGGCGCCACAGCGCGTCCTCGGCTTTCGGGTGCCAGCGCAGATTGACCTCGTGCAGCTCCCGGTTGTGCGTCAGCATGATCACCTCGGCCGCCGCCTGCGCCTTCACCGCCGGCGGCAGCTCGTCGTCCAGCCGGCGCAGCAGCTCGGCCCAGTCCGCCTCCCACCCCGGGCGGAGCACCACGGGGGAGAGGTTGAAGTGGACCTCGTACCCCGCCTCCAGGAAGTCCCCGGCGGCGGCGATCCGCTCCGCCACCGGGCTGGTCCGCACATCCAGCAGCCGCGAGTCGCCGGGCGGCATCAGGGAGAAGCGCACCCGGGCGGACCCGCGCGGGTCCAGGTCGAGCAGGTCCCGGTTGACGTACTTGGTCGCGAAGGAGGCCATGGCCGTCGGCCAGGCCCGGAAGGCGCGCACCAGGTCGGCGGTGTTGTCGCTGATCAGCGCGTCCACCGAGCAGTCGCCGTTCTCCCCGATGTCGTACACCCAGCGCCGGGGGTCGCACTGGTTGGGCTCCTCCTTGGGGCCCAGCGAGGCGATGTGCCGCTCCAGGGCTCCGGTGATGTCCCCGATGTTGGTGAAGACGGTGATCGGGTTGGCGTACCCCTTGCGCCGGGGCACATAGCAGTAGGCGCAGGACATCGCGCAGCCGTTGGACGCCCCCGGCGCGATCCAGTCCGCCGAGCGCCCGTTGGGCCGTACGGTCAGCGACTTGCGCACCCCCAGCACCAGCGTCTGCCGCTTGACCCGCACCCAGCGCTCCGCGTTGCCCTCGTTGCCGTGCAGCTGCGGGATGTTCCAGTGCGAGCCGACCTCGATCAGCCGGGCCCCGGGGAAGCGGGCGATGACCTGCCGGCCGCGCGGGGACAGCGCCGCCGCCGGTTCGGCGTGGATCTCCCGTACGTCCAGCAGCCCCGCCCCGGCCGGCCGCGCCCCGGCCCCGGCGGCGTCCGCCGGGGCACCACCGCCGTCGTCGTCCAGCAGCTCGGCCAGACCGAAGAGGGCGTCCGGCTCGGTGTCAGGGTCCATCACTCCAGGATCGCACCCGGGCCGGGCTCAGCCGGCCTCCACGGTGGTACGGCGCTCCCGCGCGGCGCCGCGCAGCCGGCGGCGCAGCGCGGCCAGCCGCGGGTGCCGCTCGCCCAGCTCGGCCGCGTTGCGGTCCAGCTCCTGGGTGAGCCGCTCGGTCCGCTTGTCGATGTCCAGCTCGTCCAGGATGCGATCGATCTCGGCCAGCAGCGCCCCGTGCAGCTGCCACTGCCGGGGGTGCTCTTGGACGTCCTCCAGGAGCAGGTCCGCCACCCGGTCCCGGGTCTCCCGGCTCGCCGCCAGCGCCCCGGTGAGCAGGTCCTCCGCCTCCTCCGCGCTGTCCGCGGCCTGGGTGGTGATCAGCTGGGCGAAGGACTCGATCGCCAGGGCCATCTCCCCGAACAGCTCCTCCAGCGCCTCCGCCACATCCGGGGCGAACAGCGACTCCTCGGTGCGGAACTTCGACAGGTCGGTCAGCGAGCGGGTCAGCACCCGCAGTACCACCGCGCAGATCTCCAGGGTGTCCAGACCGGTGCGCAGCACCACCCGGGACAGCAGCCCCTCCCGCACCCGGGGGTTGAACCGCAGGCTGTCCTCGGCCTGCCGCAGCGAGGCGTCCACCTCCACGATGTCGTGGTCCAGCCGCCGCGCCTGGTGCAGCCGGGCCGCCGCGTGCGGGAAGGAGATGTGGCCCTCGCCGATCTCCTCGCCCATCTCCCGGAACATCCGGCCCATCCCGCGCGCCAGCCCGTCGATGGACGCCCCCGCCGTCTGCACCCACACCGGCGGCGCGAACAGCAGGTTGAACAGCAGGCCCACCCCGGCGCCGATCAAAGTCTCCAGCACCCGGTGCCAGGCCTGGGTGGCCGCCTGGGACACCCCCAGCACCAGCATGGCGCTGATCGCCACCTCCGGGACGAACTCGCTGACCTTCACGAACCGGCCGATGATCAGCGCGGCGAAGATCGTCAGCCCCAGACTCCACCAGCTCAGACCCACCAGGGTGGAGAACCCGGTGGCGATCAGCACCCCCACCACCACCGAGTTCACCCGGCGGATACCGGTGGTGAGCGTGGCGTAGAGGGTCACCTGCACCACCAGCAGCGCGGTGAGCGGGGCCGTGAGCGGCGCGGGCTGGGGAGGGAGGACGGCGAGGGCGACCACATAGGAGATCACCGCGGCGGTCGTGGAGCGCAGGGTCTGCGCCGCCACGGGCTCGGTGGTCCGCCGCACCAGCTTGATCACGGGGCCTGATACGTCCGGCATCCCCTTCCCCTTCCCGATCATGGCCGATTCAGCACGGTCCCGGGCGCCGAACCCCTCGTACGCCCGGGTTTGCCGCCACCCGCCCGTGGTACCGCCCATCGGACACCCACCACCTCAGGGAGGCACCGATGGACACCCCCGCGGGCCGGGGCACCCCGGTCGCCGTCGTCACCGGCTCCGACTCCGGCATCGGCCGGGCCACCGCCGTACGCCTCGCCGAGCAGGGCATGGACATCGGCATCACCTGGCACTCCGACGAGGAGGGCGCCCGGCGGACGGCCGAGGAGGTGCGCGCCTCCGGCCGCCGGGCCGCCCTCGCCCGTCTGGACCTCACCCGGCTGCCGGAGGCGGCGGGCGCCGTCGAGGAGCTGGCCGAATCCCTCGGCCGGATCGACGTCCTGGTCAACAACGCCGGCACCGGCACCGCGACCCCGTTCGTGGACCTGTCCTACGAGACCGTCCGGGACGTGGTCGACGTGGACCTGATCGGCCCGTTCCTCTGCTCCCAGATCGCCGCCCGGCGGATGATCGCCCAGGGCGAGGGCGGACGGATCGTCAACGTCACCTCCGTCCATGAGCACCAGCCCCGGGTCGGCGCCGCCCCCTACTGCGCCGCCAAGGGCGGACTCGGGCTGCTCACCCAGGTGATGGCGCTGGAGCTGGCCGAGTACGGGATCACCGTCAACGCGGTCGCGCCCGGCGAGATCGCCACCCCGATGACCGGCCAGGAGGACCGGGACGTACGCCAGGAGCGCCGCCCCGGCGTGCCGCTCGGCCGCCCCGGCGACGCCCGGGAGGTCGCCGCGGTCATCGCCTTCCTGGCCGGCCCCGAGGCCTCCTACGTCACCGGCTCCTCGTACGCGGTGGACGGCGGGATGCTGCGGATGGGCCCGATGGCCGGCTCCCATCTGCGCGGCGACGACTGGCGCCGCCCCTGAGCCGGTACGCGCCGAGGGGCCCCGCCACCCTGGCGGGGCCCCTCACCTCTCTGCGGGCGGCCCGCCCGCCGCGCCGGCGGCCTACCGCACCCCGGCCGCCCGCCCCGCGACGGCTTCCGTCCCGGTCCCAGTCCCGGTCCCGGGACCGGCGCCGTCCGAGGTCCGCACCGGCAGGTGGTACACCGCGAACGCCTGCCCCAGCACCGGCTGCGCCACGTTCCGCACCCGTACGCCCTCGCTGGTCATCCCGTGCTCGGCGCCCATGTGCGCGTGCCCGTGCACCGCCAGATCGGCGCCCGCCGCGTCCACCGCCTCCGCCAGCAGATAGCTACCGAGGAACGGGTAGATCTCCAGCGGCTCACCCGCCAGGGTGTCCGGCACCGGCGAGTAGTGCGTCAGCGCGATCCGCACCGCGCACCCCGCCTCCGCCAGCGCCTCCAGCGCATCGCGCAGCCCGTCCGCGCAGCGCCGGGTGTAGCGGATGAACTCCTTCATCTCCGGCTCGCCGAACTCGCCCCCGCTGCGCCCGGCGAACCCGCCGCCGAACCCCTTGGTCCCGGCCACCCCGACCCGGACCCCGCCGATGTGCAGGACGGTGCCCTCCTTCTCCAACACGGTGACCCCGACCCGGTCCAGGGCCGCGGCCACCCCGGCCTCCTGGTCGCTCTGGTAGTCGTGGTTGCCCAGCACCGCCACCACCGGCACACCCAGCCCGGCCACCTCGCCGGCCACCACCTCCGCCTCCTCGACGGTGCCGTGGCGGGTCAGGTCCCCGGCGAGCAGCAGCAGGTCGGCCCGCTCGGACAGGGTGTCGAAGGCCGGGCGCAGCGTCCCGGCACCGTCCGGGCCCAGGTGGATGTCGCCTACCGCCGCTACTCGGATCACGTCAGCTCCTCGGGGTGCTCGGGGGCGTCCGACCGGACCACGACCAGGTCCGCGTGGAGCGGCAGTCCGGCCAGCTCCTCCTCGGCGAGCCGCAGGATCTCCGCCCGGCACGCGGGGGAGGAGACGGTCCCGTACAGCGCCACGCCCGTGCCGCGCTGCTCGATCCGGACGCCCAGTTCGGCGATGTCCTCACTCGCCAGCCGGTCCCGCAGATGGGCGATGCGGTACTCGGCGGTGTCGGCGGCGGTCATGGCGCCTCCTCTCGCGGACCGGCAGCGGGACCGGACCGCGCGTCGATGATGTTCAGGCGCTCCAGCAGGAAGAGGAACGCCTCCGCCATCGGGGCGCCCTCGCTCTCCTCCCGCAGCAGATCCCAGTCGATCTTCTCCCGCAGCGCCCGGGCGATCGGCAGCACCGGCCCGAAGTCGCAGTGGTGCTCGGAGAAGGCGGCCAGCAGACTGGCGACCAGGTCGGTCGGCGCCAGCACCGGCATCCGCACCGAGTCCACCGGCAGGGTCTGGGCCCGGTCCAGCAGCTCGTGGGTGACTGGATGGCGGGCCAGTTCGAAGATGAGGTCGATCTCCTCACCGTGGCTGCGCGCCTTGATCAGCCAGTCCTCCGGCGGCACCCGGACCTGGATGCCCGCCTTCTCCAGGTCCCGGGTGATCGCCTCGGAGTCCTCCCGGGTGATCGCGAAGTCGGTGTCGTGCTGGAAACTGGCGGGCACCCCGTGCGCATAGGCGGCCACACTCCCGGCCAGCGCGAACGGATGGCCGGCCGCCTTCAGCAGCCCCGCCACGTGCTTGGTCGCCTCCAGGATGGCCTGGGTGCGGTCCGGCGGATGCGCGGCCCGCTCCACATGGCCGAGCCCGCCCGCCACCGGCCCGCCGACCCCCGCGCCCGCCCCGAGCGCGGCGTCGGCCTCCCGGTCCGCGTCGGCCTGACCGTGCGCGTCCGCCTCACTGTCCGCCTCCGCGCGCGCGTCGGCCCGCCGGCCGGCCGCACCGCCGAAGTCCGCGCCCCGGACGGTGCCATGCCCGCCACCGCGGGGAAGGACCGTGCCGGTGCCGCCCGTGCCGTTCTCCCGGCCTCCGGGCAGGGGGCCCGGGTCGGCGGGGACGCCCAGCGGTGCCGGAGCGACGCCGTCACCGGCCACCTCGCTGCCCCCGGCCAGCCGCAGCCCGGACGGCTCGCGCGGCCCGTCCTGCCGGGTGGCGTCTTCCGAGTAGTTCCTCACAGGGTTTCCGTCCTCCTCGTCGGCCTGCCAGGGGAGCCGATCGGGTACCCGGGCGGTGGTCTTTTATGGCGGTCGCGGTGGCGGAACGGCAGCACCCGTGCTGCGGCGACGCACGAGGGAGTCGGACCGTGTGCGAACCGGCGACCATCGAGGCCCCCTCCGTACCGGGCGCCCAGGACCTGCCGGAGACCCCGCTCGGCGCCGGACCGATGCCCCGGACCGGCGAGGTACGGGCCCCCCGGGCCGAAGCGCCGCCATACGCCCCCGCGCGCGCCCCCGCCACCGGGGCGCTCACCCCTCCCCGCCATCGCCGGGTACTCAGCGTGGCTGGCCGACGCGGTATCGAGCCTGCTGAAGGCGGGCCGCTGCCCCCGGTGCTCGGCGCGGCGACTGCACCGTCCCGCTGGGCAACCTCCTCGCCCCGCGCCGCCGCGCGGCCGCCACGGGCCGCTGTTCCCGGACCGGCCACACCGCCCGGATCTCCGGCGGTCTGAGCCGGCCGTAGCTGGAGCCCGTGCTGCGGACCGCACTCGGCCACCCGGAGGCCGACCGCCTCTGCCGGGGGGCGCGGCGCGCGGGAACCACGGCGGGGCCGGTCGATCCAGTCGGCCCCGCCGTGGTCCCCGGCCCCTCAGCCGCGCAGCCCGCGCCGGTTGCGGCGGGCGACGGTGACCAGGGCGACCCCCGTGCTGACGAAGAGCGCGGCGGCGCCACCCGCCACCCACAGCACCGGCCGGGAGCCGGTGTCCGCCATCGCACCGGCGGCACCCTCGGCTCCCCTGTCCCCGTCGGCCGCCGGGTCACCGGGCTTGCTGCCCCCGGCCGCGGGTGGTGAGGACGGGACGGGCGTGGCGGCGGGCTCGGGCTCCTCCTGCGGCGCGACCGGTTCGGGGGACAACTCCATGCCCTCCGACTCCGGCGCGCTCTCCAGCGGTGCGTCCTGCGAGACCTCCGGCTCCGGCGCGGGCCCGTCCTTCGCGGGATCGGTCGCGTCCGGTACGGGATCGGTGCCGCCCGGTACGGGTTCGGCACCGCCGCCGGGGCTCGCCCCGCCCCCGGGTACGCCACCCTCCGGCGCCGCGCCCACCCCCGTACCACTGCCCGTGCCGGTAGCCGTCCCCGTCCCCGCACCGCTCCCCGCCCCCGTAGCCGTACCGCTCCCCGTACCGGTGCCCTGCTCCGCCGCCCCCGTCCCCGTCCCGGACCCGCCCCCGCACACCGGGCGGGCCGTGAACGGGGCGGTGCGGTAGCTGCCCGCGTCCATGGCGGGCCCGGCCGGTCCGGCGAGGCGCCCGGCGGCGAGCTCGCGGACCACCAGCTCGCCCTCCATGGCCGCCGGGCTCAGATCGGTGAACCGGGCGCGCGGTGCCCGCACCGCACCCACCAGGGTGCCGCCGCCCGGGGTGAGGGTCAGCTCGCGGGCGTCCCCGAAGCTCCACAGCAGAGAGGCGGCGTCCGCCCCGCCGATTCCGGCGAGTGCGGGGGTGCGCCAGCTCAACCGGCCGCCGGTGTCCGCGGTGTCGACCGCGACCACCAGCGGGTTGGCCGCGGTGGGTCGGTGCTCGAACACCAGCAGCCCGATGGCGGCGAGCTGCCGGCCGGTCAGCCGCAGCACACTGGTCCCGGTGGCGGCCGGCCGCACCCGTACCGTCGCGCCCGGCGCGAGGGCCGCGCCCTCGGCGAGCGGTGCCCCGCGGTGGTCCCGGAGGGTGACGGTCCCCGGGCAGCCGGCCAGTGCGTCGGCCCGCTCGCGGTGCGCGGTGAACACCCGGTCGAGGTCGACCAGCCCGCGCGCCGCCAGCGAGGTGTCCGGCTGGGCCGCCGTCAGCTCGATCCGCGGAGTGGACCCGTACGCGGCCCCGGCCGCCACCAGTTGGGTGGCGGTCGTCGCCGCACCGGGTGCCGTACCCGCCGTAAGGGCCGCGGCCCCCGACAGATCGCCGACCTTGACGTAGCCGTCGCCCCGCACCCGCAGCACCCCCTGCCGGGCGGAGCCGGCGAAGTCGACCGCGCCGCCGACCAGCAGGGCGGTGGGCCGGGCGTCACCGGCCGCGGTGAAGGTGCCGGGGGAGCGTGCGGCGACCTGCTGGACCGCGCCGAACGCCAGGTCGCCGCCGACCGCGACCGCCCCGTCCACCCTGGCTCCGGCCAGCAGCGCGTCTCCGTGCACCACGATCCCGAATCGGCCGTCGACCGCCGTGCGTTCCGGTGCTCCCGGGGACCGGTCACCGATCGGCGCGGCCACCGCGGTGGCCGCCATGGTCTGCGCCGCGCCCAGGGCGCACAGTGCGCACACCGCCGCCATCGCGCCCAGTCGGCGCGGGGCCCTCTCCGCCATCCATCGCATAACGGGAAAATAAGATCATCGGTTCGTAAGGGTGGAAGCGACGCGCCCATGGTCCGAACCGCCTCACATCAATGGGGGTACCGTCCCTCGCCCCGTGATCGCAGCCCGCGCGTAGCCACCTCCGTGCGGCGTTTCACCCGGTCGGCGGCGGGGGAGCGCTCCGTGCGGCGGCCGACTGCCGCGGCACGGGGCGTTCCCGGCCCGTGGCAACGGACCGGGAACGAACAACACCGCGTGAGGAAAGGGGACGGCCGTGGGCGAGAGGCGTACCAGGAGACCGTTACGCAGGCCCCGGCGGATCGCCCCGGTGGTCTCCGCCGGGGAGCGCGAACTCTTCGGCGGCGCGCTGCGCTACGACTTCGGCTGGGTGAAGCACGAGTACGCGATGCTCGACCTCACCCCGTTCGCCGCCGTGCGCGCGCTGCCGCGGCTCCTTGCCACCACCCTGCGGATCGCCCGGGACGCCGACCGCCGCGCGCTGTACACCGTGGGACTCGCCGAGGTCGGCCAGGGCACCGCCCAGGCCTTCGGCCTGCTGCTCACCAACGAGATCCTGGCCGCCCTGTTCGGCACCGGCCCGGCCGGCGACCGGCTGCGCGCCGCGCTGCCCGCGCTCCTCGCGGTCGCCGTCCTCGCCTCCGTCGGCGCGGTGCTCGCCTCGCTCTCCACCGCGGCCACCGGACGGCTGGAGCCCAAGGTGGAGCGGCTCGCCACCGAGGGGTATCTGCGGCGCGCGGTCGCGGTGGAGCTGTCGGCCATCGAGGACGGCGAGTTCCGCAAGCTGCTGGACTCCGCCCAGTTCGGCGCGCTCTCGGCCCGGGCCATGGTCGGTGCCTGCGTCGCCGCGCTCAACGGCATCTTCGGCATCCTGGCCGCCGGCGGGGTGCTCACCGTGCTCCATCCCGCCCTGCTGCCGCTGCTGGTGCTGATCGCCCTGCCGCGCGGCTGGGGCGCCATGCACGTGGCGCAGCGCCGCTACGCCTCCCGGATGAACTGGATCGAGCACGAGCGCGCCGCCCGGCTGGTCAGCGGGCTGATCACCGAGCGCGGCTCGGCCCAGGAGATCCGCGTCCACCGGGCCGGGCCCTATCTGCTCGACCGCTACCGGGACATGGCAGAGACCTCCGAGGCGGAGCAGACCCGGCTGGCCCACGGACGGGCCGTCACCGAGCTGACCGCGGCCGCCTTCTCCGGCGCCGCGACCCTGCTCACCTACGCCGCGCTCGGCGCGCTGCTGGCCACCGGCCGGATGGACATCGCCATGGCGGGCACCGCCGCGCTCGCCGTACGCACCGGGTCGGCCAACCTCAGCGCGCTGATCGCCCATGTCAACACCCTGCACGAGGAGTCCCTGTACGTCCGGGACCTGCACCGGCTCACCACCGAGGCCGACCGGCGGGCCATCCCGGTCGGCGGCGCCCCGCTGCCCGACTTCCCCGGGAAGATCGTCTTCGAGGACGTGGTCTTCCGCTACCCCGACCGCGAGGAGCCCGCGCTGCGCGGTGTCAGCCTCACCCTGACCGCCGGCACCGTGGTCGCGCTGGTGGGAGCCAACGGCTCCGGCAAGTCCACCCTGGTCAAGGTCCTGGCCGGGCTGCACCTGCCCGACGGCGGCCGGGTCCTGTGGGGCGGCACCGATCTGGCGGAGGCGGACCGGTACGACGTCTTCCGCCATGTCGCCGTGCTCGACCAGGACTTCCAGCGCTGGCCGTTCACCCTGCGCACCAACATCACCATCGGCGAGCCCGACGGCGACCCGGCCCCCGGCCGCCTGGAGCGGGCCGCCGCCCACTCCGGCGCGGACCGGCTCGGCACCACGCTGCCGCGGGGCTACGACACCCTGCTGGCGCGCCAGTTCCGGGGCGGCTCGGAGCTCTCTGGCGGCCAGTGGCAGACCGTCGGCCAGGCCCGGCTGCGCTACCGCGAGGCGAGTCTGGTCATCGCCGACGAGCCCACCTCGGCGCTCGACCCGGAGGCCGAGGTCGACTCCTTCCGCCGCATCCGCGACCTGGCCGCCGAGGGCCGCACGGTGGTGCTGGTCAGCCACCGGATGGCCGGGGTCCAGGCGGCGGACGTCATCCACGTACTGCACGAGGGGCGGATCGTGGAGTCCGGCTCCCACCAGGAACTGATGGACCGCCCGGACTCCCGCTACCGCCGCATGTACCAGCTCCAGGCCGAGCAGTACGGGAGCTAGACCCGGTTCCGCGGGGCTCGCTGCGCCGCCCGCGCGGACCTCATCCTCCCTCGGGCGGGATCACCGAGTGCGCGTACGCGGTGAGCCGCCGTCGCAGCTCCGCGACCGGCAGCCGCTCATCGACGGTCAGATGGGCGACCAGGTCGGCCCGGACGGCGGCCAGCAGGGCATGGGCCAGGAAGTCCGCCCGGCCGGCGGTTCCGGTGAGGCGGGCCAGCTCGTCCCGCAGGACGGTGTGCCACCACCCGTACGAGGGGCTCCGGTACGGGCTGGCCGCCCCTCCGGCCTCCTCCAGCGCCAGGTACAGGCCCTGGTTGTCCAGCTTGGCGCCAAGCAGGGCGTTCAGCACCGCCACCACCCGCTCCCGGGGCGGGGCGCCGGGCCCGAGCGGGGGCGGCCCCGACTCCACGGCCTGGCGCAGCGGCGCGGACCGCCGCTCGGCCAGGGCCTGGAGCAGGCCGGTGCGGTCGGTGAACGCACGGAACACCGTGCCCTTGCCTACCCCCGCGGCCTCCGCGACGGCGTTCATGCTCACCCCGTCCGCGCCACCCCGGGCGAACAGGGCCTCGGCCGCGTCCAGGACGGCCTCCCGGTTGCGTACGGCGTCCGCGCGCCGGCGTGGCTCGGACATGGGGACCTCCGGTGAAGCGCTGAGCGGCTGGAGAGCCGAATGGCTGTGGGGCGGACGGGCTGAGAAGTGCTTGCCAAGCGGACCGATGGTCCGTATCGTCGCTCCCATCGATACGGACCGGCGGTCCGCATCCTACCGGCCCCGGCCCCGCATCCGCGCCCCACCCCCCCTTCTTCTCCCTCTCTCCCTCTCCGCCCTGAGGAGGCAGCGATGACCCACCGTCCGCGCCGGCCCCACCCCGACCCCTCGACCGCCCCCGGGGAGCTCTACCGCCACGCCCTTGACCTGCTGCTCGCCAAAGACATCGACGGCTGGGTCGGGCTGTGGGACGAGCACGGGGTGATGGAGTTTCCGTTCGCTCCCGAGGGCTGGCCCCGCCGGCTGGAGGGGCGGGCCGCGGTCGCCGGCTATATGCGCGGCTATCCGGACCACATCGACCTGCGCGCCATCCCGTATCTGGAGATCACCCCGACCGCCGACCCCCGCACGATCGTCGCCGACCTGCGCGCCACCGGCCGCCTGGGGGCCACCGGGGAGCCGTATGAGATGTCCTATATCGCGCTGGTCACCGTCGTCGGCGGACTCATCACCCGCTACCGCGACTACTGGAACCCGCTCGCCGTCCCGGAGTCGGCACGCGGCCCCCGCGCCTTCGCCCCCACCGCCCCCCACCACCCCTGAACCCCGCTCAGCAGCCCTTGTCCCGAGGAGACCTCAGATGCCCCACCCCGGCACGATCCTGGTGATCGGCGCGACCGGAACCACCGGCAGCCGGCTCGTCCGCAGGCTGGTGGACACCGGACACCCCGTCCGCGCGGCCGCCCGCCGGCCCCGGCCTGCCGTCGGCGCCGAGTCCGCCAGCTTCGACTGGAACGATCCCGATACCCACCGCCCGGCGCTCGACGGAACCGCGGCCGTCTACCTGATCCCGCCCCCGGGCACCCTCGACCCCGTCCCCGTGATGCTGCCCTTCCTCGACCTGGCCCGGCGTGCCGGGGTGCGCCGGGCGGTGCTGCTCAGCTCCTCCCAGGTGGAGTCCGGCGGACCGGGTGCCGGCGGCGTCCACCGGGTGCTGCCGGAGCTGTTCCCCGAATGGGCCGTACTGCGGCCGTCCTGGTTCATGCAGAACCTCACCGGGCAGCACCAGCACGCCGAGGCGATCCGCCGGGACGGGCTGCTGGTGACCGCGACCGGAGGGGGCCGGGTCGCGTTCGTGGACGCCGACGACATCGCCGCCGTCGCCGCGCACGCCCTCACCGATCCCGTGCCGCACAACACCGACCGGGTACTGACCGGACCCCGCCCCCTCTCCTACGCCGAGGCGGCCGCGGTCCTCAGTGAGGCCACCGGCCGTCCGGTGCGCCACCGCCCGGTCACGGTGGCCGAGATGACGGCCCGCTACGCCCCCTTCATGCCCGAGGAGTTCGCGGCCATGCTGGCCGGCCTGGACGGCGCCATCGCCGAGGGTGCCGAGGACCGGGTCACCGAAGAGGTCGAACGGGTCACCGGACGGCCCCCGCGCTCCTTCGAGGAACATGTCCGCGCGGCGGTCGCCGCCGGGGAGCGGACGGCGACCGCCGCCTCCTGACGGTTCCGTGCGCCGGGCTCAGACCGGGATCGCCTTGCGGAAGCACACCCGGTGCTGCCCCGGACCGTCGTAGTCGCGGTGCACGGGCAGCCCGTCCCACTCCGCCTCGCTGCTGTCCAGGGTGAAGCCGAGCGCCTGGTGGAAGGCGATCGACCCGGCGTTGCGGTGCGAGGTCGCGGCCCGCACCTCCCGGCGTCCGGCCTCCGCCGCGCGGTCGAAGAACGCCGCGTACAGCCCCCGGGCCAGACCCCGGCCCCGCAGCGCCGGCTCCACCCCGACGTAGTGGATGTAGGCGTGCTCGTCGTTGTCGGCGGAGTGCAGCCCCACCAGGAAGGCCTTGATCCCGGTCCCGTCCTCGGCCACCAGGCTGGTCCCCGAGAAGGACTGGAGGAACAGTCGCGGCAGCGCCGGCACCGGGTGGCGGCTTCCGGCGGGCGTGGACCCGCCGTCCCACCAGCGGTGCACGCACTCCACGAGCGCGGCGTGGTCGGCGACGCGGGCGCGGCGCAGCATCGGCATGATGTCGGTCCCCTTCGGACTCGGTGTGCCCGGTGTGCCACCGGTGAGGCGCCGGGGCGGCCACCTCCCTCCCCACCATGCCGCCGTTCGCCGGAAGGGGCGCGGCGACCTCGGCGTGTCGCGGCGAGCGGATGACCCCGCGCCGGTAATGCCCCGGCTGTGAGTGGACGCGGACCCGTGGGGCACCCGGATCCCGGCCGCCGACGGGCGCGAGATACCCACCGGCGTTCCCGCCCTCCACCGGATGGCGGTAGATTCTCCGCGGGCCGGGGCGCGCAGGCGCGTCCGGCCGACTGGTCCGTGGTGTGTGGTGTGTGGAGGTACGGCTGTGCTGACGGTGGGCAAGATCCTGCGCTTCGACGATGTGCGCGGTTACGGGTTCATCGTCCCCAATGACGGGGGCGAGGACGTGTTCATGCACGCGAACGACCTGGTGGACGAGAAGTACCTGTACCAGGCGGGGCGTGAGGTGGAGTTCTATCTGGAGGTGGGTGACAAGGGGCCCAAGGCCTCGGAGATCCGGCTGGTGTCCCCGCCGCCGGCCACCGCCCGGCCGGCCCGGGTGGCCCTGCCCCGGGTGGGAGACGACGACGTGGACGACGACACGGTCGACGTGCTGACCGCCGAGGAGTTCCGCGCCGAACTGACCGAGGCCCTGCTGGACGCCGACGGCACCCTCACCGCGGCCCAGGTCAAGCGGGTGCGCGCCCGCCTGGTGGAGCTGGCCGCCGACCACGGCTGGGTCGAAGGCTGACCCGGGGGGCTCGGCCCCTCCCTGCCCGCAGACCCGGGGGCTCCCCGGGCCGGCGGGCACGCGGCGACCGTCACGCCCGAGCCGTGCCCGCTGCCCGGCTAGCGACTCGCACTGGGCGTCCGTGTATGGAACGGTCCGGCCCCGTGTGCTGAGCCGGGCCAGCCGCCCGCGCACCAGGAGGCCGGGCGCTCGCGTGCCGCGACGGGCCGGGCCCCGCGTGCCGAGCCGGGCTCGCCGCCCGCGCACCAGGGGCCGAGCGCCCGGGTACCGTCCGGCGGACAGGGCTTTGCCTGCCGATTCGGGCTCGCTGCCCGTACAGCGACTCGGGCCGGGCATCCGCGTACCGCACCAGGCCGATCCCCGCGCACCGGCTCGGGCCCGCTCCCCGCGCACCGGCTCGCGCTCGGCGCCCACGTGCTGAGGCGACCGCCCGGCGCGTCCAAGCGCACCCACCATCCACGTACCGCACCGGCCCCGGGCACTCGCGCACCGCACGGGGTTCTTCTGCACCGCACCGAACGTCCTCTCATACGTCCGTGGCTCGCAGCCCGCGCACCGACTCGGACCGGGCGGCCCTCCGCACCGCACCGGGCGCCCATGTGCCGCCCAACGGGCCGCAGCCCGCGTACCGACCGGGGCCGGGCGCCCACGTGCTACCCAACGGACCGCAGCCCGCGTACTGACCGGGGCCGGGCACCCGGGCTCGTCGGCGCAGGCCCGAGGAGACGGCCCGCCCCAGGGGACGAGGAGTCGCGGCCCGCGCGGGTGCCGTGCCGGTGGCCGGACCGGCGCGTCGACGCGTACGGGGGCGTCCCCGCCCCAGGCCCGGCGCCCCCGTCGGGAACCGCGCCGCCGTGCTACGCCGAACCGTCCAGGTCCGGTCCGCGCAGCGCCGACACGCAGCGCAGCAGCCGCTCCTCATTGCCCGTCAGCCCGGCGCGGCGCAGCGCCTCGTCCGCCTCGGCCATCGGGGAGGTCAGATACACCCCCGCCAACGGCGCGGTGTCCGGATCGGTGAGCACGGCCCGGGCCGTCTCCATCAGCCTGACGTACGCCTGAGCGGCCGCGCGCTCCCGGGGGTCAAGAACCACCGTCATCCCACACTCCCTGTCGACCGGTTGGACCTCCACTCTTACGCACGCCACTGACAGTCACCCTGATCGAACGTCAGCCGCCGGTCGCCACGCGCTCCGGCCCCCGCCCTCACCGGCCTCCGAGATGCTCGCGCAGCCGCTCGACGAACACCCGCTGCGCCGACACCAGTCGGAGCTCCGCCTCCTCGGGCGTGCACCAGGCCACCCGGTCCACCTCCGGGAACTCCCGCTGGGTGCCCGAACCCCGCGGCCACTCCATGGTGAAGACACCCGGCACCACCTCGGCCGGATCGAGGTCGCCCTCCAGGGCCCACACCGTCACCACCTTGCCGCCCGACTGCCGGACCGACCCCAGGGGCACCGTCTCCCCGGCCGGCACGGGCAACCCCAGCTCCTCGGTGAACTCCCGGCGGGCCGCGTCCTCGGGCGGCTCGTCCTCCTCGTACTCGCCCTTCGGCACCGACCAGGCGCCCTCGTCCCGGGAGGCCCAGAACGGTCCGCCCATATGGGCGATGAGCACCTGGAGGCCCCCGCCCGGCGGGGTACGGAACAGCAGCAGGCCCGCGCTTCGCTTCGCCGTCATGCGGTCGAGCATGCCGCACCCGGACCGGGCCCGCCCGCGTGGGCGCCCAAGGACCGGGCAGGCGCATACCCGCGCCCGCCACCCGAAGGGAGACCCGCCGCCCATGCCCGTACCGCCCCCGACCCCGCCGCCCGGCGCGCCGGAGGACCGCACCGACGATCCCCGACATCCGGCGCTGGCGGCGCCCACCGCGGCCTCGGTGCCCGACCTGGACGGTCTGGTCGCCGACTGCCGGGCCTGCCCCCGGCTCGTGGAGTGGCGGGAGCGGGTGGGCCGGGAGGGGCGGCGCGCCTACACGGGCTGGGACTACTGGGCCCGGCCCGTCCCCGGCTTCGGCCCCGAGGACGCCGCGCTGCTGCTGGTGGGGCTCGCCCCGGCCGCCCACGGCGGCAACCGCACCGGGCGGATGTTCACCGGCGACCGTTCCGGCGACGTGTTGTTCGCCGCGCTGCACGACATCGGGCTGGCCAGCCAGGCCGAGGCCGTCCGCCCGGACGACGGGCTCGAACTGTACGGGACCCGGGTCACCGCACCGGTCCACTGCGCGCCGCCCGCCAACAAGCCGACACCGGCGGAGCGGGACACCTGCCGCTCCTGGCTGGTCCGCGAGCTGACCCTGCTGCGGCCCACCGCCCGCGCGCTGGTGGTGCTCGGCGCCTTCGGCTGGCAGGCGGTGCTGCCCGCGCTCGCCGAGGCGGGCTGGGTGGTGCCCCGTCCCCGCCCGGTCTTCGCCCATGGTGCCCGGACGGTCCTGGCGGCGGCCGACGGCGGCCCTTCGCTGGAGCTGTTCGGCTGCTACCACGTCAGCCAGCGCAACACCTTCACCGGCCGGCTCACCCCGGAGATGCTCCGCGAGGTGCTGCGCACCGCCGCCCGGGCCGCCGGACTCGACCCCGTACACTGACGCGCCCCGCTCCGACCGCGGAACTCAGCGGACGGCGATCCGCACCGGCCCGCCCGCCGGGTCCACCCGGTCCACCCATCCGCCGGGCAGCGACGCTGAGCGGTCCGGCCCGAGGGGCGAGCGCAGCCGGTGGCGGGCGAGCAGCCGCCCGTCCTGGCGGACCTCCACCACCACCGGCCGGGGCAGCGGCCGCAGCGCCCTCAGCCGTACCGCGTCCGGCGCGGCGGCACCCGGCACCAGCAGGTTGGGCACCGCCCAGCGCAGCGGCCCGGCCACCCGGACCGGCACCGGGCCGGCGGGCCAGGGCCCGCCCCCGCGCAGGAAGTCCAGCACCGGCCCGGCCACCGCCCGGCCCTCCGCGGCGGCACTCGGCGCGCGCTCCACCGCGTGCAGGGTGTTGCCCACCGCGAACACCCCCGGTGCGCTGGTACGGAAACCTGCGTCCACGGCCGGGCCGCCGGTGCCCGGGTCCAGCACCACCCCGCCGTACCGGGCGAGCACCTGGTCCGGCACCCAGTCCCCGGTGAACACCACCGTGTCGCAGCCCAGCACCGCCGTACGCCCGTCCGGGCCGGCCACCGCGACCCCGCTGAGCCGCCCCCGCCCGGCCAGTCCGGTGACCCGCGCCCCGCGCAGCAGCGGCACCGGCCCGCCGAGGCCCCCGGCGGACCGCCGCCACCCGCCGACCGCCTCCTCCGCGACCACCGCGGCGACCTCCGTACCCGAGCGGCGCAGTGCCAGGACCGCCCGCCGCGCCACCGGGCCGCCGCCCACCACCACCGCCCGCTCACCCACCCGCTGCCCGAACAACTCGACAGAACGGAGCAGTTCACCGGTGGTCAGCACCCCGGCCGGCCGGGTCCCGGGCACCAGCCGGGCGCTGCGCGGACGCTCCCGCGCCCCGGTCGCCAGCACCACCGCCCGGGCGGTGATCCGCTCCAGTCCGCCCGGCCCGGTCGTCTCCACCGCCCCCGGCCCCGGACCCGCTCCCGTGTCGGGGAGGTCCGCCCAACCGGTGGCGGACACCCCGGTCCGCAGCACCGCCCCGGCGCGTAGCGCGGCCGTGGTCAGCCACCGGGCGTACCCCGGGCCGCCGAGCGGCAGCCCCGGACCGGGGGAGCGCAGATACCGCAGGGCGCCGCCGGGCGCGGACTCCCGCTCCAGCACCTCCACCGCACCCGCCCCCGCCGAGGCCAGCCCGGCCGCCGCGGCCAGCCCCGCGGGCCCGGCGCCGACCACCAGCACATCCACCGTCCGCTCCCGCCTCACCGGGCCGCCCCTTCCAGCAGCGCCCGGACGGCCGCCCCGCAGGCGAAGCCCTGGCAGCGGCCGGCGAGCGCCCGGGTGCGCCGGAGCAGCCCGCCCGGTGAGACGGGCGGCAGTTCGGAGGCGAGCGCGTCGCGGATCTCGCCGAGGGTCACCCGTTCGCAGTGGCAGACCACCGTCCCGTACGCCGGGTCCGCGGCGATCAGTCGAGCGTCCGCGTACGGCCTGGGGAAGGCCTCACCGAGGTTGGGCATCCGCACCGGCGGCAGCGGCCGCACCGCGCCCGGATCCAGGTCCAGCCCGGTGTCCGCCAGCAGCCCGGCCACATGGCGGGCGATCGCCAGGGAGGCGGTCAGCCCGGTGGAGCGGATCCCGCCCACCGTGACACAGCGCCGCCCCGGGTGGGCGGTGATCCGGTAGTCCTCCTGCCCGGTGGCCGCGCGGAGCCCCGCGTAGACGGCGGTGACCTCCTCGGCCACCAGCTCCGGCAGGATGCGCGCACCCTGCTCGCGCAGCCGGGCCGTGCCTTCCTGCGTCGACCCGGTCGCCGTCTTCTCGGACGGGTCCAGGTCCTCGGCGGTCGGGCCGAGCAGCACCTTGCCGTGCACGGTCGGTGCGACCAGCACCCCCTTGCCCAGCGCGGTGGGCACCGGCAGCAGGATGTGCCGCACCAGCGAGCGGGCGAAGGCGTCGAAGACCAGCAACTGGCCGCGTCGGGGGGTGACCGTGAAGTCCCGGTAGCCGAGGAGCCGGTCCACCTCGTCGGTGTACAGCCCGGCCGCGTTCACCAGATACCGGGTCCGCAACCGGCCACGGCTGCTGAGCAGTTCATGGACCGTACCGGTTCCGGAGACGTCCTCCGTGACACCCTCCAGCCGGCAGTTCAGATGCAGGTCCACGCCGGCGCGTACGGCCTGGACGGCGTAGGCGAGCACGGTGGTCCAGGGGCAGATCAGGCTCTCCCCGGGGACCTCCAGCGCCCCCAGGGCACCCGGTCCCAGATGCGGTTCGCGGGTGTACAGCTCGTCGGCGTCGATGAGCCGGGTGGTGCGGTGGCCGTTGGCCTCGGCCTTGGCCGCCAGTGCGGGCAGCGCGGCCAGCTGGGTGCCGTCCCAGGCGACCAGCAGCGCGCCGACCGGTTCGACGGGGATGCCGGTCTCGGCCGCGTACGCCGTGAGCAGCCGGTGCCCCTCGCGTACCAGCCGGGCCTCCAGGGTGCCCGGCACCGCGTCGAAACCGGTGTGCAGAATCGCGGTGTTGGCCTTGGAGGAGCCTTCACCGACGTCCTCGGCCGCGTCCAGCACGGCGATACGGAGCGGGTGGCGGGCCAGCTCGCGGGCGATGGCCGCGCCCACCACCCCGGCGCCCACCACGACCACGTCATACGGCTCTCCGCCACCACCGTCCACCCCGGCGGCCGGAAGCGAACCCCGCCGGGTCACGCCCCCAGGACGGTGCCCTACCTCGGCTGTCCCTGGGCGGTGCCCGTCGCCGGGGCTCCCAGGCCGGCGCCCTTCCCCGCCGACGCCAGACCGGCGCCCCTCACCGGCCACCCCTGAACGGTGCCCTTGGCCTGGGGGCCCGTCCCGGCGGTCGTCTTCGGCGGCCCCGAGGCGGTGCCCTTCGTTGAGGGCCGCAGCCCGGCGGCCGTCCCCGGCGGCGCTAGGAGGGCACCCCTCATCAGCCACCCGGGGGCTATGCCCTTCACCCGCGACCCCGGCCCGGCGCCCATCCTCCGCGACCCCGGCCCGGTATCCGTCCCCCGCGACCCCGGCCCGGCCCCCCTCACCGGCGATCCCGGCCCCGCGCTCTTCCCCGGAGGTCATGGCGCGGTGGGGGAGGGGGCCGCCGGGGTGTCGGGCAGTGCGGCGACGGCGGCGCGGAAGGCGGCCATCCGCTCGGCCGCCTCGGCGGCGCCGATGCGCGGCTCGTAGACGGCCGAGGGGGCGGCCCCGGGGACCGCCTCCTTCAGGGTCAGCCCCGGGTCCAGGCCCATCCGGGCCAGCGCGGCGACCCCCAGCGCGGTCGCGTCCGGCAACGCGGCGACCTCCACCGGGAGTTGCAGCAGATCGGCCTGGGTCTGCATCAGCAGCGCCGAGCGGGTCAGCCCGCCGTCCACCCGCAGCGCGGCCGGCGGGGCGCCCAGATCGGCGGCGGCCGCCGCGACCAGCTCCACCACCTGCGCGGCGATCCCCTCGCACAGCGCCCGCACCAGATGCCCGGCGCCGGTGTCCAGGCCCAGTCCGGTGAGCGAGCCGCGGGCCTCGCCCCGCCACCAGGGCGCCGCCAGCCCGGCCAGCGCGGGGACGAACACCACCCCGCCGGCGTCCGGCACCGCCCCGCCCACCGCGTCCAGCTCCGCCGCCCCGGAGAGCACGCCCAGATCGGTGAGCCAGCGCACCGCCGAGGCGGCCGTGTACACCTGGCCGTCCAGGCAGTAGCGGGTCCGGCCGGCCAGCCGCCAGGCCACACAGGAGACCAGCCCCGAGTCCCCGCGCAGGGGCGTGGAGCCGGTGTGGGCCAGCAGGAACGCCCCCGTACCGTAGGTGCACTTGGCCTCGCCGGAGCGGTGCGCCCCATGGGCGAGCAGCGCCGCCTGCTGGTCGACGACCAGCCCGGTCAGCGGCACCTCGGCGCCGAACGCCCCGGTGTAGCCGAACGCCCCGGCGCCGTCCACCACCTCGGGCAGCCGCTCACCGGCCAGTCCGAAGGCGTCCAGGGCGGCCGAGGACCAGGCGGCGGTGTCCAGATCGAGCAGCTGGGTGCGCCCGGCGGTGGCCGCGTCGGTGACGAAGGCCCCGGTGAGCCGGTGGACCAGCCAGGCGTCGCTGGTGGTCACCACGCCCTCGCGGGTGAGATGCCGGCGGATCCAGGTCATCTTGGGCGCGGCGAAGTAGGGGTCCAGCGGCAGCCCGGTCAGCGCACGCAGCTCCTCGGCCCTCGGAGCCAGCGCGGCGCACACCTCCTCGGCGCGCCGGTCCTGCCAGACGATCGCGTCGGTCAGCGGCTCACCGGTCGCCGGGTCCCAGGCGAGCACCGTCTCGCCCTGGTTGGCCAGCCCCACGGCGGCCACCGGCCCCCCGGCCCCGGCCAGCGCGGCCCGTCCGGCCGCCAGCACCGAGTCCAGCAGCTCGCGCGGATCCACCTCGACCCGCCCGCCCGGCAGATGGCGGGGCCGCACCGGAGCGAAGCCGGAGCCGATCACCCCGCGCTCCGGGCAGACCACCAGGGCCTTCGTGCCCGAGGTGCCCTGGTCGACGGCCAGTACCGGACCCGTCGTCATCGCTCTCCCGTCCCGCCCGCCGGTCCTCCGGCCGTGGTCGCCGGCCGCACTGCGGCCATGATCGGCCGCCGCGCTCCGGCCATGATCGTCGCTCGAAGAGTGGTCCAGACCGGAGCCTCCGTCAAGTGCCACCCACGGTACGGAAGATCATCCGAAGTTCATCCGCCCGTACCGTTCACCGGGTGGCCCGGGCAAGCCGACAGGCCGTGTCCGCTCAAATCCGCGCACGAATGTCGGCAATTGTCGAACGGAAGTGCACAACGCGCCATCGATCGGCCCTATAGTGATCGCCGATCAACGGCCGGTAGCCGGCGGTCCGTTCCGGACGCCTGCCGCCTCGCGCGAGCGCCGACCGCAGCACGGCACACCCCCCGCCCGCACGCCTGTACGCCCCGCACGAGGAACCATGACCAGCGCACCGAGATCCGCCTGCCCGCCGACGGGAACGGAGTGATGCCCGGCCCCGACTTCCGGCCGGTCTACCATCCGGCCGGTCATGACGGCCCCCTGCGCGCGACCGTGCAGGACCTCCGGGCCGGACGCTGGCTGTCGATGGCCCAGCTGCTCGCCGCCACCACCGACTGGCCGGCGTGGACCCAGCGCACCCAGGTGCTGGCCGCCGTGGCCGCGGGCTCCGACCTGGTCGAGGTCTGGCGGACCGAGCAGCCCGGCAGCACCGCCGCCCAGGTGATGCAGGCCCGCGTGTCCGTCGAGCGCGCGGTCCGCGCCCACCGCGAACGCCACCCGCGCACCCAGGAGTTGTGGCAGGCCGCCTGGCAGGCCTGCGGTACCGCCACGCACACCGCCCCCGACGACCCGGTGCCCTGGATCTGCTTGCTGGCGCTCTCCGTCCTGGACGAGGACCAGGCGATGGCCGAGCACCGGGTCCGCCCGCCCGGGCCGATGCTGCCGCCCGGGCCCTGGGGGCTGCTCGCCGAGGCCGACAAGCGCGACGCCTACAACCGCGAGGCCTACCACCGGATGCTGCAGTTCCTGCACTCCCGCCGCCGGGGCTCGCGCGGTGCGCTCTCCGAGGCCGTCAACTTCGTCCAGTGGGCCGCCGGTTCGGCCCCGGCCGGCTCCCCGCTGCACGCCCTGCCGCTCTACACCCGGGTCGAGCGCTACCGCCGCGAACGCGGCCAGGAACGCGCCCTCGACCTGCACTGGGTGGCCGAGGACGCGGCCCGCGACGCCGAACGGGCCCTGCTCGCGTGGTTCCAGTACGCCGACCCGTCCGCCCGCTCGCTCACCGACCTCAACCATCTGGCCCACGCCCTGTGGGGCGCGCTGCGGTTCGCCGCCGCCGGGCCCGTCTTCCAGGCCATCGGCCCGTACTACACCCCCCAGCCCTGGATGTACCGCACCCGGGAGCCGGACGACCGGGCGGCGGCCGAGGAGCTGTTCACCCGGGCCCGCGTCCGCTGCCTGTCGGCGGCCCGCGACGGCTGACGCCCCGCCCGTCCACCTGCACCCGCACCCGTCCTCGTACATCCCCCCGTCCCCGTACGTCCTCACCACCCCCGGAGGTAGCGCCATGTCCCGCATCCAGGCGGCCCGGCCGGAGCCCCAGGCTCCGCCCATGGACGAGGAGCAGCGGCTCCGAGAGCTCGGCTACCAGCCGGTGCTCGCCCGCCGCATGGGCGGGTTCGGCAACTTCGCCATCAGCTTCTCGGTCATCTCCATCCTGTCCGGCTGCATGACCCTCTACGGCTTCGGCCTGAGCACCGGCGGCCCGGCCACCATGATGTGGGGCTGGGCCGGCGTCGGCCTGTTCGTGCTCTTCATCGGCCTGGCCCTGGCCGAGGTGACCAGCGCCTACCCGACCTCCGGCGCGCTGTACTACATGGCGGACAAGCTCGGCGGCCGCCGCTGGGGCTGGTACACCGGCTGGCTCAACCTGCTCGGGCTGCTCGGCGCCATCGCCGGCATCGACTACGGCGCCGCCCTGTTCACCGGCGCCTTCCTCAACCTGCGCTTCGGCTTCGAACCGACCCCCGGCTCCACGTTCGTGATCTTCCTGATCATCCTGCTGGTGCACGCCGTGCTGAACCTCTTCGGCGTCCGGCTGGTCAGCCTGCTCAACTCGATCAGCGTCTGGTGGCACCTGGCCGGTGTCGCCGTGATCGTCGGCGCGCTCGCCGTCGTCCCCGACCACCACCAGTCGGCGAGCTTCGTCTTCACCGAGTTCGTCAACGACACCGGCTGGGCCAACCCGTTCTACGTGGCCGCCGTCGGCCTGCTGCTGGCCCAGTACACCTTCTGCGGCTACGACGCCTCCGCCCACCTCTCCGAGGAGACTTCCAACGCCTCGGTGGCGGCCGCCAAGGGCATCGTCCGCGCCATCTGGGTCTCCTGGATCGCCGGCTTCGCCCTGCTCGCCGGACTGACCTTCGCCATCCAGGACTACGCCGGCACCCAGAACAGCGCCACCGGGGTGCCGCCCGCCCAGATCCTCATCGACGCGCTCGGCGACGGCTCCGCCAGCGCCCTGCTGCTGGTCGTCATCGTCGCCCAGTTGTTCTGCGGCAACGCCGAGACGGCCGCCGCCAGCCGGATGGTCTTCGCCTTCAGCCGCGACAACGCCCTGCCCGGCTCCAAGGTCTGGCGCAAGGTCAGCAGCCGCACCCAGACCCCGGTCGCCGCCGTCTGGCTCTCGGTCGCCGTGCCCGCGCTGCTCGCCCTGCCCTCGCTCTGGTCCGCCACCGCCTACGGCGCGGTCACCGCGATCAACGTCATCGGGATCACCCCCGCCTACGCCATCCCCATCTACCTGCGGCTGCGCGCCGGCGACCGCTTCCAGCGCGGCCCCTGGCACCTGGGCCGCTGGAGCAAGCCGATCGGCTGGATCGCGGTGGTCTGGGTCGCCTTCGTCACCGTGCTGTTCTGCCTGCCGCAGAAGTCACCGGTCACCGTGGACTCGATGAACTACGCGGTGATCGCGCTGGCCGTCGTCCTGGTCCTGGCCAGTGTCTGGTGGTACGTGGCCCGCCGCTCCTACGGCGTGCCCACCGCCACCGCGTACGGCTCCGCCCGGGAGCAGGCGGAGATATCCGAGGGCATCGTCTGACCCCCGCCGCCCCCGGGTCCCGGGGGCGGCTCAGCCGGTGAACTCGTAGGTCAGGCCCGCGTGGTCCGGCGCGAACCGGAGATCGGTCAGCTCCAGCACATGGCCGTGCTGGTCGCGTACCTCCCGGTGGACCGAAAGGAAGGCACCGGCGCCGATACCGGTGCGGATGCCGGTGTCCACCCCGATCGACTCCCGCCGGGTCAGCCGCAGCCCGGCCCGCCGCATCCACCGGTACAGCGGACGCAGGTCCGGATCGGCGGGGCGGTCCGCCGTCCGCCGCAGCCGGGCCAGCTCGGGCACCTCGGCCAGCGCATGGCGGGAGAAGCGGGTCAGCGCCTCCTGGAGGACCGCGCCCCGGGGGCCCGGCACCCGGTAGCGGTGCACCAGCGACGGCTCGCCGGCCGCCAGCCCCAGCCGTCCGGCGGGCCCGGCCGGCACCGGCTCCCAGCAGATCCCGGTCACCGCGTCCAGCGACGCGGTGACCGGTCCGCACGGGAAGTCCGCCGTCCCGGCCGGTCCGGTGATCCCGGCCCCCGCCGGTACGAGCACCCGGCCGCCGGAGGGGTCCGCCGGTCCCGCGGCGGCGAAGGTGCCCCGCCGCTCGGTGGCCACCAGGCCCTCCTGCCGCAGCAGTTGCAGTGCGCTGCGCACGGTCTGCCGGTTCACCCGGAAGCGGTTCGCCAGCGAGCGCTCCGACGGCAGCCGGGCCCCCGGGGTTATCCGCCGGTGGGCCAGGTCGTCCCGAAGCGAGGCGGCGACCCGGAGATAGAGCGGAAGCGGCGTGGAGACGCGGGACTCAGCCATTGGTTCAACCCTCAATGTCCTTAGCTCAGCGTAGCCGAGCCTGCCGTGTGGGTGACCCGTTCCTACCATTGGTCTAAACCTCTAGGGAAGAGGGGTCCGGCGATTCTGGCCGAAACGCCCGCCCGGCGTACCGCGCTTCGGTTGTTCGTCCGGCCCCGCCCTGGGTACTCGTCGCCTCTCGCACGCGTGATGCGGGCAACCGGCGAAGGGACGAAGACGATGAGGGCCGTGACCTGGCAGGGCAAGAGGGACGTACGGGTGGAGACCGTGCCCGACCCGCGGATCGAGCAGCCCACGGACGCGGTCATCCGGGTGACCTCGACCGGGCTGTGCGGATCGGATCTGCACCTGTACGAGGTGTTCGGCCCGTTCATGACCCCGGGCGACGTCCTCGGCCACGAGCCGATGGGCATCGTGGAGGAGGTCGGCCCGGAGGCGGGGGACCTCAAGGTGGGCGACCGGGTGGTGGTGCCCTTCCAGATCGCCTGCGGGCACTGCTGGATGTGCTCCTCGGGGCTGCCCACCCAGTGCGAGACCACCCAGGTGCGCGACGAGGGGATGGGCGCCGCGCTGTTCGGCTACTCCCGGCTGTACGGGGCGGTCCCGGGCGGCCAGGCCGAGTACCTGCGCGTCCCGCAGGCCCAGTTCGGCCCCATCAAGGTCCCCGAGGGCCCGGCCGACGACCGCTTCCTCTACCTCTCCGACGTGCTGCCCACCGCCTGGCAGGCCGTCCAGTACGCCGCGATCCCGCCCGGCGGCACCGTCGCCGTACTGGGCCTCGGCCCGATCGGCGACATGGCCTGCCGGGTCGCCCTGCACCAAGGTGCCGAGAAGGTCTTCGGGGTCGACCTGGTGCCCGAGCGGCTGCTGCGGGCCCGGGGGCGCGGGGTGGACACCTTCGACCTGAACGGCTTCGACAAGCAGGAGGAGCTCATCGAGGCCATCCGCGACCGCACCGGCGGACGCGGGCCGGACGCGGTCATCGACGCCGTGGGCACCGAGGCGCACGGCAGCCCCGCCGCCCGCCTCGGCCAGCAGGCGGCCGGACTGCTGCCGCAGGCCTGGGCGGCCAAGCTCTTCCAGAAGGCCGGCACCGACCGGCTCGCCGCCCTGCTGCTCGCCATCGAACTGGTCCGCCGCGGCGGCACCATCTCGCTCTCCGGCGTCTACGGCGGGGCCGCCGACCCGCTGCCCCTGCTCACCCTCTTCGACAAGCAGGTCCAACTCCGCATGGGCCAGGCCAACGTCCGCCGCTGGGTGGACGACATCCTGCCGCTCCTGGTGGACGAGGACCCCCTCGGCGTCGACGGCTTCGCCACGCACCACGTCCCCCTCGCCGAGGGCGCCGAGGCGTACAAGACCTTCCAGGAGACGGCGGACGGCGCCGTCAAGATCGTCATGCGCCCCTGACCCACCCCTCCGGCCTTACGACCTACCGGTGCGGGACCCCAGCCCACGGGGCCCCGCACCGGTAGGGCGGGCCACCGGCCCATGGGGCTTCGCCCTCGGGAGGACCGCCACCGGCCCAGGTCCCCGTCCGTCACCCACGCGGCTCAACGGGTCCGCAGCGTCGCCAGTGCCTCCGTCAGCCAGCCGGTCCAGAACCGCTCCAGCTCGATCCCGCCGCGCAGCACCAGATAGCGCAGGCGGTCCGCCTCGCTGTCCTGGTCCGGGCCGAACTGGCGCCGCTCCATGTCCAGGTACTCGGCCAGCTGCGCCTCGTGCAGGGCCAGATGGCGGCCCAGCTCCTTCTCGATCCCGGCGACCGCGTCCGGGCCCGCCACCGCCGCGGCCCGCAGCCGCAGCAGCAGCGCGTCCCGGATCGGCTTGGGCTCCTCGCTGCGGCCCACCCACTCCGCCAGCTCGGCCCGGCCGGCCGGCAGCACCTCGTACTCCTTCTTCCCGCCCCTGGCCGGCTCCGCGGACCGCAGCGCCCGGATCTGCCCGGCCTCCTCCAGCTTCCCCAGCTCCCGGTAGATCTGCTGATGGGTGGCGGACCAGAAGTAACCGATCGACCGGTCGAAGCGGCGGGTCAGCTCCAGCCCGGACGAGGGCTTCTCCAACAGGGCGGTGAGGATGGCGTGCGGCAGCGACATGACCGCATCCTAGGGACGGCGCCGGCCGCTCACAGCCGCGCCGCCAGCCGGGTGCCCTGGTCGATGGCGCGCTTGGCGTCCAGCTCGGCCGCCACATCGGCGCCGCCGATCAGGTGCGCCTCCACCCCGGCGGCCACCAGCTCGTCGTACAGCTCGCGGCGCGGCTCCTGGCCGGTGCACAGCACCACCGTGTCCACCGGCAGCACCCGGCGCTCGCCGTCCACGGTCAGGTGCAGCCCCTCGTCGTCGATCCGCTCGTACACCGCCCCGGCGACCATGGTGACGCCCCGGTGCCTCAGCTCCGTGCGGTGGATCCAGCCGGTGGTCTTGCCGAGCCCGGCGCCCACCTTGGACGTCTTGCGCTGGAGCAGATGCACCTCGCGCGGGGGAGTGGGCCGTTCGGGGGTACGCAGTCCGCCGCGTTCGGCGTAGCCGGTGTCCACGCCCCACTGCCGGAAGTAGGTCTCCGCGTCCCGCCCGGCGCCCTCACCGCCGTCGGTGAGGTACTCGGCCACGTCGAAGCCGATGCCGCCCGCCCCGAGGACCGCCACCCGCTCGCCCACCGGCGCGGTGCCGTGCAGCGCGTCCCGGTAGCCGATCACACTGCGGTGGCCGACACCGTCGATCTCCGGCACCCGCGGGGTGACCCCGGTGGCCACCACGACCTCGTCGAAGTCCCCGAGCGCCTCGGCCGTGACGTACGTACCGAGCCGCACCTCCACCCCGCGCAGGTCGAGCTGGGCGCGGAAGTAGCGCAGGGTCTCGTCGAACTCCTCCTTGCCGGGGATCCGCCGGGCGGTGTTCAGCTGCCCGCCGATCTCCTCGGCCGCGTCGAACAGGGTGACCTGATGGCCGCGTTCGGCCGCGGCGACCGAGCAGGCCAGCCCGGCCGGGCCCGCGCCGACCACCGCGACCCGCTTGCGCAGCCGGGTGGGGGAGAGGACCAACTCGGTCTCGTGGCAGGCGCGCGGGTTGACCAGGCAGGAGGTGATCCTGCCGCTGAAGGTGTGGTCCAGGCAGGCCTGGTTGCAGCCGATGCAGGTGTTGATGGTCTCCGGCCGGCCCTCGGCGGCCTTGGCGACGAACGCCGGGTCGGCGAGGAACGGCCGGGCCATCGAGACCATGTCCGCCCGCCCCTCGGCGAGCACCCGCTCGGCGACCTCGGGGGTGTTGATCCGGTTGGAGGTGATCAGCGGCACCGACACCGCGCCCATCAGCCGCTGGGTCACCCAGGTGTAGGCGGCTCGCGGGACGGAGGTGGCGATGGTGGGGATCCGGGCCTCGTGCCAGCCGATCCCGGTGTTGATCAGCGTGGCGCCGGCCGCCTCCACCTCCTTGGCGAGGGCGACGACCTCCTCCAGCGAGGAGCCGCCCGGCACCAGGTCCAGCATGGACAGCCGGTAGACGATGATGAAGTCCGGCCCCACCCGCTCCCGGGTGTGGCGGACGATCTCCAGCGGGAAGCGCGTGCGGTTCTCGTAGCAGCCGCCCCAGCGGTCGGTGCGCCGATTGGTCGCCGCCGCGATGAACTCGTTGATCAGATAGCCCTCGGAGCCCATGATCTCGACCCCGTCGTAGCCGGCCGACCGCGCCAGCTCCGCCGCCCGCACATAGTCCTCGACGGTCCGCTCGACCTGCTCGTCGGTCAGCTCATGCGGGACGAACGGGCTGATCGGCGCCTGGAGCGCGCTGGGCGCGACCAGCTCGCGGTGGTAGGCGTACCGCCCGAAGTGCAGGATCTGCATCGCGATCCGCCCGCCCGCCGCGTGCACCGCATCGGTCACCTCGCGGTGGCGCTCGGCCTCCTCCGGCGTGGTCAGCTTTGCCCCGCCCTCGTACGGCCGCCCCTCCGCGTTGGGTGCGATACCCCCGGTCACGATCAGCCCCACCCCGCCGCGGGCCCGCTCGGCGTAGAAGGCGGCCATCCGGGCGAAGCCGTCCTCCGCCTCCTCCAGGCCGACGTGCATGGAACCCATCAGCACCCGGTTGGGCAGGGTGGTGAACCCGAGGTCGAGCGGACTGAGCAGATGCGGATACGGGGACGGGGTCGGGTTCACGGAGCCTCCTCGGGCGGTTCGTCGCGCCCCAGTGTCGCCGAGCCGACCCGCTTATGCAACAAGTTGCACAACGCCCTCCGGGGCCGGGAGCACCCCACCCGCGGCGGCCCTCCGCCCAGAGGCGCCACACGGGCCGGCGCCTGACATGGCGACCTCTCGCCGCCGCGACACCCCGGCTGGCCGGTCGTTCGTCGCCGTGAGGGGCCAGGCGGGTGGACCCGCCATGGCCGACCCGGCGGCTGCCTCGGCTCGGAGCGCGGGGTCGCGGGGAGGGGAGGTGCGAGCGTGGCGAGTCCTCGCCACCCCCCTCACTCAACCCCTATGCCTTTCCCCGACCCCCATGCTGTCCCTCGGCGCTCACTGTGCCCCCCGCTCACCGCCCCACCGGATCCCCGGCGGCCGGGTCGTCGGGGTGGACCAGCGCCAGATGGCCGCCCTCGTGCAGGGGCGTGGGTACGGTGAGGGTGCGGCGCCACTCCGGACGCTCGGCGTCCACCAGCTCGACCTGCCCATGGCCGCCGCGGCTGACGGCGACCAGCGAACCGGCCGGGGAGGCGGCGATCGCCCGCCGCTCCACCCCGTCCCAGGGGCTGCCTCCGGCCCTCGGGGCGCCCGCCATCGGCGCCAGCCCCACCCGCGCGGACACCCGGGGGCCGCCGGGGGAGTCCACGGCGAGCAGCACCAGCTCGTCGCCGTCCGGATGGACCCGGGCGAAGGCGGTGTGCCGGGCGGTCACCGCCAGCCGGAACACCAGGCCCGGGCCGAGCGGTACGCGGCCGGAGCGGCCGGAGTCCAGCCCGTACCACCAGGCGTCGTTGCTCCACTCCGGCCACCGCCCGGGATCGGCGGGCCCGCCGCGCACGCAGGACCACAGCGTCCGCCGCACCGGGTCGAGCCGAAGGTAGTAGCCGCGCCCCGGACCGCCCCAGGGCAGCGCCTCCTCGGCCGTCAACCGCCCTTCACCGTAGGCGAGTCGGTGCACCCCGGAGCCGGCCGCCGCGAACAGCCGCCCGGTGACCGGGTCATGGGCGTCGCCGTGCCCGTCGTCGTCGGGCAGGGCGAGGTCGGCGTCCGGCTCGGTCCGGGGGCAGGCCGGGGCGGCGGCCATCAGCGTGCGGTGCCGGTACGCGGCGAACCGCCCCGGCTCGCGGTGGCGCAGCACCACCAGCGGGTCGGCGCCGCCGGTGACGGTGACCCCCGGCTCGCCGGTGCGGGTGCGTATCCGTACCGCCTCCGGGCCTTCCGGTGCGCCGAGGTCCACGGCGGTCAGCAGATCGGACCACGGCTCCTCGTTGCGGCCGAGCCCGGTGGTGACCGCGAGCCGCCGCCCGGTGGGATCGGCGGCCAGATGCTCGGCGGGCACGGCCACCGGCACGGCCGCCGCCACCAGCGGCCGGTCCCGGTCCGGGCCGTAGGGGTCCAGCACCAGCAGCTCACCCGCCCGGTCGTCGACGAAGGCCACCCGGCCGCCGGGCAGCGCCAGGAAACCGGCGTGCTCGGCGAGATGGCGGCCGTGCAGCGCCGAACTCTCGCTGCCGTCAGGGAGGTTGAGCACGGTGAGGGTGTCGGCCACCTGATCGGCGACCAGCAGGCGCGGGGGCAGGGATGTGGCCATCACGGGCCTCCAAGGTGGGTGGGTAGGGGCTTGTTGGTAATGATTATCATGTGGCATCGTTCTGTCGGGGCATGCCCCCGGCCGTCGCCGCTGCCACTGCCGGCGCCCGCACCGCGCTGCCCCTCACCACCCCGGCCCGACCGCCGGGCCGCATCCCTGGAGTGACATGTCCCGCACCACCCTGTACGCCCTACGACGGTTGGCGCTGAGCGCCGTCATCGCCTCGACCCTGGCCGGCTGCGGCACCGCCGCCGACACCGGTGCCGCCGACGGCAAGCCCGCCGGAACCACCGCCCGTACCGGCACCGAGGTCAAGCCCATCAAGGCGGCCCGCACCATCACCGACTCCCGGGGCACCACCGTCACCACCAAGCAGCCGCCCCGGCGGATCGTCTGCCTGGTGGCCCTCTGCGACGACATGCTCGCCGAGCTGGGTATGACGCCCACCGCCACCAACTCCCGGTTGCTGGCCCACGAGAAGTTCCTCGGCCCGAGGAAGGCGGCCGCCGTCCCCACCGTCCCCGGCGGTTTCCTCAGCCCCGAGGCCGAGGCGATCGTCGGCTTCACGCCGGACCTGGTCATCGGACTGGAGGACACCCACGGCAAGCTCGCTCCCGCTCTCCGGGGCGCCACCACCTTCTGGCCGGTGCAGCCCGCGAAGTGGCAGGACAGCGTCGGCTATCTGCGCGACCTGGCCGCGCTCACCGGTCGCACCCGAGAGGGCGAACGGGCCGAGAAGGCCTTCCGCGAGAAGCTGGCCGCCGCCGAGGCGGAGCGCAGTGACCAGACCGCGCTGGTGATGTTCGGCAGCGACGAGAACTTCGGCGTCGCCACTCCCGGCAACGACGTGGCCGCCGGCCTGCTGCCCAAGGTCGCCCACTACCCCTGGGAGAGCCGGGGCGTGGACGGCTCCTACGCCATGGAGGAGATCCTCGCCCGGGACGTGGACGTGCTCTTCGTGGAGACCCTCTCCTTCGGCGGCCCCGCCAAGCCCGGTGAGCGGCTCTCCGACAAGCTGGCCGCCAACCCGCTGTGGAAGCGCATCCCCGCCGTGAAGAACGGCAAGGTCGTCGAGGTCGACCCCGAGGTGTGGGCCAAGGGCCGCGGCACCCGCTCGCTCGGCATCGTCCTCGACGAGGCCCGGGCCGCACTCCGATGAGGTGGCGTACCCGCGCTACGGGGACGAAGCGCGCCCACGTCGGGTCGGGAGAACGCGCCCTTGATGGGCTGGGGGAACGCGCCCGCGATGAGCCGAGCGACATCGCCTGCGAGGCGGCGAACCACGGTGCCTGCGCTGAGCCGAGCGAAGGCACCCGTGATGAGGCGAGCGACAGCGCCCGCGCCGGGTTGAGCGAACGCGCCCGTGGTGCGCTGGGGGAGCGCGCCCGCGATGAGCCGAGCGGCAGCGCCCGCGAGGTGGCGAGCCAAGGTGCCTGCGCTGAAGCGAGCGACAGCGCCCGCGCCGAGTCGGCAGAGCGCGCCCGTGGTGCGCTGGGGGAGCGCGTCCGCGAGGAGCCGAGCGAAGGCACCCGCGAGGAGGCAAGCGTCAGCGCCCGCGCCGAGTCGGCAGAGCGCGCCCGCGATGCGCTGGGGGAGCGCGCCCGCGAGGAGCCGAGCGAGGGCGTCCTCGCTGGGCCGAGGGAGCGCGCCCGCGATGCGCTGCCGGGGCGTGCCCGTGGTGCGCTACGGGAGCGCGCCTCCGCCGCGAGCCCGGTGACCCTCAGGCGGCGCCTCCCCGTTGCGACCCAGGGACAGACCCCCGCCGCGCCCCAGCAGGGCGTCCCCACCGGCGTACGGCAGGGCGGCGTGCCCGCCGGGGTACGGCAGGGCGGCGTGCCCGCCGGGGTACGGCAGCGCGTCCCCGTCGCCGTGCGGCAGCGCACCCTTCTCCTGGCCCTTGCCGTCCTGCTGCCCGCCGCCGCCCTCGCGACCCTCACCCTCGGCACCCCGTTCGTCCCGCCGGGCCGGCTCCCCGCCGCGCTCGGCGGTGACGACCTCGCCGGGGTCGTCGTCACCGAACTGCGGCTCCCCAGGCTGGTGCTGGCCCTGGTCGCCGGGGCCTGCCTGGGGGCGGCCGGGCTCGTCCTCCAGGAGGCGCTGCGCAACCCGCTGGCCGTGCCCGAACTGCTCGGCGTCTCCTCCGGTGCCGCGCTCGGTGTCGCCGCCCCCCTAGTGCTGGCCCTCTCCCTGCCGGCCGCCGTCGAACCCCTGCTCGCCCTCGCCGGGGCTGTCCTCGGCGGTGCGCTCACCCTGCTCGCCGGCGGCCTCGGCCGCTCACCCTCCGCGGTGCTGCTCACCGGCGCCGCGGTCACCGCCGCCCTCCAGTCCGCGCTGCTGGTGCTGATGGTCCTCGCCGACCAGCTCGACCTCCAGCTGGTCTACCGCTACCTGCTGGGCAGCCTCTCCGCCCGCACCTGGGACGACGTCACCGGCCTCACCCCCTGGCTGGTGGTCTGCCTACCCGCCCTGCTGCTGTGCGCACCGGTGCTCTCGGTGCTCCGCCTCGGCGACGACGACGCCCGCGCCCTCGGGGTCAGGGTCCGCCGCGCCCGGCTCGCCGCCCTGGCGCTCGCCGCGCTGCTGATCGCCCCGGTGGTCGCGGTCTGCGGGCCGGTCGCCTGGGTCGGCTTCCTGGCCCCGCACCTGGCGCGGCGGCTGCGGCCCGATGCCACCGCGGTCGGCTGGCTGCCCTGGTCGGCGGCGCTCGGCGCGGCCACCGTGCTCCTGGCCGACCTGCCCGCCCGGCTCGCCCTGGCCCCGGTGGAGACCCCGGTCGGCGCCTGGACCGCGCTGCTCGGCGTCCCGGCCGGCGCCCTGCTGCTCGGCGGACGGCGCCGGAGCGAGGGGGCAGCCCGATGAGCGCCGCACCACTCGCCGCGGCCGCCGCCCGCGCCCGTACGCTCCCCGCCCCGGCCCTTCTGGCAACCCTCGCCGTGCTCGTGGCGGCGGCCGCGGTCGCCGGGCTCACCGCCGGGCGGGCCCTCGCCCCGGCCGACGTCTGGCAGGTGCTGCGCGGCGGCGGTGACGCCACCGCCCGCCATGTCCTGCTCCAACTCCGGCTGCCCCGCGCCCTGGTGGCCGCCGGGGCAGGCGCCGCCCTCGGCCTCGCCGGGACCGTGCTCCAGGCCGCGCTGCGCAATCCGCTGGCCGGACCCGAGGTCACCGGGGTCACCCCCGGCGCGGTGCTCGGCGCGGTCACCGCCACCGGACTCGGACTGGCCGGCTGGGAGCACCCCGCCGCCGTGGTGGCCGCCGCCTGCGCCGGCGGCTTCGCGGGCGCCGCCCTGCTCTGGGCGCTGGCCGGACGGGAACGCTCCGACCCGGCCCGTACCGCCGTGCACGGCGTCCTCACCTCCGCGGTGCTCTCCGGACTGACGGCCGTGGTGCTGTTGGTCGCCCCCGGAGAACTGGGCAGCGTGGTGCAGTGGCTGGTCGGCTCCACCGAGGGCCGGGTCTGGACCCACTGGCAGCTGCTCTGGCCCTGGGCCCTGGCCTGGGCGATCGCCGCATGGCTGCTCGCCGGTCCGCTCACCCTGCTGCGCTGCGGCGAGGAGCAAGCCGCCGCGGCAGGGCTGGCCACCGGCCGCGCCCGCGCCGCCGCCCTGGTCTGCGCGGTGGCGCTCACCGCCGGGGCCGTCCCGGCCGTAGGCGCGCTGGGCTTCGTCGGGCTGCTCGTCCCGCACCTCGCCTTCGCGCTGTTCGGCGCCGATCTGCGCACCGCGCTGCCCGGCGCCGCCCTGCTCGGCGCGGCCGCCGTCGGCTGGGCGGACGCGGCAGCGCAGTGGCTCTCCCGGCTGGCCGCCGGGGCCCTGGACGCCGACCGGCTGACCGTGCCCACCGGCGCGGTCACCACCGGCGTGGGCGCCCTGCTGCTGCTCGCCGTCGCCCACCGGGGGAGGGGACTCGACCCATGAGCCCCCGCCCGCACCCCATCCACCCCCGCCCGCCCCGTACCCGATCCGCCCCCCGGCGGGAGGACGCCATGACCACCGCACCGACCGACCAGACCGCCTCCGGCACGCCCCAGGCCCCGCCCGGCGGCGGCATCCGCACCGAGGGGCTCTGCTTCGGCTACCCCGGCCGCCCGGTGCTGCGCGGGGTGGACCTCACCGTCCGCCCCGGCGAACTCCTCGCCCTCGTCGGCCTCAACGGCTGCGGCAAGAGCACCCTGCTGCGGCTCTGCGCCGGACTGCTGAAACCCACCGCCGGGCGGGTGCTGCTGGACGGGGACCCGGTCGCCGGGCTCTCCCGCCGGGCCACCGCCCGCCGGATCGCCCTGCTCCACCAGTCGGCCCCGGCCGTGCCCGGGATGACGGTGCGGCAGCTGGTGCGCCAGGGCCGGTACGCGGTACGCGGACCACTCGGCATGCTCCGCGAGGCCGACGATCCGGTGTGTGCCCGGGCGATGGCCGACGCGGGCGTGGCGCACTGGGCCGAGCGGCCGGTGGACGCCCTGTCGGGCGGCGAACGCCAGCGGGTGCGCCTGGCGATGGTCCTGGCGCAGGACACCCGGGTGCTGCTGCTGGACGAACCGACCACCTATCTCGACCTCCGCCACCAGCTGGAGGTTCTGTCGACGGTGGTGCGGCTGCGCGCCGAACGCGACCTCACCGTGGTCATGGTCCTCCATGACATCGGCCACGCCGCCCGGTTCGCCGACCGGATCGTCGCCCTGCGGGACGGCCGGCTGGTCGCCGACGGACCGCCGGATGAGGTGGTGACCCCCCGTCTGCTCGCCGAAGCCCTGGGCGTGGTGGGGCGAGTGGGGCGCGATCCGGAGGGCGGCTGGCCGGTGTGTTACCCGGATCACCCTCTGCCTGATCCACCAGGCATTGAAGATGACAATCATTTTCACTAGAGTCTCTCACGACGCACGGCGACCGCCGCGCGAATCCGCAGCAGCGGAACCATCCGAACCGACGGAGGACCAACTCATGGACCAGAACAAGGTGTTCACCCCGATCGCCGAGCAGGGCCAGCTCGCCCACCTGTCCGCCACCCACTCCAACGCCCTCGTCGAGAACCCCTTCGACGAGCAGGCCGCCGCCGACACCGACGGCAACGAGTAACACCCTCCGAGCGGGCCGGCCCGGGTCATCGCCCAGGCCGGCCCGCACCGCCCCCGGCCGGCAGCGCCCGTCCGCGCCACCGACCGGGGGTTCCCCTCCCTCCCCCCCAACCAGGCACAGGAGTTCCCCGTGGCCAGCGCCCCGCAGCTCGCCCCCGGCGTCACCCTTGTCACCGCCCCCGGGCAGGGCCTCGCCGTCCGCACCGCCGACGGGGCCTTCCTGCGGGTCGACACCGCGGACACCGACCCCGCCGCGCTGACCGCCGCCCTCACCGGGCACCCCTACGGCGACAGCGGCACCCCCGCGCCGGAACTCACCGACCTCATCGCCGCGTTCGAGCAGGCCGGTTACGCCGCCCCCGCGCCGGCCGACCACCCCGGCCGCCTTGACGGACGCACCGTCCACCTCCTCGGCGACGCCGCCCTCACCGAACCCCTCGCCGCGCTCATACGGGAGGAGGGCGGCACCGTACGCCCCACCCACCCCGGCGAACTCACCGCGATATCCGGCACCGGGGCCGCCGCCACCGCCGTCGTCTGGTGCCTGGACCGGCCGGTGCCGCCCGGGCTCTGGGACGACGCCGACCGCCTCCCCGCGCACGGCACGGCCTGGCTCCGCTGCCACCGCGAAGGCGCCCAGCTCTGGCTGGAGCCCTTCGCCGACCGGCCCGGTGACGTCACCTCCGCGCACATCCGGCTCCGCCGCCTCGCCGCCACCCCCGCCCACCGCGAACTCGCCGCCTACTGGGCCGGCCACCGCAGCCCCGAGGCCGCGCCGCCCACCACCGGCGCCCCGGCCGCCCTCGCCGCCGCCCTGCTCGCCGCCGACCTCCTGGCCTGGGCCGCCGCCGACCCTGGCCGCGGCCCCCTCCCCGTACGCCGCCGGCTCCGCCGCCTCGACCTGCGCGACCTCACCGTCACCGAGCACCCGGTGCTCCCGGTGCCCGACGTTGCCCCCCTGCCGAAGCAGCCGACCCGATGAGCCCGGTGCACGGCCGTATCGGCGCGCCGACAGTGATCCCGACGGGCCCTGCCGACGGCCAGCTGGGCCCGATGGGCGGCCATACCGGCGCCCAGACCGCCATCGCGACGGGCCCTGCCGACTGCCCGATGGGTCCGATGGGCGGCCGTACCGGGGTCCAGGCCGCGATCGCGACGGGCCCTATCGGCGGCCCGGTGGGCCCGGCCCACGGGCGTATCGGCGCCCGCGCCGCGATCCCGACGAGCCCTGCTGACTGCCCGTTGAGCCCGATGGGCGGCCGTACCGGCGCCCAGGCCACGATCGCGACGGGCCCTTCCAGCGGCCCGGTGGGCCCGGCCCACGGGCGTATCGGCGCCCGCGCCGCGATCCCGACGAGCCCTGCCGACTGCCCGATGAACCCGATACGCGGCCGTACCGGCGCCCAGACCGCCATCGCGACGAGCCGTGCCGACGGCCCGATGAGCCCGGCCCACGGCCGTTCCCGCGCCCAGACGGCGTTCCCCACAGGCCCTGCCGACGGCCCGATGAGCCCGGCGTACGACGGTCTCGACGGCCGAAAGGCCAAAGCCACGCGCCCTGTCGCAGGCGCGGCCGACGCCGCCGATCATGCCGCCCTCCGGCGCGCGGCCCGCATCCGACGCACCCTCCCGCCCAGCCCCGTACCCCACCCTGCCCACGTATCCCATCCCTCCACCCCGGTGGACCGCGCACGATCCGAACGGCCCGCCCGATGACCGCCGTCCAGCAGGTCGCCGCCGCCGACGGCATCCGGCTCGCCACCGAGGTCCACCTTCCCGACGGGCCGCCCGGACCGCACCCGGCCGTGCTGCTGCGCACCCCCTACGACCGCCGTGCCCACCGGGCCGAAGCCCGCGGATGGGCGGCCCGGGGCTATGCCGCCGTCCTCCAGGACGTCCGCGGCCGGTACGCCTCCGAGGGGCGCTGGCATCCCTACCGGCACGAGACCGAGGACGGCGCCGGCACCTTGCGCTGGCTGCGTGCCCAACGCTGGTGCGACGGACGGGTGGTGGCCGCCGGGGCCTCCTACGCCGCCCACTGCGCGCTCGCCCTGGCGCTCACCGCCCGCGCGGCCACCCGACCGGACGCCGTGATCGCCGCCGTACCCGCCCTCGGCACCGCCGAGACCGCCCGCGAACCCGGCGGCCCCGAACGCCTCCTGGCCCGCGCCGGCTGGTGGGCCGCGCACGGCGACCGCCCCGACTCCGACCCCGCCGCCCTGGACCGGGCCCTCGCCACCGACCCCCGGCTCCTCGAACACCTGCCGGTCGCCGCCCTCCCGGACCGGCTCGGCCGCCCGCTGCCCTCCTGGCCCCAGCTGTGGCGGCACCCCCGCCCCGGGCCACTGCTGCGGCACGCCGGCCGCGCCACCGTGCCGCTGCTCGCCGTCGGTGGCAGCCGCGACCCGTTCGCCGGCGACACCCACCGCCTCTGGGCCTCCTGGGGCGCCCCCGCCCGGCTGCTCCTCGGCCCCTGGGGCCACGGCCTCACCGCCCAACCCGGCCCCGAGGCCCGCCCGGGCCACCGCATCGACCTCGGCGGCCTCTACGCCCGCTGGGCCAGCGCCGCCCTGGCCGGCCGGCTCACCGAGGGCGCCGCCGGGGCGGTCGCCCTCGGCGGCAGCGAACTGTGGTGCCGGGCCACCGCTCCGGCGGGGGAGCGGCGCTGGCACCTCGGCGCCCCCGACGGGCTGCGCCCGCTGCGCGGCACCGCGTTCACCGCCGATCCGGCCCGGCCCGTACGCTCCGACACCCTGGACATCCCGAGAAGTGGCACCCCCGACCGGTGCCTGCTGCTCACTCTGCCCCTGGACCGGCCCCTGGACCTGCTCGGCCCCGCCGAACTGGCCCTCACCGCCAGTGCCGACACCGCGCACGCCGACTGGGCCGTCCGGCTGGTCGCGCTCGCCCCCGACGGCACCGCCGACCCGCTGGCCTTCGGCGCCGTACGCCGCGCCGACCCGCCCGGCGCCACCGCCGCGTTCACCGTGCCGCTCGGCCGGCTCGCCCGCCGGCTGCCGGCCGGCACCCGGCTCCGGGTGGAGGTCGCCGGCCACCACTTCCCCGCCCATGTCCGCCAGCCGCACACCGGCGCCGACCCGGTCACCGCCACCCGGCTGCTGGCCTCCCGCCGTACCGTCCGGCCCACCGGCAGCACCCTGCGGCTGGCCGTCGGCCGGGCCACCCCCATCGACCCCGCCGAGGAGACCTGCCGGTGACCACCGCCACCGCCCCCACTTCGCCGCCCCTGCCGCTGGACGCCCTGGTGGACCCGGTCTGCGGACTGATCCGCGCCGTCGCCCCGGTCGACCACCCCGAGGGTGCCCCACCCCGCTACACCGCGATGACCGCCGATGTCTCCGACGCCCGCAGATTCGGTGCCTGGCCCGCCGACCGGGTCTCCCTCGGCACCACCTTCGGAGACCCGGAGGGTGCCCGCATCGCCGCCATCGCCGAGGCCGCCGAACGCTACTGCGGCAACCGGCTCCCGCCCCCCGGCCACCCGGACGCCCCGCGCCGGGCCACCGCCGCCGAACTCCGCGCCGAGGGGCTGCGGTTGTACGGCCCCGAGGAGCTGCCCGGGTACGCCGACTGGCAGTACGCCCGCCCCGGCTTCCCCTACCAGCGCCTCACCCCCGACACCCCCGCGCTCTGGGCCCGCGGCAGCGAAGACGGCCGCGACTGCTGGGCGCCGGTCGCCCTCACCCACCTCAACTGGCGCCAGGGTGAGCTGCGTTCCCTGCCCCGTACCCACCATCTCAACTACGCGGGCATCGCCACCGGTCAGGGGCTGGACGACGCGGTCGAACGCGCCCTGCTGGAGATCGTGGAACGCGACGCGCTCGAACTCTGGTGGCATCTGGACGGCCCCACCCGCGGCATCGACCCGGCCAGTGTTCCCGGGCTCGACCGCGATCTGGCGGGCTGCGGACTGGACGTCTGGATCGTGGAGATGCCCTCCGAGTTCGCACCATGTATGGCCGCACTCGTCCACGACCCGGCACTCGGCATCCACGCCGCCGGCTTCGCCTGCCGCCTCGACCCCGCCGAGGCCGCCCGCAAGGCGGTGCTGGAGGCGGTGCACACCTGGGTGTTCAGCCAGGGCGCCGTCGAGGCCGACGGCTGGGTGTTCCGCGCCATCGAGGCCGGTCTGCTCGCCCCGGGCCTCTATCTGGACCACCGCCCCGACCGCCGCTATCTGGACGACTGCGGCACCGACTTCGCCCGGGTCCGCGACCTCGGCGCCCATGTCCAGGTCTGGCTGGACCCGCGCACCGCCCCCCTGGCCCGCCGCTTCACCGAACCCGCCCTCGGCACCATCGCGGTGACCGACCTGCGGAACGGCAGCCGCGCCGAGCTCGACGCCCGCCTCGCCGAAGGAGGTCATCGGGTGATCACCTTCGACCTGACCACCGAGGACGTCGCCGAGACCCCGCTACGGGTCGCCCGCGTCCTGGTCTCCGGCCTGATCCCCAACGCCCCTGCCGCCTTTGCCTACGTGGGCTGCCCCCGGTTCGCCGAGGCCGCCCTCCGCCGCGGCTGGCGCACCAGCCCGCCCGCCGGACCCGCCGACTTCACCCTGGCGCCCCCGCCGCATATGTGACCCCGCCCGCCATGGCGCCCACCGGGCCCGATAGCCGCGGCGGCAACCCGCCCTGTGCGCCCGCGAGTCCGGCCCCGCCCGCCCCCACCGCGGAACCCCGGCCGGTACGGCGGGGACGCCGCCCGGCACTCCGACGGTCGCCGCCGCGACGACTGCGGCAACCCCGCCCCGTACAGCCACCGCCCCCACCGGCCCCGTCCGCCGAACGGACCGCCCCGCACCGCCTCCGTCACGAGCCCACCGCCCCCCATCCGCCGAACACACCGCACCGCACCACGCCACCGTTTCCGCCTCCGCATTCCGCCTTCCGCCTTCCGTCGAGGACACCCCATGCCCCGTACCGCGTCCGCACCCGCGCCCGATCCGCTGGTGGCGGCCGCCCTGGCCCGGGCGCGTTCCGGGCGCGTCCCCCGGCCGCCGGCCGCCCTGCCCCGGGCCGCCGCCGCACCCCGGGGCCCGGGCATCGCCCCGCCGCCACCGCTCGACCGGCTGCTGCGCCTCGCCCTCGCCGCCTCACCCGAGGACCTCCGCGGCCGGCTGCGCCCCGCACCCTCGGCGGGCGCCCTGCACCCGGTCACCGCCCACCTGCTGGCCGGCCCCGGCGGCGCCCTGCCGCCCGGCCGCCACCGCTACGACCCGCTCCACCACCGCCTCCACCCCACCGGCCCCGCCCCGGCCGACGCCCCGCCCGGCACCCTCGCCGTGCTCACCCTGGACCCCGTTCCGACCACCGCCCACTACGGCCACCGCGGCTGGCCCCTGCTCCTGCTCGACGCCGGCCACACGGCGGCCGCCCTGGCGCTCGCCGGTGCCGCCGCGCTCTGCCTGGACGCCGACGGCGACCTCCTCGCCCGCGCCGCCGGGCTCACCACCACCGGCCGCCACCACCCGGTCGCCGCGCTGCGACTCACCCCCGAGGGCCCCGCCGACGCCCTGGAACGCTGGGCCGCCGACACCGACCCGCCCACCCGCTCCCCGCACCCCACCGGCCGCCTCCTGCACGCCCTCACCCGCGCCCCCGGCACCACCCCGTCCTGGCAGGCCGCCCCCGCGCCCCGCCACGCCGACGCCCTGCTGCTCCAGCGCCGCAGCGCCCCACCCGGCTTCCCGCACCCGCCCTCCGCCGCCGAACTCGGCGCCGTCCTGCGCACGGCCACGGAACACGGCCCGGCCGCCGTCTCCTGGTGCGCGGCCACCGGCGGGCTCCGCCCCGGTCTGCGCCGGCTCGGCCCGGACGGACGCGGTCCGGTCCTGCTCGCCACCGGGGAGGCCCGCCCCACCCTCGCCGCCTGGGCGGCCCGCCAGGACTGGATCGCCGACAGCGGCGCCTTGCTGCTCGCCCACGGCTGCCCCGGCGACGCGCCGCCCGCCGCCATCCGCGCCGCCCACCTCGGCGCCGGCTACGCCATGGGCCACGCCCAACTCGCCGCCGCCGCCCTCGGACTGAGGTCCCGACCCGTCGGCTCCTGGCAGCGCGCCGATCTCGGGGCCGCGCTCGGCGGACCGGCCGACCGCGACTGGGTGCTGCACGGACTCGCCCTCGGCCGCACCGAGGACGACCCGTCCGGACCGCCCGCCCTCCCGACCGCCACCCCCAGGGATCCGTCATGATGCTCCACCCCGAGCTGCTGCGCGCCGCCCGCCCGGCACGCGGGCCGCTGCTCGCCGCCACCGGGCTGCTCGCCGCCGTCGCCCTCACCCAGCTGGGGCAGGCGGTGCTGCTCGCCCTCGCCCTGGCCTCCATCGCCCGCGGCGACACCGGACAGTTGCCCGCCCTGCTCGCCGGGGTGCTGGCCGCCGTACTCGCGCGGGCCGTGCTCAGCCACCGGCAGCGCGCCCTCGCCGTCCGGGCCGGGGCCCTGGTCCGCGTCCGCCTCCGCGACGAACTGCTGGCCCACCTCGGCCGCACCGGCGGCCCGGCCCGCGCCGAAGACCGGGCCGGGGCGCTGCGGGCGGTGCTGGTGGACGGCGTCGAGGGCGTGGACGCCTATGTCTCCCGCTATCTGCCGCAAGCGCTGGTCACCTGCGCCCTGCCGCCCCTGCTGCTCGCCGCCACCGCCGCCGTGGAACCCCTCGCCGCCCTCGCCCTGGCCCCCGCCGTCCTGCTCGCCGTGCTCGCCCCCCGCCTCTGGGACCGGCTGCTGCGCCGCCGCGACCAGCAGCACTGGGGAGCGTACGAATCCCTCGCCGCCGACTTCCTGGAAGCCCTCCAGGCCATGCCCGCCCTGCGGGCCGCGGGCGCCGTCGACCGCACCCGGGCCCGGCTCGCCACCGCCTCCGGCGCCCTGCACCGCGCCACCGTCGCCAAACTGCGGGTCTCCCTGGTCGACACCGCCCTCACCGACCTCGCCCTCCAAGGCGGCGCCCTCGCGGCCGCGCTGGTCGCCTGCTGGTCCGCCGCCACCGGGCAACTCGCCCCCACCGGCGCCTATCTGCTGCTGATGCTGACCGCCGAGTGCTTCCGCCCGGTCCGCGACCTCTCCCGCGCCTGGCACGCCGGCCACCTCGGCGTCTCCGCCGCCGACGGCCTCACCCGGCTCCGTACCGCCGAGGGCGGCGTACCCGACACCGGCACCCGCCCCACCGACTGGCCGGCCGCCCCCGCCGTCCGCTTCGACTCCGTCGGCTACCGCCACCCGGGCGCCGCCCATCCCGCGCTCACCGAGGTCGCCTTCACCGCCGAGGGCGGCCGCACCACCGCCATCGTCGGCCCCTCCGGCGCCGGCAAGTCCACCCTCCTCGGCACCCTGCTGCGGCGCCACGACCCGGACGCCGGGCGGGTGCTGCTCGACGGCACCGACATCCGGGACCACCCGCTGGCCGCCCTGCGCCACGGCATCGCCGTCGTCTCCCAGGACACCTACCTCTTCCACGGCTCCGTCGCCGACAACCTGCGTCTGGCCCGCCCCGACGCCACCGAGCGGGAACTGCACGCCGCCGCCCGCGCCGCCGGCGTCCACGACGAACTGCTCACCCTGCCCGACGGCTACGCCACCGTCCTCGGCGAACGCGGCGCCACCCTCTCCGGTGGCCAGCGCCAACGGCTCGCCCTCGCCCGCGCCCTCCTCGCCGACGCCCCGGTCCTCGTCCTGGACGAGGCCACCAGCGCCGTGGACGAGAACCGCCAGGCCCATATCGGCGCCGCCCTGCGGTCCGCCGCCCGCGGCCGCACCTGCCTGATCGTCGCCCACCGGCTGTCCTCGGTACGGGACGCGGACCGGATCGTCGTCCTGGACCGCGGCCGGGTGGACGCGGTCGGCGACCACCGCACCCTGCTCGCCGCCGGCGGCCTCTACGCCCGCCTGGTCGCCGCCGACCGCACCCCGGACCCCACCCCGCACACCGCCCCCCCCCCCGCCACCCCCCCCCCCCCCCCCGATCGGAAGAGC
>NZ_JALPTH010000034.1 GCF_023218175.1 Streptomyces lichenis | reverse complement strand
CGGGCCGCACCGGCCACTTAGCTACCCCGGCCACCCAGCCCTCCAGCCACCCCTGGGCCAGCCCGGCCCCCCCAGCCGCACCGGGCCCCCGGCCCCTCGCCCTCCCGACCCCTAGCCCCCCCGCCAAACGCCGCGGGCCGTACAGGAGACCGACCTCTCCCGTACGGCCCGCGGCCGTCCCAATCCCCCCAGGGGGAGCCGTTACGCCGGAACGCTGGCGACACCCGCCGCCAGGAACGGCTTGCCGTTCACCCGCTGCGAGACGCCCTCACGGTCCAGGTACGGCGTGATGCCGCCCAGGTGGAAGGGCCAGCCCGCGCCGGTGATCAGGCACAGGTCGATGTCCTGCGCCTCGGCGACCACGCCCTCGTCCAGCATCAGGCCGATCTCCTGCGCGACCGCGTCCAGGACACGGGCCCGCACCTGCTCCTCGGTCAGGACGCGCTCGCCCTGCTTGAGCAGCGCGGCGACCTCCGGGTCCAGCTCCGGCTTGCCGGAGTCGTAGACGTAGAAGCCCCGCTTGCCGGCCTCCACGACCGCCTTGAGGTTCGGCGAGACGGTGAAGCGCTCCGGGAAGGACCGGTTCAGCGTCTCCGAGACGTGCAGGCCGATGGCCGGACCGACCAGCTCCAGCAGCACCAGCGGCGACATCGGCAGACCCAGCGGCTCCACGGCCTTCTCGGCGGTGGCGACCGGGGTGCCCTCGTCGATGACGTTCTGGATCTCGCCCATGAAGCGGGTGAGGATGCGGTTGACCACGAACGCCGGGGCGTCCTTGACCAGCACCGCGGTCTTCTTCAGCTTCTTCGCCACACCGAACGCGGTGGCCAGCGCCGCGTCGTCGGTCTGCTCGCCGCGGACGATCTCCAGCAGCGGGAGGATGGCGACCGGGTTGAAGAAGTGGAAGCCGACGACCCGCTCCGGGTTCCGCAGCTTGGCCGCCATCTCCGACACCGACAGCGAGGAGGTGTTGGTGGCGAGGATCGCGTGCGCCGGGGCGACCGCCTCGACCTCGGCGAACACCTTCTGCTTGACGCTCATCTCCTCGAACACGGCCTCGATGATGAAGTCCGCGTCCGCGAAGCCCTCGGCCTTGTCCAGGACGCCGGAGACCAGGCCCTTGAGGCGGTTCGCCTTGTCCTGGTTGATCCGGCCCTTGCCGAGCAGCTTCTCGATCTCGGCGTGGACATAGCCCACACCCTTGTCGACGCGCTCCTGGTCGATGTCGGTCAGCACGACCGGCACCTCAAGGCGGCGCAGGAAGAGCAGCGCCAGCTGGGAGGCCATCAGACCGGCGCCGACGACACCGACCTTGGTGACCGGGCGGGCCAGCGACTTGTCCGGGGCGCCGGCCGGGCGCTTGGCGCGCTTCTGGACCAGGTTGAAGGCGTAGATGCCGCTGCGCAGCTCGCCGCCCATGATCAGGTCCGCCAGCGCGGTGTCCTCGGCGTCGAAGCCCTTCTGGAGGTCCCCGTCCTTGGCCGCCTCGATGATCTCCAGCGCCCGGTACGCGGCCGGGGCCGCCCCGTGCACCTTGGAGTCGGCGATGAACCGGCCCCGGGCCACGGCCTGGTCCCAGCCCTCGCCGCGGTCGATCTCGGCGCGCTCGACGGCGATCTCGCCCTTGAGCACGGCGGCGGTCCAGTGCAGCGACTGCTCCAGGAAGTCCGCGCCCTCGAAGACCGCGTCGGCGATGCCCAGCTCGTGCACCTGGGCGCCCTTGAGCTGCCTGTTCTGGTTGAGCGAGTTCTCGATGATCACCGAGACCGCGCGGTCGGCGCCGATCAGGTTCGGCAGCAGCGCGCAGCCGCCCCAGCCCGGCACCAGGCCGAGGAAGACCTCGGGCAGCGAGAAGGCCGGAACCGACTTCGACACGGTGCGGTAGGTGCAGTGCAGACCGACCTCGACACCGCCGCCCATCGCCGCGCCGTTGTAGTACGCGAAGGTGGGCACCGCGAGCGCGGCCAGCCGCTTGAAGACCTCGTGGCCGCCCTTGCCGATGGCGAGCGCGTCCTCGTGGCGCTTCAGCAGCTCCACGCCCTTGAGGTCGGCGCCGACGGCGAAGATGAACGGCTTGCCGGTGATCCCGACACCGACGATCTCACCCGCCCCCGCCTCCTTCTCGACCACGTCGATGGCGGCGTTGAGGTTCGCCAGCGACTGGGGGCCGAAGGTGGTCGGCTTGGTGTGGTCGTGCCCGTTGTCCAGCGTGATCAGCGCGAACCGGCCGGCCCCGGCGGGCAGGTCGAAGTGGCGTACGTGGGCGGTGGTGACGACCTCGTCCGGGAACAGCTCGGCCGCACCCTTCAGAAGCTCCGTGGTGCTGCTCATGCCTTCTCCCCCTCGAAGTGCGGGTTCTCCCAGATCACGGTGGCGCCCATGCCGAAGCCGACGCACATGGTGGTGATGCCGTAGCGGACCTGCGGCTGCTCCTCGAACTGGCGGGCCAGCTGGGTCATCAGCCGGACGCCGGAGGAGGCCAGCGGGTGGCCGAAGGCGATGGCGCCGCCGTACTGGTTCACCCGGGTGTCGTCGTCGGCGATGCCGTAGTGGTCCAGGAAGGCGAGCACCTGCACGGCGAACGCCTCGTTGATCTCGAACAGACCGATGTCACCGATGGTCAGGCCCGCCTTGGCGAGCGCCTTCTCGGTGGCCGGGATCGGGCCGTAGCCCATGACCTCCGGCTCCACACCGGCGTACGCGAAGGAGACCAGCCGCATCTTCACCGGCAGGCCGTGCTCGCGGGCGAAGTCCTCGGAGGCCACCAGCGAGGCGGTGGCGCCGTCGTTCAGACCGGCCGCGTTGCCCGCGGTGACGTTGCCGTGCACCCGGAACGGCGTCTTCAGCCCGGCCAGGTTCTCCAGCGTGGTGCCCGGGCGCATCGGCTCGTCCGCCGTCACCAGACCCCAGCCGGTCTCACCCGCCTCGGCGTTCGTCCGGCGCACCGAGATCGGCACCAGGTCGGCCTGGATCTTGCCGTTGGCGTACGCCTTGGCCGCCTTCTCCTGGCTGCGCACCGCGTACTCGTCGGCCCGCTGCTTGGTGATGTGCGGGTAGCGGTCGTGCAGGTTCTCCGCGGTCATGCCCATGAACAGGGCGGACTCGTCCACCAGCTTCTCGCTGACGAACCGCGGGTTGGGGTCGACGCCCTCACCCATCGGGTGGCGCCCCATGTGCTCCACACCGCCCGCGATCACCGCGTCGTACGCGCCGAAGGCGATGGAGCCGGCCGTGGTGGTCACCGCGGTCATCGCACCGGCGCACATCCGGTCGATGGAGTAGCCCGGCACCGACTGCGGCAGCCCCGCCAGGATGCCCGCGGTCCGGCCGATGGTCAGGCCCTGGTCGCCGATCTGCGTGGTCGCCGCGATGGCCACCTCGTCGATCTTGGCCGGGTCCAGGTCCGGGTTGCGGCGCAGCAGCTCCCGGATCGCCTTCACGACGAGGTCGTCGGCACGGGTCTCGTGGTAGACGCCCTTCGGGCCCGCCTTGCCGAACGGGGTGCGGACGCCGTCGACGAAGACGACGTCCCTGACGGTACGAGGCACGATGGCTCTCCTCCAGGGTGCGGGGTGGCACTGCTGCGGCGCACACGGCTAAGCGCGCGCTCGCCCCCATGCTACTTACGGGTAACCAGACTGCACAGTCCCCCCGCCGACAGCGGCGAACGTCACACCCCGTCACCGCGGCGAGCCCGCCCCCGCACACACCGGCGCCCCCTCCCGAAGGAGAGGGCGCCACCTTCCGACCCCTGCTGGTATCCCCGCTCTCTCAGCCCTTCTCCACCGCCGACAACGCGCCCACCAGCACCGGAGTCACCTGCTCCACCTGCCAGGGCCGCGCCCCGTACCCGGCCAGCGCCGCGGAGACCGCCTCCGCGGTCGGCTCGGCCGGCGGCTCCCAGCAGACCCGGCGCACCGTGTCCGGGGTGATCAGGTTCTCCGGCGGCAGGTTCAGCGCCTCCGCCAGCGCCGTCACGGCCGCCCGCGCCGCGGTCAGCCGGGCCGCGGCCACCGGGTCCTTGTCCGCCCACGCCCGCGGCGGCGGGGGCCCGGTCACCTGCTGCCCCGGCTGCGGCAGCCGGTCCTCGGGCAGCGCCCGGGCCCGGTCCACCGCCGCCTGCCACTGCTCCAGCTGGCGCCGCCCCTGCCGCTGACCGAACCCGTTCAGCGCCGACAGCGCCTGCACGTTCGCCGGCAGCGACAGCGCCGCCTCCACGATCGCCGCGTCCCCCAGCACCTTGCCCGGCGACACGTCCCGCCGCTGGGCGATCTTGTCCCGCAGCGTCCACAGCTCCCGCACCACCGCCATCTGGCGCCGGCGCCGCACCTTGTGCATCCCCGACGTCCGACGCCACGGGTCCTTGCGCGGCGGCGCGGGCGGGGCGGCGGCGATCGCGGCGAACTCCTGGCGCGCCCACTCCAGCTTGCCCTGCCCCCGCAGCTCCTCCTCCAGGGAGTCGCGCAGATCCCGCAGCAGCTCCACGTCGAGCGCGGCGTACCGCAGCCACGGCTCGGGCAGCGGGCGGGTGGACCAGTCCACCGCCGAGTGCCCCTTCTCCAGCGCGTAACCGAGCACCGTCTCCACCATCGCGCCCAGCCCGACCCGCGGGAACCCGGCCAGCCGCCCGGCCAGCTCGGTGTCGAACAGGGTGTCCGGCACCATGCCTATGTCCCGCAGGCACGGCAGGTCCTGGGTGGCCGCGTGCAGGATCCACTCCGCCCCGCCCAGCGCCTCACCGAGGCCCGACAGGTCCGGGCAGCCGACCGGGTCGATCAACGCGGTGCCGGCGCCCTCGCGCCGCAGCTGCACCAGATACGCCCGCTGCCCGTAGCGGTATCCGGACGCCCGCTCGGCGTCCACCGCCACCGGTCCGGTCCCCGCCGCGAAGGCGGCGACCACCTCCGCCAGGGCATGCTCGTCGGCCACCACCGGCGGGATCCCCTCGCGGGGCTCCAGCAGGGGAATGGGCGCCCCGTCGACCGCGACGCCGGTCGCGGCGTCGTCCGGAGGGCCGCCCCCGGTGGTGCGCAGTACGGTCTCGGCTGCGGTCTCTCGGGCGTCCGTCACCTGTCAACAATATCCGTGAACGGCGGACGCCCGTCGACGGAACGTTCCGTCGACGGGCGTCCGAGGGTGCCGGATCCGGTCAGTGGATGATCCCGGTACGCAGCGCCACCGCGACCATCCCGGCCCGGTCGCCCGTGCCGAGCTTGCGCGCGATTCTCGCCAGGTGGCTCTTCACGGTCAGCGCGGACAGGCCCATCGACACTCCGATGGCCTTGTTGGACTGCCCCTCGGCCACCAGGCGCAGCACCTCCACCTCGCGCCCGGACAGCTCCCGGTAGCCGCCCGGGTGGCTCGGGGCACCCGGGGGGCGGCGGTGCAGCCGCGCGGCCGCGGCACCGATCGGCGCGGCGCCGTGCCGCGTCGGGTGCCCGATGTTGGTACGGGTACCGGTGACGACATAGCCCTTGACGCCGCCCGCCAGGGCGTTGCGCACGGCACCGATGTCGTCGGCGGCCGACAGCGCCAGCCCGTTGGGCCAGCCCGCGGCGCGGGTCTCGGACAGCAGGGTCAGCCCGGAGCCGTCGGGCAGGTGGACGTCCGCCACGCAGATGTCACGAGGGTTGCCGATGCGCGGGCGGGCCTCCGCGATCGACGACGCCTCGATGACATCCCGGACGCCGAGCGCCCAGAGGTGGCGGGTGACGGTGGAACGGACACGGGGATCGGCCACGACGACCATGGCCGTGGGCTTGTTGGGCCGGTAGGCGACCAGGCTTGCGGGCTGCTCGAGGAGAACGGACACCAAGCCTCCAGGGGGAAGGTGCGGGACACCGGCTCGGGGAAAAGCCGGGCGAACCGTGCGGGATGGGTCACAGGACTCTTCGGCAGCCGGTGGCTCCGCCTTTAGGGGAAGATCACGATCTAGTGAGTAACAATTCCACCGGGCCCTAGAGCGGGCGGCGGCCAGGGCCCCGGTGCGGGCCGGTGGCTTCTCCCCCAAGGACTCCGTCCAGGGGGTACCCCCAGCGCGCGCGACCCTGCGTACCCCCACCCGACCGGCGGCGCACTGACCGATTCACCGTGGCTGATGACCTCCGGGCCGACGGCCCGGGCCACCTCTTACCGGGCCCCGCCCGGACCTGAGCCCCTTCCGGGCCGTGGATCCTTTCCGGGCCGAGGGCCCGCACCGGTGGGGCGCTACTGCCCGGCGGGTGGGACGGCCCTGCCCGACTCGTACCGCCGGATACGGCCCTTTCGGGCCTGGGGCCCGTACCGTCGCGTCGGGCATTGGTCCCGGCCGTCAGGCCGGGAGATGGGGCCACCGGGGGTGCACTCGCCCTCCGGACGTTGGGTGGGGTACGCAGGGTCGCGCGCGCAGCCGCCGAGCGTAATGAGGCGGTGCGCTTGACCGTCTGACGGTGAGCGCGAGCGGCGAGCACGTGAGCCCGGAGTGCCCCGCCCCCCACCCACCGGGCAGAGTGCACACCCACCGGACCCGCAAACCGCCACCGGACCGGTCCACAGCAGACGCAGACGCGTCAGCGGGGCCACCGGGCCGCAGACGAAGACCCGGTCAACACTAGGCGCGGCGGGGGCCTCGGCGTTGGGGGAGGGAGACCACGCCGGCGGAGGGGCCGTCCGGGGTGGACGGGGCGGACGGGGGGAGGCCCGCGACCTGGCAGAGGAGGTCGCACCAGGCGGCCAGGTGCGCCGAGGTGTCCGGCACCCCGCCGGAGCCCTCGCGCGGGGTCCAGGAGGCGCGGATCTCGATCTGGGTGGCCGGGCGCCGGTCCGCGAGGCCGCCGAAGTAGTACGAGCCCGCCCGGGTCACCGTCCCGGACGCCTCGTCGTAGGGGAGGCCGCGGGCCTCCAGCGCGCCGGTCAACCAGGTCCAGCACACCTCCGGCAGCAGCGGATCCGCCGCCATCTCGGCTTCCAGCTCGGCCCGGACCAGGGTCACCAGGCGGAAGGCGCCCTGCCAGGCCTCGTGCCCGTCCGGGTCGTGGAGCAGGACGAGGCGGCCGTCCGCCAGGTCCTCGTCGTCCGCGACAACGGCCGCTTCGAGGGCGTACGCGTAGGGCGCGAGCCGCTTCGGTGCCGGGGCGGTGTCCAGCTCGATCTCCGGCCGCATCCGCGCCGACGTCAGACCGTCCACCGCGCGCCGGAAGGCCGGCGGCACGGACGGTGCCTCCTGCCGCCCGGAATCGGGGACTCCGCCACCCCCCTCGGGGTGAGCGGAGTGATCGGAGAACTGTCCATGCGCCGCAGCCATGCCGGGAAGGTTAGGCGGAAGGAGCCCCGCACGCGGGAGGGACACCCCGGGCCCCGCGAGCCGGTTGCCCACGCATGCGAAGATTCGGTGCGTGAGTGCCAACGGACGCCCCCCGGGCCAGCAGACCCCGCCCCCGCAGAACCCGCAGAAGCCGCAGAAGCCGCAGAACTCGCAGAACTCGCAGAACTCGCAGAACTCGCAGACGCGTGACTCCGCGTTTCTTCGGGCGTGCCGGCGGGAGGCCGTGCCGCACACGCCGGTGTGGTTCATGCGCCAGGCGGGGCGTTCGCTGCCGGAGTACCTGAAGGTGCGCGAGGGCATCCCCATGCTGGAGTCCTGCATGCGGCCCGAGCTGGTCACCGAGATCACCCTGCAGCCGGTGCGCCGGCACAAGGTGGACGCGGCGATCTACTTCAGCGACATCGTGGTGCCGCTCAAGGCCATCGGCGTCGACCTGGACATCAAGCCGGGGGTCGGGCCGGTGGTGGCGGAGCCCATCCGCAGCCGGGCCGACCTGGAGCGGCTGCGGGAGCTGACCCCGGAGGACGTGCACTACGTCACCGAGGCGATCGGGATGCTCACCGGCGAGCTGGGCGCCACCCCGCTGATCGGCTTCGCCGGGGCCCCGTTCACCCTGGCCAGCTATCTGGTCGAGGGCGGGCCGTCGCGGAACCACGAGCACACCAAGGCCCTGATGTACGGGGACCCGCAGCTCTGGGCGGATCTGCTGGACCGGCTCGCGGGGATCACCGCCGCCTTCCTGAAGGTGCAGATCGAGGCGGGCGCCTCGGCCGTGCAGCTCTTCGACTCCTGGGTCGGCGCGCTCTCCCCGGCGGACTACCGGCGCTCGGTGATGCCCGCCTCGGCGAAGGTGTTCGAGGCGGTCGCCGGGTACGGCGTGCCGCGCATCCACTTCGGTGTGGGCACCGGCGAACTGCTGGGGCTGATGGGCGAGGTCGGCGCGGACGTGGTCGGCGTGGACTGGCGGGTGCCGATGGACGAGGCGGCCCGCCGGGTCGGGCCCGGCAAGGCGCTCCAGGGCAACCTGGACCCGGCGGTGCTGTTCTCCACCCGGGAGGCGGTCGAGGCCAAGGCCGACGAGGTGCTGGCCGCCGCGTCCGGTCTGGAGGGCCATGTGTTCAACCTGGGCCACGGGGTGCTCCCCACCACCGACCCGGACGCCCTGACCCGGCTGGTGGAGTACGTCCACGAGAAGACGGCGGGCGGCAGGGGCTGAGAGCGGAGGGGGGAGGGGCGGCGCCGTCGCGGGGAACGGCGCCGCCCCTCCCGCGTACCCCGGGCGTCAGCCCGCGCGCACCGCGGCGACCGCCTTGCGGGCCGCGACCTGGACCGGGTCCCAGACCGGGGAGAACGGCGGGGCGTAGCCGAGGTCCAGGGCGACGATCTGCTCGACCGTCATCCCGGCGGTGAGCGCCACCGCCGCGATGTCGACCCGCTTGGCCGCGCCCTCGCGGCCGACGATCTGGCAGCCCAGCAGCCGGCCGGTGCGGCGTTCGGCGAGCATCTTCACCGTCATGGGGGCCGCGCTCGGGTAGTAGCCGGCCCGGCTGGTCGCCTCGATGGTGGCGGTGACGTACTGGAGGCCGACGGCGCGGGCGTCCTTCTCGCGCAGCCCGGTGCGGGCGATCTCCAGGTCGCAGACCTTGCTGACGGCGGTGCCGACCGCGCCGGGGAAGGTGGCGTAGCCGCCGCCGACGTTGGCGCCGATGACCTGGCCGTGCTTGTTGGAGTGGGTGCCGAGCGGGAGGTGGCGTTCGCGGCCGGAGACCAGGTCCAGCACCTCCACGCAGTCGCCGCCGGCCCAGATGTCCTCCCGGCCGCGCACCCGCTGGGAGAGGTCGGTGAGCAGCCCGCCGAAGGAGCCGAGGGGCAGCCCGGCGTCCCGGGCGAGGGCGGTCTCGGGGGCCACGCCCATGCCGAGGACCACCACGTCGGCGGGGTACTCGGCGTCGTCGGTGGCCACCGCCCGTACCGTGCCGTCCTCACCGGTGAGGATCTTGGTGACCTCGGCTCCGGCGACCGTCTCGATGCCCAGGCCGTCCATCGCCTGGTGGACCAGCCGCCCCATGTCGGGGTCGAGCGTGGACATCGGCTGCTCGCCCCGGTTGAGGACGGTCACCCGGTAGCCGCGCAACAGCAGCGCCTCCGCCATCTCCACGCCGATGTACCCGGCGCCGACGACCACCGCGCGGCGGCCGTGGTCGCCCTCCAGCCGCCCCAGGGTGTCCAGCAGCGCCTGACCGTCGTCCAGGGTCTGCACCCCGTGCACCCCGGGCGCGTCGATGCCCGGCAGCGGCGGCCGCACCGGGCGGGCCCCGGTGGCGATGACCAGCTTGTCGTAGCCGGTCCACTCCTCCGTACCGGAGTCCACCTGCCGGGTGCGCACCCGGGAGCGGTCCGGGTCCAGCTCCACCACCTCGGTGCGCAGCCGGAGGTCGATACCGCGCTCGCGGTGCTCCTCCGGGGAGCGGGCGATCAGCGCGTCCGGGCCGTCCACCTCACCGCCGACCCAGTAGGGGATGCCGCATGCCGAGTACGAGGTGAAGTGGCCCCGCTCGAAGGCGATGATGTCCAGGTCCTCGGGCTTCTTCAGCCGTCTGGCCTGCGAGGCGGCCGCCATGCCCGCCGCGTCCCCGCCGATGACCACCAGTCGTTCGCGTCCTGTGGATGCCATGGCCGACACGCTACGCGGTGCGCTCGGGGCGTCTGAGAGAGTGGCCGCATGGACGGCACCAACGGCATCAGCGGGGCGGGGACGGCGGCGGACGCCGGTACGGGGCGCGGCGGGCACACCGTCGTCATCGGCGGCGGTATCGCGGGGCTGGCGGCGGCCCATCGGCTGGCCGCCGCCGGGGCGCGGGTCACCGTGCTGGAGGCCACCACCCGGCTCGGCGGCAAGCTCCAGGCGGGGGAGTTGGCGGGCGCCCCGGTGGATCTGGGCGCCGAGTCGATGCTGGCCCGCCGGCCCGAGGCGGTGGAGCTGGCCCGGGCGGTCGGCCTGGGCGACCGGCTCCAGCCGCCGGCCACCGCCACCGCCTCGGTGTGGACCCGGGACGCCCTGCGGCCGATGCCCAAGGGCCATGTGATGGGGGTGCCCGGGGATCCGGCCGCGCTCGCCGGGCTGCTGTCGGCGGAGGGTACCGAGCGGATCGGGGCCGAGGGGGCGCTGCCGCCGATCGATCCGGAGGAGCTGGACGGCGATGTGGCGGTGGGGGAGTTCGTCGCCCGGCGGCTGGGCCGCGAGGTGGTGGACCGGCTGGTGGAGCCGCTGCTCGGCGGGGTGTACGCGGGGGACGCGTACCGGATCTCGCTGCGGGCCGCCGTGCCGAAGCTGTACGAGGAGGCCCGGCGGCATCCGACGCTGATGGAGGCGGTACGGGCGGTGCAGCGGGCCGCCGCCGGGGCGAGCGGGCCGGTCTTCCTGGGGATCGCGGGCGGGGTGGGCACCCTGCCCGGGGCGGTCGCGGACGCGGTCACCGGCTTGGGGGGCGACATCCGGCTGGACCGTCCGGTGCACGAGTTGAGGAGGACGACGGGGGAGGGGTGGCGGGTGCGCACGGGCGGGGAGCTGATCGAGGCGGACGCGGTGGTGCTGGCGACGCCCGCCTGGTCGGCCTCCGAGCTGCTGGCCTCCCTGGCTCCGGCGGCCTCGGCCGAACTGGCCGCCGTGGAGTACGCCTCGATGGCCCTGGTCACCCTCGCCTACCGGCGCGCGGAGGCGGAGGCGGTGCTGCCGGCCGGCTCCGGGTTCCTGGTCCCGCCGGTGGACGGACGCACCATCAAGGCGTCCACCTTCTCCTCCCGCAAGTGGCGCTGGACGGACGAGGGTTCGGACGAGCTGCTGTTCCTGCGCACCTCGGTGGGGCGGCATGGGGAGGAGGAGCACCTGCGCCGGGAGGACGGGGAGCTGGTCGCCGCCTCGCGTACCGATCTGGCGGCCGCCACCGGACTGACCGCCGCGCCGGTCGCCTCGGTGGTCACCCGCTGGACCGGGGGGCTGCCGCAGTACCCGGTGGGCCATCTCGACCGGGTCGCCCGGATCCGCGCCGCGGTGGCCGAACTGCCCGGTCTCGCGGTCTGCGGGGCGGTCTACGACGGGGTCGGGATCCCCGCCTGTGTGGCCAGCGCCCACCGCGCGGCCGACGAGATCCTCGCCATGCCGACCCTGGCGCACGGCACCGCGGGCGGGGGGCGAGAATAGCCCCATGAGTGCGCCCGAAAAGATCCCGAACGCCGGCAAGAAGGCGAAGGACCTCAACGAGGTCATCCGCTACACGCTGTGGTCCGTCTTCAAGCTGCGCGAGGTGCTGCCCGCCGACCGCGCCGGCTACGCCGACGAGGTCCAGGAGCTGTTCGACCAGCTCGCCGAGAAGGACGTCACCGTCCGCGGCACCTACGACCTGTCCGGTCTGCGCGCCGACGCCGACCTGATGATCTGGTGGCACGCCGAGACCAGTGACGCTCTTCAGGACGCGTACAACCTCTTCCGCCGCACCACGCTCGGGCGGGCGCTGGAGCCGGTCTGGTCGAACATGGCGCTGCACCGCCCGGCCGAGTTCAACAAGTCGCACATCCCGGCGTTCCTCGCCGACGAGACGGCCCGCGACTACGTCAGCGTCTACCCGTTCGTGCGCTCCTACGACTGGTACCTGCTGCCGGACGAGGACCGCCGCCGGATGCTCGCCGACCACGGCAAGATGGCCCGCGGCTACCCTGATGTGCGCGCCAACACGGTTGCCTCGTTCTCGCTGGGCGACTACGAGTGGATCCTGGCCTTCGAGGCGGACGAGCTGTACCGGATCGTGGATCTGATGCGCCATCTGCGGGCCTCCGAGGCGCGGATGCACGTCCGCGAGGAGGTGCCGTTCTACACCGGCCGCCGCAAGTCGGTGGCGGATCTGGTGGCCGGGCTGGCGTAACGCCGGCCACCGGGCCGTTGCCTCGCCAGGGCCGCGGTCACTTCTCGCGGGAGACCCGAGGTCCGGAAGATCAGACGGCCGGAGGGCGCCGGGGGGTGCGTGTACGCGCTTCCCGTCCCGCCCGCCGACCGCTCCAGCGACACCGGACCGCCGTAGAGGGTCCCGCTCCGGGTGCGGCGCGCGTCGTGTACGCGCGCCGCACCCTTCGTCGTACGCCAGAGCGCTAGCGGATGCCCAGGGCCCGCGGGTGCGGGGTGGTGAGCGCCGCCCGCAGCGCGGGGTCGTCCAGGGTGCCGACTCCGCCGACCGCCACCGCCGACAGCGGGTCCCGGGGGCTCAGCCGCCGCAGCAGCCGCTGCCCGGCCGGAGAGGCCCAGCCGGTGTACGGCCGGCACTCGAACCGGGCGATCACCAGGCAGCCCGTCGTCAGCACCAGCGGCAGCCCGAACCAGGCCAGTTCGGGCGCGGCCGGGGTGTGCGCCTCGGGCAGCAGCAGTACGGCGGCCGCGGCCAGCGCCACGGTCAGCGCGGTGGAGGCCCGTACCGCGCGCAGCGCCCCGAGCACCGCGGCCCGGGTGTCGGCGGCGACCGCGAGCCCGCTGCCGACCAGGCGGTCCGCCAGGCTTCGTACGGGCTGGTCCGCCGAGGCCCCGGCCCGTACCGCGGCTATCGGGGACTGCCCCTCGGGGCCGATCGCCCCGAGGACGGAGCGCTCCCACTCGTCCCCGCCGTCCGGCCGGACCACCGTCGCCCAGCCGGTGTGGGCGAGCAGCACCCGCTGCCGCCGGTGCATCGAGACCAGGGTCAGCTCGGCCACCCGCTGCGGGCCGCCGGCCAGGAACGCCGCCTCGTGCAGGGTCAGTTCGGCGGCGGGCCCGGTGTCCCCGGGGCCGGGGCGGTGGTGGTCGGTGGCGGCCACGGCGGTCAGGCAGAGCCGTACGCAGCTGAGGGCCGCCGCGACCCAGGTGACCAGCAGAAGAGGGACCCAGAGCATGCCGGAGTTGTACGCCACCGGTGCGGGGGACCGCCACGGGATATTCACCAAGTGGACGGCGGTGCGGCGGGCTTTCGGGCCCGGTCAGCCGGAGCTGCCGCCTCCGCAGCTCGACCCGCCACCGCTGCCACCGCAGCTGGAACTGCTCCCGCCGCCGCAGCTCGATCCGCCGCCGCAGCTGGACCCGCCTCCGCCGCACCCCCAGCCGCCGCCCCCGCCGTCGCCCCCGCCGGGGGCGGTCGAGGCGCACCACACCACGGCGGCCCCTCCGGCGTAGACCGCGCTGTCGTCGGCGGAGCCATGGGCCGCCGAACGGCGCCTGCCCCGGCCACCGCTCATCCGGGCCGCCGCGACCAGTTGCTCGAACAGCGCCCGGTCCGGCAGCGCGCGCAGCCCCTGCGCCGCGACCAGCGCCCCCGGGTCGGCCGACGCCGCGTAGGCCCTGCGGTACTCGTCCCGGGCGGCCGTGCCGGCCCGGGTGGTGTGGCGCCCCAGCAGATTGCGGCAGACCGCGCCCACCACCACACCCGCCACCACCGCGGGCACCACGGTGAAGACGAAGGGCACCGGGAAGTCCTGGTCGGCGGCGTCGAAGGCGGTGGCCATCTGGATGAAGGTCAGCGGGATGGCGAGGAACAGCAGCAGCACGCTGCCCCCGGCCAGCGCCCCGGCCAGCCGCCGTGCGCCGGGCTCATGGCCGGGCGGGAGCAGCAGCCCCCGGGCCGCCAGGCCGTCCCCGACCTCCTGGACGGCCGGGTGGCGCATGGCCGCCAGCCGTACGGTGTGCAGGGCGCCGTTCGGCGCGGCGGCGAGGGTGTCCAGCACCGCCCGCTCCACCGTGTCCCGGGCCTCCGGGCGCACCACGGTGATGATCCCCGGGCCGCCGACCACCACCCGGCCGTCCGCGTGCAGGGCGGCGATCGCCGCGTCCACGGTCCGCGCGGGACCGCCGCCCAGGAAGGCCGCCTCCGAGCGGTCCAGCGGTGCCCGGTCGGCCGTCCGGACGCCGCGCCCGCGCCGCACCACCGCGGTGACCAGCACCACCGAGGCGACCAGGACGAACGCGTACACCAGCAAGGTGAGGATGTTCATGCCCGGGCTCCCGTCAGCGCGGTACGGGCGGCCCGCAGCAGCCGGGTGGTCCGGCCCGGCGGCCGTGCGCCCGCCCGGTCCCGCCACCAGCGGGTGAGCTCGCGCCGGGCTGCCGGGTCCTCCGGCAGGTTCCGGCTGAGCAGGTGCTCGGCGAAGTCCAGCGCGTCCCGCCGGTAGCCGTCCCGCATCGGCCGGCCCGCCGCGTACCCGCCGAACGCCGGCCGGTAGCCGTCGCCGAGGATGCCCGGCAGCTCGGGAGCCACCTTGGCGACCACCCCGGCCCGCTTGGCCGTCAGCGCCCGGCTCTGCACCCGCAGCCGGGCCGCGTCGAAACCGTGCGGCACGGGCCCGCCGGCGACCAGGCCGGACAGCAGCGCGGTCTGGGCGAGGGCGAGCCGCTCCCGGGCGCCCTGCCCGGCCGCGACCACCCGGGGCCGCCCCGCGTCCGCGACGGTGCCCGTATCGGTAGGCGCCCGCCCGGCTCCGCCGGCGGCCACCGTCTCGCGGATCACCGCGACCTCGGAGGCCAGCTCACCGGGGGGCGGGAAGTCGTCGTCCCGCTCCAGCAGCACCCCCGGCGGGGACACCCGGGAGGCGAGGTCGGCGAGGACGTCCAGCACGGCCCGGGGCACCGGGTGGGCATGGGTGTCGTGCCACACGCCGTCCCGCTCGACCCCGCCGGCCACATGGACGTAGGCGATGGCCTCCACCGGCAGCTCGGCCAGCGCCTTGGCCGGGTCCTCGCCCCGGTTGACGTGGTTGGTGTGCAGATTGGCCACGTCGATCAGCAGCCGCACCCCGGTCCGCTCCACCAGCTCGGCCAGGAACTGCCCCTCGGTCAGCTCCTCGCCGGGCCAGCCGAACAGGGCGGCGATGTTCTCCAGCGCCAGCGGCACCGGCAGGCTGTCCTGGGCGATCCGCACGTTCTCGCAGAGCACGTCCAGGGCCTCCCGGGTGCGCGGCACCGGCAGCAGATGGCCCGCCTCCAGCCGCGGTGAGCCGGTGAGCGGCCCCCCGGCCCGTACGAAGGCGATGTGCTCGGTCACCAGCGGCGCGCCCAGGGCCTCGGCCCGGGCGGCGAGGTCGGCGAGCCGGCCGGGGTCGGGGCGGTCGGCTCCGCCGAGCCCGAGGGAGACCCCGTGCGGGACGACGGTGACGCCCCGCTCGCGCAGCCGGGCCAGCGAGGGGTGGAGGTGGCCGGGGCAGACGTTCTCCGCCACCACCTCCACCCAGTCGACCCCGCCCGGGCCGCCGGCGGCCAGCCCCTCGACCGCCTCCGCGATCTCCGGCCGCCAGCCGATCCCCACTCCCAGTGCCGCCATGCCTGCGGTCATGTCCCCCACCTCCGCGCTCCGGACTCGTCGTCCGTCCGGTGATCCGATCATCCGGTACTCCGGTCGCAGGGGTGATGGCCCCGCCCGGCGGCGGTCAATCCGCACCCGGCCCTGTTCAGAGCTTCATTTGAGGTTGGGGGGCCAAGGGGATGGGTTATGGGTCAGTTCCCGGCTGCGGGCCGGTTGGTGTTGACGGCGGTGGGGGCGCCGGGCTGGGTGGACGGGCGCGAGGTGAAGGACCCGTCACCGCTGGGCCGGGCCGGGGAGGGGGCGGGCGGCAGGTTGCCGTTGGGCGGCGGCGGGCCGGAGGGGCTGGCGGTGGCGCCCCCGGCGGCCTCGTTGGCTATCGCGTCGAAGTCGACCAGGCCGGTCGCCTCCAGCATCGTGATGTGGTCCAGCACCGTCTGGTTGGCGTCCGAGGCGAGCTGGCGCACCAGCATGTTGCGGGTGGTGTGGCGCACCTCGGCCACCACCGCGAAGACCTTGCCGTGCGCGTTGCGCAGCAGGTTGGCGAACTTCCGGTCGTACTCCTGGCCCTGGGCCGCCGACAGCTCCCGCAGCCAGCCCTGCTGCTGCTCGTTGGGCTGGTTGGGCAGCTCCACGCCCAGCTTGGCGCTGACGTCCCGCACCCGCTGGTCCAGGTCGGTGTGGCCGACCACCAGATGGTCGCCGGCGTCCTTGATGGCCTGGCTGGGGGCGCGTTCGATGGCCTGCTGCCCGGCGGGGAGCTCCCACAGCCCGGCGAGCCGCACCTTCACCAGGAAGTCCCGGTCCAGCGCCGACAGCGGCCCCCACTGGGTGGCCACGGTCGAGGCGTTGAGGTTCGCCTGCCCGGTGCCCGACCGGTCGGCGTAGGACCAGACAGGGAACGCCAGCGCCCCCACGGTGGCGACCAGGGCCGCGAGGATGAGGGCCGTGCCGTTGATACGTCGCAACAAGTGGGTGCCTCCCGAGCCGGACGCAGGACGCGGATGCCTGACGCCGATGCATTGCTGGGAGGTACGTATACCGGGGGCGGAGTGTTCAGTTCCGCCGGACGGCCGAGGAGGGCGCCGGGTATGCCGGTTATGGGATGCGACTTCGCTCACACCGTCTCGGAGGGGGCGGGTGAAAGCGCTGGTCAGGGGAGTGGTTCGGCGCGGTCGTGATCGCCCGGGACTGGAACGTCCGGCACGACGGCGCCGGCTTCGTCACCCGCTTCGCGGTGGACACCGGCTTCCTGCGCCGCCACCCGGTCCGGCAGGCGGGCGGCCGGACCATCCTGGAGCTGTGGGTGCCGGCCGGGGAGCTGGACGAGTTCAACGCCCATATCGTGGGGCCGATCGAGCTGGTGCACGAGTTCCGCTGAGCGGCCCTAGACGCGCCGGGCCGCCGGGTGGTCGGCGACCACGGTGCAGGAGCCGGGGGCGATCTCGGTGAAGCCGGCGTCCCGGACCAGCGGGAGGCCGGAGGTAGTGAGCCCGCTCCAGTCCTCGGCGCTCGCGGTGTGGACGGTGAGCGGGAAGCCGGCCTCCCGCCAGGCCTTGCGGTCCGGCTCCGGCAGGGCGTACCAGAGCAGTTGGGCGCCATGGCCGACCTGCGCCATCTCCTTGCCGGTGGACATCGACAGCTCGGGGCTGAGCCACAGCAGGGCCTGCTCCGGGGCGCGGGCGGGCGGGTCGGCGGGGTCGGTCAGCTCGGTGCCGGAGACCTGGAGCTTGGCCAGCTCCTTGGGCCAGCCGTCCAGCGGCACCGGGGGGAACACCCGTACCTCGGCGGTGCCGGCGGTCACCGTGAGCCCGGGCAGGGCGGCGGCCCGGCGCCACTCGGCGCCCCGGGCCCGGCGGACCACCTTGCGGATCCGGGCGTCCTGCCAGGCGCCCATCGCCTCGGCCCACTCGCCCTCGCCGTGGGAGCGGTCGTCGGACAGCATCACCAGTACGGCGCGGGCGGCGGCCTCCAGGGCGTCGGTACGGGCGGGCGGGGCGTCCCGCTCCAGCCGTACGACGAGCGGGAGCACATACTGCGGAAGGGCGTCACGGGGGTCATCGGTGCTGCTCACCCGGCCAGTCTGCCAGGTGCCCGGGACCGCGATCTTGGCGGAACGGCCTCTTCCGGGCGACCATGCCCGCATGAAGAGCGACCTTTTCGCAGCCGAGAACCTCGCGCAGCAGGCCGCCGTCCCCGGGATGGCCCTGCAGAACGCCAAGTCCGTCAAGTACACCGTCAACGGGGAGATGCACGCCCGGCAGGGATCGATGGTCGCCTTCCGCGGCAACCTCCAGTTCGAGCGGAAGGGCCAGGGCCTGGGCGGGATGCTCAAGCGGGCCGTCACCGGGGAGGGCCTGGCGCTGATGGCGGTGCGCGGACAGGGCGAGGCCTGGTTCGCGCACGAGGCCCAGAACTGCTTCATCGTGGACGTCGAGCCCGGGGACGCGCTGACCGTCAACGGGCGCAACGTGCTCTGCTTCGACGCCACCCTCTCGTACGAGATCAAGACCGTGAAGGGCGCAGGGATGACCGGCGGCGGGCTGTTCAACAGCGTGTTCACCGGCCACGGCAAGCTGGCGCTGGTCTGCGACGGCAACCCGATCGTCATCCCGGTCTCGCACAACCAGCCGGTCTACGTGGACACCGACGCGGTGGTCGGCTGGAGCGCGCAGCTGGGCACCTCGCTGCACCGCTCGCAGTCCGTGGGCTCGATGATCCGCGGCGGTTCCGGTGAGGCGGTGCAGCTCAAGCTGGAGGGTGAGGGCTTCGTCGTGGTCCGCCCGAGCGAGCTGGTGCCCAAGCCGGAGTAGTCCTGTACGGGGTCGGTGCCCGGCGTCAGCCGCGCCGGGCGCCGGCCATCAGTTCGGAGACCTTGACGAACCGGTAGCCGCGCGCCCGGAGTTCGGGCACGATCCGGCGGATGGCCCGCTCGGTGGCCGGGGCCGCGCTGCGGGTGCAGTGCATCACCACCAGCGAGCCGGGCTTCACGCCGTCCAGGACCTGCTCGGCGACCGCGTCCGCGTCCGTGGCGAAGGCGTCGCCGCTGACCACGTCCCACTGGACGGCCGTCACCTTCGCCGGGCCCAGCGCGCGCAGCGCCGCGTCGTCGTAGCAGCCGCCGGGGAAGCGGAAGTACGGCACGGTGTTCCGCGCCCCGGCCGCCTTGAACGCGTCGAAGGCCCGCCGTACGTCGGCCGCCATCCGCTCGCCGTCCACCCGGGGCAGCCCGTAGCAGTCGCCGGTGAAGGCGTGGTGGCTGTAGGAGTGGTTGGCGATCTCGAAGCGCGGGTCGGTGCCGATGGCCTTCGCCTGGTCCGGGTACTCCTCGGCCCAGCGGCCGGTCATGAACACGGTCGCGTCCACCTTGAGGCGGCGCAGGGTGGCGATCAGCTCCGGGTTGTCGAACCGCTCGCCGTTCGCCGCCCGGGGCCCCTGGTCGGCTGTCATATCGGCGTCGAAGGTGAGGGCGACCGTCTTGCCCCCGGCCGCGCTGCCGCGGGTGAACACCGGGGTCAGCCCGCCCGGGCCGGGCGCCAGGACCGGCGGCGCGGCCGGAACGGGGGCGGCGGGCGCGCTGTTCGGCCGGGCGGCCGCGGTAGGTCCGGCGGGCCCCGGCGCCGCGGCGTCACCGCAACCGGCCAGGCAGAGGGGGAGTAGCGGGGCCAGCGCCCAGAACGTCACTTTTCGTACGAAGCTCGTCACATAGTGAAATATATGATCATCGGACCAGCTCCGCCGTGCCGGGCGGCCACCCGTGCCTCCTCCCGCTGCCGTCCGGAGTAGTCCAGCGCGAGGTCCCGCCCCGTCCGGGCGATCGTGAACGGGAGCCCGCTCCCCGCCCACACGAATCCCCGCCCAGACGAAAGAGACGGCACGCATGACCGAGGACACCGCGACCCGCCCCCTGCTGGGTCCGCCGCCCGTGCGGCACTGGCCCTCGCTCGACCTCACCGGGACCGACTTCGACCCGGTGCTCGGCGAGCTGATGCGCGAGGGCCCGATCACCCGCGTCCAACTCGCCCACGGCGAGGGTTGGGCCTGGCTGCTCACCCGCTACGAGGACGTCAAGGCCGTCGTCAACGACCCGCGCTTCAGCCGGGCCGCCGTCGCCACCGGTCAGGTCACCCGGATCGCCCCGCACTTCAAGCCCAAGCCGGGCTCACTCGCCTTCGCCGACCAGCCCGACCACAACCGGCTGCGCACGGCCGTCGCCCCCGCCTTCACCTCCCGCGGGGTGGGGCGGCTGCGCGCCCGCTGCCAGGAGATGCTGGACGAGCTGGTGGAGGCGATGGTCCAAGGCGGCTCGCCGGCCGACCTCACCGCCCGTGTCCTGGAACCCTTCCCGCTCACCACCATCTGCGAGGTCATGGGCATCCCGGAGGCCGACCGGGAGCGGATGGCCGCCTGGACCCGGCAGATCGTCTCCGCCGCCGGCGCCGAGGCCACCGCCCGTGCCAAGGAGGGGATGTACGGCTGGTTCGCCGAGGAGGTCCGGGCCCGCCGCGGCGCCACCGGGGAGGACGTGGTCTCCCTGCTGGGCGCGGCCGTGGGGCGCGGCGACCTCACCGAGGAGGAGGCCATCGGCGTCGCCGGCCCGCTCCAGATCGGCGGCGAGGCGGTCACCAACAACGTCGGCAACATGTTCTTCCTGCTGCTCACCCGGCCCGCCCTGCTGGAGCGGATGCGCGCCGAACCGGAGAACCGCGCCCGCTTCACCGACGAGCTGCTCCGCTACATCCCGCACCGCAGCGCCGTGGGGCTGGCCCGGATCGCCTGCGAGGACGTCGAGCTGCACGGGGTGCGGATCCACGCGGGCGAGGCGGTCTACGTCTCGTACCTCTCGGCCAACCGCGACCCGGACGTCTTCCCCGACCCCGAGCGCATCGACTTCGACCGGGCGCCCAACCCGCATGTCTCCTTCGGGCACGGCCCGCACTACTGCGCGGGCGCCATGCTCGCCCGGATGCAGACCGAGCTGCTGGTGGACACCCTGGTCGACCGCTTCCCGGCGCTGCGGCTCGCCGTCCCGCCGGAGGAGGTGCCCTGGCGCCGCCGCACCCTCATCCGCGGGCCGGAGGCGCTCCCGGTCGCCTGGTGAACCCCGCGTGACCCCGCTCCCGTCACACCGTGGCGGCGGGCGGGGTCCACCGGCGGGTGCGGGGCACCGCGCCGGAGACCCCGTACTCCTTGCGCAGCGCCTCCGGAACGGCGTAGTGCATCACCCGGCCCCGGGTGAGTGTGGACAGCTCGAAGACCGAGGTCAGATGGCCGAGACGGTCCAGCGCCCAGGCGCCGAACGGCGAGCGGTCCTCGATGGTCTCCAGCACCCCGAGCAGCTGCGGAACGGCCCGTACCGCCGTGTCGAAGGGCGTACGGGACACCTCCAGCCAGTCGGCGCAGGTGTCCCCGACCAGATAGCGGATGAGGGCGGAGACCACCGGGTCGAAGACCGTGCCGGGCACCACCTCCTCGTACAGCTCGACCAGCTGCCGGGTGAGGTGCGCCCCCTCCTCGGAGGGCCCCATGTGCCGGACCATGTACAGATCCAGGAAGGCGCGGGCCTCGGTGACGGTCCTCGGCACGGCGTCCTGGTCGACGCCGAGCATCGCGCCCACCACCCGCCAGGCGTAGTAGTAGGCGTCGGCGCCCTCCTCGGACATGTGGATGCCGAGCCGGTGCAGGCTGTCCAGCACCAGCATCGAGAAGAACATCTGACCGCCGATCATGTCCTCCTGGCAGATCGGCGTGCCCAGCGCCGCGGTGTCCCAGCGGCCCTCGCGTACCAGGTGGTGGCGGATGGCGGCGTGCAGCAGCCGCACCTTCTGCGCCGCCGGGATGAAGCGGCTGCCCGCCTCGAAGGCGCCGGGCTGCATCAGGTACACGGTGAACTGGCCGGTCTCCGCCATCCGCTTGGAGGGGTAGCTCAGCCCATGGGTGGCCGACAGCAGCCGCGCCACATGCGGCACCAGATAGCAGGCGGGCATGGCGGCGAAGGACAGCGCGGTGGAGATGTGCACGTTGTTGTCGGTGAAGAACAGCCGGGCCCGCTCCATCTCGCCCCAGTCCACCCAGTCCGGCGGCGCGGCGGTGGTGTGCAGATACTCCCGCGCCACCTCGGGCAGCCCGTCCGGCAGCGGCGCCCCGGCCGTGGAGACGTACCGCATCAGGGTGTTGAACTTCCCCACCTCGCCCCGGGCGAAGAGGGTGGCGACGGTGGCGTCGGCCAGTTCGTCGCCTCGGCCGCGCAGGGCGTCCATCGAGGCCTCGGTCAGGGTCATCGGCTCCTCTTCCCTCACGGATACGGGGGCGGTCGTCAGGACAGCCGGGTGGCGGCGGAGTGGGCCAGGGCGGTGAGCGCGGCGGCGGCCGGCGGCGGCAGGGCCAGCCCGTCCAGGGCGTCCAGGGCCTCCGAGACCCGCTCGGCGATCATCGCCTCGACCCGGTCGGGCGCCTTCAGCCGGCGCAGCAGCCCGCACACCGCCCGCACCCCCTCCGCGTCCAGGTCGCGCCGCCCCAGCAGGGCGTCCAGCTCGGCCCGCTCCCGGTCCCCGGCGGCCCGCCAGGCCTCCGCCAGCAGCGCGGTGGGCCGCCGGGCCCGCAGGTCGTCGGCGTTGGCCTTGCCGGTGCGGGCCGGCTCCCCGAACAGCCCGAGCAGGTCGTCCCGCAGCTGGAAGGCCTCGCCGAGCGGCAGCCCGTACGCGGTGTAGCCCTCGCGCAGCCGCCCGCCCGCCCCGGCCAGCGCCCCGCCGATCAGCAGCGGCTGCTCCACGGTGTACTTGGCGGTCTTGTAGCGGACCACCTTCAGCGAGGCGGCGGTGTCCGGGACGCCCCCGGTGTGCAGGATCTCCAGGCACTCGCCCGCCACCAGCTCCCGGGCCAGCGCCGCCCACAGCGGCCGGGCCCGCCCCAGATACGCCGAGGGCAGCCCGCTGGTGGTGAACAGCTGCCCGGCCAGCGACATCAGCAGGTCCCCGACGAGCATCGCCAGCGAACGGGCCGCGCTCACCGCCCGGGGGCGGCGCCGGACCGCGGACCGCAGCGCGACCTGGGCGGTGGGCCGCCCGTGCCGCAGCGGGCTGTCGTCGATCAGGTCGTCGTGCACCACCGCGGCGGCGTGCACCAGCTCCATCGCGGCGGCCGCCCGTACCAGCGCCTCGCTGTCCGGCTGGCCCACCGCGCGCCAGCCCCAGTAGCAGAACGCCGCCCGCAGCCGCTTGCCCTCGGCCACGGCGCTCTCCAACTGCCCGGCCACCGGGGCGAGGGCCGGGTCGATCGCGGTGAGCCGGTCGGCCTCCTCGGCCACGAAGGCGCGCAGGACCGTGTCGACCCGCTCCTTGAACGCGGCCGGCTCCCACCGCTCAGCCGCCATCGACGCCCCGCCGGGCCCGGGCCCGCTGGGCCAGCACCTCCAGATGGGCCGGGGGCACCGCCGCGTACCGGTCCAGCACCAGCCGGCCCCGGGCCACCAGATCGTGCTCGGCGTCCGCCGCCAGCTCGGCCGCGTCCGACCGCCGCAGCAGCCCCCGCACCGTGCCCAGGGCGGCCCCCAGCGTGCTCACCGCCAGATCGGCCGCCCCGGCCACCAGCAGCAGCGCCCGCTGGTCCAGTCCGGCCCGCTGGTCCGATCCGGCCCGGTGGGGCATTCCCCGGTCGTCCGCCCCGGTGGGCCTTCCCGTCGCTTCCACCACGCCCGCTCCCCACACCCGCAGCTCTCCGGCGGCGCCCGGTCGCGCGCCGCCGGAGACAGGCTCCCCGCCCTGCGGTTCGCCCGAACGGCGGATACCGCTGACGGATGATGCGTAGTACGGGTGTGCGGATTTCTCCGGGGGGCTCAGGCGAACGGGCCGGTGACGGCGAAGGTGGTGCCGGGGGTGTAGCAGTTGACGTACATGGTGTCGCCGTCCGGGGAGAAGGTCACCCCGGCGAACTCGCCCCACTCGGGGTCCTCGGGGGTGCCGATGTTGTGGGCGCCGCGCGCCATCGCGTACACCTCACCGCGCCGGGTGACGCCGAAGACATGCTGGGCGCCGCTCCCGTCCTCGCAGACCATCAGCCCGCCGCCGGGGGCCAGGCAGATGTTGTCCGGGGACTCGCCGGGCAGTCGTACGTCGGTGTCCGGGCCGAAGACGATCACCAGGGTGAGCCGGCGCCGGTCCGGCTCGTACCGCCACACCTGCCCGAAGTGGTCGGCGGCGGAGCCCTCCCGGGCGCGGGCGTAGCTGGAGACGAAGTACACCGAGCGGTCGCCCCAGTAGCAGCCCTCCAGCTTCTGGGCGTGGGTGATCCCGCCGCTGCCGAAGTCCTGGAAGCGGACGGGGGTGTCGCGGGCCAGCGGGTCGGGCACCTCGATCCACTCGATCCGGTCGAAGACCGCCCCGGTCTCGCGTACGGCGGAGAGGTCCGGCACGCCCGGGACGCGCATCGCCTCCAGCCGGCCGCCGGCGCGCAGCGAACCGGTGCCGCCCAGGGGGCGGTTCGGCAGGAAGCGGTAGAACAGCCCGAAGGGCCGGTCGAAGGCGTCCTCGGTCTCGTACACCACCCCGCTGCGCGGATCGACCGCGACGGCCTCGTGCTGGAAGCGGCCCATCGCGGTCAGCGGCACCGCGCCGGTGCGCAGCGGGTCGCCGGGATGCACCTCGAAGACGAAGCCGTGGTCCTTGGTGTAGCCGTGGGTGCCGGCCCGGTCCTCGGTCTCCTCGCAGGTCAGCCAGGTGCCCCAGGGGGTGCGGCCGCCCGCGCAGTTGACCGCGGTGCCGGCCACCGCGACCCGCTCGCCGACCACCCGGCCCCGGGCGTCGAGCTCGATCGCGGTGCAGCCGCCCTTGCCCTCCGGGTCGTAGGTGAGGCCGCGCACGGTGGGCACCGGGATGCGGCCGTCGTAGCGGTTCTCGTGGTTGCGGACCAGATGGACCCGGCCGCGGCGGCCGGCGAAGGCGGCCATCCCGTCGTGGTTGCTCGGCACCCGGCCCTCGCCGGAGCGCAGCCGGTCGCCCTCCCGGGACAGCACCCGGTAGCGGAAACCTTTCGGCAGGTCCAGCAGCTTGTCCGGGTCGGGGACCAGGGGCCCGTAGCCGGTGTGGCCGCGGGCGGCGGCGGTCCCGGCGAAGAGTTCGGTGAGGGCGCCGGTGAAGGTGATCCCGGCGGCCGTGGCGCCGCCGGCGGCCAGGACCTGACGTCGTGTCGCGGACGGCGGTGGTACGGACGACCGTGCGGTGGACTGCCCTGCGGTGGACTGCCCTGCGGTGGACTCCCGTGGTGCGGACATGAGGCGACTCCCTGCTGGCGGTGAGCTGACAGGAGCGGTGACGTGACCCGCATGTGTGTACCACGCACCGTGCTGGTGCGTGAACCATGCGGGCCACGGCGCCTCGCGGGATCCCCGGGACGGCGGTGCGGCCCGCCACGGGGCCCGGACTCAGGCCAGCTCGGCGGTGAGGGTGATCGTGGTGCCGGACAGGGCCTGGCTGACCGGGCAGTTCTTCTTGGCGTCCTCGGCGGCCGTGGCGAAGGACTCGGCGTCCAGACCGGGCACCTCGCCGCGCACGGTCAGATGGATGCCGGTGATGCCCTCACCCGGCTGGAAGGTGACGTCGGCCTTGGTCTCCAGACGGGTGGGCGGGTTCCCGGCGCCGGTCAGGCCGTGCGAGAGGGCCATCGAGAAGCAGCTGGAGTGCGCGGCCGCGATCAGCTCCTCCGGGCTGGTCCTGCCGTTCGCCTGCTCGGCGCGGGAGGGCCAGGAGACCGGCTGGGAACCGATGCCCGAGGAGTCGAAGGTGACGGTGCCGGAGCCCTTGAGGAGCTCGCCCTCCCAGACCGTGTGGGCGGTGCGCGTGGTGGCCATGACTGATCCTTTCCGATCGGTGTACGGCCCCCAAAGCTACTGCGCCACCAGCCCCTTCGCTTCCCGCGCCAGCGCGGTGAGCCGGGAGATCGCCCGGAAGTACTTCTTGCGGTACCCGCCGTTCAGCATCTCCTCGCCGAAGAGCCGGTCGAACGGCACCCCGGAGGCCACCACCGGCACCTCCCGGTCGTACAGCCGGTCGGCCAGCACCACCAGCCGCAGCGCCGTGGCCTGGTCGGGCACCGGGGCCACCCCGGTCAGGCAGACCGCGGAGAGCTCGTCGGTCAGCGCCCCGTACCGGCTGGGGTGCACCCGCGCCAGATGGTCCAGCAGGGCGGGGAAGGCGTCCAGCGAGGCGCCCGGGGCGGCGTGCGCGGCGGCGGTGACCTGCTCGTCGCTGTACGGGGCGGGGGCCTCGGGCAGCCCGCGGTGCCGGTAGTCCTCGCCGTCGATGCGCAGCGGGCGGAAGTGCGCCGACAGGCCTTGGATCTCGCGCAGGAAGTCGGCGGCGGCGAACCGGCCCTCGCCGAGCTTGCCGGGCAGCGTGTTGGAGGTGGCGGCCAGCGCCACGCCCGCCTCCACCAGCCGGCTCAGCAGCGAGGAGACCAGCACGGTGTCGCCCGGGTCGTCCAGCTCGAACTCGTCGATGCACAGCAGCCGGTGCCCGCTGAGGGTGGCCACCGTCTGCTGGAAGCCGAGCGCGCCGACCAGGTTGGTCAGCTCCACGAAGGTGCCGAACGCCTTGCGGTCCGGTTCGGCGGGGGTGGCGTGCCAGAGCGAGGCGAGCAGATGCGTCTTGCCGACGCCGTACCCGCCGTCCAGGTACACCCCGCGCGGCCCCGCCGGCGCGGCCGGCTTCCGGCCGAACCAGCGCCGCTTGCCGCCGCCCGCCTCCTCCCCGAGCCCGGCCGCGAAGCCGCTGAGGACCCGTACGGCCTCGGTCTGGCTGGGCTGGTTCGGGTCGGGGATGTAGGTGTCGAAGCGGACCCCGTCGAAACGCGGCGGCGGCACCATCTCGGCCACCAGCCGGTCGGCGGGGACACGCGGCTCACGGGCGCACAGGGACAGCGGGGCCGCTTCGGTTATGGCACTGGACACCCTCACCACTCTACGGGCCGCCCGGGAAGCCCTCCGGCCGGACCTCCCCCTGGGGGCCGGAGCGGGGGCGAGGGGGGGTGGTGCCGGGGGTACGGGCGGGGGTGGCCCCTCCCGGCCGGGTGGCCGTGCCGGGGGTACGGCCGGGATGGCCGCCTCACGTGTACGGGCGGGGCGGGCCTGCCGGCTCCCAGCCCCCGGCGGCCCCCGTCGGCGTCGTCCCTCGTCGTGCCAGACTCCGTGGCATGCGACGCCTGAGCCCTGTGACCGACTCGACGACCCCCGCCGACCTGGCCCCGCGTGAGTGGAGCCTGGACGAGCTGGCCGACGCCTACGCCTATCCGGAGGACCTCTCCGCGGGGGCGTCCGGCGGGTCCTGGCTGCGCGCCAACATGGTGTCGACGCTGGACGGCGCCGCCCAGCACGAGGGCCGCTCGCAGCCCATCTCCTCGGCCGCCGACATGCGGATCTTCGGCACCCTGCGGGCCCTGGCGGACGTGGTGGTGGTCGGTGCGGAAACGGTACGCCAGGAGGGTTACCGCCCGGCCCGCGCCCGGGAGGCGTTCGCCGCACGCCGGGCCGCCGCCGGGCAGGCGCCCGCGCCCGCCATCGCGGTGGTCTCCGCCTCCCTGGACCTGGACTTCTCGGCCCCGCTGTTCACCGCCCCGCTGGTCCCCACCCTGGTGCTCACCGGGGCGGGCGCCTCGGCCGACCGGATGGCCGCCGCCCGGGAGGCCGGCGCCGAGGTGGTGGTCGCGGGGCCGGGCGCCGGCGCCGAGCCGGACCGGCTGGTGCGCGAGCTGGCCGACCGGGGGCTGCGCCGCCAGCTCACCGAGGGCGGCCCCCGGCTGCTGGGGCTGCTGGTGGCGGCCGGGGCGCTGGACGAGCTCTGCCTGACGGTGTCGCCGCTGATGACCGCGGGCGGCGCCCAGCGGATCGCGGGCGGCCCGGGGGGCGCGGTGCCGGAGCGGTTCGCCCTCGCCTCACTGCTGGAGGAGGACGGCTTCCTGTTCAGCCGCTACCGCCGCGACCGCGGAGACGGCGGCGCGCGGCGGGACTGAGGCGCGGGCCCGCGCTCCCGGCGCAGGTCTGGATCACCGGGGACGGGGGAAGGCGCCCCGGGGACGCCCGGGAACTGTCACAGGCTGATCGCCAAGTGGTCACCAGGCGATCGCCATAACCGGAATTGACCGTTCCGCTGGACCGCCGATGGGCACACTAACTCTCGCAGACCCCGTGCGAGCACGGGGAAGGATGGTTTCGGCACACGACAGAAGGGCTTGGAAGTGTTCACAAGCGTGCTGATGATCGAGAAGCCCCTGTCCGCCGTCGACGTGGAGTTCGTCACCGGCCTGCACGGGGACGAGCGGATGTCCTTCATCGTCCTGATGCAGCCGCGCGGCGACCAGGCGGTCGTGCTGCTGCGCGCCATCGACGACGTGGCGATGGGGGAGCTGAAGGAAGCCGTCAGGGAGGGCGAGGAGCCCGAGGGCAGAGCGGCCAGACTGCCCGCCGAGGCCGGTCTTGAGCACTCCCTCCTCGCGCTGCGCGCGGTCGGCTGCGAGGCCGTCGGCCAGGTGGTCGAGGACCACCCGCTGGACAAGCTCAAGGCGGTGGTGGACGAGTCCGGGGCGGACGAGGTGATCGTGCTGACCGCCCCGCACTACGTGGAGGAGTTCTTCCACCGGGACTGGGCCTCCCGGGCCCGGCACAAGGTGGGCGTCCCGGTCCTCAAGCTGTTCGCCCACTCGGACGCGGACGTACGGGACGCGGACGGCCCCGACGGCGGAACCGGCGGCACGCCCGCGGGCGGCGGCCCGGCCTAGCCGACGGGCGGCGGCCCCGGGGCGGGCGGGACGACGAGGGGGCGGGTACGGCATAGGCTGGCCCCCGCACGTACCACCACCGCACCCCGGGGAGAGACACGCATGGCACCCGCCATCCCTGCCGCCATGGAACGCCCGCACTTCATCGGCATCGGCGGCGCCGGAATGTCGGGCATCGCGAAGATCCTCGCCCAGCGGGGCGCCCGGGTCGCCGGCAGCGACGCGCGCGAGTCCCAGACCGCCGCGTCGCTGCGGGCGCTCGGCGCCACCGTGCACATCGGCCACGGCGCCGGGAACGTCGCCGAGGACACCACCGCCGTCGTGGTCTCCAGCGCCATCCGCGCCGACAACCCCGAGCTGGTCCGCGCCGCCGAGCTGGGCGTCCCCGTGGTGCACCGCTCCGACGCGCTCGCCGCGCTGATGGCCGGGCTGCGGGCGATCGCCGTGGCCGGCACCCACGGCAAGACGACCACCACCTCCATGCTGGCCGTCGCCCTCACCGAGCTGGGCCTCGACCCCTCGTACGCCATCGGCGGCGACCTCGCCGGACCCGGCACCAACGCCCGGCACGGCGAGGGGGAGGTCTTCGTCGCCGAGGCCGACGAGAGCGACCGCAGCTTCCAGAAGTACGACCCGGCGGTCGCCATCGTGCTCAACGTGGAGCTCGACCACCACGCCAACTACGCCTCCATGGACGAGATCTACGAGTCCTTCGAGGCCTTCGCCGCCAAGATCCGCCCCGGTGGCGCCCTGGTCGTCGGCGAGCACGAGGGCGCCCGGGAGCTGGCCCGCCGGGTGCAGGCCGCCCGCGGCGACCTCACCGTCGTCCGGGTCGGCGAGGGCGAGGGCGCGGACGCCCGGATCACCGCCATCGTGCCGCGCGGGATGACCAGCGAGGTCACCGTGGTCCTCGACGGCACCGAGCACACCTTCACCGTCTCCGTGCCCGGCCGGCACTACGCGCACAACGCCGCCGCCGCGCTCGCCGCGGGCGCCCGGGCGGGCATCGACCCGGCCGCCCTGGCCAAGGCCCTCACCGCCTACACCGGCGTCGGCCGCCGCCTCCAGCTCAAGGGCGAGGCCGCCGGGGTGCAGGTCATCGACTCCTACGCGCACCACCCCACCGAGATGACCGCCGACCTGGAGGCCATGCGCGGTGCGGTCGGCGACGCCCGGCTGCTGGTGGTCTTCCAGCCGCACCTGTTCTCCCGCACCCAGGAGCTGGGCACCGAGATGGGCCAGGCCCTCGCCCTCGCCGACGCCTCCGCGGTGCTGGACATCTACCCGGCCCGCGAGGACCCGCTGCCCGGTGTCACCAGCGCCCTGATCACCGACGCCGCCCGGGCCGCCGGCGCGGACGTCACCGACGCCCCCGACAAGGCCGCCGTGCCCGGGATCGTCGCGGGAATGGCCAAGCCCGGTGACTTCGTTCTCACCATGGGCGCCGGGGACGTCACCGACCTCGGCCCGCTGATCCTGGCCCGCCTCGCCGAAGGCGCCTGACGGGCCCGCGACGGCACCCACCGGCACGAGCGGAACGAGGAGCAGGGAGCACATGGGCTACGACGTGGAGAAGACGGACGAGCAGTGGCGCGCGGAGCTCTCCCCGGAGGAGTACCAGGTGCTGCGCCAGGCCGGCACCGAGCGCCCCTTCACCGGTGAGTACACCGACACCGAGACCCAGGGCGTCTACTCCTGCCGGGCCTGCGGCGCGGAGCTGTTCACCTCCGGGACCAAGTTCGCCTCGCACTGCGGCTGGCCGTCCTTCTACGACCCGAAGGACACCGACGCGGTCGAGCTGATCCAGGACAGCTCGCACGGCATGGTCCGCACCGAGGTCCGCTGCGCCCGCTGCGGCTCCCACCTCGGCCATGTCTTCGAGGGCGAGGGCTACCCCACCCCCACCGACCAGCGGTACTGCATCAACTCCGTCTCCCTGCGGCTGGAGCCGGCCGAGGGCTGAGCCGCCGGGCCGGGGGCCCGGGGTTCACACGTATGAGGGTGAAGGGCCGGGCCGGAGGGGCCGGCCCCGACGAGGGGCGCGACCGACTCACGGCCGCGCCCCCTGTTGCGTAATACGCGTCATACACTGTCCTCATGGCCAAGACCAGGATCAGCATCAGCGTGGAGAAGGACCAGGCCGACCGCATCAGGCGGCACGCCGAGAGGGCCGGCTTGGACGTGTCCGCCTACCTTGTGCTGGCCGCCGGTCGTCAGATGGCGGAGACCGAGGCCGTAGAGGCTCAGTTCGCCGGAGTGGACGCCCTTATCGCCGAGGCCCAGGCCGAGGCCGAGGCGATGCCGCCGGGGGCCTTGGAGCATGTTGGGGAACTGACCGAGCAGGAGCGGCTGGAGGTCGAAGCGGCCCTTGCGTTGGTGTACGGCGAGGACCAGTCGGGGTCCCGTCCGGGAGAGGCGGCATGACCGCGCGCGTGGCGGTATACGACACCGGGATGCTGATTGCGCTCGCCGACCGCAAGGCAAAGGCACTCCGCCTGCACGAGGGACTTCGGGACACACCACACCGGGCCCTGGTGCTCGGCCCCGTGCTGGCCCAGACATGGCGCCCTCATGCGGCTCTGGTGTACGCGCTGTCCGCGATCCTCCGCGACTGCACCGTTCCACAGGCGCGGAACTCGCCGCCGCCGATGCGCACGGCCCAGCGCTCGCTGGAGTGCCTGGCCTGCGCGACACCTCCGGATCTGGCGGACTGGCGCCGTGTCGGCGCCGCGCTCGGGAAAGCCGCGTTGCCCTCCAGGAAACGGCCGGACGCGGTGGACGCCTGGGTGGCGCTGGCCGCTGCGAAGCACGGGAAGGCGGTCGTCTTCACCAGCGACCCGGACGACATCACCGCCTACCTCGACGCGCTCGAAGCGGCGGACGTCCGGGTCGTGCCCGTCTGAACCGCCCGGAGCCGGAGTGGTGCCGGGCGGTTCACGCCTGGCGCAGCACTTCCGTGGCCAGGTCGAGGAAGTCCGCCACCAGCCCGGTCGCCTCGTCCTGCGGGGCGGCCAGGCGGTTGGGGACCGGCGGGAGGTCGGTGACCGGGAGGTAGACCAGGTCGGGGCGGGAGTAGGAGGCGGCGACGCTCTTCGGGACGAGCGAGACGCCCTGGCCGGAGGCGATCAGCTCGAACTTCACCTCCAGCGAGGACATGTGGTGCGTCCGGGCGTCCAGCATCCGCTCACCGTCCAGGTCGGCCAGGACCAGGGACTCCCGCCCGGCCAGCGGATGGGTCGCCGGGAGGCAGGCGAGCTTGGTCTCCTCGCCGATCGGTACGGTGCGCAGCCCCGCCTCGTCGAAGGGGCACCGCAGATAGCCGACCTGGGCGCGGCCGTCCCGTAGCGGGGTGTCCCGCTCCCACCAGCGCATCGGCAGGACGTCGATCGCCACCTCCGGGTGGCGCGCGGTGAACGCGCGGATCGCCTCCGACACATGCAGCCCGGGGGAGAAGGCCACCACCAGCCGCTGCTCGCCTCGCGCGGCCTCCCGTACCCGTCCCAGCGCCGTGTCCACCACCGTGGCGATCCGCCGCGCCTCCTCGTGCAGTTGCCGCCCCGCCGGGGTCAACTCGACGCTGCGGGTGCTCCGGACGAACAGCGCACAGCCCAACTCCTGCTCGAACGCCCGGATCTGGCGGCTGAGCACCGGCTGCGCGATGAACAGCGCCTGCGCCGCCCGGCCGAAGTGGCGGTGCTCGGCCACCGCGCTGAAGTACCGGAGCTTGCGCAGGTCCAGATCCATGCCCGCACGGTATCAACGCGGTCGAAAGGGTATTGGACGCCCGGTCGGCCGACCCGGAGACTCGAACCATGATCGCCGCCCGCCGCTTCCGGTGGGCCGCACCGCCGGCCGGGTCCGGGCGCGGTCGACGTCCGCGACGCCCATCTCCTCGCGTTGACGTCCCGTGAGTCCGCCCCGGCCCGAGAGAGGAGCCCCCATGACCGCCGCCCCCCGCAGGACCGCCCTGATCGTCGGGGCCTCCCGGACCCTGGGGCTCGCGCTCGCCGCCGAGTACCTGCGCCGGGACTTCGACGTCATCGGCACCGTCCGCGGCAGCGCCCGCACCGGGCTGCACGACCTCGCCGACACCTCCGGGGGACGGCTGACCGTCGAGTCGCTGGAGATGACCGACCCCGAGCAGATCACCGCCCTCCGGGACCGGCTGGCCGGACGCACCCTGGACCTGCTCTTCGTCAGCGCCGCCGTCACCCGGGGCGACCTGCCCATCGGCGAGGTCCCCACCGAGATGTTCACCGAGGTCATGGTCACCAACGCGCTCAGCCCGATGCGGGTGGTGGAGTGGCTGCACCCGCTGGTCGCGCCGAACGGCACGATCGGCGTGATGTCCTCCAGCCAGGGCAGCCTCACCCTCAACACTCGCGGTGGCCAGGACCTGTACCGGGCGAGCAAGTCCGCGCTGAACCAGCTGATGCGCAGCCACGCCGCCCGCCACGCCGATGACCCCCGCACCCTGCTGCTGGTCGACCCCGGCTGGGTGCGCACCGAGCTGGGCGGCCCCTACGCCGAGCTCAGCGTGGAGGAGAGCATCCCCGGGGTGGCCGAGACCATCGAGGACCACCGGGGCAAGCCCGGCCTCCACTTCGTGGACCACCAGGGGCAGGTCGTGCCCTGGTAGGGGCGGTCGGCTCAGTCCCCGGCCGGCTGGAGCAGGTCCCAGCGGTTGCCGTACAGGTCCTGGAAGACCGCCACCGTGCCGTACGGCTCATGGCGCGGCTCCTCCAGGAAGCGCACCCCCGCAGCGGTCATCCGGGCGTGGTCGGCGGCGAAGTCCCCGGTGTGCAGGAAGAAGCCGACCCGGCCGCCGGTCTGGGCGCCCACGCTCGCCGCCTCCTCGGCGTTCTTGGCCCGCGCCAGCAGCAGCCCCGTACCCGCCGCCTCCGCGCCCCCGGGCCGGACCACCACCCAGCGGGTGCCGCCGCCCCGGTCGGTGTCCTCGACCAGCTCGAAGCCGAGGGCACGGGTGTAGAAGTCGATGGCCTCGTCGTAGTCGCGGACGACGAGGGTGACCAGGGCGATGAAGGACATGGGGGAAGGTTAGACGTATGACCTGGGGCCCCGCCGCTCGGGCTCGACTGCCACACTGCCGCCCATGGACGCCTTCGAGCTGATCGACGAGAACCGGATGGCGGCGCTCACCGCACGGGCCCGCGGGCTCGCCGCACCCGGGCGGCGCGGGCTGCTGGGCCTCACCGGGCCGCCCGGTGTCGGCAAGTCGACCCTGGCGGCACAGTTGGTGGAGCGGCTGGGCGGGCTCGCCGTGCTGGTCCCGATGGACGGCTTCCATCTGGCCCAGGCCGAGCTGGAGCGGCTGGGCAGGGCCGGGCGGAAGGGGGCGCCGGACACCTTCGACGCCGCCGGGTATGCCGCGCTGCTCGCCCGGCTGCGTACCCCTGAATCCGGTGCCACCGTCTACGCTCCGGCCTTCGACCGCGCCCTGGAGGAGCCGGTCGCCGGATCGATCGCGGTGCCTCCCGGCGTACCGCTGGTGATCACCGAGGGCAACTACCTGCTGGAGGACCGGGGGCCCTGGGCCGGGGTGCGACCGCTGCTGGACGAGGTCTGGTACCTGGAGGCGGCGGACGAGCGGACCCGGGTGGAGCGGCTGGTGGCCCGGCACATCCGTTACGGCAAGGAGCCGGGGTACGCCGAGCGCTGGGTCCGCGAGTCCGACGAGGCCAACGCCCGCCTAGTCGCCACCGGCCGCGACCGCGCCGACCTCGTCGTACCGGTCCGTTGACCGGTCGGGCGCCGGGCAGGTCAGCCGAGCAGGTCCGCCGACGGACGGGCCTCCTGATACCGGCCCTGCACCAGCCCGCCGGCGGACCGACCCCGTACCCGTCCGTCGACGCCTCACTCGTCCGTGAGCACCACGCAGGACTGCGCCGGCAGGGTCAGCAGGCCGTCGGCGTCCGGGGGCTCCACCGGCTCCCAGGCGGCCAGCACCCGGCCGCCCTCGCCCAGCGGGATGCGTACCGGCTCCTTCGCCAGGTTGACCGCGACCCGGATGTCGCCCCGGCGCAGGGCCAGCCAGCGGGCGTCCTCGTCGTAGGCGGTCCGCACCGACGCCAGGTCCGGGTCGGTCAGGTCGGGCTGGTCGGCGCGCAGGGCGATCAGCTCCCGGTACCAGGCCAGCAGCCGGGCGTGCGGGTCGCGCTCCCGCTCGGCCCAGTCCAGGCAGGAGCGGTCCCGGGTGGCCGGGTCCTGGGGGTCGGGCACGTCCTCGGCCGCCCAGCCGTGCTCGGCGAACTCCCGCCGCCGCCCGGTGCGCACCGCCTCGGCCAGCTCCGGGTCGGTGTGGTCGGTGAAGAACTGCCAGGGGGTGGACGCCCCCCACTCCTCGCCCATGAAGAGCATGGGGGTGAAGGGGGAGGTCAGCACCAGCGCGGCGGCGCAGGCCAGCAGCCCGGGGGAGCAGGTGGCCGAGAGCCGGTCGCCGGTGGCCCGGTTGCCGACCTGGTCATGGGTCTGGGCGTAGCCGAGGAAGCGGTGCGCCGAGGTGCGGACCCGGTCCACCGGGCGGCCGTGGACCCGGCCCCGGAAGGTGGAGTACGTCCCGTCGTGGAAGAAGACATGGCCGAGCGTCTTGGCCAGCCCGGCCAGCGGGGCCCGGGCGAAGTCCCCGTAGTAGCCCTGCGACTCACCGGTGAGCGCGGTGTGCAGGGCGTGGTGGAAGTCGTCGTTCCACTGGGCGTGCAGCCCCAGTCCGCCCTCGGCGCGCGGCGCGGTGGTGCGCGGGTCGCACAGGTCGGACTCGGCGATCAGGAACGGCTCCCGGCCCTGCTCGGCGCCGAGCGCGTCCACCGCCGCGGCCAGCTCCTCCAAAAAGGTCAGCGCCCGGTCGTCGGCCAGCGCGTGCACCGCGTCCAGCCGCAGCCCGTCGATCCGGTACTCCCGCAGCCACGCCAGCGCGCTGCCCAGCAGATAGGCCCGCACCTCGTCCGAGCCGGGCGCGTCCAGGTTGACCGCCGAGCCCCAGGGGGTGTGGTGGGTCTCGGTGAAGTACGGGCCAAAGACGGGGAGGTAGTTGCCGGAGGGGCCGAGGTGGTTGTGGACCACGTCCAGGACCACCCCGAGGCCGAGGCCATGGGCCGTGTCGACAAAGCGCTTCAGCGCCTCGGGACCGCCGTACGGCTCATGGACCGCCCAGAGCGACACCCCCTCGTACCCCCAGCCGTGCCGGCCGGGGAACGGGCAGAGCGGCATCAGCTCCACATGGGTGACGCCCAGCGCAGCCAGGTGGTCCAGCCGGCCCGCCGCCGCGTCCAGGGTGCCCTCGGCGGTGTACGTGCCCACATGCAGCTCGTAGACGACCGCGCCGCGCAGCCCGCCCGCCGGGCCGCCGGCCGGATGGCGCCAGTCGTACGCGGAGTGCTCGACCACCGCGCTCAGCCCGTCCGGCCCGTCCGGCTGCCGCGCCGAGCGCGGGTCCGGCAGCACCGGGCCGCCGTCCAGCGCGTACCCGTAGCGGTCTCCGTGGCCCGCCTCCGCCTCGGCCGTCCACCAGCCGTCCCGCTCCGGGTCCCGCTCCATGGGGCGCGGCGCGCCCTCCAGGTGCAGCTCGACCCGTTCCTCCGCCTGCGGCGCCCACACCTGGAACAGCATGGCGATCCCCTCGTCGTCGGTGGTCGTGTCCTGTGGTCCTGTCATCCTGGCAAGATCGGGTACGGGAAGCACGGCACTTGGCCGAACGGGATGCGGACGCGGCACCTTTGGGCCCGCGCGGGCCGTCCCGCGCACGTCACAGCTCCGTACGCGGCTGGACACCCGAGCGCCGCCGCGCCGACAATCGGGTGGTGACCTCCCCTTCCGAGTCCCACACCTTCCCCGCCCGGCTGTCCGACGCCGAGCGGGACCGTGCGCTGGGGGTGCTCCGGGAGGGCGCCGCGCAGGGCAGGCTGTCCCATGACACCTTCCTGCGCCGGATGGAGCTCGCGCTCGCCGCCCGCCACCCCGAGGAGCTGGCCGCCCTCACCGCCGACCTGCGCTCCGAAGGCCGGTTCAGCAGGCTGCTGTTCGGCGGTGTGGAGCGGGTGTCGTCGTTCACCGTCCGGCTGCGCCGGGCCTGGCGGGCGCAGAGGCTGCCCGCGCTGCGGCTGCCGCCGGGTCCGTACCCGCTGCGGATAGGCCGGGACCCGTCCAACGGGCTGCGGCTCAGCCATGGTTCGGTCTCCCGGCACCACGCCGAACTGACCCTCCAGGACGGACTGTGGGTGCTGCGCGACCTCGGCTCCACCAACGGCACCACCGTCAACGGCCAGCGGGTCACCGGCCCGACCGTGGTCCGGGCCGGTGACATGGTCTCCTTCGGCGAGATGCCGTTCACCCTGGCCGCCGGCCGCTGACCCGCCGCCGGCCCCTCACGCGTCCGGGTGGCGGCGCAGCAGGGCCACCGGGCGGGTGGCGAACAGCTCCGCCAGGTCCACCGGGGCGGCCGCGCCCCCGGTGAACTCCCTTCCCCCGTCCACCGCGTCGTACCAGCGGCCCTCCGGCAGCACCAGCGTGGTGCCCGCCCAGCCGCCGCCCTCGGCCAGCCGCAGCGACAGCCGGGTCACCGCCGTGACCGTCTCGGCCCGCCCGCCGGTGCCACGGGCGTACGCCAGGCAGTGGCCGGCCGCGGGGCCGCTCGCCGCCAGCGGGGTGTACGTGCCGGGGCGGCCGAACACCTCCGGCAGCTCCCGCCGCAGCCGCAGCGCCGCCCGGGTCAGCGCCGTCTTCTCGTCGTCCGGCCCGGGCGCGTACGGCCGCCGGTTGTCCGGGTCCACCAGCGCCAGGTACTCCCGCTCGGTGCCCTGGTACAGGTCCGGAACGCCTGGCATAGTCAGCTGGAGCAGCGTCGCGCCCAGGGTGTTGGCCCGGACGTATGGGTCGAGTTCGCGGGCCAGCAGGGAGACCGTGTAGAGCGGCGGCCCGCCGGGGCCGACCTCCACGAAGTCCAGCACCGCCTGCTCGTAGGCCGGGTCGGCCTCGGTCCAGGTGGTGCGCAGCGCGGCCTCCCGTACCGCCTTCAGCACCGCCGGGGCCAGCCGGTCGGTGTACGGGGAGCCGAGCCCGAGCGCGGTCTGCCAGGCCGACCAGGCCGTCTGCGGGTCGGGGGAGGGGGCCTGGCCCACGTCGTCCAGCAGCTTCGCCCACCGCTGCGGGCACTCCGAGAGCACCGCGATCCGGGCCCGGACGTCGGCGCTCCGCTTGGTGTCATGGGTGGACAGCACGGTACCGGTGGCCGGCCAGTCGCGGTCCAGCCGGGCGCAGTAGGCGTGGAACGCCTCGGGGGAGACGGCCGGTTCGCCCGGCTCGCCGCCCACCTCGTTGGCCGAGATCAGCGGGGTGTAGCGGTAGAACGCCTTGTCCTCCACCGACTTGGCGCGCAGGGCGGAGGAGGTCTGGGCGAAGCGAGTGAGGAAGGCCGCCTGGGCGGGCCCCTCGCCGAGCCGGCCGAGCGCCAGCTCCCGTACGGTCTCCACCGCCGCGGCCTCCTCGGGCACCGTGAAGGCGGTCTTGGCCTCCTCGGCGGCCCGCTCGGTGAGGACGTCCTCGGCGCCGGGGCCGTAGGGGCGGTAGACCGGGACCCGGACCAGCAGTTCGCGGATCGCCCGCTCCAGCGCCCAGGGGGCGTGGTCGCGCCTGGCCGGGTCGCCCGCGCAGACCAGGGCCGCGGTGCGGGTCAGGAACGCCACCTCGGCCGCCAGCTCCCGCTCCACCACCTCGTACGCGGCCCGGCGGGCGGTGGCCTCCCAGTCGCCGCCCTCGTCGGCGGCCGGGGCGGCGAAGCGGCGGTAGTACCCGGTCAGCTCCTCGGCGCCGGCCGGGTCGGTGAAGACCCCGTCGATCCGGCGCAGCGCGTCGTACCCGGTGGTCCCCGCCACCGGCCAGGAGGACGGCAGCGGCTCCTGGCCGGTGAGGATCTTCTCCACCACGATCCAGCAGTCCTCGCCCGCCGCCCGCTTCAGCTCGCGCAGATACGCCTCCGGCTCGGCGAGCCCGTCCGGGTGGTCGATCCGCAGGCCCTGCACCACCCCGTCCCGTACCAGCTCCAGGATCTTGGCGTGGGTGGCGGCGAACACCTCGGGGTCCTCCACCCGCACCCCGATCAGGTCGGAGATGGTGAAGAAGCGCCGGTAGTTCAGCTCGGTGCGGGCCAGCCGCCACCAGGCGAGCCGGTAGTGCTGGGCGTCCAGCAGCTCGGGCAGCGGCAGCTCCTCGGTGCCGGGGCGGAGCGGGAAGTGCTGCCCGCCCGCGTGCAGCACCCCGTCCGCCACCCGCATCCCGGCCAGCTCCTCGCCCACCGGGGCGCCCAGCACCGGCAGCAGCAGCCGCCCGCCGCCCGCCGCCCAGTCGATGTCGAACCAGCGGGCGTACGGGGAGTCCGGCCCGTCCCGCAGCACCGAGCGCAGCGCGTGGTTGTGGACCGGGGAGGCGGCCATGTGGTTGGGGACCAGGTCCAGCACCAGGCCGAGGCCGTGCGCCCGGGCGGTGGCGGCCAGCGCCCGCAGTCCCTCCTCGCCGCCCAGCTCCTCCCGTATCCGGCTGTGGTCGGTGACGTCGTAGCCGTGGGTGGAGCCGGGCACCGCCTCCAGCACCGGCGACAGATGCAGATGCGAGACCCCGAGCGAGGCGAGCGCGGGCACCGCGTCCGCGGCGGCGGAGAACGGGTACTCCGGCTGTATCTGGAGCCGGTAGGTGGCTATGGGCGTCATGCGGTGGCGGGTACCCCGATCGGGGGGTCCCGCCCCTCGTACGGTCGTATTCACGCCGCATCACCCGGTCGGCGTAGGTGCTCTGGCCGGATCGGCTCCCTGGGTGCACAGGCCGCGGCCCGGCGGTGTGGTGGCCGCCGGGCCGCGGGATGGTCCCTCCGGTGCTCTCACGCCGGGCGGCGCAGCACCGCCAGACTGCGGCCGATCAGCGTCAGCCGGTCGCCGGCGGCGAGCTTGACGCCCTGCCCCGGCTCCACCCCGTCCTCCTCCGAGGTGTCCACCACCACCTGCCACTGGCGCCCGTGGTTGACGGGCACCACGAACTCGATGTCCTCCGCGGCGGCGTTCACCATCAGCAGGAAGGAGTCGTCGGCGATCCGCTCACCGCGCGGGCCCGGCTCCGAGATGGCGCTGCCGTTGAGGAAGACCGACATCGCCTTGGCGTGCGCGGCCTGCCAGTCCTGGGAGGTCATCTCCTCACCCTCGGGGGTGAACCAGTTGATGTCCGACAGCTCGTCGTGGGTGCCCTCCACCGGCCGCCCGTGGAAGAACCGGCGGCGGCGGAAGACCGCGTGGTCCCGGCGCAGCCACACCATCGAACGGGTGAACTCCATCAGCGATCGCGCTTCGTCGTCCGACCAGGCCCGGTCCTCGGCCGCCCCGTCCGCCGACTCCGCCGCCCCTGACGCGTCGCTCTCCTCGGACTCCTCCGAGCCGTCCGGGTCAGGCCAGCGGACCCAGGCGATCTCGTTGTCCTGGCAGTAGGCGTTGTTGTTGCCGCGCTGGGTGCGCCCGAACTCGTCGCCGTGGCTGATCATCGGCACGCCCTGGGACAGCATCAGGGTGGCGATGAAGTTGCGCATCTGGCGCGCCCGCAGCCGCCTGATCTCCTCGTCCTCGCTGCCGCCCTCGGCCCCGCAGTTCCACGACCGGTTGTGGCTCTCGCCGTCCCGGTTGCCCTCGCCGTTCTCGTCGTTGTGCTTCTCGTTGTACGAGACCAGGTCGCGCAGGGTGAAGCCGTCGTGGCAGGTGACGAAGTTGACCGAGGCGAGCGGGCGGCGGCCGTCGTCCTGGTAGAGGTCGGAGGACCCGGTGAGCCGGGAGGCGAACTCCGCCAGGGTGCGCGGCTCGCCCCGCCACAGGTCGCGGACCGTGTCGCGGTACTTGCCGTTCCACTCGGTCCACAGCGGCGGGAAGTTGCCCACCTGGTAGCCGCCCTCGCCCACGTCCCAGGGCTCGGCGATCAGCTTCACCTGGCTGACCACCGGGTCCTGCTGGACCAGGTCGAAGAACGAGGACAGCCGGTCCACCTCGTGGAACTGGCGGGCCAGGGTGGCCGCCAGGTCGAAGCGGAAGCCGTCCACATGCATCTCGGTGACCCAGTACCGCAGCGAGTCCATGATCAGCTGGAGCACGTGCGGGGACCGCATCAGCAGCGAGTTGCCGGTGCCGGTGGTGTCCATGTAGTACCGGGGGTTGTCGGTGAGCCGGTAGTACGAGGGGTTGTCCAGCCCCCGGAAGGAGAGCGTCGGGCCCAGGTGGTTGCCCTCGGCGGTGTGGTTGTAGACCACGTCGAGGATGACCTCGATGCCGGCCTGGTGCAGGGCGCGCACCGCCGACTTGAACTCCAGCACCTGCTGGCCCCGGTCGCCCCAGGAGGCGTACGCGTTGTGCGGGGCGAAGAAGCCGATGGTGTTGTAGCCCCAGTAGTTGGCCAGCCCGGCGTCGGCGAGCCGGTGGTCGTTGACGAACTGGTGCACCGGCATCAGCTCCAGCGCGGTCACCCCCAGCTCCGTCAGGTGCTCGATCACAGCGGGGTGGGCGAGCCCCGCGTAGGTGCCGCGCAGCTCGTCCGGCAGCGCCGGGTGGAGCATGGTCAGGCCCTTCACATGCGCTTCGTAGATCACCGTCCGGTGGTAGTCGTGGCGCGGCCGGCGGTCGTCGCCCCAGTCGAAGTAGGGGTTGACCACCACCGAGGCCATGGTGTGCGGCGCCGAGTCCAGGTCGTTGCGGGAGTCCGGCTTGCCGAAGTGGTAGCCGTACACCGCCTCGCCCCAGTCGATGGCACCGGCGATGGCCCGCGCGTAGGGGTCGAGCAGCAGCTTCGCGGAGTTGCAGCGCTGTCCGCGCTCCGGCGCGTACGGTCCGTGGACCCGGAACCCGTAGCGCTGGCCCGGCATCACACCGGGGAGGTACGCATGGCGGACGAAGGCGTCCGTCTCGCGCAGTTCCACCGCGGTCTCGGAGCCGTCGTCATGGAGCAGACACAGCTCGATTCGGTCGGCGGCCTCGGAGAAGACCGCGAAGTTGGTTCCGGCGCCGTCGTAGGTGGCACCGAGCGGATACGCCTGTCCCGGCCAGACCTGCATAGATCGACTCTTCCACTTCTGATCCGGCTGATGGGTGTCACTGGAGCTTCATGGAGCTTCTTGGAGCCTGTGGGGCTTGGTTGAGCCTGTGGAGCCTTGGAGTCTTCGAACCTTGAGCCAGAATGTTCCCCGAAACCGGCCGAACCACCGAGGACATCCGCCGGTGCTACCGGGTGACCGGGAGAAGCCCTGGTCGGGTGGCCGAAAGACATCCCGCCGTTCGGGTGGCGCCGGGCGCCCGGGGTGCGGTGCCGTCCCGCCGCCGGGTCAACCTCGCGCACCGGATGTCGCCCCCACGCGTCATCGGCGTACGGCGGCCCCCGCCCCTGGGCCCGGGGAGCCGGCGGAGGGCCGCGACCACCCCGGTCCCACCGTGCCCACCATACGGAATGCCCCCGTTCGGGCCGGATCGCCGCCGGGGAAGTGGCCCGGAAGGCACGGCGGTTGGCCAGGAGTGCCGGGCAACGGGCTGCGGCTCCTCCCCCGACCGGAGTACCCTTCCTTGATCGTTGTCGGACGGGTGCGCGGGAGCAGAAGGCGGTGTGCGGGTGAGCTCGGGAGGGCTGGAGCTGCCCCCGGGGGAGTCGGGCCGGAGTGAACCGGCCCCGCAGGGGGACCCCACGGAGACCGTCGGCGTCCCGGAGGACGTCCCGCCCGGCGCGGTGCCGCTGGCCCGGCCGATGGAGATCGGTGCCGAGCTGGACTGGGGCACCGAGGACTGGAGCGAGGTGCGCACCCGGGCCCAGCGCGCCGGACGTGCCTACATCTGGCTGAATCTGATCGAACAGCGGTTGCGGGCGGTGGTGGCCGCGGTGCTCCGCCCGATCTACGCGCCGGTGCACGGCGACGACTGGGTGGTGGCCGCGGCCGGGCCCGCCGGCCAGGAGTGGGTGCAGCGCGCCGTCGCCGTCCGCGAGGTCTCCCGCCGCAAGGGGTACCTGCTGGACCCGGCCGACGACAACGTCCTCAGCTTCCTCACCCTGCCCCAGCTGCGCGAGCTGATGGTGCAGCACTGGCCCTGCTTCGAGCCGTACATCGACGACCGCCGCGAGGTGGAGCTCGCCCTCGACGAGCTGGAGGTCACCCGCAACGTGGTCTCCCGCAACCGGGCGCTCTCCCGGCCGGTGCTCGACCAGGCCGAACGGGCCTCCGCCCGGCTGCTGGAGATCCTCGGCGGCGGCGCCGGGGCGCCCTCCGCGCACCGGCTGCCGGTGGACGCCGTGGAGGACCTCGTCGGCGACCGCTACGCGGACGTGGTCTCCGTCCACGCCGACCGGGTGCGCCTCCAGCGGCTGATGCCCGCCGAGGACCTGTTCGGCGGGGCGCGGCGGCTGGACGCCATCGGGATAGGCCTCAATCTGCTGGTGCAGAACTTCTCCGGGCGGCGGCTGGTGCACCTGGCCGAGTCCGGCTGCCGCACCCGGCTGCTCTTCCTCAACCCGGCGAGCAGCGCCGTCAAGCGCCGCGAGCGCGAACTGGGCCTGAAGAAGGGGGAGCTGAGCCGTTCGGTGGAGATGAACATCCTCCATATGCGGCGGGTCCGCGCCCGGCTGCGCGACCCGGGCGCCTTCCAGATCCAGGTCTTCGACGAGACCCCGCGCTTCACCGCCTACCTGGTGGACGGGGACGGCCCGGACGGCGTCGGCGTCGTCCAGTCCTATCTGCGCCGCGCCCGCGGCATGGAGGCCCCGGTCCTGGTCCTGCGCGGCGGCCGGCGGACCGTGGTGCGCGGCAACAGCGAACCCGAGCCCGGCCTCTTCGACACCTACCGCGAGGAGTTCGAGTCGGTGTGGACCGACTCCCGCCCGGTCTCCTGACACCGTGGCCGGGCGCCCCTCGGCCCGAATCGGACGGGCCCGCCAGGGTAGACGCCCCTGACGTCCCCTGACGCCCCGTCGGGAGCGCTCTCCGGGGCGTTGTCAGTGGGGCGTGGCAGGGTGAAGAGCACCTGGGGAGCGCACCGCACGGTGCGCCGCCGCGGGTGAGGGCGCGCCATGGGCGCGTCACGGGGAAGCGCGCCGACCGGCGTGCGCCGCACCACCACACGAGGGGGGACCATGAGCTGGCACGGTGAGACGCTGGTCGGCTTCGACCTGGAGACGACCGGTACGGAGCCGAGTGAGGCGCGGATCGTCACCGCCGCCCTCGTCGAGGTGCGGGCCGGGGAGGTGGTCGGCCGCCGGGAATGGCTGGCCGACCCGGGAGTGCTGATCCCCGCCCAGGCCTCGGCGATCCACGGCATCAGCACCGAGCGGGCCGCCGCGGAGGGCCGACCCGCCCGGGAGGTGGTGGACGAGCTCGCCGCCCTGCTGGCCGGGTACTGGCTGCGCGGGGTGCCCGTGGTGGCGTACAACGCGGCGTTCGACCTCTCGCTGCTCGCCGCCGAACTGCACCGGCACGGGCTGCCCGGGATGGCCGAGCGGCTGGGCGGCGCACCGATCGGCCCGGTGGTCGACCCGTACACCATCGATCGGGCGGTGGACCGCTACCGCCGCGGCAAGCGGAACCTGGAGGCGGTCTGCGCCGAGTACGGGGTGGCGCTGGACGCCGCCCACCAGGCGGCCGCGGACGCGCTGGCGGCCGTCCTGGTGGCCCGCGCCATAGCCGGGCGGCACCCGGCGGTGGCCGCGCTCACCCCGGTCGAGCTGCACGAGCGGCAGGTGCGCTGGTACGCCGAGTGGGCGGCGGACTTCCAGCGGTTCCTGCGCCGCAAGGGCAGCCCGGACGCCGTCATCGACCCGGTGTGGCCGCTGCGCGAACCGGCACCCGTGGCGGGGTGAGGGGCCGTCAGGCCCCGGCGCCCCTCAGGGCCGCCCCCGGGCCCGCCTGTCAGACCCCGGCGCCCGAGCCGTGCTCCCGGAAGAAGGCGAGCAGCAGTTCGTTCACCCGCTCCGGGGCCTCCAGCGGGAGCCAGTGGCCGACGCCCTCCACCCGCTCGTAGCGGAAGTCACCGTCCACGAACGCCTCCGTCCCGGTCATCGACCGCTCGGTGAGGAAGGGGTCGCCATCACTCCACACCCCCAGCACCGGGCCGCGCAGCCTCGGCCCGTCCGGCACCGGGCCGAACATCACCTCCGGGGGCAGCCCCGCCCGGTAGATGCCCAGCGCCGCGGTGAGCGCCTCATGCTCGCGCAGCCGGGCCGCCGCCTCGTCCGCGTCCGGGTGCCCGGCCAGCATCTCCCGCAGCACGGCGAAGTCGTCCCGGGAGACGAAGTCCTCCGCGATCCCGGCCAGTTGGAACAGCTGGATGTACCAGGAGCGGCGGCGCTGCTCCCAGCCGGCCGACAGCAGCGCACCGCCGTGCCCCACCGACAGCAGGCTCAGGCTGGCCACCCGGTCCGGCTCGACGGCGACCAGCGCCTGGGCGACGGCCGACCCCCAGTCATGGCCGACCAGATGGACGGAGCCGACGTCCAGCCGGTCCAGCAGCTGGACCAGGTCGCCGGCCGAGTGGAGCGGGTGGTAGGCCGTGGGGTCCTCGGGCCGGCCCGAGTCGCCGAAGCCGCGCAGATCGGGGGCGATCACCCGGTGGCCGGCCGCGTCCAGCGCCTTGACCTGGTGCCGCCAGAGGTCGTGGGTGTCGGGAAAGCCGTGCAACAGCAGCACCGGTTCGTGACCGGTGCCGTTGTCCTGGACCTCCAGCGAAACGTCGGACAGCTCCACGCGCATACGGTTCTCCAGTGGTCGAGAGGGCCATGCCGGCCGGGGAACGTCAACGACTCAACCTACGTCCCTGGGGCGGGGGTTCAGAAGGGGTACCAGCGGACCTCCGGGTCGCCGTCCCGAAGCGAGGCCACCCGCCGGCGGAACTCGGCCAGCGCCTTGGGGTTGCCCGGGGCGTGCTGGGAGACCCAGGCGCAGCTGGCGGTCTCCCGGGCGCCCCGCAGCACCGCGCAGCCGTCCCATGCGCGGACGTCCCAGCCGTACGCCTCGGTGAAGGCGTCATAGGCGGCCGGGTCGAGTCCGTAGCGGTCCCGGGACAGGGCGAGGACGACGAGGTCGTGCTCGCGCAGGTCCAAGGAGAAGGTCTCCAGGTCCACCAGGACCGGCCCGTCCGGCCCGATGTGCACATTGCGGGTCAGCGCGTCACCGTGGATCGGGCCGGGCGGCAGCTGGGGGACGAGAGCGGCGGCGGCCGCCGCGAACCCGTCGCGCCGGGCGCGCAGATACTCCGCGTCGGCCGGGTCGACCGCGTCGCCCGCCAGCCGCAGCCAGCGCTCGACGCCGCCGAGCAGTTCCCGCGGCGGCAGGGCGAACGGCGGCTCGGGCAGGGCGTGCACCCGCCGCAGCAGCGGGGCGAGGTCGCGGGGCTCGGCCGGGCGTACGGCCTCGGGCAGCCGGTGCCAGACGGTGACCGGGTGCCCCTCCACCAGCCGCGGCTCCTGCTCGGCCGCCCGTACCGCGGGCACCCCCGCCTCGGCGAGCCAGGCGGCGATCGCCACCTCCCGTCCGGCCCGCTCCAGCAGCGCGGCCTCCCGGCCGACCTTGACCACCAGCCCGCCGTCCGCGCCGGTGCGGAAGACGGCGTTCTCGCCGAGCGCCAGCAGCTCCGCGCCACCGCCCCGGCCCGCCAGCCCCGCCGCGGCCAGCACCTCCCGTGCCCGTGCCTCGTCCATCCCCGACCGCCTCCCTTTCACCGACCGCCAGTCTTCCACTCGCCCGCCGGCCCCGTCCGAGCGACCCGCACATCAGTTGCACGATACGTATCGTCTCGCGTAGGGTCGTCGCCATGACCACCACCCCGCGCGCCCATATCGCCATGTTCTCCATCGCCGCCCACGGCCATGTGAACCCGCACCTCGATGTGATCCGGGAACTGGTCGACCGCGGCCACCGGGTCAGCTTCGCCGTCCCGGCCTCCTTCGCCGAGCAGGTCGCCGCCACCGGCGCCCGGCCCGTCCCGTACACCTCCACGCTGCCGACCGACGACGACCCCGACGCCTGGGGCACCGAACTCGTCGAGAACCTGGAACCGTTCCTCGCCGACGCCATCCAGGCGCTGCCGCAGCTCGCCGACGCCTTCGAGGGCGACCGGCCGGACCTCGTCCTGCACGACACCGCCTGCGCCGCCGCACCCGTCCTCGCCCACCGCTGGGGCGTGCCCGCCCTCTCCCTCTGGCCGCACATGGCCCCCTGGGAGGGCTACGAGGAGGAGGTCGGCGACCCGATGTACGCCGAGCTCAGGCAGAGCGAACGCGGCAAGGCGTACTACGAGCGCTACCAGGGCTGGCTCGCGGAGCACGGCATCGACGCCGACCCGGCCCGGTTCATCGGCCGCCCCCGCAAGGCGGTCGTCCTCATCCCCCGGGCGCTCCAGCCGAACGCCGACCGGGTGGACCAGTCCGTCTACCGGTTCGTCGGCGCCTGCCAGGGCGAGCGGGCCGACCAGGGCGGCTGGCAGCGGCCGGACGGCGCCGAGAAGGTGCTGCTGGTCTCGCTCGGCTCCGCCTTCACCAAGCAGCCCGCCTTCTACCGCGCCTGCGTCGAGGCCTTCGGCGGTCTGCCCGGCTGGCATGTGGTGCTCCAGATCGGCAAGCACGTCGACCCCGCCGAACTGGGCGCCGTGCCCGGCAACATCGAGGTGCGCACCTGGGTGCCCCAGCTCGCCGTGCTGCGCCAGGCCGACGCCTTCATCACCCACGCGGGCATGGGCGGCAGCCAGGAGGGCCTGACCACCGGCACCCCCATGGTCGCCGTCCCGCAGGCCGCCGACCAGTTCGGGAACGCCGACATGCTGGTCTCCCTCGGTGTGGCCCGCCGCCTCGACACCGAGCAGGCCACGGCCGAGGCGCTGCGCACCGCGGTGCTGGAGCTGGTCGCCGACCCCGAGACCGCCCGCCGCGCCGAGGCCATCCGCCGGGAGATGTCCGAGGAGGGCGGCACCCCGCGCGCGGCCGACCTGGTGGAGGCCGAACTGCCCCGGCACTGAGCGCACTTCGGCTCACCGGCAGGCGTACTTGATGGAGACGCGTCAATCAAGCAGGGTGTGGGACGGCGCCCCGCCCGGGGCCGCCCGGCGGCCGCCGCGCCGTCCCCCATGGGGCACGGCGGCCGCCCACTACGGTGGCGTCCATGACCACCAGATACGCCCTGCTGCTGCGCGGTATCAACGTCGGCGGCCACAAGAAGCTCCCCATGGCCGACCTGCGCGCCCTGCTGACCACGCTCGGCCACACCGAGGTGTCCACCTACCTCCAGAGCGGCAACGCCGTCTTCACCTCCGCCTCCGCCGAAGGGGAGGACGCCCTCGCCACCCGGATCGAGGAGGCCGTCCAGGAGCGGTTCGGCTTCCGCGCCGACTGCCTGGTGCGCTCCGCTCCGTACCTCCGCGCCATCGCCGACGACTGCCCCTTCCCGGCCGCCGGACTGGAGCCCCGCCAGCTCCATGTCACCTACTTCTCCGACCCGGTCGCCCCGGCGCGCTTCGCCGCCCTGGACACCGCCGCCTTCGCCCCCGAGGACTTCCGCCTCGGCGACCGCGCCCTCTACCTCTACGCCCCCGACGGCCTCGGCCGCTCCAAGCTCGCCGAAGCCCTCGCCCGCCCCGCCCTCCTCAGGGGCCTCACCGCCACCACCCGCAACTGGAACACGGTCGTCAAGCTGGCGGAGTTGACCGGGGGAGGGTGAGCCGGCCGGGCGGCGGGGGCTTGCCCGGGGTGGACGGGGAAGATGATCATGGCGGGTGTGAACCGCTTTCGCGCACCCGATGGGACCCTGCTCGCCTGGCACGGCACCGGCACCGGTGAACCGCTGATCTGCCTGCCCGGAGGGCCGATGCGGGCGTCGGCGTATCTGGGGGATCTGGGCGGGCTGGACCGGTATCGGCGGCTGGTGCGGTTGGACTTGAGGGGGACGGGGGAGTCGGCGGTGCCGAAGGACCCCGGCTCGTACCGCTGCGACCGGCAGGTGGACGACGTGGAGGCGCTGCGGGTCGCCCTGGGGCTGGAGCGGGTGGACCTGCTGGCGCACTCGGCGGGCGGGGACCTCGCGCTGGCCTACGCCGCCCGGTACCCGGAGCGGGTGCGGGCGCTGGTGCTGGTCACCTCCCGGGCCCGGGTGCTGGGCGTGGAGTTCACCGTCCGGGACAGGGGCGAGGCGGCGGATCTGCGGAAGGGGGAGCCCTGGTACGCGGAGGGGCGGGAGGCGTACGACCGGATCTGGGCGGGGCAGGCGGGCGAGGAGGACTTCGACGCCGCCATGCCCTTCTTCTACGGCCGCTGGGACGCGGCCGCGCGGGCGCACGCGGCCGGGGATGCCGGAGAGACGAACGAGGAGGCCGGGGCCGGGTATGCCGCGCCGGGGGCTTTCGAGCCGGAGGCGGGGCGTGTGGCCCTCGGGGCGCTGGACGCGCCCGTTCTGGTGCTGGCCGGGGAGCTGGACAGCGGGCCCCGGCCGGAGGTCGCCCGGGAGATCGCCGCGCTGCTGCCGCACGGCACGGCGGTGGTGCAGCCGGGCGGCGGGCACTATCTGTGGCTGGACGACCAGGGGTGGTTCAGCCGGACGGTGGATGGGTTTCTGGAGCGGGCGGCTGACGGGGCCGCCGGGTAGGGGGCGCGGTCCGCTCACCGGTGGACTCGGTCCGCTCACCGGTGGACTCGCGGAGCCGGAGGACGTAGGTCGCGGTCAGGGCTACGGCGCGGTCCTCGTCCTGGGAGAGTTCGGCCAGGGCGTCGGACGCGGTGCCTCCGGGGATGTCCGCGAGGGCTTGGGCCAGTCGGCGGCGGGCGGTGGGGGCGGGGGTGCCCTGGGCGAGGCGGTCGACCAGGGCGGTGGCGATGGCGTCGGTCGCGGCGGGGTCGGCGGCGAGGGCGCTCAAGGCGTCGGCCGCGTCGGTGTCGTTGCGGCCCTCCACGATGAGGTCGACGAGGGCCGGGACCGCGTCGGCCACCCCGCGGGCTCCGAGCGCCAGGGCCGCGTGGGCGCGGACGACCGGGTCGGGGTGGGGGAGGGCGGTGCGCAGCAGGGCGGTCGAGGTGCCGTCCGGGAGTTCGGCGAGGGACTGGACGGCGCGCTGCCGGACCTCGGGCGAGGGGGATGCGAGGCCGTGGGCCAGGAGTGCGGGGGCGGGGCCGCCGGAGTGGGCCAGGGCCCAGCGCAGGGCTCCGGCGACGACCGGGTCCGACTCGGTCAGGATGGCCTCTGCCAGTGCCTCCGGTGGGATGGGGGTGTCCTTCGCCGCCGACAGGGCGGCGCGTTGCCGGGCTCTGGCGCTGGGGGAGCCGAGCGCCTGGAGGAGGGCGACGGTGTGGAGGACGTCCTCCCAGTCGGACGGTTCCGCGGCACTGATGCGGGTCAGCCGGGTGAGGAGGTCTGTCTGCGCGGCGATACGGTCCCGGGTCTGGCGGATGAGGTCGGTGACGAGCTGGGTGGGGGCGAAGGCCGGGTCGTCCAGCGCGCGCCCAGCCTCGCGCAGGGACAGACCCAGGGAGCGGAGGCTCTCGATGTGGAAGATCCGCCGGATGTCCTCGTCGGTGTACTCCCGGTAGCCGGAGCCGGTGCGGCCCGAGGGGCACACCAGGCCCAGCGACTCGTAGTGCCGGAGCATGCGGGCGCTGACTCCGGACCGCTGGGCGACCTCGCCGATCAGCACCGTCTACCGCCCCTCCCGTCCTGCGCCGCCGAGGGCTACCAGGCGCTTGGCCTCCTCGATCGCGGACGCGAACCCTGCGTCCGGATCCTGCCACAGCCGCTCGGTGGCCAGCGCGTGGGCGCGGACCTCGGGGTCGGGATCGCTCGCCGCGCCGCTCAGGGGCGACAGCATCGCTTCGCCGAGGGCGGTCAGGGCCCGGCTGAGGCTCAGTCGCGTCTCGTGGCCGCCGCGGCCGAGCTGGGTGGTGAATGATGTGGCCAGGCGGTGCTTCTCGTCCTCGGGTACGAGGACGACTGCGGCTCGCCAGGCGGACCGGGCCACCTCGTCGTCGGGGTCGGCGAGCAGGTCCGGGGTGATCGCCGGCCAGGCTCGGGGGTCGCCGATCTTGGAGAGGGTGTGCAGGGCCTGGCTCCGGGCCTGGGTGCGCTCCGAGCGGACCTCGGCGAGGAGCGGCGGGAGGGTCAGCGCCGCCGGGTGGCGGGTGAGCGCCCAGGTCAGCATCTCGCGTACGGAGAAGTCCGGTTCGATCGCGCACCGCTCGATCAGCGCCCCCACCGCCTCCGGGGCCGGGGCGGTGCCGACGGCGAGCGCGGCCCGCAGCCGTACCGATGTGTCCCCGTGGGCCAGCCCTCGTAGGGCGCGCGCCGTCTGGTCGTCCTTGTCCACCATGGTCATGTGACCACCTCCTTGACGGCAGTGAAGGCCTTGTCACCGTGTCAAGGTCAAGTGGCGGCGGACAGGCCTACGCGGCCACCAGGACGCCCGCGCCGGCGCGGGCCTCGTCGTAGCGGGTGAGGAGCAGCCGGGCCACCTCGGGGGCCGGGCCGAGGACGTCGGCGAGGATGTCGGCGTCCGCCGCGCCGGCCGCTATCCGGTCAGGGAGGCGCCCCGGGGCCAGGACGTAGGGGGCGACGGCCACCCGGGAGACCCCGGTCTCGCGCAGCGCGCGTACCGCGTCCTCGGTGCGGGGAGGGGATGCGGAGGCGAACGCGGGCCGCACAGCGCACCAACCGGTACGCCGCAGCTCCCGCGCCACATCTGCGATCACCGCGATCGCCTCCGGGTCACTGGAGCCCGCCGAGGCCAGCACGACCCCGGTCGAGCGCTTGTCGGCGGGGGTCAGCCCCGCCTCGTACAGCCGCCGCTCCAGCGCGGAGAGGAGGAGCGGGGAGGGGCCGAGCACCGGCGCCTGGCGGATGCGCAGGGAGGGCGGGGCCTGGCACAGTACGGCCGGGACGTCGGACTTGGCGTGGAAGGCGCGGGTGAGGAGCAGCGGGAGCGCCACCACGCCCCGTACCCCCTCGGCGGCCAGCCGCTCCAGCACGGCGCCCACCGAGGGGACGTTGAAGTCCAGGAACGCCGTCTCGGTGCGCAGGCCGGGGCGCAGCGCGGCGGCTCGGTCCACCAGGGCGCGGACCGTCGCGGCGTGCCGCGGGTCGCGGCTGCCGTGCGCGATGACCAGCAGGACGGGGGAAGGGGACAGGAGGTGCATGGGGACCACTCAGCTCTTGACCAACAGGCCGCGGGAGCGCAGTACGGCGCGCTCCAGCGGGCTGAAGATCAGCAGGTCGATGGCGACACCGACCACCAGGATCAGGATGATGGCCAGGAAGATGCCCGGCATGTCGATGTTGTTGCGGCCGTTCTCCAGCAGCTGGCCCAGCCCCAGGCCCAGGTCGGGCGAGGAGGCGATGATCTCCGCCGCCATCAGCGACCGCCAGGAGAACGCCCAGCCCTGCTTCAGCCCGGCCAGATAGCCGGGGAGGGCGGCGGGCATGATCACGAACCGGGCGCCGCGCAGGCCGGTGGCGCCGAGGGTGCGGCCGGCGCGGAGGAACAGCGGGGGCACCTGGTCGATGCCCGCGACCAGCCCGTTGGCGATCGACGGCACCGCGCCCAGCAGGATCACCGCGAACATCATCGAGTCGTTGAGGCCCAGCCAGAGCACCGCCGGGGGCACCCAGGCCACCGAGGGCAGGGACTGGAGCCCGGAGAGGATCGGGCCGATCGCGGCCCGCACCACCCGCACCCGGGCCACCAGCAGCCCCAGCGGGGTGCCGATCGCCAGCGCCATCAGGAAGCCCAGCAGGGCCCGGGACACACTGGTCCACAGGACCTCCAGCAGGGTCCCCTCCAGCCACATCTTCCGCAGGCTGTCCCAGACCGCGGCCGGCGGCGGCAGCTTGTACGCGTCGGTGACCTGCGCGGACACCAGCAGCTGCCACACCGCCAGGACCAGCGCCACCGCCACCACCGGCGGCAGCACCTTGCGCAGCAGCACCTCGCGCACCGGGGTACGGGTGACCTGCACCGCGTCCAGCGCGTCCAGGCCCGCCTCCAGACCGGCCAGGTCGTCGCCCTTGGCCGGACGGGGCGTCTTGGCCGTCTTGGTGACGGCCTTCGTCTCAGTGCCGGCCATGGCGGCGGATCTCCCCACGCAGTTCTTCGGTGATCTCGACGGACAGCTCGGCCACGTCCGCGTCCTCGATACGGCGCGGCTGCTCGATGTCCACGGTCCACTCCCGGGCGATCCGCCCGGGCCGGGAGGAGAGCAGCACCACCCGCTGGGCCAGCCGTACCGCCTCGCGGACGTTGTGGGTCACGAACAGCACCGAGACGCTGGTCTCCCGCCAGATGCGGGTCAGCTCGTCGTGCAGCACGTCGCGGGTGATGGCGTCCAGTGCCGCGAACGGCTCGTCCATCAGCAGCAGTTCGCTGTCCTGGGCCAGTGCCCGGGCCAGCGCCACGCGCTGCCGCATACCGCCGGACAGCTCGTGCACCCGCTTGCCGTACGCGCCGCCGAGGCGCACCAGCTCCAGCAGCCGCTCGGCCTCCGGGCGGCGGGCGGAGCGCTCCACTCCGCGCAGCCGCAGCGCCAGTTCGATGTTCCTGCCGGCCGTCAGCCAGGGGAACAGCGCGTGCTCCTGGAACATCAGCGCCGGCCGGCCGCCGGGGGTGTCGATCGCCCCGGCGCTGGGCTTGTCCAGCCCGGCGACCAGGTTGAGCAGGGTGGACTTGCCGCAGCCCGACGCCCCCAGGAGGGTGACGAACTCGCCCGGGGCGACATCCAGTGAGATGTCGTCCAGCACGAGCTGCCGTCCCGCCGGGGTGGCGAAGGACTTGGACACATGCCGGAGCCGGGCGGCGTGCGACGCGGTGTCCGCGGCACGGTCCTCGGCCTTGGTGAGCGTGGTGGCCATGGTCGTCACCTCCTGAGAGAGTCCTGGGAACGCGGGGTGCTGTTACTCGGCGCCGAGACCGGCGTCGTCGACCTCGGGCTTGCCCTCGGCCTTGAGGATCTTGTTCAGCGGCTTCAGGTCGTAGATGCCCTTGAGCTCCGGCTTCTCCAGCAGCCCGGCGTTCACCGCGTGGTCCGCCTGCGCCTGCAGGGTGGCCGCCAGCGGGTCGTCGGTGAATTGGATGGACGGCCAGGCGCCGTCGATGACCTCGGCGCCGAGCGGCTTGCCGGACAGCTCCTTCAGCTTGGCGTTCGCGGACGCCTTGGCCTTGTCCTGGTTGGCGTTGATCCAGGCGTTGGTCTTCACCGAACCGCGCAGCACCGCCTCGACCACGTCCGGGTGCTCCGTGAGGAACTTCTGCGACACGATGATGTTGGTGATGACGAACTTCTTGTCCGGCCAGATGTCGGACTCGTTCAGCAGTTCCTTGGCGCCCTCGCTGACCAGCTTGGAGGCGGTCGGCTCGGGCACCCAGGCGCCGTCGATGGAGCCGGACTTGTACGCGTCGGGGGTCACCTTGTTGTCGGTGCGGACCACCGAGACGTCACCCTTGCCGCTCTGCGCGTCCACCTTCCAGCCCTGCTCGGAGGCCCAGTGCAGGAACGCCACGTCCTGGGTGTTGCCGAGCTGCGGGGTCGCGATCCGCTTGCCCTTGACGTCCTTCAGGGACTTGATCTTGTCCGGGTTGACCACCAGCTTGACGCCGCCGGACGCCGAGCCGGAGATGATGCGGAGGTTCTTGCCGCCGGACTTGGTGTAGCCGTTGATGGACGGCGAGGGGCCGATGAAGCCGATGTCGATGGAGCCGGCGTTGAGCGCCTCGATCTCCGAGGGCCCGGCGTTGAACGGGACCGTCTTCAGCTGGGTGCCGCCCAGCTCCTTCTGGAAGATGCCCTCCTGGTCGCCGACCAGCGCGGTGGCGTGCGTCAGGTTGGGGAAGTGGCCCAGCCGCACCGTGTCGGCGGAGAGCTTCTCGCCCTTCGCGGACACCTTCTTGGTGTCGTCGGAGGACTCGGAGCCGTAGCCGCAGGACGCGAGCGCCCCGATCAGCATGGGCAGGGCGGCAGCGGCGGCGGCGCCGCGGCGCAGGGTGGTGGTGCGGACGGAAGCAGGCACGGGAGGTCTTCTCTCTCGTTGGCCCGGGGCTCACGTACTCCGATGGTCCGGAAGGGTGGTGGCCGGGTGGTCGGTGGGTCTTCGTCGTGGGGGAGGCACGGCTGCGTGGGGGGCGTGGGCGCGCGAGCGGTGCGCGTACGTCATCGCGCACATCGCGCCACCCCGCCCTGCCCGCTGCCGAGTCGGCCGCTGCCCACCCGGCCGCCCTCCTTGGCGAAGGTGGCGTAGATGTCGGTCATGGAGTTCCGTTCCAGTGAGGGAGACGAGTCGTCAGGGGTGTCAGAAGTCCCAGCCGTCGTCGTCCTCGGGGGCCTCGGCCGGTTCATCGGCGGGGGCCGCGGCGAAGGCGTCGCCGGCCATGCCCGCGGAGAGCGTGGTGCCGTCGGCCGGGTCGATGAGCAGGAACGATCCGGTACGGCGGGAGTCGGCGTAGGCGTCGAGCGGCAGCGGCTCGGCGGTGCGCACCACCACCCGGCCGATGTCGTTGGCGGCCAGGGTGCCCGGCGAGGGGTGCTGGGAGAGGTCGTCCAGGGTCAGCCGGGACGGGATCTCCTTGACGACGGCCTTGACGGTACGGGTGGTGTGCTTGAGCAGCACCCGCCGGCCGACGGTGAGGGGCTGGTCGGCCACATGGCAGACGGTCGCCACCACGTCCTGGGTGGTGGCCGGGGCCGCCGCGGTCGGGGCGATCAGATCGCCGCGCGAGATGTCGATGTCGTCCGCCAGGCGGAGGGTGACCGACTGGGGCGCCCAGGCGATGTCCACCGGCTCGCCCAGCGCGTCGATCCCCTCGATCACCGAGGTCTTCCCGGAAGGCAGGACGGTGACCGGCTCGCCGACGCGCAGCGCGCCGGAGGCGATCTGGCCGGCGTAGCCGCGGTAGTCGGGGTGCTCGGCGCTCTGCGGGCGGATCACGTACTGGACCGGGAAGCGGGCCGGGCAGCCGGTGAGGTCATGGCTGACCGGGACGGTCTCCAGGTGCTCCAGGACGGTGGGGCCGCCGTACCAGTCCATATGGGCCGAGGGCTCCACCACGTTGTCGCCGGCCAGCGCCGAGATCGGGATGGCGGTGACCTCCGGGACGCCCAGCGCGGTGGCATACGCGGTGAACTCCTCAGCGATCGCGGCGAAGACGGGCTCGGCGTAGTCGGCCAGGTCCATCTTGTTGACCGCGAGGACGACATGCGGGACGCGCAGCAGGGCGGCGATGGCGGCGTGCCGCCGGGTCTGCTCCACCACCCCGTTGCGGGCGTCGACCAGCACGACGGCCAGCTCGGCGGTGGAGGCGCCGGTCACCATGTTGCGGGTGTACTGCACATGGCCGGGGGTGTCGGCGAGGATGAACCGCCGCCGGGGCGTGGCGAAGTAGCGGTACGCCACATCGATGGTGATGCCCTGCTCGCGCTCGGCGCGCAGCCCGTCGGTGAGCAGCGCCAGGTCGGGCGCCTCCTGGCCGCGGCCCAGGGAGACCCGCTCGACCGCCTCCAGCTGGTCGGTGAGGACCGACTTGGAGTCGTGCAGCAGACGGCCGACCAGGGTGGACTTGCCGTCGTCCACGGAACCGGCGGTGGCGAAGCGCAGCAGGGTGGTGGCCGATATCCCGGCCGGCCCGGCGGAGGCGTCGGTGGGGGTGCTGGTCATGGCTAGAAGTACCCTTCGCGCTTGCGGTCTTCCATCGCGGCCTCGGAGAGCTTGTCGTCGGCGCGGGTGGCGCCCCGCTCGGTGAGCCGGGAGGCGGCGATCTCGGCGATCACCGCGTCGAGCGTGGTGGCGTCGGAGTCGACGGCCCCGGTGCAGGACATGTCGCCGACCGTGCGGTAGCGGATCAGCCGGGTCTGCACCGGCTCGCTCTCCTTGGGGCCGCCCCACTCGCCGGCGGTCAGCCACATCCCGCCGCGGGCGAACACCTCCCGCTCATGGGCGAAGTAGATCTCCGGCAGCTCGATGCCCTCGCGCTGGATGTACTGCCAGACGTCCAGCTCGGTCCAGTTGGAGAGCGGGAAGACCCGGACGTGCTCGCCGGGGGCGTGCCGCCCGTTGTAGAGGTTCCACAGCTCGGGGCGCTGACGGCGCGGGTCCCACTGGGAGAACTCGTCGCGCAGCGAGAAGACGCGCTCCTTGGCGCGGGCCTTCTCCTCGTCGCGGCGGCCGCCGCCGAAGACCGCGTCGAAGCGGTGGGTGCGGATGGCCTCGGTCAGCGGCACGGTCTGCAGCGGGTTGCGGGTGCCGTCGGGCCGCTCCCGCAGCTCCCCGCGGTCGATGTACTCCTGCACGGAGGCCACATGGAGGCGCAGCCCGTGCCGGGCCACCGCGCGGTCGCGGTAGTCGATGACCTCGGGGAAGTTGTGCCCGGTGTCCACGTGCAGCAGGGCGAAGGGCACCGGCGCGGGCGCGAAGGCCTTCAGCGCCAGGTGCAGCATCACGATGGAGTCCTTGCCGCCGGAGAACAGGATCACCGGCCGCTCGAACTCGCCCGCCACCTCGCGGAAGATGTGCACCGCCTCGGACTCCAGGGCGTCCAGGTGCGACAGCGCGAACGGGCTGTCGGCCCCGCCGGTTCCACCCCGGGTGGTGGTCTCGGTGGTCATGCCAGTCCCCTCTCGCTCAGCAGCGCGTACACGGCCTCGGCCGACTCGGCGACGGTCTGGTGCTGCGACTCGATCCGCAGGTCGGGCCGCTCCGGCTCCTCGTAGGGGTCGTCCACCCCGGTCAGCCCGGAGATCTCACCCGCGGCCTGCTTGGCGTACAGCCCCTTGACGTCCCGTACCGAGCAGACCTCCACCGGGGTGGCGATGTGCACCTCCAGATACGGGGTGCCCTCCGCGCCGTGGCGCTTGCGGACCGCCTCGCGGCTGTCGGCGTACGGGGCGATCACCGGCACCAGTACGTGCACCCCGTGCGAGGCCAGCAGCTCGGCCACGAAGCCGATCCGCTGGACGTTGGTGTGCCGGTCCTCGCGGGAGAAGCCGAGACCCGCCGAAAGGAACTCCCGGACCTCGTCGCCGTCCAGCACCTCCACCCGGCGCCCCTCGGCGCGCAGCCGGGCGGCCAGCTCATGGGCGATGGTGGTCTTGCCGGCGCTCGGCAGACCCGTGAGCCAGACGGTGGCTCCGGTCACGTCGTACTCCTGGATGGCTTGAGTGGTCTGATGTGGTGGGCTGGTCCGGGGGCGCGGACGCGGGGTCAGAGGTGCAGTCCGCACTCGGTCTTGGTCCGGCCCGCCCAGCGGCCGGCCCGGGCGTCCTCGCCCTCCAGGACCCGGCGGGTGCAGGGGGCGCAGCCCACCGAGGCGTAGCCGTCCATCAGCAGCGGGTTGGTCAGCACCCCGTGCTCACTGACGTAGGCGTCCACATCGGCCTGCGTCCAGCGGGCGATCGGGGCCACCTTCACCTTGCGGCGGCGGGGGTCCCAGCCGACCACCGGGGTGTTCGCCCGGGTCGGGGACTCGTCGCGGCGCAGCCCGGTCGCCCAGGCGTCGTAGCCGGAAAGGCCCCGCTCCAGCGGCTCGACCTTCCGCAGCGCGCAGCACAGGTCGGGGTTCCGCTCGTGCAGCCGCGGGCCGTGCTCGGCGTCCTGCTCGGCGACGCTCCGCCGCGGGGTCAGCGTGATGACGTTGACGTCCATGACGGCGTCCACCGCGTCCCGGGTGCCGATGGTCTCCTCGAAGTGGTAGCCGGTGTCCAGGAAGACCACGTCCACGCCGGGCATCGCCCGGGAGGCGAGGTGGGAGACGACCGCGTCCTCCATGGAGGAGGTCACACAGAACCGCGGGCCGAAGGTCTCGGCCGCCCAGGTGAGGACCTCCAGCGCCGACGCCTCCTCCAGCTCCCGGCCCGCCCGCTCGGCGAGCCGGGACAGCTCCTCTTCGGTGCGCACCGCGGTCATGCCCCCTCCTCGCCTGGATGTGCCTGGGCCTGGTCATCGGATGCGTCCGACCGCCCGTTCCCGCCGCGGGCCAGCCCCCGGGTCAGCAGTCCCAGGAACTTCAGCCGGAAGGCCCGGTTGCAGGACGCGCACTCCCAGGCGCCGTGCCCCTCCTCGCTGGGCCGCAGATCCTCGTCGCCGCAGTACGGGCAGTAGAACGGCGCCGCGCGCTCACTCATCGCCCGGCCCTCCGGCCGCTCGTAAGGCGGGTCATGACAGCGCCTCCTCGGAGGCCCGGGCCGCCCAGACGGCGAACCGCTCGCCGTCCTCGCGCTGCTCCTGGAAGCGGCGCAGCACCCGCTCGACGTAGTCCGGCAGCTCGGCTGCGGTGACCTTCAGCCCGCGGACCTTGCGGCCGAAGCCGGCCTCCAGGCCGAGCGCGCCGCCCAGATGCACCTGGTAGCCCTCCACCTGGTTGCCCTGCTCGTCCATGACCAGCTGGCCCTTGAGACCGATGTCCGCCACCTGGATACGGGCGCAGGCGTTGGGGCAGCCGTTGATGTTGATGGTGATCGGCTCGTCGAACTCCGGGATGCGGCGCTCCAGTTCGTCGATGAGCGAGGCGCCGCGGGCCTTGGTCTCCACGATGGCCAGCTTGCAGAACTCGATCCCGGTGCAGGCCATGGTGCCGCGCCGGAACGAGGAGGGCCGGACGGTGAGGTCCAGCGACTCCAGCGCCGAGGCCAGCGACTCGACTTGGTCCTGCTCGACGTCCAGCACGATCATCTTCTGCTCGACGGTGGTGCGCAGCCGGCCCGAGCCGTGCGCCTCGGCCACCTCGGCGATCTTGGTGAGCGTGGCACCGTCGACACGGCCGACCCGGGGGGCGAAGCCCACGTAGTAGCGGCCGTCCCGTTGCCGGTGCACCCCGACGTGGTCGCGCCAGCGCCGCACGGGCTGCTCGGGCGCCGGGCCGTCGAGCAGCGGGCGCTTGAGGTACTCGTCCTCCAGCACGGTGCGGAACCTCTCCGCGCCCCAGTCGGCGACCAGGAACTTCAGCCGGGCGCGGTTGCGCAGCCGGCGGTAGCCGTAGTCGCGGAAGATCGAGATGACGCCCTCGTAGACGTCCGGCACCTCCTCCAGCGGCACCCAGGCACCCAGCCGCACCCCGATCCTGGGGTTGGTGGACAGCCCGCCGCCGACCCAGAGGTCGAAGCCGGGGCCGTGCTCGGGGTGCTCGACCCCGACGAAGGCGATGTCGTTGATCTCGTGCGCCACATCGAGCAGCGGGGAGCCGGAGATCGCCGACTTGAACTTGCGGGGCAGGTTGGAGAAGTCCGGGTTGCCCACGATCCGGCGGTAGATCTCGTCGATGGCGGGGGTGCCGTCGATGATCTCGTCCTCGGCGATCCCGGCGACCGGGGAGCCGAGCACCACCCGCGGGGTGTCGCCGCAGGCCTCGGTGGTCGACAGGCCAACCTCCTCCAGGCGGCGCCAGATCTCCGGCATGTCCTCGATCCGGATCCAGTGGTACTGGATGTTCTGCCGGTCGGTGATGTCGGCGGTGCCGCGCGCGAACTCCTGGGAGATCTCACCGATCACCCTCAGCTGGGCGGTGGTCAGCCGGCCGCCGTCGATGCGCACCCGGAGCATGAAGAACTCGTCGTCCAGCTCCTCCGGCTCCAGGATCGCGGTCTTGCCGCCGTCGATCCCGGGCTTGCGCTGGGTGTACAGCCCCCACCAGCGCATCCGGCCGCGCAGGTCGTTGGGGTCGATGGAGGAGAAACCGGCCTTGGAATAGATCGTCTCAATACGTGTCCGCACATTGAGACCGTCGTCGTCCTTCTTGAACTGCTCGTTGCCGTTGAGGGGCGTGAAGTGGCCAACGGCCCACTGGCCTTCGCCGCGGTGGCGTCCGGCCTTGCGGCGGGCCGTGGCGGAAGCGGGCTTCTCTGGGGTGGCGGCCATGGCGATACGTCCTTCGGGACTGCAGGAGGGCGGCTCTGACCTGCACACGCGCACGCGGGACGGCGTGAGGGCGCGGCGGTGCGCGGGGGGTGCAGAAGGATTGCGGAACGCGGAGGTGCTGGGGAGCTCAGCTCACCGGACAGATGGCGCTGGACATGCGGCCGAGGTCGACATGGCGTCGACTCGTCAAGGCGGTTCCAGCGGTAGGCATGACGGAAGCGTGGCACGGGACTTTGGACCCAGTCCACCATTGTCCACGATCTGGACATCATCGTCTCATCATGGGGACGGTGTGGTCTGGGTCACGGACTGGGGGGCTCGGCGGCGCGCCCGCCCGCGCGTCGGTGAAGGCGAAGGGGGGAAGAGGTCAGCCGGCCGGCCAGAGGGCGGGGTCGGGGCGCTCGGACTCCTGCTCCACCGTGGTGTCGAAGAGCCGGAAGCCCCGCCGCCGGTAGTTGGCCATGGCGTGTTCGCCGTCCAGCGAGCAGGTGTGCAGCCACACCCGCTTCACCGGGGCCCGGCCCGGCCAGCGCTCCGCCAGGTCCCAGGCCCGCGCGGTGCCGTACGACAGCAGATACCCACCGATCCGCCGGCCCCGGAACTGCGGCAGCAGCCCGAAGTAGACGATCTCCACCGCGCCGTCGTCCTGCGCGGCCAGCTCCACGTACCCGGCCGGGGTGCCGTGCTCGTACGCCACCCAGGTCTCGGTCCCCGGACGCTCCACCAGCTCCCGCCACCGCTCCCGGCTCAACGGCAGCCGGTCGGTCCATTGCAGGTCCCCGCCGACCGCCGCGTACAGATACCGGCTGAACTCGGGCGAGGGCACCTCGGCCCGGACGACGGTGACGCCCTCGGGCGGTCCGGCCGCCGGGCGCAGGTCGTCGGGGGAGGTCTGCTCCAGGGACCAGGTGGTGACGGTGAGGCTCATACCGACAAGCGAACCACGCCGCTCAGCGCGTGAGACGCGCGGGGGACGGTGACGGCCCGCGGGCGGGGGACGGGACCGGGGCCGGGGCGGACGGTGCATGGGCGGGGGACGGGGTCGGCGCACCCGGGGCCGGGGAGGGGGCCGCGGCGGCCGGTTGCGGTGCTCGACCCCGGGGCGGGACCACCGTCACCTCCACCTCCGCGCGGAAGCGGTACGGGCGGTGGTCCAGCAGCCCGCCCAGGGTGCGCCGGACCCGGGACATCTCCGCCCGCACCGTGACCGTACGGGACGGGTCGCCGAACACATCGCCGGCCAGCTCCGCCGCCGTCCGCCCGCCCGGGTGCCGCGCCAGCACATGCAGCAGCTCCGCGTGGCGCGGGCTCAGCTCCTGCGCCCAGCCCCCGGCCGCCCCGGACACCTCCACCCGCGCCCGGCCCGGACCGCCGAGGTCCAGCACCACCCGGGTCGCCGCCGCCGTCCGCTCGTCCTCCTCCACCACCCGTACCAGCCAGCCGCCCGGCAGCGGCTCCACCTCGCACAGCCCCAGCGGCGCCAGCCGCACCCGGCCCGCGCCGAACGAGGGCGGCAGCGCCAGCCGGTCCACCGGCGCCAGACCGGTCAGCCCCGCCGTCCACCCGTGCCCGTCCACCGCCAGCGCCCGGCCGCCCACCCGGCACAGCACCGGAGCCGCCACCGCCCGCAGCCGGGCCAGCGCCCCGAAGTGCCGGTTGCGCAGTTCCGCCTCGGCCAGCCGGGCCACCGAGCCGACCAGCATCAGCGTCGCCGGATGGAGGGTGGCCAGCGGGCCGCTGACGTCCACCGCCCCCAGCAGCCGCCCGTCCCGGGGGTCGGTCACCGGGGCGCCCGCGCAGGTCCAGGCATGGTGGGTGGAGACGAAGTGCTCCGCCGAGTGCACCTGCACCGGCCGCCCGGTCACCAGCGCGGTGCCCACCCCGTTCGTCCCGACGGTGTCCTCCGCCCAGTCCGCCCCCGGCGCGAAGCCGTGCCCGTCCGCCATCCGCAGCACCGCCGGATGCCCCTCCCGCCACAGCACCCGGCCCTCGGCGTCCGCCACCACCATGATGTGCCGCAGCCCGGTCCCGCCGGCCGCCCCCAGCTCCTGGCGCAGCAGCGGCAGCAGCCCCCGCAGCGGGGAGGCGGTCCGGCGCCGCTCCAGCTCCTGGGCCGTCAGCAGCCCCGTCCGGTGGTCCCGGTCCGGGTCCAGCCCGGTGCGCAGCAGCCGCCGCCAGGAGTCGCGGATCTCCGCACGCGGCGCCAACGGGGCGGCCCGCCCGCCCAGTTCGGCGTCGCGCACCCCCTTCAGCAGCAGCGCCGCCTCCCGCGCGTCCATCGCGGCGAGTGACGACATGTCGACGACGGCCCGCCCGGCCTTGCTCACGGTCCCCTCCCGGCTGCCGTGTCCGCCCGCGTCGGCGCGGTGGAGCACACCGGCCATTCTCCTCCCCGTCAGGGTGCCCGCCCACCACCCGCGCGCCACCCGCGCGCCACCCCTGCAACCCCTTGCAACCCTCGCGCCCGGGCCCGCCCGCGTACCAGAGTGGAGACGTGCCGGCTCGCCGGTACGGCGGCGGGTTGGTGCCGTGTCGGCGCAGCACCACCCCGCCCGTCCGCCGGGGCGCGGGCCGCTACTGGACACCGGCCCGCGCCCCGCCCCGCGTCCGCTGTCCTCTCAGGCGGGCAGCTCCGGGCGGGCGCGCTCCACCACCGCCGCCAGGTCCAGGGTGTGCGGCAGGGTGCCGAAGGCCGCGCCCCAGTCACCGCCCAGCCGCGAGCCGCAGAACGCGTCCGCCACCGCGGACGGCGCGTACCGCACCAGCAGCGAACCCTGGAGCACCAGCGCCATCCGCTCCACCAGCCGCCGCGCCCGGCCCTCCGCGCCCTCCAGGTCGGCCAGTTCGGTGAGCAGGTCCTTGACCGCCCCGTCCAGCCGGTGGTCCGCGCCGCGCGCCGCGCCCACCTCCCGGAGGTAGGCGTCCATCGCGGCCGGCTCCCGGCCCAGCGCCCGCAGCACATCCAGCGCCTGGACATTGCCCGAGCCCTCCCAGATGGAGTTCAGCGGCGCCTCGCGCAGCAGCCGGGGCATCCCCGACTCCTCCACATAGCCGTTGCCGCCCAGGCATTCCAGCGCCTCCGCGGCCACCGGGACGGCCCGCTTGGTCACCCAGTACTTCGCCGCCGGCACCGCCAGCCGCAGCAGCGCCCGCTCCCCGTCCGTATCCGCGTCGTACGCCGCCGCGAGGCGCAGCGCCAGCACGGTCGCCGCCTCCGACTCCAGCGCCAGATCGGCCAGGACGTTGCGCATCAGCGGCTTGCCGATCAGCGGGCCGCCGAAGGCCGAGCGGTACGCGGCGTGGTGCACCGCCTGCGCCACCGCCTGCCGCATCAGCGCCGCCGAGCCCAGCACGCAGTCCAGCCGGGTCGCCGCCACCATCTCGATGATGGTCCGCACCCCGCGCCCCTCCTCACCCACCCGGCGCGCCCAGGTCCCGTCGAACTCCACCTCGCCGGAGGCGTTCGAGCGGTTGCCCAGCTTGTCCTTGAGCCGCTGGATGCGGAAGGTGTTCCGGGTCCCGTCGTCCAGCACCCGGGGCACCAGGAAGCAGCTCAGCCCGCCCGGCGCCCGCGCCAGCACCAGGAAGGCGTCCGACATCGGCGCCGAGCAGAACCACTTGTGCCCGGTCAGCGCGTACTCCCCGTCGGCGGCGAGCGGGACGGCCTCGGTGGTGTTGGCCCGGACGTCGCTGCCGCCCTGCTTCTCCGTCATCCCCATCCCGAACAGCACCCCGGTCTTCGCGGCCGGGGCGGCAAGCTCCTCGCCCTGGTACACCTGCGAGGTCAGCTTCGGCTCCCAGAAGGCCGCCAGCTCCGGATCCGCGCGCAGCGCCGGAACGGCCGCGTGGGTCATCGACAGCGGACAGCCGTGCCCCGGCTCGGCCTGCGTCCACACCAGGAAACCGGCCGCCCGCCGCACATGGCCGCCGGGCCGGCCCCAGGCGTCGGTCAGCCCGTTGGTCACCGCGTGGCCCAGCAGCCGGTGCCAGGCCGGATGGAAGTCGACCTCGTCGATCCGGTTGCCGTAGCGGTCGTGTGTCCGGAGCACCGGCGGGTACGCGTTGGCCTGCGCGCCCCACTCCTGCGCCTGCGCCGAACCGGCGCTGGTCCCCAGGGTGGACAGCTCACCGAGCGCCTCGTCCAGCAGCCCCGGATCGAGGTGGCGCTCCACCGCCTCGGCGAGCACGCGGTCGGAGCGGAAGACGTCGTACCCCACCAGGGGCGGGGCCTGGTTGGTCACTGTGTGGGTGGTGGTCGCCATGCGGATACGGTAAGGAGGTGCAGGCAGCGAACGAAACACCCCCGGGGGCGGGCAAGCCCACGGGCAGGCTCCACCGGGCCCGGGCCCTCTACCGCAACGTCTCGAAACGGACCCTTGCCTGGCTTCTCCTCAAGGACACCGTCAACTCGTGCGTCGAGTACCGCATTCTGGGGCTCGCGGCCGAGGCCGCGTTCTTCACCCTGCTCTCGCTGCCGCCGCTGATGCTCGGGCTGCTCGGGCTGCTCGGCTATGTGGACGACTGGACCAACACCACCACCGTCGCCTCCATCGAGGAGAACATCCTCCGGGCGGTCGGCACCGTGCTCTCCGACCGGGGCGTCAACGACATCGCCCGCCCGCTGCTTGAGGACGTCACCCAGGGCGGCCGGCCCGATGTCATCTCCATCGGCTTCGCCATCGCCCTGTGGTCCGGCTCCCGGGCGGTCAACGTCTTCATCGACACCATCACGGTGATGTACGGGCTGGACGGGCACCGCGGCATCGTCGCCACCCGGCTGCTCGCCTTCCTGCTCTACATCGTCGCCATGGTGATCGGCGCGGTGGTGCTGCCGCTGGCGGTGGTCGGCCCCGACCAGCTGGTGGAGTGGGTGCCGTACGGTCAGGAGGTGGTCAGCGTCCTGTACTGGCCGGTGGTCATCCTGCTGTCGGTCGCCTTCCTCACCACGCTCTACCACGTGTCCGTGCCGGTGCGCTCACCGTGGATCGAGGACGTCCCCGGCGCGCTGGTGGCGCTCGCCATGTGGGTGCTGGGCAGCGCCGGGCTGCGGATCTACCTCACCAGCCAGGTCGAGGGCCCCACCATCTACGGCTCCCTCGCCGCGCCCATCGCCGTCCTGCTCTGGATAGGGATCTCCGCCTTCGCCGTGCTGGTCGGCGCCGCGGTCAACGCGGCCATCGACCGGGTCTGGCCGGCCGCCACCACCGCCGCCGCCCGCGCCGAGACCGAGCGGCTCCGCGCCGCCGAGGCCGCCATAGAGCTGGTCGCCCGGGCCAAGGCCGCGGCCGAGACCCTGGACGAGGACGACCCCGACATGCCCTCCGAGTTCCCCGAACGCTGGTCCCGCTTCCTGCCCCCCGAGGACGTCCGCGCCCGGCTGCACTACCAGCGCGAACGCGAACGCGAGGCCGACGAGGAGGGCGGCCCCCGCCGCGGCGAACACGGCGACACGCCGTAGCGGTACGGGGGCATCCGCCTGCTTCCGGCGACGGGCCGTGTGCGGCGGCCGGGGCCGTACCCGGCCGCCGCGGCCCGGCGCGGGCGGCGCGGGCGTACGCGGTGGCGACAGGCGGCGGCCGGGCCCGTACCGCTGCCACGGGGCGGCCCCGGCGTACGCCGTAGCCTGGATCGCGTGGTGTACGAGGAGCGTCCCGCTCGTCTGGACGGCGCCGTCGTCTGGGCGCACACCCCGGCCGGTCCGTCCGGTGGCGCGGTGCTGCCCGACGGCTGCATGGACCTGCTGTTCCACGACGGACGGCTGCTGGTGGCCGGCCCCGACACCGGCCCCCACGCCGCCGGGGAGGCCGATGGCGGCGCCTGGACCGGCGTCCGCTTCGCCCCGGGCGACGCACCGGCCCTGCTCGGCGTCCCCGCGCACACCCTGCGCGACCAGCGGGTGGAGCTGGCCGCCCTCTGGCCCGGCGGCCGGGTCCGGCGGCTCGCCGAGCGGATCGCCGACGCCCCCGACCCGTCCACCGCCCTGGAGGCGCTGGCCCTGGGGCTCGCCGCGGACGCGCCCCGCCCCGACCCGCTGACCCGCGCCGTCGCCCGGGCCCTCGCCCAGGGCCGTACCGTCGCGGACACCGCCGCCACCGCCGGGCTCGGCGCCCGCCGGCTGCACCGCCGCTGCCTGGACGCCTTCGGCTACGGCCCCAAGACCCTCGCCCGGGTGCTCCGGCTGCAACGCGCCCTCGCCCTGGTCCGCGCCGGCACCCCCTACGCCGAGGCCGCCCTCACCGCCGGCTGCGCCGACCAGGCCCATCTGGCCCGCGAGGTCCGTGCCCTGGCCGGGACGACCCTCACCGCGTACACGGCGACCGCGACCGGAGGGTGACGGTCCGCCCGTGTGGGGCGGGGAAGCGAGCGGGCCGTACGACCCGGCTTCCGTCTCCCGTCGCGTACGCCCTCCGGCTCCCGCCCCCGTCCCGTCCCTGCCCGTACGCCCGTTCAGCTTCCCGGTTCCCCGGCGGCGGGGTCGCGGTCGGCGAAGAGGGACACGCCCATCCCGTCCGGGTCGAGCACCACCGCGTAGCGCTGGCCCCAGACGGCGTCCCAGGGGGCGAGGTGGCCGCCGCTGCCGGCGGCCAGCAGCTCCTCGTACACCGCGTCCACCGCCGCCGGTGTCGCGCAGCGGAAGGCGAGGCCGATCCGGTCGCCGCCCCGGGGGCGCTGCCGGCCCGGGTCGAAGGAGCCGATCACCTCCTCGGTGTCCCACAGCACCCGTATCCCGCCGGGCAGCACCACCTCGACATGCGGCGCCTCCTCCGCCCCGGCCGGGATGTCCAGCCCCAGCCGACGGTAGAAGGCCAGGGAGGCCGCCATGTCGGAGGTGACGATCCCGACGGCGTCGAGCACCGGTGCGGTCGTACGAGGATTTCCGGTCATCGCTGAACTGGTCATGGCCCCACCGTAGGAGCCGCCCCGGGCACGGGTCTTGAACGAATCGGACGCGGGCGGCCCCGGCCCCGCCGGCGGGCATGGGCGGGCGGCCCCGCGCGGACCACGGTGTAATGGGAGGACGACCACCCCCACCGCCCGGGGGCCGTGCGCCCCGTCTGCCCGGGCCGTACGCGGAGGGCCGACCATGGCGACGCGCCGCACCCCACCGCCCGCGCCCCGGCCCACCCCCGCACGCCCCGCCGTACCAGGGGGTGGCTGAGGTGCACGACACCACCGCCCTGCTGGTGGAACTCGGCGCGGTCATCCTCACCCTCGGCCTCATCGGCCGGCTCGCCGGCCGGGTCGGGCTCTCCCCGATCCCGCTCTACCTGCTCGCCGGACTGGCCTTCGGACAGGGCGGGCTGATGCCGCTCTACGCCAGTGAGGGCTTCGTCGCCGCCGGGGCCGAGATCGGCGTGATCCTGCTGCTGCTCATGCTCGGCCTGGAGTACAGCGCCTCCGACCTGGTCACCAGTCTGCGCACCCAGTACCCCTCCGGCCTGGTCGACCTGGTCCTCAACGCCACCCCCGGCGCCGTCGCCGCGCTGCTGCTGGGCTGGGGGCCGGTCGGCGCGGTCGCCCTGGCCGGCGTCACCTGGATCTCGTCCTCCGGCGTGATCGCCAAGGTCCTCACCGACCTCGGGCGCCTCGGCAACCGGGAGACGCCCGTCATCCTCGGCGTGCTGGTCATCGAGGACCTCTCGATGGCCCTCTATCTGCCGCTGCTCACCGCGCTGCTCGCCGGGGTCGGGCTGGCCGGCGGCGGGGTGGCGCTCGCCATCGCCCTCGGCACGGTCGGCGCCGTGCTGTACGCGGCACTCCGCCACAGCCGCCTCATCAGCCGGGCCGTCTCCTCCGACGACCCGGAGATGCTGCTGCTCGTGGTGGTCGGTCTGACCGTGCTGGTCGCCGGGATCGCCCAGCGGCTCCAGGTGTCGGCCGCGGTCGGCGCGTTCCTCGTCGGCATCGCGCTCTCCGGGGAGGTCGCCGAAGGGGTGCGGCGGCTGCTCAGCCCGCTCCGGGACCTGTTCGCCGCGGTGTTCTTCGTCTTCTTCGGGCTGTCCACCGACCCGGCGGCCATCCCGCCGGTGCTGCTGCCCGCGCTGCTGCTGGCCGCTGTCACCACCGCCACCAAGATCGCCACCGGCTGGTACGCGGCACGGCGGGCGGGCATCGGACGGCGCGGCCGGCTGCGCGCGGGCGGGGCTCTGGTCGCCCGGGGCGAGTTCTCCGTGGTCATCGCCGGTCTGGCCGCCGCCACCGAACCCCGGATCGGCCCGCTGGCCACCGCCTATGTCCTGCTGCTCGTCCTCCTCGGCCCGCTGACCGCCCGCTGGGCCGGCAGTGGGACGGCACGCCACGGCCGGTGGCGCGGCCGGTTGCGTGGCGGCTTCGGCGGCGGGGTGCGTGGCCGCCGGTTCCGGGTCCGCGGGCGGGGACACACCGAGGGCCCCGACCGAAACGGTCGAGGCCCTCGATACGACCCGTGGTTCAGCCGCGGACGATGTTCTCCGCCTGCGGGCCCTTCTGCCCCTGGGTGATGTCGAACGTGACGGTCTCACCCTCCTGCAGCTCGCGGTATCCGTTGCCGGAGATGTTGCTGTAGTGGGCGAAGACGTCCGGGCCGCCGCCCGCCTGCTCGATGAATCCGAAGCCCTTCTCCGCGTTGAACCACTTGACGGTGCCGCTGGCCATGCGATGTTCCTTCGCTAGCGCCGAGTACACGGACTCGGCGGAATGAGACAGTGAGCGCTCCGACAAGGTCGGAGGCTGGTCATCACGCTACCCTGCCGCCCGCCTTCGACACGCTGCCGGGACGCATCCGGTGCTGTGAGGTCGCCGTGGGACCCGGCCGGCGGAGGGTTCCCGGCACGAAAAACCGCGGCGG
>NZ_JALPTH010000033.1 GCF_023218175.1 Streptomyces lichenis | reverse complement strand
CGGCGGGTGCCCCCCGCAGCCCCGCCCCCCCCGTCCCGCCGTGACTGGTGGCGGTCGGCCGTCATCTACCAGGTGTACCCGCGCAGCTTCGCCGACGGCGACGGCGACGGCACCGGGGACCTCGCGGGGGTACGGGCCCGGCTGCCGTACCTCGCCGAACTCGGCGTGGACGCCGTCTGGTTCACCCCCTGGTACCTCTCCCCGCTCGCCGACGGCGGCTACGACGTGGCCGACTACCGCACCATCGACCCGGCCTTCGGCACCCTGGCGGAGGCCGAGGCGCTCATCGCCGACGCCCGCGAACTGGGCATCCGCACCCTGGTGGACATCGTCCCCAACCATGTCTCCGACCAGCACCCCTGGTTCCGGGCCTCGCTCGCCGCCGGACCCGGCAGCCCCGAGCGCAAGCTCTTCCACTTCCGCCCCGGCCGCGGCGCCCACGGTGAACTCCCGCCCAACGACTGGCCCTCCCAGTTCGCCGGGCGGACCTGGACCCGGGTCGAGGACGGCGAGTGGTACCTGCACCTGTTCACCCCGCAGCAGCCCGACCTCAACTGGGCCCATCCGGCGGTACGGGAGGAGCACGAGGACGTCCTGCGGTTCTGGTTCGAGCGGGGCGTGGCCGGGGTGCGCATCGACTCCGCCGCACTGCCCGCCAAGGACCCGGAGCTGCCCGACTTCACCGAGGGGCGCGACCCCCACCCGTACGTGGACCGCGACGAGCTGCACGAGATCTACCGCTCCTGGCGTGCCGTCGCCGACGCCTACGGCGGGGTGTTCGTCGGCGAGGTGTGGCTGCCGGACGCCGAACGCTTCGCCCGCTATCTGCGCCCCGACGAGCTGCACACCGCCTTCAACTTCACCTTCCTGGCCTGCCCCTGGGAGCCGGTCCGGCTGCGCGCCGCCATCGACGACACCCTCGCCGAGCACGCCCCGGTGGGCGCCCCCGCCACCTGGGTGCTGTGCAACCACGACGTGACCCGCACGGTCACCCGCTACGGCCGGGCCGACACCGGGTTCGACTTCGCCACCAAGGCCTTCGGCACCCCCACCGACCTGGCGCTGGGCACCCGCCGGGCCCGGGCCGCCGCCCTGCTCACCCTCGCCCTGCCCGGCTCGGTCTACCTCTACCAGGGCGAGGAGCTGGGCCTGCCCGAGGCGGACATCCCGCCCGAGCGCGTCCAGGACCCGATGCACTTCCGCTCCGGCGGCACCGACCCGGGACGGGACGGCTGCCGGGTCCCGCTGCCGTGGACGGCCGGCGCCCCGTACGCCGGCTTCGGCTCCCGTACCGAGCCCTGGCTGCCGCAGCCCGAGGGCTGGGACGGCTATGCCGCCGACCGACAGGCCGCCGACCCGGACTCGATGCTCGGCCTCTACCGCACCGCGCTGGCGCTGCGCCGCGCCGAGCCCGCCCTCGGCGACGGCCCGCTGACCTGGCTGCCCGGCCCCGCGGGCCTGCTCGCCTTCCGCCGCACGGTGGCCGGCGGCGGTGGCGCCGACCTGGTCTGCGCCGTCAACCCGGGCCCCGGGCCCGTACCGCTCCCGCCGCACAGCGCCGTCCTCCTCGCCAGCGGCCCGCTCGCCGCCGACGGCCGGCTGCCCTCGGACACCGCGGTCTGGCTGCGCGGCTGAACCGCCCCCCGGGCGGCGGTCGCGGGGCGGCGACCGCCCCGCACCGATGACTTCCGGGCGCCCCCGGGGTCAGATCAGTGTGGAGACCACCGAACCGTACGTGCTGCGGCTGCCCGCGACCGTCGGGCCCGGTGACGTGCCCGGGCTCTGTGCCGGGCTCGCCGCCCTGATGGACCGCGCCGACCCGGGGTCTTTGCTGGTGTGCGACGCCGGAGGGCTCGCCCGCCCCACCCTGGCGGCGGTGGAGGCGCTGGCCCGGCTGCGGCTGACCGCGCTCCGGCGGGGCAGGGCGCTCACCGTACGGGGCGCGGGCGCCGAGCTGCGGGCGCTGCTCGCCCTCACCGGACTCGCCGCCCTGCTCGGACCCCCGGGCCCGGACGGCGAACCGGGTACGGAATTCGGGCCGCCCGGCAACTGAACCGCCCCGCGCACGCGTCGTCTTCTGCGCCCGGCCCTTGGGCCCCTCGTCGTTCGGCCGTCTTTCGGAAAGGCTCGCGCGGTCCGGCGGCCGGGGTGGAACCATCGGGGGACGCACGGGGCGCACAGGAACGCAGGGGAACGCTCGGGAACGCGACGACGGGGGAGGGGCCATGAGCCGTGCGCTGCGCGGGGGATTGCTCGCACTGCTGGCGGTGGTGCTGGTGGGGCTGGGGCTCTGGTACGCCTCGTACTACACGACCATCGTGGTGTGGGAGGTGCGCAAGCTGCTGCCCTGGCTGGCGGTGCCGCTGGTGGCCACCGGGCTGGTCGCCCTGCCGTGGTTGATACAGCAGCTGCGGGACGGATCGAGCAGCGGCGGCTCCGACGCGGCGGCGGCCTTCGGCTGCCTGGGCGTCGTGGTGGGGCTGGGGGTCGCGGTCGGCTGGTTCGTGTACGGGGACTACCTCCAGGACCGGGAGTATCTGGAGGGGATGCGGGTGGTGGCCGAGCCGGTGCCCGGGATGGCGGCGCGCGCCCCGTACCTGGCCGGAAAGGCGCAGGCCGCGCCGCATCTCGGCGATGTCACCGGCGAGATAGCCGACACCACCTATCTGCCCGACTCCGACCGGTTCGCCACCCTGGTGGAGCGGCCCGGCTGGCTGACCGGGTACGAGGTGGGGCTGGTGCAGGAGGTGCCGCTCGGCGGCAAGAGCCGGACCCAGCAGCGCTGCCGCTTCGACGTGGACACCGCGGACGCCCGGATCGGCGGCTGGTTCACCCACAACCTCGGGCGCAAGATCTCCGCCGAGCGGCGCTGGGCGCGGTTCGAGGCCGACGACGCCTATGTGTACTGCGAGGGCGAGAAGCCGATCCTGGTCGTCCCGCTCAAGCGCCAGACCGGGCTGCTGGTGGTGACCGAGCGCCCCGCCGGGGTGGCCCTCTACGACGGGCGGAGCGGGAAGCTGACCGTCACCGACGACACCGCCTCGGTGCCCGGCCCGACCTATCCGCTGAGCCTGGCCGCCCGGCAGCGGGAGGCGACCGAGGCGGTGGGCAGCTTCGGCGACTGGTGGTTCGAGCGCAGCGGCTGGGACGAGTCCGAGGACGGCGCCAACGAGGGCAACGAGGCGGACTTCGCCCTGCGCCGACGGGACGACCCGGACCGCAGCGCCTATGTCACCCCGCTGACCCCGCAGGGCGAGGCCAGCTCGGTGGTCGCCGTCTCGACGGTGCCGACCCGGCACCGGGGCGGCTCGCTCGCCCCGCTGACCGTGCACCGGCTCGACCCCACCTGGTCCTCGCCGGACGCGCTGGTCGCGCTCATCAAGACCGAGTACCGGGACGTGTGCTGCTACAACGGCGACGCCGTCTTCGAGGTCGTGCCCACCGGGGGCAGCACCTGGACGGCGACCCTCGGCAACGCGCAGAACATCCGCTACCGGGTGGAGGGCCGGGGCCAGGCCGGCGGCCGTGAGGCGACCTGTCTGAAGACCGCCGAGGGGGCACTGATCCGCTGCGCCCACGCGGTGCCCGGCTCGCCCGAGGAGAAGGAGCTGAAGCGCCGGGCGGCCGAGGAGGCGAAGAAGAAGGAGCAGGGGCAGCCGGGTACGGGGACGGGCGGGCCCGGGGCGAAACCGGGGGAGATCGGCGACCTCGGCGACTACAGCGCCGAGCAGCTGGCCGAACTGCACCGCCGGGTGAGCGAGGAGGTCACCCGCCGCCTCAAGAAGGGGTAGCGGGGCCGTCGTTCGGGGGCGTCTCCGGCACCCAGCGCAGGACGTCCCCGGGCTGGCACTCCAGTACGCGGCAGATCGCGTCGAGCGTGGTGAACCGCACCGCCTTCGCCCGGCCGTTCTTCAGCACCGCGATGTTGGCGGGCGTGATGCCGACCGCCTCGGCGAACTCGCCCACCGACATCCGGCGCCGGGCGAGCTGCACATCGAGGTCGACGATGATCGGCATCAGACGACCCCGGCCATCTCGGTCCGCAGCTCGGTCGCCTTGCGCAGCAGGCCCTTCATCACGACCACCAGCATGGTGAAGGCCGCCCCCACCCCGGCGCACCCCGTGGCGGCGAACAGCGCCCCCAGCACGTCCATCCCGTCACCGGGGGAGGGGATCTCGGCCACCGCGAGATGCGCCGCCGCCCCGGCCGCCAGCACCGTCGCCACCAGCGCGGAGCCGATGATCACATCCACCCAGCGGAAGGCCCGCGAGGTGAAGATGGCGTCCCGCTCGACCATGGTGAGCAGCGCCCAGGTGGCGACCAGCGCGACCTGGACGCAGAGCACCCCGAGGATCGCCACCGCCGTGTAGGGCACGGCCAACGGGGCGTACGGCGGGAAGCGGTCCACCTCGTCGGCCGCCGTCGCCGGGAGGACCACCAGCTGGCCGAAGAGCCCGGCCGACAGCGCCACGCAGATGCCCGCCCGCAGGGCGGCGATGAACAACCGGTGCATCCATCGATCATCGATGGGAATCGATCGAAAATCAATAGCACCCGGCTCTACGGCCGCTGCTCAGCCCTCCAGCCGCTCCGGCAGGTCGAACAGCGGGAACCAGCGCTTGACGTCCAGGAAGGAGGTGATCCCGGAGACCTTGCCGTCCACGATCTCGATCACCATCAGCGCCCACGGGGTGAAGCCGCCCGCCGGGTCCGGGTGGTAGTGCGCGAACGCCGGGGTGCCGTTGGCGACCACCGGGACCAGCCGGGAGCCCCGGCACACCTCGCCCACCCCGAGCATCCAGCCCACGATGTCGTCGTGGCCGCGCAGCCAGAGGTCGTACGGCGGCATGGAGAGCGTGGCGTCCTCGTGCAGCAGCGCGGTCAGCGCCGTCATGTCGTACCCCTCGAAGGCGGCGACATACCGGTCCAGCAGCTGCCGCTGCTCCTCGTCGAGCGGATCGGCGAGCGCGGTGTCGGCCGGGGCGGACTCCGCCAGCGAGGCGCGGGCCCGCTGCAGCGCGCTGTTGACCGAGGCCACCGAGGTGGACAGCAGCTCGGCCACCTCACTGGCCTTCCACGCCAGCACCTCGCGCAGGATCAGCACCGCCCGCTGCTTGGGCGGCAGGTGCTGGAGCGCGGCCATGAACGCCAGCCGCACCGACTCCCGGGCCACCGCCGTCTCCGCCGGGTCGGCGGCCTGCGGCAGCACCCGGCCGTCCGGCGCCGGCTCCAGCCAGGTCACCTCGTCCCGCTCCTGGAGCCGGGCCTGCGCGACCGGGGTGGAGTCGGTCAGGTCCATCGGCCGGGCGCGCTTGTTCCCCGCGTTCAGCGCGTCCAGGCAGACGTTGGTCGCGATCCGGTACAGCCAGGACCGCAGACTGGATCTCCCCTCGAACCGGTCCAGGCTGCGCCAGGCCCGGACCATGGTGTCCTGCACCGCGTCCTCCGCCTCGAAGGCCGAGCCGAGCATCCGGTAGCAGTAGCCGGTCAGCTCGGTGCGGTAGTCCTCCAGCCGGGATTCCAGATCCTCCCGGGCCACAGCAACATCACTCATCACGCCACCCCAGTCGTGGAGATGCCTACCTTTCGGAAACTACCGGACCCCACTGACAACGGCCCCCGGAGCGGCCCCGGGCCCCGTGTACCGGGATCGGCGGGTCGGCCCTGGCGGCGCTGTGACCACCGTCACCCTGTTTTCTCGTGCACCGTGTCGACCGGACGCGGCCCCAGGGGCGTATGCCCGGTGAAGCAAGAGATCCGGGAGTGGCTGTTGACCGTCGAGGAGTTCGAAGAGTTCTACGCCCAGACGGTCGCACGTCTGACAGGGCAGCTGTACGTGATGCTCGGCGACCTGCACGAGGCGCAGGACGTGGTGGCGGAGGCGTACGTCAAGGGGTGGACCCGGCGGGCGCAGCTGGACCGCGAGGGGCAGCCCGAGGCGTGGATCCGCACGGTCGCCTGGCGGCTCGCGGTGAGCCGCTGGCGGTTCCGCCGGCGCAGCGCCGAGGCGTGGCGGCGCGGCACGCCGCCCCCCGCCCATGTGGAGGCCCCCGGCCCGGAGCACCTGGTGCTGGTGGACGCACTGCGCGGGCTGCCCGCCCAGCAGCGGCGCAGCCTCACCCTGCACTACCTGTGCGACCTCACCGTGGAGCAGGTCGCCGTCGAGACCGGGCTGTCGGCCAGCACCGTCAAGACGCACCTGGTCCGCGGGCGGGCCGCGCTCGCCGACCGTCTGCACGATCCCCGTATCGAGGAGGCCCCTGATGTCTGAACCGAGAGATCCGCTGCGGTCGCTGTTCCGGCAGGCGGCGGACTTCGGGCAGGACCGGGCCGAGCCGGTGCCCGCCGCCCGGATCGCTGAACGCGGACGGCGGGCGCACCGGCGCCGGGTCGCCGCGCTGGCGGTGACCGCCTGCCTGGCCGTCGCGGGCGGCGGCGCGGCGGCGGCGAACCTGCTGCCGGACCGGCCCGGCCCCACCATCCCGGCCGTCACCCCCTCCCCCCGTACCTCACCGGCCGAGTTGCCCGAGCGGACCGCCCCGCCGACCCCGTCCAGCACCCCGACGAGCCGGTCGACGGAGGGCGCCTCCACCGCCCCGACGACCGGTGAGCCCTCCGGCGGCGACCCCACCGGTCCGCCGCCGTCCCCCGGCGGCACCCCCTCCACCACCCGGCCGCCGGACCGCCCCGGTTCCACCGAGACCGAGGGTGAGACCGAGGGCGAGGGCGGGAACGGGGCCGGGGCCGGGACCGGGGGCGGCGATCCGGAGACCTCCGCCCCGCCCGCGACCTCCACCACCGAGGCGCCCTGACCCATGCCGCCCCACTCCACCACCACCCGCCCCGCCGCCGCCGAGAAAGCCGCAAGCACCGCAAGCACCAGCACCGGCCTCCCCGCCCCAACCCCCGCCGCAAGCCCCCGGAACGGGATCGCGCAGACCGTCCGTCCGCCCCGGGCCGGGACCGCGCAAGCCGACCGGCCGCCCCGCACCGGAAGCACCGCCCCTGCCCACAAGAAAGCCGTAATCCCCCGCGCCACCCGCCTCCGCTCCCGGCTCACCGCGCCGCTCGCCCGGCTGGACCCCGGGGACCGGGAGGTGCTCTGGCTGTATCTGCTGACCCGGCTGGCCCTGGCGATCACCGCCTACGGGGCGCGGTGGCTGTTTCCCGCCGACCGCGACGCCCATGACCCCGGCCCGCTGCTCGCCCCGTTCGAGCGCTGGGACTGGGGCTTCTACCAGCGAATAGCCCGCGAGGGCTACTTCCCGGGCACCACCGGGCCCTGGACGGAGGGCTGGGACCACCGCGAGGCCTTTCTCCCCGGCTTCCCCTCCGCGCTGCGCCTGGCGCACACCGTCGTCCCGGACTGGGCGGCGGCCGGGCTGCTGGTCTCCTTCGCCGCCGGGGCGGTGGCCGTGGTGGCGCTGGGCCGGATCGCCCGGGTGTGCCTGCCCGGGACGGGTACGGCCGGGGGCCGGCGTACCGTGCTGTTCTTCCTGCTCTCCCCGTGCGCGGTGTTCCTGGCGGCCGGCTACACCGAGGCGCTCTTCCTCGCCCTGGCGCTGCCCGCCTGGCTCGCCGCGCTGCGCCGGGCCTGGCCGCTCGCCGCGGTCCTCACCGCCCTGGCCACCACCGTGCGGGCCAGCGGGCTCTTCCTGGCGGCCGCGCTGGTCACCCACTTCGCGCTCAGCGCGTACCGCTCGGACCGGCCCGAGGACCGCCGGGCCGTCTGGCGGCAGGCGCCCTGGCCGGCCCTGTGCGCGCTGCCCCCGGCCGCGTACAGCGCGTACCTGTTCACGTACACCGGTGACTGGATGGCCTGGAAGCACGCCCAGGAGCGCGGCTGGTACCGGACCTTCCACTGGCCCTGGGAGTCCTGGGCACACACCTGGGACTCGGCCTTCGGCCGGCTGCACACCACCGGCTACGCGGTGATGTTCCAGACCGAGCTGGCGGCCATGGCGGCCGGGCTGCTGTTGCTCGGCGCGCTGCTGTGGTGGCGCCGCTGGCCGGAGGCCGTCTACCTCGCGCTGACCCTGTGGGCGCTGGGCACCTCGTACTGGTACCTGTCGGTGCCCCGCTCCACCCTGCTCTGGTGGCCGCTGTGGATCGCCCTGGCCGCGCTCAGCCTGCGCCGGCCGCGGTTCACCACCGCGTATCTCTGCCTCGCCGTCCCAATCTCCACCGCCGTGGCCCTCACCTTCCTCACCGGACGATGGGCCGGCTGACCTCCGACCCCGCCGCGCCGCCGGGTACGCGACGGGGCCCGGGCCTCCGTGGAGGAGACCCGGGCCCCGTCGGGCGTGGCGGGATCAGGTGCCCGGCTTGCGCCCGTACACGAACACGTCGTCGCCGTTCCTCAGCAGACCCCAGTACTTCTTGGCGTCGGCGCGGGTCATGTTGACGCAGCCGCCGGAGCCCGGCGGGTTCCACATCGACTTGTCGACGGCGTGGAACGCCTGGCCGCCGTCGAAGAACTGGGCGTGCGGCATCCAGACCTTGTACAGCGTCGACCAGTGGTTGGCGCTGCGGTAGTAGATCTTGTTCGCCCCGGTACGGGTCGGCGTGGCCTTCTTGCCGGTGCGGACCGGGACCGGCCCGTACACCAGCTTCTTGCCGTCCTGCACCCAGGACAGCTGCCGGGTGAGGTCGACGCAGGCGATCCGGCCCTTGTTGGTCGGGCACTTGCCGGCGGCGTTCGGCTTCTTCCCGGCGGCCTTCTGCTGGTTGATCGTGTTCATCGTCTGCCAGGTCAGCGGCCCGGCGTAGCCGATGGTCGGCGTGATGCCGTGCTTCTTCTGGAAGGCCTGGATCGCCTTGCAGTCGCCGGACGACTGCCTGCCGTCGGCCGTGCGGCCCAGGAACTTCTCGACCTGCTTCTGGTACGGCCCGGTCGACGTCGTACAGGACGCCGCCTGGGCGGGTACGGCGCCGAGCGCCACCGTCAGTGGTACGACCATTCCGGCCACCGCCAGTGCGGCCCCCGTGCGCCTGCGTATCGCGGCCACGTCCGTCCCCCCTCCGAGGTTGTGTTGCCTTGGGTGCTGCGCCCCCCCGGACGGTGGCTGCCCCGGACGGGGCGCCGCCATACCCGCGGGACGCTGCTATGCCCTTAGGACGCTCGGAGCGCCGGTCCGGTTGTATGTTTCCCGGCCCATTTCGCGGCCGGTCTCCCGATCGCGCTCACGGGCCTCGGCCTTGAGTTCGACGCGGGCGCGGTGGGTGCCGTACAGGGTGACCGAGACCACCCCGAGGACGGCGACCAGGCCCAGCAGCACGGTGCCCGCCCAGCCGCCGGAGTGGAAGGCGACCGCGCCGAGCGTGCCGCCCGCGCTGGAGCCCAGGTAGTAGGCGGACTGGTAGAGCGCGGAGGCCTGGGCGCGCCCGGTGGTGGCGGTGCGGCTCACACTGGAGGAGGCGACCGCGTGCCCGGCGAAGAACCCGGCGGTGATCAGCACCAGCCCGGCCAGCACCCCGCTCAGCGTCTCGGCGAGCGAGAGCAGCAGCCCGGCCGTGGTGGTGGCCACCGCCAGGTACAGCGCGCCGCGCCGCCCGAGGCGGGCCACCAGCTTCCCGGCCACCGCCGAGGAGGCGGTGCCCACCAGGTAGATCAGGAAGATCGAGCCGATGACGCCCTGGGGGAGCGAGAACGGCTCCTCGACCAGCCGGTAGCCGATCACCGTGTAGACCGCGCCGAACACGGTCATGAACAGGGCGCCGATCGCGTACAGCCGCAGCAGCAGCGGATCGGCCAGGTGCCCCTTCACGGTGCGGGCCAGCGCCGCCGGGTTGAGGGTGCCCGGGGTGAAGTGCCGGGCCTTCGGCAGCAGCAGCCGGAACGCCACCGCACACACCGCGGCCATCAGCCCGACCGCGGCCAAGCCGACCCGCCAGCCGCCCAGTTGGGCCGCCCAGCCGGTGACCACCCGTCCGCTCATCCCGCCGATGGAGTTGCCCGCGACGAACAGCCCGATCGCGGCGATGAGCGCCTTGGGCCGGACCTCCTCCGCCAGATACGCCATCGCGGAGGCCGGCACCCCGGCGAGCGCGGCGCCCTGCACGGCGCGCAGCGCCACCATGCTCTCGATGGACGGCGCGAACGGCACCAGCAGGCCGACCGCCACCGCGACCGCGAGCGAGCCGGTCATCATCGCCCGGCGGCCGAACCGCTCGGACAGCGCGCTCAGCGGCAGCACGCACAGCGCGAGCGCGCCGGTGGCCGCGGAGACGGTCCAGCTGGCGGCGGACGCGGTCACGCCGTAGGCGGCGGAGACATCCGGCAGCAGGGCCTGGGTGGAGTAGAGGAGGGCGAAGACGGCGAGGCCGGCGGCGAACAGCGCCAGATTCGTACGGCGGTAGCCGGGTCGTCCGGGGGCAAGGCGGGTGTCGGCGTCCACCGGTGCGACGGTGGACGCCTGGGTACTTGCGGAAGGCATGGTTCGACGGTATGCACCGCACCTTCATGCGTCCAATGCACGAAACTGCTGTAATCGTTCCCATGGCGCATGACTACAGCTCACCGGCGTGGCTGTCACCGGACGGTAACGAAGAAGACATGGGGCTGCTGCTCGCCCCGAGGCTCGCCTACTTCGCCGCGGTGGCCCGGCACGAGCATGTCACCCGCGCCGCGCAGGATCTCGGAGTGCCCCAGTCCACGCTCTCCCGGGCCATCGTCCGGCTGGAGTCCGACCTGGGCGTCAGCCTGTTCGCCCGGCGCGGCCGCACCGTCGCCCTCACCCCGGCCGGCCGCTCCTTCCTCACCGCCGCCGAACGCGCGCTCGCCGAGGTCGGCCGGGCCGCCGACACCGTACGCGCCGACGCCGACCCGGCCGCCGGGCGGGTCGCCTTCGGTTTTCTGCACACCATGGGCTCGGAGACCGTCCCCGGACTGATCCGCGCCTTCCGCGTCGATCACCCCAAGGTCCGCTTCACCCTGGTCCAGAACTACGGCGAGGCCATGATCGAACGGCTCCGCGCCGGCGACCTGGACCTCTGCCTCACCTCCCCGGTGCCCGACGCCCCCGACCTGGTCACCCGCCGCCTCGACGAGCAGCGGCTGAGGCTGGTCGTCCCCGACGACCACCGGCTGGCCCGCCGCAAGCGGGTCCGCCTCGCCGAGGCCGCCGAGGAGGCCTTCGTCACCCTGGAACCGGGCTACGGGCTGCGCCGGATCACCGACGCCCTGTGCGCCGAGGCCGGGTTCGCCCCGCGCGTCGCCTTCGAGGGCGAGGAGGCCGAGACCCTGCGCGGCCTGGTCGCCGCCGGCCTCGGCGTCGCCCTGCTGCCGCCGCCCGCCGTGCCCCGCCCCGGCGTGGTCGAGCTCACCGTCACCGCGCCCCGGGCGGCCCGGGAGATCGGCGTCGCCTGGCTGGACGGCCACCCCGACACCCCGCCGGTCGCCGCCTTCAAGCGGTTCCTGCTCTCCCGGCGCGGCCGGCTGCTGGGCGAGCACGGCATGCCGCAGCCGGCGGAGCCCGCCCCGGACGACCGGGTCACCGCCCCGGCTCCTCCTACTCCTCCTCCCGCCTGATCCACTCGCCGCCACCCAGCGGGTAGTGGTAGCTGGGGCGTCCGGCGCTGCCGCTGGTACGGAACGGGGTGCCGTCGTTGTCGATGTGCACGGTGCCCTGGCGGTCCCCGCTGGACCACTTCAGGGTGAGGTCCCAGCGGACGTCGTGCGCCCGGGTGTGCGCGGTGACGTAGAAGACCAGCGGATCGGACTCGGTCACGCTGAACGGGAAGCCGCGCTGGCCGTTCTTGGTGGTGGCGGTGGGGCTGCCGGCGTCCAGGTCCACGTCGAAGGAGGCGGACTCGACCTCGCCGCCGCAGCCCGAGCCCATGGCGTAGTCGTTCCAGGCGGGCGGGGCGCCCTTGGAGACCACCCGCACCTGGAGCGAGTCCAGCACGATGGTGTCCTTGCCGGAGCCCTGGAGGGTGACGGCGACGCGCTGCTCGTCCGAGGAGACCGCGCCGTAGGCGGCGGCCCAGCGCGGGGCGTCCTGCTCGGTGGGGGCGGGCGGGCCGACCTGCGACGGCTCGCTGTCCACCAGGAAGTGCTGGCTGCACGGACCCTCGTAGACGAACGGGCGGGTGGCGACGTTCACCGAGGTGCTGCCCTGCGGCTCGGCCTCGTTGCCGTCTCCGCCCTCGCCGTCCCCTGCACCGCTCCCGCCGTCCCCGCCGCCGACCGCCGCCGGCTTCGAGGCCCCGGCGGAGGGCTTGCCCTTCTCCGCGTCCCGGGAGGCGGAGGCGGAGGGCGAGGAGGACGGGGTCGCGGAGGGGGAGGCGGAGAGTGAGGGGGAGGGGCGCTTGCCGTCGGCCGGCCCGGTGGCGGCGCCGGAAGCCCCGGCCGGGCCCTGGGCGGTGCCCCGCGTGCCGCCGCCGGAGGACGGCAGGTTCACCGCCAGCACCACCGCCCCGAGCACGGCCGCCGCGGCCACGGCGGCGATGACGGCGGTACGGCGCCGGGTGGGGCGCAGAGCGGTGGACGGGCCGGGCCCGGCGACCACCGGCTCAGCGGCCTGCTCGCTCCCGCCGTCATGGACGGGCGCCGCTTCGGCCGCACCCGTCGCCGTACGCCCCGTATCCGCCGCCGCCGCTTCGGCCGTGCCGGTCGCCGTACGCCCCGCATCCGCTGCCGCCGCTTCGGCCGCGGCCGCGCCAACCGTCGTACCCTCCGCGCCCGTCGGCGGCGCCGTCCGTCCGCCGGCCCCTTCCCCTTCTCCCTCCGGCCTCGGCGGCCCGACCGTCTTACGGCCGCGCGCCGCGTCCGCGAGGATCCAGTGCCGGTGCAGCTCGACCAGCTCCGCGGGCGTGGCCCGGCACACCCGGGCCAGCCGCTCCACCGGTGCGTAGTCGGCCGGTGTGGCACTGCCGTTGCAGTAGCGGTGCAGCGTCGACGTGCTCATGTGCAGCCGCTTGGCGAGCGCCCCGTAGCTCAGCCCCGAGCGCTCCTTCAGCCCGCGCAGCAGCTCCGCGAACACCTCCGCGTCCCCGTCGGCCCCCGTCGATCCCGTGGCCCCAGACACCGCGTTCCCCTTCCCCGCACGACCCGGCACATCCCATTCGGGCGTTCCAGACCTCTTGTGTTTCCCCTGGTCAAAGCCCGTTTCGGCGTTCCAGCGTCCCCAACTGCCCGCTGTCCGTGGCGAGTGGGACGGATTGCCGGACAAGCTTCGGTCATCCAAGCACCACACCGACCGCAACACCGAAGGGCCTGACCCACATGTCGAACGCACGCACCTCCCGCAACCGCCTGCTGACCGCCGCCGCGGCCACCGCGATCGCCGCCCTCTCCCTCACCGCCTGCAACGACGGGACGGGCACCAAGGACCAGGGGATGTCACCGGTCGCCTCCTCCACCGCGCCCGGCGCGTCCGCCACCGCGCCCGCCGCCGCCCCCTCCGCCGCCAAGCCCGCCCCCGCCCCGGCCGCCTCCCACCAGTCCGCGGGCGGTACGTCCTCGGGCAAGGCCCCGGCGGCCACGCCCACCAGCACGGTGGCGGCCGGCGGTTCCGGCAAGGGCGGCAAGAAGGACGCCACCTGCGACGGCTCCAACACCAAGACGGTCGCGGCCCCGCTCAGCCGCCCCGTCAACCACATGCTGCTCACCGTCACCAACACCGGCAGCACCCGCTGCGACCTCTACTACTACCCGGCCCTGCGCTTCGGCGAGGCCCAGTCGGTGCCGCCGGTCATCGAGGACTCCAAGCCGCAGGCCGTGGTCTCCCTCAACCCGGGCGAGTCCGGCTACGCCTCGGTGAACCTGTCGGCCGCGGACGGCAGCGGCGGCAAGGGCCACACCGAGAAGTCCCTCACCGTCTACTTCATGGGCCGCACCCCGGACCAGAACCCCACCGCGGGCGCCACGCCGGCGCTGCCCGCCAAGGGCGTCTACATCGACGACTCCCTGAAGACCACCTACTGGCAGTCCTCGATGGAGGACGCCATCAGCTGGTGACGCGTCCTCAGCGGACCTGTCCCCGGTGGCTCCACCGCCGAAGGGCCCGTCCCCGGAAGGCTCACCCCCAGGGGGCGCACGCCCCTCACCGACGGCCTCGCCCCGCCCCCTCCCCGAAGCCCGCGGCCAGCGGCATCCGCAGACCCAGCGGGGGCGGGGCGGCCAGTGCGTCGGCGATCGGGCGGGCGAAGGGCCGGTCGAAGAGGGTGCCGAGCACGAAGTCGGCGGTGAGCGCGGCCACCTCGTCCCGGTGCCGGCGCAGCCGGTGGCCGTCGGTGTGCGCCTCGAACCGGCAGGTGTCCCGGTTGACCTTCTTGAGCCGCTCGCCCAGCCGGTACGAGCGCTCCGCGGCGTTGCGGGTGTCATAGGTGCCGTGGGCGATCAGCACCCGGCGCCCGATCAACTGCCGTACCGGCTCCGGTTCCCCGCCGCCCTGCCCGTCCACCGGGTCGGCCGGCTCGTCCGGCGGCAGCCAGGGGGCCAGCGCCACCACCGACACCACCGCCGGATGCCCCGCCGCCCGCAGCGCGGCCCGGCCGCCCATGCCGTGCCCGGCCAGCGCCAGCGGCACCCGCTCCCCGTACCGCCGCACCGCCTCCGAGGCGGCCCAGCGGGCGTCCTCCGCCAGGGCGGCGTCCGCCCCGTTCCAGCCGCGTCCCCGGTAGCGCACCACATGCGCCACCAGTCCGTGCGCCCTGCCCGCCCGGGCCAGCGCGCGGGCCAGCGGCAGCGCCGCCGTGTACGCCCGGGGGGAGGGCCCGCGCCCCGACTCCGGCTCGCCGTCCGGCAGGAGCAGCACCACGCCGCCCACCGCCGCCGGATCCCCCACCGCCCTGCCGAGCCGGGCCGCCCGGCCCGCCGTTCCTACGAGTGCGTGGTGTGCCATGGCAGCACGGTCCCAGAACCCGGCCGCTACGCCACCCGGGCGCGCGCCGACTGTTACGTATGACCCCGGGCCCGTCCCCCCGTACGGGTACGGACGACCGCCCCGTTGTCCCGTCCGTGCCGACACCTCCCGTTCTACGCGCGTAGGGGCTATGGTGCCGAGATGACGAGCCAGACGTTCCGCGTTCCCGCCCCGGACCAGATCCGCCGCGCGCCCAAGGTGCTGCTCCACGACCACCTCGACGGCGGGCTGCGGCCCGGCACCGTGGTGGAGCTCGCCCGCGACTGCGGCTACACCGCGCTGCCCGAGCAGGAGGCCGACAAGCTCGGCGTCTGGTTCCGGGAGGCCGCCGACTCCGGTTCGCTGGAGCGCTATCTGGAGACCTTCGCGCACACCTGCGCCGTGATGCAGACCCGCGAGGCACTGGTCCGGGTCGCCGCCGAGTGCGCCGAGGACCTGGCCGAGGACGGGGTGGTCTACGCGGAGGTGCGCTACGCCCCCGAGCAGCACCTGGAGGCCGGGCTCACCCTGGAGCAGGTGGTGGAGGCGGTGAACGAGGGCTTCCGGCTCGGCGAGCGGCGGGCCCGCGAGGCCGGCCACCGCATCCGGGTGGGCGCCCTGCTCACCGCCATGCGGCACGCCGCCCGCGCCCTGGAGATCGCCGAGCTCGCCAACCGCTACCGGGACGAGGGGGTCGCCGGCTTCGACATCGCGGGCGCCGAGGCCGGCTTCCCGCCCACCCGCCACCTGGACGCCTTCGAGTACCTGAAGCGGGAGAACAACCACTTCACCATCCACGCCGGTGAGGCGTTCGGGCTGCCGTCGATCTGGCAGGCCCTCCAGTGGTGCGGCGCGGACCGCCTCGGCCACGGCGTCCGCATCATCGACGACATCCAGGTCGACGACGACGGCACCGTCACCCTGGGCCGACTGGCCGCCTACGTACGCGACAAGCGCATCCCGCTGGAGCTGTGCCCGACCTCCAACCTCCAGACCGGGGCCGCCTCCTCCTACGCCGAGCACCCCATCGGGCTGCTGCGCACCCTGCACTTCCGGGCCACCGTCAACACCGACAACCGGCTGATGTCGGGCACCAGCATGAGCCGGGAATTCGAGCTGCTGACCGAGGCGTTCGGCTACACGCTCGACGACATGCAGTGGTTCACGGTCAATGCGATGAAATCAGCATTCATTCCTTTCGATGAACGCTTGGCCATGATCAATGACGTCATCAAGCCCGGTTACGCCGAGCTGAAGTCCGAATGGCTGTTCCGGCAGACCGCCGGGACCAGCGACAACGCCCGGGACCGCGGCTGAGGGGCGGCTCGGCGGGGCATCGGAGATCCGGGAGAACCGGTTCGTTTCGGTGTTTGCGGGAAGCCGGGCGGGCTGACTAGGTTTCAGGCCGCTCATCCCTCCCTGAGTTCCCCGAAACACCCTGAGGACGAATCCCGATGAAGCAGTCCGCCGTGAAGACCGTCGGCGTCGCCGCCCTCGGCGCCGCTTTCGCCGCCACCGCCGCCGGCACCGCCGCCGCGAACCCGATGGCCGCCGCGCTGCCCGCCGGCACCGCCCTGACCGCCGCCACCTCCACCGCGCTCCCGATCGCCACCGCCGCCGTCCAGCAGGCCCCGGGCAGCGCCGTCGAGTCCCTGGGCACCACCCAGGGCCTGCTCGGCGCCGTGACCGAGAACGCCTCGCTCCAGGGCCTGCCGCTGGACCCGTCCACCGCCACCGGGCTGCTCGGCGGCCTGCCGGTCGGCGGCAGCCTGCCCGCCCTCGGCGGCTGATCGCGGCCTGCCCGCCCGTACGCCGACGGGGCGCCCACCGTGTGCTGGTGGGCGCCCCGTCGGCGTACTTCCGGCTCCGGCCCCTACCAGGCCCCGGCGGCCTTCTTCTCGTCCGGCAGCAGCAGCCAGAGCGCTATGTAGAGCAGGAACTGCGGCCCCGGCAGCAGACAGGACACCACGAAGATCACGCGCATCGTGCTCGCGGAGGTGCCGAAGCGCCGTGCCAGCGCCGCGCACACTCCGCCGATCATGCGTCCGTCACGAGGGCGGGCAAGTGCGGCCATGGTGGGCTCCTTCGCGAGTAGAGGGTGAGCCGTCCACCGGCTCTCCGTACCTCCATAGTGACCGCCCGACCTGGTGCAAAACGTCAAACTACGGGGCGATCCCGACCCTGGGAATCCTCGGGGTCGCACCCTGAGGGACCTCCTCCCGGGCCACCCCGCCCCCACCCCGGCCACCCGGACGGGGACCGGACCCACCCCGTACCGCGCCCGCGGGCCGCTCCAGCCGGCGCCGCAGCCGCCCCCGCCAGGTGGGCACCACGGCCAGATGCGCCAGCGCCACCCCGGCCATGGCGAGCAGTACGGCGTCCACGTCCACCACCCGCCCCGGCACCACGGTCTGGAGCAGTTCGATCCCCATCGACACCAGGCCGCCCGCCAGCACGGTCCGGGCCAGCGAGGCCCAGGCCCCGGCCTCCAGCCGGCCGCTCGCCAGCGGCAGCAGCACCCCCAGCGGTGCCAGCAGCGCCAGCCCGCCGCCGATCCGGCGCGCCGCCTCCAGCGGACCGGCCGACAGCGCGGCCCGGATCCCGGCCAGCGGCTCCAGGTTCGGCGCCATCACCCAGGGCAGGTCCAGCGGGCGGAGCGTCAGCCAGCCGACGAGCGTGAGATGGGCGAGGAGGAGGGCGAAGCCCGCCGCGCGGAAGGGGATGACGGCGCTGCCGCCCGAACCATGACGCTGCACGCCCCCCAAGACGTGCCCGGCGGCAGGATCGGTTCCGCATCGCTCCCCGGGGACTCCGAGACACAGGTCTCAGGGCGTACCGGTCGCGCCCGGCTCCTTGCCGCCGGCCTCTGGGGAGCCCGAATCGGCCGGACCCGGGGGCGAGCCCGGAGCGCCCGGCCCCGTACCGCCGCCCGCCGCCGGGGACCGGGTCGGCACCGGGGACTCCGGGCGCTCCTTCTGGCCCGCCGGGCAGACGTACCGCCGTACCGGGTAGTCGCCGGGACCGCCCAGCACCACCGTGCCGTCCCCGGCCGCCACCCCGTTCTCCGCGTAGGTGCACACCAGCTGGGACAGCGCGGTGGCCGGCAGGTCCTCCGGCTGGCGGCTCAGCCGCAGCACCTCCGCCGGGTCGCCCGGCCGGCCGGCCGACACCGCGAGCGGCGGCTCGACATGGCTGGCGAACCCGGCCTCCCGCTCCTGCTCCGAGGGGCGGGCCAGCAACTGGTTCAGCAGCGCACGGGCCGTCGCCGACCGCGCCTCGCCCGCCGGGCGGCCGGACGGCGAGGGCACCGCGCGCTCCACCGCCTCCAGCGCGGAGGCGCACACCAGATACACCCGCACCGGCACCGCGGGCCCGGCGCTGGTCGTCGGCGCGGGCGCCTCCGAGGCGTCCTGGCCGGACAGGGTGCACGGCAGCCGGGAGGGCGCCGCGCCCGCGTCCACCGGCACCGAGGTGGTCCGGATGCCGCACCCCGCGGTCACCGCGCCCAGCACCAGCAGACCGGCCAGCGCCCACCCCTTCCGCGCCCCGCGCCCCCCGGCACCCCGCCCCCGCAGCCGCGCCACGGCGCCCCGTACTCCCCGTACCGCCCGTTCCCGTACCGCCCGTTCCCGTACCGCCCGGTCCCGCATGCGTGCCACCGTCCGCCACCCGCCCCGTACCGCCCGCTCACCCACGGCCGCCACCGTCCTCACCGGCGTCCACTCCCTGCTCGTCCCCGTCCCCACCGGTCCGGGAGGCGTCCACGGGTAGCCGCAGCTCGAAGACCGCGCCGTCGCCGTCCGGGGAGTTGCGGGCGGAGATGGAACCGCCGTGGATCAGCGCGTTCTCCATCGCGATCGACAGCCCGAGCCCGGAGCCCTCGCTGCGCGGCCGGGACGCGCTCGCCTTGTAGAACCGGTCGAAGACATGCGGCAGCACCTCCTCCGGGATGCCCGGACCGTGGTCCCGCACCTCGATCCGCAGCTCCTCGCCCGCCGTACGCGCCTCACCGGCCGTGCGCACCGACACCCGCACCGGCGAACCGCCGTGCTTCAGCGCGTTGCCGATCAGATTGGCCAGGATCACATCAAGCCGCCGAGGGTCCAGCCGCGCGGTGATCCCGCGCTCGGCGTCCAGCTCCACCGCGTCCAGCCAGGCCCGGGCGTCGACACAGGCCGTCACCTGGTCGGCGACATCCACCTCGTCCAGCACCAGCCGGGCGGTGCCCGCGTCGAAGCGGGTGACCTCCATCAGGTTCTCCACCAGCGTGTTCAGCCGCCGGGTCTCGCTCACCACCAGCGCCACCGCCGGGGCGATCATCGGATCGAGACCGTCCTGCTCCTCCTCCAGCACCTCGGTCACCGCGGTCAGCGCCGTCATCGGGGTGCGCAGCTCATGCGACATGTCGGCGACGAACCGGCGGCTGGACTCCTCCCGGGAGCTCATGTCGGCGACCCTCTTCTGCAGGCTCTCCGCCGCCGCGTTGAACGTCCGCGACAGCTCGGCCAGTTCGTCGGTGCCCGACACCCGCAGCCGGGTGTCCAGCTCGCCCTCGCCCAGCCGCCGGGCCGCCTCGCCGAGCCGGTGCACCGGCTTGAGCACCGTGGTCGCCGCCGCCTGCGCCAGCAGCGCCGAACCGATCAGCGCCAGCAGGGTGGCGATCCCCAGCGACCAGCCCAGCGAGTTGAGGTCCTGCCGCTCGGCCTCCAGCGAGGCCGACATGTAGCCGGTCGGCCCACCGCCGTCCACCCGCGCCCCGCCCACCAGATAGGGCGTCCCGCCGCGCTCGGTGCGCTGCCAGAACAGGTGGTACGGGTAGGGGTTGCCGTCGCCGGTGCCCTGCCGCCGCTCCACCGCCTCGCGCAGCTCCGCCGGGACGTCGTCCATGGTGAAGCGGTCCGGGTCGGAGGCGCCCACGATCGGCTTGCCGCCGTCCCGCTCGCCCAGCAGCACCACCCCGTAGCCCACCGCGCTGCTGGACGACATCTGCTCGGCGGCCCGCTGGAGTTCCACCTCGGTGGGCCGCAGCGGCAGCGCCGCCGCCCGGTCCTGCATCTCCTGCCGGAAGTCGTTGAGCGCCGAGTCCTGGGTGCGGGTCAGCACCGCCTCCCGGTTCAGCCAGTACGCGATGCCGGAGGCCGACACCGCGGCGGTCAGCGCGACCAGCGCGAACACCACCACCAGCCGCATCCGCAGACTGGTCCAGCGCAGCCCCCCGCCCCCCGCCCTCATACCGCCATCCCCGCCGTCCCCGCCCTCGTACCGCAGGCCCCGCCAACCGTCACGCGGGCACGTCCAGCCGGTAGCCCACCCCGCGGACCGTGCGGATCAGCGTCGGCGAGGACGGCACGTCCTCCACCTTCGCCCGCAGCCGCTGCACACAGGCGTCCACCAGCCGCGAGTCGCCCAGGTAGTCGTGCTCCCACACCAGCCGCAGCAACTGCTGCCGGGACAGCGCCTGCCCCGGCCGCCGGCTCAGCTCCAGCAGCAACCGCAGCTCGGTCGGGGTCAGCTGGAGGTCCTCGCCGTTCTTGGTCACGGTCATCGCCGAGCGGTCGATCACCAGCGAGCCGAAGACCGCCGAGTCCGTGGACTCCCGCTCCCCGCGCCGCAGCACGGCCCGGATCCGCGCGTCCAGCACCCGGCCCTGCACCGGCTTGACCACATAGTCGTCCGCTCCGGACTCCAGCCCCACGACCACGTCGATGTCGTCGCTGCGGGCGGTCAGCAGGATGATCGGCAACTGGTCGGTGCGCCGGATGCGGCGGCACACCTCGAAGCCGTCGATGCCGGGCAGCATCACGTCCAGCACGACCAGGTCGGGCCGCTGCTCGCGCAGCAGTTGCAGCCCGTCCTCGCCCGTCGCCGCGGTGGCCACCTTGTGGCCCTGGCGGGAGAGCGAGAGTTCGAGGGCCGTGCGGATGGAATCGTCGTCCTCGATCAGCAACAGGAAAGGCACCGGGCCATTCTGTCCCATGGCCGCGGGCCGCAAGAACCCGCGCGCACCGCCGGACCCCCGTGCCGGCCGGGAACCGCGGACCGCCCCGCGCCCCCGATCCCGTGCACCACACCGGTACCACCCGCCGCTGTGACAGGCCTGTGACAGTCGGGGGACACCCCTGAGAAGTGGCCCCGGCAAGCTCATTGGCACACGGACCGACACACTCCAGACCGACGGGGGGCGCACGATGAACACACTGCACGGCACCAACTCCAGCGCAGTGGTCACGCGTCTCCACGACGTCACCAGGAGCACCGAGAAGTCCGGCGCCGCAACGAACGGACGGGGGTGCGTTCGAGGCGCCGGACGTCAACACAAGGCGCCGTACATGGTCGCCGTCGCTGACGGGGGAGCGGTGTACGGGGAGGCCGCGGGGGAGCGGACGAGCCTGAGCGAGGCGGAGTTCACCGCCTACGTCCAGGAACGCCGCGCCTCCCTGTACGCCACCGCCTACCACCTCACCGGGGACCGCTTCGAGGCCGAGGACCTGCTGCAGAGCGCGCTGTTCTCCACGTACCGCGCCTGGGAGCGGATCAGCGACAAGGCGGCGGTCGGCGGCTATCTGCGCCGCACCATGACCAATCTGCACATCAGCGCCTGGCGCCGCCGCAAGCTCAACGAGTACCCGACGGAGGAGCTGCCGGAGACGGTCGGCGACACCGACGCGATGCGCGGCACCGAACTGCGCGCGGTGCTCTGGCAGGCGCTCGCCCGGCTGCCCGAGCTCCAGCGCACCATGCTGGTGCTGCGCTACTACGAGGGCCGCACGGACCCGGAGATCGCCGACATCCTGGACATCAGCGTCGGCACCGTGAAGTCGAGCATCTGGCGGTCGCTGCGGCGGCTGCGCGAGGACGAGGCGCTGAGCTTCGGCCGGAGCGAACAGGAGTCCTTCGGCGAGCTGGTGGCCTGAAGGGACGGGGGCGGTCGCCGATCCGGGGGGAGCGGCGGCCGGTGCCGGGGTCCGGGGGGACCCGTACGGCACGGAGCGGGGAGCGGGGCCACGGGGGACACGGGGCTCCGCCACCCTCCGGAAGATCCCATGGGGACCGTGGGGGTACCCGTGGGGGACGACGGGGGCAAGGGAAAACGCTGCGGGGCGGGACCGAGGGCCGGGGGGCCCGGGTCCCGCCCCGTACGCATGTCCTTGCGTCCGTGAGGAATCAGGCCGGTTCGCGGGTCTGCTCGGCGGCCCGGGGTCCCGGTACGGAGACGGTGGCCGCGGGGGTCTTCGTCGCGGGAGCCGTGGGGGCGCGGTGGCGGCCGGCCGCGGCGGCGGCGAGCCGGCCCAGCGCCTCGCCCTTGGCGCAGGGGTGCGCGCCCAGCGCCGTCTGCCGGGCCACGATGGCCCGCTCGGTGCGCATCAGCCGCCAGCCCCGGCGCAGCAGCACCGGCACCGACTTGCGGCCCTCGCGCAGATCGCGCAGCAGCCGGCGGCGGAAGGTGGTGGAGGGGCGGCCGCGCAGGCAGAGCGCGTCGGCGAGCAGCCCCAGCTCCTGGCAGCGGCTGACGATGTCGGCCGCGAAGATCCCCTCGGCGACGAACAGCGGGGTGCGCTCGATGTCCAGCGCCTCCCGGCCCACCAGAGAGCTGGTGGCGATGTCGTACACCGGTACGGCCGTCCGGCCGGTGGCGCACAGCTCGGCGATGGCGGCCACCGCCGCGTCCGCGTCCCAGGAGAGGGGCGAGTCCCAGTCGGTGTCGGTGGTGCCGGGCACGAGCGGCAGCGTCGGGTCGCCGGCCTCCTTGTAGAAGTCGTCGAGGCGCAGCACGGGCAGACCGGTGCGGGCCGCGAGCGAGGACTTGCCGGAGCCGGAGGGACCGGTCAGCAGCACGACACGGGTCGGGATCGGTAGCGAACTCACGGGACACCAGTCTGAGGCATTCCCCCGGTCGGGGGACCCCGCCCCCACCCCGTTGGTATCGAGCATCACATCTCGCCTACGCTGCGTGCCCGACCGACCACCCCCGAGTGCGGGAGTTCCCCATGGCACGTCACAAGCTGCTGCTGAAGGCCTCACTGGCCGTCACGGCGATCGGCGCCGTCGTCGGCGCGGGCGGCGGCACCGCGCAGGCCGCCGAGGCGGCGGCCGCCCCGGTGACCGACCCGGCGGCCGCGCTGGCGGCCGTCACCGGGGCGGTGCCGTATGTCACGGCGGTGCCGAAGAACCTGAAGCTGAACCCGCTGGCGCAGACCGGGGTCGACCCGCTGGACAACGGGGTCGGCACCCAGGTCAGCGACTTCCGGCCGCTGGACACCACCGCGGTGACCGGTTCGCTGACCAGCGCGCCCAACCTCCCGGTGGCCGGCCCGCTGCTGGGCGGCCTGATCCCCGGCTGAACACCTTTCGCGGCGAACGGCCCCGGCTCCCCCGGACGGAGGGGAGCACGGGGCCGTCGGCGTCCGGCCGCGGGTCAGTACGCGGAGCCGGACGCGCCCAGGGAGCCGGTCGGGTGCCAGACCGTCTTGGTCTCCAGGAAGGCGGTCAGCCGGGTCAGCCCCGGGTCGGCCGCGAAGTCCGGACCGGCCTCCTCGGTGTCCCTGACGTCCTGGGGGCGCAGCACCCGCTTGAGGTTGTCCGCCGCGGCGATCTCCAGCTCGCGGGCCAGCTCCGGGTCCGCGCCGGTCAGGTCGATGGCGTTGACGTCCTGGTGCGCGGCGAGCGGGACGCCGAGCTCCGCGGCCTTGCCCGACAGCACGTTGACCACGCCGCCGGGCAGGTCGGAGGTGGCCAGCACCTCGCCGAGGGAGAGCGCGGGCAGCGGGGCCCGCTCGGAGGCCACGACCACCGCGGTGTTGCCGGTGGCGATGACCGGGGCGATCACCGACACCAGGCCCAGGAAGGACGACTCCTGGGGGGCGAGCACCGCGACCACACCGGTCGGCTCGGGGGTGGAGAGGTTGAAGTACGGCCCGGCGACCGGGTTGGCCCCGCCCACCACCTGGGCGATCTTGTCGGTCCAGCCGGCGTACCAGACCCAGCGGTCCACGGCCGCCTCGACCACCAGCGCGGCCTCGGACGTGGACAGCCCCTCGGCCTGCGCCACCTCGCGGGCGAACTGGCCCTTGCGGCCCTCCAGCATCTCGGCGACGCGGTAGAGCACCTGGCCGCGGTTGTACGCGGTCGCGCCCGACCAGCCGCCGAACGCCTTGCGGGCCGCCACGACCGCGTCACGCGCGTCCTTGCGGGACGACAGCGGGACGTTCGCCAGCCATGTGTCCTTTGCGTCTGCCACCTCGTACACCCGGCCGCTCTCGCTCCGTGGGAACTTGCCCCCGACGTACAGCTTGTAGGTCTTCAGGACGCTCAGACGGGAAGACTCAGACATCGAGGTACGCCTCCAGGCCGTGGCGGCCGCCCTCGCGGCCGAAGCCCGACTCCTTGTAACCGCCGAACGGCGAGGTCGGGTCGAACTTGTTGAACGTGTTGGCCCAGACGACGCCCGCGCGCAGCTTGTTCGCCACGGCGAGGATGCGGGAGCCCTTCTCGGTCCAGATGCCGGCCGACAGGCCGTACTGGCTGTTGTTGGCCTTGGCGACGGCCTCGTCCGGCGTGCGGAAGCTCAGCACCGACAGCACCGGGCCGAAGATCTCGTCCCGGGCGATGGTGTGCGCCTGGGTGACCCCGGTGAACAGCGTCGGCGCGAACCAGTAGCCGGCGCTGGGCAGTTCGCACTCCGGCGACCAGCGCTCGGCGCCCTCCGCCTCACCGGTGTCGGCCAGCGCGGTGATCCGGGCCAGCTGCTCGGCGGAGTTGATCGCGCCGATGTCGGTGTTCTTGTCCAGCGGGTCGCCGAGCCGCATGGTGGACAGCCGGCGCTTGAGCGCGTCCAGCAGCTCGTCCTGGATCGACTCCTGGACCAGCAGCCGGGAGCCGGCGCAGCAGACCTGGCCCTGGTTGAAGAAGATGCCGGTGACGATGCCCTCGACGGCCTGGTCGATGGGGGCGTCGTCGAAGACGATGTTGGCGCCCTTGCCGCCCAGCTCCAGGGTGACCTTCTTGCGGGTGCCGGCCACCTGGCGGGCGATCGCCTTGCCGACGGCGGTCGAGCCGGTGAAGGCGACCTTGTCCACGCCCTCGTGCGCGACCAGCGCGGCACCGGCGTCCCCGTAGCCCGGCAGGATGTTGACGACGCCCCGGGGCAGCCCGGCCTGGCGGCAGATGTCGGCGAAGAACAGGGCGGAGAGCGGCGTGGTCTCGGCGGGCTTGAGCACCACCGTGTTGCCGGCCGCGAGCGCCGGGGCGATCTTCCAGGCCAGCATCAGCAGCGGGAAGTTCCACGGGATGACCTGGCCGGCCACGCCCAGCGGGCGCGGGTCGCGGCCGTACCCGGCGTGGTCCAGCTTGTCGGCCCAGCCCGCGTAGTAGAAGAAGTGCGCGGCGACCAGCGGGAGGTCCGCGTCGCGGGTCTCCTTGATCGGCTTGCCGTTGTCCAGGGTCTCCAGGACGGCCAGCTCGCGGGAGCGCTCCTGGATGATCCGGGCGATCCGGAACAGGTACTTGGCGCGCTCGGCGCCCGGCAGCGCGGACCACTTCCCGAACGCCCGGCGGGCGGCGGCCACCGCGCGGTCCACGTCCTCGGCCCCCGCCTGGGCGACCTCGGACAGCACCTCCTCCGTCGACGGGGAGACGGTCTTGAAGACCTTGCCGCCGGCCGCCTCGGTGAACTCGCCGTCGATGAACAGGCCGTAGGAGGGCGCGATGTCGACGACCGAGCGGGACTCGGGCGCGGGCGCGTACGCGAATGCGGATGCGGTGTCGAATGCGGATGCCATGGTGATCAGTCCACCGTCACATAGTCGGGACCGGAGTAACGTCCGGTGGCCAGCTTCTGCCGCTGCATCAGCAGATCGTTGAGGAGGCTGGAGGCGCCGAAGCGGAACCAGTGGTTGTCCAGCCAGTCCTGCCCGGCCGTCTCGTTGACCAGGACGAGGAACTTCACCGCGTCCTTGGTGGAGCGGATGCCGCCGGCCGGCTTCACGCCCACCTGCACCCCGGTCTGGGCGCGGAAGTCGCGCACCGCCTCCAGCATGAGCAGGGTGTTGGCCGGGGTGGCGTTGACCGCGACCTTGCCGGTCGAGGTCTTGATGAAGTCCGCACCGGCGATCATGCCGAGCCAGGAGGCGCGGCGGATGTTGTCGTACGTGGAGAGCTCGCCGGTCTCGAAGATCACCTTCAGCCGGGCGGCGCCGGACGCCTCCTTCACGGCGCGGATCTCCTCGTAGACCTTCAGGTAGTGACCCGCGAGGAACGCCCCGCGGTCGATCACCATGTCGATCTCGTCCGCCCCGGCGGCCACCGCGTCCCGGGTGTCGGCCAGCTTCACGTCGAGCGCCGCGCGCCCGGCCGGGAAGGCGGTGGCCACCGAGGCCACCTTCACGCCCGACCCGCCGAGCGCGGCCTTGGCGGCCTCCACCATGTCCGGATAGACGCAGACCGCGGCGGTACGGGGGGTGGTGCGGTCGGTCGGGTCGGGGTTGACCGCCTTGCCGGCGAGCGCCCGGACCTTGCCCGGGGTGTCCGCTCCTTCCAGCGTGGTCAGGTCGATCATCGAGATCGCCAGGTCGATGGCGTACGCCTTGGCGGTGGTCTTGATCGAACGGGTTCCGAGCGAGGCGGCGCGCGCCTCCAGACCGACGGCGTCCACACCCGGCAGCCCGTGCAGGAAGCGGCGCAGGGTGCTGTCGGACGCGGTCACGTCGGCGAACGCGGCGAGGGTGGCGGCACCACCCTGCCCGGGCGGGGGCGAGAGCTGAGGGGAGGGCATGGTCACCAGACCAGCATATCTACGCGCGTAGCAGCCTGTACAGCCCCGGGTGCGTGCCCGGCGGCCCGACGCCTGCCCGGGTCGCCGGGGGCGTACGGGGAGCGTGAGGCACAATCGGGCCCATGACGAGCCCCACCCCGAGCCCCGAGCAGCCCAGCGAGCCGACGTACGCCGACCGGGCCTACCGTTCGCCGATGGGCATCGCGGGCGGAGTGCTGCTGCTGGTGCTGGCGCTCTGGCTGGGCGGGGACGCCCTGCTGCGCGGCGACGGCGCGCGGGTGCGCTGGGTGGCGGTGGCCGGGCTGCTGCTGGTGGTGCCCCTGGTCATCGCCTTCACCCTGCGGCCCGCCGTCTTCGCGGGCGCCGACCGGCTCCGCGTACGCAACCCGTTCCGCACCATCGTGCTGCCCTGGACCTCGGTGGCCGAGATCCGCGCCGGGTACTCCACCGAGGCGGTGAGCACCGGCGGCACGGTGTACCAGCTGTGGGCCGTCCCGGTGTCGCTGCGCAAGCGCAAGCAGGCCAACCGCCGCCGGATCCGCGCCGAGGCCGCCGAGCGCCGCCAGTCCGGGGCCGCCACCGACCCCGACCTGCGCCGCTCCGCCCGCCCCACCCCCGCCCACCACACCTCCGCCGGCCCCGACTCCCACCACGCCCCCGGCGACCAGGTCGTGAAGGACCTGAACCGGCTGGCCGAGGAGGGCGCCATCCGCCCCACCGCCAAGGGCGAGCCGGTGGTCCGCTGGGCATACGAGGTGATCGCCCCGGCCGTCGTCGGCGCGGTCGCCCTCGCGGTCCTCCTCGCCACCGGCTGACCCGCCCGTACGCCGGTCCACCGGCTTACGGCGGTCCCGCCCACACCAGCAGCATGTAACCGCCCAGCCAGGCCGAGCAGGCGGCGGCACCGGTCAGCACCAGCACGGTGACCGCCGGCCGGGCCCGGGCCAGGGCGGTGGCCACCGGGAGCAGCAGCGGGAAGCCTGGCAGCAGGAAGCGGGCGCGCGGGAAGTACACCCCGCCGCTGCCCAGCACCACCAGCAGCAGCACCCCGCAGAACACCCGCAGGACGGGCGGCTGCCGGTCGGCCACACAGAGCGCGTACAGCCCCGTGGACAGCACCAGCACCGCCGACACCGCCACCAGGAACAGCTGCGGGGTCCGGTCGTAGGCCAGCAGCTCCCGCAGCTCACGCAGGGTGTCCGCGCCGCCGTCCCACTCGTTGCGCCAGAGCCGCTGCACCGCGAAGTAGCCGTCCCAGCGGCCCAGCCGCGCCCCGACCCACCCCACATACCCGAGCCACCCCAGCGGCGCCGCCAGCGCCCCGAGTAGCGCCTCTCTCCGCTCCCCGCCCCTGTCCCGTACCGCCGCCGTCAGCCCGGCCGCCGTCACCGCCGCCGCGAGCGCGATCCCGGTGGGCCGGGTCAGCCCGGCGGCCACCGCGAGGCCCGCCGCCCAGCCCCACCTCCCGCCCAGCACCGCGTACAGCGACCAGGCCGTCAGCGCCGTGAACAGCGACTCGGTGTACCCCATCCACTGCACGGCCCCCACCGGCAGGGCGCCCCACAGCACCGCCAGCACCGTGCCCGTACGCCGCCCGTGCAGCCGGTCGCCGACCGCGAACACCCCCCAGGCCGCGACCAGCGAGCAGCACCCCGCCAGCACCAGCCCCACCGAAGCCGCCGACCCCGGCGTGGCAGCCCCGAACCCTCTGATCAGCGCCGGATACAGCGGAAAGAACGCCAGGTTGTTGGCATCCATCGCCACCCCCAGCCGGTCCGTGTACCCATGGGCGGCGATGTCCAGGTACCAGCGGGAGTCCCAGGAGGTGGCGAGCGCGGGCCACACCCCGTGCCCCTTCAGCCGCGCCCACCGGGCCAGCACCAGCAGCCCGAAGAGCCGGACCGCCAGATAGCCGAGGAGCGCCGGGGCGGCATACCCGAGCGCCACCCCCACGGCCCGCCCCCGCCGCCGCTCCCCGCCGGGCCCGGGCGGCCGCCGGGACGCGGGCACGGTCGGGGTTCGGGCGGTGATCACCGGCGGCACGGTGGGGCTCCAGGGGCTGTTGACTCGGCCCGAGGGCCGGGACCCGGCTGGCGGGCCCGGCACTCGGTGCCCGGCGCGGGGCCCGGCCGGGTCACCGGCTCACCCTGCGCACGAGCCCCGACCTCACCCGGCACCCTGCGCCCCATGCCGTACCAGATTCACCCGCACGGGGGAGGGGCCGCCGGACGGCTCACGCCCGGCCGCCGACGGTGCACTGCCGGGGGTCCCGGGGTCGCAGGTGCTCACCTCCCCCCGCGAGCGCCCGCCCTCTCCCTCAACACCGTGACGGCCGTCCGGCACCAGTCGCGGTTGCCCCGCTCGAAGGCCAGACCGCGCAGACAGGTCAGATAGGGCCCGACGGGCTCGCCGTCCCGCAGGAACTCCTCCTCGGTGCGCGAGCCGCGCATCCGCTCCAGCAACTCCTCGAACAGCTCGATCTTGCCCTGGGCGAAGTCGGCGCGTTCGGTGAGCTGGGCGATCAGGGGGCCGGTGTCCACATGGTCGGCTCCCTGCACCTTCACCAGCAGATCGTCCCGCACGAAGGAGGGCTTCGCGGACGCGGCCGTGAACCGCTCCACTTCCGCCAGCCCCTCGGCGGTGACAAGGAAGACCCGCTTGTTGGGTCGGCCCTCCTGGACGACCTCCCGCCCGCTGACCAGGCCGTCCCGCTCCAGCCGGGTGAGCTCCGCGTAGAGCTGCTGCGGCTGGGCGTGCCAGAAGTTGGCCACACCCAGGTCGAAGGACTTGGCCAGCTGGTAGCCGCTGAGCTCGCCACCGAGCAGCGCGGCCAGCACCGCATGTCGCAACGCCATCGGCCCCCTCCTCTCACTCTCCGCCGTTTCCCGCCAGGGTCTTGCCCCCACCCACTCCACCACGCTACTCATGAATCTGACTAGTCATCTCCATGAGTAGCAGACAGGAGTGCCACCATGAGCGTCCCGAGCACCGCACACCACCACCGCCCTGGCACCGCAGACCGCTTCCGCCACGCGGTCGAGACCCGCGACCTCGCCGCGCTGGACGACCTGTTCACCGACGACATCCGCCTCTACAGCCCCGTCAAGTTCAGCCCCTTCGAGGGCAAGCCGATGGTGCTGGGCCTGTTCGGCGTCCTGCTGCGCCTCTTCGAGGACTTCCGCTACATCGGCGACCACACCGGCACCGCGCAGACCAGCACCGACGGGACCGAGACCCCCTCCGCCGTACTGCTCTTCCGCACCACCGTGGGCGGCAAGCAGATCCACGGCATCGACCTGCTGCACTTCGACGGGGAAAGTGGAGACGCCCGGATCAAGGAGTTCACCGTCATGGTCCGGCCGCAGTCCGCCGTGCATGCCCTCGGCGAGGCGGTCCTGGCAGGCCTGGTGGCCGACGGCCTGCTCCCGCCCCCCACCCCCTGACGTCCCGTTCCCTCCCCTCAGCCGAAGGTGCGGCGGTACGCCTGCGGGCTCACCCCCGTGGTCCGCTTGAACCGGTCACGGAAAGCCGTCGCCGAGCCGAAGCCGACCTGGCCGCCGATCCGCTCCACCGAGTGGTCGGTGGTCTCCAGCAGGTGCTGCGCCTGCCGCACCCGGGCCCGGTGCAGCCACTGGAGCGGGGTGGTGCCGGTCTGCTCCCGGAAGCGGCGCATCAGCGTGCGGGTGCTCATCCCGGCGTACGCGGCGATCTCCGCCAGCGTCAGATCGCTGGCCAGGTTGGCGCGCAGCCAGTCCAGCACCGGCTCCAGCGCCGAGCCGCGCGGGGCGGCCGGGGTGTGGTCGTGCACGATGAACTGGGCCTGCCCGCCCTCCCGTTCCAGCGGCATCACCGCGAGCCGGGCCGCGTCGGCGGCCACCGCCGAGCCGTAGTCCCGCCGGATCATGTGCAGGCACAGATCCAGCCCGGCCGCCGCCCCCGCCGAGGTCAGCACCTGCCCGTTGTCGACGTAGAGCACATTCGCGTCCACCTCGATCTCCGGGTGGGCGGCGGCCAGATGCGGGGCCGCGATCCAGTGCGTGGTCGCCCGCAGCCCGTTCAGCAGCCCGGCCTGGGCCAGTACGAAGGTGCCCACGCAGATCGACGCGATCCGCGTCCCCTCGGCCGCCGCCGCCCGCAACGCCTCCAGCACGGCGGGCGAGGGCGGCTGGTCCGCGACGGCCGTACCCGGCACGATCACGGTGTCCGCACCCCGTAGCCCCTCCAGCCCGTACGGCGCCCGCAGCGCGAAGGTCCCCGCGTCCACCTCGGGCCGCTCGGCGCACACCCGGATGCGGTACGCGGGCCGCCCGTCCGGCAACCGGGTCCGCGAGAAGGTGTCGATGGGGGTGGCGAGGTCGAAAGGGAGCACCTGGTCGAGGGCGAGTACGGCGACGGTGTGCATGGCGGGAACGTACCCCGCCGCCCCCTCCCTGCCAACCGCCTCTCCGGCCGCACACCCGCCCTCACCAGCCGTGTCGCAAGCATCTGCGCCGATGGCCGTATCCCGTTGAAGAGTGTCGATAGTGCCACTGGGGGAGCGTCCCCGCACTGCCTAGGGTCGTGGGCGGGCCACCGGCAGATCGGCATCGGCCCACCCACGACCGCATCCACCCCGGGAGCCTGCCCATGCCGCCCACCTCCCCCGCCGACACCGCTCAAATCGTGCTGTTCGACGGCTTCGACCCACTCGACGCCGTCGCCCCCTTCGAGGTGCTGCACGCGGGCGCCATCGCCTCCGGCGGGGCGCTGACCGTGGAGCTCGTCTCCGCCGAGGGCCCGCGCGAGGTGGTCAGCGGTTCGGGTGGGCTGCCCCTGCGCGCCACGGCCGTGCTCGACCCCGACCGCCCCGGGATCGTCCTGGTCCCCGGCGCCTCGGGCCGTATCGCCGAATCGGACGCCGCCGGTACGGACCCCCGACCCAGCGGCGAACCCATCCCCGTACTCCTCGGCCGCGCCCTCACCACCCCGCTGCCGGATCTGCTCAAGGCGGCGATGGCCAACCCGGAGGTGTTGGTGGCCACCGTCTGCGGCGGCTCGGCCGTCCTGGCCCTGGCCGGCCTCACCGAGGGACGGCACGCCACCACCCACCACCAGGGCATGGACCTGCTGGACGCCACCGGCACCCATGCCGTGGCGGCCCGGGTGGTGGACGACGGCGACCTGGTCACCGGCGCCGGGGTGACCTCCGGTCTCGACCTGGCCCTATACCTGCTGGAACGGCGGCTCGGGCCGCGTATCGCCCACGCGGTGGAGGAACTGTTCGCCTACGAGCGCCGAGGCACCGTCTGGCGCCCCACCGGCCCCGTCCCCCTGCCGCTCTGACGCCCCTCCGAGCAAAGGACCATCCCCATGACCGTCGCCGTCACCGGCACGTGGGACCTGGCCATCGCCACCCCCCTCGGCACCATCCACGCCGTGGTCCACCTCCAGGAGGCGGACGGCGCCCTCACCGGCACCGCCTCCGGCGCGGGCGAGGACGTCCCGCTGCGGGACCTCGCCCGCACCGGCGACCGGCTCACCTGGCACCAGGCCGTCACCAGGCCCCTCCGCCTCAACCTGGTCTTCGACCTCACCGTCGACGGCGACACCCTGACCGGCACATCCAAGGCCGGGCGGCTGCCCGCCTCTCGGGTGACCGGCGCCCGCCGCATCGGAGTAGCCGCATGACCAAGCTGCTGCTCTCCCTGCACGTGGTGGCCGCCATCCTGGCGATCGGCCCGGTCGCCGTCGCCGCCAGCATGTTCCCCGCGATGCTGCGCCGCACGTCCCCCGCCTACGCGGCCGGGGCTCCCGCGCCGGCCGGTGCCGAGTCTCCCGTGGCGGCGACCGGCGACCGCATCGCCACCCTCCGCCTCCTCCACCGCATCTGCCGCGTCTACACCGGCGTCGGCGTGGCCGTCCCCGTCTTCGGCTTCGCCACCGCGAGCGCCCTCGGAGTCCTGGGCAGCCCCTGGCTGATCGCCTCGATCACGCTCACCTTCATCGCGGCGGCAATCCTCTGGGTGCTGATCCTCCCGGCCCAGGAAGCCGCCCTGGAAGGCACCGGCCCCACCGGCGGCCCCGGCCGACTCGCCATGCTGACCGGCGTGTTCAACCTGCTGTGGGTCGCCGTCACCATCCTGATGATCGTCCGCCCGGGCTCGACCACCAGCGCGTAGCGCACTGCGGGGCCCGGGCGTTGTCTCAGCTCACCGAGCGCGTGAACGCGGCCCAGGTGGCGGGCTCGACGGTGAGCATCGGGCCCGACGGGTTCTTGGAGTCCCGCACATGCACGGCGGCCGGATGCGCGGCCACCTCGACACACTGGCCGCCATCACTGCCACTGTGGCTGGACTTCTGCCATTCGTAAGCGACTTCGAGGCACTGGCCACCCTCGCTGCCGCTGTAGCTGGACTTGAACCACTCGTAGGCGACTTCGAGGCACTGGCCGCCCTCGTCGCCGCTGTAGCTGGACTTGAACCACGTCAGTGCGGTGCTCATCGCTCTCCCAGAAGCCGGTCCAGCAGGCTCCTGGTCTCATCCACATCCAGCGCCTGCGTCCGTCCGCAGCATCGCATACTTCTGCAACAGGATGCTGACCTCGGTCGGATCAGTGACGAGGTGGCTGCCGCGCTGCGTCTCCGTGTACCCCACCAACTGGTGGTCCGGGGTCTCCAGCACGGTGAACGGCCCATCGAGTGCCGCATGCCGGGTCTGGCTCAGCGGCAGGATCTGGATGGTGACGCCTGGGAGTTCGGCGCAGTCACGCAGATGCCGAATGGCCTCACGCCGGATCTCCGGCCCGCCGAAGTCGCACCGCAGGATCCACTCCGCGATGACGAAGCTGATGTTGGGAGGCTGCTTCCGGTGCAGGATCTCCTGCCGCGCCAGCCGAGTCGCCGTCATCGACTCGATCTCCTCCTCACTCATCGCGGGAACCTTGTTCCGGAAGGTCTCCAGCGCGTAGGCGCGGGTCTGGAGCAGCCCGGGGATGGCCTGGTTCTCGTACCACTGGATCGCGACGGCCACCTCCTCCAGGTCCATGTACTCCTCGGCCCAGGCCGGAATCAGGTCCACCTCGGGCATATGGGCCACCGCCGTCGTCAGCGCGCCCTTGGTCTCCAGGACGTCATCGATGATCCGGGCCCAGTCCGGTTTGAGCGCCCGGCGGCCCTGTTCGATGGAGGCGAGGGTGTCCAGCTCCATGCCGACCTCCTCGCTGAGCCCCCGTTGCGTGTAGCCCGCCGCTCGCCGGAACGTGCCCACCAGGGCCCCCACCAGCCGCATGGCCGACGCGTTGCGTCGCCGGTTCTGTGGTTGTCGTGACATGGGTGCGAACTCCCCCTCACGCGGGTCGGGTTAAGCGCGAATGGCTCGTACAGCAGCTTTGTACGACCTGGCGCACGGCCCGACCGGGTGATGGCCCGAATGCCCCACGGAAGGATGAGGACCACCCGCCTTCTCTTCTGGGTCCGGTCCGCAGACGGCGGCTCACGCCCCGGACGGGTGACGTTCGAAGGTCCTCTGGATGTGGCAGGCCGGCGGCGCTACGGTGCTCGCCACAGCCCCCGGCAGGAGGTACGCATGGCCAGACGCTTACGCACCCTTGGGACAACGTCGGATGACGGCAAGTGCCCCACCCTCTACGAGGACATCGACAGCGGCGACATCGTCGTCCAGGGATACGTACTGTCGGACCCAGACGATGTCCGGCAGATGGAGCACGTGCTGCCCGGTGAGTCCTTTGTCGTCGTCCCGCGTGAACTGCTCACCCGCTACGCGCCCAGGGAGTAGTGAAGTGCCGGAGTTCATCGACGACGAAGATTTCGGCAGTTACTTCGAGACCTTCGACCACACCGCCTGGCGGTTGGAGACGCGTCGGGGCTACGCCTCGGACCGGGTGAGTGAGAAGTTCCATCGCTGGTCGGAGAGCGGCGTGCTGCCTGACGACTCGCACCGCCCCTGGTGCCGGAACGTGCGACGGCAGACGGCCGCAGGCAAGAGGATCGAGCGGGTTCGGCTGGTCGATACCCCGCTCACTCCGGAGCAGCGATACCTGTTGGCCAGTGCCAAGGCCAACAACGCCGCTGGCGAGGACATCAGGACGCTACGGCGGGACGAGGCCGATCGGCTGAGGCTCGGGAGCGAGGATTTCTGGCTCTTCGACGCATGTCGAGCACTGGTGCTGCACTTCGACAAGGCGGACGAGTACCTCGGTGCCGAACTGGTCACCGACCTCGCCCGTGTCGTGCGGTTCTGCCAGCTCCGGGACGCGGCCTGGCATTTCGCGATCCCACACGAAGCGCTGGCGACCGAAGCCCAGTGAGCACGGATTTCCAGCAGGCGCGTGAAGCCCTCGGGCTGCGGTTGCGCGGCCTGCGCACCGCAACCGGTCTGAACGGGAAGGAGTGGGCGGGGCGGCTGGGATGGCAGCGTTCCAAGGTCTCGCGGTTGGAGACCGGCAAGCAGACCGCGACCCCGGTTGACGTCACGGCGTGGGCGGCGGCAGCCGGTGCTCCGGAGGCGGCCGACGAACTCATTCGGCGGCTGGACCGGTTGGAGACGCACTACCGCTCGTGGCGCCGGCAACTTTCGGCCGGGCACCGTGCCGTGCAGGAGCGGCACGGTGTCCAGGAGTCGCAGGCCCGGGAGATGCTCATCTTCGAGTCCGGCATCATCCCGGGGCTCGTCCAGACGCCCGAGTACGCGCGGGGTGTTCTGACGGACGTATCCGCTCGGCACGGCAGTCCGGCCGACGTGGAAGAGGGCGTCACGGCCCGGATGCGTCGTCAGGAGATTCTCTATCGACCCGGTCGCTCCATCAGCATGGTTCTGTGGGAAGCGGCGCTCTACGTGGTGCGCTGTGAACCACCGGCCATGGCGGCACAACTGGACCGGTTGTGCGGCCTGGTGGGCCTCGATGCCGTGACCATCGGCATCATCCCGCTCGGGGCCCGGACCCCCTTCTCGCCCAAACACGGCTTCTGGATCATCGATGACCGTGTGGTGGTCGCCGACACCTGGTCCGCGGAACTGAGCCTGGACTCGGCCGAGGACCTGGCCCTCTATCGACGTCTGTGGACCCTGCTGCACGGCGCAGCCGTCCACGGGCACCAGGCTCACGCGCTGATCACCCGCGCACGCGGCCGCCTGGCCTGAGCAACTTCTCCCATTCACCGCACCCTCGTGCGCAATCCCGCGCAATGGTGCGGTGAGCAGGGCGGACACGCTTCTACCGTCCAGCCATGGCTGAGGAACCGAACGCCCCGGGCTGGTGCCACTGGCACGGCGGCCCTACCCACAGCGCCGTACTCATCGCCGTACTGGAGGCGGGAAGCGGGCCGGGGAACGCGCTGTACGCCTGCGCCCCGTGCCGGGACGAGCAGCGCCTGACGCCGTACGCCGAGAGCGCCCCGCCCTCCGACAGCGCACCGCTGCCCTCCGAGGGCTGACCCGCCTACCGCCGCCACGCGCTGGAGCGGGCGCGCTTGGCGGGCCGAAAAGCCCCCGCCCAGGCCGAATTCCCTGGCAGGAGCGGGACGCCCGTCGAAGGGGGACCGAGGACCAGATGAGCAGAACCATGACGGGCACCGGCCGGGTGACCGTGCTCCCGCTGCTGCACCTGTGGCCGGACCACTACTGCGTACTCGCCTACACCGGGACCGGTGCCTTCGGCGACACCGCCGTCGTCGGCTGCGTCCCCGTCCCCGGGGTTCCGGAGGTGTCGCTGCTGGACGTGGCGGCCCGGCACCAGCCGCAGCGGCTGTACGGGTCCCCGGCCGGGCGACCGGAGTTCGCGGCGGCGTGCTGGCTGATCTGTACGGGGTGGAGCGGACGCGGCACTCCGCAGCCCCGGTCCCTGGACCTGCGGGTCGCCGACTGGGCCCTGGAAACGGAGCGGACGATCGAGCTGGGGCAGACCATGTACGGCCATGACCGGCTGTGCCTCGGCCGGTTCACGCTGGAGGACGAGGCGCTGATGGGGGCGGCTGTGAAGTTGATGCCGGACCATTCGGGCTGACGCAGCATCGCCCCTCGGCACCGCACGCAAGGAGCAGCATGGCCAGCCGTAGCTTCGGCCGCATCACCGTGACCACCCCCGACCTCGATGACCCCGGTCTGTACCTGTCCCTGGTCGAGACGCTGGAAAACCCTCGCGGCATCGTGCAGGACTTCGCCTACGGGGATGCCGACCTTCGCTCGCTGGCTCTCACCGGAGTCCAGCTCATCACGGGCAGGGTCAGCGATGTTCGCGCGGAGCGGGTCCGGTTCGAGTCGTTGAACCTGCACGGCGTCGAGATCATCGGCAGTGAACTGGGTTCGTTGCATTGGAGCGAGGGCAGGCTCACCCGGGTCCATTTCCGTGACTGCCGGCTCATGGGGGCCACGCTGGACGGAGTGGTCCTGGACGACGTGCTGTTCGAGGAATGCCGCTTGGACTACGCCACCGTCCGGAAGGTGCGCGCCGGCGGTCCTGTCGCGTTCGTCGGCTGTGCCTTCACCGAGGGCACGTTCACCGACTGCGACCTCTCCGGCGCCGTGTTCTCGGACTGCGGACTCAGGCTGACCGAGTTCGGTGGGGGACGGTACCGGGGCGTCGACCTCCGCGGCAGCGACCTCTCGCGGATCCGCGGTGTCGCCAACCTGGCCGAGGTCCGTATCGATCCCGGCCAACACGCGGACCTCGCCCAAGCCCTCGTGGGAGAACTCGGCATCACCATCGGCGACGACTGACTGATCAGGGAAGGGATGCGGGCTGACGTCCTACCCGGCGCCGGTCAGCGTGGCGCGGATGCCGCGGCGTAGGAAGGCGCGGGCTCGGGCCGCGCGGCGGAGGCGGCGCAGGGGGCTGAGTGGGGCGGGGGTGCCGTAGCGGCGGGCGCGGATGTCGTCCACCACGTCCAGCGGGGCGCCCAAGCGCGGGAGTTCGTCCAGGGCCTCGGCCTTGGTGATGAGCCGTCCGTCGCGCAGGGTGACGGTGGCGCGGGCCAGGACCAGGAGGCCGAGGTCCACCCAGATGTCCTGGAGCCAGAGCTGCGGTTTGGCGGTGGCCGGGAGCCAGTAGTGGCGCAGGTCGCGCCGGATGTGGGCGGCGAGCTCCCCGGGTGCGAGCGGTGGGAGGAGGGCGGTGGGCGGCGGGCCGTGCAGGGTGAGGCCGCCGTCGAGCAGTTCGCGGCGGGAGATGGGGGTGACCGGGCGGCGGAGCATCCGGGCGTGTGCCCAGGTCAGATGGTCCGTCCCGGCGTCGGAGAGGGCAGCCTCCGGCAGGTAGGAGCAGTGCAGCCGGGTCGCGTCCGGGTGCTCGACGGCGAGCAGCCGGTGGAGCGCCGCCAAGCGCTCCCGCTCCTGGGCGTCCACCGGGCGCTCGACCACCGCGATCAGGTCCAGGTCGCTGCGCCCCGGCTGGAAGTCGCCGAGGGCCAGGGAGCCATGGGCCCAGACCGCCACCAACGGCACCGACGTCCGTAACTCGGAGACGAACCTGCGGAGGAGGAGATCGGTGGATTCCGTCGTCATGGTCGTGATGGTGGCACGGGGTCAGCCTGAGCGGTATGGGCGGCGGATCATTCAGTCGTCGGACCGGTCGGGGACGAAGTGGTGGCGGATGTCGTCCCGGTCGAGGCGGGTGAGGGCTTCCACGACCCGGGTGGAAGGGGGTACTTCGACAGCAAGGACGGGCTGTTCGACGCCGTGGTCACCGACTCGCTGGACCGCATCGCCACCGTCCTCCTGATCGACGCTGACGACCTGGCGCGACTGGGCGGTCCGGCTCTACGACTCCTGTCTGAGCGACCCGGACACCGTCCGCCTGGATCGGGCTGAAGCGGCGGCCCGCCGGGCTTCTGGTGGACGACTCGGACCGGCTCGATGACCCCAAGACCGAGGCCTTCCGGCAGGCACGGACCGCCGGGCTGGTCTGCCCCGGCGACCCCTTCGACCTGATGGCCCCGGTCATTGCCATGGTCCGTGCCTGGTCCTCGGTGCTCCTCCGCCGGGGGTAGAGCCTGGGAGAGAGTCGCGGGCGATCTCGGGGCGGTCGCCAGTTCGCGCCCAACCAGGACCCCAGACGGCGAGGGTCAATTCTACCGGAGCGCCGGACGCGACATTTCGGCCCGTCGGCCTGCCCGTCAATGCTCAATCGCCGATAACGTTCACCGAAGTGATCACAGAGTGTCCGTGGGCTCACCCGTCGCAAGGCCTCGGGAGCGCAGATGCCGGCCGAGGCGTTGGAGCCGCCACCATGCCTCGGCGGGCGCGCCGTCACTGAGCGGGAAATGCAGGGCGGGGCTACTGGCCGGTCCAAAGAGGGTCGGGCTGACATCTGGCAGGATGTGGCGGGCCCTGTTGAGGCCGAGGCCCGCGACAGCGCTCGCGCCGAGGGTGACGGACAGCGGGACGGGTGGAGATTCCCGATAGGCCGGAGTCGTCAGATCGGTACTCCCGGCTCGCAGTTCGGCGACCATGGTGGCGAGGCCGTGGCGGGTGGCGAGTTTCTCCGCCACCTCGCGTACGCAGTCCAGCGGCGGTACGTCGCCAGCGAGGTGACGGGTGGTGAGTACAACGTGCTCCTCCACACCGGCGGCGGTGTGGGCCACGCGCATCGTGGCGATGGTCGGGTGTTCGGGCTCGCCGACGATGGCTAGCCAGGTAGAGGCTGACTGCCGGGCGCGGTCCCGGGCGAGCTCTGTCAGCCGCCCGGGCGACCAGGGGATGCCGACCGGCTCAGCGGTCGACCAACCGGCGGGCGGAGAACCGGTCAGCACCCGCCAGGCGCTCTCCAAGGCACCCCCCAGGACGAGCCGCTCGTCGGCGAAGTGGACCGTGCGGTAGGAGAGCGAGAGCTGTGCTCCTTCCATGGCGTTGGAGGGCCGGTCCTGGAAGGGCTCCGCGATGAGGGATGCGCCGTCCTGGCCGGCGACAGGGACGTAGCGCCCGTCTTGCCAATGCAGGACGACACCGGTCAGCCCGTCGTAGTAGCCGCCGTCGGGGCTCCGGACGACCCAGCGGGAAGGAGTGCGCCGCAGCAGCTCCCGCATCGGGAAGGTGAGCCGGACCCCGATGGGCGTAACGATGTTCAGCTCGCGTCCTGTGCCGAACGCGGTGCGCATGGCCTCGATCAGCCATGAGGTGGCTGCGACGACCGGCCGATCCTGCATGATGACGACCGCATGCTCGGTGAGGACATCGATGCCCGGGGGCGCCGCTGCCGGGCCGGTGGCTGAAGGCGTCACGACTTCGGTACGGGACCCCCCGGGCCATACCGTCCCACCCAGCAGGGCTGTGAGCCTTCCAGCCATCGACTGTGCCAGGCGCTCGGCTGCCTCGACCGTGGCCGTAGCCCGAAGCTCGGTCCACCAAACGGGCGTCACGGTCGTGATGTCGGGCCCGAGCAGCCGGGCGGCCTCACCGGGGACCTGGAGCAGGCGGGAGGTCTCCAGCGACACCAGCACCTGGCCGTCGGGCCCGCAGACCTCCGTCACGGCGCCGCTCGCCCGTCGGTTCACTCTGAGGTCGGGCCCGCCGGCGTAGAGAGCCGCCATCAGCGACCCGATGTCCGGCAGTTCGGGGGTGAGGGCGATGACATCCTGGGTCAAGGGTGCGTCCTGAGTGGCAGTTGAGTCGATGCTCGGTCGTCGACGCCGAGCTGTATGGCACCGCAGGGCGAACGACCCTGCGGGGAGGACGCCGCTCGCGCTGGTGCGGGGATGGGGGACGACTCTCCGGTCGCATCGGCCTTCAGTCGTGTGTCGGCGGACCGGCCGCCTGCGTCCGCAGCGTCTGCAACGTCTCAACCTCGGTGATCTCAGTCTCAATGGCGCGCCCGGCCACGGGGTCGAAGGGGTAACGCGCCATGTCCGTCAGCGCGGCGCCGGGGGTGAGACCCCGCTCATAGGCTTGGCGCAACCGCTCCAACCAGACGAGACCGGCTCGATGGGCGTCCAGGTCCGCCGCCTCGGTCGGCTCGAAGCTCGCCGCGTGGTCGGTGTCCGAGGACCACAGATAGCCCAGCACCTGCCGTTCACCCGCCACCGGTACGTACCGCACAGGCCCGAAGGCTTCGCGGGCGTATCCCGGCCGGAACTCGGGTGTCTGGTGGAACACCCGATTGCGGTACGGGATTTCGAAGCTTCCCCACACGTCCTGCGGCTGACCATGCCTATCGAGTTCGTTCTCGACCCCGCTTTCCGTCGGGACTCCGAACCACGTTGGGTCCTCCGGTTCGATCTCGACATCCAGAGCTTCTGAAATATCCGCCAGGGCAGCCGCGAGTCGGGGCCGGTTTGCGGCGAACACGGTTGCCTGTTCCCGCCCTTTCAGGTCATAGCGCATCCAGGCATCCGAGAACGTGGTCAGTCCGACGAGGAAGTAGGCCCCCGATACGCGTAGTGTCAGCCTGAACATACCCTCAGTCGGAACGAAGCCTGTTGCGGTTTCGACCAGTCCGTCGCAGGTTGCGCGAAGCTTCACCGACCCGATCGCACTGGCTGTGAGGCTGTTCCGGATGCCCGCCGCCAGAGTCGCTGCGCCGTCTGTTCCCTCACTGACAAGTGGGGGAGCGGGCACATCGCCCTCGAAGAGGAGACCTCGTGAGCCTGCCTCAGTGATCTCCACGGTTACACGGCCACCCTGCGGGGTGCCGAGCCGGCGCCGATCGAGGACGGCCAGTGCCAAGTGAAATCTGCGGAACCCCTCGTGGGTCAAATCGGTGTCGTGTCCGAACTCTCCCCATGACCAGCCTGCGATGGGTGTGCTCGTGATCACGAACGTACTCCAGGAATGAAGGTGGCGCCGGGTGGGTACATCAGGGTTCCGTCCTCGACTCGAAGTACGACGCTGACGCCAGTTTCCGCGTAGATCCTGGCCAGGCGACCCTCTATTTTCGAAGCCAGCAAGCTGGCCATGGTTCCCTTGGTGTCCAGGACGAAGACTTTGACGTCGGCCTTGCAGGACTCCAGTTGGTCTATGTTATCCCAGATTTTTTGTATGGATTTTTTGGGATTGGACACGCCTTTGAATTGGTAGCCATAGATCTTACCGTCAGAAGTTCTCGCCATGACGTCCATATCGGTATCCGGCCCAGTGGAGACGCCTGGTCTCAGTTCCACGTTCTCCTTGATGTCAAAACTAATGTCCGATATTCCATTCTCCTGTAGCCTCGCTGCCAAGCGGAGCTGTTCAAAGCCGCCGGGCATCATATTTTGATGACTGAATGCCGATACTACATCTTCGAAGTTTGTCAGTCCTTTGAATCGCCCGGAGGCGATCAAGTCGGCAATCTCCTGGCCAGCTGGGTGCTCGGCGAGATTGGCCAAGGCCTTTTCAAGGTCCCCGGGCTTGGGCTTGCCCCGGGACAGGACTTCCCTGATCTGCTGTTCCGTCTCCCCTCCGCGGACGAACGGTCGAGACTCTTGCGGCGGCGGGAAACTGTCGGGCTGACCGTTCGCCGGCGGTCGACTCCCGTCGCTGCTCTGATCATTTCCGGTCTGCGCGTCCGGCCCGTCCGCCGCCCCGCCGCCAGGCCCGTCCGGCACCCCCGCGCCATGGCCGTCGCCGGCACCGTGGCCCGCGCCGCCGGGTTCACCGCCGGCTGGGAAGTGGCCGGAGTGCGAGCCGCCGGAAGTGGAGGCGCCATTCGGGCCGGCCGGCGCTCCCGCGTGCCCGGCACCTCCGGGGCGGTCGCCGGGGACGTCGTCCCCCAGGCGGGTGTGATCCCCGGAGCCGACGGAGTTCTCCGGTCGTCGGGCGCCCGCACCCACCAGTTCGCGGTCCCGGTCCGGGGAGCCCGTGGCACGGTCCGCGGCGGAGGGTTCCTGGCGCGGCGGGGCGGTGTGGGGCGTGCCGTCGGGGTTGATCGGGACCAGGTTTCCGTCGGCGTCGATCCGGTACCGGTCGTCGAGGTCGAGAACGCCGTCGGGGAACTTGCTCGGCGGCAGCTTCAGACTCTCGCTGATGTTGGCCACCACGGCGGAGACCTTGGGCAGGTCCGCCAGGGCCTTGGTCGCTTTGAGCGCGCCCGAGAGCGGGTCGACCAGGTCGCCGACCTTCGCCACGGTGCCGGCCGCCCGGGCCAGGGAGCCGCCCTTGCCGAGTTTCGCGGCGGCCGCCAAAGGCCCCGACCCCAGGGTCAGCAGGTTGAAGGAGACGACGGCGTGGGCACGGGCCGGGTCCTCCTCCCACATGTCGTACGCGACGAACTGCTTGCCGAACTCCTTGGCGTACGCCTTGCTCTCGCGCTGCCAGTCGGACAGTGCGTCCCCCTGGCCGATGAGGTCCATTCCGTAGGCGTAACCGCCGACGAACGTGCGCCCCAGCCCGTCCCAGGCCTCGTCGCGGGCGTCCGTGCCATGAAAGCCGACCAAGGTACCCAGGCCGTCCAGGCCGCCCACGACACTGTCCACGACCAGGCCGTCCCAGACCCAGCTCTTGGCCCCGTGACCCCACCAGTCCAGACTCCACCGTTCGTACGTCTGGCCTTCCGGGCTTCCCCAAGGCAAGTCCTTGGCTCCTTTGAGGAGCTCGGCGCTCTCGCCGTACATGCCGGGCTTGTGCGTGCCGTCGTCCGGAACCCACGCCGGGCGGCAGATCACCGTGCTGAGCGCGTTGATGGCGTTCGCCGCGTCTCGCTCGGCCTCCTTGAAGCCCGCACGGGCCACCGCGACGTCGTCCAGCAGCGCCTCGTGCTTGTCTACCTTCTCCTTGTCCTCGGTCCAGTCGTCGTCACCGTCGACGCTCCGGACGAAGGCGAACGCCTGCTGCTTCAGCTCCTTGAGCCGGTCGGCGTGCGGCTTGGCCTCGGCGGCGAAGGTCTCCAGCGCGTCTGCCAATGATTCGATGGCGCCGGCGAACTCGTCTGCCTTGTCCATCACCGGCTGGGTGGAGGCGAGCAACTGGTCCGATTCCGGCGCGACGTAGTAGGCGGCCACCGCCTGGAACCGGGAGTGCGCGTCCCGCCCGCCGCTGCGGATGCCGATCGCGTCCGACCGGAGGCTTTCCACAGCTTTGGCCAGCTCGCCGAAGTCGCCGGTGTAGAGGGGTATTCCACCGGGGCTGATCACTTGGACTTCGCCCCGCTCCCGCTGTCCGTCTTCTCCGAAACAGCCAGGAGTTCGGCGGGTGTGGGAGCCTTGGCCGCCTCGCGCTGGGCGTCGGCCGCCATGTCGAGGTCGCCCTGGGCATACGCTGTGGTGGCCTCTACGGTGCCGTTCACCGTCTTCTTGAGACGGGCGGAGAGGAACCGGATCTGCCCCTCGTTGTCGGAGGCGAAATTGGCGATCGCGCCGCCCACCGGGCCCACCGGTGCTCCGCAGTAAGGCCCGTCGGAAAGAGTGCCCACCTGGATGGCGGCGTCCTGCACATGCAGACCGTAGCCGTTGAGGTTCTTTCCCATGTCGCCCGCGGCGAGCCCCACCAGCGACAGGATGGACGCCACCCCGCCGGGATCGATGTCCCATTTCGTCATTCGCTTCCCCCGTCGAACTGCGACGACCCTTGCCGATCACCCTACGGGCCATGTGCCAATGGGCCCCAGGTGGAAAGCAGCCACGGTGGTCGTTGCCCTGGCAGCTCACTCCTCCTCATATTCTTGCGCACGCCGCTGACATGCCGCGGGGTCGGGGTCCGGGCGCCTTGAGGAACACCGAACGGGCCCGTACGGAGAGCGGATTGCCTCCGGACGGGCCCGTACGGGCAAGAGTCTGCCTCGACTCCGGGATCAGATCCCGGCCGCCGCCGCGAGGTCGTGCTTGAGGGCGGTGAGGACCTCGGTGGCCCGGGTGCGGGCGTCGGCCAGCTCGGACTGGGCGGCGACGGGGACGACGACCTCCAGGTAGCACTTGAGCTTGGGCTCGGTGCCGCTGGGGCGGACGATGACGCGGGCGGTGTAGGCGCCTTCGAGGTGGTAGCGGAGGCCGTCGGTGGGCGGGAGGGTGTCGGTGCCCTTGGTCAGGTCCTCGGCGGAGGCGACCGTCAGGCCGGCCAGCTCGGCCGGGGGCTGCTCGCGCAGGCGGCGCATGGCGGTGGCGATGACGGTGAGGTCGGTGACCCGGACGGAGAGCTGGTCGGTGGCGTGCAGGCCGTGGGTGACGGCCAGCTCGTCCAGCCGGTCGGCGAGTGTGCGGCCCTGCTCCTTCAGCTCCGAGGCCAGCTCGGCGACGAGCAGCGCGGCCGTGATGCCGTCCTTGTCGCGCACCCCGCCCGGGTCCACGCAGTAGCCGAGCGCCTCCTCGTAGCCGTACCGCAGGCCCTCCACGCGGGCGATCCACTTGAAGCCGGTCAGCGTCTCCTCGTACCCGGCACCGGCCGCCTCGGCGATCCGGCCCAGCAGGGAGGAGGAGACGATCGATTCGGCGAAGACGCCCTCGGCGCCCTTGCGGACCAGGTGGTCGGCGAGCAGCGCGCCCACCTCGTCGCCGCGCAGCATCCGCCAGCCCGCCTCGGCGGAGGCGTCCGGCACCGCGACGGCGCAGCGGTCGGCGTCCGGGTCGTTGGCGATGACCACGTCCGGGGCGGCCCGGCGCGCGGTGGCGAAGGCCAGGTCCATCGCGCCCGGCTCCTCCGGGTTGGGGAAGGCGACCGTGGGGAAGTCCGGGTCGGGCTCGGCCTGTTCGGCGACCAGGGTGGGGGCCGGGAAGCCGGCCCGCTCGAAGGCGGCCAGCAGCACGTCCTTGCCGACGCCGTGCATCGCCGTGTAGACGGTCTGCGCGGTGCGGGCGGTGCCGGGGGTGAGGACGGCGTCGGTACGGGTGAGGTAGGCGGTGAGGACGTCCTCGCCGAGCGTGTCCCAGCCGGACTCGGGGCGCGCCACGTCCGCGAGGGCGCCGACCGCGTCGATCTCGGCGGCGATCTCGCCGTCGGCCGGCGGCACGATCTGCGAACCGTCGCCCAGGTACACCTTGTAGCCGTTGTCCCGGGGCGGGTTGTGGCTGGCGGTGACCTCGACACCGGCGACCGCGCCCAGGTGGCGGATGGCGAAGGCCAGCACCGGGGTGGGCAGCGGGCGGGGGAGCACGGCGGCGCGCAGCCCGGCGCCGGTCATCACGGCGGCGGTGTCCCGCGCGAAGTCGGCCGACTTGTGGCGGGCGTCGTAGCCGACCACGACCAGCCCGCCCGCCTCGCCCTTGGACTTCAGGTAGGCGGCCAGACCGGCGGCGGCGCGGATGACCACCGCGCGGTTCATCCGCATCGGCCCCGCGCCCAGCTCACCGCGCAGCCCGGCGGTGCCGAACTGGAGGGTGCCGGAGAAGCGGTCGGCGAGCGCGGCGGTGTCGCCCGCCTCGATCAGACCGGCCAGCTCCTCGCGGGTCTCCGCGTCCGGGTCCTCGGCCAGCCACGCCCGCGCCCGGGCGACGAGCTCCGCCTGCGCGGCGGCGTCCGCGGTGGCGGCATCGGCGGTGGGGTCCTGCTGCACGGTGGTCTGCCTTCCTGGGCGTGCTGTACGGGGATGGGGGCGGGCCCGGCGCCCGTGGGGGCGGGCCCGGCCCGGTGGGGTCCGCCGCCTCAGAGGCGGTTGAGGACCCGGGTGAGCAGCTCGCCCATCCGGGCCGCCGAGTCGCGGCCCGCCTGGAGGACCTCCTCGTGGTTCAGCGGCTCGCCGGAGAGGCCCGCCGCCAGGTTGGTGACCAGGGAGATGCCCAGCACCTCGGCGCCCGCCTCACGGGCCGCGATGGCCTCCAGCACGGTGGACATGCCGACCAGGTCGCCGCCGAGCACGCGGACCATGTTGATCTCGGCCGGGGTCTCGTAGTGCGGCCCGGGGAACTGGACGTAGACGCCCTCCTCCAGCGTCGCGTCGACCTCCTTGCACAGCGCGCGCAGCCTCGGCGAGTACAGGTCGGTGAGGTCCACGAAGTTGGCGCCGACGATCGGGGAGGCGGCGGTCAGGTTGATGTGGTCGCTGATCAGCACCGGCTGGCCGGGGCGCATGCCCTGGCGCAGGCCGCCGCAGCCGTTGGTCAGCACGACGGTCTTGCAACCGGCGGCGACGGCGGTGCGCACCCCGTGCGCCACCGAGGCGACCCCGCGGCCCTCGTAGAAGTGGGTGCGGCCGAGGAAGACCAGGGCGCGCTTCTCGCCGAGCAGGTACGAGCGGATCTTGCCCCCGTGGCCCTCGACGGCCGGCGGCGGGAAGCCGGGCAGCTCGGTGACCGGGAACTCGGCCTCCGGCGCCCCGAGCGCGTCCACGGCCGGCGCCCAGCCGGAGCCCATGACCAGGGCGACGTCGTGGGTCTCGGCGCCGGTCAGCGCGCGGAGCCGCGCGGCGGCGTCGTCGGCGGCGGCGTAGGGGTCGCCCTGGAGGTGGTCCGGGGTGGCAGTTGCGTTCACAGAGTCTCTCGCCTCGCGAAGAACGTCGCCCCGGGCGGGCCAGGCCGACCGGGGTCCGGGGCCGGGGCCCCGGAGAAAACAGAATGCGGTACGCACAGAGCCTAGCCGCAGATTGCCTACGCGCGTAGATGACGTAGCCCACGGACTTGCGATCGTTGTCTTGTCGTTTCCCACAGGGGTGGGTGGGGCGGCTGGGGCGTCTGCGGTACCTGGGGCGCCTGCCCGGGCCGGGGCGTCTCAGGAAGCGGCTGAGCAGTCGGCTGGGGGGTCGGCCAGGTCGTCGGAGCGGCCGGCGTCGATGCGCGGCCACTGGGCTGTGGGGCGCCCGCCCTCCCCGTCCCGCAGCGGCCGCCAGTCCGGTGCGCCGCCGAGGGTCCGGGTGGCCTGCCCGAGGCGCGGCCAGGCTTCCGGAGAGTCCTCCCACTCCTCCTGGCGCCCGTACGCCGTGAGGTCCATGAGCGCGTAGCTGTAGTCCACCGCCTCCGCCCCACGGCGTCTGGTCCAGTACGTCTCGAAGACGCGGTCGCCGTCGCGCAGGTAGCACACCAGGTGGAACAGGCCGGGCTCCCGGCCGGTGAGGAGCGACCCGAGCGAGGGCTGGGCGGAGTACCACGGCATCTCCCACCCCATGAAGGCGCGGTAGCGCAGGCTCTCCTCGTACGACGTCCGCGCGTCCGCGAAGCCGTACGCGGTGTTCCGCCCCTGGCACAGCACGGCGAAGGTGATGTCGCGGGAGTGGAGATAGCTCAGCTCGCCCACATGGCTCATCACCCAGGTGCAGCCCTCACACTGCTCGGCGGCCGGCCGTCCGGGCCACCACATGAAGTAGTAGGCGATCAGCTGGCGCCGCCCCTCGAACGCGTCCAGGAGTGTCACGGGGCCGTCCGGTCCCAGAAGGGGACTGTCCGCGGCCACCTCGACCATCGGGAGCCTGCGTCGCGCGGCGGCGATCGCGTCTCCTTCGCGGGTGTGCGCCTTCTCCCTCGTACGCAGGTCTGCCAGCTGCCGCTCGAAGGTCGCGCGGTCGGCTACGGGCGGGTGCGCCTTGCTCGGCTTCTCGGACACGGGGGGCTCCCGGGATCACGTGCGGGGGTGTGCGTGGCGTGTGTCGCCGTGCGGCCGTCTCTGCCCCCTTTCCGCCGGAGGACCTGCCGAAGAAAGAGGTCAGCAGGGGCGCTTGCGGAGTTCCATGACGTAGTCGTGCGGGGCGCCCGCGGACTCGGCGGCGTCGGCCACCTCGCCGAGGTAGCGGGCGGAGGGCAGCCCGCCCTCGTAGCCGTTGAGCACGTAGACCCAGGCGGGCTCCTCGCCGTCCAGGGTGTGCACCCGTACCCGCATCCGCCGGTAGATGTCGAGGCCGACGCCCTCCCAGCGGTCCATGGAGTCCTCGTCCATCGGCGCGATGTCGTACAGCGCGACGAAGACCTGGGAGCGCGGCGCCTCCACGATGGTGGCCAGCGACCCCTCCCAGCCCATCTGCTCGCCGCCGAAGGTCAGCCGCCAGCCGTTGAGCCAGCCCGTGCCGCGCAGCGGGGAGTGCGGAGCGCGGCGGGTCATCAGCCGCGCGTCGAGGTTGCCGGCGTACGCGGCGTAGAGCGACATGGCATCGAGGGTACGGGAGGGGCGGCCGTGGGGCCCGTTCCGGCCGGAGGGCCACCCTACGGCCGCCCCCACTCCCGTACGGGAGTACGGGACCCGGCGGGAAGCACCCCGGTGCGTGCGGGACAATGGGACGCGTACCCCAGACCCTGCCGTGACGAGAGCGCGAGGCGTGACCCCTGTGACCCGGATCGTGATCATCGGTGGCGGACCCGGCGGATACGAGGCGGCCCTGGTGGCCGCCCAGCTCGGCGCGGAGGTGACCGTCGTGGACACCGACGGCCTCGGCGGGGCGTCCGTCCTGACCGACTGCGTCCCCTCCAAGACCCTGATCGCCACGGCCGAGGTGATGACCACCTTCGACTCCTCGCACGAGGAGCTGGGCATCATCGTCGCGGACGACACCCCGCACATCGAGCAGGCCGCCCGGATCGTCGGCGTGGACCTCGGCAAGGTCAACCGCCGGGTCAAGCGCCTCGCGCTCGCCCAGTCGCACGACATCACCGCCTCGGTCACCCGGGCCGGTGCCCGGGTGGTGCGCGGCCGGGGGCGGCTGGAGGGGCAGCAGACGTCGGACGGCTCCCGCCAGGTCGTGGTCCGGGCCGCGGACGGCTCCGAGGAGCGGCTGACCGCCGACGCGGTGCTGATCGCCACCGGCGGCCACCCGCGCGAGATCCCCGACGCCCAGCCCGACGGCGAGCGCATCCTCAACTGGACCCAGGTCTACGACCTCGACGAGCTCCCCGAGGAGCTGATCGTGGTCGGCTCCGGTGTCACCGGCGCCGAGTTCGCCGGGGCGTACCAGGCGCTGGGCTCCCGGGTCACCCTGGTCTCCTCGCGGGACCGGGTGCTGCCCGGCGAGGACCCAGACGCGGCGGCGGTGCTGGAGGACGTGTTCCGCCGGCGCGGGATGAACGTCATGGCCCGCTCGCGCGCGGCCTCCGCCAAGCGGGTGGGCGACCGGGTGGAGGTCACCCTCGCGGACGGCCGGGTCATCTCCGGCACCCACTGCCTGATGGCGGTCGGCGCCATCCCCAACACCGACGGGATGGGCCTGGAGGAGGCCGGGGTGCGGCTCACCGACTCCGGGCACGTCAAGACCGACAAGGTCTCGCGGACCTCGGCGCCCGGGGTGTACGCGGCCGGTGACGTCACCGGTGTCTTCGCGCTCGCCTCGGTCGCGGCCATGCAGGGCCGGATCGCGATGTACCACTTCCTGGGCGACGCGGTCACCCCGCTGAACCTCAAGGCGGTCTCGGCGAACGTCTTCACCGACCCGGAGATCGCCACCGTCGGCTACAGCCAGGCCGACGTGGACGCGGGCCGGATCGACGCCAAGGTGGTCAAGCTGCCGCTGCTGCGCAACCCGCGCGCCAAGATGCAGGGCATCCGGGACGGCTTCGTCAAGATCTTCTGCCGCCCGGGGACCGGGATCGTGGTCGGCGGCTGCGTGGTCGCCCCGCGCGCCAGCGAGCTGATCCACCCCATCTCGCTCGCGGTCGACAACAACCTGACGGTGGAGCAGATCGCCAAGGCGTTCACCGTGTACCCCTCGCTGTCGGGCTCGATCGCCGAGGTGGCCCGGCAGTTGCACACCCGGAAGGCCGAGGGCGGGGCGTAGGGGCATTTTCCGGCCGCGGTGCCGGGCGGCGGGGAACGGACAACCCCCGCCAACCCCCGGCAAGTCGGGGCGGTGAGCGGTCGGCAATCGCCGTCCGGGGTCAAGGAGCGTCAACGAGCGAGCCGTCTTATACCAGTTGGTGGGCGTCTCTGTTCGGAAATTCGCTTAACGGGCGCATTCCGCTGCGTGGGAATGGTCGCTGGGGTTACTGTCAGTTTCGTGTTCGCTGCAGAACGTCGTCAGTTGATCCTTGAAATGGTGCGCGCCAACGGGGCCGTGAGCCTCCGGGAGCTCGCCCGCGTCGTCCAGACCTCAGAAGTGACCGTACGGCGGGACGTACGGGCGCTGGAGGCCGAAGGACTCCTCGACCGCCGGCACGGTGGTGCGGTACTTCCCGGCGGCTTCACCCGGGAGTCCGGGCTCCCGCAGAAGTCGCACCTGGCCACGGCCGAGAAGACCGCCATCGCCGATGTGGCCGCCGGACTGGTGGGCGAGGGCGAGGCCATCGTGGTCGGCGCCGGGACCACCACCCAGGAGCTGGCCCGCCGGCTCGCCCGGGTGCCCGGCCTCACCGTGGTCACCAACTCGCTGCTGGTCGCCCAGGCCCTGGCGCACGCCAACCGGGTCGAGGTGGTGATGACCGGCGGCACCCTGCGCGGCTCCAACTACGCCCTGGTGGGCAGCGGGGCCGAGCAGTCCCTCCAGGGGCTGCGGGTCTCCCGGGCGTTCCTGTCCGGCAGCGGGCTGACCGCCGAGCGCGGGCTGTCCACCTCCAACATGCTCTCCGCCAGCGTGGACCGCGCCCTGGTGCAGGCCGCCGCGGAGGTGGTGGTGCTCGCCGACCACACCAAGCTGGGCACCGACACCATGTTCCAGACGGTGCCCACCGACCTGATCACCCGGCTGGTCACCGACGAGCCCCCGCCGCACGAGGACCGGGCCGGCACCGAGCTCCAGGCGCTCGCCGACCAGGGGGTCCAGATCACCGTCGCCGGCACCGGCCAGAGCGGCCCCGAGACCGCGCCGCCCAGCCGCCGGGCCCGCCAGGACGTGCCGCTGCCCGGCCAGCGGGGCCGCCACCCGGGCGCCCCCGGTCCGCTGCGCGGTGCCCCCGGCCCGCTGGCCGCCCCCGAGCCCCAGCCCGCCGAGCGCGCGGCCCGGGTGGCGGACCTGCGCCGCCGCTGAGCCTCCTCAGCCGACGAGTGAGGTCACGGCTTCAGCCCGCGCAGGGTCAGGGTCAGCAGCCGGTCGGCCAGCTGCGCGTCGGCCGGGCACTCCTCGGCGGCCAGGGCGATCGCGTTGGTCAGCTGCATCAGGTCGCCGATCGACACGTCCTCCCGTACCGCCCCGGACCGCTGGGCGCGCCGCAGCAGGGCGGCGCCCGCTGAGCCCAGCGGGGTGCTGCACTGGGAGAGCGCGGAGGTGGTGTCGTGCGAGGCGGACATCAGCTCCTTGGCCAGCCCCCGGTACTCACCGGCGTGGGTGACGATGGCCCGCAGCCACTCCACCAGCGCGGCGCACGGCTGCTCGGCCTCCGCCAGCTCCTGGGAGCGGGTGAGCAGGGCGTGCAGCGCCTCCTGGAAGACCGCGTTCATCAGCGCGTGCCGGTTGGGGAAGTGGCGGTAGAGCGTGCCGATGCCCACGCCCGCCCGGCGGGCCACCTCCTCCAGCGAGGCGTCGGTGCCGTGCTCGGCGAAGGCCAGCCGCGCCTCGCGCAGCAGCCGCTCCCGGTTGCGGCGGGCGTCGGCGCGCAGCGGACGCGGCTGCTCGGGCACCCGGTCCGCCGCCGTACTGGTCGCCATCGCGCGGTCCCTCCTCGTCGCGGCCCCGCCGCGCTCGCGGCGTGCTCTCCAGGAACTCCAGGATGCCATCGCGGGCTCGGACCCCGGCCGGTACCGGGAAATCACCGGGCGCGGGTGCGGCGGTACGGGAACGGGGCCCACCGGAAACAAACCGGTGGGCCCCGTTCCGTATCCGCGGAGTGCCGGAGGTCAGTCCTTGATCTCGCAGATCGCGGCGCCGGAGGTGATGGAGGCGCCGACCTCGGCGGTCAGGCCCTTGACGGTGCCGGAGCGGTGGGCGTTCAGCGGCTGCTCCATCTTCATGGCCTCCAGGACCACGATCAGCTCGCCCTCCTTGACCTCCTGGCCCTCCTCGACGGCCACCTTCACAATGGTGCCCTGCATGGGGGAGGCGAGGGTGTCGCCGGAGGCGGCCGGGCCGGACTTCTTGGCGGCCCGGCGCTTGGGCTTGGCGCCGGCGGCCAGCCCGGTGCGGGCCAGCGACATGCCCAGCGAGGACGGCAGGGAGACCTCCAGGCGCTTGCCGCCGACCTCCACCACGACCGTCTCGCGGCCCGGCTCCTCGTCCGACTCGGCGTCGGCCGGGGCGGCGAAGGGCTTGATCTCGTTGACGAACTCCGTCTCGATCCAGCGGGTGTGGACGGTGAACGGGTCGGCGGAACCGGTCAGCTCGGGGCCGAACGCCGGGTCGACCACCACGGCCCGGTGGAACGGGATGGCGGTGGCCATGCCCTCCACGGTGAACTCGGCCAGCGCCCGGGAGGCGCGCTGGAGGGCCTGCTGCCGGGTGGCGCCGGTGATGACCAGCTTGGCCAGCAGGGAGTCCCAGGCCGGGCCGATGACGCTGCCGGACTCCACGCCCGCGTCGAGGCGGACGCCGGGGCCGGTGGGCGGGTCGAAGAGGGTGACGGTGCCGGGGGCGGGCAGGAAGTTGCGGCCCGGGTCCTCGCCGTTGATGCGGAACTCGAAGGAGTGGCCGCGCACCGCGGGATCGCCGTAGCCGAGCTCCTCGCCGTCGGCGATGCGGAACATCTCGCGGACCAGGTCGATACCGGTGACCTCCTCGGTGACCGGGTGCTCGACCTGGAGGCGGGTGTTGACCTCCAGGAAGGAGATGGTGCCGTCGTTGCCGACCAGGAACTCCACCGTGCCGGCGCCGACGTAGCCGGCCTCCTTCAGGATGGCCTTGGAGGCGGCGTAGAGCTGCTTGTTCTGGTCCTCGGTGAGGAACGGCGCGGGGGCCTCCTCGACCAGCTTCTGGTGGCGGCGCTGGAGCGAGCAGTCACGGGTGGAGACGACGACCACGTTGCCGTGGGTGTCGGCCAGGCACTGGGTCTCCACGTGCCGGGGGCGGTCGAGGTAGCGCTCGACGAAGCACTCGCCGCGGCCGAAGGCGGCCACCGCCTCGCGGACGGCGGAGTCGTAGAGCTCGGGGACCTCCTCCAGGGTGCGGGCGACCTTCAGTCCGCGCCCGCCGCCGCCGAAGGCGGCCTTGATGGCGATCGGCAGGCCGTGCTCCTCGGCGAAGGCGACGACCTCGTCGGCCCCGGAGACCGGGTCGGGGGTGCCGGCCACCAGCGGGGCGCCGGCGCGCTGGGCGATGTGCCGGGCGGCCACCTTGTCGCCCAGGTCGCGGATGGCGTGCGGCGGCGGGCCGATCCAGGTCAGCCCGGCGTCCAGCACGGCCTGGGCGAACTCCGCGTTCTCCGACAGGAAGCCGTAGCCGGGGTGGACTGCGTCCGCCCCCGCGTCGGCGGCGGCCTGGAGCACCTTGGCGATGTCCAGGTAGCTGGTCGCCGGGGTGTCACCGCCCAGGGCGAACGCCTCGTCGGCCGCCCGGACGTGCAGGGCGTCCCGGTCCGGATCGGCGTAGACGGCCACGCTGGCGATCCCCGCGTCCCGGCAGGCCCGGGCGACACGGACAGCGATTTCGCCACGGTTGGCGATGAGCACCTTGCGCACGATGGCTCCCTCCTTGAAACAAGCTGAGTTTAGGGACTGCCGACACGGCCTCACGACCCGTCCCCAGGGGTGAGCTTGCCCACACGGAGCGTGATTCGAGGCGTGCCGTATGCGGAAAAATCCTTGTCGCACCACGTTACGCAGGGCTTCTGGACGGAACAGTAACCGCCCGGTGTGGCCCAGGTCTCTGTCTGCCGGTCCAGCGCCGCGTCCCGATTCTTTGTGGAGTCCCTACCAATGGCGGAACGGATTCCTCTGAGCGGCGCGCCCGAGGCGATCTCCGAGGCCGGCCCTGGTCCACCCCCTTGTCCTGGCCATTACCACTCAGTAGCCTGCCCGGCACCGGTCACTACCGCCGGTAAGAGGAGACATCAGCGGGAGTAGGAGGGGGTTCCATGGGGGCCCGTCGAGCCATCGCCCTGGCGGCCGGGGTCGTGCTGCTGCTGGAAGCGGTCGGCACGGTGCTGCTGCATCTGGTGCTCGCCTCTGTGATGGGCGGCCAGCAGATGTCCCTGGACGGCCTCGACCCCGACCACATGGTCACCGGGATCTGGGTGCTGGGGGCGGTGTTCGGCGCGTTCCTGGCGCTCTGCGGGGTGCTGCTGCTGGTGGTGGGGGTACGGGACCAGCCGCCGACCCGGCCGGTGCGGATCGTGCTGATCGCCTGCGCCATCGTGCACGGGGTGCTGGGCGCGGTGGCGGTGGGGCTGGTCGGCTGGACCGCGTTCGCCCTGATGATGCTGGTCCTGGCGCTGCTGGTGGCCGCGCTGGTGCTGTATGCCCCCGACCTGCCGGACCGCCGCCCGGGCCCCGTCCCGGCGGAGGGCGACCCCGGGGCGGGCCCGGACGGCGGCGGGCGCCCGGCCCCGGCGTAGGGTCGCGGCCCGCGTACGAGGGGTGGCTCAGGCCCAGAGGTCGGTGATGGCCACGCCCAGCTCGGCCAGCAGCCGGCGCAGCAGCGGCAGGGACAGCCCGATGACGTTGCCCGGGTCGCCGTCCACGCCCTCGATGAACGGGGCGGACCGGCCGTCCAGCGTGAAGGCGCCCGCCACGTGCAGGGGCTCCCCGCTGGCCACGTACGCGGCGATCTCCTCGTCCGTCGGCTCGCCGAAGCGGACGACGGTGGACGCGGTGGCGGAGGCGTACCGCTTGGCGGCGGTGTCGTAGACGCAGTGCCCGGTCTGGAGCACGCCCGCCCGGCCGCGCATCTCCTTCCAGCGGGCGGTGGCCTCCGCCGAGTCGGCCGGCTTGCCCAGTGCCCGCTTGTCCAGCTCCAGCACCGAATCGCAGCCGATCACCAGGGCGCCGGCCACCTCGGGCCGGGCGGCCACCCGGGAGGCCTTGGCCTCGGCCAGCGCGAGCGCCAGTTCGGCGGGGGTGGGGGCGGTGATCGCGTCCTCGTCCACCCCGCTGACGATGACCTCGGGGGCGAGGCCGGCCTGCCGGAGCAGACCGAGGCGGGCGGGGGACGCGGAGGCCAGCACAAGGCGGCGGCGAGCGGCGATGGTCATGCCAGGGAGGGTACTGATCCACTCCGGCGGGCGCGGACACGGCCGGGGCGGGCGGGGGTGACCAGGCCCACGCGGGCCCCGGAGGAGGCTGAGTACGCGTACTCAGGCGGGCGGCGGGGCGGCGGCCGCAGGATCGAAGGCATGCTGTGGTCCGACCCGGAGAACGAGCCGCCCGAGGAGATGCGCGACATGCAGGCCATGCTGCGACGCGCGGGTGTCCTGCTGGCCCTGGCGATGGTGGTGCTGATGTTCGTCACCGGGCTGCGTTAGCGGCGGCCGCCCATGCCAGAGGGCCCGCACCCGCGCCGGGTACGGGCCCTCTCACCGATACCGCTGTCCTCAGGCCGGCCAGTAGGAGCGGGTCCAGGAGCGCGGGCCCGGCTGGGGGCGGCGGCCGCGGGCGATCCTGGCCGGGTCGGACCAGCCCTCCGGGGCGTGCGGCGGGCCGTCGGAGGCGGCCGCGGCATCGGCCGCCGCGCGGGCCCGGACCACCGCGAGGGCGGCGGCCAGCTCCTCCGGGGTCGGGTTGCCCCGTACGACTCTGATCATGGGAACCTCCTCGTGGTGCTGCGGGACGCGACGCTCACACGGGTACCCCCGCCCTACAGCGGGATGTTGCCGTGCTTCTTCGGCGGCAGGCTCTCCCGCTTGGTGCGCAGCTGGCGCAGCCCCTTGACCAGGTGCGCCCGGGTGTCCGAGGGCATGATCACCGCGTCCACATAGCCGCGCTCGGCCGCCGTGTACGGGTTGAGCAGGGTGTCCTCGTACTCCTGGATCAGCCGCGCCCGGGTCGCCTCGCCATCACCGGAGGACTCCGCCTCGGCGATGGTGCGGCGGTGCAGGATGTTGACGGCGCCCTGGGCGCCCATCACGGCGATCTGCGCGGTGGGCCAGGCCAGGTTGAGGTCGGCGCCCAGGTGCTTGGAGCCCATCACGTCGTACGCCCCGCCGAAGGCCTTGCGGGTGATCACCGTGATCAGCGGCACCGTCGCCTCGGCGTAGGCGTAGATCAGCTTGGCGCCGCGCCGGATGATCCCGCCGTACTCCTGGTCCACGCCCGGCAGGAAGCCTGGCACGTCCACGAAGGTGATGACCGGGATGTTGAAGGCGTCGCAGGTGCGGACGAAGCGCGCGGCCTTCTCCGAGGCGTCGATGTCCAGGCAACCGGCCAGCTGCATCGGCTGGTTGGCGACCACGCCCACCGGGTAGCCCTCGACCCGCCCGAAGCCGGTGACGATGTTCGGCGCGAACATCCCCTGGGTCTCCAGGAACTCCGCGTCGTCCAGCACGTGTTCGATGACGGTGTGCACGTCGTACGGCTGGTTGGCGCTGTCCGGGACCAGGGTGTCCAGCTCCCGGTCCTCGTCGGTGGGGGCCAGGTCGGCCTCCTCCGGGAAGGACGGGGCCTCGGTCAGGTTGTTCGACGGCAGGTACGACAGCAGCGACTTGACGTACTCGATGGCGTCCTTCTCGTCGCCCGCCATGTGGTGCGCCACACCCGAGGTGGTGTTGTGCGTCCGGGCGCCGCCCAGCTCCTCGAAGCCCACGTCCTCGCCGGTCACCGTCTTGATGACGTCCGGTCCGGTGATGAACATGTGCGAGGTCTGGTCCACCATCACGGTGAAGTCGGTGATGGCCGGCGAGTAGACCGCGCCGCCCGCGCAGGGGCCGACGACCAGGCTGATCTGCGGGATCACCCCGGAGGCATGGGTGTTGCGGCGGAAGATCTCGCCGTACAGGCCGAGCGCCATCACGCCCTCCTGGATACGGGCGCCGCCGGAGTCGTTGATCCCGATCACCGGGCAGCCCGTCTTCAGCGCGAAGTCCATCACCTTGACGATCTTCTGCCCGTAGACCTCGCCCAGCGCCCCGCCGAACACCGTGAAGTCCTGCGAGAAGACCGCGACCGGGCGGCCGTCCACCGTGCCGTAGCCGGTGACCACCCCGTCGCCGTAGGGGCGGTTGGCCTCCAGACCGAACGCGGTCGAGCGGTGCCGGGCGAACTCGTCCAGCTCCACGAAGGAGTCCTCGTCCAGCAGCAGCGCGACCCGCTCACGGGCGGTCAGCTTGCCCTTGGCGTGCTGCTTCTCGACGGCGCGCGCCGATCCGGCGTGGGTGGCCTCCTCGATACGGCGCCGGAGGTCCGCGAGCTTGCCCGCGGTGGTGTGGATGTCGATCGGGACCCCGGACGCGGACTCACCGGGCCGCGGCCCTCCGGTCTGGGGCTCCTGGGGCTGCGGGGACGTCTTGGCCGGCTCGGACATCGGGATGCGGCTCCCTGCCTGGTCGGGGACCTGGTCGTGGACGGTTGAGTCGTGGACGGTTGATCGATCGCCGGTTACGGGGCGGATCGCCCTGGTCACGGGGACGACGGCTACTGGCCCGTAGCGTATCGGCGGGGCGGGTCTCCGGCAGTGCGGTGTTTGCCACACCTACGCTGACTTGCATGACGCCCGCACAGCCCGCACACGGTTCTTCTTCTCCTGGTGGAAGCGGCGGCGGCAGCCGCTGGTCCGACCTCGAACGGCCGCCGCTCGACGAGGGGGCGCTGCGCCGCGCCCTGGTCCGCCCCGGCTCCCTGTGGACCTCCCTCGACGTGGTCGCCGCCACCGGCTCCACCAACTCCGACCTGTCCGCCCGCGCCGCCGAGCTCCCCGAGGGCGCGGTGCTGGTCGCCGAGGAGCAGACCGCCGGGCGCGGCCGGCTCGACCGCTCCTGGTCCGCGCCCGCCCGCTCCGGGCTCTTCTTCTCCGTCCTGCTGAGGCCGGACGTCCCGGTGGAGCGCCTGGCCTGGCTGCCGCTGCTCACCGGGGTGGCCGCCGCCACCGCGCTGGCCCGCGCCGCCGGGGCGGACACCGCCCTCAAATGGCCCAACGACCTGCTGGTGACCGTCGGCGGCGAGGAGCGCAAGACCGGCGGCATCCTCGCGGAGCGGGCCGGCGACGGCGGCGCGGTCGTCATCGGCCTGGGCCTCAACGTCAGCCTGCGCGCCGAGGAGCTGCCCGTTCACACGGCCGGATCACTGGCCCTGGCCGACGCCATCTCCACCGACCGCGACCCGCTGCTGCGGGCCGTACTGCGCTCGCTGGAGGAGTGGTACGGGCAGTGGACCGCCGCCAACGGCGACCCGGCCGCCTCCGGGCTCCAGGAGGCGTACGCCGCCGGCTGCGCCACCCTCGGCCGCTCGGTCCGCGCCGAGCTGCCGGGTGAGCGCACCCTGGTGGGCGAGGCGATCGCCCTGGACGGCGAGGGCCGGCTGGTGGTGGCCACCGAGGGCGGCGGCCAGGAGGCCGTCAGCGCCGGGGACATCGTCCACGTACGGACCGGGACCGGCGGCTGACCGCCGCGGCTCCGGCGGGGCGGTCAACGGACCGGGACCGGAAGCCGGCCGCCGCGGCTCCGGCGGGCCCCGGGCGGAGCTGATCCTTCCGCCCCGCCCGGGGCCGGAGGGGAGCCTGATCGGAGCCGGACCCGGGGTCGGATCGGGGCGGGACGAGGCCCAAACGAGCGCCGGACCAGCGAGTACGGCGTCGGGACCGGTCGGAGGCCCGGGCGGCCCATCAGGACGTGAGCCAGGGCACACCTGCCGTATCGTGGACCGCGATCCAGCGACAGATCGGCAGAACAGTGCGCACGGAACGGGCAGGAGGCGGCCGGTGACCGTCGACGACGCGAACCCCGACCGGCCGGAGCCCGGCTCCGGTACCGGTTCCGGCAGCGGCCCCGTCCACCGTTCCCGCACCGGCCCCGAACCCCGTTCCGGTACCGGTTCCGCCCGTCGTTCCGGCTCCGGCGCCCCGGACCCCTCCCACTCCGGGACCGAGCCGTACCGCTCAGGATCCGGCTCGGAGGCTGGGACCGGGGCCGGGGCCGAGAGCGACTCCGGCACCGGAGGCGACTCCGGGTCCGAGGCCGCGCCCGAGGACTCCCCGTCCCCGCGCTCCGGGGACGAGAGCCGGCCGGGCACCGCCTCCCGTACGGAGCACCGCTCCGGGGCGGCCGGGGAGGGCGCCGCGTACCCGACCCCGCACCATGTGGTCGACCACACCGCCGAGCCGACCGACGATCCGCTCGCCATCCGGCTGGAGCAGCTGATCCTCGGCGCCGACCGCCGCTACACCCCCTTCCAGGCGGCCCGCACCGCCGGGGTCTCCATGGACCTCGCCTCCCGCTTCTGGCGGGCCATGGGTTTCGCCGACATCGGCCAGGCCAAGGCGCTCACCGAGGCCGATGTCCTGGCGCTGCGCCGGCTGGCCGGTCTGGTGGAGGCCGGGCTGCTCAGCGAGCCGATGGCGGTGCAGGTGGCCCGCTCCACCGGGCAGACCACCGCCCGGCTGGCCGAATGGCAGATCGACTCCTTCCTGGAGGGCCTGACCGAGCCGCCCGAGCCCGGGATGACCCGGACCGAGGTCACCTATCCGCTGGTCGAGCTGCTGCTGCCGGAGCTCCAGGAGTTCCTGGTGTACGTGTGGCGGCGGCAGCTCGCGGCCGCCACGGGCCGGGTGGTGCAGGCCGCCGACGACGAGGAGATGGTGGACCGGCGGCTGGCGGTCGGCTTCGCGGACCTGGTGGGCTTCACCCGGCTGACCCGCCGGCTGGAGGAGGAGGAGCTCGGCGAGCTGGTCGAGGCCTTCGAGACCACCTGCGCCGACCTGGTGGCCGCGCACGGCGGCCGGCTGATCAAGACCCTCGGCGACGAGGTGCTGTACGCGGCCGACGACTCCGGTACCGCCGCCGAGATCGGCGTACGGCTGATCGAGACCCTGTCGCAGGACGAGACCATGCCCGCGCTGCGGGTCGGGATCGCCTTCGGCACCGTGGCGACCCGGATGGGCGATGTCTTCGGCACCACGGTGAACCTGGCCAGCCGGCTCACCTCGATAGCCCCCAAGGACGCCGTGCTGGTGGACGGGGCCTTCGCCGAGGAGCTGATCCGCACCGGCGAGGCCCCGGTCTCCGAGACCGAGGCGGCCGAGGCCGCGGCCCGCGCCGAGAAGGAGGGCGAGACCCCGCCCTCGTACCGCTTCGCCCTCCAGCCGATGTGGCAGCGCCCGGTCCGCGGGCTCGGGGTGATCGAACCCTGGCTGCTGACCCGCCGGACACCTAGGATCCCCGGATAACGTCCGTTGACCGGGAGGGTGCGTCCGCATGGCAGAGCAGGCAGCCGGGCCAGTGGGGTCAGAGGGATCGACGGGATCCGAGGGGTCCGAGCGGCGCTTCGGGGAGTACGTCGTCGTGCGCCGGCACGGGTACGTGGCCGAGCTGGTGCTGGACCGGCCGAAGGCGATGAACGCGGTCTCCACCGAGATGGCCCGCTCGCTGGGTGCCGCCTGCGAGGCGCTGGCCGCCGACCCGGCCGCCCGGGTCACCGTGCTGACCTCCTCGAACGACCGGGCCTTCTGCGTGGGCGCCGACCTCAAGGAGCGCAACTCCTTCAGCGACGCCGAGCTGGTGCGCCAGCGCCCGGTTGCCCGTGCCGCGTACACCGGGGTGCTGGAGCTGCCGATGCCGACCGTCGCCGCCGTGCACGGCTACGCGCTGGGCGGCGGCTTCGAGCTGGCGCTGGCCTGCGATCTGATCGTGGCCGACGCCAGTGCGGTGGTCGGGCTGCCGGAGGTGTCGGTGGGGGTGATCCCGGGCGGCGGCGGTACGCAGCTGCTGCCCCGCCGGGTCGGCGCGGCCCGGGCGGCGGAGCTGGTCTTCACCGCCCGCCGGGTCGAGGCGGCCGAGGCCCTGCGGCTCGGCCTGGTGGACGAGCTGGCCGAGGAGGCCCGTACCGCCGCGCTGGAGCTGGCCGGGCGGATCGCCGCCAACTCGCCGGTGGGGCTGCGTGCCGCCAAGCGGGCGCTGCGGCTGGGCCACGGCATGGACCTGCGGGCCGGTCTTGAGGTGGAGGACGCGGCCTGGCGCTCGGTGGCCTTCTCCGGCGACCGGGCCGAGGGCGTGGCCGCCTTCAACGAGAAGCGCAAGCCGGCCTGGCCGGGGGAGTAGTCCTCTCCGGGAGGGGAAGGCGGCCCGGGGGCCGGGTGGCGGGCGGCCGATCGGCCCTGGTCGCGGAGCCGACCGGGGCACCCCGCCGGTCCGGACCCGACCCCCCGGGGTGAAATGCCAGGAATCCTCCCTAAGCTTGAGGAATGGGAGAGGATGTCCGGCTGCGAGCCGTGGTGGCGGTGGCCCAGGCGATGGCGCTGGCGCACACTCCCGAGGAGAGCTGGCGGGCCGCCGCGCTCGGCGCGCGGGACGCCCTCGGCGGGAGCTTCGCCGCCCTGTCCACCTGGCAGCGGGACAGCGGCCGGCTGAAAGTGCTGGTCAACGTGGGGGAGCGGGCGCCGGACGAGGAGGAGTTCCCGGGCGACGAGAGCTACCCGGTGCACCAGTTCTCCGAGATCACCGAGTTCCTGCACGAGCGGTGGGCCAACGGCGGTGAGCCGCACGCCTGGGTGGAGACCGCCGAGGGCCCCGGGCCCGGCCGTCCCGGCTATCCGCACCCCCGGGTCGCCGCGCTGCGCCGGCGCGGGCGGGGTGCCTGTGTGGTGGCGCCGATAGTGCTGCACGCGCGGGCCTGGGGCGAGCTCTATGTGGCCCGGCCGACCGGCGCGCCCCTCTTCGACCGGGCGGACGCCGACTTCGCCACCGTGCTGGCCTCGGTGGTGGCCGCCGGGATCGTGCAGACCGAGCGGCTGGAGGAGGTCCGGCGGCTGGCCTTCACCGATCCGCTGACCGGGCTGGCCAACCGGCGGGCGGTGGACCTGCGGCTGGACGAGGCGGTGGACCGCTGGCGGGTGGACGGCTCCGTGGTGAGCCTGGTGGTCTGCGACCTGAACGGGCTGAAGCAGGTCAACGACACCCTGGGCCACGCGGTGGGCGACCGGCTGCTGGAACGGTTCGGCTCGCTGCTGTCCTACTGCGGGGCGATGCTGCCGGGGACCCTGGCGGCCCGGCTGGGCGGCGACGAGTTCTGCCTGCTGGCGGTCGGCCCGCAGGCGGACGAGGTGATCGCCGCCGCCGACGAGCTGTGCGCACGGGCGGCGGAGCTGGAGCTCGGCGCGGGTGTGGCCTGCGGGGTGGCCTCCACCGGCGATCCGATCGGGCCGGTGCGCTCGGCTCGCCGGCTGTTCCGGCTGGCGGACGCGGCCCAGTACCGCGCCAAGGCGGCCCGCTCCCCGAAGCCGGTGGTCGCGGGGCGGGACGGGGCGGTGATCCGGCTGGCCGACGCCCCCTCGCCGCCGCTCGGCCCCGGCCGCGACCGCCGCCGCTTCCGGGACGCCCCGCCGCCCCCGTAGAGGCCCGCATCCGGTAGTGACAGGTCTCGATTCAATACGTACGCTGCTGAATATGGATATGCACACAGTGGTGGTGGGGACGTCCGGGACCACCGCGCAGGACGTCATCGCCGTGGCCCGGGCGGGCGCCCGCGTCGAACTGTCCGCCGAGGCGCTCGCCGCCCTCGCCCGCGCCCGGGAGGTCGTCGACGCCCTCGCCGCCAAGCCCGAACCGGTCTACGGGGTGTCCACCGGCTTCGGCGCGCTCGCCACCCGGCACATCGGCCATGAGCTGCGCGCCCAGCTCCAGCGCAACATCGTCCGCTCGCACGCGGCCGGGATGGGCCCCCGGGTCGAGCGCGAGGTGGTCCGGGCGCTGATGTTCCTGCGGCTGAAGACCGTCGCCTCCGGTCACACCGGGGTGCGCCCCGAGGTCGCGCGGACCATGGCCGACGTGCTGAACGCGGGCATCACCCCGGTCGTCCACGAGTACGGCTCGCTGGGCTGCTCCGGCGACCTCGCCCCGCTGTCGCACTGCGCGCTCACCCTGATGGGCGAGGGCGACGCCGAGGGCCCCGACGGCACCGTCCGCCCGGCCGGCGAACTGCTGGCCGCCCATGGCATCGCCCCGGTCGAGCTGCGCGAGAAGGAGGGCCTGGCCCTCCTCAACGGCACCGACGGCATGCTCGGCATGCTGCTGATGGCCCTCGCCGACCTGGACCGGCTCTACACCGCCGCCGACATCACCGCCGCGCTCTCCCTGGAGGCGCTGCTCGGCACCCCCAGGGTGCTCGCCCCCGAGCTGCACGCCATCCGCCCGCACCCCGGGCAGGCCGCCTCCGCGGCCAACATGCTCGCCGTGCTCGACGGCTCCGAGCTGACCGGCCACTTCCAGGAGCAGGAGGCCCCCCGGGTCCAGGACGCCTACTCGGTGCGCTGCGCCCCGCAGGTGGCCGGCGCCGGCCGGGACACCCTGGCGCACGCCCGGCTGGTGGCCGAGCGCGAGCTGGCGGCGGCCGTGGACAACCCGGTGGTGCTCCCCGACGGGGCCGGCGGCGGCCGGGTGGAGTCCAACGGCAACTTCCACGGCGCCCCGGTCGCGTACGTGCTGGACTTCCTGGCCATCGCCGCCGCCGACCTCGGCTCCATCGCCGAGCGCCGCACCGACCGGCTGCTGGACAAGAACCGCAGCCACGGGCTCCCGCCGTTCCTGGCCGACGACGCCGGGGTGGACTCCGGGCTGATGATCGCCCAGTACACCCAGGCCGCCCTGGTCGGCGAGCTGAAGCGGCTGGCCGTGCCCGCCTCGGCCGACTCCATCCCGTCCTCCGCCATGCAGGAGGACCATGTCTCGCTGGGCTGGTCGGCCGCGCGCAAGCTGCGCACCACGGTCGCCAACCTCACCCGGGTGATCGCCGTGGAGCTGTACGCCGCCACCCGGGGCATCGAGCTGCGGCACGGCCTGGCCCCGGCCCCCGCCTCCCGCGCCGCCATCGAGGCGCTGCGCGCGGCGGGCGTCCAGGGCCCTGGGCCGGATCGTTTCCTCGCCCCCGACCTGGAGGCCGCCGAGGCCTTCGTACGGGACGGGCGGCTGGTGGAGGCGGTCGAGCGGGTCACCGGGCCGCTGGCCTGAGACCAGGGCGCGTATCCCGGTACGGGGCGTGCGGGGCGGCCTTCCCAGGCGCCCCGCACGCCCCTTCGGCGTACCGGAGCATCACCGGGCGGCTCTCAGAGCGCCCCGCGGGCCCCTCGGCGTACCGCGAAGGCCACCATCCCGGTGCCGAGTCCCAGGAAGGCCGCGCCGCCCACCAGGTACGGCGTGGTGTCCACGCCACCGGTGTCGGCGAGCGCCACCACGGCGGCGGATCGCTTCTCGGTGGAGACTCTGGGCGGGCTGGGAGTGCCGGGGGTGCTGGGAGTACGAGGAGTGGCGGCGGCGGCCACCGCGCGGTCGCGCCCGGTGGGCGGCTGGTCGGCGGTGGCGTTGGCGGAAGGAACGAACCACAGCGCGGCGAGGAGGCTTCCGGCGGCGGTGGCGGTCAACAGCGGTCGGCGTGCGACGGACACGTGTTCAGATCCCCTTGCGGAACCGGAGATTGACGATTGCGCCGATGCTAGACAACACAGCGGGTCGTGGGAAAGTCGCGGTCTCCGGCACCTTACGCTCCGTCATATGAGCGCCTCTGAAACCTCACGGTATGTCCGGCTGCGGGTGGAACTCCTGCTGGAGGTCACCGATCCGGACCAACTCACCGCAGCCGCGCTGGAGCGCGTGGAGAGTGACGAGTTCCTCCCGGACGAGGAGCGTACGCACGCCCGTTCCGCGGTACGCGAGGACGAAGCGGAAGCCCTCGCCTACCTCGTGGAGCCCACCGATCTGATCGGTGAGGTGCCCGGGGTGGACCTCGCCCAGGCGTCCTGGAGCAGCGAGCGGGCCGAGCACGACCCGGAGGCCTTCGCGTGGGAGGAGTTCGACGGGGAAGACGGGGAGGAGGACGGTGACTACCTCGACGAGGACGAGGACGAGGATGAGGACGAAGGTGAGGAGCGCGGCCTGCGGCCCTAGCGGCGGCCGGGGTTCCGTATCGTGGTCCGGACCGCAGGCCGGGGCCCGGACCCGGGCCGGCGCATCCGGCGGATCACGGCGGGCGTACGGCGGGAACCGGCGGCGGCCCGGACGCGTCGATCATGACGTGCTCGGCGGTCGATGACCGGAACGGTGTGACCGGTCACACAGGACCGGCGTCATCCGATCACGGATCGACCGGGATTGGTCCGCTGATCGATCGAGGTTGATCAGTGGCATTTCCCACATCCCGCCCGTGAGGGAACCGGGCGGGTCGATATGGGTGTTCTGTTGATGGGTGACCTGAAAGCGGCCACCGCGTCCGGCAGGGGCGGCGGCAGGGATTCGGCGACGATGGAGAAGCGTGTGATGACGGACAGCAAGCGGCGCAGGGGCTTGGCGGCCGCGTCCGTGGTGCTCGGCGGCGTACTGGTGCTCTCGGCCTGCGGCGGCGGGGACAGTGAGGCCGATTCCGGGTCCGGCTCGGGCGACGGGAAGTCGTCCTCGCAGTCGCAGGTGGACGACGCCGCGGCCAAGGAGACCTCCCAGGCCAAGATAGCCATAGCCCCGAAGAACGGCGCGCAGGACGTCGGTATCAACGACGACGCCAAGGTCACCGTGAGCGAGGGCACCCTCACCGAGGTGACGCTGACCGGCCCGGACGGCAAGACCGTCCAGGGCGAGCTGGCCGCCGACGGCAAGAGCTGGCAGCCCACCCAGCAGCTGGAGCGGGCCACCCTCTACAAGATCGCCGCCTCCGCCAAGGACTCCGACGGCCGCCAGGCCCACGAGAACTCCTCCTTCACCACCGTCTCCAAGGCCAACAGCTTCATCGGGAACTTCACCCCCGAGGACGGCTCCACGGTCGGCGTCGGCATGCCGGTCTCGATCAACTTCAACAAGGCGATCACCGACCAGAAGGCCGTCCAGTCGGCCATCAAGGTCAGCTCCAGCAGCGGCCAGGAGGTCGTCGGCCACTGGTTCAACTCCCAGCGCCTGGACTTCCGCCCCGAGCAGTACTGGAAGGCCAACTCCAAGGTCACCCTCAAGCTCGACCTGGACGGTGTCGAGGGCGCCGACGGCGTCTACGGCGTCCAGCAGAAGACGGTCACCTTCACCGTCGGCCGCAACCAGGTCTCCACGGTGGACGTCGCCACCAAGACCATGAAGGTCACCCAGGACGGCAAGACCGTCCGTACCATCCCGATCTCCGCCGGATCCAAGGACAACCCGACCTACAACGGCCAGATGGTGATCTCCGAGAAGTTCAAGGAGACCCGGATGGACGGCGCCACGGTTGGCTTCACCGACGACGACGGCAAGGGCGAGTACGACATCAAGGACGTGCCGCACGCCATGCGGCTGTCCTCCTCGGGCACCTTCATCCACGGCAACTACTGGGGCGCCGACTCCATCTTCGGCTCGGCCAACACCAGCCACGGCTGCGTGGGCCTGAACGACGCCAAGGGCGCCGGCGACTCCAAGCAGGACGGTGCCTGGTTCTTCGACAACTCGATCACCGGCGACGTGGTCGTCGTCAAGAACTCCCCGGACAAGACCATCAAGCCCGACAACGGCCTCAACGGCTGGAACATGGACTGGGCGCAGTGGAAGGCCGGCTCGGCCCTCTGAGCCCCGCCGCACACACGAGACGGCGGCCCCTCCCGTACGAGGAGGGGCCGCCGTCGGCGTACGCGCACAGGGCCAAGCGGTCTTGCGGGGCTCAGCGGGAGCCCGAGTGCAGCTCCATGAAGAAGACGTATGCGAGGAGCTGCTGGAGGGACCGGAAGGACCGGTGGAAGACACCGGAGCCGAAGGAGAGCTCACCGGCGGCGGGGTTCTGGATGACGCGGTAGACCCAGTGGGAGATGCGGCTCCAGTTCTGCTGGAGGTCCACGTTCTCGATGCCGAGCTGGACGCCGCCGCTGCCGGCGGTGCGGATGTTGCCCCGGATGTTGTCGAAGACGCGGCCGAAACGGGCGGCCTCGGCGGTCGCCTGGATCATCATGACGAGGGACTGGCCCAGCAGGTCCTGGCCGGCCCCGTGGGTGATGAGCCTGCGGGCACTGGCCAGGTTCATCATGGCGCCGTGCAGCCGGGGCCCGTTGATCTGGAGGTTCTGCCGGGTGCTTCCGCCCGGCAGCGCGATGTAACTGCCGTTCCAGGGCAGCGGTTCGGAGTGGACGCCGAGCACGGCGTTGAAGTCCGCGGGCCGCTGGTCGCGGAAGGCGAAGTGCCCGCCGCCCTGCCCCGGCTGGTAGATGCCGGCCAGGTAGAGGTTGTCGGCCCAGAAGTAGAGCGCGCCGACGTAGGTGCCCTCGTGGCGCAGGCTGATCTGGACCAGCCGGTTGGACAGACCCGTCGTCTCGTCCAGCTGCGTCTGGTGGAAGTCGTGACCGGTGTGGTGGTGCAGCTGGTCGATCACCCGCCAGTACTCGTCGTGGGCGGCCTGACCGCCGCCCTCCAGGCTGGTGATGTTCCAGTCGATGACGGTCAGCGGCTGCTTGGGGTCCGCGTGCGAGACGGGGGCCGTCAGGCCCACCATGCTCAGCGCCATGACGAACGCGAGGCCCAGGCCGGTCAGGCGCCTGCCCCGGACCAGCCGGCGCAGCGGATACGGCAGCTTCATATGAGGGGTACTCCTTGCGAGGGTGAACCGGCTCGGCCCGATCGGCCCGCCGGATCGCAGGCTATGAAGCCGCCGTCCGCCCGCGGTGGACCACGAGCGCACAACGCTGGTTCACCCGCGCACCCGAGGCGCCGCGGGTGTGGGAGCTGCCGCCGTTCCCGTGCGGATACGGGCCTAGCGCCGGCTGCCGGCCGCCGGTTCGTCCACGCCCCAGTGCGCCAGCAGCCGCAGCGCGTCCGCCGAGGGGGAGTCCGGCTCGGCCGTGTACGTCACCAGGCTCTGGTCGTGGTCGTCGGGCACCTTCAGCGTCTCGTACGCCAGGGTCAGTTCGCCCACCACCGGATGGGCCAGCCGCTTCACCCCGTGGCCCTTCTCGGCCACCGTGTGCTTGGCCCACATCGCGCGGAACTCCGGGCTGCGCACCGACAGGTCGCCCACCAGCACCGACAGCTGGGGGTCGTCGGCCGAGCAGCCCGCGTACATCCGCAGGAAGCTGACCACCTCGGTGGCCTTGGCCTCCCAGTCCACGTACAGCTCGCGCGCGTGCGGGGAGAGGAACACCTGCCGGGCCATGTTCCGCTCCTGCGGCTCCAGCGCGGCGAAGTCCCCGAGCAGGGCCGCCGCCATCCGGTTCCAGGCCAGCACATCCAGCCGCCGCCCCAGGACGTACGCCGGGACGCCGTCCAGCGCGTCCAGCAGATGCCGCACCGAGGCCCGCACCGTCTGCGGCCGGTTCGCCGCCGCCCGCTTGCGCTTCTTCTCCGCCGGCTTCGCCAGATGGGTCAGATGGTTCCGCTCGGCCTCGGTCAGCCGCAGGGCGCGGGCGATGGCGTCCAGCACCTCCAGCGAGACGTTCCGCCCGTTGCCCTGCTCAAGGCGGGTGTAGTACGCCACCGAGACCCCGGCCAGCTGCGCCAGCTCCTCCCGGCGCAGCCCCGGCACCCGGCGGTGCCGCCCGAACTCGGGCAGACCCACGTCCTCGGGCTTCAGCCGGGCCCGCCGCGAGCGGAGGAATTCGCTGAGTTCGGCGCGCTGGTCCATAGCGCAAGTATCCCTGGGTGGCCGGAACACACACCCTGCCGAGCCTGATCCTGCCAGTGGTACGCACGCTGGTCGTAGGTACGACGGAGGGCTGGGTGGCAGTCTTCCGCGGCGGCAGGGTGGAGCCATGACCACCAACGTCACCGCTTACGCAGCCCCCGCAGCCAAGGCCCCCCTGGAGCGCACCACCGTTCCGCGCCGGGCGGTCGGTGAGCACGACGTGCTGATCGAGATCAAGTACGCCGGCATCTGCCACTCCGACATCCACCAGGCGCGCGACGGCTGGGGCGAGGGGATCTTCCCCATGGTCCCGGGCCACGAGATCGCCGGAGTCGTCACCGAGACCGGCTCCGCCGTCACCAGGTACGCCGTCGGCGACCGGGTCGGCGTCGGCTGCTTCGTCGACTCCTGCCGCGAGTGCGCATACTGCGAGCAGGGCCTGCAGCAGTACTGCGAGCAGGGCATGATCGCCACTTACAACGGCCGCGACAAGGCCGGCGACCCCACCTACGGCGGCTACTCCAGCCACATCGTGGTGGACGAGGCCTACACCCTCCGCATTCCCGACGGCCTCTCCCTGGACGTCGCCGCCCCGCTGCTGTGCGCCGGCATCACCCTCTACTCGCCGCTCGCGCACTGGAAGACCGGCCCCGGCAAGAAGGTCGCCATCGTCGGCCTCGGCGGCCTCGGCCACATGGGCGTCAAGATCGCCCACGCCATGGGCGCCGAGGTGACCGTGCTCAGCCAGAGCCTGCGCAAGCAGGAGGACGGGCTGCGGCTGGGCGCCGACCGCTACCACGCCACCAGCGACCCGGCCACCTTCGAGCAGCTGGCCGGCAGCTTCGACCTGATCGTCTCCACGGTCTCCGCCCCCCTCGACTTCGACGCCTACCTCTCCCTCCTCAAGACGGACGGCGCGCTGGTCAACGTGGGCGCCCCGGAAGACCAGGTCAAGCTGAACCTGTTCTCCCTGATCGGCGGCCGCCGCACGCTGGCCGGCTCGGCGATCGGCGGCATCCCCGAGACCCAGGAGATGCTGGACTTCTGCGCCGAGCACGGCCTGGGCGCCGAGATCGAGCTGATCCGCGCCGACCAGATCAACGAGGCCTACGAGCGGGTCCTCGACAGCGACGTCCGCTACCGCTTCGTCATCGACACCGCGACCCTGTAGTCCCTTCGCGGGCCGTACGGCGTCGATGACCTCCGAGGTCATCGACGCCGTCGTCGTCTCCCGGACACGATGGCGGCACGCCCCGGGGACAGCCGGGGCACTCCCCGAGAGGACGGCCCCGCCATGACCGCGTACGCCATCGCCCACCTCCGCCGCCCGGCCGCCGACCTCCCCGACGAGGTGCTGGACTACATGGAGCGCATCCAGTCCACCCTGGACCCCTACCAGGGCCGCTTCCTCGTCCACGGCGCTCCCCGCACCGAGGTCCTGGAAGGCACCTTCGACCAGGCCCTCGTCATCATCGGTTTCCCTACCTTCGACCAGGCCCGCGACTGGTACCACTCCACCGCCTATCAGCGGCTCCTGCCGCAGCGCACCGACCACCTGGACGGCGACTGCCTGCTGGTCGACGGCGTCCCGCCGGGGTACGAGGCGGCGGCGACGGCCGCCGCCATCCGCGAGGCCCAGTCGGCGGCCCCCGACACCTGAGCCGCCCCCTTCAACTCACCCGCCGCCCGCCCCGCAACACCACCTCCGCGCCTCGGAACGCGTCCCGGAAGCGCCGGTCGTGCGAGACCACCACGACCGCGCCCCGGTACGCGGCCAGCGCCACCTCCAGCTCCTCCACCAGGCTCAGCGCCACATGGTTGGTCGGCTCGTCCAGCACCAGCAGGTCCGCCGGGCGGGACACCAACCGGGCCAGCTCCAGCCGCCGCCGCTGCCCCACCGAGAGGGCCGCCACCGGTACGGTCAGGTCCTCCTCGCGGAACAGCCCGAGCGCCAGCAGCTCGTCCCCGTACTCCTCCGCCGTCCCCGGCCTCCCCGCCGCGTACGCCGCCAGCAGCGGCCGTCCGGTCGGCCGCACCGGTGTCTCCTGCGGCAAGTACCCGACCCTGCCCCCGGCCGACCGCCGCACCACCCCGCGATCAGGCGCCAGCTCCCCGGCGATCACTCGCAGCAGCGTCGACTTCCCCGCGCCGTTCTCCCCGGTGACCAGCAGCCGGTCACCGCTTCCCACCCGCAGCCCGTCCAGCCACAGCCGCCCCTCGACCAACACCCCCGCCAGCTCCACCGCCGACGCTTCCTCGGCCGCCTCCAGCCGCGGGGTGAACGTCAGCGGCTCCGGCGGCGCCGGCACCGGCTCCCGCTCCAACCGCTCCAGCCGCTGCCGGGCCTCCCGCACCCGGCCGGACAGCTTGGCCTCGCTGGACCTGCGGTGCTTGCCGAACCCCTGGCGCGGGTCCCGCCCGGTGGTGGCCAGCCGCCGCGCGGCCGCCTCCACCAGCTCCCGGGTACGGGCCACCTCATCCACGTACTCCTCCCGCCGCCGCACCCAGCGGCGCCGCGCGGCCGCCTTCGCCGCCCGATACCCCTCGAACCCGTCCCCGTACCGGTGCACCGACCGGCTGTCCCGGTCCACCTCCAGGATGGCCGTGGCCACCGACTCCAGGAACACCCGGTCATGGGTCACCGCGAGCACGGTGCCCCGATGGGCGCGCAGCCGCGCCTCCAGCCACCCGGTGGCCGCCGCGTCCAGGTGGTTGGTCGGCTCGTCCAACAGCAGCAGCTCCGCCCCCGAGGCCAGCGCACAGGCCAGCGCCACCCGCGACCGCTCACCCCCGGACAACGACCCGAGCCGCCGCTCGCGGCCGATCGTCCCGACGCCGAGCCCGTGCAGGGCGGCGTCCACCCGGGCGTCCGCCTGGTAGCCGCCACGCTCCTCGAACGCGGCCAGCAGCTCCCCGTACGCATCGAGCGCCGCCGCGTCCGCGCCCGCCAGCGCCTCCTCCGCCGCCCGCAACTTCCGCTCCAGCTCCCGGAGTCCGGCCAGCGACACCTCCACCGCGTCCTGTACGCGGGCGGTGTCGTCCAAGTCGAGGGTCTGCTCCAGATACGCCACCCCACCCGGGAAGCGGACGCGGACCTCGCCGCCATCCGGCTCCTCCGCCCCGGCGATCAGCCGCAGCAGCGTGGACTTACCCGAGCCGTTCTCCCCGATGACCCCGACCCGCTCACCCGGGCGGACGGTGAACCCCACCTGATCGAGCACGGCCCGGGTCCCGTACGCCTTGGAGACGTCCCGAAGGGCGAGTTGGGCGGCCTCAGGGCCGGTGGAGGCATGGGTGATCATCTGTGCGCGCACGCGCAAGGTCTTCTCCTGACGAATCGTGAGAACGATCGGAACCGGGAAAGGGCAAGGCCCTGTCCCGCGTCAGGAGAAGAAGTAGTACGCACCCATACGGCCGAGGCTAACCCCGCCCCACCCGCCCCCGCACACCCTTTTCCCGGCCTCAGCCCCGCCCGGCCTCCTGCGCCCGCCGGTACACGCACACCTGAGTGCCGGTCGGGCTCGCCGTACTGGACACCAGCTCCCACCGCCGCTGCCCGCCGTCCTCCGGGAAGATCGACTTCCCGCCGCCCAGCAGCACCGGCGTCAGGATCAGCCGCAGCTCGTCCACCAGATCGGCGCTCAGCAACTCCCGCACCAGCGTGGGGCTGCCCATCACCAGCAGGTTGCCGTCCTCCTCCCCGGACTCCGCCAGTCCCCGCACCGCGTCCGCCGCCTTGCCCCCGCCCAGCCGGACCGTGTTCTCCCAGCTCAGCCCCTCATCCCCCAGGGTCTCCGACACCACGTACTTCCGGATGGCGTTCATCCGGTCCGCGAACGGGTCCCCGGCCCGCTCCGGCCATGCCCCCGCCATCGTCTGCCAGGTCCGCCGCCCGAACAGCAGCGCGTCCGCCGAGGCCAACGCCGCGTCGAACGCCCCGCCCACCACCTCCGGATCGAAGAACGGCCCCGACCACCCCCCGTGCGCGAACCCACCCGACTCGTCCTCCCCCGGCCCACCCGGGGCCTGGACGACACCGTCAAGACTGATGAACTCACTGACCGTGATGCGCACGGGAACCACTCCTTCTCTTCCGGCTGTACGGCACTACAGACTGCCGCCCCGCGCGAAACTCATCGCCACGCATCGCCGTCGGGCGCGGGCAACCTCCCCGGCGCGCCCGGCAGTCCTTTCCGCTGGACCACATTCCGGATCGAGGGTGGAGATGACGGACCTGAACACCACGGTGACCTGGGTGGACGCCCGCGACCGCCGCCCGGACGACGGCGCCCCGGTAGCCGCCGCGATCACGGGCCGCTACCCGCCACCCGACGATTCCGGCAGCGGCGAGTCCTTCTGGCTGGTGCGCCCCATGGTCTACACGACCCGCCATATCGCCGAGGACGGCACCCGCCACCTGGACTGCTTCGTCGACTCCGACGGCGTCGTCCGGCTGCCCTACGGCGGGGGGACCGAGGAGACGGTGACCCACTGGGCCGCCCTGCCGCCGCTGCCGGGTGGGACGGGGCACGCGGTGCTGGGGGATGGAGTGGAGGAGGCGCTACGGGGGGCGTGGGGCGTCCGGCCTGCCACCTGACCGCCGCCCGGGCCGGTGCCTCAGGGCCGGAGGTGTCGCAGGGTGAACTCGGGCGAGGCGAACGATCCGGCTTGCGGAGCTCCGGGATCGGCTGGGAGATCGGCGCCGGCGATGCCCGGTGCGTGGACTTCGGCGTTGTCGACGGGCGTATAGGCCAGTTCGGATTCCGCCGGAAGCTCCCAGAAGCGTTGAGAGTTGGCGGAGACGGCGTACACCGTGGCGAACCGTGTGGCGAGCGGGGCCGCCAGCGCGGCGCGGCAGAAGCCGACGGCATCGCGCGGGCTGAGCCAGGTCGCCAGATGGCGCGGTTCGCTCGGCACCTCCTCGAAGCTGCCGATCCGCAGGCAGATCACCGAGACCCCGAACTTGTCCGCGTACAGACTTCCCAGGGCTTCGAGGGCCGCCTTGCTCACCCCGTACAGACCGTCCGGGCGCACCGGCTCCTGCGGGGTGGTGCGATGGGCCGTGGGGTAGAACCCGGCCACCCGGTTGCTGCTGGCCAGTACCACCCGGGGGATCGCCGCGCGGCGGGCGGCCTCCAGGACGTGGTGGGTACCCAGCACATTGGCGTCCAGAAGATCCCCGAGCGGCGCCTCGTCCGGCACGCCGCCCAGATGGAGCACGGCATCCGCGCCCGCGAGCGCGTTCTCGACGGCGGCCGCGTCACGGAGGTCCACGGTGTGGATCACCTCGTTCGCGGCCTCGGCCTCCAGGGGAACGCGGTCGAGCAGGATCAGACGGCTCACCTCGCCGCGCAATGCCCTGCGCACGACCGAGCCGATGTTCCCCGCCGCCCCGGTGATGGCTATGGTCCCCAATGCCACTGCGTGCCTCCCCTGTTCGAGCTCCAGCATCCGCGAGCCGCTCATCGGTCCGCCACGGCGGAAGGATAGGGCAGCCTGCTGGGCGCTGGCCGCGACACCTGAGCCCCGCTGCTCCGGCTTTACCGGAGCAGCGGGGCTCAGCGGGCGGCGGACGGCCGGCGAGGTCAGCCGCGGGCCTTGGCGAAGGCCACCAGCCCCGCGAAGCCCTCCGGGCTCAGCGCCAGTCGCGGCCCGTCCGGGTTCTTGCTGTCCCGAACCAGGACCGTGCCCGTCGCGCGGGCGTATTCCGGGGCCCACTCGACGCACTGGCCACCATCTCCGCCGCTGTATGTGCTCTTGACCCACTCCACGGGGCCGGGTGCGCTGCTCATCTCGCGTGCTCCTCCATGATCGTGCCCATCAAGGCCAGCGACTCGTCCTCACGCGTTCCATCGGCCACGTCCGCTGTGCTCGACGTGCCGCAACCGCGAGACCGCGCGCGCCGTCAGCCGGCGATTGGGTCGCCGAGCAATGGGCGCAGGAACTTTCCTGCCTTCTGATCAAACCACTACTGATGGCGCGGTGACAGAGCGCGCACGCTGATAGAGGTTCCGGGCAGCTTGATTCTTGAGGTAGGGTCGAATTCGAGCTTGCATCGTTGACACGGCCTTGTCGCATTGTCCTGATTGGACGTCGGGATAGATGTCCAAAACTTTGACCCACGTGGCGCATGCGCTCTCAAGGTGGCCGATCTCCAGCTGACGTTCGGCAAGCATCGAGAGATAGCGGATCCGGTTCCTCTTGAAGGAGCCATGCCGCAGCCTGTCGGATTCCTCCAATTCCTTGATCGATCCGTGGATGTCGCCCAGTTCGTAGCGAACCTGTCCCGCGTGATAGGTGAGTGAAGACGGGTTGTAGGAACCGAAAGTCTTGGTTTGAGACTCGGCCCTTTCCATCGCCACTTCGGCCTCCCGGAGGTACATCAGTGCCATTGTGCGATCGCCGAGCTGTGCGGAGGCGTGCGCCTGCTGTCCCGCCAAGAAGGCGCGCATTCGAGGACCGGCCTGGGGTGATGCGGAAGCTGCTGCGTCAGCCAGACGCATAGCCGTCTTTCCGTGTCGCAGGTCAACCGCCTGTACGCTCATCCCCCGCAGCGTGGTGCAGTAGGTGAGGTGGTCCTCCGAAGCCCCTGCCAATTCCAGTGCCTTCAGGTAATACTGCTGCGCCAGACCGTGAACCCCCTCATCGACGGCCATGTATCCGGTGAGGTAGCAGAGATCGGAAGCCGCTGACATCATCGCCTTGCGGACTTCATCTGTGGCGTCGGCTCGAAGGTAAGGAGTGACCGTGTTGACGAGGAACGCGGCGGCCATCGGTCGGGCGTGCCGGCCTCCGAATTGATCATCCAGGTCGGATACGCGCTCCGTCATTGCGATGACCATATTCACATCGGCCATTCCTATGCGCTGAGTCTTTCCGGTCTGAATCGCTTCCATTCGCCCCACGACGTCCGGCCACCCGGGAACGGTAAGAGCCACGGAGAACAGTCCCGCATTCAGGACGCTACGGCGTGAGGGGTCCATGTCCTGCCTCCCGAGGTCGGCCAGCCCTTCCACGGTAGCCGGATGGCTGCCGGACTCTTCCGGGAATGCCGGGAATCCCGCCTCGTTGTGCGTGATAGGCCGGAGCAGTCGCCGGGCGAGCACCTCAAGAACCAGCGGCCGGACGGACTCCTTTGGCAGGTGTCCGCTCAACCACTGGTGCACCGAGGGCTCTCGGTACCGCAGAGGGGTCCCACGCTCTGTGCCCAAGCGGTTGACCTCTTGAGCGAACTGTCGCAGCGTCCAACCGCTCTCGCGATACAGCCGTTCAAGTCCGGCGTTCGGCTGTCGTGCCGTCACTGGCCTCAACTCCCGTGCTTTGGACGCTTAAAGCTCTTAAGCCCTGCCCTTCCTCCAACGGTACCGCTGTGCGTAGCGGAGCGGTTGCCTAGTGCGAGGGCGGGGATCACAGCGGAGCGAAGGGTGCTGACATGGACGACCAGCTCAACCACGGGACCAGGGCATCGAGCGAGTTACACGGAGAGTTCAAGCGGATCATCAGCACCCACCCCCGCCATGGTGCGCCGCCTTCGGATAGAGCAGGGGAGGGCGGGCCGGAAGGGGACGCGGTGTCCGTCGACCGGCCCCGCCAGCCGTCGGCCCCCGACCTCGACCCCTGCGGGTGCCCCGAACCGTACTGCCCGCTCAGGCGCCCGCCCAGTGAGCAGCGGGCACTGCTCGGGGCCGACAGTCCCGCGCTGACGGACCTCCGTGCCCGGATCGCCGCGGACCTCGCCAGCCGCAGGCGGCACGGGCTGCTGGGGAGGTTGCTGTGAGCGAGTGCGAGGAGTGCGAGTACCTGCGTGGCTCCGAGAGGGCGGCCGAGAGGGTGGGCGACTACTCCCGGGCCGTCGACTGCCGAGTCCTGCTGGCCCGGCACCCGGACCACGGGAAGCGCCTCATCCGGCGGGAGGCACCGGAGGAGACTGACGAACGGGTCGTCCCGCGCCGCCGCGAGGCACAACCCCTCGATGGCGAACTGCCGCGTTCCCGCCCACTCCCGCCTCGGCGGACGTAGAAGGAGCCAACCACCAGGAGAACGCCAGATGTTCACTCCGGGCACACCCCCCAGCCCCCGTGCCCGGAGCGGGCCGCGGGCCCCCACTGCCAGCACCACCAAGAAACGGAGGCGCAGTACAGACCAGCACTTGAGGATGGCAGCGTCGTCGATGCCGGAGTTCGTCCGATGGAAAATCGTGGCGTGCGGCATGATGTGCCCGATGCCCCGTCTGGGGCCGCTGAGGTGGGAGAACGTGCGAAGAGCACTGGTATTCACGATGGGTACGGTGCTGCTCGTGGCTGGATGCTCCAACGGCCAGTCCAGCAGCGCGGCCAATACGGGAGGCCCGTCGGCGGCTGCGGTCGAAAATTCGCCGGCGCAGGCCTGCACACGCGACGTGCTTGCCGCTCTGGCGCTCAAGTGGCGGGAGGGCAAGGCGCCGCTCGATCAGGATGGCAAGAAGCTGCTTCAGGCGTTCATGGACGCCAACATGGTCGAGATCACTCCGCAGTACCGGATCTTCATCGACCACTATGCCGCAGGTACAGGCCCGATCGCTCTGGCCGTTGCTCAGGGCACGGACCACGAAGAGGCCATCACGGAACAGCTCGGCACCGCTAGCGAAGGCGTCGCGGCGGACTGTGCCGCGGCCGCCGGGTAACAGCGGTCGGAACGCTGGTACAGCGGTTAGCGCCAAGCACTTGTTCTTTGTTCCGGGGCCGGGTGCTTGACCTCTCCTCTCGACGGCGGACGCGTTGTGACGGGGACACGTGCTCGCCTCCGCGGCGCTCGTGAGAGCGGGCCCGATCCACGTTCCTCGCCTGACCCGAGCCGGAAGGGCGGGGCGATGCGGTTCCATGGGGAAGGCGTCGAGCTGCCGATGGACCTCCCAGGTCCGCTTGAGCAGGGTGGCGGTGATGCCCTGATCGCAGGCCTATTCGGCGACGGCCAGGCCGTGGGCCTTGGCGACGAACAGGCTCAGGGCCACAGGCTTCAGGGTGGTGAAGCCGTTGTTCATGGCGCTGCCGACTCCTCGCCGGACGTCTGTTCGATCACCCACCGCACGGCGTCCGCGAGGTTCGCGGCGATGCCCGCGGGCTCGTAGGAAAACCCGTTCCACTCCTCCAAGGCCCGTGGCTCATCGGGCCGGATGTGTCCACCACCACCGTGCAGCGGGCGGTGACGGCGGCGGATGTCCAGCGGCGGGCGGCGGCGCCTGCGGTACGCCGCGAGCGGGTCGTTGCCGTCGATGCGGGGGATCGCGCGGGACGGCTGGTTCGGCGGTCCGGGTCGGGAGTGCTTGCCCATGGCTCCGATGGTCTCAGGCGGCGACGGTGGTCGGTCGGGTCGCAGCGAGATCCGCCGCGCGGGTGCGGACCTCGTCCACGTCGGCCGTGCGGTACGGGCGTGCGGCGTCCAGCAGGGTGTTGAGCCGGGAGGCCACGAGGGTGGAGTCGAGGCGGGCGGCGTCGTCCAACGCTTGGTGGGCGGCGGCGGCGCCGCGCTCGGGCTCGCCCTCGGCGAGGAGGGCGGCGGCCAGGCCGATCCGGTCCATGACCTTCACCCGGTCGAAGCCGGGCCTGCGCAGCCGCAGGGCGTCGGTGAAGTACATGCTGGCGGGTCGGCGCTCGCCGTGGACTGCGGCGAGGTCGCGGGCGGAGACCGCGCGGGCACCGGCGTGCTCGGCGGCGTCGAAGTAGTCCACCCAGGCGGGGACGGCGTGCAGACCACTGGCGACCAGTTCATCAGCGGCGCCGAGGTGCCGCTCGGCACGCTGCTCGTCACCGAGGGCCGCGTGGACCCTCCCAGTCTGGGAGGCGACCAGCGCCTTCGTCGCGGGCATGGTCGCCTTCTTCGCGGCGACGCCGAGGAGACCGAGGGCGTCCTGGGGATGACCGAGGTAGATCATCTGGTGGGACATGCGAGTGACGACCTCCACCCCGCGGTCTGCCTGCCCCGCCTCCGATGCGGCGTAGATGCCGTACGACCAGTACCGCTGGGCGGTGGCGTACCGCCCGCAGTCGTGGCTGACCCACCCGGCCAGAGCGGCGAGGTCCGCGGTCGCCGCGAACACCCGGGCCTTCAGCGAGGCGGGGACGCCGTTCTGGATGCGGCGGGCGACTTCGGCGAGCTGGGCGACGATCGCGGAGCGGTACAGGCCGCCGCCCTTGGAGGCGTCGGCCTTGGTGAAGAAGGTGGTCACGTCCTCCAGCGCGGCGGTGGTGTCGGCATCGAAGCCCTTGGTCGCGCGGTTCAGCCGGTGGGCCGTGCAGCCCAGCATCCGTTCGGCGGCAAGGATGAGCGGGGTGCCGAGGGCGAGTTTGAGGGTGTCGCGGCGGTCGAGGAAGAGGTCCATCTGGGTCCATCCGGCCAGGGTCTGGGCAGCTGCCTCGGTCAGCAGCGGGAGCTGGATGCTATCCAGTGTGGGCCCGGCGGCCGTTAATCCGAGATCACCCGGTGTGAGGGGCTGGCCGACCGCGTCGGAGATCACCGTGGCGAGCAGGGCCGGGACTGGCTGGCGGGGGCGTTCGCCGTCGATCCAGCGGCGGATACGGGTGGCGTCCGGGGCTATCTGCCGGTGACCTTGGCGGATCGCTCCCGCAGCGATGCGGCGGGCGATCTCGCCGTGGGACAGGCCGGTGGCCGCGATCCACAGTGCCAAGTGCGCATTGCTCGATCTGCTCGGCACCGGTGCCTCACTCTCCCCGACTCGGCGTCACGGAGTGTGGCGGTTTCGCCACGGTTCGCGGCACCTACGGTACTGGTCAAAGCTACGACCGGGGGTGGATTCTGCATCTGCGGTAGCCGTCCGGCTATCGGCTTGAGGTAAGGGGAAGGACGAACGCATGGTGACGCTTGCACCCCAGGCTCCGTGGGCGATGAGGCTGGTCACTGACCGGCTGCCGGTCGGCCCGCCGTCGTACGCCGCGGTGACACTCGACGCGGCCACGCAGACCGCCCGCTACACCGACGCCGCCGGTCAGGTGGTGGAGATGGGCAAGCACGGCACGAGCAAGATCACCGGCACGGCGTCGATGTCCGGCGGCGGCGACGGGCAGAAGCCCCAGCCGCAGACGCAGGACGACCACACCACCGACTACCAGTCGGACTGATCCAATGGCCTCCACCGTCCTGGTCATCACCGCGCTGGAAGACGTCACCGCGGACTACGTGATCGCCGTGCTGAACGAGCGCGGGGTGCCCGTGGTCCGGGTCGACCCGGTCGATATCGGCCACGGCCTGATCTTCGACGCCCGCATCAGCGCCGGGGCGCCGGTCTGGAGCGGGCGGTTGGTCACCGGCAGCCGGGAGGTGGGGCTGGGGGAGGTGGCGGCGGTGTACTACCGCCGCCCCACCCCTTACGCCGCCCGGTTCGGGCACCTGCCCGCCCAGCAGCGCGACTTTGCCGCCGCAGAGGCGCGGCACGGGCTCGGCGGCGTCTTGAACCACCTGCGCGGCGCGTTCTACGTCAACCACCCCGGCGCGGTGACGGCCGCTGACTTCAAGCCCGCCCAGCTCCAGCAGGCGGCCCAGCTCGGGCTGGCCGTGCCGCCGACGCTAATCACCAACGACATGGAGCAGGCGCGGAAGTTCGCCACCGATCACGGGCCCGTGATCTACAAAACGTTCCGCGGCCTGCCCTCGGGCGACGACGGGCACACCGGCGCGATCTGGGCTCAGCGCGTGGACCCCGGCACTTTCGACGACTCCCTCGCGGTGACCGCGCACCTGTTCCAGGCGGAGATTGCCAAGACCGGCGACGTGCGCGTCACGGTAGTTGGGAAAAAGGTATTCGCCCAGCAGATCGCCGCGCCCGAGGGGGCGCTGGACTGGCGCCGCGGCCACTGGGACGCCTTGCTCCACGCGCCCATCGCCGTCCCGGCCGCCATCGAAGCCGCGCTGCACCGCTATCTGAGCGCTTTCGGCCTGGTCTTCGGCTGCTTCGACTTCGCCCTGACCGGCGACGGCGACGCGGTGGAGAGCTGGGTGTTCATCGAGTGCAACCCCAACGGCCAGTGGGGCTGGCTGCCCGACGCAGCCGCCATCACCGAGGCTTTCGCCAACCTTCTGCAGAACGGAGGTACGCCGTGAGCACGAGCGGCGACCTGGAGACCGACGCGGCCGGCCTGCGGGCCCATCTGGCCCGCTCCCTCACCGAGGACGGCCTGGGCGAGGAATGGACGCAGGCGGTGGCGACGGTGCCGCGGCACCGGTTCGTGCCGGGCTTCTACCTGCCCACCGACGAGCGCGACGGGCAGGGCCTGACGGTGTGGGAGCCGGTCACCGCCGAGCTCGACTATGACCGCTGGGTGGCCGCCGCGTACTCCGACACGACGCTGATCACGCAGTTCGACGGCGACGAACCCGATTGGAAGAACCCGCAGGTGCGGCACGGCGGGGCGCCCACCTCGTCGTCCACCCTGCCCTCGCTCGTCGTACGGATGTGGGCCGACGCGGATGTGCAGGAAGGCCACACGGTGCTGGAGATCGGCACCGGCACCGGCTACTCCACCGCGCTGGCCTGCGAACGCCTCGGCTCGTCGGACGTGACCTCGATCGAGGTCGATCCGCACCGGCTTCAGCAGGCGGCGAGCGCGCTGTACGGGTGCGGGTACACACCGACCCTCGCGGTGGCGGACGGGCTGCACGGCTACTGGCCCGAGGCATCCTTCGACCGGATCGTGGCCGCCTGCTCCTTCCGGGCCGTCCCGCCCGCGCTGCTGGCGCAAGCCCGGCCCGGCGGGAAGATCCTGCTCACCCTGTCGGGCTGGCTCTACGGCTACGCCCGCGTCCTGCTCACCGTGAACGGCGACCACGCCGCCGAGGGGCAGTTGCTGGGCGGCACGGTGTCGTTCATGTCCGCGCGTACGCACGCGGCCCCGGCGTTCGGCAACCCCGCCCACTGGGCCGCCGGGCTGCCGGAGACGGGCCGGACGGCCCGGCACTCCCCGCGGCGGATCACGGCCGCGACGGAGGAGGCGTTCCACCTGCGGTTCCTCGCCCAGTGTGCGGTGCCGGACGCGCAGATGACCACGGTCGGTGAGGTCGTCCACTTGGTCGACGTCGTGACCGGCTCCGCCGCCACCCTCACCCCCACCGGCGACCGGTGGGAGGTGCGCGAGGACGGCCCCGTGCGGCTGTGGGATCGGATCGAGCGCGTGCTGTCCGCGTACGACGAGGCGGACCAGCCCGGCCCGGAGACATTCACGCTGCACGTCTACGACGGCGGGCAGCACCTGCGGCACCCGCACCTGCCCGGCCTACCGCTGCCAAGGCCCTGATCCGGGCCGACCGGGAGGACTCCGGAGCCCGGGCGGGGAGTGTGACGGATCCCGCTCGGCTCAGATTGTGTTCGGGGCCAGCCGTTCGGGTGGGGGCTGCGGGAGGTGGTCGCCGGCACGCCGGGGACGCAGATCTGGTACGAGACCGTGCGGGTTGTCTGCTGCGGCGAGGCCGCCGAGGCCGCGCGGAAGGCGGAGAACGAGTGTGTCTACGGGCCGTGGCGCGAGCGGGTGGAGAATGCGAAGACGGAGCCGGCCTCCGACAAGCGGATCGCGTACCTTCACAAGCTGGTGGCCCAGGTGGGGCGCGAGCGGTTCGACGCCGAGTTCGAGGGCCGTCAAGGGCACCGGCATCCAGCCGCGGGCCCGATGGAGCGGACGACCACGGTCATCAAGCGGCTGACCGGCAGTTTCATGATCGCCCGGCCGCCCCGCCCGACGCTGGCACGGCTGCCCGGGGAGAAGCGCCCGAGCCGGGTCGATCCCGCGAAGCTCGACGACTGGACCGGTGGTTGGGTCGCGCAGCTCGGGGCACCCTCGGCCGAGCGCATGGGGGCGGGAGCGCAACAGATGCTGTGGGACGTCTCCACCGGTTCGCAGGCCCGGACGGCGCCTGGCTTTGATGGTGGGTGGACCGTCGTACAGCGTGGGCCCGTTCCGCCGTGGGACCGGGTCGAGCGGGCGGTGCAGTGCTGGCAGGACGAGGGCCCCAGCAGGAGGGGTTTGGCATCACTGTCTCGGCTGCGGGTCAGCGGGTATGGCTCGGAACCGAGCACGGGGCAGGCTGGGACCTGCCCATCTGACACCCGGCGGTCCCGTCCGCCTGGACGACGAAGTCGGCCCCTCAGTCGAGGCAGAATTCGTTGCCCTCGATGTCCTGCATGGTGATGCAGGACTCGTTCTCCTCGTCGGCGGTCTGGACGAGGACGCACGTCGCGCCGAGGGCGATCAGGCGGTCGCGTTCGGCTTCGAGGGTGGCCAGGCGTTCGTCGCCGACCAGGCCGGTGCCGGCGCGGACGTCGAGGTGGACGCGGTTCTTGGCGGACTTGCCTTCGGGGACGCGCTGGAAGAAGAGGCGCGGGCCCTCGCCGGTGGGGTCGGTGCAGGCGAACCAGGAGTCCCGTTCCGCGGGGGGCTGGGCCTGGCGGTAGGCGTCCCAGGTGGGGAAGGGCTCCGGCGGTGCCGGTACGGCGTAGCCGAGCACCTCGCACCAGAAGCGGGCGAGGCGCTCGGGTTCGGCGCAGTCGAAGGTGACCTGGATCTTTCGGAGCGTCGGCATCGGCGCACCTTAACAAGGGCGCCGGCGCGGGCCCAGCGGGTTTCAGCCGTCGGCGCGGACCACGCCGATGGGGCAGGAGACGCCGGTGCCGCCGATGCCGCAGTAGCCGCCGGGGTTCTTGTCCAGGTACTGCTGGTGGTAGCCCTCCGCCGGGTAGAAGGCGCGGTCGGAGGCGGGGAGGATCTCGGTGGTGATCTCGCCGTAGCCGGAGCCGTTCAGCACCTGCTGGTAGGCGTCGCGGGAGGCGGCGGCCTCGGCGGCCTGATCGGGGGAGTGGGTGTAGATCGCCGAGCGGTACTGGGTACCCACGTCGTTGCCCTGGCGGAAGCCCTGGGTGGGGTCGTGCGACTCCCAGAAGAGCTTGAGGAGGGCGGTGTACGGGACGAGGGCCGGGTCGAAGACCACGCGGACCACCTCGGTGTGGCCGGTCTGGCCCGAGCAGACCTCCTCGTAGGTGGGGTGCTCGGTGTAGCCGCCCTGGTAGCCGACCAGCGTGGTCCACACGCCCTCGGTCTCCCAGAACTTGCGCTCGGCGCCCCAGAAGCAGCCCAGCGCGAAGTCGGCCACCTGGAGGCCGGAGGGGTAGGGGCCCAGGAGCGGGTTGCCGAGGACGGTGTGCTGGGAGGGGACGGCGAACGCCGGCTCGGGGCGGCCGCGCAGGGCCTGGTCAGGGGTGGGGAGCACGGGGGTGCGGCCGAACAGCATGATCGGGTCTCTCCTTCGCACGGGTGGCGGCATGAAGGGGAACGCCCCGGCGGGGAGGGGAATTCCTCCGGCCGGGGCGTTCTGGTGGACGGGATCAGTGGGAGAGGGTGGCGGGGCTGCCGCCGTTGGCCTCGTAGCCGGCGACGGCGAGGGCACGGTAGACGGCGTACTCGGCGGCCGGGTCGCTGCTCAGCGTCCAGGGCAGGGCGCCGATGTGGCCGTCCACGTGGACCAGCTGGTGCATCGCCTCCGACCAGCGCTCGGCGCGTACCAGGAAGTGGACGAGAAGGTGGCGGACGTGCGCCGACATCGGGTCGTCCGGGCGGGCCGAGTGCACCGCGTACATCGCGCCGCCCATCGCCTTGGAGACGGTCTCGGTGTTGAAGAAGTCCTGCACCATGACCACGTCGGGCAGGTGCTCGAAGACGGCGAAGAGGGGGAGCGCGGCGAGGAGGGAGCCCTGGGGCGCGCGGGCGGCGGCGGCCGTGGCGAAGCGGTCGGCGTCCTGCCGGGAGCCGTGCCACTTCTCGCACCAGTAGTGCAGCGCCGCCAGATGGGCGCCCATGTGCTGCGGCGCCCGGTCGATGATCTTGGCCCAGAGCTGGTCGAACTGCTCGGGGGTATAGGCGAGGCCGCGGGCCACGGCCAGCTCGGTGATGTAGGGGACGGGATCGCCGGGGGCCAGCAGCCCGGCCTGGCCGCAGACCTCGCGGGCCTCCTCCAGGATGATCCGGAAGTCGTCACTGCCGACCGAGGACGACCGCCAGGCCTGCTGCACCAGGAACTCCGCGTGCACCGCGGCCCCACCGGCGTCCTTCGGCTGCTCCGCCCGCCAGGCCCGCAGCCAGGAGCCGCCCTCGCCCGGCCGCTGCTGGAGCTCCAGCGAGGCCGCGCCCGCGAAGGCCTGCACCCGCTGCCAGCGCACCTCCCCTTCCTTGGGGGTGCCCGCGAGCAGCTGGGCCGCCGCCCGCCAGTCCTGGGTGCGCTGCACCAGGTCGAGGACGTCCAGCAGGTCCTGGTCCGGGCCCGGCATACGGATGTCCAGCTCCTCCTGGCGCACGAAGCCGTAGGCGCTCGGGTCGGCCGCGTCCGGGGAACCCGGCTCGGCCAGCCGGATACCGCCGCGGCGGCGCCTCAGCCAGGTCGCCAGGATGACGCCCAGCAGGCCCAGCGCGAAAAGGAACCAGAGAAAGTCCACCATGCATTCATTGTCCCGGATGGGGATGAGAGCGGGGACGGGGCCTGGGGGGCGGATGGATGGGGGGAGGGGGATGGAGGGGTCACCGTGCTGCCC
>NZ_JALPTH010000032.1 GCF_023218175.1 Streptomyces lichenis | reverse complement strand
AGCGATCTTGTCGGGGTGACCTTCGGTCACGGACTCCGAGGTGAACAGGCGACGGGACACAACGCTCCCTGTGTTTGCAGCGGCTGCTGGCGATGGTTTGCGGACCGGCAGGGGGCTGCAGGCCCCTCGTCGATCCGAGGACAGTTTATCGGGCACTTCCGGCGATGGGACCAGGTGTCTCGCACCGTGGGAGACGGATTGGTCACGCGGACGGATCACCTCCGGCTCCATTCCGCCGCATTCCTGCTCCCAAACGCCCGGTTTCCTGCGGATTCCGACCCCTGAGCGGGGCACTGGAAGTTCATCCGGAATTATTCGGCGACACGCGCCGGGCCTTCGCGGGGCACTCGCGGGCCTCCGCGTGGCATGCCCGGTGGGTGGAACACGGGCGCCTACCCGCCGGTGAGGCGCTCGGCGACCAGGTCCCAGACGGTGTCGGCGAGGTCCTCCTTGGGACCGTACGGGACGGGCGTCTCGGTGCCGTCGGCGGCGAGGACCACGGCCTCGTTGGCGGAGGAGCCGAAGGTCCTGGTCTCCCCCACCTCGTTGACCACGAGCAGGTCGCAGCCCTTGCGGCGGAGCTTGGCGCGGCCGTTGGCCAGCACGTCGTCGGTCTCGGCGGCGAAGCCCACGACCACCTGGCCGGGCCGGGCCGGGTCGGCGGAGACCTCGGCGAGGACGTCGGGGTTGCGGACCAGGACGACGGTCGGCGGCTCCTCGCCGTCGCGCTTCTTGATCTTGCCGGTGGCGTAGGAGGCGGGCCGGAAGTCGGCCACCGCCGCGGCCATGACCACCGCGTCGGCGTCGGCGGCGGCCTTGAGCACGGCCTCCCGCAGCTGGACGGCGGTGCCGACGCGGACCAGGTCCACCCCGGCCGGGTCGGGCAGCGCGCTGTTGGCGGCGACCAGGGTCACCCGGGCCCCGCGGGCCGCCGCGGTGGCGGCCAGTGCGTACCCCTGCTTCCCGGAGGAACGATTCCCCAGGTAGCGGACCGGGTCCAGCGGCTCCCGCGTCCCGCCCGCGCTGACCACCACATGGCGGCCGGCCAGGTCGGGGGCGACGGGTCCCCGGGCGAGTACCCGGCGGCAGACGGCGAAGATCGCGTCCGGGTCGGGCAGCCGGCCCTTGCCGGAGTCGGCGCCGGTGAGCCGCCCCACGGCGGGCTCGACGACCACGGCGCCGCGGCGCCGCAGGGTGGCCACGTTCTCCTGGGTGGCGGGGTGCTCCCACATCTCGGTGTGCATGGCGGGCGCGAAGACCACCGGACATCGGGCGGTGAGCAGGGTGTTGGTGAGCAGGTCGTCGGCGAGCCCGTGGGCGGCCTTGGCCAGCAGGTCGGCGGTGGCCGGGGCGACCACGACCAGGTCGGCGCCCTGCCCGATGCGGACGTGCGGGACCTCGTGGACGTCCGACCAGACCTCGGTGGAGACCGGGTGGCCGGAGAGCGCCGCCCAGGTGGGGGCGCCCACGAAGTGCAGGGCGGAGGCGGTCGGCACCACCGTGGTGTCATGCCCGGACTCGGTCAGCCGGCGCAGCAGTTCGCACGCCTTGTAGGCGGCGATGCCGCCGCTGACCCCGAGGACGACCTTCGGCTTGTCCACTCGCGCCTCCCGGCTGCTGTCGCTGACGGTGCCATCACACACCACAGGCCCGGGGACGGGTCCACCGGGCCTGCGGAATGCGGTGCTGGGGATTGCGCCTACTGGGCGGGGCCCTCGATGGCCTCGGAGGTCAGCAGGCCCGCGTTGATCTCGCGGAGGGCGATCGAGAGCGGCTTCTCGTGGACGTGGGTGTCCACCAGCGGACCGACGTACTCCAGAAGGCCTTCACCGAGCTGCGAGTAGTACGCGTTGATCTGCCGGGCGCGCTTGGCCGCGTAGATCACGAGGCTGTACTTCGAGTCGGTCGCCTCAAGCAGCTCGTCGATCGGCGGGTTGATGATGCCCTCGGGCGCGGTGATGGAAGAGGACACGCTCTACCTTCCGAAAAGGGGATGAAGATCAGGAAAAAGATCAGACAACTGCCATCAAGGCTAGCAGCTCACGCGCCACGTCCTCGACGGAGGTGTTGACCAGGGTGGTGTCGAACTCGGCCTCCGCGGCCAGTTCGATCTTGGCCGCCTCCAGCCGGCGCTCGATGACCTCGGGCGACTCGGTGCCCCGGCCGGTGAGCCGGCGGACCAGCTCGTCCCAGCTCGGCGGGGCGAGGAAGACCAGCTGCGCCTCGGGCATCGACTCGCGGACCAGCCGGGCCCCCTGGAGGTCGATCTCCAGCAGCACCGGCTCGCCCGACTCCAGCCGCTCCAGCACGGCTCGGCGCGGGGTGCCGTAGCGGTTGCCCGCGAACTCGGCCCACTCCAGCAGTTCGCCGTTGGCGACCAGCTTGTCGAACTCGTCGTCGCCGACGAAGTGGTACTGGACCCCGTCGCGCTCACCGGGCCGGGGTCCCCGGGTGGTGGCGGAGACCGAGAGCCAGACCTCGGGGTGCACCTTGCGCATATGGGCGACGACCGTGCTCTTGCCGACCCCGGAGGGGCCGGAGAGCACGGTCAGCCGCGGACGTACGTCCGGGTGCTCTGGGGCGTCCCCCAGCGGAGCGTGGGGGCGGGTGTCCCCCGGGGTTGTTGCAGCCATGGGGCGATTATTCCAGGTTCACCCGGGTGCCCGGGCCGCAGGTCCGAACCGGCCGGAACCCGCCCCGCGAGCGCCCCTGGAACGACCATGGGCGATCGGGAGGCGACCGGAACCGGTCCCCGGAGGGTGCGCATCCCCCCGGGGGCCGCCGGCCACCCGGCGATCAGGCGCCGGCGCCGCCGAACTCGCGTTCCAGGGAAGCGATCTGGTTGGAGCCGAGACCGCGCACCCGGCGGCTCTCGGAGATGCCCAGCCGCTCCATGATCTGCTTGGCGCGGACCTTGCCCACGCCGGGGAGGGACTCCAGCAGGGCGGAGACCTTCATCTTGCCGATGACCTCGTTCTCCTGGCCCTGCTTGATGACCTCGTGGAGGGAGGCGCCGGAGTGCTTGAGTCGATTCTTGACCTCGGCCCGCTCCCGGCGAGCCGCGGCGGCCTTTTCGAGCGCGGCTGCGCGCTGTTCAGGGGTAAGGGGCGGAAGAGCCACGCCTACGTCACCTCGGATGTCGAACTGTCGGATACGGACCGGTGAGGAACCTAGTCGCCCTCACCAGGCGAGCAACGAGCAACGCAGTGCACGCCGTCTCTGCGTCGGAGACTAGCGGCCCGGGCCGCCAGAGTCAGCGAGAACGAACGAAAAGTCCTGGTCAGGATCGGCCTACCCCGACATTGCCGACATATAGACCCGGTTTTCGACCGGATTCCGCCGCAGGTCGCCGCCGTGCGCTCCCCGGCGAGGGTCGGGAAGGCCTACCCCTGGCTGCCCGGGGTAGGCGGACGGTCGCCCTGCGCGGTCGGCCGCGCCGCGAGCGGGGCTCCGTGCTGCCCGCACGCGGATACGGGGACCCAGGCGACCGGCCCCGGACACGCGGACGGCCGCCCCCGCCCCGTACCGCCTCAGCCGCCGACCGCCGCCCGGACCTCGTCCGCGTACCGCTCGGCCGCCGTGCGCAGTGCCGCCGCGTCCGGGCCGTGGCGCAGCACCCCGCGGCTGACGCTGGGCACCACGTTGCGGACCGCCGGGCCGAAGACGGCCGGGAGGTCGGCGGGGGTGGCGCCCTGGGCCCCGATGCCGGGGGCGAGGAGGGGGCCGCCGGTGTCCAGGTCGAAGGAGGACAGGTCGCCGAGGGTGGCGCCGACCACCGCGCCGAAGGAGCCGAGCGGCTGTCCGGCCGAGCGCTCGGCCGCGTTCTCCTCGGTGAGGTGGGCGAGCATGGCGGCGCCCAGGGTGCGGCCGTCGGCACCGGTGGCGCGCTGGACCTCGGCGCCCTCCGGGTTGGAGGTGAGGGCGAGCACGAAGAGCCCGCAGCCGCTGGAACGGGCCAGCTCGACGGCCGGCTTCAGGGAGCCGTAGCCGAGGTACGGGGAGACGGTGAGCGCGTCGGAGAAGAGCGGAGCGCCGGGGCGGAGGTAGGTGTCGGCGTAGGCGGCCATGGTGGAGCCGATGTCGCCCCGCTTGGCGTCCATCACGACCAGGGCCCCGGCGGCGCGCAGTTCGGCGGTGGCGTGCTCCAGGACGGCCAGGCCCCGGGAGCCGAAGCGCTCGAAGAAGGCGCTCTGCGGCTTGAAGACGGCGACCCGGTCGGCGAGGGCGTCCACCACGGTGCGGGTGAAGGAGGTCAGGCCTGCGATGTCGTCGCTCAGGCCCCAGGCCTCCAGTAGGGAGGCGTGGGGGTCGATGCCGACGCAGAGCGGGCCGCGGGCGTCCATGGCCTGGCGCAGCCGGGTGCCGAAGGGGGCGAGGGGCGCGGGGGCAGCCGGGGTGCTCATGCGGTGGCCTTCCGGGTGTCGGCGCCGACGGCCTCGGCGAGGGTGGCGTACGGGGAGGCCGCGAGCCGCGCGGCGAGGCCCTTGTGGATCGCGCGGGCGTAGGTGGGGCCCTCGTAGACGAAGGCGCTGTAGCCCTGGACCAGGGTGGCGCCGGCCAGGATGCGCTGCCAGGCGTCCTCGGCGTTCTCGATGCCGCCGACGCCGATGAGGACGAGCCGGTCGCCGACCCGGGCGTAGAGCCGGCGCAGCACGTCGAGGGAGCGGTCCTTGAGGGGGGCGCCGGAGAGGCCGCCGGTCTCGCTGGTGAGGAAGGCCGGGGACTTCAGGCCGTCGCGGGTGATGGTGGTGTTGGTGGCGATGATGCCGTCCAGGCCGAGTTCGGCGGCGAGGTCGGCGACGGCGTCCACGTCCTCGTCGGCGAGGTCGGGGGCGATCTTGACCAGCAGGGGGACCCGGCGGTCGGGGACGGTGCGGTCGGCGGCCTCGCGGACGGCGGTGAGCAGCGGGCGCAGAGCCTCGGTGGCCTGGAGGTTGCGCAGGCCGGGGGTGTTGGGCGAGGAGACGTTGACCACTAGGTAGTCGGCGTGCCGGGCCAGGCGCTCGGTGGACTTCACATAGTCCGCGGCGGCCTCGGCCTCGGGGACGGCCTTGGTCTTGCCGATGTTGACGCCGACGACCGTCCTGAAGACGGGGGTACGGGTGCGCAGCCGCTCGGCGACGGCGGCGGAGCCGTCGTTGTTGAAGCCCATGCGGTTGATCAGGGCGCGGTCGGCGACCAGGCGGAAGAGCCGCTTCTTGGGGTTGCCGGGCTGGGCTTCGCCGGTGACGGTGCCGATCTCGACATGGTCGAAGCCGAGCATGGCCATGCCGTCGATGGCGACGGCGTTCTTGTCGAAGCCGGCGGCGAGGCCGAAGGGGCCGTGCATCCGCAGGCCCAGGGCCTCGGTGCGCAGTTCCTGGTAGCGGGGCGCGAGGGCGGCGGCGATGAAGGTACGGAGGACGGGGATCCGGGCGGCCAGGCGGATCCAGCGGAAGGCGAGGTGGTGGGCGGCCTCGGGGTCCATCCGGGTGAAGAAGAGGCGGAAGAAGAGCGAGTACATGGGTCCTCGGAGGTCCGTACGGCGGGAGGGGCTGGTCATACGAAGGGGGACACCGGTCGTTTCGGTGTCCCCCTTCGGTGGCTGGTCGCTAGTCGCGGGCCGCGGTCAGGTGCTCGGCGTGCTCCTGGAGGGAGCGGACGCCGACCCCGCCGTGGCCCAGGGCCTCGATGCCCTGGACGGCCGCGGCGAGCGCCTGGACCGTGGTGAGGCAGGGCACGGAGCGGGCGACCGCGGCGGTGCGGATGTCGTAGCCGTCGAGCCGGCCGCCGGTGCCGTACGGGGTGTTGACGATGAGGTCCACCTCGCCGTCGTGGATGAGCTGGACGATGGTCCGCTCGCCGTCGGGGCCGGGGCCCTCGGACTGCTTGCGCACCACGGTGGCGTTGATGCCGTTGCGCTTGAGCACCTCGGCGGTGCCGGAGGTGGCCATCAGCTCGAAGCCGTGGGCGACCAGCTCGCGGGCCGGGAAGACCATCGAGCGCTTGTCGCGGTTGGCGACCGAGATGAAGGCGCGGCCCTTGGTGGGCAGCGGCCCGTAGGCGCCGGCCTGCGACTTGGCGTAGGCGGTGCCGAAGACGGCGTCGATGCCCATGACCTCGCCGGTGGAGCGCATCTCCGGGCCGAGGATGGTGTCCACGCCGCGGCCGTAGATGTCGCGGAAGCGGGTCCACGGCATCACGGCCTCCTTGACGGAGATCGGCGCGTCCAGCGGCAGGGTGCCGCCGTCGCCGCTCTTCGGCAGCAGGCCCTCCTCGCGCAGCTCGGCGATGGTGGCGCCGAGCCCGATGCGGGCGGCGGCCTTGGCGAGCGGCACCGCGGTGGCCTTGGAGGTGAAGGGCACGGTCCGGGAGGCGCGGGGGTTGGCCTCCAGCACGTAGAGGATGTCGCCGGCCATGGCGAACTGGATGTTGATCAGTCCGCGCACGCCGACGCCCTTGGCGATGGCCTCGGTGGAGGCGCGCAGCCGCTTGATGTCGTAGCCGCCGAGGGTGATCGGGGGCAGCGCGCAGGCGGAGTCGCCGGAGTGGATGCCGGCCTCCTCGATGTGCTCCATGACGCCGCCGAGGTAGAGCTCGTGGCCGTCGTAGAGCGCGTCGACGTCGATCTCTATGGCGTCGTCGAGGAAGCGGTCGACCAGGACCGGGCGGTCGTGGCTGATCTCGGTGGACTCGGCGATGTACGCCTCCAGCCGGGTCTCGTCGTAGACGATCTCCATGCCCCGGCCGCCGAGCACATAGGAGGGGCGGACCAGGACCGGGTAGCCGATCTCGTCGGCGATGGCCTTGGCCCCGGCGAAGGTGGTGGCGGTGCCGTGCTTGGGGGCGGGCAGTCCGGCCTCGGCGAGGACCCGGCCGAAGGCGCCGCGGTCCTCGGCGGCGTGGATGGCCTCCGGGGAGGTGCCGACCACGGGCACGCCGTTGTCCTTGAGGGCCTGGGCGAGGCCCAGCGGGGTCTGGCCGCCGAGCTGGACGACCACCCCGGCGATGGGGCCGGCCTGCGCCTCGGCGTGCACGACCTCCAGCACGTCCTCCAGGGTGAGCGGCTCGAAGTAGAGCCGGTCGGAGGTGTCGTAGTCGGTGGAGACGGTCTCCGGGTTGCAGTTGACCATCACGGTCTCGTACCCGGCCTCGCTGAGCGCAAAGGAGGCGTGGACGCAGGAGTAGTCGAACTCGATGCCCTGGCCGATGCGGTTGGGCCCGGAGCCGAGGATGATCACGGCGGGCTTCTCGCGCCGCGCGACCTCGCTCTCCTCGTCGTACGAGGAGTAGAAGTACGGCGTCTTGGCGGCGAACTCGGCGGCGCAGGTGTCGACCGTCTTGTAGACCGGGCGGACGCCGAGGGCCTGGCGGACCTCGCGGACCACGTCCTCGCGCAGCCCGCGGATGTCGGCGATCTGGGCGTCGGAGAAGCCGTGCCGCTTGGCCTCGGCGAGCAGTTCGGGGTCGAGCCGCTCGGCGGCGGCCAGCTCGTCGGCGATCTCCTTGATCAGGAAGAGCTGGTCCACGAACCAGGGGTCGATCTTCGTAGCGTCGAAGACCTCCTCGGGGGTGGCGCCCGCCCGGATGGCCTGCATGACCGTGTTGATGCGGCCGTCAGTGGGGCGGACCGCCTCGCGCAGCAGCTCGGCCTTGTCGCCGGGGTCGCCGGTGAAGGCGAACTGGCTGCCCTTCTTCTCCAGCGAGCGCAGCGCCTTCTGCAGGGCCTCGGTGAAGTTGCGGCCGATGGCCATGGCCTCGCCGACCGACTTCATGGTGGTGGTGAGGGTGGAGTCGGCCTGCGGGAACTTCTCGAAGGCGAACCGCGGGGCCTTGACCACGACGTAGTCGAGGGTGGGCTCGAAGGAGGCCGGGGTCTTCTCGGTGATGTCGTTGGGGATCTCGTCCAGCGTGTAGCCGACGGCGAGCCGGGCGGCGATCTTGGCGATCGGGAAGCCGGTGGCCTTGGAGGCGAGCGCGGAGGAGCGGGAGACCCGGGGGTTCATCTCGATGACGATGATCCGGCCGTCCTCCGGGTCGACCGCGAACTGGATGTTGCAGCCGCCGGTGTCCACGCCGACCTCGCGGATGATCGCGATGCCGATGTCCCGCAGCCGCTGGTACTCGCGGTCGGTGAGGGTCATCGCCGGGGCGACGGTGATGGAGTCGCCGGTGTGCACGCCCATCGGGTCGAAGTTCTCGATGGAGCAGACGACCACGACGTTGTCGTTCTTGTCCCGCATCAGCTCCAGCTCGTACTCCTTCCAGCCGAGGATGGACTCCTCCAGGAGCACCTCGGTGGTCGGGGAGAGCGTGAGGCCCTGGCCGGCGATGCGGCGCAGCTCGTCCTCGTCGTGGGCGAAGCCGGAGCCGGCGCCGCCCATGGTGAAGGAGGGCCGGACGACGACGGGGTAGCCGCCGAGGGTGTCGACGCCCTTGAGGACGTCGTCCATGGAGTGGCAGATCACCGAGCGGGCGGACTCGCCGTGCCCGATCTTCTCCCGTACGGCCTCCACGACGCCCTTGAAGAGGTCGCGGTCCTCACCCTTGTGGATGGCCTCCACATTGGCGCCGATCAGCTCGACGCCGTACTTCTCCAGGACGCCCTGCTCGTGCATGGAGATCGCGGTGTTGAGCGCGGTCTGGCCGCCCAGGGTGGGCAGCAGGGCGTCCGGGCGCTCCTTGGCGATGATCTTCTCGACGAACTCGGGGGTGATCGGCTCGACGTAGGTGGCGTCGGCGATCTCCGGGTCGGTCATGATCGTGGCCGGGTTGGAGTTGACCAGGATGACCCGCAGGCCCTCGGCCTTGAGGACGCGGCAGGCCTGGGTGCCGGAGTAGTCGAACTCCGCGGCCTGGCCGATGACGATCGGGCCGGAGCCGATGACCAGGACGGACTGGATATCGGTGCGCTTAGGCACGCTCGGCCTCCATCAGGGCGGTCTGCATCATTGAAACGAACCGGTCGAACAGGTACGCGGCGTCGTGCGGGCCGGCCGCCGCCTCGGGGTGGTACTGGACGCTGAAGGCGGGCCGGTCCAGCAGCCGCAGGCCCTCCACCACGTCGTCGTTCAGGCAGACGTGGGAGACCTCGGCGCGGCCGTAGGGGGTGTCGGAGACGGCGTCCAGGGGCGCGTCCACGGCGAAGCCGTGGTTGTGCGCGGTGACCTCGACCTTGCCGGTGGTGCGGTCCTGCACCGGCTGGTTGATGCCCCGGTGGCCGTACTTCAGCTTGTAGGTGCCGAAGCCCAGCGCGCGGCCGAGGATCTGGTTGCCGAAGCAGATGCCGAACAGCGGGGTGGAGCGCTCCAGCACGGCCCGCATCACGGAGACCGGTCCGTCGGCGGTGGCCGGGTCGCCGGGGCCGTTGGAGAAGAACACCCCGTCCGGGTCGACCGCGTAGACGTCCTCGGCGGTGGCGGTGGCGGGCAGCACGTGCACCTCGATGCCGCGCTCGGCCATCCGGTGCGGGGTCATGCCCTTGATGCCCAGGTCCACGGCGGCGACGGTGAACTTCTTCGCACCGATCGCGGGGACGACGTAGGGCTCCTTGGTGGCGACCTCGGCGGCCAGGTCGGCGCCCTTCATCTGCGGGGCGTCCTGCACCCGGGCGAGCAGGGCGGCCTCGTCGGCCAGCGCCTCGCCGGAGAAGATGCCGACCCGCATGGCGCCGCGCTCGCGCAGATGGCGGGTGAGCGCGCGGGTGTCCACCCCGGAGATGCCGACGACGCCCTGGGCGGCCAGCTCCTCGTCCAGGGTGCGGCGGGAGCGCCAGGAGGAGGTGGTCCGGGCGGGGTCGCGCACCACATAGCCGGAGACCCAGATGCGCTTCGACTCGGGGTCCTCGTCGTTGACCCCGGTGTTGCCGACGTGCGGGGCGGTCATGACGACGACCTGCCGGTGGTACGAGGGGTCGGTCAGCGTCTCCTGGTAGCCGGTCATCCCGGTGGAGAACACGGCCTCGCCGAAGGTCTCCCCCACGGCCCCGTAGGCGCGGCCGCGGAAGGTGCGGCCGTCCTCCAGGACGAGTACGGCGGGGGCCTTGGCGGCCCCCCGGGTGAGGGCGGTCGTCATCGTGCGGCGCCTTCCTTGGTAGCGGTGATCTCGTTCATGTCGACGGGGCCGATGGCCTCGACCCAGGCGGTGTGCTCGGCGGCGGTGTCGGAGCGGAAGCCGGAGTCCAGCAGCCGGCCGCCGTGCTCCCAGGTGACGACCAGCAGGCCGCCCTCGGCGAGCACCTTGCCGGCGATCCCCTTGTCCAGGCGCGCGCCGCGCAGCTGCCCGGCGGGGACGAAGAAGTCCTGGGCCCCGGGGCGTACGGCGGTGAGCCCGGCGTCGGTGAGGGTCAGCTCCACCCGGCTGCGGGTACCCAGTCCATGGGCGACGATCCGGTCCAGCCACTGCCCGGCGGTGGTGGAGCCGTGGTAGCGGCCGCTCATCGTGAGCCGGGGCGCGCCGGGCGCGTCCGGTGCCTCGGGCAGCTCGGGCAGGTCCGACTGGAGGCTGCCGCGCCATGTCCAGCCCTGCCGCATCAGCCAGTAGACCAGGGCGACGAAGAGCACCAGCCCGGCGACCCAGCCGAGCCGGGCGGCCCAGTCGGTGACCTCCGCCGACTTCTGCTCGGCGGCCAACGCGGCCAGTGCGGGGGTGTTGTCGATCAGTGCAGGTGTCACGCCAGCTTCCCGTCCATGAGCGTCGCCCGGCCCCGCAGGAAGGTGTGGGTGACGCGCCCCGGCAGCTCGCGGCCCTCGTAGGGGGTGTTGCGGCTGCGGGAGGCGAAGCCCGCGGGGTCCACGGTTCCACGGTATGCCGGATCGACCAGGGTGAGGTTGGCGGGCTCACCAGCCGAGACGGGGCGTCCGTGGCCGGTGGCGCGGCCGATGCGGGCCGGGGCGAAGGACATCCGGTCGGCGACGCCGGCCCAGTCGAGGAGGCCGGTCTCCACCATGGTCTGCTGGACGACGGAGAGCGCGGTCTCCAGGCCGACCATGCCCATGGCGGCGGCGGCCCATTCGCAGTCCTTGTCCTCGTGCGGGTGCGGGGCGTGGTCGGTGGCCACGATGTCGATGGTGCCGTCGGCCAGCGCCTGGCGCAGGGCGAGGACGTCGCGCTCGGTGCGCAGCGGCGGGTTGACCTTGTAGACCGGGTTGTAGCTGCGCACCAGCTCGTCGGTGAGGAGCAGGTGGTGCGGGGTGACCTCGGCGGTGACGTCGATGCCGCGGGACTTGGCCCAGCGGACGATGTCGACCGAGCCGGCGGTGGAGAGGTGGCAGATGTGCAGCCGGGAGCCGACGTGCTCGGCGAGCAGCACGTCCCGGGCGATGATCGACTCCTCGGCGACGGCGGGCCAGCCGCCGAGGCCCAGCTCGGCGGAGACGGTGCCCTCGTTCATCTGGGCGCCCTCGGTGAGCCGGGGCTCCTGGGCGTGCTGGGCGACGACGCCGCCGAAGGCCTTCACGTACTCCAGGGCGCGCCGCATGATCACCGCGTCGTCCACGCACTTGCCGTCGTCGGAGAAGACGGTGACCCCGGCGGCCGAGTCGTGCATGGCGCCCAGCTCGGCGAGCTTGCGGCCCTCCAGGCCGACGGTGACGGCGCCGATGGGCTGGACGTCGCAGTAGCCGTGCTCGCGGCCGAGCCGGTAGACCTGCTCGACCACACCGGCGGTGTCGGCGACGGGGAAGGTGTTGGCCATGGCGAACACCGAGGTGAAGCCGCCGGTGGCGGCGGCCCGGGTGCCGGTGAGGACGGTCTCGGAGTCCTCGCGGCCGGGCTCGCGCAGATGGGTGTGCAGGTCGACCAGGCCGGGCAGCAGGATCCGCCCCTCGGCCTCGATGACGGTGGCGTCGCCGGCGGGCAGGCCGGTGCCGGTCGCGGCGATGGTCTCGCCGTCGACCAGCACGTCCTGGACGTCGCCGCCGAGCACCTGCGCACCGCGGATCAGGGTCTTGCTCATCGTTCGTGCTCTCCTCGGTACGAAGGGGGTCAGGCGGCGGACTCGTTGCCGCCGAGCAGCAGGTAGAGGACGGCCATGCGGATGGAGACGCCGTTGGCGACCTGCTCGATCGCGGTGCAGCGCGGGGAGTCGGCGACCTGGGCGGTGATCTCCATGCCGCGGACCATGGGGCCGGGGTGCATCACGATGGCGTGCTCGGGGAGCTTGGCCATCCGGTCGCCGTCCAGGCCGTAGCGGCGCGAGTACTCGCGCTCGGTGGGGAAGAAGGCCGCGTTCATCCGCTCGCGCTGGACCCGCAGCATCATCACCGCGTCGCACTTGGCGAGGGCGGAGTCGAGGTCGTACGAGACCTCGCAGGGCCAGTTGGTGACGCCGACCGGGAGCAGGGTGGGCGGGGCGACCAGGACCACCTCGGCGCCCAGGGTGTGCAGCAGGTCGACGTTGGAGCGGGCGACCCGGCTGTGCAGGATGTCGCCGACGATGACGACCCGCTTGCCGGCCAGGTCGCGGCCGAGCCCGGTGTCGTGGCCGACCAGGCGGCGGCGGAGGGTGAAGGCGTCCAGCAGGGCCTGGGTGGGGTGCTGGTGGGTGCCGTCGCCGGCGTTGATGACGGCCGCGTCGATCCAGCCGGAGGTGGCGAGGCGGTAGGGGGCGCCGGAGGCGCCGTGCCGGATGACGACGGCGTCCACGCCCATCGCCTCCAGGGTCTGCGCGGTGTCCTTGAGCGATTCGCCCTTGGAGACCGAGGAGCCCTTGGCACTGAAGTTGATGACGTCGGCGGAGAGCCGCTTCTCGGCGGCCTCGAAGGAGATCCGGGTCCGGGTGGAGTCCTCGAAGAAGAGGTTGACCACGGTCCGGCCGCGCAGCGTGGGCAGCTTCTTGATCGGCCGGTCGGCGACCCGGGCCATCTCCTCGGCGGTGTCGAGGATCTGCACGGCGTCGTCGCGGGTGAGGTCGGCGGCCGAGATGAGGTGGCGCAGCATCGGGGGTTACTCCAGGTTCGCGTCAGGGTGCGCGGAGGCGTGCGGGCACACGGGGGCGCGGTGCGCCGCGCCGGGGGCCCGTCCGTACGTCCTGCGGGGGGGTACGGGAAGGGGGCTAGCGTTCGCCGGCCGGGGCGGCCTCGCGCACCCCGAGCAGCACGGCGTCCCGGCCGTCCTCCTCGGCGAGCTGGACCTTGACGGCCTCCCGCAGCGAGGTGGGGAGGTTCTTGCCCACGTAGTCGGCGCGGATCGGCAGCTCGCGGTGGCCTCGGTCGACCAGCACGGCGAGCTGGACGGCGCGGGGGCGGCCGATGTCGCCGAGCGCGTCGAGGGCGGCGCGGATGGTGCGTCCGGAGAACAGCACGTCGTCGACGAGGACGACCAGCCGGCCGTCGACGCCGTCGGCGGGGATCTCGGTGCGGCCGATGGCGCGGGCGGGCCGCATGCGCAGGTCGTCGCGGTACATGGTGATGTCCAGCGAGCCGACCGGCACGGGCCTGCCGGTGATCTGCTGGAGCTTCTCCGCCAGCCGGCGGGCGAGGAACACCCCGCGGGTGGGGATGCCGAGGAGCACCACGTCGTCGGCGCCCTTGGCGCGCTCGACGATCTCGTGGGCGATGCGGGTCAGTACCCGCGCGATGTCCGGGCCCTCAAGGACGGGGCGTGCGGCATCGGTCTGCTGGTTCGCGTCCATACGAAGCGGACCTCCTTCTCCGCCTCACGGGACGGATCTTAAAGGACGTCTGATGTGCGCCACCCACCGTACCAGCACGTCGGAGGGGGTCCGTCCGGGGTGGGGACGGCAGCCGGTAGGACCTCTCCGGCTTGACGGGGCCAAGTAACGCTGCGTAACCTCACAGTGAGTTACCAGCCGAGCGGCGAGGCCGCAAAGTTGTTCACAGCGTCCCGGGAGCTATATGTCCAGCGAATACGCAAAACAGCTCGGGGCCAAGCTCCGCGCCATCCGCACCCAGCAGGGCCTCTCCCTCCACGGTGTGGAGGAGAAGTCCCAGGGCCGTTGGAAGGCCGTGGTGGTGGGCTCCTACGAGCGCGGCGACCGTGCCGTGACCGTGCAGCGCCTGGCCGAGCTGGCCGACTTCTACGGTGTCCCGGTGCAGGAGCTGCTGCCGGGGACGACGCCCGGCGGTGCCGCCGAGCCGCCGCCGAAGCTCGTGCTGGACCTGGAGCGCCTCGCCCACGTCCCGGCGGAGAAGGCGGGCCCGCTCCAGCGGTACGCGGCGACCATCCAGTCCCAGCGCGGCGACTACAACGGCAAGGTGCTGTCGATCCGCCAGGACGACCTGCGCACCCTCGCGGTCATCTACGACCAGTCGCCGTCGGTGCTGACCGACCAGCTGATCAGCTGGGGCGTGCTGGACGCGGACGCCCGCCGGGCCGTCGCCCACGAGCAGGACGCCTGAGACCGGCCTCCCGGTCCCGCCCCTCCTGTCACCAGCACCACAGCTGTCACAGCAGCCTCAGCAGAAACGTTGCCGCCGGGTGCGGTGAGCGGTCTCGACCCGCTCACCGCACCCGGCGCCGTCGTCTTCGCCGCCATCCGGCGGACACGAGAACGGCCCGCGGCGCGCAAGCGCGCCGCGGGCCGTTCTGCCGCCGTCCAGGGGTCAGTCCCTGCGCAGCGAGGGCTTCAGGTCCTTGAAGCGGGCCAGCAGGCCGTTGACGAAGGACGGGGAGTCGTCGGTGGAGAACTCCTTGGCGAGCTGCACCGCCTCGTCGATCACCACCGCGTCCGGCGTACCGTCCACCCAGACCAGCTCGTACGTACCGAGGCGCAGGATGTTGCGGTCCACCACCGGCATCCGGTCCAGGGTCCAGCCGACCGCGTAGGACGAGATCAGCTCGTCGATCCGGCCCGCGTGGTCGGCGTACCCCTCGACCAGCTCCATCGTGTACTCGCTGACCGGGGGCTGCCGGTCGTCGGACCGGGCGTGCCGGATCCAGTCCCCGAGCACCTCCCGCGCGGAGGTGTCGCGCTGGTCGGCCTCGAACAGGATCTGGAAGGCGCGCTTGCGGGCCGTGTTCCGAGCGGCCACGGTTAGCTGTTCACCCGGCCGAGGTAGTCGCTGGTGCGGGTGTCGACCTTGATCTTCTCACCGGTGGTGATGAAGAGCGGGACCGCGATCTGGTGGCCGGTCTCCAGGATGGCGGGCTTGGTGCCACCGGTGGAGCGGTCGCCCTGGACGCCCGGCTCGGTCTCCTGGATGGTCAGCTCGACGGCGGCCGGCAGCTCGACGTAGAGCACCTCGCCCTCGTGCGTGGCGACGGTGGCGGTGAAGCCCTCGATCAGGAAGTTGGCGGCGTCGCCGACGGCGGCGCGGGAGACGTGCAGCTGGTCGTAGGTCTGCATGTCCATGAAGACGAAGTAGTCGCCGTCCATGTACGAGAACTGCATGTCGCGGCGGTCGACGGTGGCCGTCTCGACCTTCACACCGGCGTTGAAGGTCTTGTCGACGATCTTGCCGGAGAGCACGTTCTTGAGCTTGGTGCGCACGAAGGCGGGGCCCTTGCCGGGCTTGACGTGCTGGAACTCGACGACGGACCAGAGCTGGTCGTTGTCGAGCTTGAGCACCATGCCGTTCTTGAGGTCGTTCGTGGAAGCCACGGTTGCGGAATCTCCTGGACTGACGCTGGCGGACGACCGGGAGCCGCGGTGTTCGCGCTACAGCGCGAGCAGCTCCTTGGTCGTGATGGTGAGTAGCTCGGGGCCGCCGTCCGCCTCGTGGCGCACGACGAGCGTGTCATCGATCCGGACCCCGCCCCGGCCCGGGAGGTGGACCCCCGGTTCGACGGTGACCGGCACGCAAGCGTCCAGTTTACCCATGGCGTCGGGTGCCAACTGAGGGTCCTCCTGGATTTCCAGGCCCACCCCGTGCCCGAGCAGCGGCGCGAGTCCCTCGCCGTACCCCGCCGAGTCCAGCATCTGCCGGGCCACCCGGTCCACCTCGCGGTACTCGGTGCCGGGCAGCAGCGCCTCCCGGGCGGCCCGCTGGGCGGCGAAGACCAGGTCGTACAGCTCGATCTGCCAGTCCGCGGGCGAGGTGCCGATCACGAAGGTGCGGCCGATCTCGCAGCGGTAGCCGCGGTAGTCGGCGCCCAGGCAGACGGAGAGGAAGTCCCCCTCCTCCACCCGCCGGTCGGACGGCCGGTGGCCGCGCCGCCCGGCGTGCGGCCCGGTGGCCACCGAGGTGGCGAAGGCGGGGCCGTCCGCGCCGTGGTCCACCAGCCGGCGTTCCAGCTCCAGCGCCAGATGCCGCTCGGTGCGGCCCACCAGGATCGACTCCAGCAGCTCCCCCAGCGCCTGGTCGGTGATCTCCGCGGCGATCCGGAGGCAGGTGATCTCGTCCTCGTCCTTGACGATCCGCTCCTGCTCGACCGCGCCCGCCAGGTCCGTCAGCCGCACCCGGGGCGCCTCGGCCGACATGGCCCGGTGCCGGGCCACGCTCAGATGGTGCTCCTCCACCGCCAGCCCCTCGGCCCCCGAGGACTGCGCCAGCGCGGCGGCGGCCACCACCGGGTCGGCCCCCGCGGCGGGCAGCACGGTGACCCGCAGCGCCTCGTCGAGCCGCCCCTCCACCGGGTCGCCGGTGGGCGTCCCCGGGCAGAGCAGCGCATCGCCGTCGGTGCCGAGCAGCAGCACCGCGCCGGGCGGCGCACCGCCCGCGAGGTAGCGGACGTTGGCGGGGCGGGAGACGAGCGCCGCCGCGGAACCGGCCGCCGCGCACCGGTCGCGCAGCCGCCCGCGGCGGTCCGCAAAGACGTCAGGCATGAGTCGAGCGTACGGTCGCCAGGGCGCCCCGGCAGGTCGGACGGGTCCGAGTGGGCGCACCCCGCCCGGAACACGCCCCCACCCCGCGCCCTCCCCCGGCGCCCCTCCCCCCTACGCGCCCCTCAGCGCCCGCGCCCGGCCGCGCCCCGCGCCGCGATGGTCCGGGTCGGCGGCCCGCGGAGGCCGCCGGCCCGGACCGCGGCGTCACCCGATCCCTAGCCGCAGGGGATGACGGAGCGGACGGGCTGCCAGTCGCCCGTGGAGTCCGAGCTGTAGGGCACCGGCGTCCGGTAGATCAGGGTGCCGTTGGGGTTGTACATCCTGGCCCGGCGGCTCTCCAGGCCGCGGGTCTGGTCGTTGACCCAGGAACCGCCCCTCCCCCAGGTGGACACGTAGTACCTCGTCCCGCACTGCCACATCCGGATGATGGTCCCGCGGAAGCCCGACTCCTTGTAGGCGCAGAAGTTCCCCGACACGCCCGGAGTGTCCAGACACGGGTCGGCGACGACGCGCGTCCCGTCGCCGGAGGCGAAGTCGCGCGGGCGGGCCTCGCCGGGCAGGGCGACGAGGACCTCGCCCCTGCCGTCGAGGTCGATCTTGTTGAGCGCGACCTGGGTCCCGCCCATCCCCTTCAGATAGCCGTTCACCTCCGACTGCAGCGCGGTGGTCTGCGCACGGGTCAGCTGCGCGGACTCGGCCTGCCGGGCGAAGCGCGAGGCCTCCGGCGCCGCCGATCCCGCCTCGGCCGTGCCCACGCCCGTGGCGAGCATGAGCAACCCGCCTGCCGCCGCGATGGCGACGCGGCTCCTGGTGACTGCCATGTCTTTCCCCCTGCCTTCTCGCGGCTCTCCGCCGCGGCCGCCGCCCTTCGCGGCGCCGAGGGAAGACTCCCACCGGGGCAAGGTCACTTCGTCAGTCCAGGAGTTGAGCCCGGGTAAACCCTCGCGGTAAGCGCCTCGCGGGACGGCGGGCCGAGGCCGGCCGGGCAGGCCGCGGACGGACACGGGCCGGGGTGCGGGCAGCCGTGAAGGCCACCCGCACCCCGCCCCCGTCCCCGGCCCTCGCCGGGGCCTTCAGGACTCGGCGATGGCGCGGGCCAGGACCTCGTCCAGGACGCGGGCGGTGGTCTCCACGTCGTAGGTGGAGTTGTCGATGATCGGGAGGCCCGAGCCGTACCAGCCGACCATCCGGCCGTGGATGCCGGCGACCTCCTCGTCGGAGAGGCGGCGGTTGCCGCTGCGCTCGGCGTTGCGCTCCAGGACGATCTCCAGGCCGGGCAGCAGGACCACGGGGAGGAGTCCCGGGCCGACGTGGCGCTTCCAGCCGCCGAGGCCGACGACCGGGCGGTCGGGGAAGACGGCGTCGTCCAGGATGCAGGAGATGCCGTTGGCCAGGAAGTTGCGGGCGGCGAAGCCGCAGGTGCGGCGGGCGAGGCGGTACTGCGCCTCGGACTGGTCGTTCCAGCCGGACTGCGGGTCGGCGAAGCCGGAGCACACCCATTCGCGGACGTCGTCCAGGCTGATGTGCGCCGTGGGCACCTGCCGGCCGGCCGCCCAGTGCCGGGCGACGGTGGTCTTGCCCGCGCCGGCCGGGCCGATCAGCAGCACGGCGAGGGTGGCGGTGCCGGTGGACGGGCCGGTGGGCGGCGGGAGGGGGAGGGCGACCGGGGCGGCGGGGGCCAGTCGGTAGTCCCCGGTGGGCTCGGTGGAGGCCGGCGGCGTCCACTGCGGGGAGGCAGGGGGCTGCGCGGGCGGCGGGGGCGGGGCGGAGGGCGCCGGGCCGGGGGGCGGGGCGGGGACGCCGGCCGGGGGGAGGGGCACTCCGGGCGGGGTCGCGGGCTGCGGGCCGGGCCGGCCGGCCCAGTCGTGGGCCGCGTACCCCGGCTGGTGGGGCGGCGGCAGCGGGGCCCCCACTGCGTGCTGCATCCGGTCCACTTTCGTCTCGTACGGCTGACACTCGGGCGTCCGTTCGGACGGCCCGTCACCGAACCGTACCGTCCCCGCCCTTCACCGGTGGCAACGGCCGGGGGGCGGGGAAGGTGCCCGGGGGGGGCGGGTCAGCCGTCGAGCTCCTCGGCGAGGGCGCGCAGGGCGAGCCGGTAGGAGCCGATGCCGAAGCCGGCCACCGTGCCGCTGGCCACCGCGGCGATCACCGAGGTGTGCCGGAACTCCTCGCGGGCGTACGGGTTGGAGATGTGCACCTCGATCAGCGGGGCGGTGCGCTGGGCGGCCGCGTCCCGCATGGCGTACGAGTAGTGCGTGAACGCCCCGGGGTTGATGACCACCGGCAGCGAGCCGTCGGCGGCCTCGTGCAGCCAGCGCACCAGCTCGCCCTCGTCGTTGGTCTCCCGGACCTCGACGTCGAAGCCCAGTTCCTTGCCGAGGGTCTGGCAGGCGTCGACCAGTCCGGCGTAGGAGGTGGCGCCGTAGACGTCGGGCTCCCGGGAGCCGAGCCGGCCGAGGTTGGGGCCGTTGAGGACCAGCACCCGGCGGCTCACGCCGAGACCTCGCCGTAGGCGGCGACCAGCACGGCCGGGTCGGGGCCCTCCAGGACGGTGGGCCGGGCCAGGCCGTCCAGCACGATGAAGCGCAGCAGGTCGCCGCGGGACTTCTTGTCCACCTTCATGGTCTGCAGCAGCTTGGGCCACTGGTCGCCGCGGTAGGTGAGCGGCAGCCCCACGGACTCCAGCACCGCGCGGTGCCGGTCGGCGGTGGCGTCGTCCAGCCGCCCGGCCAGCCGGCCCAGCTCGGCGGCGAAGACCATGCCGACGGAGACCGCGGCGCCGTGCCGCCACTTGTAGCGCTCGTTCTTCTCGATGGCGTGCGCCAGGGTGTGGCCGTAGTTGAGGATCTCCCGGAGCCCGGACTCCTTGAGGTCGCTGGAGACCACCTCGGCCTTGACCCGGATGGACCGCTCGATCAGCTCGGCGGTGTGCGGCCCGGCCGGGGTGCGGGCGGCGGCCGGGTCGGCCTCGATGAGGTCCAGGATGGCCGGGTCGGCGATGAACCCGGCCTTGATGATCTCGGCCAGCCCGCTCACGTAGTCGTTGACCGGCAGCGACTCCAGCGCGGCCAGGTCGCAGAGCACCCCGGCCGGCGGGTGGAAGGCGCCGACCAGGTTCTTGCCCTCGGCGGTGTTGATGCCGGTCTTGCCGCCGACGGCCGCGTCCACCATGCCGAGCACGGTGGTCGGTACGGCGATCCAGCGCACCCCGCGCAGCCAGCTGGCCGCGACGAAGCCGGCCAGGTCGGTGGTGGCCCCGCCGCCCACGCCCACGATGACGTCGCTGCGGGTGAAGCCGGTCTGGCCGAGCGCCTTCCAGCAGTAGGCGGCGACCTCGGCGGTCTTGGCCTCCTCGGCGTTGGGCACCTGCACGGCGACCGCCTCGAAGCCCTGGTCGGCGAGGTCTGCGCGCAGCGCCTCGCCGGTCTCGGCCAGCGCCTCGGGGTGGATCACGGCGACCCGCTTGGCGCCCGGGCCGATCAGCCCGGCCAGCTCGCCCAGGAGCTGCCGGCCGACCAGCACCTCGTAGGCGTCGGTGCCGGCCGTGCCGCCGACCTGGATACGGGTGACGGCGGAACCGGTCGCGGTTTCGGTCTGGTCGGTCATACGTCCTTCAGCTCCAGTGCGTCGAGGATCGCCTGCGCGACCTCGTCGGGCGTCCGCTCGTCGGTGGCGACCACGACCCGGGCCACCTCGGTGTAGAGGTGGCGGCGGGCGTCCATCAGTTCGCGCCACTGGCGGCGGGGGTTGACGGCGAGCAGCGGGCGGGCGGCGCCGAGGCCGACCCGCCGTACCGCCTCCTCGACGTCCATCGAGAGGTAGGCGACCGGCCGGCCGGCCAGCAGGGCGCGGGTGCCGGGGTCCAGCACCGCCCCGCCGCCGAGGGCGAGCACACCCGGGTGCTCGGCGAGGGCGGCGGCCACCGCGGCCCGCTCCAGGGCGCGGAAGTGCTCCTCCCCCTCGTCCAGGAAGATGTCGGAGATCTCCCGGCCCTGGGCGGCGACGATGTCGGCGTCGGTGTCCCGGTAGGGCGCGCCGAGCCGTTCGGCCAGCAGCGCGCCCACCGTGGACTTGCCGGAGCCCATCGGCCCGACCAGCACGATCAGCGGGCCGCTGCTCACCGGATGCGCAGGTGGTCGAGGTAGGAGGTGACGTTGCGCCGGGTCTCGGCCACGCTGTCGCCGCCGAACTTCTCGGCGACCGCGTCGGCGAGGACCAGGGCGACCATCGCCTCGGCGACGATTCCGGCGGCCGGCACCGCGCAGACGTCGGAGCGCTGGTGGTGGGCGGCGGCCTCCTCACCGGTGGCGACGTCGATGGTCTTCAGGGCGCGCGGCACGGTGGCGATGGGCTTCATCGCGGCCCGCACCCGCAGCAGCTCACCGGTGGTCAGCCCGCCCTCGGTGCCGCCGGAGCGGCCGGAGGAGCGGCGCACGCCCTCGTCGGTGGCGATGATCTCGTCATGGGCCTGGGAGCCGGGGACGCGGGCCAGCTCGAAGCCGTCGCCGACCTCCACGCCCTTGATGGCCTGGATGCCCATCAGCGCGGCGGCCAGCCGGGCGTCCAGGCGGCGGTCCCAGTGGACGTGCGAGCCGAGGCCGACCGGCACCCCGTACGCCAGCACCTCGACCACCCCGCCGAGGGTGTCGCCGTCCTTGTGGGCCTGGTCGATCTCGGCCACCATCGCCTTGCTCGCGTCGGCGTCCAGGCAGCGCACCGGGTCGGCGTCCAGCTTCTCCACGTCGGCCGGGGCCGGGTAGACGCCGTAGGGGGCCTTGGCCGCGGCCAGCTCCACCACATGGGAGACGATCTCGATGCCCGCGGTCTCCTTGAGGTAGGAGCGGGCGACCGCGCCGAGCGCGACCCGGGCCGCGGTCTCCCGGGCGGAGGCGCGCTCCAGCACCGGGCGGGCCTCGTCGAAGCCGTACTTCTGCATCCCGGCGAGGTCGGCGTGGCCGGGGCGGGGGCGGGTCAGCGGGGCGTTGCGGGCGGACTCGGCGAGCTCGGCCGGGTCGACCGGGTCGGCCGCCATGACCTTCTCCCACTTGGGCCACTCGGTGTTGCCGACCATCACGGCGACCGGGGAGCCCATGGTGAGGCCGTGCCGTACGCCGCCGAGGAAGGTGACCTCGTCGCGCTCGAACTTCATCCGGGCACCGCGCCCATAGCCCAGGCGCCGGCGGGCCAGGTGGTCCGCCACCATCTCCGTGGTGATCGGCACGCCGGCCGGAAGGCCCTCCAGCGTCGCCACCAGTGCGGGGCCGTGGGACTCCCCCGCGGTCAGCCAGCGCAACCTGCTCAACGGTGCTCCTCGTGTTCGCGCCTCGACTGCGACGGCGCGACCGGGTGCGCGGCCCTGGCCCGCCTCCCCTGATCCTCCCACGGCGCGCGGCGGTGTCCGAATGCCGGTCCAGCAGGCGGGACGGGGAATTCAGCGCGAGCCCAGCGCCCTCTCGCCGGCCGCGCGCATCACCGCGAGCGGGGCGGGGGCCTTGCCGGTCATCTGCTCCACCTGCAGCACTGCCTGGTGGACGAGGAGGTCCAGCCCGCCGAGTACGGCTTCGCCGCGGGCCGACCAGGCGGCGGCCAGGGCGGTGGGCCAGGGGTGGTAGAGCACGTCGAAGAGGGTGCCGACTGTGTCAGGTACGGCGGCTGCGAGGGCGTCGGTGGCCCCGGCCGGGGTGGTGGCGACGACCAGCGGCTCGGCGAGGGCCCGCTCGGCGTCCTCCCAGGGGGCGGTGCGCACCCGCACCCCCAGCCGCTCCCCCCAGCCGAGCATCTCCTCGGCGCGGGCCCGGCTGCGGACGTAGGCGGTGACCGGCCCGGCGCATATCTTGGCCAGCGCGGCGAGCGCGGAGGAGGCGGTGGCCCCGGCGCCCAGCACCGCGGCGGACGGCACGCCCTCCACCCCGCGTTCGCGCAGTGCGGCGATCAGTCCGGGGATGTCGGTGTTGTCGCCGGTGCGGCGCCCGTCGGAGCGGAGCACCACGGTGTTGACGGCCTCCACGGAGGCGGCGGTCTCGCTGATCTCGTCCAGCAGGGGTATGACGGCCCGCTTGAGCGGCATGGTCAGCGACAGCCCGCCCCAGCTGCCGTCCAGCCGCTCGATGAACCCGGGCAGCGCGGCCTCGTCCACCTCGTGGGCCTCGTAGCTCCAGTGGTGCAGGCCCAGGTCGGCGTAGGCGGCGCGGTGCAGCACCGGGGAGAGCGAGTGGGCGATCGGCGAGCCGAGGACGGCGGCGCGGCGGGCCGTCATTCGTCGTCCTTCTTCCGTTCCTTCTCGTACTCGGCCCGGTTCCTCTCGTGCTCGGCGTTGGTGACGGCGAACAGGGTCTTCTCCGAGTTGATGGAGACGAAGTAGTACCAGGGGCCGGGGGTGGGCTTGAGCGCCGAGTGCAGCGCCTCGCCGCCGGGGTTGCTGATCGGGCCGGGCGGCAGCCCCTTGACGTTGTAGGTGTTGTACGGGTCGTCGATCTTGCGGAGGTCGTCGACGGCGCCGATGTCCAGGGTGCTGGAGGCCTTGAGGTAGTTGACCGTGGAGTCGAACTCCAGCCGGCCGACGGTCTCCATGTTCTCCGGCTTGAGCCGGTTGTAGACGACCCGCGCCACCTTGTCGAAGTCGTGCTTGTACTTGCCCTCGACCTGGACCAGGCTGGCGACCGTGACCAGGTCGAAGGGCGATTTGAGCCCCAGCTTGGACGCCTGGCCCTCGACGTCGGCCTTGGCGTACTCGGTGTTGGCGCGGGTGACCATCTTGCGCAGGACGGCCTCCGGCTTGCTGCCCTTGGCCACCGGGTAGGACGACGGGAAGAGGAAGCCCTCCAGCGGGTCCTTGACGCCCTGGCGCTGCCTGGCCCACTCGGGCAGGCCGAGGTCGGCGCCCTGCTCCTTGGCGACCTTGGCGGTGGTGCCGGCCTTCAGGTCGAGCCGGGTGTCGATGGCCTTGTAGATGTCGACGTTCCGCATGCCCTCGCGGAAGATCATGTTGTTCCGGCTGGCGTCGCTGAGCATCAGGGTGACCGCGGCCTTGCCGGACATCTCCTTCTTCAGGAGGTAGCTGCCCTCCTGGATGGAGGTGCCGCGCGGGTTGTCGCCCTGGGCGCGGATGAAGGCGTCGACGCTCTTGACCACGCCCTCGCGTTTGAGGATCTGGCCGATCTGGGCGCCGGTGGCGCCCTTGGGGATCTCCACCTGGACCTCGCCGGCCCCGTCGCCCGCGAAGTCCTCGATCTGGCCGCGGCCCTGCCAGAACTGGTAGCCGAAGTAGGTGACGCCGCCGGCGCCGCCGAGCAGCACCAGGGCGACGAAGGAGCAGGCCAGCCCGTTGCGGCTCTTCTTTTTCTTCTTCGGCTGGCGCCGCCCGCCGCCGGGCGCACCGGCCGGCTCGTCGTCGTCACCGTCATCGGCGCCGCCGCCACCGCCGTAGCGGTCGCCCCGGCCGTCGTCCCGGTCGTCGTCGCCGTCGGAGAAGAAGGGGTGCGGGTCCTCGTCCCGGGGCGCGGCCTCGGGCGCCGGGGCCTGGCGGTGGCCGGGGGGCTGCGGCGGCGGGTACGCCTCGGGGGTGCCGTAGAGGTCCGGGGTCCCGCCGGTGGCGTACGGGTCGGGGGCGGCCGCGTAGAGGTCGGCGACGGCCGGGGCGGGCGCCGCGTAGGGCATCGCCGTCTGCCGCCCGGTGTCCCAGCCCCCGTAGCCCTGCTGGGCCGCGTGCGGGTCGCCGTACCCCTGCGACGGGTACTGCTGCTGGGGGTAGCCCTGCTGCTCGCCGTAGCCCTGCTGCTGGGGGTATCCGCCCTGGTCACCGTAGTGCTGCCCGGCGTAGCCCTGCTGCTCGCCGTACTGCTGCTGGTCGCCGTAGCCCTGCGGCTGCTGCCCGTAAGGGTCCTGGGAGCCGTCGCCGTACTGGCCCTGCGCGTGCTGGTGGTAGGCCGCCTGCTGACCTTCCCACCCCTGGTCCCGGTGGGCCGGGTCCTCGGGGTGCCACGGTTCGGAGCCGTGGCTCCGGCCATAATCAGTCATCGATCCCCAAACAGCCGCGAGGCGTCCGGACGATCCGCCTCTACGTCGTGCACAGCGGATGTTCGAACGCCGCCGCGTCGCGCGGAACGTTACCGTACCGCGATCAGATGACCACTTCGACGCTCTCTCCGGGCGGATTACCCGATACCCGTTCGGACTCAAGAGCGTTCTGAAGGATGATCACAGCGGCCGCCTGGTCGATGACGGAGCGACCCTTCTTGGAGTTCACGCCGGAGGACCGCAGCCGCTGGCCGGCCGTGACGGTGGTCATCCGCTCGTCCACCAGCCGGACCGGGACCGGGGCGACGCCCTGGGCCAGGGTGCGGGCGAAGGCGCGGACCTTGGCCGCGGCCGGACCCTCGCGCCCGCTGAGCGAGCGCGGGAGCCCGACGACGATCTCCAGCGGTTCGTACTCCGCCACGATCAGCCGCAGCCGCCGGTGGGCGGCCGGGACATCGCGTCCCGGCACGGTCTCCACCGGGGTGGCGAGGACCCCGTCGGGGTCGCAGGAGGCGACCCCGATCCGGGCGTCCCCGACGTCGATCGCGAGGCGGCGGCCGCGTCGCATCAGGCCGTCTCGCCGACGAGCCGCTCGACGGCGGCGATGGCGTCGCCGATGGCGTCCGGGTTCTGCCCGCCGCCCTGGGCCACGTCCGGCTTGCCGCCGCCCCCGCCGCCGAGGGTCTTGGCGGCGGTGCGGACCAGGTCGCCGGCCTTCAGGCCGCGCTCACGGGCGGCCTCGTTGGTGGCGATCACGGTCAGCGGGCGGCCGCCCGCGGTGGTGAACAGGGCGACCACCGCCGGGCGGTCGCCCGGGATGCGGCCGCGCACGTCCAGCACCAGCTTGCGCAGGTCGTCGGCGGAGGTGCCGTCCGGGACCTGCCCGGTGACCAGGGCGGTGCCCCGGACGTCCTGGGCGCCCTGGGCCAGGCCGGCGGCGGCCTGGAGGACCTTCTCGGCGCGGAACCGCTCGATCTCCTTCTCGGCCTCCCGGAGCTTGCCGAGCATGCCGGCGATCTTCTCCGGCAGCTCCTCGGAGCGACCCTTGACCAGCTCCTGGAGCTGGGCGACGACCGTGTGCTCCTTGGCGAGGAAGTTATAGGCGTCCACGCCGACCAGGGCCTCGATCCGGCGCACCCCGGAGCCGATGGAGGACTCGCCGAGCAGCTTCACCAGGCCGAGCTGGCTGGTGTTGCCGACGTGGGTGCCGCCGCACAGCTCCTTGGAGAAGTCGCCGATGGTGACGACCCGGACCCGCTCGCCGTACTTCTCGCCGAACTCGGCGATGGCGCCCTGCTTCTTGGCCTGCTCCAGGCTCATCACCTCGGCCTGGACGTCCAGCTCGCGGGAGAGCACCTCGTTGATCTTCTGCTCGACGTCGGTGAGCACCGTGCCGGGGACGGCGGCGGGCGAGCCGAAGTCGAAGCGGAAGCGGCCCGGGGAGTTCTCCGAGCCGGCCTGGGCGGCGGTGGGGCCGAGGGCGTCGCGCAGCGCCTGGTGGGTGAGGTGGGTGGCGCTGTGGGCGCGGGCGATGGCCTGGCGGCGGCGCCGGTCGATGGCGGCGTAGCCGGAGGCGCCCACGGTGACCTCGCCGACCTGCACGGCTCCCTTGTGCACGGAGACACCGGGGACCGGCTGCTGGACGTCGCGGATCTCGATGACGGCGCCGGAGTCCAGCCGGATGCGGCCGGTGTCGGCGAGCTGGCCGCCGCCCTCGGCGTAGAACGGGGTGCGGTCCAGGACGACCTCGACCTCGTCGCCCTCGGTGGCGGCCGGCGCGGGCAGGCCGTTGACCAGCAGGCCGACGACGGTGGTCTCGCCCTCCAGGACGGCGTAGCCGGTGAACTCGGTGGCGCCGGCGGTGTCGGCGATCTCGCGGTAGGCGGAGACGTCGGCGTGGCCGGTCTTCTTGGCCTTGGCGTCGGCCTTGGCGCGCTCCCGCTGCTCCTTCATCAGGCGGCGGAAGCCGTCCTCGTCCACGGTGAGGCCCTGTTCGGCGGCCATCTCCAGGGTGAGGTCGATGGGGAAGCCCCAGGTGTCGTGGAGCAGGAAGGCCTGGTCGCCGGAGAGCACGGTGCCGCCGGCGGCCTTGGTGTCGGTGACGGCGGTGTCCAGGATGTTGGTGCCGCCGCGCAGGGCCTTGAGGAAGGCGGCCTCCTCGGCGAGGGCGACGGCCTCGATCCGGCCGCGCTCGGTGATCAGCTCCGGGTACTGCCGGCCCATGGTGTCGATGACCACGTCGATGAGGTCCTTGACGACCGGCCCGGAGGCGCCCATCAGCCGCATGTTGCGGACGGCGCGGCGCATGATGCGGCGCAGCACGTAGCCGCGGCCCTCGTTGCCGGGGGTGACGCCGTCGCCGATGAGCATCACCGAGGTGCGCATGTGGTCGGCGACCACGCGCATGGAGACGTCGGACTCGTGCTTCTCGCCGTAGCGGACGCCGGTCAGCTCGGTGGCCTTGTCCATGACGACGCGCAGGGTGTCGGTCTCGTACATGTTCCGCACGCCCTGGAGGATCATGGCGAGGCGTTCGAGGCCGAGTCCGGTGTCGATGTTCTTGGACGGCAGGTCGCCGAGGATCGGGAAGTCCTCCTTGCCGTCGCCGGCGCCCCGCTCGTACTGCATGAAGACCAGGTTCCAGATCTCCACGTACCGCTCGTCGTTGACGGCCGGGCCGCCCTCGGGGCCGAACTCGGGCCCGCGGTCGTAGTTGATCTCGGAGCAGGGGCCGCAGGGGCCGGGGACGCCCATGGACCAGAAGTTGTCCTTCTTGCCCAGGCGCTGGATGCGCTCGGCGGGGACGCCGACCTTCTCGCGCCAGATCTGCTCGGCCTCGTCGTCGTCCAGGTAGACGGTGATCCACAGCCGCTCGGGGTCCAGCCCGTAGCCGCCCTGCTCCACGGGCGAGGTCAGCAGCTCCCAGGAGAGCGTGATGGCGCCCTCCTTGAAGTAGTCGCCGAAGGAGAAGTTGCCGCACATCTGGAAGAAGGTGCCGTGCCGGGTGGTCTTGCCGACCTCTTCGATGTCCGGGGTGCGGACGCACTTCTGCACGCTGGTGGCGCGCGGGGCGGGCGGCTTGGCCTCACCGAGGAAGTAGGGCTTGAAGGGCACCATGCCGGCGTTGACCAGCAGCAGAGTCGGGTCGTCCGCGATGAGCGACGCCGAAGGGACGACGGTGTGCCCGCGCTCCTCGAAGAAGCTCAGCCAGCGGCGGCGGATCTCGGCCGACTCCATCAGTGGTCCTCATTCCGGTTGTACGTACGGGGGGTGCGGGTGGTGCGCGGGCGGGCGGGCCGCGCCGGGGCGGGGGGCTCGACGGCCCGGGTGCGCCGGGGCGCCGGCAGCGCCGGGTCCTCCGGGGCGGCCTCCAAGCCCAGTGCCTCACCCAGCTCCGCCTCGCGCTGGAGCATTCCGGCGCGGACGTCGAGGGCGAACTCCCGGAGCCGGTGGCTGGCCTCGACCGCCTTGTCGGCGGCCTGGGCGGCCAGGCTCTCGGGGGTGAGCTGCCTGAGCTTGCGGTTGACCTTGGTGGTGGCCCACACACCGGCGGCGGCACCGGCGGAGAACCAGAAGGTACGGCGGAACATCGTGTGGGTCAGCCCTTCCGCTTGCGGCCCCGGGCGCCCGGCAGCGTACGGCCGGTGATGACCGTGCGCCGGGGCTGCTCGGCCGGCTTGTCGTTCCTGTTGCGGCTGACGGCCTGGCGGACGCCGTAGCCGAAGGCCGCGACCTTGACGAGCGGGCCGCCGAAGGTGGAGGCGACCGTCGTGGAGAGCGCGGAGGCGTTGGAGGTGACCTCCTGGACGTCCGAGGCGATGGCGTCGACCCGCTCCAGCTGGGTCTGCGCGCTGCGTACGGTCTGGGAGGCGTCGCTGAGCAGGGGCACCGCCCGCTCGGTCACCTCGGCCACCAGCCTGGTGGTCGCCCTGAGCGTCTGGGCCAGTCTGACCAGTACCACGGCCAGGAAGGAGACCAGGATCGCCCAGAAGACGGCCACCAGGATGCCGGCCACCTCTCCACCGGTCACTGCGCACCGCTCCTTGCTGTTCGGACGTGCTGTTTCGTGGGTCCGCCCGGGGCCCGGGCCCGCGGGGGCGGGTCTGCTCCCGCGGCCGGCTCGGGGCGCGGGAGACCGTCCATCGAGCCTATCGCGCCCGCGTGGCCGGTCCGCACCGGCTTTTCCGCGCGGACGGCGGCCCCGGGGAAGGGGCGGTCGGGACGGCGCAAGCCCGCCGCTCCGGGAGGGAGCGGCGGGCTTGCGGCACCGCGTGGGTGGGAGTACCGCGCCGGGTCAGCGGGCGTAGTACTCGACGACCAGCTGCTCGTCGCAGATGACCGGGATCTCCTTGCGGTTCGGGTCGCGGTCCAGGCGGAAGGCGAGGGCCTTCAGGTTGACCTGGAGGTAGCGCGGGGTCTCGCCGTCGGGGGCGAAGCCACCCTCACGCGCGACCTGGAACAGGCTCTTGGCACGGCTGCGCTCGCGGACCATCACGACGTCGTCGGGGCGGACGCGGAAGGACGGCTTGTCGACCTTGCCGCCGTTGACCTCGATGTGGCCGTGGACGACCATCTGGCGGGCCTGGTAGATGGTGCGGGCGATGCCCGACCGCAGGACCAGGGCGTCGAGGCGGCGCTCCAGCTCGACCACCAGGGCCTCGCCGGTCTTGCCCTCGGCCTTCTTGGCGCGGTCGTAGGCACGCGCCATCTGGCGCTCGCTGATGTCGTACTGGGCGCGGAGGCGCTGCTTCTCCAGCAGACGGACCTTGTAGTCCGAGTTCTGCTTGCGACCGCGGCCGTGCTCACCCGGCGGGTACGGGCGGGCCTCGAAGTACTTGACGGCCTTCGGCGTCAGGGCGATGCCGAGCGCACGGGACTTCTTGACCTTGGGACGCGACTGGTTAGGCACGTTCTCCAGACCTCCGATATAGGTTAGGTTAGGCTTACCTTAATCAAGGAGATCGCATGTCCAGCCCTGGGAACACCACGCGCATCACAGACGGCAACACGAAAGGCGATGCTCCTGCGCAGGCGCAGCAGGGCATCGACATGACGGAGGTCCGATCAGCTCATGGTCAGCCGCGTCCCAGCGGGCTTGAGATCGCCCGGATGCCGTCAGCAGCCGAACGCACACGAACTCTCGTACAGAGTACATGCTCCGGAGTGCTCATCCTCCCGGGGGTGGACGGCGCCCGTCCCGAGCAGCTGATGCCGGACGCCCGGACCGTGGGCACGGACGGCGAGGTCTTCCTGCTCTTCCCCGCCGACGCCCCGCCGGTGCGCGCGGCCACCCATGCCCAGGACGACGAGCTGCCGGCGGTGCTGGAGCTCACCGACGTCGCCCCGGTGGCGGTGCCCAACCGCATCCGCGGCCGCGCCTGGCTCTCCGGCTGGCTGACCTGCGCCCCGGGGATCGCCACCCCCGGTCAGATGATGCTGCGCCTGGAGGTCGGCGAGGTGCATGTGGACGACCTGTGGGGCGAGGGCTCAGTGGACCCGGACGACTTCGCCTCCAGTGTGCCGGACCCGCTCGCCCCGTACGAGACCGAGCTGCTCCAGCACCTGGCGGCCGCCCACGGCGACCAGGTCCAGGGGCTGAGCACCCTGCTCGGCCAGCGGTCCGCCGACGGCCCCCCGGCAATCCACCGGGTGGTGCCGCTGGCCCTGGACCGGTTCGGGCTGCGGGTGCGCTGCCGGGACCAGGCCGGCCGGCTCTTCGACGCCCGCTTCGACTTCCCCGAGCCGGTCGGCGATGTGCACGGACTGCGCCGCGCGATGCACACCCTCTTCGAGGCCGCCCAGGGCTGAGCCCGGCCCGCCCGCGGTCCCTCTCGCCGCGCGGAGGCCGGTGTCCCGGTCATCCTGCTGGAGCCGCGCTGGCACTGGCGCTGGACGGTGATGAGTCTGACCGCGGTGACGGTGGGGACATCGGGTGCGCTGACGTAGGAGACGACGATCGCGTCGGCTCCGGCGACGGTCACCTCACGGTAGTCCCGTTCGCCGGGCTTGGCCTCCACCGACCCGTGCCCGTAGGGACTGGCGCCGATCGTGGACTTCATGGCCTTGTCCAGCGCGGTGCGGCGCTGGGCGGGGAGCCGTCGGCGGGCGGCATCCGCCTGCGAGGCGTAGGCGATTCTGTAGGCCATCAGGTGGCCTCACCGTCGTGGTCGTCGAGGACGGTGACGCCGGAGTAGTCGCCGGCGCGGAGCCGATCGACCTGTTCGTCCATCTCCTCGATCGCGCCCGGGACGGTGCGCAGGGCCCACATCGCCAGGCGAAGCGGCAGGTCGGGACCCGGGGTGGTACCGATCTCGGTGTCGAACGCGGCCCGCCGGTCCTCGGGGAGGGCAGCGCGGACGTCCGCGATCGTGGACGGCAGCTCCACCTCCTCGTCGTGGACGGTCGTCATCCACCGCTCCGCTGTCTCGTCCACCGCTCTGCCCTCCATACCTGTCTGCGGACCTCTGGCCTTCGGCCGCTCACCGTACGGCGCCCCGGGCGGCCCGCGATCCGGCTCCGGCCGGACTCACCCCTTCGGACGACGAACGGATCCTGGTCATGGTGCTCGTCTGGTCAGCGGCCCCAGTCCTCCTGGCGGAGCCCCAGCCGCAGCAGCGGCGCCCGGGTCCGGGCCGCCATGGCCCACCGGCCCCGGACCCGGGCGCTACGAGCCGGGGCGCGCTGCTCGTCGGCCGCCCCGGGCGGGACCGCCGTACCGCCCCGGTACGCGGAGCGGCACGGGCGGCTCGCGGTGGCGCGGTGCTCCGGCGACCGGCGGACGGCGCTGCTGATCCGGCCGGACGGCTACGCGGCCTGGGCAGCCCAATCCCCCTCCCCCGCTGCCGTGGCGGCGGCCCTCAGGGCCCCTCTGGGCTGAGGCCGCCGCACAGTTCCCGGACCTCGGCCAGCAGGGCCGGGTATCCCTGCCCGCACACGGCCACCGCTGCGGACAGCGCCTTCAGGGCGGCCCGGAGCGGGTCGGCGGCGTCAGCCCGCTCCACGGCGAGGAGGGCCGTGTGCGATGCCGAGAACCGGTGGTCCGAGGTCCCGTGCACACCGCCCGCCATCAGCCCGATGGCCTCCCGAAGCTGGACGTATGCCCTCGCCCGGGCTTCCTCCTCGGCGTGGACGGCGAGTGGGCGGGCAGGACCGAGACGGCGCAGGCCCGCCAGGGCGGGCGCGTCCGGGCGCTCTTCCCGGTGAGCCCCCGCTTCGGGCGGCGGTGCGGCCGCAACGACCGTGCGGTCCGGCACCCGGGGGTCGTCCCGGTCCAGGGCCTCCCCCATGGCCTCCCAGTCGCCGAAGGGCGGCGGGAGCGGACGCCCCTCGGCGAGCGCGGTGAGCGCAGGGGCGACCCAGTCCAGCCCGTCGATCCCGGCGACCTCACAGGCGCGGCGGGCGGCCAGCAGGGCCACCGCGCGCTGGATGTCCGGCCCGGCGTCGTCCAGGGCATGCACCAGAGCGGCGTCGAAGTCGATCAGCGACCGAGCGCTTCCCTCCACCGCGCGTAGGGCAGGGCTCGGCCGTCGCCCTCCCCACTGCTCCCGTTCCTCCTCGGCGAAGCGGGCCCGTTCGGCCTCGGCCCGTTCCTCGGCGGTGGGCGGCGGTGGCTGCTCTCGGGCGAAGCCGTGCCAGTGGGCGGCGATCTCCGAGGTCTGCCGGATCACGCGGTCTGGCTCCGGCGGGGCGGGCCAGAACAGGAGGAGGTAGCGGTCCACCTGGGGCATCCCGCCCCCACGGGTGTCCAGCTCCTTGCCCCGGTCCATGCCGTAGGCGCAGTAGCGCAACCGGTGGTCGGTCGCGGGCAGGCCGAGCGTATGGGAGTCGTGCTCACCCCACACGACCAGGGAGCAGCGCCCGGGCTTCGGAAGTAAGGAGACCTCCACCACGTCCTCCCAGGCCGGGTCGAGCTCTGGGGCACGGTCGTGCACCTCCACCCGGAAGCCCACCCGACCGGTGTGCAGCCCGGTCGTCAGCAACAGCGCCCCGGGTACGGCGGCGCCGCAGAGCCCGGACACCTGCCCGGCGAAGGCCTCGTGGAGCCCCGCGTGGTCCTCCTCGCCGCTCTCCACGAAGAGCTGGCCGTAGTGGACCCACACCTCGCCGCCGACCGGTACGCGCACCAGCCCGTCCCCCCGTTCCTCGGCGGTCTAGCCGCCGGACTCCTCGCCGCGCAGTCGGGCGCGGACCTTCTCCACCACGTCCGCGTACCGCGCCTCCGCGCCGTAGCGGGTCGGTTCGTAGTAGCGCTTGCCGTGCACCGCGTCCGGGGCGTACTGCTGGGCGGCGATGCCGCCGGGGACGTCGTGCGGGTAGACGTAGTCCTGGGCGTGGCCCAGCTTGGCGGCGCCCTTGTAGTGGCCGTCGCGCAGATGCGGCGGGACGGGGCCGGCCAGCCCGGCGCGCAGATCGGCGCGGGCCGCGGATATGGCGGTGGTGGCGGCGTTGGACTTGGGGGCCAGCGCCAGGGCGATGGTGGCGTGGCTGAGAGTGAGGGCGGCCTCGGGGAAGCCGATCATGGCCACGGCCTGCGCGGCGGCGACCGCGAGCGGCAGCGCGGTGGGGTCGGCGAGCCCGATGTCCTCGCTGGCGGAGATCATCAGCCGACGGGCGATGAACCGCGGGTCCTCCCCGGCCTCGATCATCCGGGCCAGGTAGTGCAGGGCCGCGTCCACGTCGGAGCCGCGGATCGACTTGATCAGGGCACTGGCCACGTCGTAGTGCTGGTCGCCGTCCCGGTCGTATTTCACCGCGGCGCGATCCACCGTCTCCTCGACGGTGGCCAGGGTGATCTCCTGCTCCGCCTTGGCGAGCGCGGCCCCGGCGGCGGCCTCCAGGGCGGTCAGCGCCCGGCGGGCGTCGCCCCCGGCGATCCGCAGCAGGTGCGCCTCGGCGTCCTCGGGGAGGGTGACCGCGCCGCCGAGGCCCCGCTCCTCGGTGAGGGCGCGGCGCAGCAGGCCGCGGATGTCCTCGTCGGTGAGGGATTCCAGGGTGAGCAGCAGCGAGCGGGAGAGCAGCGGGGAGATGACCGAGAAGTACGGGTTCTCCGTGGTGGCGGCGATCAGGGTGACCCAGCGGTTCTCCACGGCGGGCAGCAGCGAGTCCTGCTGGGCCTTGCTGAAGCGGTGGATCTCGTCCAGGAAGAGCACCGTCTCGGTGCCGAAGCCGCCGGAGGCGCGGCGGGCGCCGTCGATGACCGCGCGGACCTCCTTGACCCCCGCGGTGATCGCCGACAGCTCCACGAAGCGCTTGTTGGTCGCCTTGGAGACGACATACGCGAGGGTGGTCTTACCGGTGCCCGGTGGGCCCCAGAGGATCACCGAGGACGCCCCGGCCGGTCCGCCCGCTCCGTCGCCGACCAGGCGGCGCAGCGGGGAGCCGGGCTTGAGCAGGTGCTGCTGGCCGACCACCTCGTCCAGGGTGCGCGGGCGCATCCGGACCGCCAGGGGGCTGCTGGTCGGGTCCTTCTCCTGGCGTTCCTCGGCGGCGGCGGTGAAAAGATCGGGCTCCACGCGAGAAAGCCTATGCCAGCCCACTGACAGTCATGCCGGGACGGACGGTCATCCCGGGTGCGGAAGGGCTCAGCCGGTCCAGAAGTCCCACCAGCGGGTCAGGATCAGCATCCCGATCACCCCGATGTGCAGCACCGGCAGCACCCAGGTGAACTCGCCGAAGAAGGACCGCACCCCGGCCGGGGCCGGCAGCAGCCCGTGCCGGATGTTGTGCGAGGTGACGTACCAGAACATCACGATGGTGGCGACCCAGGCCAGCGAGCACCACAGGCACAGCGCGTTGATCTCGTACAGCGACTGGTAGGCCAGCCAGGCGCAGAAGCCCACCCCGAACAGCGTCCCGGCGTTGAACCCGAGCCAGAACCAGCGGCGGAAACCCGCCCCGGCCAGCAGGGCGAAGCCGATGCCCATGACCACGGCGTAGGTCGCCAGGCCGAGCATGGGGTTGGGGAAGCCGAACACCGTGGCCTGTTCGCTCTGCATCACACTGCCGCAGGAGACCACGGGATTGAGGCTGCAACCGGGCGTGAACCCGGGGTCCTCGAGGAGCTTGAACTTGTCGAGGGTGATCACCCACGCCGCCAGCAGCCCCGCCGCGCCGGTCACCAGCAGCATCCAGGCGAACGCCCGACCGGCGCCGACGGTCGCCGGGACGGGGTCGGTGGACTGGTCGTCGACCGTGGCTGTGGTCATCTCGCGGGTGTCCTCACTGCGGGCATACGGAAGGGCGTACGGGGGGGTGTGCGGGGCCGGTCGGGGCTCCGGCTTCGGCTCCGGCCATTCTGCCGCAGAGCGGCCGCCGTCCGCCGTTCGGTGGACATAAGCATGGGCGCGGGCACGGCCCCGTACGGCTGTTTACGGACAGGGGGCCCGGGCGCGCGTCGCACGCGCCCGGGCCCCCTCCTCGTACCGCTCAGACCGTCTGGCGCAGCCGGTCCACGACCTCGGCCAGGGCGACGGCCTGCTGCTCGCCGGACTCCATGTCCTTGAGCTGCGCCACGCCTTCGGCGAGATCCCGCTCACCGGCGACCAGCGCGTAGCGGGCGCCGCTGCGGTGGGCGTTCTTCATGGCGCCCTTGAGGCCCTTGGCGCCGTAGGCGAAGTCGGCGGACACCCCGGCCCGGCGCAGCTCGCTGACGAGGCCGAAGAGCACCCGGCGGGCCTCCTCGCCGAGCGGGACCGCGTAGACGCTGGTGGCGGCGGGCAGGTCGAGGGTGATGCCCTCGGCCTCCAGCGCGAGCACCGTGCGGTCCACGCCGAGCGCCCAGCCGACGGACGGCAGCGCGGGGCCGCCGATCATCTCCGACAGCCCGTCGTAGCGGCCGCCGCCGCCCACCGCGGACTGGGAGCCCAGGCCGTCGTGGACGAACTCGAAGGTGGTGCGGGTGTAGTAGTCCAGCCCGCGGACGAGGCGCTCGTCGTCCTCGTAGGCCACGCCCGCCGCGGTCAGCAGCGCGCGGACCTCCTCGTGGTACGCCGTGCAGGCGTCGCACAGGTGGTCGCGCAGCACCGGGGCGCCGGTCAGCTGCTTCTGGACCTCGGCGCGCTTGTCGTCGAGGACCCGCAGCGGGTTGATCTCGATCCGGCGGCGGGTCTCCTCGTCCAGGTCGAGGCCGCGCAGGAAGGACTGGAGGGCGTCCCGGTAGACCGGGCGGCACTCCTGGTCGCCCAGCGAGTTCAGCAGGATGCGGAACCGCCGCAGGCCCAGCGAGCGGTACGCCTGGTCGGCGAGGATGATCAGCTCGGCATCGAGCGCCGGGTCCTCGGTGCCGATGGCCTCGGCGCCGACCTGCGAGAAGTGGCGGTAGCGGCCCTTCTGCGGGCGCTCGTAGCGGTAGTACGAGCCGGAGTACCAGAGCTTCACCGGCAGGTTGCCGGCCTTGTGGAGGTTGCCCTCCAGGGCGGCGCGGAGCACGGAGGCGGTGCCCTCGGGGCGCAGGGCGAGGCGGTCGCCGCCCTTGGTCTCGAAGGCGTACATCTCCTTGGTGACGATGTCGGTGGACTCGCCGACGCCGCGGGCGAACAGCTCGACGTTCTCGAAGCCGGGGGTCTCGATGTAGCCGTAGCCGGAGGCGCGCAGCGGGGCGGCGATGGCCTCGCGGACGGCGAGGTAGGCCGCGGAGTCGGGCGGCAGCAGGTCGTAGGTGCCCTTGGGGGCCTTGAAGGTGCTCACGGGTGGGTCTTTCCGTCACATTCCTCGTCGGGGAGTGCCGAGCGGGCCTCCCTGGCCGGTCGCCACCTCGCGGAGATACGGGTTGGCGGCGCGCTCACGGCCGATGGTCGTCTGGGGACCGTGTCCGGACAGCACCACGGTCGAGTCGTCGAGCGGCAGGCACACACGGGCCAGCGACGCGAGCATCTCGTCCATGTCACCGCCGGGCAGGTCGGTGCGTCCGATGGAGCCGGCGAAGAGCAGGTCGCCCGAGAAGAGCAGCGGCGGGATGTCCGCCGCCTCGGGCATCTGGAAGGTCACCGACCCCTTGGTATGGCCGGGGGCGTGCGCGACGGTGAGCTCCATGCCGGCCAGCTTCAGCGCGGCGCCGTCGGTCAGCTCGTGGACGTCGTCCGGTTCGCCGACCGTCAGCTCGCCCATGAGCGGCATGCCGATGGAGCGGCCGAGGGCCTTCTCCGGGTCGCTCATCATGTACCGGTCGGCGGGGTGGATCCACGCGGGTACGTCATGGGCGCCGCAGACGGGGACGACGGAGGCCACATGGTCGATGTGGCCGTGGGTGAGGACGACGGCGACGGGCTTGAGCCGGTGCTTGGCGAGTGCTTCCTCGACGCCCTGGGCGGCCTGGTGGCCCGGGTCGATGATCACGCACTCCTCGCCCGCGGCGGGGGCGACCAGATAGCAGTTGGTCCCCCAGGCCCCGGCGGGGAAGCCGGCAATGAGCACGATGGCGTCCTCGGTGGTCGTCGGTTCCGGTCCCGGGCGGTGCCGGGGCGCGTCCGGTCTGGTCAGGACGCCGCGGGAGGAAAGCCTACCGGCGCCGCTCATCGCACAGCGAACCCATATACCGTACGGGCACACCCGGCCAGGACGGGAACAGGTGACCGAGAAGGAGTGACCCGGTGGTCAGCAACGAGCAGCGGCGGCGGCAGCTCGCCAGGGAGAAGTACGAGCGGCAGCGGCAGCGCCGGGAGGAGGCCCGCCGCAAGGCCAAGCGCCGCAACGCGGTGATCGCCGCCGCGCTGGCCGTGGTGGTGGCCGCGGGCGCGACCGCGTACGCGGTGAGCGCGGTGGGCGGGGACGAGGACGACCGGGCGGCCCAGCCGCCGGCCGCCTCGGACAGTCCCGCGCCGAGCGAGTCGTCCTCGCCGGAGCCCAGGCTCGCGGTGGACGCCAAGGCCGCCTACACCATGAAGCTGGCGACCAACCGCGGTGACATCTCGATCGCCATGGAGGCGGCGAAGACCCCGCGCACGGTGAACTCCTTCCAGCACCTCGCCGGGAAGAAGTTCTTCGACGGCTCGCCCTGCCACCGGCTCACCACCAAGGGCATCTTCGTGCTCCAGTGCGGCTCGCCGAAGGGCGCCCCGGACGGCGGCCCAGGCTACACCATCCCGGACGAGAACCTGGCCTCGCTGGGCAAGGCGGGCAAGGACGGCAAGGTCCTCTTCAAGGCCGGCACGGTGGCGATGGCCAACACCGGGCAGCCGGACTCCGGCGGTAGCCAGTTCTTCCTGGTGTACAAGGACACCAGGCTGGCGCCCTCCTACACCCCGTTCGGGACCATGGACGCGGCCGGGCTGGAGGCGGTGCGGAAGATCGCCGGGGGCGGGGCCGAGGGCACCGCGGGCGACGGCGCGCCCAAGACGGCCGTCACCGTGGAGAAGGCGACCGTGAGCAAGGCGTGAACCGGGGCGGCCGACCGCTGGTGAACCGGCGAATTCGGTCCGTCTCGGTGCGGACAGCCGGGCGGCCGGTCGCCTAGATTGGCGTTGTGCAGGGCGGGCCGTGCCCGCCCGAGGAAACTGTGGACGATGCCGGCGGGTACCACCCGCGGCATCAGGTGGAGGAGGCGCTGTGAGCAGCGACCCGTGGGGCCGCGTCGACGAGACGGGCACCGTGTACGTGCGGACAGCCGACGGTGAGCAGGTCGTCGGATCGTGGCAGGCCGGTTCTCCCGAGGAGGCCCTGGCCTACTTCGAGCGCAAGTACGAGGGACTGGTCGTGGAGATCGGCCTCCTGGAGAAGCGGGTGAAGACCACCGACCTGTCCGCGAAGGACGCGACGGTGGCGATCGACCACATCCGCACGCAGGTGGACGAGCACCACGCGGTGGGCGACCTGGACGCGCTGCGCAAGCGGCTGGACGCGCTGGTGGAGACGGTCGACAAGCGCCGCGAGGAGCGCAAGGTCGCCAAGGCGAAGCAGGCCGGTGAGGCCCGGGAGGCCAAGGAGAGGCTGGTCGCCGAGGCCGAGGAGCTGGCGGCCAGCGAGCAGTGGCGGTCGGCCGGCGAGCGGCTGCGGGCGCTGGTGGACACCTGGAAGGGGCTGCCCCGGCTGGACCGCAAGTCCGACGACGAGCTGTGGCACCGCTTCTCGCACGCCCGCTCGGCGTTCTCCAAGCGGCGCAAGGCGCACTTCGCCTCGCTGGACGCGCAGCGCGAGGAGGCCCGCAAGGCCAAGGAGAAGCTGGTCGCCGAGGCCGAGTCGCTGTCGGGCTCCACGGACTGGGGCGCCACCGCGGCCCGCTACCGGGAGCTGATGACCGACTGGAAGGCCGCGGGCCGGGCCCAGCGCGAGCACGAGGACGATCTGTGGAACCGCTTCCGCGGCGCCCAGGACGTCTTCTTCGCGGCCCGCGGCGAGGTCTTCGCCGAGCGGGACGCGGAGCAGTCGGAGAACCTCAAGCTCAAGGAGGAGCTGGCGACCGAGGCCGAGCGGCTGGTGCCGGTGACGGACCTGAAGGCGGCCCGGGCCGCGTTCCGGGCGGTCAACGAGCGCTGGGAGGCCATCGGCCATGTCCCGCGGGACGCCCGGCCGAAGGTCGAGGGCCGGATGCAGGCGGTGGAGCGGGCGCTCCAGGAGGCCGAGGAGGCCGAGTGGCGCCGCACCAACCCGGAGGCGCGGGCCCGCGCGGCGGGTCTGACCGGTCAGCTCCAGGACGCGGTGGACAAGCTGCAGAAGCAGATCGACACGGCCCGGGCGGCGGGCAACGACGCCAAGGCCGACAAGCTGGCCCGTGAGCTGGAGGGCCGGCAGGCGCTGCTGGACCAGGCGCTCAAGGGGCTCCAGGAGTTCGGCGGCTGATCTCCCCGTCCGCGTGGTACGTCCGCGTGGTACGACGAAGGGGCCTCCCGTGATCGGGAGGCCCCTTCGCGTAGGCCGGGCTACGGGCGCCGGGCCGAGGTGACCCGATAGACGTCGTAGACGCCCTCCACACCCCGTACGGCCTTCAGGACGTGGCCCAGGTGCTTGGGGTCGCCCATCTCGAAGGTGAAGCGGGAGGTGGCCACCCGGTCGCGGGAGGTCTGCACGGCCGCCGACAGGATGTTGACGTGCTGGTCGGACAGGACCCGGGTGACGTCGGACAGCAGCCGGGAGCGGTCCAGCGCCTCGACCTGGATGGCGACCAGGAAGACCGAGGACTGGGTGGGCGCCCACTCGACGTCCAGCATCCGCTCGGGCTGCTGGGAGAGCGAGTCGACGTTGACGCAGTCGGCCCGGTGGACCGAGACGCCGCTGCCGCGGGTGACGAAGCCGATGATCGGGTCGCCCGGCACCGGGGTGCAGCAGCGGGCCAGCTTGACCCAGACGTCCTCGACGCCCTTGACGACCACGCCCGGATCGCCCTTGGCGCGCCGCTTGGAGCGGCCGCGGGAGGGCGGCGCGGACTCGGCGATGTCCTCGCTGGCGGCCTCCTCGCCGCCGAGCGCCTGCACCAGCTTCTGCACCACGCTCTGCGCGGTGACATGGCCCTCGCCGATCGCCGCGTACAGCGAGGTTATGTCGGGGTAGCGCATCTCGTGGGCGAGGGTGACCAGGGAGTCGCCGGTGAGGATCCGCTGGATGGGCAGGTTCTGCTTGCGCATGGCGCGGGCGATGGCGTCCTTGCCGTGCTCGATCGCCTCGTCCCGGCGCTCCTTGGAGAACCAGGCGCGGATCTTGTTGCGGGCCCGCGGCGACTTGACGAAGCCGAGCCAGTCCCGGGAGGGGCCGGCGCCGACCGCCTTGGAGGTGAAGACCTCCACCAGGTCGCCGTTGTCCAGGGTGGACTCCAGCGGGACCAGCCGGCCGTTGACCCGGGCCCCTATGGTGCGGTGGCCGACCTCGGTGTGCACCGCGTAGGCGAAGTCGACCGGGGTGGCGCCGGCGGGCAGCGCTATCACGTCGCCCTTGGGGGTGAAGACGAAGACCTCGTTGCGGGAGAGGTCGAAGCGCAGCGACTCCAGGAACTCGCCCGGGTCCTCGGTCTCCTTCTGCCAGTCCAGCAGCTGGCGCAGCCACGCCATGTCGTTGACGTGGTCGTCCTTGCCGCCGGCCCGGCGGGGCACGTCGGTGCGGACCTTGGAGGCGCCGGCCACGGCCTCCTGCTTGTACTTCCAGTGCGCGGCGATGCCGTACTCGGCGCGGCGGTGCATGTCGAAGGTGCGGATCTGCAGCTCGACGGGCTTGCCGTTGGGGCCGATCACCGTGGTGTGCAGCGACTGGTACATGTTGAACTTGGGCATCGCGATGTAGTCCTTGAACCGGCCGGGGACCGGGTTCCATCGCGCGTGGACGGTGCCGAGGGCGGCGTAGCAGTCGCGGACCGTGTCCACCAGCACCCGGATGCCGACCAGGTCGTAGATCTCCGCGAAGTCCCGGCCGCGGACGATCATCTTCTGGTAGACGCTGTAGTAGTGCTTGGGGCGGCCGGTGACGGTGGCCTTGATCCGGGCGGAGCGCAGGTCGGACTGGACCTCGTCGGTCACTATGGCCAGGTACTCGTCCCGCTTGGGGGCGCGCTCGGCGACGAGGCGGACGATCTCGTCGTACATCTTGGGGTAGAGGATCGCGAAGGCGAGGTCCTCCAGCTCCCACTTGATGGTGTTCATGCCCAGCCGGTGCGCCAGCGGGGCGTAGATCTCCAGCGTCTCGCGGGCCTTCTTCTCCTGCTTCTCCCGCTTGAGGTAGCGCATGGTGCGCATGTTGTGCAGCCGGTCGGCGAGCTTGATGACCAGGACCCGGGGGTCCTTGGCCATGGCGACGACCATCTTGCGGACGGTCTCGGCCTGCGCGGCCTCGCCGAACTTGACCTTGTCGAGCTTGGTGACGCCGTCGACGAGCAGGGCGACCTGGTCGCCGAAGTCCTTGCGGAGGGCGTCGAGCCCGTACTCGGTGTCCTCGACGGTGTCGTGCAGCAGCCCGGCCATCAGGGTCGCCGGGTCCATGCCCAGCTCGGCGAGGATGGTGGTGACGGCCAGCGGGTGGGTGATGTACGGGTCGCCGCTCTTGCGCTTCTGGCCCCGGTGCCAGCGCTCGGCGACCTGGTAGGCGCTCTCGATCTGGCGCAGGACCGAGGTCTCGGTTTTGGGGTCGTTGCCCCGGACGATGCGCAGCAGCGGTTCCAGGACCGGGTTGTACGGGGAGGAGCGCTGGACGCCGAGCCGGGCGAGGCGGGCCCGCACCCGGTTGGAGGAGCCGCCGCCGCTGCGGCCGGGCGCGGGCGGCGTGGGCTTGGGCGTCGAGACGGGGGCGGGCCCCGCCGAGTGGCGCACCGACTCCGAGAGGCGGTCGGCCGCCTTGTTCGGGGACGTGGCGGGGGGCGCCGCGGCCTTCTCGGCGTGCTGGTCGGGCTTCGCGGCGGAGAGTGGCTGGGCCTCGTCTGGCAAGAGCGCTCCTCGTGCGGGGTCCGGGTCCCCCGGTCAGGCCCGGAATCCCATGGTACTGACCTCGGGCCGCGGGTTCGCCCCGGGACCTCGGGGCGGGGCAAGGGCGCCTTTCGGCCAATGTCCCGGCCGGACAACGCCACGGCGGGCGTCCGTTGTTCCGGACGCCCGCCGTGTACGCGCTGGTGCGGAGGCTCAGAGGGTGATCAGGGCCTGAAGCGGGGCGCCGCCGAGGGCGGGCTCCAGACGGGCCCGGCCGCCGAGGAAGCCGAGCTCCATCAGCACCGCCACCCCGGCGACCTCGGCGCCGGCCCGGCGGACCAGCGCCAGGGACGCCTCGGCGGTGCCGCCGGTGGCCAGTACGTCGTCGATGACCAGGACCCGGTCGCCGGGGGCCAGGTCCTCGGCGTGCACCTCGATCTCCGCGGTGCCGTACTCCAGCTCGTACCCCTGCTTCAGGGTGGCGCCGGGCAGCTTGCCGGCCTTGCGGACCGGGATGAAGCCCAGCTTGGCGGAGACGGCGACCGGGGCGGCGAGGATGAACCCGCGCGCCTCCAGGCCGACGATCTTGGTGGCGCCGTACCGCTCCGCCAGCTCGGCCAGCTCGGCGGTGAGCGCGGCGAACGCCTCCGGGTCGGCCAGCAGGGGCGTGATGTCCTTGAAGACCACGCCCTCGACGGGGTAGTCCGGGACGTCGCGGATGCGGCTGAGCAGCAGCTCGGCGGTGCTCGCGCTCATCGGCGCTTGCCCCGGCCGCGGGCGGGCTGGCGGCGCGGTCCGACGACCGCTCCGGCCGGGGCCGCGTCCTCCGACTCGTCCTCGGGGCCGTGGCCCTCCTCGTCCACCGCGCTCTCCACGCCGCTCTCGCCCTTGGCGGCCGCCTGGGCGCGCTTGGCGAGGACCCGCTTGCGCAGGGCCTTCATCTGCGGCTCGCGCTCCTTGAGGTCGGCGACCAGCGGGGTGGCGATGAAGATCGAGGAGTACGCACCGGCGGCGAGGCCGACGAAGAGCGACAGCGAGATGTCGTTGAGCATGCCGGCGCCCAGCACGCCGCCGCCGATGAACAGCAGGCCCGCCACCGGCAGCAGCGCCACCACGGTGGTGTTGATGGAGCGGACCAGGGTGCCGTTGATGGAGCGGTTGGCGACCTCGCTGTAGGTCCACCGGGTCTGCTTGGTGATGCCCCGCGAGCTCTCCTTGAGGCTGTCGAAGACCACGACCGTGTCGTAGAGCGAGTAGCCGAGGATGGTGAGCAGGCCGATCACCGTACCGGGAGTGACCTCGAAGCCCACCAGGGCGTAGATGCCGACGGTGATGGTGATGTCGTGGATGAGGGCGACCAGCGCGGCGAGCGCCATCCGCCACTCGAAGGCGATGGCCAGGTAGACCACCACCAGCACCATGAAGATGCCGAGGCCCGTCCACGCCTTGTTGGCGATCTGCTCGCCCCAGCTGGGGCCGACGATGTCGGCGTTGAGGTCGCCCGCGGGGACCTTCAGCTCCTGGGCCAGCTCACCGGTGATGCGGTCGGCCTCGCCGGTGCCGACGTCGGAGATCTGGATGCGCAGACCGCCGGTGCCCAGCTCCTGCACGATCGGCAGATGACCGGAGACGTCCTCGGCGACCTCGCGGGCCTGCTCGGCGGAGACCGAGGTCTTGGGAGTGGTGACGACCAGGCCGCCCTTGAACTCGATGCCCATGTTGAGGCCCTGCACCACCAGGCCGAGGATGGCCGTGATGGTGATCAGGATGGAGACGCCGTACCAGAGCTTCCGCTTGCCGACGAAGTCGTAGCCGACCTCGCCGCGGTACAGGCGGGCGCCGATGCTGCCGAGCCGTGACATCTCACGCCTCCTTCGGTTCGGTGGGGGCGGAGGTGCGGCGCGCGCGGCGCAGCGGGGGCTTGGCACCCAGGCGCTTGGGGTCGAGACCCGACCAGGGGTGTCCGCCGCCGAAGAACTTCGTGCGGGCCAGCAGCGACATCAGCGGCTTGGTGAAGAGGAACACCACGACGACGTCGAGCAGGGTGGTCAGGCCCAGGGTGAAGGCGAAGCCCTGCACCTTGCCGACGGTCACGATGAACAGCACCGCGGCGGCCAGGAACGACACGAAGTCGGAGACCAGGATGGTGCGGCGGGCGCGCGGCCAGCCGCGCTCCACGGCGGGGCGCAGGCTGCGGCCCTCGCGGATCTCGTCGCGGACCCGTTCGAAGTAGACGATGAACGAGTCGGCGGTGATGCCGATGGCCACGATGGCGCCGCAGACCGCGGGCAGGTTGAGCGCGAAGCCGATGGCCGGGCCGAGCAGCGCCATCAGCGAGTAGGTGAGCACCGCGGAGACGCCGAGGCTGGCGATCGCGATGAGCGACAGGCCGCGGTAGTAGACCACCAGGTAGACGATGACCAGCGCCAGGCCGATGGCGCCGGCGATCAGGCCGGCGTGCAGCTGCTCGCCGCCGAGGGCGGCGGTGACGGTGGTGGTGCTCTCCTGCTCGAAGGAGAGCGGCAGGGCGCCGTAGGAGAGGATGTTCGCCAGTTCGGTGGCGGACTCCTGGTTGAAGCTGCCGGAGATCTCGGCGCTGCCGCCGGCGATGGCGCTGCTGACCGAGGGCGCGGAGACGACCTGGCCGTCCAGGGTGATCGCGAACTGGTTCTGCGGCTGCTGCTGGGAGGCGAGCTTGCCGGTGGTGGCGGCGAACTTCTTGGCGCCGCCGTCGGTGAAGCCGAGCTGGACGATCCAGCGGGCGCCACGCGAGGTGTCGTAGACGCCCTTGGCCTCGTCGACGTCGGTGCCGGCCACCTCGGCCGGGCCGAGGATGTACTTGGCGTCGCCCTCGGTGGAGCAGGCCAGCGTCGGCTTGGACGGCTCGGAGTTGGCCGCCGGGTTGGCGATCTTCCTGGTCTTCGGGTCGGGCGCGCAGTCCAGCGTGGCGAACTGGTCGCCGAGCTGCTGGAGGGCGGCGTCACCGGTGCCGCTGGGCTGCGGGTTGGGCGTCGGGGCCCCGCTGGGGGCGGACGGGGACGGGCTGGGCGTCGGCGCCTTCAGCGCGCCGGACGCGGCCCGGCCCTGGGTGGTGGCACTGGGCTTGGGCGAGGGGGAGCCTTCGCCGGCGGAGGGCCGGCCGCTGGGCTCGGTGCTCGGCGTGCCGCTGGGCTTCCCGCTCGGCTCACCGCTCGCGGACGGCTCGGGCGTCGGCTGGCTGCCGGCGGCCGCGAGCACGGGCCGGAAGTACAGCTGGGCGGTGGTGCCGACCTGCTTCTTCGCCTTCTCCGAGTCCGTGGCACGGGGGATGTTGACGATGATGTGCCGGTCGCCCTGCTGCTGGACCTCGGCCTCCGACACGCCCAGACCGTTGACGCGACGCTCGATGATGTCGATCGCGGTCTGCATGTTGGCGTTGTTGATGGCGTTCGGCTTGCCGGGCTGGTTCTCCGCCCGCAGCGTGATGCTCGTACCGCCGGCCAGGTCGATGCCCAGACGCGGGGTGGTGTGCCCCGACCAGAACATGCCGCCGACCAGGCCCACCATGGCGATCAGGATCAGGGCCAGGGTGCGCCCCGGCTTGCCCTGCCCCCCCGTCGCCGGCCTGCGGCCCTTCTTGGCTGCTGCCACCTTCTCGTTTCTCCCTGTCCAACCGCCGCGCGCCGGTCAGGCGCCGTGGCGGCCACGAATGGTGTGGGGGTGCCCCCGCGGGTGTCGGCACGGCACGGACCGCGTACGCCGCTGCGGCGCCGCGGTCCGTGCCCGCGCCCTACTTGGCGTCGGTGTCGCCGTCGCGCTTGTCGGTCTTCTCGGTGGCGGCGGGGGTCTCGTCCCCGGCCGCGTCCTTCTTGCCGAGGTCGATCGCCGCGTCCTTCTTGCCCAGGTCGACCCGGTCGGCGTCGGCGTCCTCGTCGGCGGCGGTCAGCGCGCTGGCGTCGTCCGGCACCACGGGGGTCTCGCTCGCGTCACCGTCGCCGTGGACGATGCGGTTGTACTCGTCGTCCTCCAGGACGGCGCCGATGGCGTTCTTCGCGTAGATGGCGTGCACGCCGGGCGCCACCTCCAGGTGGACGGTGTCGTCACCGACCTCCTTGACGGTGGCGTACATCCCCCCGATGGTCCGCACCCCGCTTCCGGGCTGCATCTGGTTGCGCATCTGCACAGCCTGCTGCTGCTTCTTCTTGGCGGACCGCGTCATCAGGAACATGGCCCCGATGAGGACGATGAACGGGAGGAGAGTCATGAGGCTCACGGGACGACAAATCCTTCGCACGGTCGCGGTCGCCCGCGGCCTGGTCTTCGGGGGTGGGTACGCCGGTCCTAGAGAGGTCGGCATCGGCGGAGTCTAGGCGAGTCCGCATCACTGGAACAACGCCCAGCATGGCACCGCGGTTCCTGGTGGGGCGAGTCTCCCCGCCGTCCCGGCCCGCCCGCGCCGCCCCCGCGACCCCGCTCCGGAGGTTCCCGCCCCGGTCAGCGCGGAGGGCGCCCTTCCGCTCGGGGCCTCACCCTCACGGCCCGAAGAGCCCCTGCTGACCGCCCGGAGCCGCCTGCGGCGGTACGAGGCCGAGGTGCGCCCAGGCCGCGGGGGTGGCCACCCGGCCGCGCGGTGTACGGGCCAGCAGTCCTTCCCGTACGAGGAAGGGCTCGGCCACCTCCTCGACGGTCTCCCGCTCCTCCCCCACCGCCACGGCCAGCGTGGACAGCCCCACCGGGCCGCCGCCGAAGAGCTTCAGCAGCGCCGAGAGCACCGCCCGGTCCAGCCGGTCCAGGCCGCGGTCGTCCACCTCGTACACCTTCAGCGCGGTGCCCGCGATCTCCTGGGTGATCATGCCGTCCGCCTTGACCTGGGCGTAGTCCCGGACCCGGCGCAGCAGCCGGTTGGCGATCCGGGGGGTGCCCCGGGAGCGGCCGGCGATCTCGGCGGCGCCGGCGGTGTCGATCGGCACGTCGAGCAGCTGGGCGGAGCGGTGGATCACCCGCTCCAGCTCGGCGGGCCCGTAGAACTCCATGTGCGCGGTGAAGCCGAAGCGGTCGCGCAGCGGCGGCGGCAGCAGTCCGGCCCGGGTGGTGGCGCCGACCAGGGTGAAGGGCGGCAGCTCCAGCGGGATGGCGGTGGCGCCGGGGCCCTTGCCGACCACCACGTCGACCCGGAAGTCCTCCATCGCCATGTAGAGCATCTCCTCGGCGGGCCGGGACATCCGGTGGATCTCGTCGAGGAAGAGCACCTCGCCCTCCTGGAGCGAGGAGAGGATCGCGGCCAGGTCGCCGGCGTGCTGGATGGCGGGGCCGGAGGTGATCCGGATCGGGGCGCCCATCTCGGCGGCGATGATCATCGACAGGGTGGTCTTGCCGAGGCCGGGCGCGCCGGAGAGCAGCACATGGTCGGCGGTGGCGCCGCGGGCCAGGGCCGCCTTGAGCACCAGGTCGAGCTGTTCGCGCACCCGCTCCTGGCCGACGAACTCGGCCAGCGACTTGGGGCGCAGGGCCGCCTCGACGGCCTGGTCCTCGCCGTCGGCGGAGGCCCCGACCAGCCGGTCGGCGGCGTCGGCGGCTTGTGCGGTGTCGTCGTCCCAGTTCACGGTGTGCGTCAGCCTCGCGGTTCGGCGGATTGCGGTACGGGGGTGGGGCCGGTCCGTCGGTGTGCGGACGCGGGGCCCCGGGTCAGCGGGTGCGGTTCAGGCCCTGCAGGGCGGCCTTGAGCAGCTGCCCGATCTGCGGGTCGCCGCCGGCGGCCTCGGCCTGCGGGGCGACGGCCTCCACCGCCTCCTCGGCCTCCCGGGTGGCGTACCCGAGGCCGACCAGGGCGGTGTGCAGCTGGTCCCGCCAGGAGGCGGGCCCGGCCGCGATCGGGGCGGCGGTGCCGGTGCCCAGCGGCGCCCCGAGCCGGTCCTTCAGCTCAAGCAGCAGCTTCTGCGCGCCCTTCTTGCCGATGCCGGGCACGGCGGTGAGCGCCTTCTCGTCCCCGGTGGCCACCGCGCGGCGCAGCGCGTCCGGGCGGTGCACCGCCAGCATCGCCTGGGCCAGCCGGGGGCCGACGCCGCTGGCGGTCTGGAGCAGCTCGAAGACCTGCCGCTCGTCGTCGTCGGCGAAGCCGTACAGGGTCAGCGAGTCCTCCCGGACCACCAGCGAGGTGGCGAGCCGGGCCTCCTGGCCGATCCGCAGTGTGGAGAGGGTGTCCGGGGTGCACTGCACGGCCATCCCGACCCCCCCGACCTCGATGACGGCGGTGGTCGGCGCGAGGGCCGCGACCGGCCCGGTGACGAAGGCGATCATGTTCAACGGCCCTTCCCGGCTCGTTGGGCGGCGGTTTGGGCGGCGACCGCCTGCTGGAGGCGGTTGGTGGCGGGGGCCCGCCAGATGTGGCAGATGGCGAGCGCCAGGGCGTCCGCGGCGTCGGCCGGCTTCGGCGGGGCGTCCAGCCGGAGCAGCCGGGTCACCATGGCCCCCACCTGCGCCTTGTCCGCCCGCCCGGACCCCGTCACCGCGGCCTTCACCTCACTGGGGGTGTGCAGCACCACCGGCAGCCCCCGGCGGGCCGCACACAGCATGGCGACCGCGCTGGCCTGGGCGGTGCCCATCACCGTACGCACATTGTGCTGGCTGAAGACCCGCTCCACGGCGACCACGTCCGGGCGGTGGGCGTCCAGCCACTCCTCCACGCCCCGCTCGACCGCGACCAGCCGCACCGCGGTGTCCGCGTCGGCCGGGGTGCGCACCACGCCGACCCCGCGCATGGCCAGCGGTCTGCCCGCCACGCCCTCCACGACGCCGACCCCGAGCCGGGTCAGCCCCGGGTCCACCCCGAGCACCCGCACAGCCCCCGCCCCCTCCCACATCCGTACATCTGTTTGTCGCAGGCTATCCGCCACCACCGACAACACCGCGCAGCAACGCCACGGGCCGGCGGGCACGACCGTCTCCGGTGTGCCCGCCGGCCCGTGGCGCGACAGGGGATCAGGCGTCGACCTTCTCCATGACCTCGTCCGAGACGTCGAAGTTGGCGAAGACGTTCTGCACGTCGTCGCTGTCCTCCAGGGCGTCGATCAGCTTGAAGATCTTGCGCGCGCCCTCCTCGTCCAGCTCGACCTGCATGGTCGGGACGAAGTTGGCGTCGGCCGAGTCGTAGTCGATCCCGGCGGCCACCAGGGCGGTGCGGACCGCGACCAGGTCGGTGGCCTCGCTCAGCACCTCGAAGCTCTCACCGAGGTCGTTGACCTCCTCGGCACCGGCGTCCAGCACCGCGGCCAGCACGTCGTCCTCGCCCAGCTCGCCCTTGGGGACGATGACGACGCCCTTGCGGTGGAACAGGTACGACACCGAGCCCGGGTCGGCCATCGAACCGCCGTTGCGGGTCATGGCCACCCGTACGTCGGAGGCGGCGCGGTTGCGGTTGTCGGTGAGGCACTCGATGAGCACCGCGACACCGTTGGGGCCGTAGCCCTCGTACATGATCGTCTCGTAGTCGACGCCGCCGCCTTCGAGACCGCCGCCGCGCTTGACCGCCGAGTCGATGTTCTTGTTGGGCACCGACTGCTTCTTGGCCTTCTGGATGGCGTCGAAGAGCGTCGGGTTGCCCTCGGGGTCGGCTCCGCCGGTCCGGGCCGCGACCTCGATGTTCTTGATGAGCTTCGCGAAGAGCTTGCCGCGCTTGGCGTCGATCACGGCCTTCTTGTGCTTCGTCGTAGCCCATTTAGAGTGGCCGGACATCTGCCTGTCTCCTTCGCGTAACCCTGCACTGAACGAACCTGGATCCTACCGGGGTCGCGTCACCCCGCCGTGCGCACCATCTCGGTGAACAGGGCGTGCACCCGGTGGTCCCCGGTCAGCTCGGGATGGAAGGAGGTGGCCAGCGCGTTGCCCTGGCGCACCGCGACGATATGGCCGCCGTGCTCGGCGAGCACCTCGACCCGGGCGCCCACGGACTCCACCCACGGCGCGCGGATGAACACCCCCTCCACCGCCGCGCCCTCGACCCCGGCGACCTCGACAGCCGCCTCGAAGGACTCGTTCTGCCGCCCGAAGGCGTTCCGCCGCACGATCATGTCGATGCCGCCGAAGGTCTCCTGCCCGGACCGCGGGTCGAGGATCTTCTCCGCCAGCATGATCATCCCGGCGCAGGTCCCGTAGACCGGCATCCCGGCCGCGATCCGCTCACGCAGCGGATCGGCCATGCCGAACAGGTTCGCCAGCTTGGAGATCGTCGTGGACTCGCCGCCCGGCAGCACCAGGCCGTCCACCTCGGCCAGCTCCTCCGGCCGCCTGACCGGCCTGGCCACGGCGTCCGCCACGGCCAGGGCGGTCAGGTGCTCGCGGACGTCGCCCTGGAGCGCCAGGACGCCGATCACCGGAGAGGTCATCACCAGCCCCGGTTGGCGTAGCGCTCGGCCTCGGGCAGGGTGTCGCAGTTGATGCCGACCATGGCCTCGCCCAAGTTCCGGGAGGCGTCCGCGATGATCTTCGGGTCGTCGTAGAAGGTGGTCGCCTTGACGATGGCGGCGGCGCGCTTGGCCGGGTCGCCCGACTTGAAGATGCCCGAGCCCACGAAGACGCCCTCGGCGCCCAGCTGGCGCATCAGCGCGGCGTCGGCCGGGGTGGCCACGCCACCGGCGGAGAACAGCACCACCGGCAGCTTGCCCAGCTCGGCGGTCTCCTTGACCAGCTCGTACGGGGCGCGCAGGTCCTTCGCCGCGGCGTACAGCTCGTTGTTGTCGAAGCCGCGCAGCCTGGCGATCTCGTTCTTGATCTGGCGCAGGTGGCGCACCGCCTCCACCACGTTGCCGGTGCCGGCCTCGCCCTTGGAGCGGATCATCGCCGCGCCCTCGGCGATCCGGCGCAGCGCCTCGCCCAGGTTGGTGGCGCCGCACACGAACGGGGTGGTGAACGCGAACTTGTCCGAGTGGTTCACCTCGTCGGCCGGGGTCAGCACCTCGGACTCGTCGATGTAGTCCACGCCCAGCGACTGGAGCACCTGCGCCTCGACGAAGTGGCCGATACGCGACTTGGCCATCACCGGGATCGAAACGGCCTCGATGATGCCCTCGATCATGTCCGGGTCGGACATCCGGGCCACCCCGCCGTCCTTGCGGATGTCGGCCGGCACCCGCTCCAGCGCCATGACGGCCACGGCGCCCGCGTCCTCGGCGATCTTGGCCTGCTCCGGCGTGACGACGTCCATGATCACGCCGCCCTTGAGCTGCTCGGCCATCCCGCGCTTGACGCGCGCGGTGCCGGTCTCGGGGGACTGCGGGGTGGTGGTGCTGGACACGGATGGACCTCACTCGGGAGAACGGGGTGTACGACTCCCCCGAGGAAACCGGGGCCACGGGGGGCCGGGCAAGGGCCAATGTCCACCCGGTGGCTCATTTTCCGGGCCGCCCCCGGGGCGCGGCCCGCGTGCCGCCCCACGGGGCGCGGGTCCCGGACGGGCTCGTGGGCGCCCGCGCGCCCCCTCCTACCCCCGATCGGCCAGGGCCACCGGCGGCTCGTCGTCCATCTCGAACGCCAGTGGGAACGGGGCGTGCCCCGCCAGCCGGAACCAGCGCACCGTACGGTGCCGGCGCAGCGCCCTCGCCGCGCGCACCGCGTCGTTGTGGAACCGGCGGGCCATCGGCACCCGCCGCACCGCCGCCGCGAGCTCCCCGGCGGCCTCCTCACCGCCCGGCGCCTCCCGGACCTCCTCCACCTGCTCGGTCTCCCCGAACACCGCGCGCAGCGCCTGGCTCAGCTCACTTTCGGCCACCTCACGCTGCTCCTCCTCCGCCTGCCGGGCCGCGTGCGCCGCCTCGTACAGCACGATCGAGGCCGCCGGGTCGAGCACCCCGCTCGTCGCCAGCTCCTGCGCCACCGACGCGCGCCGCACCAACTGCGCGTCCAGCGCCGCGCGCGCCGCGTCGATCCGCGCGTGCAACCGGTCCAGCCGCCCGGCGGTCCAGCTCAGATACAGCCCGATCGCGAACAGGCCCACAGCCACGTAAACAAGGGTCTCGATCACCCCCGAAGGCTATCGGGCGCGCCTACGGGCCCTCCCACACCAACCGGTCATGCGCGAACAGCACCCGCCGCGCGCCCAGTTCGGCGAACCGATCCAACCACCCCACCATCTGTCCACGCCCCCACCTCCGCGAGCGCAACGTCCAACTCCCTCCTGCTCGGCCGGTAGTGCGCATCCGTCTCCGGCCCCGGGCCCGTACAACCGGCTGCGGCCCCCTTCCGGCCTGGGGCCCGTACCGCTGGGCCTGGCTGTGTCCCGGCCTCTAGGCCGGGGTCGTGCCACCGGGGGTGCACTCGCCCTCCGGACGTTGGGTGGGGTACGCAGGGTCGCGCGCGCAGCCGCCGAGCGTAATGAGGCGGTGAGATTGACCGTCGAACGGTGAGCGCGAGCGGCGAGCACGTGAGCCCGGAGTGCCCCGCCCCCCACCCACCGGGCAGAGTGCACACCCACCGGACCCGCAAACCGCCACCGGACCGGAACCGGAACAGACGCAGACGCGTCAGCGAGGCCACCGGCCGGACCGGGCCACTGGCGGCGCCAGCCGCCCACGTCGCTCGTCCGCGTCCACCGCCGCAGCCCCCGCCGTGACCGTCTCGTAGACCGCGAGGATGTCCGCGCCGACCGTGGACCAGTCGAAGCGCCGCACATGCGCGCTGCCCCGGTCGCGGAGTTCGGCGCGGCGGAGGGGGTCGCCGAGGAGGCTGACCGCGGCCTTGGCCAGCGCCTCGGCGTCCTCGTTGGCGAAGAGCTCGCCCGCCGCGCCCTGGTCCAGGACCTGGGCGAAGGCGTCCAGGTCGCTGGCGAGGACCGGGGCGCCCGCCGACATGGCCTCGACCAGGATGATGCCGAAGCTCTCGCCGCCGGTGTTGGGGGCCACGTACACGTCCACGCTGCGCAGCAGCCGCGCCTTGTCCTCGTCGCTGACCATGCCCAGGAACTCGACCCGGGAGCGCATCTCGGCGGGGAGGGAGGCGACGGCCTCCTCCTCGTCGCCGCGGCCCGCGACCAGCAGGCGGGTGTCGGGGCGGGCGGCGAGGATGTGGGGGAGGGCCTTCATCAGGACGGGCAGCCCCTTGCGGGGTTCGTCGATGCGGCCGATGAAGCCCAGGGTGCCGCCCTGCCACTCGGGACGCGGCTCGGCCCTGGCGAAGAAGTCGACGTCGACGCCGTTGGGGATGACGACGGCGTCGCCGCCCAGGTGCTCGACCAGGGTGCGCCGGGCGTACTCGCTGACCGCGATCCGGGCGCTGATCTTCTCCAGCGCGGGCTGGAGGATCGGGTACGCGGCGATCATGGCGCGCGAGCGCGGGTTGGAGGTGTGGAAGGTGGCCACGATCGGGCCGCGGGCCGCCCAGCAGGAGAGCAGGCCCAGGGAGGGCGAGGCAGGCTCGTGGATGTGGATGACGTCGAAGGTGCCCTCGTGCAGCCAGCGGCGCACCCTCGCGGCGGAGAGGAAGCCGAAGTTGAGGCGGGCGACCGAGCCGTTGTACGGGACGGGCACGGCGCGGCCGGCCGAGACGACGTACGGGGGGAGGGGGGTGTCGTCGTCGGCGGGAGCGAGGACGGAGACCGAGTGGCCCAGGCGGATCAGGTGGTCGGCGAGGTCGCGGATGTGGAACTGCACCCCGCCGGGGACGTCCCAGGAGTAGGGGCAGACGATGCCGATCCTCACAGCGCCACCCGGGCGGGGTCGAGGTCGGCGAGCCAGAGGCGCTGGAGCATGTGCCAGTCCTCGGGGTGCTCCGCGATGCCCTCGGCGAAGGCGTCGGCGAGGGACTGGGTCATCAGCGCGCTCTTCTCGGCGCGGGTGCCCTCGGCGGGGGTCTCGACGGGCGGGTGGACCCGGCCCCGCATGGAGGTGCCGTCGTACCAGAGGGTGACGGGGAGCAGCACCGCCCCGGTCTGCTGGGCGAGCATCGCCGGGCCGGCCGGCATCCGGGCCCTCTCGCCGAAGAAGTCGACCTCCACACCGGAGGAGGACAGGTCGCGGTCGGCGACCAGGCAGATCAGGCCGCCGGCGCGCAGGCGGCGGGCGAGGGTGCCGAAGGCGGAGCCGCCGGCGTGCGGCAGGACCTCCATGCCGAGCGACTCGCGGTAGGCGACGAACCGGTCGTAGAGGCTCTCGGGCTTGAGGCGTTCGGCGACGGTGGTGAAGGGGACGCCGAGGACCCGGGTGACCCAGACCCCGGCGAGGTCCCAGTTGGCCAGGTGGGGCAGGGCGAGGATGACGCCGCGGCCGGCGTCGAGTCCGTCGGTGAGGTGGTGGAGGTCCTTGACCTCCAAGGAGGCCCGGACCCGGTCCGCGCTCCAGGAGGGCAGCCGGAAGGACTCCATCCAGTAGCGCATGTAGGAGCGCATCCCGGCCCGGGAGAGGGCGGCGAGGCGGGCCGGGGAGGCGTCCGGGACGACCCGGGCGAGATTGGCCTCCAGTCGGAGCACGCCCTTGCCCCGGCGCTTCCACGCGGTGTCGGCGATACGGCGGCCGAGGCCCGCGGCCACCGGCTCGGGCAGCTTCTTCACCGCGCCCCAGCCGAGCCCGTACAGGCTGTCGGTGAGCCGCTCGCTGGCGGTGCTCATGCCCCACTCCCCCTTGTGCCGGGGGCGGCCCCCGGTTCGTCCTGGCCGGCCGCCGGTCCGGTGCCGGGGACGGTGCCGGGGCGGGGGCCGGGGCCGCCGCCCGCCTGGACCGCGGCCGACCCGGCCGCCACATCCCCCGCCGCCGCCACAGCGGCCTCGGCCGCCTCGGCCTCGGCGGACTCGCGCCGTACCGTCACCACCCGCTGCCCCAGGGTCACCGCGCTGCCCGCGGCGACCACCCACAGGGCGATCGGCAGCAGGATCTGGATGCCGGGGACGCCGAAGCCGTGCAGTCCGGCGAGGCCGGCCGCGACGAGGGAGATGACCAGCCGCTCGGCGCGTTCGACCAGGCCGTTGACGGCCACCGGCAGGCCGATGGACTCGCCTCGGGCCTTGGTGTAGGAGACGACCTGGCCGCTGGCGAGGCAGAAGATGGCGACCGCGCAGAGCACGTTGTCGTCGCCCCGGCCCGCGTACCAGAGGGCGAAGCCGCCGAAGATGGCGCCGTCGGCGACCCGGTCCAGGGTGGAGTCCAGGAACGCGCCCCAGCGGCTGGAGATCCCGGCCTGGCGGGCCATGTTGCCGTCCACCAGGTCGGAGAAGACGAACAGGGTGATGACGATGGTGCCCCAGAAGAACTCGCCGCGCGGGAAGAAGACCAGCGCCCCGGCCATCACCCCGGCCGTGCCGACGAGGGTCACGGCGTCGGGACTCACCCCGCGGCGGAGCAGAAACGCGGCGAACGGTGTGAGGACACGCGTGAAGAACGCACGCGCGTACTTGTTCAGCATGGCCTTCCCGACGGTTGGTGGCCGCCCGGCCCCTACGGCCGGCGGCGCCGACCCATCGTAGTCACAGGCTCCGGTGCCTCTCGCCGCGGACGCCCCCGTCGGCCGGGGCCCCGGCGGCGCCCCGCGTCGCGGTGACGGACGTATGGACGCAACCTGGCCTGAGTGGAAAGCTCGAAAGACGACCGCGGGCACCGCCGGAGCCGCCCGAGCTCGGCCGCTCCCCCGCGCCCGCGCCCCCACCTCCCCGTGCACCCACTGCCGGTGCACCCGCGATCAGGAGGATAGCCATGGGCGACAAGGCGAACACACACCCCGGGGCCGCCGGCAGGGCGATAACGGCCGGCCAGCCCTCATCGGTACGGAACGTGGTGCTGGTCGGCCACAGCGGATCGGGCAAGACGACGCTGGTGGAGGCCCTGGCGCTGACCGCGGGCGCGGTCAACCGGGCCGGCCGCGTCGAGGACGGCGGGACGGTCTCGGACTACGACGAGATCGAGCACCGCCAGCAGCGCTCCGTACAGCTCTCCCTGGTCCCGCTGGAGTGGGGCGGCTGCAAGATCAATCTGCTGGACACCCCGGGGTACGCCGACTTCGTCGGGGAGCTGAGGGCCGGTCTGCGCGCCGCGGACGCGGCCCTCTTCGTCGTCTCGGCCGCGCAGGAGGCCGACGCGGTCGCCGGGTCCTGCCGCGCGGTCTGGGAGGAGTGCGCGGCCGTCGGCATGCCCCGGGCGATCGTGGTCACCCACCTGGACACCGCCCGGGTCGACTTCGACGGGCTGACGGCGGTGCTGGCGCGGATCTTCGGCGGGGACGACCCGGACGCGATCCTGCCGCTGTATGTACCGGTGCTGGGCGCCCCGCAGCCGGACGGGCACGCCCCGGCGACCGGGCTGGTGGGGCTGCTCACCGAGCGGATCTTCGACTACGCCTCCGGGGAGCGGACCGAGCACCCGCCGCAGGAGGCGCAGCGGCCGCTGGTGGCCTCGGCCCGGGACCGGCTGATCGAGGGGATCATCGCCGAGAGCGAGGACGAGTCGCTGATGGACCGCTATGTCGGCGGTGAGGCGATCGACGTGGGCACGCTGATCGCGGACCTGGAGAAGGCGGTGGCCCGGGGCTCCTTCCACCCGGTGCTGGCGGCCGCCCCGGCGGCGCCCGGCGGAAAGCAGGGGCTGGGGACGGTGGAGCTGCTGGAGCTGATCACCCGCGGTTTCCCCACCCCGCTGGAGCGGGAGCTGCCCGCGGTGACCACCCCGGAGGGCTCCCCGCGGCCGGCGCTGGTCTGCGACCCGGACGGGCCGCTGGCCGCGGAGGTGGTGAAGACCTCCTCGGACCCGTATGTGGGGCGGATGTCGCTGGTGCGGGTGTTCTCCGGCACGCTGCGGCCGGACGAGACGGTGCATGTGTCGGGGCACGGGCTGGCCGACCGGGGCCATGAGGACCATGACGTGGACGAGCGGGTGGGCGCGCTGACCGCGCCGTTCGGCAAGCAGCAGCGGCAGTTGGGCGCCTGTATCGCGGGCGACATCGCCTGTGTGGCGAAGCTGACCCGGGCCGAGACCGGGGACACCCTGTCCGCCAAGGACGACCCGCTGCTGATGGAGCCGTGGCGGATGCCGGACCCGCTGCTGCCGCTGGCCATCGAGGCGCACAGCAAGGCGGACGAGGACAAGCTGTCCCAGGGGCTCTCCCGGCTGGTCGCCGAGGACCCCACGATGCGGCTGGAGCAGAACCAGGACACCCACCAGGTGGTGCTGTGGTGCCTGGGCGAGGCGCACCGGGACGTGGCGCTGGAGCGGCTGCGCCACCGGTACGGGGTGCAGGTGGACGTGGTGCCGCACAAGGTGCCGCTGCGGGAGACCTTCGGCAACCGGGCCGGCGGGCGCGGCCGGCACGTCAAGCAGTCCGGTGGGCACGGCCAGTTCGCGATCTGCGAGATCGAGGTGGAGCCGCTGCCGCCGGGGTCCGGGATCGAGTTCGTGGACAAGGTGGTCGGCGGGGCGGTGCCGCGCCAGTTCATCCCCTCGGTGGAGAAGGGCGTCCGGGCGCAGGCGGCCCGCGGGGTGCTGTCCGGTTTCCCGCTGGTGGACGTCCGGGTGACCCTGCTCGACGGCAAGGCGCACTCGGTGGACTCCTCGGACGCCGCGTTCCAGACCGCGGGCGCGCTGGCGCTGCGGGAGGCGGCCGCGGACACCCGGATCAACCTGCTGGAACCGGTCGCCGAGGTGCGGGTGATGGTCCCCGACGAGTATGTGGGCGCGGTGATGAGCGACCTGTCCGGGCGGCGCGGCCGGGTGGTCGGCACCGAGCAGGCCGGCGGGGGCCGGACCGTGGTGCGGGCGGACGTGCCGGAGATCGAGATCGGGCGGTACGCGGTGGAGTTGCGCTCCCTGTCGCACGGCACCGGCCGCTTCGACCGCCGCTACGCCCGGCACGAGCCGATGCCGTCGCAGGTGGCCGAGAAGCTGCGGGAGGGCGCCGCCGCCTGAGGGCGTGAACCGGGGCGCGGGGCGGCGGGTTTGCGCCGTCCCGCCCCGGGGCGGCTGAGTGACCGTTAGGCTGGGGTGCCCTGCTCGGCAGGTGTGCGCCGCACCGCGGTCGGGAAGAGGCCGCAGGGGCGGGCGGACGCCTGCGGTGGCCGGGTCGTGCGGACGCCGTGGGCGGTACGCGCGCCGGAAGCACTACGCGGCGATGGGGGCGGCAGTGGCGATGGACGGGTACGGTCCCGGGGCGCAGGTTCCGCTCCAGGGAGTCGGCGCGCAGACGGTGGCGATGAACGCGCTGGCGTCGGCCGCCTACCGGGACGTTCCGGTCGAGGAGATCCTCAAGGCCGACAACGAGTGGCACAAGTCGGAGGTGAAGCCCGGCCGGATGTCCAGGATGTTCCGGCCGAACCTGGGCGAGGCGTTCTCCCGGGCCGTGCAGGTGCGGATGCTGGGCGGGGCGCGGGCCCCGCTGATCCAGTCCTTCGGCACCGAGCCGCAGCCGATCGTGGAGCACTGCCTGGCGGCGACCAACATCCGCAAGCGCCGCGACACCCTGCTCACCGTGATCACCCTGGTCTTCGGGGTGCTGTTCCTGCCCGGCACCCTGGTCTGGCTGCTGGTGTTCTATCTGCGGCGGGGGCTGGCGGGGCGGACCGGGACGGCCGGCGCGATGGGCACCGCGCTGCTGGCCGGCGTCGGCATCCTGATCGTGCTGTTCCTGTGGAAGGTGCCGTTCACCGGGCTGGGCGGGCTCTATCTGCGGCTGATGTTCCTCGCCCCGGTGGTGGGCTGGTTCCTGGCCAAGCGGGTCTGCGAGGCCACCGCGCGGGACCTCAAGGACCGCTGGGCGGGGCTGCTGGCCGGCGGCGGGGTGGCGGCGAAGATCCCCGAGGCGGTGCCGCAGGACCCCAACGAGACGGCCGCCGAGGAGCTGCGGCAGTCGCTGGAGAAGCTGACCGCCGAGCAGCGCTCCAACATGGTCTTCTACGCGGGCCCCAAGGGGATACTGGGCATGGGCACCCGGTGGGGCAGCTGGCACCTGGCCGAGGAGCTGGTGCCGCACGAGGGCAAGGAGATCCACGCCTTCCGCAGCTGGGACGTGATCCGGCCGATCCACGACCAGCTGAAGCTGCTGGAGCGCGGCACCCTGAAGACCGGCTTCCCGACCCCGTCGGTGAACCACTGGATCGTCTCCCCGGTCGGCGAGGGCGCGGCGGGCGTCGTCCGGCCGGAGGGCGACACCATCGTCGCGTACCAGGTCAAGCCGCACGAGATACAGCGCATCTGCAACGAGAGCCAGTTCGGTAAGGGCAGCCGCCACTACCTGGGCGTGCAGTTCGTGCTCTGGGACGGGCAGCTGGTGCTGACCATGATGGTGACCGTCACGGCGCTGCTGCACACCCTGCGGATCGAGGTGACCGGGCACGCCCTGGGCCCGGTGCACTCGCTGTTCACCACTCCCCCGGCGCCGAAGACCAGGACCGTCTCCAAGACGGTCCGCTTCTGGGAGACCAAGGAGATCTCACTGCCGCTGGTGGAGACCGACGAGGTGGTACGGCTCGCGGTGCGCGCCCCGCTGACCTGGTTCCCGGCGGTGCTGGACTTCCTGGGCGGCCGGCTGGTGCTGCCGGAGCCGTTCGGGCTGCGGCACGCCTGGGCGGAGCAGCCCTGGCGCCACCGCTTCATGGCCGACGACGCCATCCGCGCGGCCACCCCGGTGATGCGGGCGGTGCACGCGGCGACCATCAAGTTCCTGGAGGAGCACGAGGTGAACACCGAGCGGTTCACCAACCGCTCCATGGTGCTCAGCGGCGCGGTGCAGGACGCGGCGCCGAAGAAGGCCGACACCTACGACGCCTGAGCGGAGCGTGCGTACGGGGAGCCGGTGTCCCGCTCGGGGCATCGGCTCCCCGCTGTCGTCCCCGGATTACGCCGCGCCGCCCGGCCAGACCGCGGCGAGCATGGCCCGGGTGTCGCCGAGGAGCTGCGGCAGCACCTTGGTGTGGCCGATCACCGGCATGAAGTTGGTGTCCCCGCCCCACCGCGGCACCACGTGCTGGTGGAGGTGGGCGGCGATCCCGGCGCCCGCGGCCCCGCCCTGGTTCATCCCGATGTTGAAGCCGTGCGCCCCGGACGCGGCCCGCAGCGCGGTCATCGCCCGCTTGGTGAACACCGCCAGTTCGGCCGTCTCCGCCTCGTCCAGCTCGGTGTAGTCGGCGACATGGCGGAACGGGACGACCATCAGATGGCCGCCGTTGTACGGGTAGAGGTTGAGCACCGCGTACACCGACTCACCGCGCGCGACGATCAGGCCGTCCTCGTCGGACTTCGCGGGGAGGGAGCAGAAGGGGCAGCCGTCGTCGGCCCCGGGGCCGCTCGGCTTGTTCTCGCCCTGGATGTACGCCATGCGGTGCGGCGTCCACAACCGCTGGAACGCGTCGGGCGACCCGACTCCGATCTGCTGCTCCGGCTCAGTCGTCATGCGAGCCAGCATATGCGCCGGTCGCCGGTGGGTGCGGCGGAGGGGCGGCCCCGTGAATGGGACCGCCCCTCCGTCTCGTACAGCGCCTGGTGATCAGACCTGGACGCGGCGCTCCACCACGTCGACCAGCTTCTCCAGCGCCTGGTCACGCGGGATGCCGTTCTCCTGCGAGCCGTCGCGGTAGCGGAAGGAGACCGTGCCGCCGCTCATGTCGTCGTCACCGACGATGATCATGAACGGGACCTTCTGCTTCTGCTGGTTGCGGATCTTCTTCTGCATCCGGTCCGAGGAGGCGTCCACCTCCACCCGCAGGCCCTTGCGCTTGGCCTCGGCGGCGAACTCCCGCAGATACTCCACATGCGCGTCGCCGACCGGGATGCCGACCGCCTGGACCGGGGCCAGCCAGGGCGGCATGGCGCCCGCGTAGTGCTCCAGCAGCACCGCGAAGAACCGCTCGATGGAGCCGAACAGGGCGCGGTGGATCATCACGGGCTGCTGCTTGGAACCGTCCGCCGCGGTGTACTCCAGGCCGAAGCGCTCGGGCAGGTTGAAGTCCAGCTGCACGGTGGACATCTGCCAGGTACGGCCGATGGCGTCCTTCGCCTGCACCGAGATCTTCGGGCCGTAGAAGGCCGCGCCGCCCGGGTCGGCGACGAGCTCAAGCCCCTGCTTCTCGGCGACCGCCCGCAGGGTCTCGGTGGCCTCCTCCCACACCTCGTCCGAGCCCACGAACTTCTCGGGGTCCTTGGTGGAGAGCTCCAGGTAGAAGTCGTTGAGGCCGTAGTCGCGCAGCAGGTTGAGCACGAAGGTGAGGGTGCGGTCCAGCTCCTCCGCCATCTGCTCCTTGGTGCAGTAGATGTGCGCGTCGTCCTGGGTGAAGCCGCGGGCCCGGGTCAGCCCGTGCACCACACCGGACTTCTCGTACCGGTACACCGTCCCGAACTCGAAGAGCCGCAGCGGCAGTTCGCGGTAGGAGCGGCCGCGGGCGTCGAAGACCAGGTTGTGCATCGGGCAGTTCATGGGCTTGAGGTAGTAGTCCACGCCCTCGTCGAGCTGCATGGGCGGGTACATGCCGTCGGCGTACCAGTCGAGGTGCCCGGAGGTCTCGAAGAGCTTCCCCTTGGTGGCGTGCGGGGTGTAGACGAACTCGTACCCCTCCTCCTCGTGCCGGCGGCGCGAGTAGTCCTCCATGACCCGGCGGATGATGCCGCCCTTGGGGTGGAAGACGGCGAGACCGGAACCGATCTGCTCGGGGATGGAGAAGAGGTCCAGCTCGGCACCGAGCTTGCGGTGGTCGCGCTTCTCGGCCTCGGCGAGGAAGTCCAGGTGCGCCTTCAGCTCGTCCTTGGACGGCCAGGCGGTCCCGTAGATCCGCTGGAGCTGCTTGTTCTTCTCGCTGCCGCGCCAGTACGCCGAGGCGTTGCGCATCAGCTTGAACGCCGGGATGGTGCGGGTGGTCGGCAGGTGCGGGCCCCGGCAGAGGTCCTTCCAGCACAGCTCACCGGTCTTGGCGTCCAGGTTGTCGTAGATGGTCAGCTCGCCGCCGCCCACCTCGACGTCGGCGCCGTCCTCGCTGGAGGCGGAGCCCTTGAGCCCGATCAGCTCCAGCTTGTAGGGCTCGTCGGCCAGCTCCTCGCGGGCGGCCTCGTCGGTGACGACCCGGCGGGAGAAGTGCTGGCCGCGCTTCTGGATCTCCTGCATCTTCTTCTCGACGGCCTTGAGGTCCTCGGGGGTGAAGGGCCGGTCCACGTCGAAGTCGTAGTAGAAGCCGTCCCGCACCGGCGGGCCGATGCCGAGCTTGGCCTCCGGGAAGAGCTCCTGCACGGCCTGGGCCATGACATGCGCGGTGGAGTGGCGCAGGATGTTGAGGCCGTCCTCGGAGGAGATCTCCACCGGCTCGACGGTCTCGCCGTCGGCGACCTGGTAGGAGAGGTCCTTCAGCTCGCCCGCGACCCGGGCGGCGACCACGGTGCGCTCGCCGGGGAAGAGGTCGGCGGCGGTAGTGCCCGTCGTCACCACGCGCTCTTCCCGCTCGGAATCGCGTTGGATGATCACACGGACGTCTGACACCGGTCTCTCCTGACTGAAGGCTTCCGACTGCGCAGGGCAGGCGCTGAAGGGGCGGCCATGGACGCATGGCGCGCGAGAGGCCATGTTAGCCAGCCGCCCCTGGCCCCCGCGAAACGCGTTTCCGGGCCCGGGGGCCCGGCCCCCGCGAAACGCCTTTCCGGCCCCCGGGGCCCGGCCCGCCCGAAGCCGGGGCATGCGCACCCTCGCCCGGCACCCCGCGACCAGGCGCCGCCCCCGCCCCCGTACGCCCCCTCCGCCCAGGGCCCCTGCTCAGGCCCCCGCCGCCGGGCTCGTCCCGCCGAGGTAGTCGGAGCCCTCGTGGGCGGCCTTCATCAGCCGGTCGCGCTCGGCGTCGTCCACCGGCACGGCGGCCACCTCGGTGGCGCCGGTGAGGCGGCGGAAGCCGCCGCGGCTCTCCAGGCGCCCGGCGACCCGCAGCGGCAGCCCGGCCAGATGGGCCTGCCCGGCGGTGCGGTACGCCTCCTCGTCCAGCACCACCCGGATGTGCGGCACCTCCGCGCCGGCCAGCACCCGCAGCCGTACCGTTCCCTCGCCGCGCGGCCCCGAGCGCCGCATCCGCACCACGGCCCCGGTGATCCGGACCGGGACGGACGGCTCGCCCTGGAGGTAGCGGGCGGCGGCCTCGCGGAGTGCGGGCAGGTCGCCCGGGGAGAACTCCACCGGCTCGGGCCGGGCGGCGCAGCCCTCGGGCACCCCGGCGGCGGGTGACCAGGCGAGGGCGATCCCGGCGCCCTCGGTGCCGCGGACCAGGGAGACCAGCGCCTCGGTCAGCTCGCGGCTGACCCCGGCCCGTACCGCCGTGTCGAAGGCGGCGGGCGAGCCGGTGGCGCGCCGGTAGTCCACCGCCTCGCGGGCGGCGTGCAGGGCGTGGTGGAGGCGGACGGCGACGGCGCGGCCGGTGTCGACGGGGAGGAAGGCGGTGAGCCCGCCGCGGCCCGGGTCGCCGCCCGGGCCGGTGCCGAGCAGGACGCCGTCCAGCGCGGCCTGGGCGTGCCGGCGGTGCCGGGTGCCGTGGTAGCCGGCCGGGGCCCGGGTGGCGAGGGCGGCGGCGAGCAGCACCTGCCGGGCGGCGGAGCGGAGCCGTTCCTGCTCGGTCCAGGGGGTGGTGCCGAGGGGGCCCTGCGGGGTCTCGCGCCACCAGCGGACCTCGTCGCTGGGGACGGCGAGCCCGGCCAGCACCTCGCGGGCGGCGGGCTCGGCGCTGCGGGCGAGCGCGGTCAGGGCCTCGCCGAGCAGGTCGGCGCAGTCGGGGAAGGCGCGGCTCTCCGGTACGAGGAGGCTGGCGGGTCCGGCACCGGGGGCGGGCGGGGTCCAGCGGCCGTACCGTCCGGGGGCGCCGCCGCGACGGCGCCAGCCGTGCCGGCCGAGCAGGGCGCCGAGGACCCGGGGGTCGACGGCGGCGGGGTCGAGAGCGCGGTGGTCCACGGGTGCGGGTTCGCCGGCCGGGCGGTGGGTCACGGTCTTCCTCCTGCCCCGACGCGGGTCATGATCTCGCACAGCGCCCGGTCGTCGAAGATCCGGTGGGTGGGGATGCGGACGGTGGTGCGGCGCCGGCCGGTGACCGGGTGGCCGGCGAGGTCGGTCCAGTAGCAGCAGTGCCGTAGGTCGAGGCCGTCGTGTCCGGCACGGAGCCAGTCCTCCTGGGTGCGCGGCGCGATCATCACCACCAGGATCTTCGGTACGGCGACGGGGGTGCGGGCCAGTTTCACCAGGTGCTCGTTGTCCAGGGTGAAGGGGAAGCTGGCGCCCGGCGGGTTCGGCCGGAGCTGGTAGGTGCACTTCAGCTGCACCTTGACGGTCACCTCGTCGTCGACGGTGTGCGCGGGCGAGCCGTGGCTGAGGTGCCAGTCCACGCCGTTGTCGGGAAAGGGCTGGGACAGCGAGCAGCCGGCGGCGGCCGCGACCGCGTGCAGATAGCCCACCTGAAGGGTCTCCATGCAGGCGGTGGTGGCGAGCGATCCGCGCAGCGGTGCCGGCCGGACCGTATCGAGGGGGGTGTGGCCCTGTTCGGGCCGAGTGAGCGACATGCTCCCGTGCCTTCCCGAGGAGCGCCGTTCCGGTGGATCCGCCGCCGGACCGGCGTTCTCATCTGTGTTGTCGCCGCCTGGCGTATGCCGCAAACAGCCCGGGTATCACCGAATCGGGCAGGAGGATCAGGCCATCTGCCGGGCAGGAGCGAGGAGTTCGGGGCATGACGCTCTGGTTTGACGGCCCGCTGGCCGCATTTGACACAGAGACAACAGGGGTCGACGTCGAGCACGACCGCATCGTGTCGGCGGCCGTGGTCGTCCAGGACGCCGTCGGCGGGCGGGTGCGCACCACCCGCTGGCTGGTGAACCCGGGGGTGCCGGTACCGGCCGGGGCCACCGCCGTCCACGGTCTGACGGAGGACCACCTCCAGCGCAACGGCCGCTGGCCGTCGCCGGTGGTGGAGGAGATAGCCCGGACGCTGGCGGCGCAGTGCGCGGTGGGCCGTCCGCTGGTGGTGATGAACGCGCCGTTCGATCTGACGTTGCTGGACCGGGAGTTGAAGCGCCACCGGGCCTCGTCGCTGGACCGCTATCTGGACGGGGCACCGCTCTGCGTGCTCGACCCGCGGGTGCTGGACCGCCAGCTGGACCGGTACCGCAAGGGCCGGCGGACCCTGGCCGATCTCTGCGCGCTCTACGAGGTGGAGCTGGACGGCGCGCATGACGCGGCGGCCGACGCGTTCGCGGCGCTGGAGGTGGTACGGGCGGTGGGCCGCCGGTTCGCCGCCCGGCTGGAGCGGCTGTCACCGACCGAGCTGCACACCCTGCAGGGGGGCTGGCACGCCGCCCAGGCGCGCGGGCTCCAGGCCTGGTTCACCCGCAACGGCACCCCGGAGACGGTGGACCCGGCCTGGCCGCTGCGCCCGGAGCTCCCGGCCGCCGCGGCCTGAGGGCGCCTCGGGGGCTCGCGGACATGGCGAAGGCCGGCCCGCCTGACGGCGGACCGGCCTTGCTCCGGTGGGCGATACTGGGATCGAACCAGTGACCTCTTCGGTGTGAACGAAGCGCTCTCCCGCTGAGCTAATCGCCCGGGAACGGACTGAACCATACAGGTCCGGGCGCCCCTCGTTCAAACCGCTTCCCCCACGGGCCCCTCCCCGGGCCGCCGCAGCCAGGCGGTGAGGCCGCGCTCCCCGCAGCGCATCATCCAGGCGTGGTTGGCCCGCAGCAGCGGCCGGGCGGGGACGGCCAGCCGCCTCAGCAGTTTCCGGCGCACCACCACCTCCTGCTCATAGCGGGCGAGGCTGCCGCCCCTGCCGTCGGACACGGTGGTCCAGCGGGCGTAGCCGTCCATGTCCCCGCCGATGCCGCTCTCCAGAACCCGCGCCACCGGATCATCGCGGCGTTCGGTGAGGGTGACGCGGAGGGTGTACGGCAGGGCGGAGCGGATGCTCGCGGTGCCGGTGCGCTCGTCGCGGCGGGCGACCTCGCGGACCTGCGGCCACCAGCGGGGGTAGTCCTCGGGGCGGGCGAGCACGGCGTGCACCCGGTCGGGCGGGGCGGGCAGCCGCCACAGGCTGGTGAAGCGGTAGTGGTGCCGGTCCATGGGGACGAGTCTGCCCCGCCCGCGCGTCCGGATGACTCGGGTAGCGGGGTGAGTACGGGTACTCAGGCCGTGCGGCGCGGCGCGGCGCAGACTCCGGTCCATGGTGAATGTGCCTTCCCCTCATGAGGAACTGGCGCTCCTGGACCGGGAGCTGGCATGGCTGGACACCCGGCGGACGCAGCTGCTGGCGCGGCGGGCGTGGCTGCTCGGCGTGGTACGCGGTCCGATGGCCGGCCCGTCCGCCGGTCCTGCCACCGGTCCGGCGCGGGCGTGGGCGGCCGGCGCACCGCCGATGGCGGGCGGCGGCGGTGGCGAAACGTCTCCGCGCGGGGTGCGTGATGTGCTGCTGACGCTGGGCGGGGTGCTGCTGGCGGTGGCGGCGGTGGCGTTCACGGTGGTCGGCTGGGGACGGCTGGGCGTCGGGGGCCGGGCGGCGGTGCTCGCCGTGGTGACCGCCGGGGCGCTCGGGGCGCCGGTCCTGCTGCTGCGCCGGGGGCTGCGGGCGACGGCGGAGGCGGTGAGCGCGGTGGGCCTGGTGCTGACCGTGCTGGATGCCTACGCGCTGCGCCAGGTGCCCGATCTGGAGGTGGGCGCGCTCGGCTACACGGCGGCCGCCTCGGCGGTGCTGGCGGCGGGCTGGGCCGGGTACGGGGCGGCGCTGGGCGCGTTGCGGGCGCCGCTGCCGGCCGCGGTGGCGTTGGCGCAGCTGCCATTGCCGCTGTTCGCCGCGGCGGTGGACCCGCGACCGCTGACGGTGGCATGGGCGCTGCTGGCGACGGCGGCGGTGGACACCGGGCTGGCTTTGGCCGGGCGGCTGCCGATGGCGGTGCGGGTGGCGGCGTGCGCGGGGGCCTGTGCCACCGGTGGCTGGGCGGTGCTACTGGCGGGCGGTTACGCGGTGGTGGGCACGGGTGCCGAGCCGGGTGTCCTGCTCCTGGTCGCCGGTGGGCTGGCGCTGGCCGGGGCGTGGCGGACGCCGTGGGGGCGGACCGGCTGGGCGGTGCCGGCCGGGGTGCTGCTGGTGGCGGGCGCGGGGGCGCTGCTGCGGCTGGTGGCGCCGGAGGGCTGGGCGGTCGCGGCCTGGCTGCCGCCCGCGCCGGCGCTGGCCGCGGTGGCGGTACGCGGTGGGCTGCCGCGCGCGGTGGCCCGGGGGCTGCTCTGGGCGGCGGCCGGGGTGCAGGCTCTGCTGGTGGCGGTGTGGGCGCTGCCCCTGGTGGCGGCCGGGCTGACCGGGCTGCGCGCCCAGGTGCCATGGGCGGTGGTCGCGGTGCTGGTCGCGGTGGCGGTGGGCGCGGTGCCGGGCCGCTCGCTGGAGACGCGACTCGGGGCCCTGGCGGTCGGCTGGCTCGCGCTGGTGGCCGTCCCCTCGGCGGCGGCCTCTCCGTTGTGGGCGGCGCTGGCGTGGTGGCTCGGGGTGGTGGCGGTGTTCCTGGCGGGGGCGGTGCGGCCGGGGTGGCTGCGGTACGGCGTGCGGGTGGAGGAGCCGGCGCCCGGCGGTGCGGCGCCCTGGTGGGCGCCCCGTACGCCGGAGTGGGTGCTGGGCACGGCCGCGCTGGCCGCGGCGGTCGGGGCGGCGCTGGTGGCGGTGGGGGCCGCGGTCCCCTCGCCGACGGCCGCGGTGGTGGCGCTGGCGGTGCCGGCCGGGCTGTTCGCGGGGGCGGCCGTGCTGCTGGGGCCCGGTGGCCGGCAGGCGGTGGCGGCCGGTGCGGCGGTGCTGGCGGCGGCCGGCGCGGTGGCGGCGGGCGCGTGGGCGGCCGAGTTGCCGGTGCATCTGACCGGCCTGGCGCTGCTGGTGGTGCCGGCGGCGACGGCGGCGGTGGGGGCGCTGCTGCGGCGCCGCCGGCCGGCGGTCGTGGTGGAGGCGGTGGGCGCCGGGGTGGCCGTGGTGGCGCTGGGCTGCGCGGCGACCGACGGTGCGGCGCTGGCGCTCGCGCCGGGGCTGGCCGGGGTGGTCGCGGCGGCGACGGCGGTGCGGCCGGAGCGGCGGCCGGTGGCCGGGTACGCGGCGGCGGCGCTGCTGGTGGCGGCCACCTGGGTGCGGCTGGCGGTGTGGGGGGTGTCGGTGCCGGAGGCGTACACCCTGCCGGTGGCCGTCCCGGCGCTGGCGGTGGGCGTGCTGCGGCGGCGCCGCGATCCGGCCGCCTCGTCCTGGGCGGCGTACGGCCCGGGTCTGGCCCTGGGGCTGCTGCCGGGGCTGGTGGCGGTGTGGGGCGAGGGCGGTGCGCTGCGGCCGCTGCTGCTGGGGGTCGCGGCGCTGGCGGTGACCCTGGCCGGGGCGCGGCTGCGGCTGGTGGCGCCGCTGGTGCTGGGCGGCACGGTGCTGGCGCTGACCGCGCTGCACGAGCTGGCGCCTTATGTGGTGCAGGCGGTCGGGGCGCTGCCGCGCTGGGCGCCGCCGGCGCTGGCGGGCGCGCTGCTGCTGGCGGTGGGCGCGACCTACGAGCGGCGGCTCGGGGAGGTGCGCCGGATGCGCGAGGCGCTGCGCCGGATGGGCTGAGGACGGTCCGGGCAGGCGGCGAAAACGCGTCAGGCCCCGAGATCAGCGAGGTGGTCTCGGGGCCTGACGTCCGGGCTGGTGGGCGATACTGGGATCGAACCAGTGACCTCTTCGGTGTGAACGAAGCGCTCTCCCGCTGAGCTAATCGCCCGGGCGCACCGCAAACATTACCGCATGTCAGCGGGTGCGCCGACCACCGGTGGCGCCGGTCACTCGCCGATCTTCCAGGGCATGACCAGCCCGTACTTCCACAGATAGAAGCCGACCAGCGCGGCCATGATCACCAGGCCGACGGAGGTCAGGATGATGTTGCGCCGCCGGACCTTCGGGTCGAGCGCGCGCTGGGCCGCCTCGGTGACCTTGCGCTTGGTCCAGCGCAGCACCAGCTGGGCCCAGACGAACTCGGTGGCCCAGATCGCCAGGCCGGCGAAGATCACCACCCAGCCCGGTCCGGGCAGCACCAGCATGGCCACGCCCGCGGCGACCACCGCGAGGCCGACCACGAAGACCCCCACCTGCCAGCTCAGATGGAGGGTGCGGCGTGCCTTGATGAATGCGGGGGCCCGGGAGCCGAGTACCCGCTCCTCCCCCTCCTGCTCCGGTGCCGTCACGTCCCCCGCCACGGGCGCGGTGGTCACCGGGGCGGTACCGGCGCTCACGCTCCGCTCGTCACTCTCCGCTTTCATGCGGCCAACCTACCCGACTCCGCCACACCACCGGAATGGCTGCATAACGCCCGGTTGCATACCGCCATCCGAGGTAACCCAAGCCGCACAAAACAGACAGAGGGGTTTACAACGGCACCGTAGGTGGCATGTCGAATTCGCCGACGTGCGAATCCCCGAGCGCACACTGAGCGAAAGGCCCTGGCGCTTATGAACACCACGGTCAGCTGCGAGCTGCACCTGCGCCTCGTTGTATCGAGCGAGTCCTCACTGCCTGTACCGGCGGGCCTGCGGTATGACACGGCCGATCCGTATGCCGTGCACGCCACCTTCCACACCGGAGCCGAGGAGACGGTCGAGTGGGTGTTCGCCCGCGACCTGCTCGCCGAAGGACTCCACCGCCCCACCGGCACCGGCGACGTCCGGGTCTGGCCGTCCCGCAGCCACGGTCAGGGCGTCGTCTGCATCGCGCTCAGCTCCCCGGAGGGGGAAGCCCTCCTGGAGGCCCCGGCGCGCGCCCTGGAGTCGTTCCTGAAGCGGACCGACGCGGCCGTGCCGCCCGGCACCGAGCACAGACACTTCGACCTCGACACGGAGCTCTCCCACATCCTGGCCGAGAACTAGGGCCAGGCCGAACGCCGCACGGCGCCGTCCGACTCGGGGCGACGGCGCCGCGCGGACACCCCGCGCGGCCGTGCCGGGCCGCACCCGGCGACACCGGCCGCCATCGGGCGCCGCCACCGCGGAGAGACACCGCGGCGGCGGCGCCCACGCGCGTGCGCCCGTACGCGCACGCAGCCGCGGCGCACCCGCCGCCGGGCCTCCACCGGGCCGCTCCCCGCCTCCCCCCGGCCCGCGACCGCCTCCCCCGCCCCGGAGGGGAGCGGCTAGAGTCGGCCCCCACACCGGCGGGCGCCCGCCCGCGGCCGGCCAGGGAGTGAACCGTGCTCATCCCCCACGACACCCGCATCGCGCTCGACACGGTCGTCGACCTGGTGAACAGCGCGCCGGAGGGCGGACGGGGCGACGGGCTCGGGGACCTCACGGCGCTCTACACCTTCGTCCGCGACCACCGCGTCAGCGGCGTGGAGGAGTTGACCGACCGGGACCTCAGGGCCGTCCAGGCGGTACGGGGACGGTTCACCGAGGTGTTCGCGGCCCCCGACTCCCGTACCGCGGCGGAGCTGATCAACCAGCTGGTCGCCGCGGCCGGCACCACCCCGCAGCTCACCGACCACGACGGCTACGACTGGCACGTCCACTACTTCGCCCCGGGCGCCTCGGTCGGCGACCACCTGGCGGCCGACTGCGGCATGGCGCTGGCCTTCATCGTGGTGGCCGGCGAGCGGGAGCGGCTGCGCCGGTGCGAGGCCCCGGACTGCGGGCGGGCCTTCGTGGACCTGTCCCGCAACCGCTCCCGCCGCTACTGCGACAGCCGCACCTGCGGCAACCGGCTGCACGTCGCCGCCTACCGGGCCCGCCGCAAGGAGGCGGCGACCGGCTGAGCCGGGCACGGCGCGCGGACGGCTGCCCAGGGGCAGCCGCTCATCAGGGGCCCTCACAGCAGGAACAGGTCATGGACGGCGCCCATCAGCAGCAGGCAGCCGATCACCGTGAGGAAGATCAGCAGCGGCGGCTGGGAGAGGGCGAACAGGCAGCCGCGGGGTTCGTCGGACGCGGCGTCGGCGGTGGCGGGGGTGTGCTCCCGCGAGGTATCGAGCATCTCGGCCGCATCATGGCCCGCCCGGCGGACCGGTGATCACCGAAACGGCCCCATCCGGCCTGCCGTTCATCCCATCTTGTGGTTTGCGACCGGATTCCCCCCGGCTCCGCCCGGGCTGTCGTGATAACGGCCCTCCAAGGAGCGGACCTCTCCCAGGAGCGAGCCCGGCGGCTCAGATCCCGTGCTTCTTCAGAATCGCCTCGATATCGCTGAAGTCGTCCTCGCCGCCTCGGGCAGCGCCGGTGCCGGCACGCTTCGGCGCCGGCCGGCCGCCGGGGCGCGCGGCCGGGCCGGTCACCGCCGCCGGGGTCGAGGCGACCGGCCGGCCGCCGGGGCGCGCGGCCGGGCCGGTCACCGCCGCCGGGGTCGAGGCGGCCGGCGCCTCGGCCCGGCGCCGGGCGGCCCGGCGCTCCTCGCGGGTGCCCAGACCGCGCCGCCTTTCGACGGCCCGGGTGGTGGCGAACAGCAGCCAGGCCAGGCCCAGCACGCCGAAGCCCGCCCAGGCCACCGGGGAGAAGGCGGTACGGGCCAGCCAGGCCACCGCACCGGTCATCACCAGCCCCAGCGGCACCAGGGCGTAGCCCGCGATCCGGGCGGCGGTACGGAACCGCTTGCGGTAGGCGGTGATGGCGGCGAGCCCCAGCCCGGCCGCGGACACCGCGGAGCAGATCGTCTCGGCAAGCATCCGGTCCTCCAGACGGCGGCGGGCATACGTCCCCTCCATCGTGCACCGGACCGCAGCTCCCGGGCCATGCCCGCCGGCCCCCTCAGAGAGATCTCCGGGTGATCTCAGGGTGGTCTCCGGGGCGGCGCCTCCCCAGGTCCCCCGATGAGAGACTTGATCCATGGACCACTCCCCCGCCTCCCCCGCGGTGCTCGACTTCTGGTGCGAGCTCCAGTGCCCCGACTGCCGCAGCGCCCTCGCCGATCTGCGCGCCCTGCGTGAGCGCTACGGCGACCGGCTGGAGGTGCGGCTGCGCCACTTCCCCCTGGAGAAGCACAAGCACGCCTACGCCGCCGCGCAGGCCGCCGAGGAGGCGTTCACCCAGGGCAAGGGCTGGGCGTACGCCGAGGCGGTGCTCGGGGCGACCGAGGAGCTGGCGTCCGGCGGTGAGCCCTTCCTCGTCCGTACCGCGGACCGACTGCACCTGGACAGCGGCGAGTTCGACACCGCGCTGATCGACGGGCGCCATCTGCTGGCGGTCGACGCCGACCAGGCCGAGGGCCGGGCCATCGGGGTCACCGGGACGCCCACCTATGTCATCGGCGGCGAACGGCTGGACGGCGGGCAGAGCCAGGAGGGACTGCGCGCCCGGATCGAGGAGATCGCCGACCGGCTGCTCACCGAGGGCGCCGAGGGCTGAGCTCTCGACTCCGGGGTGACTACAGCAGCGGCTTGTACAGCCGTAGCCGCACCGTCTCGTACCCCAGCGAGGCGTACAGCCGCAGCGCCGGGGCGTTGTCCGCGAAGACGTGCAGCCCCAGCCGCCGCCGGCCGTCTTCCCGTACCACCCGCTCGGCCACGCCCATCAGCGCCCGCCCGAGCCCGCGGCCCCGCCGCTCCTCGGCCACCCGGATGTCGTACACATAGCCCGCCACCTCCCCGGAGTCGAGGGTGCACCGGCCGGTCCACAGCCGGCCGGCGATCCCGCCGTCCTCGTCCACGGCCACGAACAGCCCGGCGCCCTCGGTGGCCAGGCCGTGGGGCAGCAGCTCGCGGTGGCCGCGCTCGGACAGCTCCCCGGCCCGCTCCTCCGGCACCCCCCGGGACGCCCACTCCCGCGCGTACTCCTCGCGGGCGGTGCTCAGATACGCGGCGAACTCCGGCTCCGTCATGGGCCGTACGACGATCTCCGGTGCCGGCCCCGGCTCGTCGGGGAGCGCCTTGAGCAGATCGCGGCCCCGCTCCCGGTACCCCAGGGCCGCCGCCAGCGAGCGGGCCGCCTCCGCCCCGGCCGGCACGGCGGCCTGCACGCTGGTGCAGCGCCAGCCCCGCAGCACCTCCTCGGCGGCCAGCGCGGCCACCGTGCCGCGCCCCCGGCCCCGGTCGGGCGGGTCGACGCGCAACGAGCGGATCTCCCCGGCCGCCGGGCCGAAGCGGGCCGAGGTGCCGAGCTCGATCGCCCCGACCGGCCGGCTGTTGACACACACCTCGTAGCGGCGGACCCGGGTGCCGTCATCGGACTGCTGGAGCGGCCCGGTCGGCCGCAGGGTGGTGGTCATCACCGGTGTTCTACCCACCGTCCGGGCCCCTGTCATCCGTCTTCCGTCCGTCGTTCCCGTCTCCGCAGGCACCACGTGGACCACACCACCAGGAGGAACCAGTGTCATACCCGCAACCGCTCACCCCCGAGGAGAAGCTCGCCGCCGCGAAGAAGCTGCTGGGCCTCCCGCGTATCGTCGTGATCTGCGGCTCCACCCGTTTCATGACCGAGATGAACGAGGCCGACCTGCGGGAGACCAAAGCCGGAAAGATCGTCGTCAAGCCGGGCTTTGACATGAAGTCGCCGCACGGACTCCGGTCCGATCCTGTCGAGACCGAGGCGCTGAAGGTTCGCCTCGGCGATCTGCACCGAGCGAAGATCCGGCTCGCTGATGAGGTGCTCGTGGTCGGCGACTACATCGGAGACAGCACCCGAGCGGAAATCGCCTACGCCCGGTCGCTGGGCAAGCCCGTGCGGTTCACGCATCCTGAAGTCGACCCTTACGCCTGACCGACCGGAACCCGGCCGGCGGGCCGGCCCGGCGGAGCAACCACTGTCCACCGGGCGTCGGCCCACCGGCCGTCGGGCGCCGAGCCTCGCCCCGGCGGCCGCGGCCGGTGGGGGTCGGCCTCGCTGACCTGGTGGCGACCCGGGCGGGCTTCGGCGCGGCCCGGCCGCGCGGGGACTCGTCCTTCGCTCAGGCGCCGTCCGTGGCCAGCATCCGCTCGGCGCGCTCGGCGAAGACGCTCATCGCCTTGGCGGTCACCGGGCCCGGGGCGCCCGGGAGTTCGCGGGCGTCGATGCGGCTCACCGCCTGGACGTCGCGCAGGGTGGAGGTGAGGAAGACCTCCTCCGCGTCGTCCAGCGCCTCCAGCGGCAGGTCGGTCTCCTCGGCGCCGGACCACTCGGCCACCAGGGCGCGGGTGATCCCGGCCAGGCAACCGGAGGCGACCGGCGGGGTGTGCAGCCGGCCGTCGAGGACCACGAAGACATTGGAGCCGGTGCCCTCGCAGAGCCGCCCGACCGTGTTGCCGAACAGCGCCTCGGAGGCGCCCCGCTCGTGCGCCCGGGCCAGGGCGACCACGTTCTCCGCGTACGAGGTGGTCTTCAGCCCGGTCAGCGCACCGCGCTCGTTGCGGGTCCACGGGACGGTGATCACCGCGGTGGTGTCGGGGCGGGGCGCGGCCTCGCCGACGGCGACGACCAGGGTCGGGCCCGCGTCGCCGCGGTCCGAGCCGAGCGGGGAGGGGCCGCCGGTGTAGGTGATCCGCAGCCGGCCGAGCGGCAGCGGGTTGGCCTCCAGCACGGCGGCGCAGGCGCGGCGGACCTCGTCCAGGTCCGGGTCGGGCAGCCCGAGGCCGCGGGCGGAGCGGGTCAGCCGGTCCAGATGGGGTTGGAGCGCGAAGGGCCGGCCGTGCACCGCCTTGATGGTCTCGAAGACGCCGTCGCCCACGGTCAGACCGTGGTCCAGCACCGACACCCGCGCGGTTTCCGCCTCGCGCAGCCCGCCGTCGACCCAGAGTTTCATGTTCCGGCTGTCCTTCCGCTCGCCTCGTACGCTCCCGACGCTACCGCCAGCAGCCTCGACGCCTTCAGCTCGGTCTCCGCCCACTCCCGCTCCGGGTCGGAGTCCCAGGTGATCCCGGCGCCGGTGCCGAAGCGCAGCACGCCCTGCGGCCGGTCGATCCAGAAGGTGCGGATGCCCACCGCCAGCACTCCGGTGCCGCGGTCCGCGTCCACCCAGCCGATCCCTCCGCAGTACGGGCCCCTCGGCGCCGTCTCCAAGGCGTCGATGATCCGCAGCGCGCTGGACTTGGGCGCCCCGGTGACCGAACCGGGCGGGAAGGCGGCGGCCAGCAGCTCGGCCCAGCCGGCCGAGGGCGCGAGTTCGCCGCGCACGGTGGAGACCAGGTGGACCAGGCCCGGGTGCGGCTCCACGGCGCACAGCTCGGGCACCGTGACCGTTCCGGTGGCGCAGACCCGCCCCAGGTCGTTGCGGACCAGGTCGACGATCATGACGTTCTCGGCGCGGTCCTTGTCCAGCAGATCGGCGGCGGTCCGCCCGGTGCCCTTGATCGGCCCGGACTCCACCGTCCCGCCACCGCGCCGCAGGAACAGCTCGGGGGAGGCGGTGGCGACCTCCACCCCGTGGGCGGGCAGGCGAATCGTTCCGGCATACGGGGCCGGGTTGCCGCGGGCGAGCAGCGCGGTGAGCGCGTCCACATCGGCCGCCGCCGGGTCGGGCAGCGGCGCGGACAGCACCCGGCAGAGATTGGCCTGGTACACCTCGCCCGCCGCGATGTGCTCCCTGATCCGGCGGACGCCGGCGGTGTACGCGGCGCGGTCGAGCGAGGACGTCCAGTCGCCGGCCATCGGGCCGCGCCAGGCGCCGGGGACCGGCTCCGGCACCGGGGCCGGGCGGACGTCCCCGAACCGGGCACAGGTCAGCCGGCCCTCGAAGTCCGCGCAGACCGCCCAGAAACCGGTCGAGTCCAGGGCCTCGGGGTCGCGGGTGACATCGCGCAGATCGGTGGCGAGCAGGCCGCCGAAGCGGGCGAGGGGGGCGAGCGGGTGCACGGGGGCGAGTCTATGGCGCGGCCCGGGGGCGGACCGCCGGGGCGGCGTACGGGCCTGATCCGGGGCGGGGGCGGGGGACGGAGCGGGGTACGGGTGTGTGCGCGGGCTCGGTGACCGGGCGGGGCGCGGGAGAGGGTACGGCGCTGGTCGGGGGGCTGATCCACGGTCCTCACCGCCTCCCTGCTCCCGGTCACCGGGTCCTCGCCGCCGCCCCCGCGGTCGAACGGGCCGGGGGCGCGGACCGGGCGCCCAGGGCCGCCGCGCGCCGAGGTCAGGGCAGCACGCTGCGCAAACGCGTTTTTGTACTGGCCCGGGAATCCGCTAGAGTTCAACACGTCGCCGGGACGCGGAAGCGATCCGGATCCGACAGGCGGACGTGGCTCAGTTGGTAGAGCATCACCTTGCCAAGGTGAGGGTCGCGAGTTCGAATCTCGTCGTCCGCTCGACGTGGGGGATCTTCCCGAACCCCCGCAGCTCCTGGTGGAGTGGCCGAGAGGCGAGGCAACGGCCTGCAAAGCCGTCTACACGGGTTCAAATCCCGTCTCCACCTCCAAGGACGATTAGCTCAGCGGGAGAGCGCTTCCCTGACACGGAAGAGGTCACTGGTTCAATCCCAGTATCGTCCACTGGCCCGCGAGGGCCCCCGCGCGATTAGCTCAGCGGGAGAGCGCTTCCCTGACACGGAAGAGGTCACTGGTTCAATCCCAGTATCGCGCACGCATCACCGGCGGCCCTCGGGTCGCGGTCCCGAGGACGATTAGCTCAGCGGGAGAGCGCTTCCCTGACACGGAAGAGGTCACTGGTTCAATCCCAGTATCGTCCACACCTTGATGAAGCCCCGGTCGCGTCTCGCGATCGGGGCTTCGTCGTGCGGTCCCGCCTCCGGGGAGGAGGGGGAACGCGGCGCGCCCGCCGCCCGGGACGGGACGGCGGGCGCGGCCGGGCGCGGGCGGGCTCAGGAGGAGAAGAGCATCCGGCCGAAGCCGCGGTGGTGGCTGTGGTGCCCGTGCCCGTGGTGCGGGGCGCCCCAGGCGGGGGCGTGCGCGGCCGGGTACGCCTGCGGGGCCGGCGGCGCGGGCGGGGCGGGCGGTGCCTGCTGCGACCACTGGGACTCCAGCCGGGTCAGCGCCTCCAGCTCCCCGTAGTCCAGGAAGATCCCCCGGCAGCCGCTGCACTGCTCGATCTGGACGCCGTTGCGGTTGTACGTGTGCATGGGCGCATGGCACTTGGGACACTGCATGCTCGGTTCACTCCCTCAGGGCCGGTACGACAGCCCTCGCCGTCGCGGGCTCTCCCCGGGGAGGACGCCGACACGGCCCGCCCCGGTTCTCCCCCCGCCGTTCGATGGTGCGTCCACCCTACGCCGGGGCGTGTTCCCCCTGATGGGGAGGGAGGGCGGCCATCCGGGCGCAGGCCGCGACGACTTCCGACTCGACCTCGTCCAACTCCCGCCCCTCGGCGGTGCTCTTGGCGATCGCCAGGGCCGCCGTCTGCACGGTCAGGGCCCGGGCCGGAACGTCCAGCCGGGGCCAGGGATCACCGTCCGCCGGTACGGCCGGGCCGGCGGCCGCCCGATACGCGCCGAGGAACCGCTCCCAGACAGCCGGGGCCAGCAGCCCGGCGGCGAACCAGGCGGCCGGACGGGCCAGGTCCCAGGCCGGATCACCGGCGCCGAGGTCGTCCACGTCGATGAGCAGCCACGCCCCGTCGGGCACCGGGTGGCGCACCAGTTGGCCCAGATGGAGATCGCCATGGCAGAGGGCGGGCCGCCCTGCGGGGGGCAGCGGGTCGGCGGTCCCACCCCGGGCCCAGGGCGGCAGCCGCCGCCAGGCCGCCTCCACCGGGGCGGCGGCCGGATGCGGGCCCACCGCGCGCATCCGCTCCACCGCCAGCGCCGCCTTGGCCGGGCCGCGCATCGGCGGCAGCGGTCCCAGCGAGGTAAGCGGTGTGCGGTGCAGCCGGGCCAGCAGAACGGCCGCCTCCTCCCAGGGTGCCGCCGCCGGGTCCTCCGGGTCGACCGGCACCCCGTACGGCCATGCCGACACCGGCCGCCCCCGCACCTCGTCCAGGGCGACCGGCAGCGGCGGCAGCAGGATCCCGGTCAGCAGCGGATGGGCCGCCACCGCGAGACGGGCCCGGTGCCCGGGCGAACCGGCGCCCGGTGCGTGCGCCTTGGCCACCGCGCGGCCGTGCCGGACCACGGTGCCGTCCGGACGGTCGGCGAGCACCCCGGCGGCGGGGCCGCCCCGGCCCGGAGCACCGGACGGGGCGCCGCAGGCGGCGCAGGGGGTGCGGGGGCCGGGCGGATGCGCGGCGGACCGGGCGACCCCGGCGAGGGTACGGAGGAGGGTGTCGGAGTCGCGGGTGTGGGAGTCGCGGAGGTCGGAGTCCTGCTGCACGGGGCGACCCTACGCGCCGCCGCGCAGGGACGGGCATGCGCGGGGCAGGGCCGCGAAAAAGCGGTGGCCGGCAGCTCCCCAGCTGCCGGCCACCGCTGCCGTCCGCCGCACCCCCGTCCCCACGGGGTCGGGCCGGATGTCCTTGGCCCGGGCCGCTCTCCCGGACCCGGAGCGCCGATCAGCGCCCCAGCATCACGCCCACGGACGACGCCTGTGCGACCACCTGGTCCCAGCCGCCGAAAACGACGAACAGGACGGCGGCCAGAGGGAGGACCATCGCGGCCGCCGCCAGCGGATGCCGGCGACCGGACGGGCGGACGCCGAACGAGGAGAACACCTCGCCGGCCCGGGTACGGCTGATGCTTCGCGCTGCCGTGTCCGCCATCGTCCCTCTCCCATCGAGTTGACAGCGGCGGGCGTCCTTGCCTCGGGGGACGAGTGCCGCGCCCACCGCTTGCCTTCCAACTTAGGGAAACGAACACCTCTGGTCGTCATGCCCGCGTACCGATCGGCGGGCCTCCCCGAGGATGAGCCCAGGACCGGCGGCGTACTCCCCTGGGTGGAGACGTCCCCCGAGGAGTGCGGGTCTTCCCGGAGGGGGCGGGTCTTCCGGGGGCTCTGCGAGCACCTTCCGGGGGCCCTGCGAGGGCCCTGCGAGGGCCTTCGGGGGGGCTCCCGAGGGTGGCGGCGAGGGTGGCGCGGGGCGGTGGAGGGTCGGGTGACATGTCTCACGCCTTTACCGCCGGCTCACCGCTCGGCGTTCGTGATGTTGACGCGCGCGGCGGGCTCGGTGGGGACGGGAGGGGGCGGCCGAGACCCGGACGGTGGGAAGTGGAGTGCCTATCAGACGGTGCATCAAAAAGCCGCGCGGGTAATGGGGTTGCTCGGACGGGTGCAGGGAACTCGTGGATGCGGCTTGCTGAGCGCGCCTCATATGCGCTTTCTGGCTCGCCAATCGGTCCGCGCGGGAGGGCGCGGCCTATGAGCGCGCCGGGACATGGATACGTAAGCTGTGCCCAGTCAAACGGATTACCGCGACTGCGGGGGTGGGGGCAGCTCCCCACCGAAGGTAGGGGACGGACATGGCGATGATGCGGCTCCGGCGCGAGGACCCGCGTGTCGTCGGCTCGTTCAGGCTGCACCGGCGGCTGGGGGCCGGCGGGATGGGGGTCGTCTATCTGGGCTCCGACCGGCGCGGGCAGCGGGTCGCCCTGAAGGTCATCCGCCCCGACCTGGCGGAGGACCAGGAGTTCCGGTCCCGTTTCGCCCGCGAGGTGTCGGCCGCGAGGCGCATCCGCGGCGGCTGTACCGCGCGGCTGGTGGCGGCCGACCTGGAGGCCGACCGGCCCTGGTTCGCCACCCAGTACGTGCCCGGGCCCTCGCTGCACGACAAGGTCGCCGAGGAGGGTCCGCTGGTCGCGGCGGACGTGGCGGCGATCGGGGCCGCGCTCTCCGAGGGACTGGTCGCCGTACACGAGGCCGGGGTGGTCCACCGGGACCTGAAGCCCTCCAACATCCTGCTCTCCCCCAAGGGCCCGCGGATCATCGACTTCGGCATCGCCTGGGCGACGGGCGCCTCCACCCTCACCCATGTCGGCACCGCCGTGGGCTCCCCCGGCTTCCTCGCCCCCGAGCAGGTGCGCGGCGCGGCGGTCACCCCGGCGACCGACGTCTTCGCGCTGGGCGCCACCCTCGCGTACGCGGCGATGGCGGACTCGCCGTTCGGGCACGGCAGTTCCGAGGTCATGCTCTACCGGGTGGTGCACGAGGAGCCGCAGCTGAACGGCGTCCCGGACGCGCTCGCCCCCCTGGTACGGGCCTGCCTGGCCAAGACCCCGGAGGAGCGGCCCTCCACCCTCCAGCTGTCCATGCGGCTCAAGGAGATCGCCGCGCGGGAGGCGCAGGGGCTGTCCGGCGGCCGCCCCACCACCCCCCGGCCGCGCCGCGCGGTGGACGAGCGCCCCACCGGCCGGCTCACCGAGCGCTACCCCGAGCAGGCCGCCGAGCGAGTGGTGGAGCGGGGCGGGGAACGAGGCCTGGAACGGGACGACACCCAGGGCCGCGCGGCGCAGGGCACTCCGGCGCCCCGCGGGCCCCAGGGCGGTGCCCGGCCGGCTCCGCCCCGCGGTCCCGCCCGTGCCGGTGGGCGGGGTGACGCCGCGCGTGGGGCGGCCCCGGCGCGTACCGGGCCCGGGACCGGGTCCCGTACCGGCTCGGGATCCCGTACCGGCCCCGGCACCGGATCCGGGGCGCGGACCGGCCCGGGCGCGCGGACCGGGTCCGGCTCGCGCACCGGGACGGGCGGCCTGCGCCCGGCCAACCCCCGGCTGCTCCGCCAGCGGCTGTTCGTCTTCGTCGTCGTCACCCTGATCGTGCTGCTGGGCATCGCGGCGGCGCAGGCGCTCCAGGGATAAGGCTCGCTCCAAGGGCAGGGCCCACTCCAGGGATAGGGCTCGCTGCCAGGGGTAGCGCTCTCTACTGCTCGGGGCGGCCGGTGGTCACCGCGTAGAAGGCGACCGCGGCCGCCGCGCCGACGTTCAGCGAGTCCACCCCGTGGGCCATCGGGATCCGCACCAGGGTGTCGGCCGCCGCCAGCGCCCGGCGGCTGAGCCCCTCGCCCTCCGCGCCGAGCATCAGCGCCGCGCGCTCCAGCCGGTGCGGGGCCGCCTCGTCCATGGCCACGGCCCCCTCGGCCGGGGTGAGGGCGAGGAGCCGGAAGCCCGCCTCCCGTACCGTCTCCAGACCGGCCGGCCAGGGATCGAGCCGCGCGTACGGCACCGAGAAGACCGCGCCCATCGACACCTTCACCGAGCGGCGGTACAGCGGGTCGGCGCAGTCGGGCGACAGCAGCACCGCGTCCATGCCGAGTGCCGCGGCGCTGCGGAAGATGGCGCCGATGTTGGTGTGGTCGTTGACGCCCTCCAGCACGGCCACCCGCCGCGCCCCGGCCAGCAGCCCGGCCGCCTCCGGCAGCGGCTCGCGGCCCATCGAGGCGAGCGCCCCGCGGTGCACGTGGTAGCCGGTGACCTGCTCGGCGAGACGCGGCTCCACCACGTACACCGGGCAGTCGGCCGCCGCGATCACATCGGCCATCACCTCGACCCACTTGGCCGACAGCAGCATCGAGCGCATGCCGTACCCGGCCCGCACCGCGCGGCGGATGACCTTCTCGCCCTCGGCGATGAACAGTCCCTCGGCCGGTTCCCTGCGGCGTCGCAGCTCCACGTCGGTGAGACCGGTGTAGTCGCCCAGGCGCGGGTCGGCGGGGTCGTCCAGGAGCAGGGGTTCAGCCACGGGGAGCCTCCGGGTCCTCGACCGGGGGCTTGGTGGGGCCCTCGGCGACCACCTCGCCGACGACGATCACGGCGGGTGGGCGGACGCCCTCGGCCACCACCCGCTCCCCCACGGTCGCCAGGGTGGCGTCCACCCGGCGCTGGGCGGCCATGGTGCCCTCCTGGACCAGTGCCACCGGCGTCGCGGGGTCCTTGCCGTGGGCGATCAGCGCCGCGGCGATCGCGCCGATCTTGTCGACGCCCATCAGGATCACCAGGGTGCCGGTGAGGCGGGCCAGCGCGGCCCAGTCCACCAGGGAGCGCGGGTCCTCGGGGGCTACATGTCCGCTGACCACGGTGAACTCGTGCGCCACCCCTCGGTGGGTCACCGGGATGCCGGCCGCGCCCGGGACGCTGATCGAGCTGGAGATGCCCGGCACCACCGTGCAGGCGATGCCCTCCGCGGCGAGGGCCTGCGCCTCCTCCATCCCGCGGCCGAAGACGAACGGGTCGCCGCCCTTCAGCCGGACGACCGACCTGCCCGCCTTGGCGTGCTCGATCAACGCGTTGTTGATGGCCTCCTGGGCCATGAAGCGGCCGTACGGGATCTTCGCCGCGTCGATCACCTCGACGTGCGGCGGGAGCTCGTCCAGCAGGTCCCGGGGGCCGAGGCGGTCGGCGATGACCACGTCCGCCTCGGCGAGCAGCCGGCGTCCTCGGACGGTGATCAGGTCCGGGTCGCCGGGGCCGCCGCCGACGAGGGCGACGAAGGGGGTGCGGGCGCGGTGGTGCGGGGCGGCGATCGTGCCCTCGCGCAGGCCCTCGACGATGGCATCCCGGACGGCGGCGCTGCGGCGCGGGTCCTGGCCGGTGAGCACGGCGACCGTCACGCCCTCGCTGCGGCCGGTCGCCGGGGTCCACGCGGTGGCGGCGGCTGCGTCGTCGGAGCGCACACACCACACGCGCTCCCGCTCGGCCTCGGCGGAGGCCCGAGCGCAGGCCACCGGGTCGCTCGCGGTGATCAGGGCGTACCAGGCTCCGGCCAGGTCGCCCTCCTCGTAGCGGCGGCGCTCCCAACGGAGCTCGCCGGCCTCGACCATGGCCTCGACGGAGGGGGTGGCCGAGGGGGACACCAGGGTGACGTCGGCGCCCGCGGCGACCAGGGCCGGCAGCCGGCGCTGGGCGACCTGGCCGCCGCCGATGACGACGACGCGGCGCCCGGACAGGCGCAGTCCGACGGGGTAGGCGGGGTGGTCGGCGTACTCGGCGGCTTCGGCGGTCTCGGCGGTCTCGGCCATGCGGGGTGCGGCTCCTCGGCGGGGCCCGGGGGCGCTGCGGGGCAGCGCGGGGCGCGGTGCGGTGGTGTCGGCCGCTGCGGCGGTGGAGCGGCTGGTCGGAGGGGGTGGGGTGTTCTGGCCAACGATAGCCGTGGGGGCGGCTGACGCCGCCAGTGGCCCGGTCCGGCCGGTGGCCTCGCTGACGCGCCTGCGTCTGTTCCGGTTTCGGTCCGGTGGCGGTGTGCGGGTCCGGTGGGTGTGCACTCTGCCCGGTGGGTGGGGGGCGGGGCACTCCGGGCTCACGTGCTCGCCGCTCGCGCTCACCGTCAGACGGTCAATCTCACCGCCTCATTACGCTCGGCGGCTGCGCGCGCGACCCTGCGTACCCCACCCAACGTCCGGAGGGCGAGTGCACCCCGGTGACTCCATCTCCCGGCCTGACGGCCGTGACAAACGCCCGACGCGGCGGTACGGGCCCAGGCCCGATTGGCGCCGCATCCGGCGTACGGGCCCGGTGGGGCCGGCTCATCCACCGGGCAATGGCGTCCGACCGGTGCGGGCCCTCGGCCCGGGGGTCATGAGCCGCCGTGACGGGATCGGTCGGCCTCGCGGTCGAGCGGAGCCGTACGAGTCAGTGCGGGCCCTTGGCCATGGCAGGGCCCATATGCCCGGGGGCAGCAACCCCAGGCGGCGGTACAGGGCCGAAGGCCGGTGGAGCCGTATCAACCGCCGGGCGGTGGCGTCCGACGGGCACGGGCCCTCGGCCCGGGAAATCAAGAGCCCCTTGCCTCGGGGGCACGTCAGCCACCGCGATGAGGTTCCGTCGCCCCACCGGTCGGGCGGGGTCGTACGGGCGGTGCGGGTCACCGCCCTGGTAGGGCCCGTATGCCCGGGCAGCAGCCCGGCGCGGCGGTACGGGGCGCGGCCCGGAGGGGCGTATCAACCGCCGGGCGGTGGTGTGTCCGGCGAGGATCAGGCCCTGGGCCCGGCAGGACCCACACGCCGGGCCGCAGCTACAGGTGGCGGTATGAGGCCGGGGCTCGGTAGGGGCCGTATCCGCTGCCGGTCGGTGACGTCCGGCTGGTACGGGTCCGGGGCCCGAATGGACAGCAGGCGGTCGTACGGGGCAGTGACCGGGCGGGCTGCATCGCCCGACGGGCGGGGAGTCCGTCTGGCGCGGGCCCTCGGCCCGGGAAGATTTGGTAGGCCGGAGCCCAGACCCCGGGCGGCGCGATATGGGGCCAGGGCGCGGTGGGCCGTACCCGGCCGCTCGGGCCCGGGAGGGCCGCTGTAGGTCTACGGGACTGAGGCCTGGCGGGGCGGTACTACCGCCGGGCGGTGGCGTCCGACCTGTGCGGGACCTCGGCCCGGCAGGACCTCGTACGCCGGAAAACAGCCCTTAGGGCGGTCCGAGGCCGGGGAGTGGCGGGCCGTACCGATCGCCGGGCGGTGGCGTCCGGCGGGTGCGTGTCGTCGGCCCGGGATATCAGCCACGGCGAATCGGTCAGTGCGCCGCCGGTCGGGTGGGGGTACGCAGGGTCGCGCGCGCAGCGGCCGAGCGTAATGAGGCGGTGCGCTTGACCGTCTGACGGTCAGCGCGAGCCGCGAGCACGTGAGCCCGGAGTGCCCACGCCCCCACCCACCGCAGAGCGGACCCGACCACCGGGCCTGGAAATGGCCACCGGACCCAGGCCGCAACAGACCCAACCGCGTCAGCGAGGCCACCGGCAGGGGCCCGGCCCGGACACCGGCGGCGCCAGCCGCCCACCGCTACTTCTCGGTGACTCCGGCGGAGTCGAACGTGGCTACCTCGTGCATGGCGCGGGCGGCGCTTTGGATGACGGGGAGGGCCAGCAGGGCGCCGGTGCCTTCGCCGAGGCGGAGGTCGAGGTCGACCAGGGGGCGCAGGCCGAGCTTGTTGAGCGCGGCGACATGGCCGGGCTCGGCGCTGCGGTGGCCGGCGATGCAGGCGGCCAGGGCCTCCGGGGCGATGGCGCGGGCCACCAGGGCTGCCGCCCCGGCGCTGACGCCGTCGAGGACGACCGGGGTACGCAGGGAGGCGCCGCCCAGGATGAAACCGACGAGCGCGGCGTGCTCCAGGCCGCCGAGCGCGGCGAGGACGCCGAGCGGGTCGGCCGGGTCCGGGCGGTGCAGCTCCAGGGCGCGGCGGACCACGTCGACCTTGCGGGCGTGCATCTCGTCGTTGATGCCGGTGCCGCGGCCGGTGACCTCGGCGGGGTCGGCACCGGTGTAGACGGAGATGAGGGCCGCGGAGGCGGTGGTGTTGGCGATGCCCATCTCACCGGTGAGCAGCGCCCGGTTGCCCGCGGTGACCAGGTCGCGGGCGGTCTCGATGCCCACCTCGACGGCGGCCATCGCCTCCTCGCGGGTCATCGCGGGGCCGGTGGTGAAGTCGGAGGTGCCGGGGCGGATCTTGCGCGGCAGCAGTCCGGGGGTGGCCGGGAGTTCGGAGGCCACGCCGACGTCCACGACGCAGACCTCGGCACCGACCTGGTTGGCGAAGGCGTTGCAGACCGCGCCGCCGCCCAGGAAGTTGGCGACCATCTGCGTGGTGACCTCCTGCGGCCAGGCGGTGACGCCCTGGGCGTGCACCCCGTGGTCGCCGGCGAAGATCGCCACGGCGGCGGGCTCCGGGATGGGCGGCGGGCACATCCGGGAGAGCCCGGAGAGCTGCGCGGAGATGATCTCCAGCATGCCGAGCGCGCCGGCCGGCTTGGTCATCCGCTTCTGGCGCTCCCAGGCCTCCCCGAGCGCCTTGGCGTCGAGGGGGCGGATTCCGGCGACGGTCTCCTGGAGGAGGTCGTGCGGTTCCGCGCCGGGCAGCACCCGGCGGCCGTAGGTCTCCTCGTGGACCACCCAGGAGAGCGGGCGCCGCTTGGACCAGCCGGCCTGGGCGAGCTCGGGCTCCTCGGGGAACTCGTCGACATAGCCGACGCAGAGGTAGGCGACGACTTCGAGGTGGTCGGGCAGGCCGAGGCTGCGGACCATCTCGCGCTCGTCGAAGAAGCTGACCCAGCCGACGCCGAGCCCTTCGGCCCGGGCGGCGAGCCAGAGGTTCTCCACCGCGAGCGCGGAGGAGTAGGGCGCCATCTGCGGCTGGGTGTGCCGACCGAGGGTGTGGCGGCCGCCGCGGGTGGGGTCGGCGGTGACGACGATGTTCACCGGGGTGTCGAGGATGGCCTCGATCTTCAGTTCCTTGAACTGCTTGGCGCGGCCCTTGGGGAGGGAGCGGGCGTAGGCCTCGCGCTGCCGCTGGGCCAGTTCGTGCATGGTGCGCCGGGTCTCGGCGGAGCGGATGACCACGAAGTCCCAGGGCTGGGAGTGGCCGACGCTGGGCGCGGTGTGCGCGGCCTCCAGGACGCGGAGCAGCACCTCGTGCGGGATGGGGTCCGGGCGGAAGCCGTTGCGGATGTCCCGGCGCTCGCGCATGACGCGGAGGATCGCTTCGCGTTCGGCGTCGTCGTAGGGCGGGGCGGCGGGGGTGGCCACCTCCTCGGTGGGTCCGGCCGGCTCGGCCTCGGGGGCGGCCACGTTCTCGGTGGGCACCTCCTCGGTGACCACTGACGTGGCGGGTTCCACGGTCGCCGTCTCTTCGGCGGGTGCTTCTTCGGCGGGTGCTTCTCCGGTGGGTGCCTCTTCGGTGAGCACGACCGCTGCGGAGGGCGTGCTCTCCGGGTCGGCGGGGGCGGGCTCGGGCCACTCCACCGGGGCGGGGTTCGGTTGCTCGGCGGTGGCCAGGGGCTCTGCCTCGGGCGCGGGGTCGGGGATGTGCCCGGTCGCCGACTCGGGAGCGGATGCGGTCTCGGCCTGGGGGGCCGGCTCGGACTGAGGGGCGGGCTCGGACTCGGGCACGGAGACGGAGACGGATTCCGGCGCGGGTGCGGGGGCGGCCTCGGTCGGCGCCTCGGTGGGCTGGGGGGTCGCCTCGACGAGGTCGGCGGCGGGGGCCGGTACGGTCGCGGGCTCGGCGGCCACGGCCTGCTCGGCCATGGCGGCCGGCTCGGCGGCCATCGACTGTTCGGCTACGGGGGCCGGTTCGGGTGCGGGGGCCGGTTCGGCGAGGGCGGCGGGCTCCTGGGCCGGTGGGGCTGCCGGGGCCGGGGGCTGCTCGGGGGCCACCGGCTGCGGGGCCTGCTCGGGAGCGACCTCGGGAGCGGTCGGCTCCGGGGCGGGCGCCTCGGACACCGCTGCCTCGGGCGCCGCTTCCTCGGTGGCAACCGCCTCGGTGGGGGCAGGCTCAGTGGCCGGGGACTCCGGGGCCGGAGGGGCCAAGGGGGCCGCTTCGGCGGGCAGAGGGGTGGCGGACGTGGCGTCGGTGAGGGGGGACTCCGCCACGGCGGGGGCCGGGGCCTCAGGGGCCGGGGA
>NZ_JALPTH010000031.1 GCF_023218175.1 Streptomyces lichenis | reverse complement strand
CGAAGGACTGCTGGCGACTGTCCGCGTCGTAGATCGACATTCCGGCCCCCGCCGCCGTTGTGGTCCCGCGGCGGCCCCCGCCCGTACGGCCGGATGCCCGGCCCCCGCGTACTCGGGGCCGGGCACCGGACGGGCGCGGGGGCTCACTCCACCGAGACGACCACCGAGTGCCAGCCGCTGGCCCCGTCCGGGACGGTGCGGGTGCGCCGCTCGGTCTGCGTGGTGCCGGTCCCGTCGGTGGCGCGGACGGTGAGGGTGTGCGATCCGGGCGCGGCCCGCCAGGGGTAGGACCACTGCCGCCAGGTGTCCGTGGAGGGCACCGGGGCCAGATCGGCGCGCTCCCAGGGCCCGTCGTCCACCCGTACCTCCACCTTCTCGATTCCCCGGTGCTGGGCCCAGGCCACACCGCCGACCATCACGGTGCCGGCGCCCGGGCGGGCGAACGGCTTGGGGGTGTCGATCCGGGCCTGCGTCTTGATGGGCGCCTTCGCGGCCCAGTCCCGCTTGACCCAGTAGGCGTCATAGGCGTCGAAGGTGGTCAGCTCGATGTCCTGGATCCACTTGCAGGCCGAGACGTACCCGTACAGCCCGGGCACCACCATGCGGACCGGGAAGCCGTGGTCGAAGGGGAGCGGTTCGCCGTTCATCCCGACCGCCAGCAGCGCGTCCCGCCCGTCCATGACGTCCTCCACGGGCGTGCCGATCGTCATCCCGTCCACCGAGCGGGAGACCAGCTGATCGGCCGGGCCGCCCCGGGACGGCGGGCGCACCCCCGCCTCCGCCAGCAGCTCCTTCAGCCGTACCCCGATCCAGCGGGCGTGGCCGGCGTACGGCCCGCCGACCTCGTTGGACACGCAGGTCAGGGTGATGTCCCGTTCGATCAGCTCCCGCCCCAGCAGGTCCTGGAAGGACAGGCTGAGCGGCCGGCGCACGCCCTCGCCGTGGATGCGCAACCGCCAGGCCCCGGCGTCCACCTTGGGCACGACCAGGGCCGTGTCCACCCGGTAGAAGTCGCGGTTCGGCGTGGTGAAGGAGGAGATGCCGGGGATACGGAGCTGGGCGCCCCGGGGCAGCGGGGCGGCGGGCTCCCGGGGCGCGGGCAGCACCACGGCCGCGCGGGAGGCGGCCGCGTCCTCGGCCCTGGCCCCGCCGAGCAGCCGCCCGGCCACCCCCGCCCCGGTGGACGCGGCGGCCGCGGCGCCCGCCGCGACCAGGAACCGGCGGCGGTCCCAGCCCGTCTCCGCCTCGTCGTCGGAGGCGGCCTCCCGGGGCGGGGCCGGGAGCCGGCCGCTCAGCAGATACAGCAGGGCCGCGCCCGCCACCGCCCCGGTGAGCGACGGCAGGGCGTCGGCGTATGAGCCGGAGTCCGGGCGGCCGATCGCCGCGAGCGCGCCGACCACCCCGAACAGCAGGATGCCGGCCGCTCCGGCCCGCCGGTGGCGCCCGGCGAGCAGTCCCAGACCGGCGGCCAGCAGCGCGATGACGGCGAGCATGCCCCAGAGCAGGACCGCCTTGTCGTTCTCGCCGAAGTTGCGGATCGCCCAGTCCTTGACGGGCGCCGGAGTGCGGTCGATGGCGGCGCCGCCCACCGCGGTCACCGGGCCCGCGCCGGGCCGGACGAGTCCGGCCACCAGTTCGGCGACGGCCAGCGCGGCGTACCCGGCCAGCAGCCCGCTCACTCCGGCGAGCAGCGGACGCACCACCCGGGCGCCCCAGGAACGCGGCGGGCGAGGCGGTCGGGGCGGGTGGGACGGAGGTGCGGTCGAGGTGGTCACACCTTGTTTTCGGAGCGCACGGCCGTCCGGATGGGCGCGGGTGCGGGGAGAGGGCCCCGGGGGCACTCCGTTGAAGCGTGCCTCGGGCCCCGGTAGGTTCCGGCGCATGGAACGGACAGCGGGAGCGCGGACCGTGGGCCCGGCGGTGGCAGGCCAGGAGGAGCCGACGGCGCCGGGCGGACGCGCCCGGGTACGGCCGCCGGCCGGGACCTGTCTGGCGGCGGTGGACGTGGGCGGCACCGGCAGCCGGATCCGTCTGCTCTGGGAGCCGGGTGAGGGGGCGGGCCCCCGGACCGTGGAGCTCCGCGCACCGGGGCGGACCGTCGGGGCGGCGGGCATCGACACCGGGGCCCTGCTGGACGGTCTGGCCGGGGCACTGGAGGAGGCGGGGGCCGCCCTGCCGTCCCCGCGGCCCCCGGTGGCGGCGGTCGGGGTGGGGCTGAGCGGGCTGCTCCATCTCACCGCCGCACCGGAGGAGGTCTGCCGGGGCCTGGCCGGTCTCTTCGGTGCCGAGCGGGTGGTGCTCGCCGCCGATGTGGTGACCTCCTACGTCGGCGCCCTCGGCTTCCGGCCCGGCGCCGTGGTGGCCGCGGGCACCGGTGCGGTGGCCCTCGGCACGGACCTCGCCGGACGGTGGACGCACCGGGACGGCTGGGGGCATCTGCTCGGTGACGAGGGCGCCGGCGCCTGGATCGGGCAGCGGGGGCTGCGGGCCGCGGCCCGCGCCCACGACGGACGGCCGGGTGGCTCGGCGGCCTTGCTGGCGGCGGCCGTCGAGCGCTTCGGCCCGCCGGAGGGCTGGCCCGCCCTGCTCTACCCGTACGGGGACGTCGCCGGGCGGATGGCCGCCTTCGCCCCGGACACGGCCGCCGCGGCCCGGCGCGGCGACCCGGTCGCGCTCGGCATCTGGCGGCGGGCCGCGCGGCACCTGGCCGACACCGTGGTGTCCGCCCTGCCCGGGGGCCCGGAGGGCATGGAGACATCGGGGGGCCAGGGGCCGGTGGTGTCCTGGTGCGGCAGCCTGTTCGCCGCCGGCGACCTGCTGGGGACGCCGTTCCAGGAGGCGGTGGCCGCCGCCCGTCCAGGCGTCCGAGTGGTGCCGCCCGCGGGCTCCTCACTGGACGGCGCGCTCGCGCTGGCGAGGATCGGCGCGGCCGAGCCGGACCGGCTGCCGGACGCCGCCCCGTACCTCCGGGTCCGGACCTACGGCACCCGCCGGGGCGGCGGGCGGCCGTGAACCCCGCCGTACGCCCCCTCCCCCACCTCAGCCGTCCGGCCTACACTTCGCGATCATGACTTCCGAAGCTTCCGAAGCGCAGACGGCACCGGCGCACACCGCACCGGCGGACACCGCAGCGGTGGCGACCGGCGGCCCGGCCGCGGGCCCCGAGCTCTTCGCCACCATGTCCACCATGCGGGCCATGCGGCGCCTCAAGGCCGACCCGGTCCCGGAGGAGCTGCTCGACCGGCTCGTCCAGGCGGCCGTCTGGGGCCCCAGCGGCGGCAACATGCAGCGGTTCGAGTACGTGGTGGTGACCGACCGCGCGGTCATGGCGGAGCTGGCACCGCTGTGGCGGCGGTGTGTGGACGCCTATCTCGCGACCACCGGCAGGTACGCGCCGTCGGGCATGGACGAGGCCGCCTACCGGCGGATGGTCGCCGCCATCGAGTACCAGCGCGACCACTTCGCCGACACCCCGGCGCTGATCGTGCCCTGCTACCGGTTCCCGCCGCCGCGTATCGAGGAGGAGGGACTGCGGGCGTCCGCCGAGGCACTGGGCCCTCAGGCCGCGGAGCGGATGGCCACCGGGCAGACCCGCTTCCAGGCGCTGGCGGAGGGCTCCTGCGTCTACCCGGGCGTGCAGAACCTGCTGCTGGCGGCGCGCGCTCTGGGCCTGGCCGCCAACATCACCATCTGGCACCTGATGCTGGAGGACGAGTGGAAGCAGGTGCTCGGCATCCCCGCCGACATGAACACCTTCGCCGCCGTCCCGGTGGGCCGGCCGCTCGGCAACTTCGGCCCGGTGCGGCGCCGTCCGGTGGCCGAGGTCGTCCACCGCGACCGCTGGTGACGACCGCCCGGCGGCGATAGCTTTAGGCGGCGACAGTCCGGCGACTGGGGCTCAGTCGCGTTCGGAGGCGTAGAGGGCGGCGGCGCACAGCACACCCCAGGCCGCCGCCACCCCCACGGCCTTGCGGCGCTTGTCCGGCTCCTTGAGGAACGTGCCGAAGACCACCGCGTCGGAGGCGTCCGCGGCGATCCGGCAGACGGTGGCCAGCCGGCGCGAGGCGCGGTCGCCGGCCAGGACCATGGCGGTGCCGATCGCCGCGTCCCGGGCGCCCAGCGAGCGGATCAGCAGGGCCGTCGGCCCCGGCACCCGGCCCTCCTTGTCCACCAGCCCGCAGGGCCGGGCGAGCACCTCGGGCCGGGCGACGAGGGCCAGGCTGTACGCGGCCGTGGCCGTTCCGAGCACCCGGGTCAGGGTCGCGGACATGGGACCGCCTCTCACAGTTCGTACGTCGCACACCAGGGCAACAGTCCGCCTCCGCGTACCCCTTGGGCCGTCCCCCACGCACCGCACCGGCGCGCGGCACCGGGCCGACCGCCGGGATCAGTCCCGGGACGGCGAACGGCGGCCGGTCCGGACGGACCGGCCGCCGTGTCGGCAGGCAGGGGGATCAGCAGGTCGGTGACCCCCGGGGCCGCATCAGATGATCGGATCGATGTCGCCGCTCGCCATGGCGGACTCCTGATCGCTCTGGTCCCTCAGGCGGCGGGCCTTGTCCCTGAGCCGCTGCTGCTCCTGCTGGTCGTCGACGCCCTCCGCCGCCCGGTCCAGCTGCTGCGCCTTGTCGCGCATCTGGCGGACCCGGCCACGGGCCTCGTCTGCGGTACTCATCACGGCCTCCTCGAAGAACGGGCTCGACATCGGGCTCGGCATCGGGCTCGGAAACGGATGAACTGGCACCCACCAGGGAAGCAGGGCTCGCACCGGACCGCACCTCGGGCCCGGGAAGGGCACCGGCCCGGTCCGGCGAACGGCCGCTCAGGCCTCCAGCACCGCGTCGTCGCGGCGGTGCGCGGCGAGCTGCCGGCGGGCCACCGCGAGGGCGCTCTCGGCGTCCCGGGTGCCGGTGGAGACGCAGAGGGTGTAGGTCACGTCCTCCATCCGACGGCGCACGTCCGTGCTGACGGCCTTCTGCGCGTTGAGGGTGCGCAGGCTCTCGTACTCCTTGACGAGGTCGCTCAGAATCGCGGGGTGTGCCATCAGCACTGCGGTCTCCTTCACGTCGATGCCCCCGAACGGGCTCCGCTCGGATACCCGGATGGCGGCATCCCATACCTCGTACGGCCCAACGGCCCCGTACCCGTCCGGTGATCCGCCCGCCCCGGGGCCGGACACGGGCGGTGCCCGCCGGAGGGTTCTCCGACGGGCACCGGGAGGCTGCGGGGGCGGTGGGCGGGTGGCGGGTCAGGCGACGCCCGGTGTCATTCCGGAGGGGGCGCCGCCCGGGTCGTCCTGGAGGGCGATCAGGGCGCGGGTGCGCTTGCCGACCGGCTCCCGGCGCACCTCGTACCCCTGGCTCACGGCGAGCACGATCTCCAGGCCGTGCTGCCCCACCCGTCCGGCCTCCGGGGTGCGCGGCAGCGGGAGCACCGGGTCGGAGTCCCAGACGGCCACCTCGACCATCCGGTCCGCCAGCCGCAGGTCCAGCACACAGGGGCCGGGGGCGTACTTGCAGACGTTGGTGACCAGTTCGCTGACCACCAGCTGGGTCACCGCGAACGCGCGGCCCGAGACCTCCTGGCCGTGGTCCGCGGTCAGCCGGTCCAGGAACCCGGCGGCGAAGTCGCGGGCCTCGGCGATACAGGCCGGGTCACCGTCGAAGGCGACGCTGGCCGAGACCATGTCGACCGGCGATCGCCGCTCCGTGGTCCCATCCGTCGTCAGGGGCATGTACATCGCCTTCCGCAGCACAGGGTCCGGCACGGTGCCGCGGTTGCGGTCACGACGGCGCGGTTACCCCGCTTCCCCACCCTCACGCATCGGGAAAACGCAATTTCATGCCGACACGAGGGTGATGCCGGTCACATGACGGACACACAGTCGTCATGGGGGGAGATCGGCGCACGGCCGGCTGTGCCGGGGGCGTTCAGCGGCCGGTCGAGCCGTCGATCAGCTCGCGGACGATGTCCGCGTGGCCGGCATGGCGGCCGGTCTCCTCGATCAGATGGGTGAGGGCCCAGCGGATGCTCGGTGCGGGGCTGCCGGGCCGGGGGCGCGGCAGCGGTGCGCCGAGGTCGCCGCACCCGTCGAGTACGTCGTCGAGTACCGCGTCGGCCTCGGCGACCGCCTTCCGGTACCGGGCCACGACCTCGGCCACGCTGTCCTCCGGCGCGGCGTGGAAGGTCGCCTGCCAGTCGCCGACCCGCTCGCCGAGGAACGTCACCCGCTCCACCTGGGTGAGGTGGTGGAGCAGGCCGAGCAGGTTGGTGCCGGACGCCACCGGGGAGGTGCGGACCGCCGGTTCGGGGGCGCCCTCGACCTTCGCGGCGACGGAGGTCCGCAGATAGCCGAGGAAGCCGCGCAGTACCTCGGCCTCGCTGTTCCCGGTACGGGGCGGCGGGGTGTCGCGGCGGGTGCGGTGCGGGGCGGCGGACATGGTGCCTCCTTGCGGTCGCCGGTCACCGGTCCGGCGGTGCGGTGGCGGGTTCATGGGACGTGCCGGTCAGCGGGTGCGGCCGATGAGCAGGACGTGGTCGGTGACCTCGGCGGTGCGGCCGTCCGGCCCGGTCGCGGTACGGCGGAGCGCCTCGGCCCGCTCGACCGTCCACACCGCCGGGTCGAGACCGAGGCCCGCGGCGACCTCCCGCGGGCTCGGGTACCGGACCTCGGGGTCCTGGTTCCAGGACCACGGGGCGGTCGAGCCGTGGTCGACGACGAGCAGCCGCCCGCCCGGGCGCAGGGCGTACGCGGCGGTCCGCAGGACGGTCGTCCGGTCCAGGTCCAGCGGGGTGTGCAGATAGTGGGCGCAGACCAGGTCGAACGCACCGTACGGGAAGGACTCGCCCAGGTCGTGGCGTTCGGCGGCGATGGCGTCGCCCAGGCCGTGGGAGCGGGCGAGTCCGGTGAGCCGCTCCACCGCCACCGCCGAGACGTCCACGGCGGTGACCTGCCACCCCCGGCGGGCGAGCCACAGCGCGTCGCCGCCCTCGCCGCAGCCGAGGTCCAGGGCGTCCCCGGGCGGCGAGCCGCTCACCGCCTCGGTGAGCCGTGCGTTCGGCCGTGGATCGGCGGCCGGCCGCCGGGCCGCGTAGACGCCGTCCCAGTAGCGGACCGGTGGGGTGGTACTCATCGGGACTCCATAAGGGGTGAGGGGCCGGGGAAGGCCTGCTGCGGGTGCACGCGTCCGAGTCTTCCCGGCCCCCCGGCGCTCCGGCACGGGACCTTGCCGTTCCGGCAAAGGAGGCGCCTCAGCCGCCCGGTGGCCCCGGCGGCTCCGGTGACCGCGTGGGCCACCGGAGCCGCCGACCGGGCGGGGGGGAAGGGCTATCCGAGCCGGAACTGCTGGTGCGGGGCGTCCCCACCGGGCCACTGGACCAGCGCGGTGCCGTTGTCCGGGCTCTCACCGTGGACGGAGAGGTACTGGCCGCTGTGGCGGTTCTGAAGGGCGAAGTAGCCGTTGTCCTTCTGCACCAGGCGCCATTCCTGGTGCGGGCCGGTCACATCGCCCCACTGGATGGTCTTCGCTCCGTCCGCGGTGCTCTCCCCGTCCACCGAGAGCGCCTTGCCGCTGTGCACGGCGCGCACCACGTAGTAGCCGCCGCTGGTGGCCTCCAGGTTCCATTTCTGGTGGTCGCCGCCCTGGTAGGGCCACTGGACCACGGCCGTGCCGTCGTCCGTCTTCTCCCCGTGGACGGACACGGCCTTGTCGCTGTGCCGGGCGATCAGCGCGGCGGTGAACACGGCGGTCATGGGACTCGCTTCCTACGCAGGACACCGCCGTCCCCGGCGGCGGACCCGAACGGACCGGGCCACCGGACACCCTGGCCGCCGAGCCCTCCCCGGAACCGGGAAACCCCTTCAAACCACCCCTTGGCGGCACAGGCCCGGCGCGAGGACGACGCGCCCGCACCGCCACCGTGGTGCCCGCCACGTGACCGCGGGCGGGGTCCGGGCCCGGGTGGCGGGGCCGGTGCGGGCGAGCACCGCGAGGGCGTCGGCGCGGCGGGCGCGGCGCCAGGCGGTGAGCCCGTCGGCCGCCGGACCGCCGCGGGCGGTGGCGGCGTCCTCCTCGACCGAGGTGAAGCCGCCGAGCCTGCGCTGCCGGCTCCCGCTCTCCTCCTCGCCCGTGTCGACCGCCTTGGCGGGAACCCTGGTGCGAGCCTCAGGCCACCGCGCTGAGGGTGTCGGCGAGGCGGTGGCGGGTGGCGCGGGCGGCGGGGAGGACGGCGAGGGCGACCGCCCCGGCGACGGCGGCGGCGACGAGGGCCAGGAGGTGCGGCATCGGCGGGGCGTGGGCGATGCCCGCGCCGATGCCGGTGGCCCGGGCCTCGTGGTCGATCAGCCAGTGGGCCAGCGGGACGCCCAGGGCGGTGCCGAGGAGGGCGGCGGCCAGGGCGGTGCAGCCGGTCGCGGTGACCGTGACGGCGGTGATCTGGCGCGGGGTCAGGCCGATGGCCTTGAGGGCGAGCAGGTCCCGCCCGCCGTCGCGCACGGTGCCGCCGATGGCGGTGGACAGTTCGGTGAGGCCGATCAGGGCGAGGACGGCGATCAGCGAGACGACGACCCCGCGCAGGGCGGTCAGGCGGTCGGCGGGGCCGGTGGCCGACTGGATGTCCAGCCGGGAGGAGGAGGCCTCGGCGAGGTCCGCGCCCACCGCGCGCGGGTCGGCCCCGGGGCGCAGTCGCAGCTGGTAGAGGGTGGGGCGCAGACCGGGGTGGTTCTCGCGGAGGGTGTCGAGGGAGGTGGAGACCACCCGGCCGCCGTTCTCCGGTTCGATGCTGCGGCCGACCAGGTGCAGCACCTGGGGGTGGCCGCCGACGGTCAGCCGTATCCAGTCGCCGACCCGGGCGTCCAGCAGGTCGAGCAGACCCTGACCGGCGACGGCCTCGTCGGGTCCGTGCGCGGCGCGGCCCTCGGCGAGGGCGTACGGGTAGGGGTGGGCGCGGGTGCCGAGGCCGCGCAGGGCGATGGTGCCGGTCTGGCCGGGCACCAGGGCGGCGACCTCCAGGCCGGGGTGGGCGGCGGTGACGTCCGGATGGGCCCGCAGCAGCGCGGCCGCCTCCCGGTCGGTGAGGGTGGCGTCGGGGCGGGCGGTGAGCGCGGCGGCGAGGCCGACCTGCTCGGGGCGGCTGTCGAAGCGTTCGATGGTCGTCCAGCCGCCGAGCGCCATGGTGATCAGCAGCAGGGGAAGGGCGAGGCGGGCGACGGTGGACGGCGCGCGGCGGCCCCGCCCGAAGGCCCGGTGCCAGCCGAGGACCAGCGCGGGCGGCATCCGCAGCCCGAGGGCCGTGCGGGCCGCGCCGGAGAGCCCTCCCCCGCCGGGGGCCGCGGTCGCGGGCAGTACGGGTACGGGCGGGACGCGGCCCGCCCGCCAGGCGGCCAGGCAGGTGGCCGCCCCGATGAACAGCACCGCGGCGGCCGGGACGAGGAGGAGGGCGGCCAGGTGTCCGGGCAGGCCCTGCCACACCTGGACCGCGTCGCCGAGCCGCCCGGGCAGCCGGCCGCCCGCGGCCCGGACGAGCAGGACGGCGAGGGCCGCGCCGAGCACGGCGAACGCCAGATGCTGGACCAGGAAGACCCGGACGACCTGGCCGGGGGTGAAGCCGACGGCCTTGAGGACGGAGATGTCGCGCAGGTGCCCGCGCACCCGGGTGCTGATGGCGCCGAACACGGCGAGCGCGGCGGCGAGCAGGGCGCCGAGGCCGAAGAGCCCGAGGACCTGGCCGAGCAGCCGGGTGTCGCCCTGGGCGTCGGAGCGGGCCTGCTGCCAGGTGGAGACCTCGCTGACGGCCCCGGCGCCGAGGGCGGTGACGGCGCGCTGGACCGTGTAGTCGGTGTCGTCCGGGTCGGCGAGCCGCAGTCCGACCACCTGGCCCGCGCCGCTGCCCGAGGTCACGGCGGACGGCAGGGCCCAGACGGTGCCGGGCCGTTCGCCGGGGCGGTAGCGGCGCTCGGCGGTCTCGGCGGTGCCGAGGACGGTGCGGCTGCGGCCCGCGACGGTGAGCCGGTCGCCGGGTTCGGCCCACAGGGCGCGGGCGAGGCCCGCTTCCAGCACGACGCCGTCGGGGGCGGCCGGGTCGAGCCAGCGGCCGGAGACCATCAGCGGGCGGCCGGTGGTGGGCGGGGCGGGGCCGGTGGCGCGCAGTTCGACGTTCGCGCGGGCGCCCCGGGAGGCGGCGGTGGTGGTGGCGGTGCGGTACGGGCCGGAGACGGCGGCGACGCCGTCGAGGGAGGCGAGCCGGCCGGTGTCGGCGGCGGGGGCGGTGCGGATCCAGAAGTGGGCGCCCGAGGACTGGGTGAAGACCCGCTGCCAGGGGTTGGTGGCATAGCCGAACAGAGCGGTGGCCAGCAGCAGGGAGGCGACGATCCCGGCGGTGGCGGCGACCAGGAACAGCGCCTCGCCCCGATGGGTGCGCAGATCGGCGTGCGCCCAGCGCAGCATGGCCCGCACGCCGGTCAGTCCTCGGGGTCGTTCAGGTCGATGACGGCCGCCGGGCCGGTGCGGCGGGCGGGGACCGCGCCGAGTGCGGCGTCGTCGGCTATCCGGCCGTCGTAGAAGCTGATGACCCGGTCGGCGGCGCTGGCGAGCCGGGCGTCATGGGTGACCAGCACGATGGTCTGCCCGCGCTGGTGGAAGCGGCTGAGCAGCCGCATGACCTCGCGGGTGCCCTTGCTGTCGAGGCTGCCGGCCGGTTCGTCGGCCAGCAGCAGCCGGGGCTGGTTGACCAGGGCGCGGGCCAGGGCGACGCGCTGCTGCTCACCGCCGGACAGCTCGCCGGGCATACCGCGCTCCTTGCCCTCCAGGCCCAGTTCGGCGAGGAGCCTGACGCGTTCGGCGCGGGCCTGCCGGACGGGGGTGCCGGCGAGCAGGGCGGGGAGTTCGACGTTGTCGGCGACGGTGAGGTTGGAGACCAGGTTGAAGAACTGGAAGACGATGCCGATGCGCCGGCGCCGTTCGACCGCCCAACGCGCCTCGCTGTAGCCGTCGGTGCGCTCGCCGTCGAGCCGGAGCGAGCCGCCGTCGGGGCGCTGGAGCCCGCCGAGCAGATGCAGCAGGGTGGACTTGCCCGCGCCGGAGGGGCCGGTGATCGCGACGAACTCCCCGTGGCGGACGTCGAGGTCGACGCCGCGCACGGCGTGGGCGGGCGCGCCCTCGCCGTGGTGGGTCTTGACCAGCCCTTCGGCGCGCAGCAGGGGCGGGGAGGCGTCCGTGGTCACCGCAGGTCCTCCAGTTCCTCCTGGCAGCGCTCCAGCCAGTCGAGGTCGGCCTGGAGGTGGAGCATGGCGCCCTCGATGAGCAGATGCGCGATGCGGTTGTCCCGGTCTTCGGCCGCGGCCAGCTTGGAGAGGTTGCGCATGGTGGTGAGGTACTCGCGTCGCTGCTTGTTGATGAGGGCGATCTGGTCGGCGAGCCCGGTGCGCGGGGCGAGGGCGAGCTTCATGAAGAACTCGTCCCGGACCCTGGGTTCGTCGGCCGTCTCCTCGAACCAGGCGCTCAGTGCCTCCTGCCCGGCCTCGGTGAGGCGGTAGATCTTCTTGTTGGGCCGGCTCTCCTGGGCGATCTCCTCGCCCTCGATGAGCCCGGACTTCTCCAGCCGGCCGAGGGTGACGTAGATCTGGCCGACGTTGGTGGGAGGGTACGCGGCGCCCAGCAGTTGCTCAAGGTCCTGCTTGAGCTCGTAGCCGTGGGCGGGGCCCCTTGCCAGCAGGGCGAGGAGGGGAAGGCGCACCCGTGCTGTCCTCCTTGGCCTGCTCCCGAGGTGATGTGGGCTCTAGTATCGCCCATACCTAACGGGTATACATGCCCGGGACGGAGGACGCCGGGGTCCTGCGCCGGGTGCTCGGGGAGGAACCTGTGCGGTGGATACGTGCCGCGGGGAGGGGCCTCCTGGTCGCCATGATCGTCCTGACCGGGTACGCGGCCTCCGGTACGGCCCCGGGGAGCCGGGCGCCCGGCGGCGGACGCGGTCCCATGACGCTGGCCACGGCCGGCGATCTCACCGGCTATCTGGGCCGGGTGCTGGACGGATGGAACCGCGCGCACCCGGGCGAGCGGGTCACCCTGGTCGAGCTGCCGGACTCGGCGGACGAGACCCGGTCCCAGATGGTCACCGATCTGCGCTCGGGCGCGGGGCGGTTCGACGTCCTCAACATCGATGTCGCCTGGACCTCGGAGTTCGCCGCCGCGGGGTGGATCGCCCCGCTGGACCGCGCCCGCTTCCCGCTGAGGACCTTCCTGCCGCCGGTGGTGGGCACCGCCACCTACGGCGACCGGCTCTACGCGGTCCCGTATGTCACCAACGCCGGAATGCTCTACTACCGCAAGGACATCCTGGCCCGGGCGGGCGAACGGCCGCCGCGCACCTGGGCGGAGCTGGAGCGCCAGGCGCGCACCCTCGCGCCGGAGTACGGACTCGACGGGTACGCGGGCCAGTTCCTGCCGTACGAGGGGCTGACGGTGAACGCCGCGGAGGCGGTGTACTCGGCGGGCGGCTCCATCCTCGGCGACGAGGGCGAGCGGGTGACCGTGGACTCGGCGGCGGCCCGCACCGGAATCGGCTTCCTGGCCCGGGGCGTGCGGGACGGCTGGATCCCCCGGGAGGCGCTCGGGTACACCGAGGAGGAGTCGCGGCGGGCGTTCCAGGAGGGCAGGCTGCTGTTCCTGCGCAACTGGCCCTACGCCTACGCCGGGGCGTCCGGCGAGGACTCGGCGGTGGCCGGGAAGTTCGGCGCGGTACCGCTGCCCGGGACCACGGGGCCGGGCACCAGCGTGCTGGGCGGCTCCAACCTGGCGGTGAGCCGCCACGCGCGCCATCCCGAGTCGGCGCGCGACCTCCTGGCGTACCTCACCAGCGAGCCGGTGCAGCGCCGGGTGCTGAGCGAGGGCGCCCTGCCGCCGGTGCGGGCGGCGCTCTACGAGGACCCGGCGCTGGTGCGGCGGTTCCCCTATCTGCCGGCGCTGCGGGAGAGCCTGCTGACGGCGGCCCCGCGCCCCAAGAGCCCGCACTACGAGCAGGTCAGCCTGGCCGTGCAGGCCGTGGCGCAGGACGCGATGGCGCAGCACCAGACACCCGCGGCCGCCGTGCGGCGGCTGGCCGGCGAGCTCGCGGCCATCGCCCGCCGCCGCTGACCCCCGCCTCACCTCTTCGCCGGATCGTACTTACCTGTTAGGTAGCCGCAGGCGACCATCACGCCTGTCATAGCCGGACATAAGCCGCAGAGTTTCGCGGATTTCCGCACCATCGTTGACACCCTCTCGACATGCCTACCTAACATGCATGCATAACCGCTACCCGCTCCGGATGGCGCGCACCCCTTCGAGGAACAGGTCAACGGGTGATGCTCACCGCTCCGGCCCATGACGGCCTCTCGCAGCACCGCACACACCGGTCCGCCCCGCCCTGGTGGCGCGACGCGGTGATCTACCAGGTGTACGTCCGCAGCTTCCTGGACAGCACCGGGGACGGCATCGGCGACCTGGCCGGCGTCCGCGCCGGTCTGCCGTATCTGAAGAAGCTCGGTGTGGACGGCGTCTGGCTGAGCCCGTTCTACCCGTCCCCGCAGGCCGACCACGGGTACGACGTCGCCGACTACCGCGAGGTGGACCCCGTCTTCGGGGACCTGGAGGAGTTCGGCCGGCTGGTGGCCGACGCCCACCGGCTCGGCATCCGGGTGCTGCTGGACATCGTCCCCAACCACTGCTCGGCCGAGCACGCCTGGTTCCACGAGGCGCTCGCCTCCGGCCGGGACAGCGAGGCCCGCGCCCGCTTCCACTTCGCCGAGGGCCGCGGCCCGGGCGGGGACGTCCCGCCCAACAACTGGCACGCCATGTTCGGCGGCCCGGCCTGGAGCCGGGTGACCGAGCCGGACGGCAGCCCCGGCCAGTGGTACCTGCACATGTTCACGCCCGAGCAGCCCGACCTGAACTGGCGCAACCCCGAGGTGCCCGCCCACTTCGACCAGGTGCTGCGGTTCTGGCTGGACCGGGGCGTGGACGGCTTCCGGATCGACGTGGCCGCCGGGCTCTTCAAGCATCCCGGGCTGCCGGACTCCCCCGACCCCGAGGCCGACGCCCGCACCCGCGACTCGGTCAACCCGCTCGCCTGGAACCAGCCCGAGGTGCACGAGGTGTGGCGCCAGTGGCGGGCGGTGTGCGAGGAGTACACCGCCCGGGACGGCCGCGAACGGCTGCTGGTCGGCGAGGTCTCCGTCCCCAGTGCCCGCGAGCACGCCAAGTACGTCCGCCCCGACGAGCTGCACCAGGCCTTCTTCTTCGACCTGCTGAGCGCCCCCTGGGACGCCGGGGCCTTCCGCACGGTGATCGAGGAGGCGGTCCGGGACATCGCCGGGACCGGCTCCACCATCACCTGGGTGCTCAACAACCACGACCAGGTGCGCACGGTCACCCGGTACGGCGAGTGCGGCACCGGGGGCAGCGGTCTGGGCGCCGCCCGGGCGCGGGCCGCGGCGCTGCTGATGCTGGCGCTGCCGGGCGCGGCGTACCTCTACCAGGGCGAGGAGCTGGGCCTGCCGGAGGTGGTGGACCTGCCGGACGAGGTGCTCACCGACCCGATCTTCCGGCGCACCGGCAACCGGGCCCGGATCCGCGACGGCTGCCGGGTGCCGCTGCCCTGGTCGGGCCACGCCTCCCCGTTCGGCTTCAGCGCCGGCGCGGAGAGCGCCAAGCCCTGGCTGCCGCAGCCCGGCTGGTTCGCCGAGCACGCCACCGACCGGGCGCTCGCCGACACCCGCTCGTTCTGGCACCTGTACCGGGACGGTCTGCAACTGCGGCACGGACTGCCGCAGTTGGGCGAGGGCACGCTGCGCTGGCTGCCCTCCCCGCCCGGCGTGCTGGTCTTCGAGCGCGGCGAGGGCCTGGTCTGCGCCGTCAACTTCACCGCCGGCCCGGTGCCCGCACCGGCGCCCGGCGCCCCTCTGCTGTCCAGCGGCCCCTGCCCGGCCGGCGTCCTGCCCGGATCCACCGCCGCCTGGTGGACCGGGGACCACACCACCTCGGAGGTACCACGATGACCATGCGACGACGGATGGCGACGGCGTGCTGCTCGGCGATCACCCTCTCCCTCGGGGCGACCGCCTGCGGCGGCGGCCCGGTGAGCGCGGGCGGCGGGGAGAAGGAGCTCAGCGGCCAGACCCTCAGCGTGGCCGCGGTGTGGTCCGGCGCCGAGCAGAAGAACTTCCAGAAGGTGCTGGACGCCTTCACCGAGAAGACCGGCGCCACGACGCAGTTCACCTCCACCGGGGACAACGTCTCCACGGTCGTCGGCAGCAAGATCGAGGGCGGCAACGCCCCCGACGTGGTGATGGTCCCCCAGGTCGGCGTGTTGCAGCAGTTCGCGAAGAAGGGCTGGCTCAAGCCGCTGACCCCGGCCACCGGCAAGGCCGTCGACGCCGGCTACGCGCCGGTGTGGAAGGAGTACGGCTCCGTCGACGGCACGCTCTACGGGCTGTACTTCAAGGCCGCCCACAAGTCGACCGTCTGGTACAGCCCAGAGGCCTTCGCGCAGGCCGGGGTGAAGCCGCCGACCGGCTACGAGGAGATGCTGAAGAGCGGTCGGGCCGTCTCCGACTCCGGTCTGCCGGCCTTCGCGGTGGCCGGCGAGGACGGCTGGACGCTCACCGACTGGTTCGAGAACATCTACCTCTCCCAGGCCGGACCCGTGAAGTACGACCGGCTCGCCCGGCACGAGATCCCCTGGACCGACCCCAGCGTGGTGAAGGCCCTGACCACCCTCGGCGAGCTGTTCTCCGACCGGAAGCTGATCGCGGGCGGGCAGAAGGGGGCACTGGGCACCGACTTCCCCGGCTCGGTGGAGAAGGTCTTCGGCCCCGACCCGGAGGCCGGCATGGTCTACGAGGGCGACTTCGTCGCGGGCATCGCCAAGGACCAGTTCGGCAGGAAGATCGGCCAGGACGCCGCCTTCTTCCCGTTCCCCGCGGTCGCCGGCGGCAAGGCCCCGGTCGTCAGCGGCGGTGACGCGGCCGTCATGCTGAAGGACGGCGGGAACCAGAAGGCCGCCGAGGCCTTCACCGAGTACCTGGCCACCCCGGAGGCGGCCGCCGTGTGGGCGGAGGCGGGCGGGTTCCTCTCCCCCAACAAGAAGCTGGACGTGGCCTCGTACGGCGACGACACCCTGCGGGCCACCGCCGAGTCGCTGATAGCGGCCGGTGACGCGGTGCGCTTCGACATGTCGGACCAGGCTCCGGCCGCCTTCGGCGGCACCAAGGGCGTCGGCGAGTGGAAGCTGCTCCAGGACTTCCTGCGCGACCCCTCGGACCCGGCGGCGACCGCGGCCGCGCTGGAGGCCGCCGCCGCCAAGGCGTACCAGGGCTGACGGCGATGACCACCACCCTCACCGCGGGGGCCGCGGGGCCCCGGCGGCGCGCCCGGCGCCGCCGGCGGACCACCGCCGTCGCCTTCGTCCTGCCGGCGCTGCTGCTGCTCGGCGCGCTGGTCGTCTACCCCGTGCTGTTCTCCGTGGGCCGCAGCTTCTTCGACGCGGCCGGAACCGCCTTCGTCGGCGGGGACAACTACGCGGAGATGTTCCGCGACCCGGCCACCCTGACCGCCCTCCGCAACAGCGCGATCTGGGTGGTCGTCGCCCCGACCCTGCTCACCGGGCTGGGGTTGATCCTCGCCGTGCTGGTGGAGAAGGTCCGCTGGGCCACGGCCTTCAAGCTGCTGCTGTTCATGCCGATGGCCGTCTCCTTCCTGGCGGCGGGGATCATCTTCCGGCTCGCCTACGAGGAGGACCCCGACAAGGGCGTGCTCAACGCGGCGGTGGTCGGGGTGCACGACGCCTTCGCGGGCACCTCCTCCTACCCGACCGCCCGGCCCCGGGAGGACCAGGGCGTCACCGAGGCCCGAGACGGCTCCTACGGTACGGCCGAGGCCGTGGCGCCGGGCAGCACGGTGAACCTCGGGCTGGTCGGCGTAGCGCCCAAGGAGATGCCGGCCGAGGCCCGGCCCGCGCCGGCCGCGGCGAAGGCGGGCGCCGGGGAGCTGCGCGGCGCCGTCTACCTGGACTTCACCCCCGGCGGCGGGGGCCGCCCCGGGGTGGTCGACCCGGCCGAACGCGGGCTGCCCGGGCTGACGGTGGAGGCCGTACGGGACGGCGGGGCGTCCGCCGCCACGACGACCACCGCGCCGGACGGCTCGTACCGCTTCGAGGGCCTGGCGGACGGCTCGTACACGGTGCGGCTGCCCGCGGCGAACTTCGCCCCGCCCTTCGAGGGCGTCTCCTGGCTCGGCCCGGCCCTGGTCACCCCGGCGATCATCGGCGCCTATCTCTGGATCTGGACCGGCTTCGCCATGGTGCTGATCGGCGCCGGGCTCTCCTCGCTGCCGCGTGACGCGCTGGAGGCGGCCCGGATGGACGGGGCGAACGAGTGGCAGGTGTTCCGGCGGATCACCGTGCCGCTGCTGGCGCCGGTGCTGACGGTCGTCTTCGTCACCCTGGTGATCAATGTGATGAAGGTCTTCGACCTGATCTACATCATCGCCCCGGGCCCGGTGCAGGAGGACGCCACGGTGCTGGCCACCCGGATGTGGCTGGTCTCCTTCGGCGGCGGCAACGACCAGGGGCTCGGCAGCGCGCTCGGGGTGCTGCTCCTGCTGCTGGTGATCCCCGCCATGGTCTTCAACGTCCGCCGCTTCCGCAGGAGTCAGTCATGAGCGCGACCGCCACCGCCCCTCCCCCGGCTCCCTCGCCGCCGTCCGCCCCGCCGCCGGGCGCCCGGCCCGCGCCTCCCCGGCCACCGGCCGGCGGCCGGCTGCGCCGCCTGCTGGGCAGCTCGCTGGTGCAGGCGTTCCTGGCGGTGGTCGGCCTGGTGTGGATCACCCCGGTCGCCGGGCTGCTGCTCTCCTCGCTGCGCTCGGCGCACGACAACGCCGCGAGCGGCTGGTGGACCGCGCTCACCAGCCCCGCTCAGCTCTCGTTCGACAACTACACGAGCCTGCTGGGCAACGCGGGGATCACCCGGGCGTTCTGGAACACCGTGCTGATCTCGGTGCCCACCACCGTGCTGGTGGTGGTGCTCGCGGCACTGGCCGGATACGCCTTCGCCTGGCTGGAGTTCCCCGGGCGGGACTGGATCTTCCTGCTGGTGGTGGCGCTGCTGGTGGTCCCGGTCCAGGTGGGGCTGCTGCCGGTGGCGAAGCTGTTCGGGCAGCTGGGGCTGTTCGGCACGATCCCGGGCGTGGTGCTGTTCCATGTCGCCTACGGACTGCCGTTCGCCGTCTTCCTGCTGCGCAACTACTTCGCCGACATCCCGCGCGAGATGCTGGAGGCGGCGCGGATGGACGGCGGCGGCGAGTGGATGATCTTCACCCGGCTGGTGCTGCCGGTGGGCCGTCCGGCCATCGCCAGCCTGGCGATCTTCCAGTTCCTCTGGGTGTGGAACGACATGCTGGTGGCGCTGCTCTTCGCCGACGGCTCCTCGCAGCCGCTGACGGTGGAACTCCAGTCCCAGGTCCGGCAGTTCGGCAGCAACATCGACGTCCTGGCGCCGGGTGCGTTCCTCTCCCTGATCGTGCCGGTGGTCGTCTTCTTCGCTTTCCAGCGGCACTTCGTCCAGGGCGTGATGGCCGGCTCGGTGAAGTGAGCCGCCCTTGGCCCCGGACCCCCTGAACGCGGGCGGGGCGCCTCACACGGGGGAGGCGCCCCACCCGTGCCCGTACGACCGGCGGGTCAGCCCCGGACCCGCCCCTGCATCGCCGTCTGCCAGGCCGGCAGGACCACCTCCCGCTGCCGCGGCTTCTCCTCCCGGCGTCCGCCCGCGTCCAGGAAGACCGCGAGCGGCAGGGTGGCCGCCCCCACGGTGACCGCGTCCGGGCCGAGCGCGCCGAGGGCGATGGCGGCCCGGCCCGCCGGATACGCCAGCGCGTAGGCGGCGGCGTGGCCGCGCACCGCCTCCAGGAAGCGCGGGCCGAGCAGCAGCCCGGCCCAGCCGCCGACCAGCACGCGCTCCGGCTGGAACAGGTTGATCAGCCCGGAGAGCCCGGCCCCCAGATACTCGGCCGTGTCCGCCAGCACCGCCGAGGCCACCGGGTCGGCCCGGCCCTCGCCCTCCGCCGGATGGGCGGCGGCCACCAGCGCGGCGAGCGCGGTCTCCTCGTCGGCACCCTCCGGGGGCCGCCCGCCCGCCTCGCGCCACCGCTCCAGCAGGGCCGCGGCACCCGCGTAGGCCTCCAGGCAGCCCGGGGCGCCGCAGCGGCAGCGCCGCCCGCCGACCCGTACGGTGACATGCCCCCACTCCAGCGCCCGCCCCTGCTCGGCCCGGTCGGTGACCAGGCAGGCGCCCACTCCGGAGCCGAACAGGACCACCGCGGCGCTCTGCGCGCCCCGCCCGGCGCCGAACCACATCTCGGCCTGGCCGAGGGTGCGGGCGCCGTTCTCGATCAGCACCGGCAGTCCGGCGGGCAGCCGGCAGGCGGTGCGCAGCAGCCGCTCCAGCGGGACGGCGTCCCAGCCGTTGGTCTGGCCGTGCACCACGGCCCCCTGCTCCCCGGCGGCGGCCACGATCCCGGGCACCCCGACCCCGATCCCCACCAGCCGGCCGTCACCGCCGGGCTCCCCCGCTGCCCGCAGCACCTCGGCGACGCCGTCGCGGATGTGCGCCACCACCGCGTCCACGTCATAGGCGGCGGCGCCGCTCATCGGGCGCTCCGCGCGGGCGAGTTCGGTGAGGGCGAGGTCGAACAGCTCGACCCGGACGCGGGTCTCGCCGACGTCCACGCCGATGAGCCGTCCGGCGGCCGGGGCGATCCGCAGCAGGGTGCGGGGGCGGCCGCCGTCGGAGTCCACCGTGCCGGCCTCTTCGAGCAGTCCGTCACCGACCAGGTCGCCGACCACGTTGCTGATGGTGCCGGAGCTCAGTCCGGTGGCGGGGCCGAGCTCCTGGCGGCTCAGCGGGCCGCCGAAGTACAGCCGCCGCAGTACGGCGGCGCGGTTGCCGCTCCGCAGGTCGTTGACCGTCCGCCCGGTTCCCGCTGCCATCCGGCCCCCTTCGGCCCTGTCCGTGCCCACCGGCCTTGTATACCGCCCATCGGCCGTGTGCGGCGCGGAACTTCCTCCTGCCGGGCCCCTTGACGGTACCGCTGACGAGAGCTTAACTCACGTCCTAAATTAAGCCGTGAGGGCGCTTGGAGGGTGCAGCCCGGCCCTCTCCCCCGATGCCGTCGGTCCGCCGTCCTTCGGCCCCGCTCGCTCCACCGGAAGGGACCCCCGGAGCCATGCGCAGAATCCGTGCACGAGCCGTCCGAGCCGCGGCCGGCGGTGCCGCCGTCCTCTCCCTGCTCGCCGCCGCCACGGCGTGCGGGGGCGGCACCTCCGCCTCGGGCGGCTCCGGCGAGTCGTCGAAGACCCTCACCTACTGGGCGTCCAACCAGGGCCCGAACATCGAGGCCGACAAGAAGATCCTGGAACCGGAGCTGAGGAAGTTCGAGAAGCGGACGGGTATCAAGGTCAAGCTGGAGGTGGTGCCCTGGTCCGACCTGCTCAACCGGATCATGACCGCGGCCACCTCCGGTCAGGGGCCGGACGTGCTGAACATCGGCAACACCTGGTCGGCCTCGCTCCAGGCCACCGGGGCGCTGCGGCCCTGGGACGAGGCGAGCCTGGAGAAGATCGGCGGGCGGGACCGGTTCGTGGAGTCGGCGCTCGGCTCCACCGGCGCCCAGGGCCAGGACCCGGCCGCGGTGCCGCTGTACTCCATGTCGTACGCGCTGTACTACCACAAGAAGATGTTCGCCGAGGCCGGGATAGCGGGTCCCCCGGCGACCTGGGACGAGCTGGTCGCCACCGGGAAGAAGCTGTCCAGGGACGGCACGTGGGCGCTGGGCGCGGAGGGCGCCAACCTCTCCAACAACATCCACCAGGTGTTCGTGCTCGGCAAGCAGCACGGGGCGGACTTCTTCGACGCCCAGGGCAGGCCCGACTTCACCTCGGACGGTGCCGTGAAGGCCGTGAAGCAGTATGTCGACTTCATGGCCGAGGACAAGATCATCGCGCCGGGCAACGCCGAGTACGCGCAGAACCAGTCGCTGAGCGACTTCGCCAAGGGCCGCACGGCCATGGTGCTCTGGCAGGCTGCCGCCTCCACCTTCGCCTCCCAGGGCATGGCGGACGACGAGTGGGGCGTCGCCCCGGTCCCGGTCGCCTCCGGCGCGCCCGGCCAGGGCACCAGCACCAACTCCATGGTGGCCGGGATCAACCTGGCGGTCTTCAAGAACACCAGGAACGTCGACGGGGCGCTGAAGTTCGTGAAGTTCATGACCAGCGACGAGGAGCAGCGCCTGCTGTGCTCCACCTACGGCTCGATCCCCCCGGTGAAGGCCGCGCAGACCGATCCGGCGTTCGACCGGCCGGAGTTGAAGGTGCTGCGCAGCACCCTGGCCACCAGCGCGCAGGCGCTGCCGCAGGTGCCGAACGAGTCGCAGTTCGAGACGGTGGTGGGCACCGCGGTGAAGAACCTCTTCGCCGCGGCCGCGGGCGGGCGGGCCGTGAGCGAGGAGTCGGTGCGCGCCGAACTCACCAAGGCTCAGGCGCAGATGGCGCAGGGCTGAGCGGACCGCGATGACCGTCACCACCACCGCGAGCGCCGGCCCCCGCGACGACCGGGAGCCGGCCCCCGCCACGCCGCCTTCCCCGCGGAAGGGGCGCCGTCCGGGACGGGCCCTGCCCTACCTCCTGCTCCTGCCGGCCCTGCTGCTGGAGATCCTGGTCCATCTGCTGCCGATCGTCATCGGCGTGGCGATGAGCTTCCGCGAGCTGACCCAGTTCTCCCTCCGGGACTGGGGCGCGGCCCCCTGGCGGGGGCTGGACAACTTCCGGCTGGTGGTGGACCTGGACGCCCCCGCCGGGCAGGCACTGCTGCGGTCCTTCGTCACCACCTGCCTGTTCACGGTGGCCTCGGTCGGGCTCTGCTGGCTGCTGGGCACGGCGGCCGCCGTCTGCCTCCAGGACACCTTCCGCGGCCGGGGCCTGCTGCGGGCGCTGTTCCTCGTCCCGTACGCGCTGCCGGTGTACACGGCGGTGATCACCTGGTCGTTCATGTTCCAGCGGGACAACGGGCTGGTGAACTACGTGCTCCACGACCAGCTGGGGCTGCTGGACTCCCCGTCCTTCTGGCTGATCGGCGACAACAGCTTCTGGGCGCTGCTGACCGTCTCGGTGTGGAAGGGCTGGCCGTTCGCCTTCCTGGTGGTCATGGCCGGGCTGCAGAACGTGGACCGGGAGATGTACGAGGCGGCCGCCCTGGACGGGGCGGGGCGGTGGCAGCAGCTGCGCCGGATCACCCTGCCCTCGCTGCGGCCGGTCAGCCAGGTGCTGGTCCTGGTGCTGTTCCTGTGGACGTTCAACGACTTCAACACGCCGTTCGTGCTGTTCGGCAAGGCGGCACCGGAGGCGGCGGACCTGGTCTCCATCCATATCTACCAGTCCTCCTTCGCCACCTGGAACTTCGGCGCCGGCTCCGCGATGTCGGTCCTGCTGCTGCTGTTCCTGCTGCTGGTGACGGGCGTCTACCTGTTCCTCACCTCGCGCGAGCGGAGAGTCTCCCGTGGCTGACCCCTCCCGGTATCCGCCCCCGTCCCGAGCGGTCCGCTCGGTCCGCTCGGTCCGCTCGCCGATGGCGCCCCCGCGCTCCTTCCTCTGGTCGCGGCGGATCTTCCTCACCCTGCTCTCCGCCTTCGTGCTGCTGCCGGTGTACGTGATGGCCTCCAGCTCGCTGAAGCCGCTTCAGGACGTCTCGGGGAAGTTCCGCTGGCTGCCGAGCGGGCTCACCGTCCGGCCGTACCTCGACATCTGGGAGACCGTGCCGCTGGCGCACTACTTCGTCAACTCGCTGATCGTGGCGGGCGCGGCCACCGTCTGCTCGGTGGTGATCGCCGTCTTCGCCGCGTACGCGGTGAGCCGCTACCGGTTCCGCGGCAAGCGGCTGTTCACGGTGACGGTGCTGTCCACCCAGATGTTCCCCGGCATCCTGTTCCTGCTGCCGCTGTTCCTGCTCTTCGTCAACATCGGCAACGCGACCGGGGTGGCGCTGTTCGGCTCGCGCGGCGGGCTGATCCTCACCTATCTCACCTTCTCGCTGCCGTTCTCGGTCTGGATGCTGATCGGCTACTTCGAGTCGGTGCCCCGGGAGTTGGACGAGGCCGCGCTGGTGGACGGCTGCGGACCGCTGAGGGCGCTGCTGCGGGTGGTGGTGCCGGCGGCGGTGCCGGGGATCGTGGCGGTGGCGGTGTACGCGTTCATGACCGCCTGGGGCGAGGTGCTGTTCGCCTCGGTGATGACCGACGAGACCACCCGGACGCTGGCGGTCGGGCTCCAGGGCTACTCCACCCAGAACGACGTCTACTGGAACCAGATCATGGCCGCCTCGCTGGTGGTCAGCGTGCCGGTGGTGGCCGGCTTCCTGCTGCTCCAGCGCTATCTGGTGGCCGGGCTGACCGCCGGCGCCGTCAAGTGACGCGCCCCCTTCGCAAGGATCGTGAGAGGACATCCGTGACCGAGTTCACCGACCACGCCGCCCTGCCGCCCGACTTCGCCTGGGGCACGGCCACGTCGGCCTACCAGATCGAGGGGGCCGTCGCCGAGGACGGACGGGCGCCCTCCATCTGGGACACCTTCTCCCACACCCCGGGCACCATCGACGGCGGCGACCACGGCGACACCGCCTGCGACCACTACCACCGCTGGCCCGAGGACATCGCGCTGATGCGCCGGCTGGGGACCGGCGCCTACCGCTTCTCGATCGCCTGGCCGAGGATCGTGCCCGGCGGCGACGGCCCGGTCAACGGGCGGGGGCTCGACTTCTACGACCGGCTGGTGGACGGCCTGCTGGAGGCCGGCATCACCCCCTCCGCCACGCTCTACCACTGGGACCTGCCGCAGGCGCTCCAGGACCGCGGCGGCTGGACGGTCCGGGACACCGCCCACCATCTGGCGGGCTACGCCTCCGCCGTCGCCGGACGGCTCGGCGACCGGGTGCGCCACTGGGCCACCCTCAACGAACCGCTCTGCTCGGCGTGGATCGGGCATCTGGAGGGCCGGATGGCCCCCGGTACGCGGGACCTCACCGCCGCCGTACGCGCCTCCTACCATCTGCTGCTCGGCCACGGCCTGGCCGCCCAGGCGGTACGGGCCGCCGCGCCGGACGCCGAGGTGGGCATCGTCAACAACCTCTCCACCGTCGCCCCGGCCAGTGACCGGCCCGAGGACCTGGCCGCCGCCCGGCGGATGGACGGCCACACCAACCGCTGGTGGCTGGACCCGGTGCACGGCCGCGGCTTCCCGGCGGACATGGTGGAGGTGTACGGGGTCCAGCTGCCCGAACGCCCCGGCGACGCGGCCGTCATCGCGGCCCCGCTGGACTGGCTGGGCCTCAACTACTACTTCCCGGCCGTGGTCGCCGACGACCCGGACGGCCCCGCGCCCTTCGCCCGCCAGGTCGAGCGGCCCGGGGTGCCGGTGACCGGGATGGGCTGGGAGGTCGACGCGGGCGGCATCGAGACGCTGCTGCTGCGGCTCACCGAGGAGTACGGGGCCCGGCGGCTGTACGTCACGGAGAACGGCTCCGCGTACCCCGACGCCGTACGGGCGGACGGGAGCGTCGACGACCCGGAGCGCACCGCCTACCTGGAGCGGCATCTGGCGGCCTGCGCGCGGGCGGTACGCAAGGGCGTACCGCTGGCCGGCTACTTCGCCTGGTCGCTGCTGGACAACTTCGAGTGGGCCTACGGCTACGGCAAGCGGTTCGGCCTGGTGCACGTGGACTACGCCACCCAGCGGCGCACCGTCAAGGGCAGCGGCCACCGGTACGCCGGCATCATCCGGGCCCATCGCGCCGCCCACTCCGGCAGCGCGGCCTGACCCGCCCGGCCACCCGCCGGAACGGGCGCGGGCCCGGGTGCCGAAGCTCCCCGGGCCCGCGCCGCCCTCTCCGTACGGCCGTACCGCCGTACCGCCGTGCCGTCAGGCGGTGACCGGCAGCAGCCCCATCACCGGTGCCACCGGCTCGATCAGCTGGCGGGCCTGCCCGATCTGCTGGAGCCCGGCGAGGCCGCCGAGCTGCTGGGTCACCCGGGGCACCTGCGCGGCCCGCTCGGCCGGCAGCCCCAGCGAGGAGACCTCGTCCACCCGGCTGACGACGGACGGGGCGCCCGGGCCCACCGGGAGGGGGACCCCGGCGACGGCCGAGGCGGAGGGGGCGGAGAGCGCGGAGGCGCCGGCGGCGACCGCGAGGGCGGCGAGTACACGATGGGTCTTGGTCATACCCCGGTCAACGCCCCCGCCCCCTTCCGGACACGCCCCGTCCCCCTGACGGGGCCCCACCCCCTCGGGAATCCTCAGCCGCGGGCGGTGGCATCCTCCTTCACCACCTCCCGCCGTCCGCCCTCCTCCTCCCCGCGCTCCCCGCCCCCCGCGCGGGTCGGACCGCGGGTGGAGCGCAGCGCGCGGGCGAGCCGGTGTGAGCGGCCGGCCGCGATGGGGCCGAGCACGGCCAGCACCAGCACATAGCCGGCGATGAACGGGGCGAGCCGTTCGTCCAGTCCGGCCGAGGCCGCCATCGCGGCCAGGATCAGCGCGAACTCGCCGCGGGCCAGCAGGGTGGTGGCGATCCCGGCGGCCGGTTCCGGCCCGAACCCGTGCAGCCGGGCGGCGAACAGGCCGGCCGCCACGTTCATGGCCACGGTCAGCGTGGCGGCGATCAGCACCGGACCGGCGACGGAGAGCACGTCCCCGGGGTCGATGGCGAGGCCGAAGCCGAAGAAGAAGAGGGCGCCGAAGGCGTCCCGCAGCGGATGGACCAGCTCCCGGATACGGGGCCCGGAGGAGGTGGCGCCGAAGATCAGGCCGACCATGAAGGCGCCGATCGCGTCGGCGACACCGAGGAGTTCGGAGACCCCGGCCACCAGCACGGCGGCGCCGAGGAAGCTGATGACCAGCAGTTCGTTGTCGCGGACCGCGATCAGCCTGCCGACCAGCCGGACGCCGTAGCGGGCGACGGCGGCCAGCAGCAGCAGGAAGCCGAAGGCCTTGGCGGTCTGGAGGATCATCTCGGCCGGGCCCTGGGCGCCGCCGATGACGGGTTGCAGCGCGGCCAGATACAGGGCGAGGAAGATGTCCTCGACCACGATGACGCCCAGGATCAGCCGGGTCTCGGGGCGTTTGAGCCGCCCGAGGTCGATGAGGATCTTGGTCACGATCGCGGACGAGGAGATGCCGATGACCCCGGCCAGCACCAGGGCCTCCCGCGCGCCCCAGCCGAGGGCGAAGCCGAAGCCGAGTCCGGCGCCGACGTTGAGCACCAGATAGGCCGAGCCCGCGGCGAGCAGCCGCCGCCCGCCGCTCCTGAGGTCGTCGAGGTGGAACTCCAGGCCCAGGTAGAACAGCAGCAGGACGAGCCCGAGTGCGGAGAGCATGTCCAGGTCGTGCGGGTCCCGCACCAGGACGAGGCCGGGGGTGTGCGGGCCGAGCAGGATGCCGGCCAGCATGAAGAGCGGAATGGTGGGCAGCCCGATGCGGCTGCCGAGCCGGGCGAGGAAGGCGGCCGCCAGGAAGGCGCCGCCCATGGCGAGCAGGGTCTCAGCGTGTCCCACGGGTCACCGCCTTCGTCGCGGCCGACGGGGCCTCGGCCGGGGTTCTCCACGCCGCCGCCGGGGCGCCTGCGGACGAGCGGGGGTCGGGCTGTGCGGTCGAGCGGGGGCGGATGCGTCCTCCCGGGCGGGTCGGCGCGTCCCCGCGGCGGCCGGGCGGCCGGCCCGCGGGACACGGACGGTCATGGCGTACGGTGTGCGGCTCCCGCGCCCGGGGCTCCCGGGCCCCGGGGGGAACCGCGCGCCGGTCCGGCTCAGCCGCCGCGGTGGGCGGGCCGCTCCGTGGGCGGCGCCGCGTCTTCGGGCGGCGCCGCGCCTTCGCGGGTGCCGGGACCGGCGTGCCTCCATGATCGCCCGCACCCCGCCCCCGGACCATCGGTGCCGGCACCCATATCGGGTGGGGGGCACCCTGTAGGCGCCGCCGGTGGCGGGTCCCTCAGCGGCCGGGGGTGACCAGCCCGGACTCGTAGGCGACGACGACGGCCTGGGCGCGGCTGTCCAGGCTGAGTTTGCCCATGGCGCGGTTGAGGTGGGTCTTCACGGTGGCCTCGCTGATGAACAGCTCGCCGGCGATCTCCAGGTTGCTCAGGCCGCGGGCGGTCAGCCTCAGCACCTCGGTTTCGCGGTCGGTCAGCGCGTCCAGGTCCGGCGGGCGGCGGGCCGCCTCGCCGGCGCTCTGGCGGGCGTAGGCCTCGACCAGGCGCCGGGTGACGCTGGGGGCGAAGAGCGCGTCGCCGCCGCCGACCGCGGCCACCGCGGCGAGCAGCCGCTCGGGGCCGGAGTCCTTCAGCAGGAAGCCGGAGGCTCCGGCGCGCAGGGCCCCGTACACGTACTCGTCCAGGTCGAAGGTGGTGAGGACGAGGATCCGGGGCGGCGGGGCGGCGGCCTCGGCGAGGATGCGCTCGGTGGCCTCGATCCCGCCCATGCCGGGCATCCGGATGTCCATCAGGACCACGTCGGGGCGGGTCCGGGCGGCGAGGGCGACGGCCTCCTCGCCGTCGGCGGCCTCGCCCACCACCTCGATGCCCGGGGCGGCGGTGAGCAGGCCCGCCAGGCCCGCGCGGATGAGGAACTGGTCGTCCACGACGAGCACCCTGGTCATTCGGTGGTCATTCCGTCGTGCCGTCCCCCGTCGGTGCGGTCCTCGCGGAGGTCGGCAGGGTGAGCCTGACGGCCCAACCCCCTTCGCCGCGCGGGCCGGTGCTGATGGTCCCGCCGTACAGCTTGGCGCGCTCGCGCATGCCTATCAAGCCGTGGCCGCCGCTGTCGGCCGGCTTGTCCGAAAGCACCCTCCGCCCGTCGTCGAGGACCGCCACGGCGACATGGTCCCGGCCGTAGCGGAGGTGGACGCGGGTGGCCGCGCCGGGGGCGTGCTTGACGGCGTTGGTGAGGGCTTCCTGCACCACGCGGTAGGCGCACAGGTCGACGCCCGGCGGCAGCGGGCGCTCCTCGCCGTCGACTTCCAGGGTGACGGGCTGGCCGCCGGCCCGTACCCGGTCGACCATGTCGCCGAGTCGGTGCAGTCCGGGCATGGGCCCGGCGGGGGCGCTCTCCTCGTCGGCGCGCAGCACCTTCAGCACCCGCCGCATCTCCTCCAGGGCCTCCTGGCTGGTGCCGGCGACATGGGCGAGCGCGCCCCGGGCGGTGCCCGGGTCGGAGTCGAAGACGAAGCGGGCCAGCCCGGCCTGGACGGAGATCACCGACATGTGGTGGGCGACCACGTCGTGCAGTTCCCGGGCGATCCGGCCGCGTTCCTCGGCGACCGCGCGCAGGGCCCGTTCGCGCTGCTCCTCGGCCAGCCGGCGGGCCAGCTCGGCGGAGCGCCGGGTGAGATGGCCGAAGTGGATGAGGACCAGCGGGAATCCGGCGGCCTGGGCGAGGACGGCGGCCATCCCGGACCGCCCGTCGATGGCCCCGGCGTAGATCCACACCCCGCTCATCAGGACGGCGCAGAGCGCGGCGGTGCGCAGCGGCCGCAGGGCGGCCACGGTGTAGATGGCGAGCATCGAGGCGGAGGCGTTGACGACGGGCCAGTAGCCGAGGGTGACATAGCAGGCCCAGACGGCGTGGACGACGAGGCAGACGGCGACCGGGGCCCGGCTGCGGGCCACCGCCGGGAGGTTGGCGAGGGCGAGCAGCAGATAGCCGGCGGCGTCGAGCGGCGGCCAGCGCTGGGCGGTCGACTCCTGGGCGAGGAGTACGGCGACGCCGGTCAGCGCCGTGGCGACCAGCGCGTCGGCGGCGAGGGGGCGGAGGGGACCTTTCCGCATCAGCGCAGCGTAGCCCCGGGCGCGCGGGCGCACGTCCACCTTCCGCGGTACCGCGGACGTCGCAGGAACCGCCGTACTGCCGCGCGGGTGGTGGCCGGGAATCCGCCCCTGGCCGGACGCCGGTCCGGCGCCCCCGCCCGTAGCGTCGTCATCGCGACCGCACCTCCACGGGGCGGGTGTGGCGCCCCGCCGCGGACACGGGGGCGGGGCGGGGCGCCGCACGCCGGGCGGCGGGGGCGGTCGAAGGACGCGGTGGTGGAGCGCGGCGCGGACGGCGCACCGCGCTCCGCCACCGCCGTACCGCGTCGCCGGGGACCGGCCGGGGCTACCGTGGTGGTCCCGGCCACGAGGGAGGTCTCCGGCGATGCGACGGATGCGCATACTGCTCGCCCTGCTGTTCGCCGCGCTGGCGGCGGGCAGCCTGGGCCGGGCGCTGGAGGGCTCCGGCCCGGTCACGGTCGGCTCCCTGGTCACCGCCGCCTTCCTGGCGGTGCTGGCCTGGGCCTGTCTGCGGGGCGGGCGGGCCCCGCGCGGCTGACCTCAGGAGGGGTCAGCGTCGCGGGCGAGGGTGCGGCGGGCGTAGTGGCGGCCGAGCGGCTCGGCGCTCAGCCCGTGCAGGACGATGCTGAGCATCACCGTCATCACCATCACCTGGGCGATGAACCCGCCGCGTTCGTCGGGCAGTTCGACCACCGCCAGCAGTCCGAAGACGATCGAGGTGACGCCCCGGGGACCCATCCAGCCGAGGAAGAGCCGGTCGCCGAGGGTGAGCGGGGTGCCGATCAGCGCGAGCAGCACGGGCCCGATCCGCACCAGGGTGACGGCGAGCAGCGCGAAGAGCAGGACCGGCGCCTCGAAGCCGTCCCAGAACTCGTCGTTGACGATCTGCCCGAAGACGAACCACAGCGCGAGCGTCAGCAGGGTGACCACGTCGTCGGCCATCTCCACGGCGGAGTGCCCGATCCGGGCCAGGGTGGGGGCGAAGCAGACCCCGGCGACGAAGGAGGCGACGAAGCCGTTGCCGCCGAGCGCCACCGACAGGGTGTAGGCGGCGACGGGGACGGCGAGTACGGCGAGTCTGGTCGCCGAGGCCTGGGTCCAGCCCCGCGCCCAGGACCGGCGCAGGGTCCAGCCGGCGGTGAGCCCGGTGGCGGCGCCGGCGGCGAGCGCCCAGCCGGCCGCGGTGACCGCCTCCAGCAGGGCTTCCGCGTAATCGGTGGAGCCGCCGGAGTGCGACTCCACCCCGATGGCGACGCAGAGCAGGAACACCGGTGAGACGACACCGTCGTTGAGGCCGCCCTCGACGTTGAGCACCTCGCGGAGCCGGGCCGGGATGCGCCGGTCGCGGACCACGGCGGTGGTCGGGGCGAGGTCCAGCGGGACGACCACGGTGGCCAGCGCCGCCAGCAGCCAGGCCGGCTGGCCGGGGAAGCAGGCGAGACCGGCGAGGAAGGCGGCGCACAGGGTGAGCGGCAGCGCCACCGCGAGCAGCCGGGCGGTGAGGTCGCGTTCGCGGCGGATCACCGCGCCGGGCACCTCGGTGGCGTCCACGAACAGCAGCAGGGCGAGGACGACCTCCACCGCGTGCTCGAAGGCGGTGTTGTCGAACTCGAAGGTCAGCGGCGGGTGGTCGCCGTGGGTGAGGGCGATCCCGGCGGCCATCAGGGCGATCGGGGCGGTGATGCTCCAGCGCGCGAGGCGGTGGGACAGCAGGGCCCAGGTGAACAGGATCCCGGCGATGACGGTGTAGGCGAGCATGGGCCCCCTGGCCTGGCGTCGGGTCGCGGCGACCGGGGGCCGCCCTTTCCGGGTGCGGGGCCCGGCGGCCTCCGCGAAGGGGACGATATGCGCCGACGCGCCGGGGGCCGCGGCTCGCCATACAGCCGTTGGGGTGGTGTGTACGGGGCGGGGGCGGCCGCCGCCGGAGAGGGCGGCGGCCGCCCGGGCCGGGCGGTGGGGCGGGCGGTGGGGCGGGCGGTGGGTCAGCCGCCGAGGGTCCACTTCTGGTTGGCGGCTCCGGTGCAGGTCCACAGCTGGGTGGGGGTGCCGTCGGCCGGGTTGCCGTCCCGGACGTCCAGGCACCGGTCGGCCGGGATGTTCACCAGGTCGCGGGTGGCGGCGTTGTACGACCAGCGCTGCGCACCGGTGCCGTTGCAGTCCCACAGCTGGACCCGGGTGCCGTCGGCGGTGCCGGCCGCCGCCGCGTCCAGGCACTTGCCCAGCGCCCGTACGGTGCCGTCGCCGCCCACGGTCCAGCGCTGGGCGGCCGAGCCGTTGCAGCCGTAGAGCTGGACGGGGGTGCCGTTGGCGCTGTTCGCCCCGGCGACGTCCAGGCACTTGCCGGCCAGTCCGCGCAGGGCGCCGCCGGGCGCCGGGCCGTCGGAGGTGGTGACCCGGACGTGGTCGACCAGGAGCTGCTGGGGGAAGGCCGTGGAGCCGTCGGGGTCGCCGGGCCAGTAGCCGCCCACGGCGAGGTTGAGGATGAGGAAGAACGGCTTGTCGAACACCCACTGCCGGCCGCCGAGGTCGGCGGGGGTGCGGCGCTGGTAGACGGTGTCGTCCACGGACCAGGTGATCGCCCCGGGCGACCAGTCCACCGCGAAGGTGTGGAAGGCGTCGGCGAAGGCCTGGCCGTTCGGGAGGGTGTAGCCGGCGCCGATGCCGCCGCTGCCGGAGTAGCCGGGGCCGTGCAGGGTGCCGTGCACGGTGCGCGGCTCGAAGCCGACGTTCTCCATGATGTCGATCTCGCCGCTGTTCGGCCAGCCGACCTGGCCGATGTCGTTGCCCAGCATCCAGAAGGCGGGCCACATGCCCTGGCCGCGCGGCACCTTCATCCGGGCCTCGACCCGGCCGTAGGTGGTGGTGAAGCGGCCCGCGGTGTTCAGACGGGCCGAGGTGTACTCGCACCGGCCGTACCAGCACTGGTGGTTGCCCGGGTTCTCCCGGCGGGCGGTGATCACCAGCTGGCCCTGGCCGTTGAGGGCGGCGTTGGCGTTGCCGGCGGTGTAGAACTGCCGCTCGTGGTTGGCAACGTTGTCGCCGGTCTCGGTCTGCCACTTGGCGCCGTTCACGGCGGAGCCGGCCGGGCCGTCGAAGGTGTCCTCGAAGGTCACCGCCTGGACGGCGGCCGGGGCCGCGGAGGGTCGGGGAGCGGGCGCGGCGGGGGCGGCGGAGGGTGCGGCGAGCACGGTGGCCAGCAGCGCGGCCACCACAAGAGTCGAACGGAGGGTCAGGCGGCGTAGTCCTGTGGACATGGGCGTCCCTCGGGGGTGGGGGCGGGGGATGGGGGTCGTCCTGGCTGGGAGGGGCGGCGGCGCACCCGCGGGCGGCTCGTCCGCGGCGGCCGTTGGTCCGTACCTGTGAGCCTTCGGGAAGTGAAGCGCCGCTGGCGTGACCCTGTCAAGACAGTGGGAGAGCGCTCTCTGGCACGCCTCATGCGGCGGACAGGTGCCACCCTGCTCCGTGCCCGCCGCCCGTACGGCGGACGGGTGCCCGGCGGTGCGCGGTGGGCGATGCCCCTCACCGCCCCCTCGGCCATGCGGCGGACGGGTGCCCGGCGGCGGACGGGCGCGCCGCTCACCGGCCGCCCGGCGCGCGGGTGGTAGCAGGTGGAGGCATGCCCACCCCCGTACAGCCCCCAGGCGACTCCTCCCCGCGGCGCCCGTCCCGCGGTCCCCTCCGTCCCGCCGTCCGCCCCTACGCCCGGGCGGCGGCCCACCCGGCGTCCCGGGGCCGCGCACCGGAGCCGGCCGGGGCGCCCGGGGCCGACGGGCCGGAGGCGGGGACGCGGGTGTATCCGCCGCTGCGCACGGCCGCCGCGCACGCCTGGCGGCTGCTGGTGGTGGCCGCCGCGGTGTACGGGGTGTTCGCGCTGCTGGGCCGGTTCCATGAGCTGGGCGTCGCGGTGTTCCTCGGCCTGGTGGTGACGGCACTGCTGCGCCCGCTGGTCGACCTGCTCGCCCGTCCGCTCCCCCGCGCACTGGCCGTCGCCGTCTCGCTGCTCGCCGGGATCGTGCTGGTGCTCGGGGTGCTGGCCCTGGTCGGCGACGCGGTGGCGGGCGAACGGCGGGTCCTGGTGCGGGAGTTCGTCACCGGGGTGGACCGGATCGAACGCTGGCTGGAGGGGCCGCCGTTCCGGCTGGACCCGCACGCGCTCACCGATCTCCAGGCCCGGATCGGGCAGTTCCTCGCCAGCCACCGCTCCACCCTGATCTCCACCGCGATCAGCGGGGCGGGCCGGCTGGTGGAGGTGGTGACGGTGTTCGCGCTCGCGCTGTTCAGCTCGGTGTTCTTCCTGTACTCGGGTGACCGCCAGTGGGCCTGGTTCTGCGGCCAGTTGCCGGAATCGGTGCGGCCCCGCACGGCACTGGCCGGCCGCACCGCCTGGCGCACCTTCACCGGGTACACCCATGGCATCGTGCTGGTCGCCGCGACCAACGCCGTCCTGGTCGGTCTGGCGCTCTTCCTGCTCGGCGTGCCGCTCGCGCTGCCCCTCGCCCTGCTGGAGTTCTTCGCCGCGTTCGTCCCGCTGATCGGCTCGCCCATCGCCCTCGCGGTGGCGGCGGTGGTGGCGCTGGCGGCCAAGGGGGTGGTGGCGGCGGTGGTCGTGGTGGCGCTGATCGTGCTGATCGGCCAGCTCGAAGGGCATGTGCTGCACCCGCTGGTGATGAGCTGGGCGGTCCGGCTGCACCCCGTGGTGGTGGCGTTCTCCGTCATCGGCGGCGCCATCGCGGCGGGCGTGCTGGGCGCGATCGTGGCGGTGCCGCTGGTGTCGGTGGTCTGGGCGGTGCTCCAGACGCTGCGTGACCGCGCCGAGGGCGGGGCCGGGCGGGCGCCCGGGGGGCACTGACCCGGTGGCCGCGGATCCGGCCGCCGGGGGAACCGGCGGTGTGGCGAGCGTGGTGATACGCCGCGCGGACACCTCCGCGGGTGGCTTACGGCTGCGGTATCCGGCGCATGTCCCGGAGCGGGCAAGACCTCACCGGCCGTCCGGGCCGCGTCCTGGGTGGTGCCCATGTCGGGGGACACCGACCGGGACGTCCAGACCTGGGCCCGGGCGATCGACGGCATGCCGCGGGAACGGGAGGACCGGTTCGCCGCCGCCGAGGCGCTCCGCGTCGAGCCGGCCCGGCGCCGGCCCTGGTCGGCCGCGGTGGACGGCCTGCTGACCGCCCTGGGCCTCTGAGCGCGGCACCGGATCCCCGTACGTGCCGCTCAGGTGACCGGCAGCACCGCCTCCCAGGTGTCCACCGAGAAGTCCGGGGCCATGCCGTGGGCCTCGTACAGCCGCAGCGCGCCCGTCGCGTTGAGGGTGTCCACGCCGAGGCCGAGGGTGCCGCGGCCGCGGGCGGCGTACACCGCGAAGGCGTGGCGGAGCAGATGCCCGGCGATCCCCCGCCCGCGCGCGTCCCGGCGCACCCCGAGGTTGCCGATCCAGCCCATGGCGGCGCGGTCGTCGCGGGTGAGCATCACCGCGGCGTCGGTGCCGTCCAGGGCGGCTATCCACACCAGGGACCAGTCGATGTGCCGGGCCCCGATGTCGTCCAGCCACTGCTCGTAGCCGCGCTGCTGGTGGTCGAAGTGCTCGCGGAAGGTCTCCTGGAGCAGGGCGTGGGCGAGCCGGCGGTCGGCCTCCTCGGCGCAGTCGCGCAGGACGAGCCCGGCGGGCGGCTCGGGGACGCGGTGGTCGGTGCCGTCGAGGGCGCGGGTCAGCACCTGGTAGCGGCGCACCGGACTCCAGCCGCGCCGCTTCAGGACGGCGAGGTCGGTGGTGGGGCGGGAGTTGAGCTGGAGGTGGAGCACGGCCCTGGCGACCCCGTTGCCCCCGGCGCGCTGGACGGCCCGTTCCTCGGCCAGCGCGAGCAGCCGCTCGCCCGCCTCCTGGTGGTCGGGCAGCACATAGTGGTCGAGGTCGATGCGCTCGGCCCCGGAGTCGTCCCAGACGATGGCGTACGCCACCAGCCGGCCGCCTTGGAAGGCGAGCCAGGAGTCCCGGGCCAGGTCGACCTCCGGGTGCCCGAGGTCGGTCTCGACCGCGTGCAGATCGGTGTCGGGGCGGCCGATCTCGATGGTGTCGACGGCGTTGAGCAGATCGCAGACGAGGGAGGCGTCCGCCAGGGTCGCGGGGCGGATGTCGATGAGGGGTGCCGTGTGCATCGGGCCACTGTCCGGTGATCACCGCGGCCCCCGCAACCGAATTCCCGGCGGCCCGCCGTTCCGAGCTGCGGGACGCCCGCCGGGCGCGCACCATCGGAGGGTATGAAGGACCGACGGGGCAGGACCGCGGCCGTTCCACCGGACTCACCGGACGCCGCCTCCGCGACGGGCGGGGCGCGGGCCGAGCGGCGGCCGCTGGCACTGACGGCGATGCTGTTCGCGGTGTCGATGACCTTCATCGACCAGACGATCGTCAGCATCGCGGCGCCGGACATCGTGGACGAGCTGGGGCTGTCCTCCTCCGGCATGCAGTGGGTGGTGAACGCCTATCTGCTGTCGCTGGCCGCGTTCTTCGCGCTCGGCGGGCGGCTGGCGGACATCCTGGGGCCGCGCCGGACGGCGGTGGCCGGGACGCTGCTGTTCGTCCTCTCCTCGGTGCTGTGCGGCTGTGTGCCGTCCGGCTCGTTCGCCCAGCCGTGGCTGGTGCTCTTCCGGGTGACCCAGGGCATGGGCGCGGCGCTGATGTTCCCGGCCGCGCTCGCCGTGGTGGTGGCGGTGTTCCCGGTGGAGCGGCGGGGCCGGGCGCTGGCGCTGTTCTTCGGGCTGTCCGGGGCGCTCACCGCGATCGGCCCGCTGCTGGGCGGCTGGCTCACCGACTGGACCTGGCGGGCGGTCTTCTGGGTCAACGTGCCGGTGGCGGTGGCCGCGCTGGTGCTCACCGCGCTGGCCCGGATCCGGGACGTACGCCGCCCCGAGCGGCTGGACGTGGTGGGTGCCGCGCTGGTGGTGGCCGGCATGGGGCTGAGCGTGCTCGGGCTCCAGCAGGCCTCGGCCTGGGGCTGGGCCTCCCCGCTGACCTGGCTGTGTATCGCGGGCGGCCTTGCGGTGCTGGTCCTCTTCTGCCGGTACGAGCTGACGGTGGCCGATCCGCTGATCCGGCTCGGGGCGTTCCGGGACCGGGCGTTCCGCGCGGACTCCCTGGTGCTGTTCTTCGCGATGCCGGCGTTCGTCCCGGTGTTCTTCTTCGCCTCGGTGTACGCGCAGGTGTCGCTGAGCGCCTCGCCCCACCAGGCGGCGCTGTTCCTGCTGTACTTCTTCGCGGGCTTCGGCATCGCCTCCCAGTGGGGCGGCCGGATCGTGGACCGGAGCGGGGCGCGGCCGGCGCTGAAGCTGGGCTGTGCGCTCGGCGCGGCCGGGTTCGCCCTGTGGGCGGGGAAGCTGACCGACCTGTCGACGCACGACCAGTGGCCGTACGCGGCGATGGCCGGCGCGGGCATCGGCCTCGTGCTGTCACCGGCCTCCACGGACGCGGTGAACCGGGCGATCGGCGCCTCCTACGGCGAGGTCACCGGGATCACCCAGACCATCCGCAACTTCGCCGCCGCGGTGGGGATGGCGGTCTTCGGCACCGTGCTCAACCATGTGATGACCGAGCGGGTGGTGGCCTCGCTGGAGTCCCGGGGGCTGTCCGCGGGCGCCTCGCGGTCGGTGGCCCAGGACGTCGCCGAGGCGGTCAGCGGCCATCCCGACGGCCATGTCCCGGCCGGCGACGGGCCGGTGGCGACGGCCATGCGGGATGCGATGGACGCGATCCGGCTGGACTTCGCCGAGGCCAACCAGTGGGTGTTCTACGGGATGGCCATCGCGCTGGGCATCGGCTACCTCTGGGCGCTGACCCACCCCGGCGGCAGGGCGGCGGCCTCCGCCGAGGACGAGCGGCGCACCGAGGACGCGGTGTCGTCCGCGGCCACCGAGCCCCCGGCGGGCGCGGGCCGCTGAGCCCTCCCGACGCGCCGCGGTCTCAGCCAGGCGGGCGGGCCGGGAGCGGGGTGCCGCAGCGGCTGCAGTAGCGGGCGTCCACCTCGATGGCGTGCCGATGGCACTCCCGGCAGACCCGGTGCACGGCGCAGTGCGCCGCCTCGCCCGTGCCGGCCGGCCGGGTGCGGCCGATGCGCAGTCCGGCGCGGCGCCGGTGCGCGGTGATGAAGACGATGCCCTCGGGGCCCGGCTCCATGGCCCGCCGGGCGCCGCGCGGCAGATAGACCACGGCGCCCCGGCCCGCCTCCCGGCGCACCCCGTCGACCACCAGGGCGCCCGTCCCGGAGACCACCACGAGCAGCACGTCCACCTGGGACTCGACATGCTCGCCGACCGGGGCGCCGGGCGGGACGCGCACCACGTTGGCGTCGAGCTGGCGGTTGCGGCGGCCGAGTCGCCACAGGGCGCCGCCGCGTCCGCCGCGTCCGGCGCGGACGAGCGCCTCGACGTCGGTCTGCTCAAGGCCGGTGGTGCTCACAGCCAGGGTGTCCCTCTCGGTGCGGCGGGCCCGGCTCCATCGCCTGGGCGGCGCCATCCTCCCAGCTCGCGCCGGGCCCCGGACACACTCCGGCCCCGATCCGGTCGCCTCCGGGGCCGTCGACGCGTGTGATCCGGCCACTACGGCGCCGGGCGCCGCGGCGGCTTTCGCGCGGGCGGCGGGGGTGCTTCCGCGCGGCGGGAGGCCCGGGCGCCGGGGTGGTGGTCAGGGGCTGCCGGAGGTTGGACCGGTTGGCGCAGCGCGCCAGGACGGCCGAGGGGCGGCCCGGTCAGTCTGGTGCGCACAGCGCCCCACCGGCGCGGTGCCGCGCCCTCCCCCACCGCCCCCCTTCGTAAGGAATCAGCCATGCTGCCGCCCACCCGCTTCCGTCCCCCGTCCGGGTCCCTCCCCTCGCCGTCCGATCCCGCCGTGGCGGGCCGCTTCCGCCGGCGCGGTGCCGTACGGGGCCGGTCCGCCCGGCCGCTGGCGCTGCTGACCGCCGCCGCGGCGGTCGCCGCCGCGCTCGCCGCCGCCCCGGGCACCGCGGCCGCGGACCGGGCCGGTGACCCCGGTCGGGACGCGGGCCTGCGCGGGAAGCTGGAGCAGCTGGTGCGGACGCCCGGCGGGCCGCCCGGAGTGATCGCGGTGCTCCAACGGGACGGCGAGCGCCAGGTCCTCACCGCGGGCACCGCCGAGCTGGGCACCGGGCGGCCGCCCCGGCCCGGCGACCGCACCCGGCTGGCGAGCGCCTCGAAGATGTACACCGGCGCGGTGTCGCTCCAGCTGGTCGAGGAGGGCCGGCTGCGTCTGGACGACACCCTGGGCCGGCTGCTGCCCCGGCTGCCGAAGGCCTGGTCCGCGGTGACCCTGCGCCAACTCCTCGACCACACCAGCGGACTTCCGGACTACACCTCCGACGCCGGGTTCGTGCGGCTGGTGGTGGAGGACCCGCGCCGCCGGTTCGACCCGCGCCGGCTGCTGGACTTCGTCGCCGACGAGCCGCTGGGCTTCCGGCCCGGCACCCGCTACCGCTACTCCAACTCGGACAACATCGTGGTGGCGCTGATCGCCGAGGCGGTGACCGGCCGGCCGTACGAGAAGCTGCTGGCCGAGCTGGTGTACCGGCCGCTCGACCTGCGGGAGACCGGTCTGCCGGGCGGCTACCGGCTGCCGGAGCCCTACCTGCACGGCTACGACGTCGATCCGCCGGCCGCGCCGGAGGACGTCAGCGAGGTGCTGAGCGCGTCCGGGGTGTGGGCGTCCGGCGGCATCGTCGCCACCCCCCGGGACTTCAACCGGTTCGTCCGCGGCTACGTGGGCGGGCGGCTGGTCTCCGGCACGGTCCGCGAGGCCCAGTTCACCTTCCGGGCCGGCGGCGCGTCGGAGCCGGCCGGGCCGGGCACCAACGCGGCCGGGCTCGCCCTGTTCCGCTACACCACCCGGTGCGGGGCGGTGTACGGCCACACCGGCAACTTCCCGGGCTACACCCAGTTCGCGGCGGCGACCAGGGACGGCCGGCGCTCGCTGACCTTCACCATCAGCACGCAGACCAACAGGACCCTCAAGCCGGAGCTGCTGGCGAAGGTGCGGGCGGTGCAGGAGGACTACGTCTGCGCCCTGCTGCGCTGACCGCCCCCCACCAGGGCTTTCGCCCGTTCGAGTGGTGGGCCCGGCCGGGCGGCCTTACCGTCGGATTTCGGAAGAGCTCGGGCACGAGCCGCTGGGAGCCGACATGCGACGACACACCTTCCGGACGACGCTCACCCTCTGCGCCGCCGCGGGACTGGCGGCCGCGGTGGTGCCCGCGTCCGCGGCCGCACCGCAGGCCCCGCCCGCCCCCGAGGTGGTGGCAGTGGACTGCGCCGCGCGGGGCCAGGACCGGCCGGGCGACTACATCATCGCCTGCGGAGACGGCAACAACCGCCTGACGCGACTGCGGTGGACCTCCTGGGGCCCGGACGGCGCCGTGGGCACCGGCGTCAACGTGGTCAACGACTGCCGCCCCTACTGCGCGGCCGGCACCCTCCGCTCGTACCCGGTGACCGTCCGCCTGGACCGCGCCGAGGTCTGGAAGGCCCAGCCCGACCTGCGGCGCTTCACCGAGCTGACCCTCAGCTACCCCGAGGCCAGCCCCGACCAGGCCGCGCGGGTCACCTACCGCCTCCCGGGCTGAGGGGCGGCTCAGGAGCCGCGGCGGCTCAGGAGCCGCGGTACGCACGGGCCCGACGGCCCAGTACGAGCCTGACGCCCGGGCACGGCATCCGCCCCCGGGCGTCAGGTGTGTGCACGCGGTACGCGGCGTGCCGAGCGGGTACGGGTGAGCCCCGCCCGGCCTCGCGTCGCGGACCCGCGCAGGGCCCGGGCCCCGGAGGCCCGGGGCCCCGGGGCCCGCGCCCGGGCGGGACGGGGTGACGCGCCCGAGCCCGTGCCGCGCCAGGACGGGCCCCGGGCTCCGCCGGGGGCGGTACGGGCCACGCCCGCAGACGCCGCCCGCGCCTGTACGGGCCGAGGCCCGGCATCTGCCCCCGGGGCGTCAGGCGTGGTGCGCGGTGCACCGAGTGGGTGGCGGGTGGGTCCCCGCCCGCCTCGCGCTTCGGCTCCCGCGGCCCGGCCCAGGGGCCACACCAGGGCCCGGCCTTGCGTTTCGGGCCCCAGGGCCCAGGAGCCCCAGGAGCCCGCGCCCTTCGAGGGGGCAACGCGCCCGAGCCCGTGCCGCGCCGGGTCCGGGGACCCGCGCCCTGCCGGAGGCGGTACGGGCCATGCCCGCAGGGCCCACCGGGACCGGAGCCAAGAGGCCGGGCCCCGCCCCGTTCCAGGGCAGTACGGGCCGTGCCCGTACTGGCCCTCGCGTACGCCTGCCCCCGCACCCCCGGCGCGGCAGCCGCACGACGCGCCCGCGCCGACACACAGGCCGCCCCCGGCCCAGGCCCAGGCCCAGCCTCCACGTACGGCGGCGCCCCGCGCCCGTACCCCCCGACGTGGCGCCCCGCACGACCCGACCCCGGTCGACATCGCGCCCTCCCCACCCCAGACCCGGGCCCCGCCCCTCCCCGGGCCCGGCCACGCCCCACACCACCCCAGACCCGGGCCCCGCCCCTCCCCAGGCCCGGCCCGGGCCCCACACCACCCCAGACCCGGGCCCCGCCCCTCCCCAGGCCCGGCCCGGGCCCTACACCGCCCCGCCCCGGCCCGGGCCCCGGCCCTCCCCAGGTCCGGCCCTCGCCCCACACCGCCCGCGCCACCGCCCCGGTGGCCCCGTGCCGGATCCTCGGTGACCGGGTTCGCGGCCGTAGGGTGCGGGGATGATCGCTCGCAAGGACGCGGCGGGGGCTCGCCGCACGGGGTCGCATCCCGGGTACCTGGCCGCCGCGCTGGTGTTCGCCGTCGGGATGGCGGGGACGACCCTGCCCACCCCGCTGTACGGGCTGTACCAGGAGCAGATCGGCTTCTCCGAGCTGATGGTGACCGTGGTCTTCGCGGTGTACGCGGTCGCGGTCATCGCCGTGCTGGTGCTGGCCGGCAACTACTCCGACGCGGTGGGGCGCCGGCCGGTGCTGCTGGTGGCGATGGGGCTCTCGGCGGCGAGTGCCGGGTGCTTCCTGCTGGAGGCCGGGCTGCCGCTGCTCTTCGCGGGGCGGGTGCTCTCGGGCGGGGCGGCCGGGCTGCTGAGCGGCGCGGCCACCGCGGCCGTGCTGGAGCTGGCCGGGCCGGAGCAGAAGGGGCGCGCGAGCTTCGCGGCCACCGCCGCCAACATGGGCGGCCTCGGCTGCGGTCCGCTGCTCTCCGGGGTGCTCGCCCAGTACACCTCCCACCCGCTGGCCTGGCCGTTCTGGATCCACCTCGGGCTGGTCGCGGTGGCGGCCTCGGTGGCCTGGTCGCTGCCGGAGACGGTGGAACACCCGCGCCGGCGGGCGCCGTTGCGGCCCCAGGGGCTGCGGGTCCCGCCCGAGGTGAAGGGCGTCTTCGGTACCGCCGCGCTGGCCGCGTTCGCCGGCTTCTCCCTGCTGGGGCTGTTCACCGCGGTCGCACCGAGCTTCGCGGCCAAGACCCTGGGCGTCACCGACCACGCCGTCGCCGGGGCGGTGGTCTTCTCCGTCTTCGCCGCCTCGACGGCCGGGCAGTCGCTGACCCAGCGGCTCGGGGCGTCCCGGGCGCTGCCCGCCGGATGCGGGGTGCTGGTGGTGGGCCTGGCCCTGGTGGGCTCCTCGCTGCTCGCCGAGTCGCTGGCGCTGCTGGTGCTCGGCGCGGTCTGCGGCGGGGTGGGCCAGGGGCTCGCCTTCCGCGCGGCGCTCACCCTGGTCAGCGGCGCGGCCCCGGCGGAGCACCGCGGCGGCACCATCTCGGCGTTCTTCACCGTCGCCTATCTGGGCATCTCGCTGCCGGTGGTGGGCGTGGGCGCGCTGGCCGTACGGCTGGGGCTGCGCACGGCGGGGCTGGTGTTCGCGGGCTGCGTCATCCTGCTGGCGGCCGGGGCCGGCCTGTACACCGCGCTGCGCCCGGCGGGGAAGCGGCAGACCGGTGCCCGCTGACCCGGGCGCCCCGCGGTACGGACCGCAGCCGCCCGAAATCCGCCATTCCTCTTGTGCGGGCCGCCGCCGACCTGCCCCGCAGTGAGCGCGGATTGACACAGGGTCACGCCCTGGCCCGGGCCCGTTCCGCGCGGCGCGCGGGGCGGCGGGCGGGCCGGTGCGGTTCGAGCCGGGTGTGCGCCGGGCGCCGGGGACGGGGGCAGACGGGGCGGCGCGGGGTGTCCTAGCGTGCCGCGCCATGCGGATCACACACCTCACCAGAGCGTCCCTCACCGCGCTGCTCGCCCTCGCCGCCCTGCTGCTCGGGACGGCCCTGCCGGCCGCGGCCGCGCCCCGGGCCGCGGCGGCCGGGCCGGACCTGGTCTTCACCACCAGCCAGGCCACCGCCACCCCGGGCTCCACCGTGAACGTCACCATGACGTTCACCAACAACCAGGACACCGACGTCTGGTTCGTCTACCAGTCCATCCAGCCGACCTGGCCGACCACCCAGCGCCCGGACCTGAAGTACAGCTTCGATTCCTGCACCGCCCAGGGCGTGACCTGTTCGGGGACCGGCGGCACCAGCCTAAGTGTCAACTACGCGGTCCCGGTGCCGCCCGGCGCGCAGCGGAGCGTGGACATCGCCCTGACGATCGCCCCGGACTCCGGCTGCAACGGGTACATCGGCTTCTACTCGTACCTCTACTACGAGTACAACGGCGGCCAGTCCTCCAAGGACGGCGTCGTCTCCACGCCGGAGACCCGGATCGTCTGCGCACCGGCCGGTTCCTGACCGCACCACCCGCCCCCTGCGCCCCATCCGCACCCGCCGGTGGCCCGGGCGCGTCGCGACAGGCTCCCCCGACCTGTCCGCACGTGGCTGAAAACCATCGGTGGGGTGGATGGTTCGGCGGTGGCGGCGCCGACGCCTGGCGCACATGCCCCGGGCCCATGCCCCGCCACCGCGCCGGACACCGCTCGGCCCGTGTCCCGAACGCCCAGGACACGGGTCGGGCGGTGGTCCGGGGAGAAGCACGGAAGGATGGCGGAGGGGCCGTTCACCTGCCCCGCGACGGCCGGATTACGGCCGCGTTTTTGCGCCATGTTCCACGTCATGCACACGAAGCATCCACACAGGCCGCACTATGTGACGCGTCGGAGCGGCGCGACGGCCCCGGAAGCGGGCGCCGGTCGGGCCGGGGGGATGGGGGCGTGCCCGGAGGGGGAAACCGGGACCGCTCCATGGGGAGGGATGTCACCGCATGAAGCGGAGTCTGCGCACGGCCATGCTGACCGCCGGTGTGCTGCTGCTCGGATCAGGCGTGCCGGCCGCGCCGCTCGCCTCGGCGGCCGCCGCCGAGGCGGTACGGGTCGACCTGCGCGTCCTGGTGGTCTCGGACGGCGGACCGGCCACCGCGGCGATCGCCGCCGAACTGGCCGGTGCCGGCACGCCGTACACACTCGTGGACCTGACCCGGCCGAACCGGCCGGTGATCGACGCGGCGTTCCTGGCAGACACGGTGGACGGGCGGCCACGGGCGAAGTACCAGGCCGTGGTGCTGCCCAACGACGAGCCGTTCCCGGCCGGTTCGGCCGAGATGGCGGCGCTGGTCGCCTACGAGAAGGCGTACGGCGTGCCGCAGGTGGACGCCTACACCTACGCCCGGCCGCAGAACGGGCTCGACTACCCGGTGTACGGGGGCTATCTGGGCTCCGTGGACGGGGTGCGCGCCGAGGTCACCGCGGCCGGCCGCTCCGGCCCGTTCGGCTATCTGGACGGCGCCGTGCCCTTCGAGGACAACTCACCCACCGTCAGCGAGAGTTACGCCTTCCTCTCCAAGCCCGCCACCGGGGCCGACTTCACCACCTATGTGGAGGCGCCGATCCCCGGCCGCACCGGCCGCGGGGTGCTGGTCGGCGAGTACCGCCACGACGGGCGGCGCGAGCTGGTGGTGACCTTCGCCTACAACCAGCACCAGCAGCAGTTCCGGCTGCTGGCCCGGGGCATCGTGGACTGGATGACCCAGTCGGTGCGACTGGGCACCTCCCGGAACCACTTCGCGGTCCATGTGGACGACGTCTTCGCGGCCGACGACCGCTGGGACAGCACGCTCAACTGCACCCCGGGGGACGTGGACTGCGCCCCGGGCACCGGCACGCCGAACCCGATCCGGATGACCCCGGACGACGTGGCGTACGCCACCGACTGGTCGCGGCGCCGCGGCTTCACCCTGGACATGGCGTTCAACGGCGGCGGCAGCGTCGAGCACCGCGAGGAGAACGGCGGCGCCGACCCCACCGCCGACCGGCTGGTAGCCGACCGCGAGACGTACCGCTGGATCAACCACACCTACGACCACCCGTACCTGGGCTGCGAGCAGGACGTGTCGACCGTGCCGTGGACATGCGCGGTGGGCCCGGACGGCACGACCAAGTGGGTGAGCCGGGCCGAGCTGGACCACCAGATCGCCGACAACCAGCGCTGGGCCGAGCAGGCCGGACTGACCGTGCGCGCGGGCGAGTTGGTGACCGGCGAGCACTCCGGGCTGAGGCTGCTGCCGCAGCAGCCGGAGGACAACCCGCAGCTGGCGCCCTCGCTCACCGCCCACGTGGTCTCCTGGCTGGGGGCGGACAACTCCCGCGACCCGGGCCAGCGTCCGGTCGGCTCGGCGCTCACCGTGGCACGCCACCCGATCAACATCTTCTACAACGCGGGCCGGGTGGCCGAGCAGGTCGACGAGTACAACTGGATCTACACCAGCCGCGCCCAGGGCGGCAGCGGACTGTGCGAGAACCTCCCCGGCACCACCTGCCTGGACGCCCCGCTGGACCCCGCCACCGGCTACACCGGCCACATCGTGCCGCTGGAGACCCGGACCGCGCTGGGCCATGTGCTCTCCGGCGACCCCAAGCCGCACTTCGTCCACCAGTCGAACCTGGCCGAGGACCGCATCGGCTACCCGGTCCTCGACGGCGTCCTCGACGCCTACCAGGGGCTGTTCGCCGACAGCACCCCGCTGGTCAACCTGCCGATGAGCGCCATCGGCGCCGAGCTGCGCGACCGCGCGGCCTGGGACGCGGCGCTGGCCGCGGACCGGGTCACCGCGTACCGGATCGGCGACACGGTGACGGTGAGCGCGCCCGAAGGCGTCCCGGTGGCCGCCACCCTGCCCGCGGGCACCCGGATCGGCACGGACGGCGAGGGCGGCGCCTTCGGCGAGCCGTACGCCGGGACTCTCTCCGGCCGGGTCGCGGCCGGGGCGGACGGCACCCTGGTCCTGGACCTGCCGGCCCCGCCCGCGGCGCCCGCCGCCCACGCCCCGGGGGTGGCCGAGCGCCACGGTCCGCCGCCGCGGACCCCGGTGCCGGCTGGGGTCGCCCGCCCCGTCCCGTACGGCGCCGAGCGCTGACCCCACCTCCCCTGCCCGGCCCCGTCCCACCCCCGCCGGCCGCACACCGGCGGGGGCACCACAGGCCGGCCCCTGCTGCCGCGGAGCACCACCATGCACGTTCAGTCCGGCGCGCCCCACCCTGGCGCGGCGCACGTCACCCTGCTCACCGAAGGCACCTACCCGCACAGCCACGGCGGGGTCAGCGTCTGGTGCGACCAGCTCGTCCAGGGCATGCCCGATCTGGCCTTCCAGGTCATGGCGGTCACCGGCAACGGCCGCGAACCGCTCGCCTGGGAGCTGCCCCCGCAGGTCGCCGAGGTGGTCTCGGTACCCATGTGGGGCCCGGCGCCGCCCGGTTCACCGCCGCGCGGCCGCCGCGAGCGCCTCCTGATGACCGCGTACGAGCACTTCCTCGCCGCGCTGCTCGACCCGGCCGAGGAGGAGGGGTTCGGGCCCGCGCTCTACGTGCTGGCGGCGGCCGCCCGGGACGGACTGCTCAGCCCGGCGCTCCGCTCGGACCGGGCGGTGCGGGTGCTGGCCGGGGTGTGGAACCGCCCGGGCCTGGAGGTACGCGAGGCCCGGCCGACCCTGCACGACGCGGTGACCGCGACCAGTCTGCTGGAGCACGCGCTGCGCCCGCTGGCCGCCGAGCCGCCGCGCACCGGGGTCTCCCACGCGGTCAGCGGCGGGATAGCCGTGCTGCCGGGCCTCACCGGACTGCACGAGCACGGGGTGCCGCTGCTGCTGACCGAGCACGGGGTCTACCTGCGGGAGCGGTACCTGAGTTACCGCAGCTCGCCCTACCGCTGGCCGGTGAGGGCGGTGCTGCTGGGCTTCTTCCGGCTGCTGGCCGGGGAGACCTACCGGCGGGCCGCGCTGATCACCCCGGGCAACCGCTACAACCGGCTGTGGGAGGAGCAGGGCGGCGCCGACCCGGCGCTGATCCGCACCGTCTACAACGGGGTGGACCCGGCGGCCTTCCCGGCCGCCGGACCGGAGCCGGCCGGGCCGGTGCTCAGCTGGGCGGGCCGGGTGGACCCGATCAAGGACCTTCAGACCCTGATCCGGGCGTTCGCCCTGGTCCGCGAGCGGGTGCCGGCGGCGCGGCTGCGGATGTTCGGCGGCACCCCGCGGGGCGGCGAGGCGTACCGGGAGCACTGCGAGGAGCTGGCCCGCTCGCTGGGGCTCGGCGAGGCGGTGGCGTTCGAGGGCCGGGTGGACGACATCCGGGACGCCTACGCGGCGGGCAGTGTGGTGATGCTCTCCAGCATCAGCGAGGGCTTCCCGTTCACCCTGATCGAGGCGATGTCCTGCGGCCGGGCCACGGTCTCCACCGATGTGGGCGGGGTCCGGGAGGCGGTCGGGGACACCGGTCTGGTGGTCCCGCCGCGCGATCCGCGGGCGATGGCGGAGGCCGTCCTCACCCTGCTGGCCGACCCGCCGCGCCGGGCGGCGATGGGCGAGGCGGCCCGGCTGCGGGTGATCGAGCAGTTCACCCTGCGGCAGACCGTGGACACCTTCCGCGCCATCTACCTGGAGCTGGCCGCCGGGACGTACCGGAAGCCGGACGCCGGGACACCCGCCGCCGGCGCGGCGGCCGGGCCGAGGAGCGTGGCCGGATGAGCCGCCGGACCGCCGGGCACACCCTGGACAGCGACACGGTGACCCTGCGGGTCGCCGGACCGGTGGACGAGCTGGCGGCGGAGCTGGCCGACCGGGCGGGCAGCGCGGTGCACCCCTACGAGGTGGCGGCGCTGCTGGAGTCCGAGGGGCTGACCGGCGAGCAGATACGCGAGCGCTACGGCCACCCCGACCTGTTCTCGCTGGCCGAGGACCTCTACCGGCGGGTGCCTCGCTCCTTCCCGGACCCGCCGGCGGGGGCCGACGCCTGGGCGCCGGACCATGTGCGCTGCATGCTGCGCGGGGTGCTGTTCGCCCTGCCCGGGCTGGCGTATCTGCTGGTGGCGCCGCTGCTGCGGGGCACCGGGGCGGTACCGGGCCTGGTGGTCGCCGGGCTGGTGTCCTGGGCCTGGGGGCAGGGGCTGGGCCACCGCACCTACGTCCGGCTGAACGCGGGGCGCCGGGAGGCCGGTCTGGTGCTGCTCACCGGGGCGCCGCTCGGCGCGGCGCTGGCCACCGGGTCGGCGCTGGCGGTGGCCGGCGCCCACCCGGTGGTGCTGTGGGCGGCGCTGGCCCAGTCGGTGTACCTGGCGGCCGCCGGGGTGCTGCTGGTGCTGGGCCGCGAGCGATCGCTGCTGGCGGTGCTGGCCCCGCTGGCCGGCGGGGCGGCGGCGCTGCCCTGGTGGGAGCCGGGCCCGCTGCTGCGGATCGCGCTGGTGCTGGCCACCGTGGCGGCGGCCGCGGCGGTGGCGGCCTTCGTGGTGGCCGGCGCCCTGCGGGCCGACCCGGCCGGGGACGGCCCCCGCGTCCCGTACCTGCCCTCCCTCCCGTACGGGCTGTTCGGGCTGGCGGCCGGGGTGCTGGTGCTCACCGCGGGCGCCGGGCACCCGCTGGCCGTGGTGGCGCTGACCGTCAGCATGGGCCCGGCCGAATGGCTGCTCTACCGCTTCCGGGGCCTGTCGGTGGCGGCGCTGCGGGCCTCCACCACCGTGCGCGGCTTCGTGCTGCGCACCGTACGCACGCTCGCCCTCTGCCTGGGCCTCTACCTGGTGCCGCTGATCCCGGCCGCGCTGCTCACCGGGGCGGACCCGGTGGGGCTGGTCGCGCTCGCCGCGGTGCTGTGGATCGCGCTGCTGCTCCAGGCGTTCGGCACCGCCTGGCCGACGGCGGCGATCTGCCTGCCGGCCGCGGCGGCCATCGCCGCGGCCACCGCGGGCCCGGCCTGGTCCAGCGGCGAGGGCATCACCCTGGGCGGCTCCCCCTGGCCCTGGGCCTGGCTGGTGTGTACCGGCGCGGCGGCGCTGCTGGCGGCCGTCGCCGTACGCCTGCTGGGCCGCCCCTCCGCACACGTCTGAGCCGTACCAGCCCGACCGCTCCCTGCCACGAACTCCCTTACGGAATAGAGGATCCCGCTCATGACCTCCAGCCCGCTCGCCGCGGTCACCGGCGCCGACGGCTTCATCGGCTCCCACCTCACCCAGGCCCTGGTGGCCTCCGGGCACCGGGTGCGCGCCATGGCGCAGTACAACTCCTTCTCCTCCTACGGCTGGCTGGAGGTGCTGCCCAAGGACGTGCTGGACCAGGTGGAGATCGTGCTCGGCGACGTCCGCGACCCCGGCTCGGTGCGGGCGCTCGCCGAGGGCGCGGACGCCGTCTACCACCTGGCCGCGCTGATCGCGATCCCGTACTCCTACCAGGCGCCGCACAGCTATGTGGACACCAATGTCACCGGCACCCTCAACGTGCTGGAGGCGGTACGGGCGCTGGGCACCCCGCGGCTGGTGCACACCTCCACCAGCGAGACCTACGGGACCGCGCAGACCGTGCCGATCACCGAGGACCACCCGATCAACACCCAGTCCCCGTACGCCGCTTCCAAGGCCGGCGGGGACCGCCTCGCGGACAGCTACCACGCCAGCTTCGACACCCCCGTGGTGACCCTGCGCCCCTTCAACACCTACGGCCCGCGCCAGTCCATGCGGGCGGTGATCCCCACCGTGATCGGCCAGGTGGCGGCCGGCTCGCGCACCATCACCCTGGGCGACCTGCGGCCGACCCGGGACTTCTGCTTCGTCGCCGACACCGCCGCCGCCTTCCTCGCGGTGGGCACCGCGCCCGCCGGGCAGGTGGTGGGCCGGACCTTCAACGCCGGTACCGGGGGCGAGATATCGGTCGGCGACCTGGTCCGGCTGATCGGCAAGGTGATGTCCGCCGACCTCGACGTCCGGGAGGACGAGCAGCGGCTGCGGCCGGCGGCCTCCGAGGTGATGCGGCTGGTCGCCGACGCCACCCGGCTGCGCGAGGCCACCGGCTGGGCCCCGGCGCACGACCTGGAGGAGGGGCTCGCCCGGACCGTGGAGTTCTTCCGCGACCCGGCCAACCTGGCCCGCTACAAGACCGACATCTACAACATCTGACGTCCCGCGCACACCCACCCCACCCTCGTACCACTTAACCCCGCACGACCCGTTCGCGACCAAGGAGGCTTCCCATGCACGCAGTGATACTCGCCGGGGGCAAGGGCGTCCGGCTGCGTCCGTACACCACCGCGCTGCCCAAGCCCCTGGTGCCCATCGGGGACCAGCACGCGATCCTGGAGATCGTGCTGCGCCAGCTGGCGGCGGCCGGGTTCACCAGCTGCACCCTGGCCATCGGCCACCTCGGCCAGATCATCCGGGCCTATGTCGGCAGCGGTGCCCGGTGGGGGCTGGACATCGACTACTCCACCGAGGAGAGCCCGCTCGGCACCATCGGCCCGCTGCTGACCATCCGGGAGCGGCTGCCGGAGAACTTCCTGGTGATGAACGGCGACATCCTCACCGACCTGGACTACGCCGACCTGGTGCGCCGGCACGCCGCCGGGAGCGCGCCGCTGACCATCGCCACCTACCAGCGCAAGGTCCACATCGACTTCGGGGTGCTCACCACCGAGGCCGGAAAGGTCGTCGGCTTCCGGGAGAAGCCGAGCATGGACTGCCGGGTGTCCATGGGGGTGTACGCGGTGTCCCGCGCCACCCTGGACCGCTACACACCGGGCCTGCCGCTCGGTTTCGACGAACTGATCCTCGATCTGCTGGGCGTCGGGAACCCGCCCGCGGCCTACGAGTTCGACGGCTACTGGCTCGACATCGGGCGGCCCGACGACTACGACCGCGCCAACGCGGAGTTCACCACCCACCAGTCGCTGCTGTTGAGGGGAGCCTGAGCACGTCATGCGCATCCTGGTCCTGGGCGCCACCGGCTATCTGGGCGGTCATGTCGCCGAGCGGCTGAGCGCCCTGCCGGGCGTCCGGCCGCTGTACGGCGGCCGCTCACCCGGCGCCGACCTGCCGGTGGACCTCGCCACGGCCCGCCCCGGCCCGCTCGCCGAGGCGCTCGCCGCGCTCGCCCCGGACGCGGTGGTCAACTGCGCCGGCGCGGTCGGCGGGGACCCGGTGGTGCTGGCCGAGGTCAACGCCCGCGGCCCGGCGGTGCTCTGCGCCGCGCTGCGGGAGGCGGCACCGGCCGCCCGGCTGGTCCACCTCGGCTCGGCGGCCGAGTACGGGCCGGGCCGGCCGGGTGAGCGGGTCCACGAGGACGGACCCACCCGCCCGGCCGCCCCCTACGGTGCCACCAAGCTGGCCGGCACCGTGGCGGTGGCCGCCTCCGGGCTGGACGCGGTGGTGCTGCGGGTCGGCAACCCGGTCGGCCCGGGCGCCCCGGCCGCCGGGCTGCCCGGCTCGGTGGCCCGCGCCCTGCTGCGCTCGGGCCCCGGGCCGGAGGCGGTGCTGCGGGTCGGCGACCTCTCCCCGTACCGGGACTTCGTGGACGTCCGCGACCTCGCCGAGGCCGCGGCGCTGGCCGCCACCCGCCCGGGGCCGCTCCCTGCCGTGCTCAACATCAGCGGCGGACAGGCCGTGGAGGTACGGGAGTTGGTGCACGCCCTGGTCCGGGCCTCCGGCTTCACCGGGCGCGTCGAGGAGAGCGCGGGCGGCTCCGCCCGCTCGGCCGCCGTCGGCTGGCAGTGCTCCGACGTCTCGGCCGCCCGCGCCGCCCTCGGCTGGGCGCCCCGCCACACCCTGGCCGACTCGGTGGCCGCCCTCTGGGCCTCGATCGCCGCCGAGCCGCTGGCCGCCGGCCCCGGCGGGGTGCGGTGAACCGCACCTCCGGGGCCCTGGCACCGCTCGCCGCCCTGCTCACCGTACTGGCGCTGCTCGCCCTGCCCGGCTGCTCCTCCCCCGCCCCGGCCCCGTCCCCTTCCCCCTCAGCGTCCGCCTCCTCCCCATCCGCCTCCTCCCCGTCAACTTCCGCGCCCGCCAGCCCGTCCCCCTCCCGTTCTCCTTCTCCCTCCTCCTCCGCCTCGTCCCCCTCCCCCTCCCGCTCCTCCTCCGGTCCGTCGAAGCCGGCCCGGGCGCGCTGGCAGCCGAAGCCGGGGACGCCCTGGCAGTGGCAGCTGGACGGGCGGGTGGACCCGAGTGTGGACGTGCCGGTGTACGACATCGACGCCTTCGCCAACACCGCCGAGGACGTGGCCCGGCTGCACCGCGACGGACGGCGGGTCATCTGCTACGTCAATGCCGGTGCCTGGGAGGAGTTCCGCCCGGACGCCGGGGACTTCCCCGAGTCGCTGCGCGGCGAGGGCAACGGCTGGCCCGGCGAGCGCTGGCTGGACATCCGCCGGCTGGACGTGCTGAAGCCCCTGATGGAACGGCGCCTGGACCTGTGCCGCGACAAGGGGTTCGACGCGGTGGAGCCGGATCTGGTGGACGGCTACCTGCATGACACCGGCTTTCCGCTGACCGCCGGGCACCAGCTCGCCTACAACCGCATGCTGGCCGACGCCGCCCATGCCCGCGGACTGGCCATCGGCCTCAAGAACGACCTGCCGCAGATCCCCCAGCTGGTGGGGCTCTACGACTTCGCCGTCAACGAGGAGTGTGCCCAGTACGACGAGTGCACCGCGCTCACCCCGTTCATCCGGGCCGGGAAGGCCGTCTTCCATGTCGAGTACGCCCTGAAGAACGACGACTTCTGCGGCGAGGCCCGGGCGCTGGGCCTGTCCTCCATGCGCAAGCGCCTGGACCTGGACCCCTGGCGCAAGCCCTGCTAGTCCCGCTTCCCGGGCGCCTTGCGCACCCGGATCGGCCCGCGGGCGGTGTCCATGTCCACCACCTCGCCGTGCTGGACCACCTCGACCCGGCCGGCGGCGACCAGACGGCGGACGGCCTCGCGGACCGGGTCCATCAGGGCCCGCCAGCCGTCTCCGGAGCCGGAGTGGGCGGCGCGGGCGGCCTCTGAGGGGCAGATCGTGGCGTTCTCGGCGCGCTGGTCGAGCAGGCGCAGCACGGTCTCCTCCAGCCGCTCGGGCGCGTCGGGCCGACGGCTCATGGGCGGGCCTCCCTTCCCTGTACGGGCGCCGGGTACCCCCGGAGCGGCCGCACCACCGCGCGGCTTGTTGCACATTACTTGCACCTACGATGGACAGGCAGAAGAGCGAACGGAAGAGGCGGAAGAGGGTGGGCGCGTGGCGGCGGGACGCATCGTGCTGGGCATCGAGTCGTCGTGCGACGAGACCGGTGCCGGGATCGTCAGCGAGGGGCGGCTGCTCGCCCACGCGGTGGCGTCGAGCATGGACGAGCACGCCCGGTTCGGCGGGGTGGTGCCGGAGATCGCCGCCCGCGCCCATCTGCACGCGCTGAACCCGGTGGTCCGTGAGGCGCTGGACCAGGCCGGGCTGCGGCTCGCGGACATCGACGCGGTCGCCGTCACCACCGGCCCGGGGCTCTCCGGGGCGCTCCAGGTCGGGCTGGCCGGGGCGAAGACCCTGGCGTACGCGCTCGGGGTGCCGCTGTACGGGGTGCACCACCTGGCCGGGCATGTGGCGGCGGACACCCTGGAGCACGGCCCGCTGCCCGACCCCTGTGTGGTGCTGATCGTGTCGGGCGGCCACACCTCGCTGCTGCTGGTGCGCGACCTGGTCCGGGACCCGATCCTGCACCTCGGGGACACCGTGGACGACGCGGCCGGGGAGTGCTTCGACAAGGTGGCGCGGGTCTTCGGGCTGCCCTATCCGGGCGGGCCGGCCATCGACCGGGCGGCCCGGGGCGGCGACCCGGCGGCGGTGGCGTTCCCCCGGCCGCTGACCGGGCCCCGGGACGACCCGTACGCCTTCTCCTTCTCCGGGCTGAAGACGGCCGCCGCCCGCTGGGCCGAGCGGCACGGGGACACCCCGCTGCCGGTCGCCGACGGCGCCGCCTCACTCCAGGAGGCGGTGGCCGATGTGCTGACCCGCAAGGCGCTGGCGGCCTGTGCGGCGTACGGCGTCTCGACGCTGGTGGTGGTCGGCGGGGTGGCCGCCAACTCCCGGGTGCGGGCGCTGGCCGAGGAGCGCTGCGCGGCGGCCGGGATCACCCTGCGGGTGCCGCGGATGGGGCTGTGCACCGACAACGGCGCCATGATCGCGGCGGTCGGCGACCTGCTGGTCCGCTCCGGCGCCGAGCCCGCGCCGCTGGAGGTGTCGATCGACCCCTCCGCGCCGCTGGAGTACGCCGCGCTGCGGCCGGTGGCCGCCGGGAGCCCGCCCGCCCTGGCCGGAGCCGCCTGAACGACGGCGCTGAACCGCCTCACGACGGGCGCCGGAGCCGCCTGATGACGGCCACCGGAGCCGTCAGACGACGGGCGCCGGAGCCGCCTGACGGCTGCCGAGGCCACCCCTCCCCCACCCCCTTCCGACCCTTCGGAGCACCTCTTGCGCACCGCCGAGATCCGCACCCGCTTCCTGGACTTCTTCGCCACCCGCGGCCACACCGTGGTGCCCAGCGCGCCGCTGCCGACACCCGACCCGACGCTGCTGTTCGTCAACGCCGGAATGGTGCCGTTCAAGCCGTATCTGACCGGGGAGAGTGCCGCGCCCTGGCCGCGGGCGGCCAGTGTGCAGAAGTGCGTGCGCACCCTGGACATCGAGGAGGTCGGCAAGACCACCCGGCACGGCTCCTTCTTCCAGATGAACGGGAACTTCTCGCTCGGCGACTACTTCAAGGAGGAGGCGATCGCCTTCGCCTGGGAGCTGTCGACGGCCGCCCCGGCGGACGGCGGCTACGGGCTGGACCCGGAGCGGATCTGGGTGACCGTGCACCACGCGGACGAGGAGTCGCGGGCGCTGTGGCGGCGGATCTCCGGGCTGCCGGACGCCCGGATCGTGGCCCGGGGCGATGAGGACAACTTCTGGTCGATGGGGGTGCCCGGGCCGTGCGGTCCGTGCTCCGAGCTGTACTACGACCGGGGCCCGGCGTTCGGCCGGGAGGGCGGCCCGGCGGTGGACGAGGACCGGTTCATGGAGTTCTGGAATTTGGTCTTCATGCAGTTCGAGCGGGGTGAGGGGCCCGGCAAGTCCGGTTATCCGATCCTGGGCGAGCTGCCGCGCCGCAACATCGACACCGGGATGGGCCTGGAGCGGATGGCGACCCTGCTCCAGGGCGTGGACAACCTCTACGAGACCGACGAGACCCGGCCGGTGCTGGACCGGGCCGCCGCGCTCGCGGCCGTACGGTACGGGGCGGACCCGGCCGCCGACGTACGGCTGCGGGTGGTCGCCGACCATGTCCGCACGGCGCTGATGCTGCTGGCCGACGGGACGGCCCCGGGCAACGAGGGCCGCGGCTACGTCCTGCGCCGCATCCTGCGCCGGGCGGTGCGCTCGATGCGCCAACTGGGCTACCAGGACCCGGCGCTGCCCGAGCTGCTGCCGGTCTCCCGGGACCGCATGGCGCCGAGCTACCCGGAGGTGGCCGAGCAGTTCGCGCGGATCTCCGACCAGGCGTACGCCGAGGAGGAGGCCTTCCGGGCCACCCTGCGCCAGGGCACCGCCGTACTGGACACCGCGGTGGCCAAGGTCAAGGCGGAGGGCGGGCGTTCGCTGCCCGGGGCGCAGGCCTTCCTGCTGCACGACACCTACGGCTTCCCGGTGGACCTGACCCTGGAGATGGCGGCCGAGCAGGGCGTGGAGGTGGACCGCGAGGGCTTCACCGCGCTGATGGCGGAGCAGCGTGAGCGGGCCAGGGCGGACGCCCGGGCCCGCAAGTCCGGCGGCTCGGCGGACACGTCGGCGCTGCGTGCGGTGCTGGACGCGCACGGCCCCACCGACTGGGTGGCCTGGGAGGCGCTGGCCACCGAGTCCCGGGTGCTGGCGGTGCTGGGCGCCGAGGGGCCGCTGCCGGTGGCGGCGGCCGGGCGGATCGCCACCGTGGTGCTGGACCGCTCGCCGTTCTACGCGGAGTCCGGCGGCCAGGAGAGCGACGCGGGCCGGCTCTCCTCGGCCTCCGCCGAGGCGGAGGTGCTGGACGTCCAGCGGCCGCTGCCCGGGCTGGTCGCCCATCAGGTGCGGGTCACCGGCGGTGAGCTGGCGCCCGGCGACACCGTGCACGCGGCGGTGGACCCCGAGTGGCGGCTGGGCGCCCGGCAGGCGCACTCGGGCACCCATGTGCTGCACGCCGCGCTGCGGGAGGTGCTGGGCCCGACGGCGCTGCAGGCCGGCTCGTACAACCGCCCCGGTTATCTGCGGCTGGACTTCCCCTGGCGCGGCGGCCTCTCCGCGGGCGTGCGCGGTGCGGTGGAGGAGGCCGCCAACCGGGCGCTGCGCCGCGATCTGCCGGTGGACGTGCGGTGGATGACGCTGCCGGAGGCCAAGGAGCTGGGCGCGCTGGCCCTGTTCGACGAGACCTACGGGGAGCGGGTGCGGGTGGTCGAGATCGGTGGGGCCTGGTCGCGGGAGCTGTGCGGCGGCACGCATGTCGGCCATGCCTCGCAGATCGGCACGGTGGCGCTGGCCTCGGAGGGCTCGGTGGGCGCCGGGATGCGCCGGATCGAGGCGGCCGTCGGGGTGGAGGGGTTCGGCTATCTGGCCCGGGAGCGGGACCTGGTCTCCCGGATCGCCGAGCAACTGGGCGCGCCCCGGGCGGAGTTGCCGGAGCGGATCGCGGGGCTGCTGGACCGGCTGAAGGCGGCCGACCGGGAGAACGCCCGGCTGCGGCAGCGGGCCGTGCTGGAGCGCGCGGCGGCACTCGCCGGTCAGGCGGTGCGGGCCGCCGGTACGCGGGTGGTGACCGCCGTGGCCGAGGACGGCGAGGAGCCGCGCGCCCTGGCGCAGGCGGTACGGGACCGGCTGCCCGCCGCCCACCCGGGGGTGGCGGCCGTGGGCGCCCCCTCCGGCACGGTGGTGGTGGCGCTGAACGAGGCGGGGCGGGCGTCCGGGCTCGACGCCGGGGCGCTGGTCAAGGAGCTGCTGCACGGGCGCGGCGGCGGTTCGCCGGTGCTGGCCCAGGGCGGCGGACTGCCGGCCGGGGAGCTGCGCGCGGCACTGGACCGGCTGCCGGGGCTGGTCGCGGGAGGCTGACCGGGTGGAGCGGCGGTACGCCGAGGGTCCCGGCTGACGGGGCCGGTCGCCGGCCGCCGACCGGGTACACCGCTTCGTACGCCGAAGGGTCCCCCGCACCGGGTTGCGCCGCGCGGGGGACTACCGCCGCGTACCGCTCCCCCGCCCCCGGTAAGGGGAACTCACTCCCCATGACCGCTACCGCGAACATCGTCGGCGACCGCCCGGTGGCGACGCTGATCAACGTCTTCACCGTGCCGGCCGACCGGCGGCAGGAACTGCTCGACCTCCTCGGCCGGGCCACCGAGGAGACCATGAGGCACCAGCCCGGCTTCCTCCGCGCCAACTTCCACGTCAGCCTGGACGGCGAACGGGTCGTCAACTACGCGCAGTGGGAGTCCGAGGAGCACTACCGCGCCATGCTGGAGAACCCCGAGGCGCGGGTCCACATGGACCAGGCGGCGAAGATCGCCACCGATGTGCAGCCCCGGCTGTTCCGCGTGGTCTCCAGCCACACCCCCGCGCACTGAGCCGCCGCCGTCCCCCTCTTCCCTTGGCGCGGGCCGCCCGGGTACCCACCTTTTTGTGGGTACTTGGCGGCCCGCGCCGCCCGTATGAGACTGGAACCCGCAAGGGATCGAGCACCGGAGAGGGGGCGGCGGGGAATGGGGTTCAGGAGGACCGGCGGGCCTCGGCGAGGACCTCCAGCCGGCGGTGGCCCCAGTCGGAGAGCGGAGCCAGCGCCTCGCTCAGCTCACGGCCGAACGGCGTGAGCGAGTAGACCGTCTTCAGCGGCAGCACATCGTGCACCTCCCGCTCGACCAGACCGTCCCCCGCCATCTCGCGGAGGGTGGCGGTCAGCACCTTCTCACTGAGCCCGGGCAGCTCCCGGCGCAGTTGCCCCGGCCGGCGCGGACCGGATTCCAGCAGCCACAGCAGGGCCGTCTTCCACTTGCCGTCGATCACGGCGATCGCCGCCGTTACTCCGCAGACGTCCGGATCCTCGGCACGGCTCCGTGTCATCACGCGCCCCCTTCGTCGTCCCCGAACACGCGCGTCCACGCGCCCGTTCGCCCTCTCGTCCAGTCAGGAGCCTCTCAGCATGTCACTGTCCGGCACCCCCCGCTCCTCCCCCTCCGTCACCGTGCTCGGGCTCGGCCCGATGGGCCGGGCGCTGGCGGGCGCCTTCCTGGCGGCCGGGGTGCGCACCACGGTCTGGAACCGTACGCCCGGCCGGGACCGGGAGCTGCTGGAGCGCGGCGCCACCGGGGCGGCGACCGCCGCCGAGGCGGTCGCCGCGAGCCCGCTCACCGTGGTCTGCGTGGTCGACTACGACGCGGCCGACGCGGTGCTGCGGCCCGAGGGGGTCGCGGCGGCGCTCAAGGGGCGCACCGTGGTCAACCTCACCGCCGACACCCCGGACCGGGCGCGCGAGACCGCCGACTGGGCGGCCGCGCACGGCGTCCGCTACCTGGACGGGGCCATCATGACGCCGACCACCACCATCGGCACCGGGCACGCCGTCTTCCTGCACAGCGGGCCCAAGGACCTCTACGAGGAGCACCGGCCGGTCCTGGCGGCGCTGGGCGGCGCCCACACCCACCTCGGCGAGGACACCGGCCGGGCGGCGGCGTACGACCTGGCGCTGCTGGACGTCTTCTGGACCGCCATGGCCGGGTGGACCCACGCCCTGGCGCTGGCCCGGGCGGAGGGGGTGAGCGCCCGTGAACTCGCGCCCTTCGCCCAGGGCATCGCCGCCATCCTGCCGCCGCTGTTCGAGGAGACCGCGTCGGAGCTGGACGAGGGCCGGTTCGCCGGCGAGGGCAACCCGCTGACCTCCGCGGTGTCCTCCATGGCGCACATCGTCCACGCCGCCGAGGCGCACGGCATCGACAGCGGGGTGATGCGCGCGGCGGAGGGGATGGCGCGCCGGGCCGTCGGACTCGGCCACGGCGCGGACGGGTTCATCCGGATCACCGACGTCCTCGCCGCCCCGCTCGACGGGCCGGTGGGTACGGGGACGGCCGGCTGACCCGGTCGCGGTGCGGTCCGACCCGCGCGGGGGACGCGCCGGACCGCACCGCGACCGCCTCCGGCAGGCGCCGATCGGCGGGATCACCGGCCGAGGAACTCCAGCAGATCGGCGTTGAACCGCGCCTTGTCGCCCGGCACCATCGCGATGCCGTGCGAGCCGCCCTCGTAGACCTTCAGGGTCGCGTCCGCGATCAGCTGGGCCGCCTTGCGGCCGGTGGCGTCGATCGGCACGATCTGGTCGTCGTCGCCGTGCACCACCAGGGTGGGCACGTCGAACGCGGCCAGGTCGGCGTGGAAGTCGGTGTAGGCGAAGGCGTCCACACAGCGCACCCCGCCCTCGATCCGCTGCGCCATGGCCATGTACCAGAACGCGTCCTGGTTGCCCTGGGTCGCCCTGGTGCCCTCGCGGTTCGCGCTCAGGAAGCCGACCGCGGTCTCCCGCCAGAACTGCGAGCGCTCGTCGAGGATGCCCTTGCGCAGCCCGTCGAAGACCTCCTCCGGTACGCCCTCCGGGTTGTCCGGGCCCTGGAGCATCAGCGGGGGGATCGCCGACAGCAGGACGGCGGAGCGGACCCGTCCGGTGCCGTGCCGGCCGATGTAGCGGGCCAGTTCGCCGCCGCCCATCGAGTGGCCCACCAGGGTGGCGTCCCGCAGGTCGAGCGTGGTGAGCAGGTCGTCGAGGTCGTCGGCGAAGGTGTCGAAGTCATAGCCGTCGAACACCGGGGCGGAGCGGCCGTGGCCCCGCCGGTCGTGGGCGACCGCGCGGTAGCCGGCGTCCGCGACCGCTTTCATCTGGTCCTGCCAGGCGTCGCCGTTGAGCGGCCAGCCGTGGATGAAGACCACCGGCCGCCCCTGCCCCCAGTCCTGGTAGAAGAGGTCCACCCCGTCACGTGTCGTACAGATCGGCACAGCGTCCGTCCTTCCCGTCGGGCGCCGCCCGGGCCTTCCTCACCCGGCCCGACCGCGCCGCCGCCCATCCTGAGGCGCCGCCCGGCCGCCGCAACTCGGGCGGCCGCCCCGCGAGGGCCCGGCGTCCACCGGGCGGCGTACGGCTGCGGGCGCGCGCGGGCGCCGGGTGCCACGATGGCCGGGAACGGGACGGGCGGCACGACGCAGTGAGGGACGGGTGAGCCATGGACAGGTCCGGGCTGATCGAGGCCACGGTCCGCAAGGCCGCACAGGACGGTGGCGGCCTCGGGCCGGAGGACGTGGGGCGGGTGGTCGACGCGCTGTTCGGCACCGTGGAGCACTCCGGGTCGATCGCCGAGGCCATCCGGGCGGGCCAGACGGTGGCCCTGCTGGGGTTCGGCGACTTCCACGCGGAGGACGGCGCGGCGGCGCTCCGGCCCGGGAAGGCGCTGGTCGAGTTCCTCCGGGGCAGCACCGGATGAGCGCCCGGCGGTGCGGAGCCGGCCGGTGGCGTCGCTGACGCTGCACGCGACCGGCCCGGCCCCGCCCGGCGAGGTGTGGCGGCGCTACACCGCACCCGGGCTGTGGTCCTCCTGGTCGCCGCAGATCAGGGCGGTGCGCACGGACGCGGAGCGGATCCGGCCCGGGCTGCGCGGCGAGGTGGTGTCCTGGCTCGGGATCCGGGCCGCCTTCACCGTGGAGTCGGTGGACGAGGCGGACCGCTCCTGGAGCTGGCGGGTGCGGCTGGGCCCGGTCCGCCTGCGCCTTCACCACGAGGTCCGGCCGGGTCCGGACGGCGGTACGCGGACGGTGCTGCGGCTGACCGGCCCGCCCCCGGCCCTCGCCGCCTACGCCCTCCCGGCCCGCTGGGCCCTGCACCGCCTGGTCCGCACCCGCCTCCCCTGACCCGGCCACCCGGGCCACCGGGGAGCGGCCGCACCCGGCCGTACGCGTCAGGGCCGGACCCGGCCGTACGGGACAGCGCGCACGCGGCGGCGCGGCTCAGGCCCGATGGGGCCCTATGGCCCAGGCCGGGGTCGACGGCTTCTGGTGGGCGGCGCCCCTCGCCCGGCCACCGCAGACCGTCGTCCCCGAGCACCGGAAGCCCCCGGGCAGCCGCCCGGGGCGGCGGCGCGGCTCGGGCCGGGCGCGGCCCCGCCGCTCACACCGGCGCCGCGGAGCGGTGCGCGGCGAGGGCCCGGTCCGTCTCCTCGGTCACCAGGTCGGCGTTGATCCGGGCGGCCGCGAAGGCGGCGGCCGAGGCGGCGGCGCCGACCTGGGCGGACAGGTCCGTCACATTGCCGGCCGCCCACACCCCGGGCACCTCGGTGCGGCCGGTCGGATCGGTCACCAGGTGCTCGCCGAACCCGGCCGGGTGCTCCACCGTCCGCAGCCCGAGACCGGCGAGGAACCCGGCCCGGGCCTCCATCCGGGTGGCCACCGCGAGCGCCTGGCGGGCCACCACCGTGCCGTCGGCGAGCCGCACCCCGGTCAGCCGGTCCCCGGCGCTCTCCACGGCCGCCACCTCGCCGGTGACCACGGTGATCCCGCGGGCGGCCAGCCGCTCGGCCTCCTCGCCGGCGGGCGGCACGGTGTCATGGGCGAGGTACACCACGTCCGCGGTCCACTGCCGGAACAGCAGCGCCTGGTGCGGGGAGTTCGGCCCGGTGGCGAGCACCCCGACGGCCCGGTCCCGGATCTCCCAGCCGTGGCAGTACGGGCAGTGCAGCACATCCCGCCCCCACCGCTCCCCCAGCCCCGGCACCGGGGGCAGCCGGTCCACCAGCCCCGCGGTCACCAGCAGCCGGCGGGCCCGGACGCTCCCGCCGCCGGCCAGCGACACGGCGAACCCGTCCCCGTCCCGTACCGCGCCGCTCACCTCCGCACGCACCACCCGGCCGCCGTAGCCGCGCACCTCCTCGCGGCCGCGGGCCAGCAGCTCGGCCGGGGGTACCCCGTCCAGCGCCAGCAGCCCGTGCACCCCGGTCGCCGGGGCGTTGCGCGGCTCGCCCGCGTCGACCACCAGGACGGAGCGCCGGGCCCGGGCCAGGGTCAGCGCCCCGCTCAGTCCGGCGGCACCGCCACCGACCACCACCACGTCGTACGCGCCGCTCACACCGTTCGTCTCACCGGTCACCATGACCACCTCCGGGTCCGACCGTGCCGCGCCCACCCGGCCCCTGGCAAAGCACCTTGCCGAAGTGGCAAGCTGGTGGGCATGGACGTCGAACCGGATCAGACCCTGGAGTCGGTGGGGCCCCGGCTCCGCGCGCTGCGCAAGCGGCGGGAGAGCACCCTGGCCGCCCTGTCGGAGGCGACCGGCATCTCGGTGAGCACCCTGTCCCGGTTGGAGTCCGGGGACCGCCGGCCCACCCTGGAGCTGCTGCTGCCGCTGGCCCGCGCCCATGGGGTGACGCTGGACGAGCTGGTCGGCGCTCCGCCGACCGGGGACCCGCGGATCCATATGCGCCCGGTGACCCAGCACGGCCGCACCATGGTCCCGCTGACCCGGCGCCCCGGCGGGATCCAGGCGTACAAGCTGATCCTGCCCGGCCGGACGGCGGAGGAGGAGCGCGAGCCGAAGACCCATGACGGCTACGAGTGGATGTACGTGCTCGACGGGCGGCTGCGGGTGATCCTCGGCGAGCACGACCTGGTGCTGGCCCCGGGTGAGGCCGCCGAGTTCGACTGCCGGGTGCCGCACTGGTTCGGCTCGGCGGACGCCAGACCGGTGGAGTTCCTCAGCCTGTTCGGCCGCCAGGGCGAGCGCGCCCATCTGCGGGCCCGCCCCCGGGCCGGCACCGCCGAGTAGGCGGCGAGCCGGACTCAGGAAGGAGCCTCGAACCAGGTCGGGGCGTCGGCGAGCGCCTGCTTGATCCGGAAGGTCTCGTACTCCCGCATCGGCGGCAGGGCGTCCGGCCGGAACCAGCCGACCTCCAGCGACTCGTCGTCGTTGACCCGGGCCTCGCCCCCGGTGGCCCGGCAGCGGAAGCAGATGTCCAGGTACTGGCACCGGTCGCCGCCCGGGTAGGTGACCGGGTCCAGGGTCTGCACCAGCACGACCCGCTCGGCCACGCAGTCGACGGCGGTCTCCTCGTGCACCTCGCGCACGATCGCCTCGGCGGGCTGCTCCCCCGGCTCCGGGATGCCGCCGATGATCGACCAGCGGCCGGTGTCCGACCGCCGCCCCAGCAGCACCCGGCCCCCGTCGTCCAGCACGACGGCCGAGACACCGGGCAGGAAGAGCAGCTGGTGGCCGAGGGTGGCCCGGATCTCGCGGAGGAAGTCGGGAATCGCCATACCGGCCACCCTAGGGGCCCGGCGTCGGGCGACGGAAACGGCGGCGGGCGGTCTACGGGGCTGCCGTGCGGCCCCGCCGGCGCCGGGCGCCGAGCACCCCGGCCCAGACGATCCCCGCCGCGCCTCCGCCCAGCAGCAGGCACTCCGGCAGCACGCCCAGCCGGGTGGCCGGGGTGAGCGAGGAGCGCAGCGGGACCTCGTCCACCAGGGCGTCGGGGGTGAACATCCGGGTCTGCTCCACCACGGTGCCGTCCGGGCGGATGATCGCGCTGACCCCGCTGGTCACCGGGACGACCACGGCGCGGCTGTGCTCGACCGCCCGCACCCGGGACATGGCGAGCTGCTGGTAGGTCATCTCGCTGCGCCCGAAGGTGGCGTTGTTGCTGGGCACCGAGATCAGCCGGGCGCCGTCGGTGACGGTGTCCCGGGCGGCCCAGTCGAAGGCCGCCTCGTAGCAGGTGACCAGCCCGACCCGGGTGCCGGCCAGGTCGAAGACGCCGACCGCGCTGCCCGGCCCGAAGTCCCGGCTGACCCGGTCCACGTCCTTGTTGAAGACCCGCACCAGGGAGCGCATCGGGATGTACTCGCCGAACGGCTGCACATGGCGCTTGTCGTAGGTGGCGACCGGGCCGCGCCCGGGGTCCCACTGGATGAGGGTGTTGCGCAGCCTGCCGGTGTCCGGGGTGAGGACGGCGCCGATCACCGTGGGCACCCCGATCGCCCGGACCGCGCCGTCGATGACCTCGCGGGCGTCGGGGTTGCGGTAGGGGTCGAGGTCGGAGGAGTTCTCCGGCCACAGCACGAAGTCGGGCTTCTTCTCCTTGCCGGCGGCCACGTCGGCGGCGAGCTGCCGGGTGCGGTCGGCGTGGTTGTCCAGCACCGCGCGGCGCTGCGCGTTGAAGTCCAGGCCGAGCCGGGGCACGTTGCCCTGGATGGCGGCGACGGTGGCGGTGCCCTCCTCGGGGGCGTCCGAGACCAGCGGCAGCGCGGCCGCCGCGCCGGCGAACGGGGCGAGCAGCGCGAGGGCCGCGGCGGCGAGCGGTCCGCGCGGCAGGGTGCCGGTACGGCGGGCGGTCAGCCCCAGGCGGACCGCCTCGTACAGCCCGTAGCCGCACAGCGCGACCGCGAAGCCCAGCACCGGCGTGCCCCCCACCGCGGCGAGGGGAAGCAGGAAGCCGTCGGCCTGGCCGAAGGCGATCTTTCCCCAGGGGAAGCCGCCGAACGGCACCCGGGCGCGGGCCGCCTCGCCCGCAACCCAGACCGCCGCGGCGAACACCGGCCAGGCGGGCAGCCGGGAGACGGCGGCGGTGAGCAGCCCGGTGGCGCCGACGAACACCGCCTCGGCGGCGACCAGCGCCAGCCACGGCACCGGCCCGACCTCCTCGCCGGTCCACACCAGCAGCGGCGCCAGGAACCCCAGCCCGGCCAGATACCCGAGCCCGAACCCTGCGCGCAGCCGACGGCCGCGCAGCACCCAGCCGAGCAGCGCGAAGGCGGGGATCGCGAGCCACCACAGCGGCCGCGGCGGGAAGCTGAGGAAGAGCAGGACCCCGGCGAGGACGGCCGCCGCGGGCCTGCCCAGCCGCCGCAGCAGCCGAACCCGCCGTTCACCGCCGGAGGCGGGGGCGGGGGGCTGGGCGTCGGGGACGGTCATGGTGGCGCTCACGGTCCGGAGTGTACGGCGGCGCCCTGCGCGGCCGTCGTGCCAGGTGGGCGGGGCGGCCACGGGCGGACGGGAGTGACGGCGACAGGGGCCCTGTGCGAGCCCGGGGTCAGGCCGCCGGCGCGGTGGCGGCGAGCAGGCGGCCCTCGGCGTAGGCCAGGGCGGCCGGGGGCAGCGTGCCGGGGCGGCCGCTGAGGAGTACCGCGAGGGCGCCGGCCGGCGCGGCGGAGGGGGCCGGGTCGGCGCCGAGGCGGCGCAGGGTCTGGGCGGCGACGGCCCCGGCGGAGCCGTGCAGCCGGACCGGCGGCAGCCCGGCGGGGCGGGCCGGGGTCTGGACGGCGGCCCGGATGCGCTCGGCGACCAGCTCGTAGTGGGTGCAGCCGAGGACGACCGCCGAGACGTCGTCCGGGGTGAGCGCGGCGGCCGCGGCGATCGCCCGGTCGATGGCATCCTCGTTGGCCCACTGGACGGCGTCGGCGAGACCGGGGCAGGGCACCTCGGTGACCCGGGCGGTGCCGGCGAAGTCGGCGATCAGCCGGCGCTGGTAGGGGCTGCCGGTGGTGGCCGGGGTGGCCCAGATGGCGACCGCGCCGCCGGCCGCAGCGGCCGGCTTGATGGCGGGGACGGTGCCGATCACCGGGAGCGCGGGCTCCAGTCCGGCGCGCAGCGCGGTCAGGGCGTGCACCGAGGCGGTGTTGCAGGCGACCACCAGGGCGTCGGGGCGGTGGGCCGCGGCGGCTCGGGCGGTGGCGAGGGCGTGCGCGGTGATGTCCTCGGGCGTACGCGGCCCCCAGGGCACCCCGTCGGGGTCGGAGGAGAGGACCAGCTCGGCGTCCGGCCGCAGCCGGCGTACCGCGGCCGCCGCCGGGAGCAGGCCGAGTCCGGAGTCGATGAGCGCGATCTTCACCCGGTCACCCTAGCCGACAGGCCTGGTGTTCCCTCCGTTGTGGGGCAGACTGCGGCGAATGAGCACCATTGCGTGGATCGCCCTGGCTTCGGCGGCGGCCTGGGCCTACCTGCTGCTGGGGCACGGCTTCTTCTGGCGCACCGACCAGCGGCTGCCGGCCCCCGCGGAGAAGCCGGTCGAGCCGGACCGCTGGCCGTCGGTGGCGGTGGTGGTGCCGGCCCGGGACGAGGCGGACGTGCTGCCGCGCAGCCTGCCCTCGCTGCTGACCCAGGACTACTCCGGTCCGCTGGAGGTGTTCCTGGTGGACGACGGCAGCACGGACGGCACCGGCGAGCTGGCCCGGGAGCTGGCCGCCCGGCACGGCGGTCGGCCGGTCACCGTCTCCTCCCCCGGCCCGCCCGCGCCGGGCTGGACCGGCAAGCTGTGGGCGGTGCGGCACGGCATCGCGCTGGCCCGCGCCGGGCACGGCGGCGACCACGAGGGCGGCGCGGGCCCGGCGGAGTTCCTGCTGCTGACGGACGCGGACATCGCCCATGAGCCGGACGGGGTGCGGCACCTGGTGGCGGCCGCGGTCGGCGGTCGGCTGGACCTGGTCTCGCAGATGGCCCGGCTGCGGACGGCGAACGGCTGGGAGCGGCACATCGTGCCGGCGTTCGTCTACTTCTTCGCGATGCTCTACCCGTTCCGCCGGGTCAACCGGCCCGGGGCGCGGACGGCCGCGGCGGCCGGCGGCTGCGTACTGCTGCGGACCGAGACGGCGGTGCGGGCCGGGGTGCCGGACTCCTACCGGCAGGCGGTGATCGACGACGTGTCGCTGGCCCGGGCGGTGCGCCGGAGCGGGGGGCGGCTCTGGCTGGGACTGGCGGACCGGGTGGACAGCGTCCGGCCGTACCCGGGGCCGGCGGAGCTCTGGCTGATGGTGGCGCGCTGCGCGTACGCCCAGCTGTGGCACAACCCGCTGGTGCTGGCCGTGGCGGTGGCGGGCCTGGGGGTGGTGTTCCTGGCGCCGCCGGCCGCGGTCTGCGCGGGGCTGCTCACCGGGGATGCGGCGGCCGGGGCGCTGGGCGCGGCGGCCTGGGCGGCGATGGCGGGCTCGTACGTACCGATGCTGCGCTACTACCGGCAGTCGCTCTGGCAGGCCCCGGCGCTGCCGCTCACCGCGGCGCTCTACCTCGCCATGACGGTGGACTCGGCGGTGCGCCACTACCGGGGCCGGGGCGCGCAGTGGAAGGGCCGCACCTACCCCCGGCCGGATCCCACCCGCGCCGCCTGACGACCACCGCCGGCAGGGGGGCACCGCCGCGGCGGTACGATAAGAGGCGGAGGGCGTCGTTCCGGACACCCGCCGCCGACCTGACGGATGGTCATCCCGGCGGCGGAAAAGGGAAGTCGGCACCAACGCGCGACCAATTCCGCGCCGCCACCCGACCGGGGCGGACGGCGGTGCGCTGAGTACACGCCAATTCCCGCCATGACTTCCCGACCCGAACCCGAGAAGATCATCGGCGCTGTTTCCGATCTTCGCGGTTCCGCGCCGGTTCCTTATCGTGCGCTTACGTCGCTCGCCGACGTGCACGGACGGGCCGGCATTTCCGTTTCCGGTGCTCCACCGAAGGATCCGGTACGGGCCCGTTCCGCGCGGAGGACCCGCCGGTAACCCCCGCGCTGCCTGGTCTTTACACGGACGGTGACCGTTTTTCCCGTGTTCGCTCGCATTGGCGGACCGCCCTCACCGGATCCGCCGAAAAGAACCCGCAAACCGGCCTCCCCAACCGGCGCGCGGTGGGCTTACCTTATGAGCCATGACCTCCCCCCGTGCCTCCTACGGTGGCGCGTACTACAGCGCGCCGCCGTTCCCGGACACCCCGATCTACGACTCCCTGGTCGCGGAGCGGGGCACGCCTCAGATCGCCCCGATCCGAGTGCCCGCCGCCTATGACACCGCGGCGTCCCCTCTGCCGGTACTGCCCTCCGCGCTGCCCGCCCTCCCCTCGGCGGCCGGCTACTCCGGGCAGGGCTCCTACGGCGGTGCGTACGGCTACCCCCAGCCGATGTCCGCCCCGCAGCCCGCGCCGCTGAGCCAGATGCCGGCGCCGTACATCCCGCAGCAGCACACCGCCCCGCGCGGCTACGGCCATCCGCAGGCGCCCCAGCAGTCCCGGCCGGCGCCGACCGGGTACGAGGCGATGCGCCCGGCGGCGACCGCCCGCCCGATGGCGGCACCGGCGCAGGGCGGCTACTACGACCCGTACCAGCGGCCGCAGCAGGCCGGCGGGTACTGACCGGACACGGAGCGCGAGGCACCGGCGGCGCGGTACGGCCCGGCAGCGGGTCCGCACCGCGCCGCCGCCGTGCGTCCCGGCCCCGTCCCCCTCACCGTCTCGGCTCCCCGGTCCCGTACCGGCCCGACGGCTCCGGCCGCTCCGGGATACGATCATCGCTTCGGCGGCCCGGCCGCCGGGACGGCCGCATGGTCCGGCCCCTCCCGGGAACCCGGGCCCAGCCCGCGGGCGCGTCGTACCAGGGAAGGGGGTGCGGGCCTGTGCGTGCGATGGTCGGACTACGGCGCTGGCGGCACAACCCCCTGCGCCGGCCAACGGATCTCGCCGAGGCCTGGGTGGCGCTGGCCGCCCTGCTGCTGATCGTCTTCGCCGCTCCCGCCGCCGGGTGGGCGGCCGGGAGGCTCACCGGCGCCTCGCTCACCGAGGCGGCGCGGCTCCAGCACCAGCGCCACCACCTCACCACCGCCCATGTCCTGGGCCCCGACCCGGGCGAGGCCTGGGCCGGAGACCCCGACGCACCGCTCTCCACGCAGCCGCGGCCGTCGGTGAAGGCGTACTGGAAGGCCCCGGACGGGGACCGGATCACCGGCACCCTGCCCGTCCCGCGCCCGGACGCCCGCGACGAGGGCGACACCTTCCCGCTGTGGACCGACCGCCAGGGGCGCCCGGTGGCGCGGGCCCTGGGCCCCGACGGGGTACGGGAGCATGCCGTGCTGGCCGGGATCGGCACCGCCCTGGTGGCGGCCGGACTGGTCGAGGGCGCGCGCCGGCTGGTCGTCCGGCGGATGGTCCGGCGGCGGTACGCCTGGCTGGACCGCGAGTGGGCCGGTACCGGCCCGGACTGGGGCCGGGCCGGCGCGGGCAGTTGACCGGCCCCCGCCCGCCGGTCCCGCCCGTCCCCGGTCCCGTCCGTCCCCGGTGCGGGGGCCCGCACGGCTGACCGGGCCCGCCCGGACCGCCCCGCACGCTACGGTGGGGCGACCGTTCCACAGGCGGCCCTTCGGCCGCACGCACGACGAGGTGGGGGCAGAGCAGCACCATGGCACAGGGCACGGTCCAGGTGACGCACACCGGAGCATCGCGGTGGCGGCGCCGCACGGGCGAGTACGCCTCCCTCGCCGCGGCCCTGGAGGCGGCCGGCGACGGCGATGTGCTCACCCTCTCCCCCGGCACCTACCGGGAGAACCTGGTCCTGGACCGGGCGGTCACCGTGCGGGGCGCCGACGGCTCGGCCGGCTCGGTGCGGCTCGCCCCGGCCGACGGGGTGCCGCTGACCGTCCGCGCCTCCGCCGCCGTACTGGACCTCCAGGTGGAGGGGCAGGACAGCTCGGCGCCCGCGGTGCTGGTGGAGGACGGCACCCCGGAGCTGACGGGCCTGCGGATCACCACCCGCTCGGCGGCCGGGGTGGAGGTGCGCGGCGCCGCCCGGCCCACCCTGCGGCGGTGCACCGTGGACAACCCGGCGGGCGTCGGCATCGGCGTACTGGACGGTGCGGGCGGGGTGTTCGAGGAGTGCGAGGTGGTCGCGGCCGGGCAGTCCGGGGTGGTGGTGGGCGGCGGGGCGCATCCCCGGCTGGAGCGCTGCCGGATCCACCACGCCTCCGGCGCCGGTCTGGCGGTGACCGGTGAGGGCAGCGGGCTGGAGGCGGTCGGCTGCGAGATCTACGAGATCCAGGGCGGCGGGGTGCGGATCGCCGCCCGGGCCACCGCCCATCTGACCGACTGCCAGGTGCACCGCACCACCGGCGACGGGGTGGTGCTGGACACCGACGCGGTGCTCACCCTCTCCGACTGCGACATCCACGACGTGCCGGAGAACGCGGTGGACCTGCGCTCCCGCTCGGTGCTGACGCTGACCCGCTCCACGGTCCGCCGCTTCGGCCGCAACGGGCTGTCGGTCTGGGACCCGGGGACCCGGGTGGACGCCAACCGGTGCGAGATCCACGACAGTTCCGGCGACTACCCGGCGGTCTGGGTGAGCGACGGGGCGACCGCGGTGCTGGAGTCCTGCCGGGTGCACGACGTGCCGGACGCGCTGTTCGTGCTGGACCGAGGCTCCCGCGTGGACGTGGTGGACAGCGACCTCTTCCAGGTCCGCAACACGGCCGTGTCGGTCAGCGACGGGGCCACCGCCGAGCTGGACGACTGCCGGGTGCGGGAGGCCTCCACCGGGGCCTGGTTCCGCGACCACGGCAGCGGCGGCACCCTGGCCGGCTGCTCCTTCGACGGGGTGCAGACCGGGGTGATCGTCACCAAGGGCGCCGACCCGTCGATCGAGCGGTGCACCGTCAGCTCCCCCGCCGAGGCCGGTTTCTACGTCTCGGCCGAGGGGCGCGGCACCTTCACCGGCTGCCGGGTCACCGGCAGCGGCGGCTACGGCTTCCATGTGATGGACGGCTGCCGCACGGTGCTGCGCCGCTGCCGCACCGAGCGCTGCGCACGCGGCGGCTACGAGCTGGGGGCGGACGGGCCGATGGCCGAGGAGTGCACCGGGGACGAGAGCGGCACCCGCGCCGCCCGCGCCCCGCAGCCGGTCCCCTCCGCCGTACCGTCCCAGGGCGGAGTGCTCGGCGAGGTGGCCCCGGCCCGCGTCCCCGCCCAGCCGGCCGCCAGCGCGGCCTCCACCACGGCCGCGGAGCCGGAGCCGGACCCGGCCGAGGTCCGCGCCGCCCAGGACGTGCTGGCCGAACTGGACGCCCTGGTGGGCCTGGACAGCGTCAAGCGCGAGGTGCGCACCCTCACCAACATGATCGAGGTGGGCCGGCTGCGGCAGGAGGCCGGGCTGAAGGCCGCCTCGGTCCGCCGCCATCTGGTCTTCACCGGCTCCCCCGGCACCGGCAAGACCACGGTGGCCCGGCTGTACGGGGAGATCCTGGCCGCGCTCGGGGTGCTGGAGCGGGGCCATCTGGTGGAGGTGTCCCGGGTCGACCTGGTCGGCGAGCACATCGGCTCCACCGCGATCCGCACCCAGCAGGCCTTCGACCAGGCGCGCGGCGGGGTGCTGTTCATCGACGAGGCCTACGCGCTCTCCCCGGAGGACTCGGGCCGGGACTTCGGCCGGGAGGCCATCGACACCCTGGTGAAGCTGATGGAGGACCACCGGGAGGCGGTGGTGGTGATCGTCGCCGGGTACACCGCCGAGATGGAGCGGTTCCTCACCGTCAACCCCGGGGTGGCGTCCCGCTTCTCCCGCACCATCACCTTCACCGACTACCTCCCGGAGGAGCTGGTGCGGATCGTGGAGCAGCAGGCCGAGGAGCACGAGTACGCGCTCGCCGACGGCGCGGGCGAGGCACTGGCCAAGTATTTCACCGAGCTGCCCAAGGGCCCGGCCTTCGGCAACGGCCGCACCGCCCGCCAGACCTTCGAGTCGATGGTGGAGCGGCACGCGGGCCGGGTCGCCGGGCTCACCGAGATGAGCACCGACGACCTGACGCTGCTCTACCCGGAGGACCTGCCCGCGCTCCCCGGCGCCGTCCCGGAGCCGCCGCCCTCTCCGCTGTCCGGAGCCTCGTCCTCGTAGCCCTCCGGAGTGCGCGGGGCGGGCAGCGGCAGGGCGGGCGGCAGCCGGTCGAGCAGGACGGTGCGCTCCTTGGCGAAGACCGGGTCCGCCTGGTAGTCGCCGTGGCCCAGGATCGGCTCCGGCAGCGGGTGCTCGGGGGTGCGGCCGTAGACCACGGGGTCGCGCAGCGCCCGGTGGTCCACCTCCGGCTTGCCGCCCTCGGCCGGCAGGTTCACCGGGCCGCCGATCGGGTCGGTGCGCCGCCACAGATTGCGCCAGCAGTGCAGCTCCCGGTGGAGCGCGCCCAGCGGCGCCGGCCCGAAGTAGGCCGGGAACCACCGCCCGTACAGCCGCTCCAGCGGTGAGCCGTAGGTGAGCAGGGCGACCCGGCGGCGGGTGCCGGCCGGCAGCTGCCAGACCGCGGCGGCGGCCAGCACACTGCCCTGGGAGTGGCCGGAGATGACCAGCCGGCCGCCGGTGCGCCCGGTCCACGAGGACATCCGCCAGGCCAGGTCGGGGACGGCCCGCTCGGCGTAGCACGGCGGGGCGAACGGATGCGCGGCGCGCGGCCAGAAGGTGCCGACGTCCCACAGGATGCCGATGGTGCGCCGGGCGGAGGCGTCCTTGTAGGCGCGGCGGCCCCAGGTGACCAGCACGAGGAAGCCGAGGCCGACCAGCCAGGAGCCGAGCGCCTGCGCGGTCTCGGCGGCGGCCCGGACGAAGGGGTGCGCCCCGGCGAACGCCTGCCCCGGTACGGCTCCTTCGGCCCACGCCCCGGCGACCGCCCCGGTGCCCAGCAGCAGGGTGGCGCCGGAGACGGTGCCGAGCAGGGCGGGCGCGGCGTCGGTGAGCCGGGCCCGGGCGCGGGTGGCGGCGATCCTGCGGGTACGGACCGGGTCGGGCCGCTCGCCCTCGTACTCGGCCTCCACCACCGGGCCGAGCCGGCGGGCCCGGACGGCGGTACGGGCCGCCAGCCACAGCGTCGGCACCAGGAGGAGGACCAGCAGCACCGGGATGACGGAGGCCTGCCAGCTGAGCAGCACCGGCGGACCGGCGATGGGGCCCTGGCCGGTACCGGGGGTGGCGGGTCCGTCGAGCCAGTCGGCGACCCGCTGGGACACCCCGCCGGTCATCACGCCGCCCAGGGCGCAGGCCAGCATGGCGACGGCGGGGCCGCCCAGCCCGTACAGCACCGTGCGGCCCCCGGGGCTGCGGCGGTGCAGCCGCAGCGCCACGGCGGCCATCGCCAGCACCAGGGCGCCCTGGGCGGTGGTGAGCACACTGAAGGTGACGTCTCCGGGCAGGGTGCCGAAGGAGCGCCAGCCGGGGCGGGACCAGGCCGCGTAGCCGGCGGAGAGCAGCAGCAGGGTGCCGGCGGCGGTCGGCAGCCAGGTCACCTGGGCGCGGTCGAGCCGGTGGTCCAGGCGGCGTTCGCTGCGGCCCCGGCGGCAGACCGCCCACACGGCGAGCGCCCCGGTCAGCCCGATGCCCGCCTCCAGCGCCCAGCCGAGCGCGGTGGCGAGTCCGCCGCCTTCGGCGCGGTCCTCCCGGGCGGCGGCGCCGGTGAGCGCGGCGGCCACGGTGAGCAGCCCGGCCGCGGTGTGCGCGGCGCGCAGCCGGGCGACCAGCCGGCGCCCGTACCAGAACCCGGGGCGCCCCAGCGGCGGCCGGATCTCCCCGGGCACCGCGCCGGTGCCGTCCGGCCGCATGCCGTGCGCCTCCGGGCCGCCGCGCGGCGGGCGCTGGGCCTCGTAGGCGCTCCAGGTGCGGTTCGACAGGTACCAGAGCAGCACCACCAGCGCGGCGGGCGGTACGGCGGCGAGCGCCAGCCGGCGCCCCGGCTGGGACCACCAGCCACCGCCGTCGGCCGCCAGGAAGCCCAGCCAGGCCCGGCTCCCGGCGCAGGCGGCCGACCCGGCGCACTGCCAGGCGACCAGGTCCAGGGCGACCTCGCAGGCGGCGGCGGTGAGCAGCACGGTGAGGCTGAGCGCCACCAGCCGCACCAGCACGCCGTACAGCCGGACGGCGGTGGCCTGCCGCTGGGTGGGCGGGCGCATCCAGTGGGCGAGGTTGACCACCATGAAGGGGAGCAGCAGCAGCCACAGGGCGCGCGAGCCGTTGCCGGAGGTGAGGCCGGACCAGCAGTACGCCTCCGGGACGGGGCCGTCGGCGAACCGCTCGGGCTCGCGCTCGGCGTCGCGGTCCGCGGCCCGGCGGTAGATCGCGGCGGTCTCGTCCCCGGTGACCCGCACGGTCCGCGGGTCGTCCAGCATGGCTTCCGGGGTGGTGCCGCCGACGCCGTGGACGAGCAGTTCCAGGGCGGCGCCGCGGCGGGCGGGCTCCGAGGGGGCAGGGGGCACTGCGGGCCTCGCTTTCGAGGGGGCGGGACCCGACGCGGGACGCGGCGGCGGTCGGAACCCGGGGGGTGGGGCGGGGAGATGGGGGCGGCGGGGACCCCAGCATCACCGGTCACGGGTCCGCCCGTAGGGGTCTTACCCAACTTCACCCCTGCCGGTGACCGGTCGGTGTCCGGTCGGCGCGAGGTCGGTGCCCCGCGGGCCCGTGGCAGGATGAGGGCCCCGTCACCGTGGTGGCGGGGCACGGGTGGGACCCGTGGCGGGCGAGGCGGACGACGTGGAAGGACCGGCCCCGGCGGTGAGCGACAACCAGAACCTGCTGGCGGAGCAGCGGCGCGCCCTGATCCTGGAGGAGGTGCGGCGGCGCGGCGGGGTGCGGGTGAACGAGCTCACCCGCCGGCTGGGCGTCTCGGACATGACGGTCCGCCGCGATCTGGACGCGCTGGCCCGGCAGGGCGCGGTGGAGAAGGTGCACGGCGGGGCGGTGCCGGCCGCCGAGGCGAGCAGCCACGAGCCGGGGTTCGAGGCCAAGTCCTCGCTGGAGCGGGACGCCAAGGAGGACATCGCCCGGGCGGCCGCGGAGCTGGCGGTGCCGGGCAGTGCCGTCGCCCTGTCCGGCGGGACCACCACCTACGCGCTGGCCCACCGGCTGCTGGAGGTGCCGGAGCTGACGGTGGTGACCAACTCGGTGCGGGTGGCGGAGGTGTTCCACACCGCCCAGCGCGCCGGTGGCGGCGGACCGGCCCGCCCGGGCGCGGCGACCGTCGTCCTGACCGGCGGGGTGCGCACCCCGTCGGACTCGCTGGTCGGCCCGGTCGCCGACCAGGCGATCCGCTCGCTCCACTTCGACGTGCTGTTCCTCGGGGTGCACGGGGTCTCGGTGGAGGCGGGGCTGTCCACGCCGAACCTCGCCGAGGCGGAGACCAACCGCCGGCTGGTGAGCGCCGCCCGCCGGGTGGTGGTGGTCGCCGACCACACCAAGTGGGGCACGGTGGGCCTGAGTTCCTTCGCCCGGCTGGACGAGGTGGACACCCTGGTGACCGACGGCGGCCTCTCGGCGGCGGCCCGCGCCCAGATGGCCGAGCACCTGCCGGGCCTGGTGGTGGCGGGCGGCCCGGAGCCGCTCTGACGGATCCGGTCCTCCGGCACGGGCCCGGTCGCCTGCCTACGATCGCCGGGTGAGCCTCTTCCGTATCTCCCGTACGACCCCGCTGCCGCCCGCCGAGGTCTGGCGGCGGCTGACCGACTGGCCCGCGCACGGGGCGCAGGTGCCGCTGACCCGGACCCGAGTGCTGACGCCGGGGCCGTCCGGCCCGGGCACCCGCTTCACCGCCCGTACCGGTATCGGCCCGGTGGGCATCGACGATCCGATGGAGGTGGTGCGCTGGGAGCCGCCCGGCGAGGGGCCCGGGGCGTCCGGGATCTGCCGGCTGGAGAAGCGCGGCCGGGTGGTCACCGGCTGGGCGGAGTTCGAGCTCCGCGCCGAGCCGGACGGCTCCACCCGGGTGTGGTGGACCGAGCGGATCGGCGTACGGGGAGTGCCCCGGGTGGCCGGCCCGCTGCTCGGCGGGGCGGGGAAGCTGGTCTTCGGGCGGGCCCTGGACAAGCTGCTGGCGCACCGTCCCCGGTGACCCGGCCCCGGCCTCAGTGCGGCCAGCCGCCCCCGCCGAGGAAGGTGTCGATGGTCGCGCGGTACGGGGCGATGTCCAGGCCCTGCTCCGCCAGCCAGGCGTCGGAGTAGTAGCGGTCCAGATAGCGGTCGCCCGGGTCGCAGAGCAGGGTGACCACGCTGCCGGTCCGCCCGGCGGCCACCATCTCGGCGACGATCCGCAGCGCGCTCCACAGCCCCGTGCCGGTGGAGCCGCCCGCCTTGCGCCCGATGGCGTCCTCCAGCGCGCGGACCGCCGCGATGCTCGCCGCGTCGGGCACCTTCATCATCCGGTCGACGGCACCGGGCACGAAGCTCGGCTCCATCCGGGGGCGGCCGATGCCCTCGATCCGGGAGCCGCAGTCGCTGGAGGCCCCCGGGTCGCCGGTGGTCCAGCCCTCGAAGAAGCAGGAGTTCTCCGGGTCGGGGACGCAGATCATGGTGTCGTACTGCATGTAGTGCACATAGCGCGCGATGGTGGCCGAGGTGCCGCCGGTGCCGGCGGTGGCGACGATCCAGGCCGGCTCGGGGTAGCGCTCCAGCCTCAGCTGCTGGTAGATCGACTCGGCGATGTTGTTGTTGCCCCGCCAGTCGGTGGCCCGTTCGGCGTAGGTGAACTGGTCCAGATAGTGCCCGCCGGTGGTCCGGGCGAGCGCGGCGGCCTCGTCGTACATGGTGCGCGGATCGTCCACGAAGTGGCAGCGGCCGCCCTGGAACTCGATCAGGCGGATCTTCTCCGGGCTGGTGGTGCGCGGCATCACGGCCACGAAGGGGACGCCGACCAGGCTCGCGAAGTACGCCTCGGAGACCGCGGTCGAGCCGCTGGACGCCTCGATGACCGGGCGGCCGGGGCGGATCCAGCCGTTGCACAGGCCGTAGAGGAAGAGCGAGCGGGCCAGCCGGTGCTTGAGGCTGCCGGTGGGGTGGGTCGACTCGTCCTTCAGATAGAGGTCGATGCCCCAGGACTCGGGCAGCGGGAAGCGCAGCAGATGGGTGTCGGCGGACCGGTTGGCGTCCGCCTGCACCTTGCGCACGGCCTCCTTCAGCCAGGTCCGGTAGGACGCGTCGCTGCGGTCCACGTCCACGGTCGCCAGGGGCGCCCCGGCCGCGGCGGTCGGCGCGGTCCCGGGTCCCTGGTGCCCCTCGGGCTGCTCAACGGTGCTCACGCGCCACTCCTCGTACCTGTCTTCGCGCCGGTCTTCGCGCTGATCTGCCTACTGGTCTTCGTGTTGATCTTCTCTGCGTCTTCCGCCGGTGTCCCGCCGCCGTCCGCGGCCTTGAACATACCTGCCCCACCTGCGCAAATGATGACTTGGACGTTCCATAGGGAACACTTGTGGAAGGCGCCGCGGTGGCGCCGTGGCGGTGGGGCGCGAAGGAGTGAGGGGCGCGAGGACCGGGCGTACGGGGTCACAGGGGGGCGCGTGGAGTCTTCCGTCCCGCACCCTGGTGCCGAGGCCGCTCCTTGGGCAGACTGACCGCCAGAACTGGACGAAGGGGGCTGGGTACGCATGGCCGAGGCTGATTTCAGCGCGACAGGCGTACGGATCGAACGGTGGCCGCGGTCGCTGACCCGGGCCGGCGAGGTGCTGGTCCAGGACGGCCGGCTGGCGCTGCTGACGAGTTACGGGCGGGTGATCGACAGCGCCCCGGTGCGGGCGGTGCGGACGGCCAAACCCTGGTTCTCCGACCGGGGCGACGCCATGGTGGCGACGCTCAACGGCCATCGCTACCGCCTCACCCTGGGCCAGCGCGACCCCGCGCGCGGGACGGCCGCGGCCCGGGCGCTGACCGGCCGGCTGCGGGACGCCGTCCGCCGCGGTGGCGGCGGTACCGACTAGACCCGGGCCCGGACACCACCCGGTACACCCGCGCGGGGCGCCGTACGCGGCGCCCGGTGCGGGCGGGGCCGGTGGTGCCGCGTACGGCACCGGTGCCGTCCGGCGGGGCGTGGGGCGTGTGAGTTGCGCCGGACGGTCCGCTGGGTCAGGCTGGACGGACATCACTACCCAGGGTGCATTGACGGTCACACTGCGGCGCGAACCGCCGTGAACGCCCGGAGCCCGCAGCCGGCCACCCACTGGACCCGATCTCCGTCTTCTCCGTCTTCTTCCGGACCTCATTTCGGGGAGTCGCAGCCGTGATCAGCCAGGTAAGCAGGCAGTGCACGGTAGAGCTCCAAGCCCTGCCGTCGCGGATCGGACAGGTCCGCAGAATCGTTTCTGCGCAGTTGCGCTACTGGAACCTCGATTGCCTCATCGAGAAGGCGGCGCTCGGTGTCACCGAGTTGCTGACCAACGTCCACCAGCACGCCAGGCCCGACAAGGTGTGCACCGTCGGGATGGAGGTGCTGCTCGGCCGGCTGACGGTCTCGGTCCATGACCACGATCCGCGCCTGCCGTCGGCCAACTCCTCCGACCCGCTGTCCACTTCGGGGCGCGGGCTGGCCCTGATCGAGGCGTTCAGCGAGAGCTGGGGGGCCAGACCGGACGGCGAGTCGGGCAAGGTGGTCTGGTTCACCCTCCCGGCGCCCCCGCCGTCCACGCCGCCCGTCCCGCCGCTCCCGGTCTACGGGGCGGCCACCACCGGCCCGTTCACCGCGGCCGTACCGTTCGGCGACACCACCCTGGCCGCCCGGGCCGGCGACGGCGCGGGCGCCCTGGCAGTGGTCGCCGCCGCACACGCGGACCCGTCGGGGTCGGCGCCGGTGGGGCCGGACCCGTCGGTGCCGGTGCCGGTGGGGTCGGACCCGTCCGTTCCAGTGCCGGTGGGGTGGGACCCGTCCGTTCCGGTACCGGTGGGCTCGGACCCCTCCGTTCCGGTGCCGGTGGGGTCGGGCCAACCCGCCGCCGTACCGCCCGGGTCGGACCCGCCCGCCCTCGTACCGCCCGGGTCGGACCCGCCCGCCCTCGTACCGCCCGGGTCGGATACGCCGGGCCCGGTGCCGCCCGGGTCGCGGGAGTCCGTACCCCGTCTGCGGCCGAAGCACCCGGCGGGTGCTCCGCCCACCGGCCGGCCCGACCGGCCCGTCCGGCCCGCCGCCACTCCGGGCCCGCTCCCGGTCACATCGGTGACCCCGGTGGCACCGGCCGCTCCGGTGGTGCCCGCCTCCCCCGCGCCCCCGTTGGCACCGGCCGCCCCACGGCTGCCCTGAGCCGCAGCCGGGGCACGCGCTGACCCGGGGGCCTTCCCCGGCGGGAAGACCCCCGAGTCAGCGCGACCATGCCCCCCGCCTCCGCCCCCGCCGCTACCACGCGGCGGGGGCGGCCGACGTGTCTGCCACGCGGGTCCCGACCGTTGCCGCTGTACCTACTGGTATGTACAGTCGGCTCGTGAACACCTCCGAACGCCTGGTCGCCGCCACCCGCGAACTGCTCTGGGAGCGCGGCTATGTGGGCACCAGCCCACGCGCCATCCAAGCCCGCGCCGGGGCAGGCCAGGGCAGCATGTACCACCACTTCGCGGGCAAGCACGGGCTCGCCCTCGCGGCCGTCGGGCGCTCCGCCGAGGAGCTGCGGGAGGCCGCGGAGGCGGTGCTGGGCGGGCCGGGCACGGCGTACCAGCAGGTGCGGGGCTATCTGCTGCGGGAGCGGGACGTGCTGCGCGGCTGCCCGGTCGGGCGGCTGGCCATGGACCCCGAGATCGTCGCGGACGACGCCCTGCGCGCCCCGGTCGAGGAGACTCTCGGCTGGCTGTGCGACCGGCTGGCCGGGGTGATCGGGCAGGGCGTGGCGGACGGCGAGTTCGACCGGGGGCTGGACCCGGAGGCCACCGCGGCGGCACTGGTCGCGGTGGTGCAGGGCGGCTATGTGCTGGCCCGCGCCTCGGCTTCGCCCGCGGCCTTCGAGACCGCGGTACGGGGCGCCCTGGCCCTGCTCGGCCCCGCCGCCCCGGAGACCGCGCGCTGAAGCAGCCCGTCCCGCCCCCTGAAGGAGCTGAGCACCCATGCTCGCCATGCAGTACGAGATCGGCCTGCCCGCCGACTACGACATGGACGTCATCCGCCACCGGGTCGCCACCCGGGGCCGGCTGCTCGACGACTTCCCCGGGCTCGGCTTCAAGGCGTATCTGATCCGGGACCGGGCCGACGGCGCCCCGGTCAACGCGTACGCCCCGTTCTATCTCTGGCGGGCGCCCGAGGGGATGAACGCCTTCCTCTGGGGTGCTGGCTTCCAGGGCATCGTGGACGACTTCGGCCGGCCGCCGGTGCGGCAGTGGCCGGGGCTGGCCTACCGGGAGGGGGCGGCGGCCGCGGCGGCCCCGCAGTGGGCCACCCGGCGGCTGCTCCGGATCGACCAGGACGCCTCCCCGGCCCGGGCGGTCGAGGCCGCGGAGGAGGAGCACGAGCGGCTGGCCCGGCGGGAGGGCGTGGTGGCGGCCGTCGCGGCCGTGGACGCGAGCCGCTGGGAGGTGCTGCGTCTCGCGCTCTGGGCGGGCGAGGCGCCCGAGGACGAGGGCGAGGTGTACCGAGTGCTCCATCTGTCGGAGCCCGAACGGTCCCGGCTGCCCCAGGGGCGGCTGCGCTGAGCGGCGGCACGGCCCCGGCAGCGCACCGCACGCACCGCAGGGATCGCACGGGCCGCACGAGCGCGCGCCCCCGCCGGGCGGCCGAACCCCGCCGACCGGTGCCGCCCCGGGACCGAGACCGACCGGTCAGCCGACCAGGTGGCCCAGCGCGGCCAGCGGGTCGTCCAGGACCGGCTGCCAGGCCAACTCGGCCGCGCCCGCGAGGCTGTTGTGGCTCAGGGCGCAGCCGACGATGGGCATGGAGCCGCTGCGGCCCCAGAGGCTGCGGTCGGCCACCACCGCACGCAGCCGCTCGGGGTCGGCGGCCAGGAGTTCGCCGTGGAGGCCGCCGAGGATGATCCGGTCCGGGTTGAGGATGTTCACCAGCCCGGCGAGCCCGAGCCCCAGCCGGTCGATCAGCTCGGCGGTCGCGGCCCGTACCCCGGGGTCGTCGGCCTCGGTGCGCAGCAGGTCGCGGCACTGCTGGAGCAGGGAGACCTCGGGCCCGGGTTCGCGGCCCGCCGCGGTGAGGAAGGCCAGCGGGTCGGCCTCGACGTCCAGGCAGCCCCGGCTGCCGCAGTAGCAGGGGCGGCCGGCCGGGTTGACGGTGAGATGGCCGACCTCCAGGGCCAGGCCCGAACTGCCGGTGTGCAGCCGGCCGTCGAGCACCAGGGCCCCGCCCACGCCGCGGTGGCCGGTGGCGACGCAGAGCAGGTCCCGCGCCCCCCGGCCCGCGCCGTGGCGGTGCTCGGCGAGGGCGGCCAGGTTGACGTCGTTGCCGGTGAAGGCGGGGCCGTCGATGCCGGCCTGCCGGACCAGGGCGGCGAAGATGTCCCGTACCGGCGCGCCGGCGGGCCAGGCGAGGTGCAGCGGGTTGAGCGCGGTGCCCTCGGGTTCGGCGACGGCGGACGGCACCGCGAGCCCGGCGCCGACACAGCGCCGTCCGCCGGCCGCCAGCAGCGCCGCACCGGCGTCCACGACGGCGGCCAGCACCTGGGCCGGGTCCTCGTCCACCGTCACACAGCCGGGCGCGGTCGCCACGATGCGCCCGCCGAGGCCGACCAGGGCGGCCCTAAACCCGTCGGCGTGCACCTGGGCGGCGAGGGCCACCGGACCGTCCTCGGCGACGAGCAGGCGGTGCGAGGGGCGGCCCTGGGAGCCGGCCGCGGCGGCGGGGCGTGAGTCCACCCGGATCAGCCCGAGCGCCTCCAGTTCGGCGGCGACCGCGCCCGCGGTGGCCCGGGTGACGCCCAGCTCGGCGGTGAGGACGGCCCGGGTCGGGGCGCGGCCGGTGTGCACCAGCTCCAGCGCGGGCCCGAGCGCGCCGCGCCCTCGGTCCAGCCGTGATCGGGTCGTCGTCGCCTTGCCGTTCATGACCGCGAGTCTCCCATGATCCGCTCCTCGCCCTTTCCTCGTGGCGGCCGTACCCCGGCCCGCCCTCCAGGGAACCGCGGTGCCCGCCCCGCGCCCGTCCGGCGCCGTTTCGTCCGCCCGTGGACGGGTACTGCGGGCGGCACGGCGGTACGCGGGCCCGGTGCGGGCCGCGGAGGGAGGCGGGACGGCGGAGGACGGACGCACAAGCCAACCGGAGGTGCGGTTTCCATGGCACACCACGGAGACGGGGCGACGGTGCGGGCGCTGCTGGACGAGCAGGGCCGCACCTACGCCGAGGAGGCGGGCATCCGGCTGAAGGACACTCCGCAGCCCCTGTACGAGCTGCTGGTCCTGGCCCATCTGCTGAGCGCCCGGATCAGGGCCGGGGTGGCGGTCGCGGCGGCGCGCGCCCTGTTCGACGCGGGGCTGCGGGACGCCCGCCGGATGCGGGACGCGGACTGGCAGCAGCGGGTGGACGCGCTGGGCGAGGGCGGCTACCGGCGCTACGACGAGCGGACCGCCACCCAGCTGGGCGACGCCGCCGGACTGGTTCTGGAGCGCTACGGCGGCGATCTGCGCAAGCTGCGCGAGAAGGCCGGGGGCGACGTGGACCAGGCGCGTTCCCTGCTCCAGGAGATGCCGGGCATCGGGCCCGCCGGGTCGGACATCTTCCTGCGGGAGGCCCAGGGGGTGTGGCCGGAGTTCGCCCCCTGTCTGGACCGCAAGGCGCTGGACGGGGCCGAGCGGCTGGGACTGCCCACGGACCCCGGCGAGCTGGTCGGGCTGGTCCGCGCGGAGGAGCTGCCGGCCCTCGCCGCCGCCCTGGTCAGGGCGGCGCTCGACCGCGATGTCGCCGACGCGGTGCACGACCACGAGGAGACAGCCGACGAGCCTCAAGGAGGTTCCCGATGACCACCGCAGACCGTGCCGGGCTTCCGCTGCCCGACTACGACGAGCTGACCGTCGGCACGCTGGAGCACCGTATCCGGGGGCTCGGCGCCGCCGACGTCGAGAAGCTGCTGCACTACGAGCACACCCACGGGGACCGCGCGATGGTCGTGCAGGTCCTCGCCGCCCGGAAGCACCAGATCGACGAGGAGGGCGGCTGACACCCGGCGCCGCCCCGCTCTCCCGAGGAGTCCCGGACGTCTGGAGGGGGCGCGGACCCGTCGTGGTCCGCGCCCCCTCAGTACCCGGCCCGGGCTTACGCCCCGACCTCGCAGGCGCCCTCCGGACCGCAGGCGGCGGCCTCGCCGGTGGTGGGGGTGGTCGCGGCCCGGCCCTGCCAGGCCTGTTCGAGGGCCTGGGTGAAGACCTCGGCGGGCTGGCCGCCGGAGACCCCGTAGCGCCGGTCCAGTACGAAGAAGGGCACCCCGGTCGCGCCCAGCGCGGCGGCCTCCGCCTCGTCGGCCCGGACCTCCTCCGCGTAGCGCGTACGGTCCGCGATCACCTCGCGCACCTCCCCCTCGTCCAGCCCGGCCTCGACACCGAGGGCGGCCAGCACCTCCGCGTCGAACACCGAGCGCTCCTCGGCGAAGTTGGCCCGGTAGGCGAGGTCGAGCAGTTCGGACTGGCGGCCCCGCGCCCTGGCGAGGTGCAGCACCCGGTGGATGTCGAAGGTGCTGCCGTGGTCGCGGCCCTCGGTGCGGTAGCCGAGCCCTTCGGCGCGGGCGTTGGCCGCGACGTGCTCCTCCATGCCCCTGGCCTCGTCCTGGGTGCGGCCGTACCGCCGGGCCAGCAGGTCGAGCACGGGGAGGGTGTCCCCGGGCGCCCGGTCCGGGTCGAGCTCGAAGGAGCGGTGTACGACCTCCACCTCGTCGGCGTGGGCGAAGGCGGCGAGGCCCTGTTCGAAGCGGGCCTTGCCGATGTAGCACCAGGGGCAGGCCACATCGCTCCAGATCTCCACACGCATGTTGCTGATCACTCCAGGGTCGTGCCGGGTTCGTCGGGTGGTGGGGTCCGGCGGCGCTCCTCAGCGTGCGACCGCCGCCCTGGCCGGGCGGGGCCCGCCGGACCTGTCCGCAGTGCTCGAACACCCGGCGGCTCCCTCGCATTCCGCACCGGCGGTCCGTCGGCCCCGGCGCCCGCGCCACCCCGCCCCTCCCGAGCTTGAAGACTCTCCCCCGTCACCCCTATCCTCCTTTTGTGCCGAACTTGAACAAACTCCGGAGCGCCACCCGGGGGAGCACCGGACGGCACCCCGCCGCGCTCTCCTCCCTGTCCCGCCTCCGTACCGCCCTGACCGTGTTCTTCGCCCTGGACGGCTTCCTCTTCGCCGGCTGGGTCGTCCGCATCCCCGCCATCAAGGCGCAGACCGGAGCCTCGGCCGGCAGCTTGGGGCTGGCCCTGCTCGGGGTCTCGGCCGGGGCGGTGGTGACCATGACCCTGACCGGCAGGCTGTGCCGGCGGTACGGCAGCCACCGGGTGACGGTCGCCGCCGCCGTACTGCTCAGCCTGAGCATCGCCCTGCCCCCGCTCACCCACTCCGCCTCGGCGCTCGGCCTGGTGCTGCTGGTCTTCGGCGTCGGCTACGGCGGGATCAACGTGGCGATGAACAGCGCCGCGGTCGACCTGGTCGCGGCCCTGCGCCGCCCGGTGATGCCCGGTTTCCACGCCGCGTTCAGCCTGGGCGGGATGCTCGGGGCCGGGCTCGGCGGGCTGGTCGCGGGCGGGCTCTCCCCGATGGCCCATCTGGCGGCGCTGACCGGGGTGGGCCTGCTGCTCACCGCGGCGGCCGCCCCCACCCTGCTGCGCCACCCCGCCCCCGTACCCCCGGACCCCTCCCCCGCCCCGGAGTCCCCGCCGTCCCGGAAGCCCGGGCGGATGGACCGGCGGTCCCGGCGGCTGGTCACCGTCTTCGGGCTGATCGCCCTGTGCACCGCGTACGGGGAGGGGGCGCTGGCGGACTGGGGAGCGCTCCACCTGGAGCAGGACCTGCACGCCCATCCGGGGATCGCGGCGGCCGGATACTCGGCGTTCGCCCTGGCGATGACCGTGGGGCGGCTCAGCGGTACCGCCATGCTCGAACGGCTGGGCCAGACCCGGACCCTGGTGGCCGGCGGCGCCACCGCGGCGGCCGGGATGCTGCTCGGCGCACTGGCCCCGTCGGTCGGCCTCGCGCTGCTGGGCTTCGCGGTCACCGGCCTGGGACTGGCCAACCTCTTCCCCGTCGCCATCGACCGGGCCGGGGCGCTGGCCGGACCCGACGGGGTGGCGGCCGCCTCCACCCTGGGCTACGGCGGGATGCTGCTCGGGCCGCCCGCCATCGGCTTCCTGGCCGAGTGGCTCTCGCTGCCGCTGGCCCTGACCACGGTGGCCCTGCTGGCGGGTGCGGCCGCGCTCACCGGCTACGCGGTACGGAACGCCTCCGCCGCCCCTCGTACCGACTGACCGCCGGCCGCCGCCTACTTCTGTGCCGCGCCCGGCTCGCCGGCGGTCTTCGGCCGCTCCGGCGCCGCCTCCCCGTTGAGCATCCGGCCGAGCACGGAGCGCTGGACGGGCTGCGCCTCGGCATGCCGGGCGCGCCCCTTCTCGGTGAGCACCACGCGCACTCCGCGCCGGTCCTCGCTGCACATCCCGCGCGTGACCAGTCCGTCCTTCTCCAGCCGGGCGACCAGCCGGGACAGCGCGCTCTGGCTGAGGTGCACCCGGGAGGACAGCTCCTGCACCCGGTAGGTGTCGCAGGGGTCGTGCGCGGCCGCCTCGACGAGGACGTCCAGCACCTCGAAGTCGCTGGCGCCGATCCCGTACGGATGGAGGGCGCGGTCGAGCTCGCAGGTGGTGCGCGCATGCAGCGAGAGGACGTCACGCCACTGCTCCACGAGCGCACGTTCGATCTTCGTCACTGCCATGGAGTCACATTACCCCACTCCGGCCGTTCGTTGCACCGGAATTAAATGCGCTTGCATTCGATGTACGTGCATGTACTGTGCTGACCATGACTTCTGCGCTCAATGTCCTCTCCCCCGCCGGGGCCCCACCGGCGGGGGACCGCTGGAGCCCCCGGTTGTGGGGCACCCTGCTCGTGCTCTGCGCCGCGATGTTCCTCGACGCGCTCGACGTGTCGATGGTCGGTGTCGCCCTCCCGTCGATCGCCGGCGACCTCGGCCTGTCCACCGCCACGCTCCAGTGGATCGTGAGCGGCTACATCCTCGGTTACGGCGGACTGCTGCTGCTCGGCGGCCGGGCCGCCGACCTGCTGGGCCGGCGCCGGGTGTTCCTGGTGGCGCTCGCCGTCTTCGCCCTCGCCTCGCTGCTCGGCGGGCTGGTGGACTCCGGGCCGCTGCTGATCGCCAGCCGCTTCATCAAGGGGCTGAGCGCCGCGTTCACCGCGCCCGCCGGGCTGTCCATCATCACCACCACCTTCAGGGAGGGCCCGCAGCGCAACCGCGCCCTGTCGATCTACACCACCTGCGCGGCCACCGGCTTCTCCATGGGCCTGGTGCTGTCCGGGCTGCTCACCGAGGTGAGCTGGCGGCTGACCATGCTGCTGCCCGCGCCCATCGCCCTGATCGCCCTGGTGGTCGGCGCCCGGCTGATCCCGCACAGCCCCCGGGAGAACACCCGCGGCGGTTACGACGTGCCCGGCGCCGTCACCGGCACCGCCGCCATGCTGCTGCTGGTCTTCACCGTGGTGCAGGCCCCCGAGGCCGGCTGGGCCTCCGCCCGTACGCTGCTCTCCTTCGCCGCGGCGGCCGCGCTGCTCGCCCTCTTCGTGGCGATCGAGCGCCGCAGCGCCGGCCCGCTGCTCCGGCTGGGCGTGCTCCGCTCCGGTTCGCAGGTCCGGGCCCAGCTCGGCGCGGCCGCCTTCTTCGGTTCCTATGTGGCCTTCCAGTTCATCGCCACCCAGTACATGCAGTCCCTGCTGGGCTGGTCCGCGCTGCAGACCGCCCTCGCCTTCCTGCCGGCCGGCGCGCTGGTGGCCGTCTCCTCCACCAAGATCGGCGATGTGGTCGACCGCTTCGGCACCCCGCGGGTGATCGCCCTGGGCTTCACCCTGCTGGTGGCCTCGTACGCGATCTTCCTCCAGGTCGACCTGACGCCCCGGTACGCCGCCGTGATCCTGCCGGCGATGCTGCTGCTGGGCGCGGCCTGCGCGCTGACCTTCCCCTCGCTCAACATCCAGGCCACCAACGGCGTGGACGACGACGAGCAGGGCATGGTCTCCGGGCTGCTCAACACCTCGGTGCAGGTCGGCGGCGCCGTCTTCCTCGCGGTGGTCACCGCGGTCATCACCGCCGGCGGCGAGGGCGGGTCGCCGCAGGCGGTGCTGGACAGCTTCCGCCCGGGTCTCGCGGTGGTGACCGCGATAGCCGTCGTCGGACTGCTGATCACCCTCACCGGCGTCCGCGCCCGCCGCTCCGCCCCGTCCCTGGTGGTGGCCTCCTCCGAGAGCACCCCGCTGACCACCGAGACCACCGCCCCCGTCCCCTTCCCGCCCTCCGCGTCCCCGGCCTCCGCTCTGCCGGAGACCGCCCGGCCGGAGACCGCCGAGCCGGTGGGCGCGGAGCCGGTGGGCGCGGCGGCACCGGTCGCCGCCCGCGACTGATCCGGGCCGCCACTCATACGCATCGCCGCGGGAATCCGTCCCAGCCGGGACGGGTCGCGGCCGGCACCGGCCGCGGGCAGGGCACCGCCACGGGGGTGCGGCGCCCTGCCCCGCGGCCCCGCGCCACGACCGGGAAGGCCCGGGGCGCGGCCGGAGACGATCACCTTGTCTCCCGGCCGCGCACCGGGCCAGACTGTCCGTCATGGGGACCAGGAGCCAGGCGCGGCGGGACGCGATCACCGTGGAGATCGGCTACGCGCTGGTCACCGCCGTCTTCCTCGCCGGGGTGCTGTTCTGCCTGGCCGCCGCCCCGGTGCCGGTCTTCGACCTGGAGGGCTCGGCGGCACGCGGGACGCTCATCGCGGCCGGCGCGGTCGCGGGCCTCGGCTTCGCCTTCCGGACCGCCCGGGTGCTGTGGCGGTTCGACGCCGCCACCCCGGGCCGTCCGGACCCCGGCGGCCCGGAGCACTGACCCAGCGCGCCCCCGGGCCCGGACTCCGCCGCCCCTCCCGCCCCCGTCGGCCTACCGGCCGCGCCGGTCCAGGGCGTCCAGGGCGCGCCGGGCGACCGAGGAGCCGCGTACCAGGCCGCCCAGGGTGGTCTTGCCCCGGGTGATGTCCACGAACGCCTGCCACGCCGGACGGAAGCCGGTCAGGGTGGCGTGCAGCAGCCCGGGGCGCTTGGCGAACAACGTCAGCATCCGCTTGCCGACCGCCATCTCCACCCCGAGGCCCGCCTTGATGGCGAAGGCGTAGTTCAGCGCCTGGCGGCGGGCGTCCACCGCGTCGCCCGCCTCGGCGATCCGCACCGCCCACTCCCCCGCCAGCCGGCCCGAGCGCAGCGCGAAGGAGATGCCCTCCCGGGTCCAGGGTTCCAGCAGCCCGGCCGCGTCGCCGCAGACCAGCACCCGCCCCCGGGACAGCGGGGAGTCGTCGGTGCGGCAGCGGGTCAGGTGGCCGGAGGAGACGGCGGGTTCGAAGCCGGCCAGACCCAGCCGGGCGATGAAGTCCTCCAGATAGCGCTTGGTGGCGGCGCCCTCGCCGCGCGCCGAGATCACGCCCACGGTGAGGGTGTCGCCCTTGGGGAAGACCCAGCCGTAACTGCCCGGCATCGGGCCCCAGTCGATGAGCACCCGGCCCGCCCAGTCCTCGGCGACCGTCTCCGGCACCGGGATCTCCGCCTCCAGGCCCAGATCGACCTGGTCGAGCTTGACGCCGACATGCGCCCCTATCCGCCCGGCGCTGCCGTCGGCGCCGACGACCGCGCGGGCGAGCACCACCTCGCCGTCGGCCAGCACCACCGCCGCGGTGCGCCGGTCCGGCACCGTCGTCCCGTGCTGCTCCACCCGGGACACGGTGACCCCGGTGCGCAGCTCGGCGCCCGCCTTCTGCGCCTGCTCCACCAGGCCCGCGTCGAACTCGGGCCGGTTGACCAGGCCGAACATCATGCGCTTGGCGCGGCGGGTGCGGGCGAAGCGGCCGTTCAGCGAGAACGTCACGGCGTGCACCCGGTCCTGGAGCGGCAGTTCGAAACCGGGCGGCAGGGCGTCCCGGGACGGGCCGATGATGCCGCCGCCGCAGGTCTTGTACCGGGGCAGCTCCGCCTTCTCCAGCAGCAGCACCCGGCGCCCGGTGACGGCCGCGGCATAGGCCGCGGACGCTCCGGCGGGCCCGGCGCCCACCACCACGACGTCCCAGACCGGCGCGGAGGGACCGTCACCGGAGGGGGCGTCATCCGGGTGGGTGTTACCGGCGTCTGCGTTCTCGCTGCTCACGATCTGTTTCCGCTCCTGATCCCGACCTTTGGCCCTTGCTCTGGACCGCATCCTACGGCGCGGGCCCGCTCCACCCCCTGTGGGAGTATCGGACTCGTGTTCGCCGTACCGATCACGGTGGCACCCGTCTCAACGTCGCACCCACCAGGAGCGTGCCCATGACCGCCCGTGCCACCCGGCCGATCGCCGAGACCGTCGCCTCCCTGATGCCCCGCGCCAAGGCGGAGCTGGCCGAGCTGGTGGCGTTCCCGTCCGTGGCCGATCCGGCTCAGTACCCGCCCAGCGCCTGCGAGGCGGCGGCGGCCTGGGTCGCGGACGCGCTGCGCGCGGAGGACTTCCAGGACGTCGCCGTGCTCGACACTCCCGACGGAAGCCAGTCGGTGTACGGCTACCTGCCCGGCCCCGAGGGCGCGCCGACGGTGCTGCTGTACGCGCACTACGACGTGCAGCCGCCGTTGGACCCGGCCGGGTGGCACACTCCGCCGTTCGAGCTGACCGAGCGGGACGGCCGCTGGTACGGGCGCGGCGCCGCCGACTGCAAGGGCGGGTTCATCATGCACCTGCTCGCGCTGCGCGCCCTCAAGGCCAACGGCGGCGTGCCGGTGGGCGTGAAGGTGATCGTGGAGGGCTCCGAGGAGCAGGGCACCGGCGGTCTGGAGCGGTACGCGGAGGCGCACCCCGAACTGCTGGCGGCGGACACCATCGTGATCGGCGACGCCGGGAACTTCCGGGTGGGCCTGCCCACGGTCACCTCCTGCCTGCGCGGGATGACCACCGTACGGGTGCGGGTGGACACCCTGGAGGGCAACCTGCACTCCGGGCTGTTCGGCGGGGCCGCGCCGGACGCGCTGGCCGCGCTGATCCGCGTACTGGACTCGCTGCGGGCCGAGGACGGCTCGACCCGGGTGGACGGGCTGGCGGCGGACGGCGAGTGGACCGGTCTGCGCTACCCGGAGGACGACTTCCGCAAGGACGCCCGGGTGCTGGACGGGGTCGGCCTGATCGGTGACGGGGTGGTCGGCGACCGGCTGTGGGCCCGCCCGGCCGTCACGGTGGTCGGCATCGACTGCCCGCCGGTGGTCGGGGCGACCCCCTCGGTGCAGTCCTCGGCCCGGGCCCAGGTCAGCCTGCGGGTGCCGCCCGGCCAGGACACCGCCGAGGCGACCAGGCTGCTGACCGCGCACCTGGAGGCGCACACCCCCTGGGGCGCGCGGGTGTCCGTGGAGCCGGTCGGGCAGGGCCAGCCCTTCCAGGCGGACACCACCAGCCCCGCGTACACCTCGATGGCCGCGGCCCTCGCCCAGGCCTACCCCGGCCAGGAGATGCAGGTGGCCGGCATGGGCGGCTCCATCCCGCTCTGCAACACCCTCGCCGCCCTCTACCCCCAGGCGGAGATCCTGCTCATCGGGCTGAGCGAACCGGAGGCGCAGATCCACGCGGTGAACGAGAGCGTGTCGCCCGAGGAGCTGGAGCGGATGTCCGTGGCCGAGGCCCTCTTCCTCGCCGAGTACGCCGCCCAGGCGTAACCCCCGGGCGGACCGGCCACCGCCACCGGCGGGATGGAGGGCTGCCGGCCGGCGTCCCCGGCACCGGCGGACCCGGCCCGGTTCCCGTAGACGATCAGCCGTCAGCGGATCCGCTGACGGCTGACCTGCGTTCCCCCCCCCCCCCCCCCCCCCCAACGGCCCCCCCCCCCCCCCCCCCCCCCCCCGCCCCCCCCCCCCCCACCCCCCCCCCCCCCCCCCCCCCCCCCCCCCCCCCCCCCC
>NZ_JALPTH010000030.1 GCF_023218175.1 Streptomyces lichenis | reverse complement strand
GGCGGGCGGACGAGACGTTCCACGTCAAGGAGGAGCTGGCCGCGTACGGGGTGGGGCCCGGCTGGTTCGGGCTGGGCGACCGGGACTTCGCCACGCACATCGTGCGCACCCAGATGCTGGCCGCGGGCTATCCGCTGAGCGCGGTGACCGAGGCGCTGTGCGACCGCTGGAAGCCGGGGGTCCGGCTGCTGCCGATGTCCGACGACCGGGTGGAGACCCATGTCGCCGTGGACGTGGACGGCGAGCGCAAGGCGGTGCACTTCCAGGAGTACTGGGTGCGGCTGCGGGCCTCGGTGGACGCCCACGCGGTGGTGCCGGTCGGCGCCGAGCAGGCCAAGCCCGCGCCCGGGGTGCTGGAGGCGATCGCCGAGGCGGACGTGGTGCTCTTCCCGCCGTCGAACCCGGTGGTGTCCATCGGCACCATCCTCGCCGTGCCCGGTATCCGGGAGGCCATCGCCGACGCCGGGGTGCCGGTGGTCGGCCTCTCCCCCATCGTCGGCGGCGCCCCGGTGCGCGGGATGGCCGACAAGGTGCTGGCGGCGGTCGGGGTGGAGGCGACGGCGGCCGCGGTGGCCGCGCACTACGGCTCCGGGCTGCTGGACGGCTGGCTGGTGGACACGGTGGACGCGGGTGTGGCGGCCGAGGTGGAGGCGGCGGGCATCCGCTGCCGTGCCGTACCGCTGATGATGACCGACCTGGACGCGACCGCGGCGATGGCCCGGGAGGCGCTGGCGCTCGCCGAGGAGGTACGCGGATGAGTGCGCCGGGGACGGCGGGAACGCGGGAGGGGTGCGCGGGGTCGGAGGGGGCCGGGGCGCCGTCCTTCCGGGTGTGGGCGCTGGGCGGGCTGCCGGAGGTGCGGCCCGGGGACGATCTGGCCAAGCTGATCGCCGCCACCGAGCCCGGGCTGGTCGACGGCGATGTGCTGCTGGTCACCTCGAAGATCGTCAGCAAGGCGGAGGACCGGATCGTCGCGGCCGGTGACCGGGAGGCCGCGATCGACGCGGAGACCGTGCGGGTGGTCGCCCGGCGCGGGACCCTGCGGATCGTGGAGAACCGGCAGGGGCTGGTGATGGCCGCCGCGGGGGTGGACGCCTCCAACACGGCCGCCGGGACGGTGCTGCTGCTCCCCGAGGACCCGGACGCCTCGGCGCGCGCGCTGCGCACCGGGCTGCGGGACGCCCTCGGGGTGGACGTCGGCGTCATCGTCACCGACACCTCCGGCCGCCCCTGGCGCAGCGGGCTGACGGACATCGCGATCGGCGCGGCCGGGGTGCGGGTGCTGGACGACCTGCGCGGCGGCACCGACGCGCACGGCAACCCGCTGAACGTGACGGTGGTGGCCAGCGCCGACGAACTGGCCGCCGCCGGGGACCTGGTGAAGGGGAAGGCGGCCGGGCTGCCGGTGGCGGTGGTCCGGGGCCTGCCCCACCTGGTGCGGGACGGGGAGGCCGAGGATGCGGGGGCGCGGGCGCTGGTACGGGGTGCGGCGGACGACATGTTCCGGCTGGGCACCTCGGAGGCGGTCCGTGAGGCGGTCGGACTGCGCCGTACGGTACGGGAGTTCACCGACGAGCCGGTGGACCCGGGCGCGGTGCGGCGGGCGGTGGCCGCCGCGCTGACCGCCCCGGCGCCGCACCACACCACGCCCTGGCGGTTCGTGCTGCTGGAGTCGGCCGAGTCGCGGGTGCGGCTGCTGGACGCGATGCGGGACGCCTGGGTGGCGGACCTGCGGCGGGACGGGCGCTCGGAGGAGTCGGTCGCCCGCCGGGTGCGCCGCGGCGAGGTGCTGCGCCGGGCCCCGTATCTGGTGGTGCCCTGCCTGGTGACGGACGGCTCGCACCACTACGGCGACGAGCGGCGGGACACCGCCGAGCGGGAGATGTTCGTGGTCGCGGCGGGCGCCGGGGTGCAGAACCTGCTGGTGGCGCTGGCCGGTGAGCAGCTGGGCTCGGCCTGGGTGTCGTCCACGATGTTCTGCCGGGAGGTGGTCCGCGAGGTGCTGGAGCTGCCGGAGCACTGGGACCCGATGGGCGCGGTGGCGGTGGGCCGCCCGGCCGTGACCCCGGCCCTCCGGCCGCCGCGCCCGACGGAGGCGTTCATCGAGGTGCGCTGACGAGCCCGGCGTGGGGGGCTCAGAGGGCGGCCGAGCTGGGCCTGGGTGGCGCTGGAGGGCGAGCGAGCTCGGCTCGGGTGGCTCACAGGGCGGCCGAGGTCGGCCCGGGGGGCTCTAGAGTGCGGCCAAGCCTGGCCTGGGGGGCTCAGAGGGCGGCCGAGCTGGGCCTAGGTGGCTAGATCGGCCCGAGTGGCTCAGAGGGCGGGCAAGCCTGGCCCGGGTGGCTTCAGAGGGTGGCCGAGCCTGGCGGGCGGGTGGCTCTGGAGGATGGCCCAGCTCGGTGCGGGTGGCCTCAGAGGGCGGCGATGTTGCCGGGGGTCATCCTGGGGGCGCGGCGGGGTGGGGTGCGGCCGCTGAGCAGGATGAGGCGGGCGGCGCGGTGCCGCTGGCCGGCGTACGGCTCCAGGAGCGCGAGCATCTCCTCGTCGCCGGCCTGGCGGCGGTCGGCGAGGGCGTGGCCGACGATGCCCGGCAGGTGGTAGTCGCCGACCGACACCTCGTCCGGGGCGCCGTTGCTGCGCTGGACGGTCTCGGCGGAGGTCCAGGGCCCGATGCCGGGGATCAGCTCCAGGCGCCTGCGGGCCTCCGGCGGGGTCATCGCGGCGGCCTCCTCCAGCCGCCGGGCCACCCGTACCGCCCGCAGGACGGTGCCGGAGCGTTTGGCGTCCACACCGGCGCGGTGCCACTCCCAGGAGGGGATGAGGGCCCAGGTGCGGGGCTCGGGGACGACGTACAGCCTGCCGCCGTGCGGACCGGGCGCGGGCTCGCCGTACTTCCGCAGCAGCAGCCGCCAGGCGCGGTAGGCCTCGTCGGTGGTGACCTTCTGCTCCAGGATGGACGGGATCAGCTCGGCCATGACCAGGCCGGTCCGGGTGAGGCGGAGGCCGGGGCGGCGGCGCTCGGTGGCGGCCAGGAGGCGGTGGCGGGGGGTGAAGGCGCCCGGGTCGTCGTCGGCGCCGAGGAGTGCGGGGAGCGCGTCGAGCAGCCAGTCGGCGCCGGGGCCCCAGGCCTCGGCCCGTACCGTCCCGGCCCGGGCGGCGACCCTGAGGGTGCCGGGCCCGGCCGGGGTGCGGCTGGTCCGCCAGACGGAGCCGTCCGGCGCGGCGTGGAAGGCCGGGTCGCCGGGGCCGCGCCGCAGCGGGCCGAGGGTCAGCCCCAGGTCCAGCGGCCAGGGCGGGGTCCACTCCCGGGTGCGGGAGGGGTCCGGGGAGCCGGTGGCCGGGGCGGTCTTCTGGGCGGGTACGGGGACGTGGCCGGCCACGGGGGCGTGGACAGGGGTGGGGGCATGGCCACCGCGCACACCGGTGCGGGTGGGCCGGGGCCCGGGGGCGTAGCGGCCTGCCACGTCTCGTCGCCGTTCGTCGGGGTGAGGTCGGGGTGGTGCGGAATCCGGAATTGGCGATTCCGCTTGTGCGGGACCCTTGAGAGGGTAGCCCCGGACCGGGCGGAGTCCCGCCGGACCGGGTCGGCTACTGGTCGGAGGAGAAGCGCACCGCGCAGTCGGGGATGCGGGCGTCGCACCAGATCCGTACGCCGTCGCGCAGCTCGTTGTCGGCGCCGACCTCCGCGCCGTCGCCCACGACCGCGCCGTGCAGCACGGTGCGGGCGCCGATCCGGGCGCGCTCGCCGATCAGCGAGTCGGTGACCACCGCGCCGGCCTCCACGACCGCGCCGGCCAGGACGGTGCTGCCCTCGATCCGGGCGCCCGCGCCGACCACCGCGCCCGCGCCGACGACGGTGCCGCCGGTCAGCTTGGCGTCCGCGGCGACCTCGGCGCCGTCCAGCACCAGCCGCTCGCCGCGGCGGCCGGGCACCGCCGGGGAGGGGGCGCGGCCGAGCACCAGGTCGGCGGAGCCGCGGACGAAGGCCTGCGGGGTGCCCAGGTCCAGCCAGTACGTGGAGTCGACCATGCCCTGGAGGTGGGCGCCGTCGGCGAGCAGCCCGGGGAAGGTCTCGCGTTCGACGGAGACGGGCCGGCCGGCCGGGATGGTGTCGATGACCGAGCGGCGGAAGACGTACGCCCCCGCGTTGATCTGGTCGGTGACGATCTCCTCGGGGGTCTGCGGCTTCTCCAGGAAGGCGGTGACCCGGCCATTCGGGTCGGTCGGGACCAGGCCGAAGGCGCGCGGATCCTCGACCCGGGTGAGGTGGAGGGAGACGTCCGCGCCGGAGGTCTCGTGGGTGTCCACCAGGGCCTTGATGTCCAGCCCGGTCAGGATGTCGCCGTTGAAGATCAGCACCGGCTCGTCGGGGCCGGAGCGCAGCCGCGAGGCCACGTTGCGGATGGCGCCGCCGGTGCCGAGCGGGTCGACCTCGGTCACGTACTCCAAGTGCAGGCCGAGCGAGGAGCCGTCGCCGAAGTACGGCTCGAAGACCTCCGCCAGGTAGGAGGTCGCCAGCACGATGTGCTCGACGCCGGCCGCCCGGGCGCGGGCCAGCTGGTGGGTGAGGAAGGGCACACCCGCGGCCGGGACCATCGGCTTGGGGGTGTGGACCGTCATCGGACGCAGCCGGGTGCCCTTGCCACCGACCAGGAGGATCGCTTCTGTCACCTGTCGTCTCTGCTTCCTGCTGGGTCCGGTCGATGGGCCACCTCGGTCGTATGACCGACACGAGCGGACAGTGTAGGCAGACGGTGGGCGGGTGCCCGGTGCCCGCCCGGGCGGCACCGGGGCGGACACCGGACCCGGGCGGGGTGACGGTCGCGGTCGGGGCGGCCGGGTCAGCGCCCCTGGAGCCTGGCGGCGGTGGAGCGGGCGGTGCCGAGGCGGCCGTAGAGCTTGGCGCCCGGGCACTCGGTGGAGAAGCCGTCGCGGTGGCCCGAGATGACGTTCATCTTGACCCGTACGCCCTTCTTGTACAGGTTCGAGCCGCCCGAGGTGAGGGTGACCGTGCCCTTCGGGTTCTTGCCCCAGAGGCCGAGCTTCCACGCGGTGAGCTTGGCGACGCCGGTGACCGCGGCCGCCGGCGGGGTGGAGGAGCTGTAGGTGCCGAGCACCACGACGCCCATGCTGTTGGAGTTGAAGCCGAGGGTGTGGGCGCCGAGCACCGCCTTGGCCACGCCTCCCGCCCGGCCTTCGTAGATCTTTCCGCACTTGTCGACGGCGAAGTTGTAGCCGAAGTCGCGCCAGCCGCTGCTCTTGACGTGGTAGCGGTAGATACCGCGCAGCACGGAGGCGGACTGGCTGCAGGAGTAGTTGTTGCCGGTGGCGCTGTGGTGGACGAACGCGGCCTGCACCGACTTGGTGTAGACGAAGTTCTTCTCCCGCATGCTCTCGTCGGCGCCCCAGCCCTTGCGGGTGGTGATGCCCGGTCGCGGGCCGACGTACGGCTTGGCGGCGGGCACCTGGCCGGCCTGCTCGCTCCGTTCGGCCGCCTCCTCGGCGTACAGCGCCTCGGTATCGGCCTGCGACAGCTCGGGGATCTCCAGCGCGCCCAGCGGGGCGTGCTCGGCGTTGACGGCGGAGGCGGCGGACTCCTCGGCGGTCAGCATGGCGCCGGTGAGGGGGCTGTCGGCGGCGGTCTCCCCGCTGCCCGGCTGGGGCTCGACGGAGGTGTTGCCGGGGGTGGTGGTGCCCGGGGCGGCGGCGGGGTCGTCGCCCGGGTCGACCAGGTCCACCCGCAGGCCGCGCGGGAGGGGGGTGGCGGCGGTGGAGCCCTCGCGGGGGGCCTCGGCCCGTACCCGCACCTCGACGCCGTCCGAGGCGCCCACCCAGAGCGGGGCGGTGGAGCCGCGCAGGGTGTCCGCGTCGCCCTCGGCGGTGCCGGCGTCGGCGCCGTGCGCCTCGTTGTGGGTCTCCAGGTCCTGCCACTCGGACCAGTCCCCGGTGGCGGCGGCCCGGGTGCGGACCTGGACGGTGCCGTCGAGGGCGGCCGCGGGCTCCTCCCACACCACCCCCAGCAGCGAGAACGGCTTGGTGTCGCGCTGGGACAGGCCCTGCTGCGGGGCGCCGGTGGTCTGGTCGGCGCGCAGGCCGACCAGCGGCACGGACTGGGTGGAGCCGGAAACGGCGGCACCGGTCCGGGCGGAGGGGGCGGTGGCGGCGGACCTGGCGGCAGGGCCGGTGGCGGGCGCGGTGGCGGCGGTGTGCCGCGCGCTGACGGGGGCGTCGTTCGGGGCCGGGTGGGCGGCGGCGGGCGACGAGAGCGGGATCACCAGCGCCGCGGTGCACGCGACGCCGATCGCGAGAGCTAGGTTGGCACGCATGAGCCGATCGTGGGCCGCGTCGGCGCGGCTTCGCCTGCCGGTTGCTCCGTACGGGACGTGACGGCCCGTCGGCCATCCGGTGGACCCGCCGTCACCGGTACGGCCCCGTACGCCGCGCTCGCGCGCGTACCCTTGCGCGGGTGAACGCCAGCGACCGCACCCCCGCCGACCTGCTGCGATCCGCGCTCGCCGCGGACCCGGCCCGCCCCTTGGTCACCTTCTACGACGACGCCACCGGTGAACGCGTCGAACTGTCGGTGGCCACCTTCGCCAACTGGGTGGCCAAGACCGCCAATCTGCTGCAGGACGGGCTCTCCGCCGAGCCGGGCGAACGGGTGGCGCTGCTGCTTCCGGCGCACTGGCAGACCGCGGTGTGGCTGGTGGCCTGCGCCTCGGTGGGCGTGGTGGCCGACGTGGGCGGCGACCCCTCGCTCGCGGACCATGTGGTGGCCGGTCCTGACCGGCTGGCGGACGGGCTGGCCTGCCCCGGTGAGCGGCTGGCGCTGTCGCTGGCCCCGCTGGGCCGCCGCTTCCCGGCCGCGCCGGAGGGTTACGACGACTACGCGGTCGAGGTGCCCACCCAGGGCGATGTCTTCGCCCCGTACGTCCCGGTGGACCCGGACACCCCGGCGCTCGCGGTCGGCGGCGCCGAACTGACCGGCGCCGAACTGGTGGAGCGGGCCCGGGCCGACGCCGGCCGGCTGGGGCTGACCACCGGTTCCCGGGTGCTGTCGGCGCTGCCGTACGACGGGTGGGAGGGGCTGTCGGCGGGGCTGTACGCGCCGCTGGCGGCGGGCGCCTCGGTGGTGCTGTGCCGGAACCTCGATCGGCTGGGCGCGGCGGAGCTGGAGAAGCGGGTCGGCAGCGAGCGGATCACGCACACCCTGCGCTGAGCCCGGTCCCTGAGCCGCGCCCGGGCCTCGCGGTATCCCCGCCGCGCCACCCGTCCGGCGGACAGCGGGGCCGTTCCACCGGGTCCCGGCGCCCACTCCGTCGGATGATCGGAGGAACGGATGCGCCGGCGCCGGGAGGCGTACGGCCCAGGCGGCGAGGAAGGGCGGGACGACCAGGTGACGGACAGCCCCGGCACGCCCCCGGACCCCGGCCGCGGTGGGCGCCGCAAGCGGCCCTCCGGCCGGGCCGGCCGGCCCGGGAGCGGCCGGGGCCGCCAGCCCGGCGGTGAGCGGGGCCACTCGTCGTCCGGTCGCCCGAACAAGCCGCGCCGCCCGCCCCAGCCCGGCGGAAGCGGGATCGGGAACGGGAACGGGGGCAGGAACGGGAGCGGAAGCGGAAGCGGGAACGGGGGCAGGAACGGGAACGGGAACGCCCAGGCCCCGCCACCGGGTTGGCCCGCCCGGGACGGCGCTCAGGACGCACCCCCCGGGTGGCCCGCCCGGGACGGGGTTCCGGGGCCGGCCGCGCGGGCGGGGGCCGCGCCCTCCTCGTACCGGCGGCCCCGCTGGCTGCGGGTGGTGGCGTTCACCGGGGCGCTCAGTGTGCTGGCCGCGGCCGGGGGCGGCTGGTGGCTGTACCGGAAGCTGGACGGCAACATCACCACCGACACCTCGGCCGCCGCCGAACTGGAGCGGTACGAGCGCGAGCGGCCGGCCTCGCTGGCGCACGGGGCGCGGAACATCCTGCTCCTCGGCTCCGACACCCGGGCCGGCAGCGGCAATTCCGCCTACGGACGGGACAAGGGCACCCAGCGCTCGGACACCGCGATCCTGGTGCACCTGGCCGCCGACCGGCGCCGCGCGACGGCCGTCTCGGTGCCGCGCGACCTGATGGTGCGCACGCCGAGCTGCCGCGACCGCGAGGGCGGCACCGCGCCGGCCGCCTTCGCCCAGTTCAACAAGGCCTTCGAGGTGGGCGGCACGGCCTGCACCATCCGGACCCTGGAGAAGCTGACCGGTATCCGGGTGGACCACCACATCGTGGTCGACTTCGGGGGGTTCAAGAAGATGGTGGACGCGGTCGGCGGGGTGCGGGTGTGCGTACGGCAGCCGATCCACGACCCGGACGCCAAGGTGGACCTGAAGGCGGGCGCCCGGACGCTCGACGGCGAGCAGGCCCTCGGCTACGTACGGGCCCGCAAGACGCTCGGCAACGGCAGTGACACCGCGCGGATGGACCGCCAGCAGCAGTTCCTGGGCGCGCTGGTGAACAAGGTGCAGAGCAACGGCGTGCTGCTCAACCCGACCCGGCTGTATCCGGTGCTCGACGCGGCGACCAGGTCGCTCACCACCGACCCGGGGCTGGACTCGCTGAAGGACCTGTACGACCTGACCCGGGCGATGCGCGGGGTGCCCACGGAGAAGGTGCAGTTCCTGACGGTGCCCCGGCGCCCGTACCGCGAGGACGCGAACCGGGACGAACTGGTGCAGCCGCAGGCGAACGCCCTCTTCGGACGGCTGCGCGCGGACAAGCCGGTGGCGGTCGAGCCGGAGGACGACCCAAACGAATCGGGCGCCGCCGGCAACCGGAAGCGCAAGCCGTCCGCCCTGCCCACCTTCACCGGCACCAACGCGGCCTCGGGCGCCTGCCCGTAGCGCCGCCGTCGCCTTGACGGCCGTACCCGCGAGTAAAGCCCTAACCAAGGACCGGGCGTCCATCTACGCGGATTGAGCGGATTGCCCAGTTGTAAAGAGGGTGGAATTTGTCACGGGCGTCGCCCCGCGCTGAACTGGGCGGATAGTGTGACGCGATCCGGGGTGCTCCAGACCGTGGTTCGCACGCAACCGGATTTTGGACCCGGGCGTCCTCCTTGGGGAACGAGGCGCCTTGAGTGGCACCGACGGAGGACCCAAGCACCGTGGATGCGCAGAGCCGTGGGCGGGTGGAGGACATCGATCCCGCAGACCAATGGGTGCTGAACCCGGAGACCGGCAACTACGAACTGCGACTGGACCGTTCCGGACCGCAGCAGCCGGAGACCGGAACGGCCCACGGCGCCGCCGGACCCTCCGCGCGCCGCCGGGCTCCCGGCCCGCGCAAGGACTCCGCCTCCGGTACGCGCACGGGGGCAGGATCCGGGTCCGGTACGCGTACGGGATCGGGGTCCGGCTCGCGGACGGGATCGGGGTCCGGCTCGCGGACGGGTTCCGGGTCCGGCTCGCGCACGGGTTCCGGGTCCGGCTCGCGCACGGGATCGGGGTCCGGTACGCGTACGGGATCGGGCTCGCGGAGCGGTTCCGGTTCGCGTACCTCCGCCGACCCGGCCCGCCCGGTGCCCGGCCAGCGCCGCCGCACCGCCGCCGCGCCGCCGGACCCGCGCGGCCGCCGCAAGCGCAAGCAGGGCGCGTCCGGGAAGAAGAAGGCCGTGCTGTGGACGGCCGGGATCATGGGCTTCGTGGTCGTGGGCGCCTCGGTCACCGCGTACGTCATCTACAACAAGCTGAACGGCAACATCAACACGATCGACGTGGGTGACGCGGCCAACGGCGGCTCGCTCAAGGACGGTCCGATCAACATCCTCATCCTGGGCTCGGACGTCCGTACCGGCGAGGGGAACGAGGCCTACGGCGACCGCGAGAACTCCACCGGCCACGCCGACACGACCTTCCTCTTCCATGTGTCGGAGGACCGCACCAACGCCACCGCGCTCAGCATCCCGCGCGATCTGAAGACCGAGATCCCCGACTGCCCCACCAAGCAGCCGGACGGCTCCACCAAGGTCATCCCCGGCAACCCGTTCACCCGGTTCAACGAGAGCTTCGGTGTGGAGGGGCGCGACCCCGGCTGCACCATGCGCACGGTGGAGAAGCTGATCGGCGTCAAGCCGGACCACTTCATGATGGCGGACTTCAACGCGGTGAAGACGCTGACCACGGCCATCGAGGGGGTGGAGGTGTGCCTGGCCGAGCCGATCCGGGACAAGTCCTCCAAGCTGAACCTGGACGCGGGCGACCACACGATCATGGGTGAGCAGGCACTCGCCTTCCTGCGGAACCGGCACGGCCTGGGCAACGAGAGCGACCTCGACCGGATCAAGCAGCAGCAGCAGTTCATCGCGTCGATGATCCGGAAGATGAAGGAGGAGACGCTCGGCAACCCCAAGCGGATGTACAACCTGGCGGACGCCGTCACCCAGGCGCTCACCGTGGACAAGGGCATCGGCGACATCCCCAAGCTGACCGGACTGGGGCAGGAGATCAGCTCGATCGACCTGAAGAACATCACCTTCGCGACCGTCCCGGTCCAGGACAACCCGGCGGAGACGGTCAAGGCCACCGTCGTGCTGGACCAGGCCAAGGCACCGCAGGTGTTCAGCATGATCCAGAACGATGTCTCCTTCACCGAGGTCAAGAAGAAGGAGAAGGCGGCCAAGAGCAAGCAGGAGGCGCTGCTCAAGGGCGACCGCGCCGAGGCCTCCGAGGTGCGGGTGGACGTCTACAACGGCAGCGGGATCGCCGGTGCGGCGCAGCAGACGCTCAGCTGGCTGCAGAACCAGCAGGGCGTGCTGAAGTCCTCGAACCAGAGCAACGCCCCGAAGGAGCAGGACAAGACGAGCCTGGAGTACGGGCCGAACCAGGCCGGCCAGGCGCGCAAGCTGGCCGATCTGATGGGGCTTCCGGCGTCGGCGATGAAGCCGGCCGCCGAGGACGCGGAGGCCATGCAGCCGATGAAGCTGGTGCTCGGTGGCGACTTCAAGGGGGCCGGGGTGTCCATCGCCCCGCCGAAGAAGGCGCCGGACGTGGGCCAGGTCGGGGCCGACAAGCGCATCTGCGCACAGTGACACGGACACGGACACGGCCGATGGCGCCGCCGCGGTGAACGCGGCGGCGCAGCCGTAGGGGCAGGGGGGACCAGGGGTGGGACGAGGCAGCAAGGTCGGCGGGGAGCGCGTACCCCGCCCCCGGGGCCGCAGACCGGAGACGGCGGGGACGGCGGTGGGGGCGGGAGCGGGAGCCGGGTCCGCAGGGGCGGACTCCGGTACGGGCTCGGGATCGGCGGCCGGTACGGGCTCGGGATCGGCATCCGGTACGGGCTCGGGGGCGGGCTCCTCGGGTGCGGCCACCGGGGGCGGTGGCGGGCCGAGACCCCGCAAGGGGCGGCGGATCCTGCGGTGGAGCGCCTCGGTGCTCTCGCTGCTCATACTCGGCACGGCCGGGGCCGGTTACCTGTACTACCGCCATCTGGACGGCAACCTCCGCAGCAGCGAACGCAGCAGCGGCAAGAGCGGAGTGACCAGGTCCGGGCCCGACGCGGCCGGCAAGACCCCGCTCAACATCCTGCTCCTCGGCTCGGACAGCCGTAACTCCGACGAGAACATCGCCCTCGGCGGCAGCCGGGAGAACCGCGGCACCCCGCCCCGGGCCGACGTCCAGATGCTGCTGCATGTCTCGGCCGACCGGAAGAACGCCTCCATCACCAGCATTCCGCGGGACACCCGGGTGGACATCCCGGAGTGCAAGGACCCGGGGAGCGGCAAGACGTACCAGCCGACCACCATGATCATCAACGAGTCGCTGGCGCGCGGCGGTCCGGGCTGCACGCTGGCCACCTGGGAGAAGCTGACCGGGGTCTACATCGACCACTGGATGATGGTCGACTTCGCCGGTCTGGTGCGGATGGCCGACGCGGTCGAGGGCGTCCCGGTCTGCGTCGAGCAGAACGTGTGGGACCGGCCGACGGCGGCGGTCAGCGGCGGGTCCGGGCTGAAGCTCAAGAAGGGCACCACCGAGGTCAAGGGCGAGCAGGCCCTCCAGTGGCTGCGCACCCGGCACGCCTTCTACAACGACCAGGGCCGCGCCAAGGCCCGGCACATGTACATCAGCGCGCTGATCCGCAAGCTCAAGGAGCAGAACGCGTTCACCGGCACCGGCAGGATCATGGACCTGGCCGAGGAGGGCACCAAGGCGCTCCAGGTCTCCGACGAACTGGGCTCGGTGATGCGGCTGTTCGACCTCGCCATGGAGCTGCGGGACGTGCCGCTGGACCGGATCACCATGACGACGCTGCCGACCCAGGAGTACGTCGGCAACCGCAACCACCTGGTGCCCGTCGACTCCGACGCGGAGAAGCTGTTCACCCTGCTCCGCGAGGACGTCGCCTTCGACTCCAACGGCGAGCCCGGTGACCGGGACAAGCGCGCGGAGGAGTCCGCGGACACCTCCGCGCCGAAGACCTCGCCCCGTCCCGAGCCGACGCCGAGCGGACCGGCAGCCGCCGAGCCGGACACCATCGGGATCAGCGTGGTCAACGGCACCGGCGGGGAGGACGGAAAGCTGGTGAAGGGGCGGGCCGGCGCGGTCGCCGAGGCGCTGCGGGCCGGGGGGTTCACCGCCGCGACCGCCTCGGACCAGGTGGACCCGAGCGAGAAGACCGCCCTGGTCTACCGGGCCGGCGGCGGGGCGGAGGAGCGGGCCGACGCCCTCTCCGTCGCCAAGGCGCTGGGGCTGCCGACCGGCGCGGTACGGGCCGGGGACGTCCCGGTGCTGACCCTGACCGTGGGCGCCGACTGGACCGAGGGCTCCGCGTTCCCGAAGGCGGAGAAGCCCAAGGCGGGCGACCTGCCGAAGGACGCGGACGCGTTGAACGCCACCGACAGCGGCTGTATGCCGGTCTACGAGCCGTACCGCTGGTAGACCGCGGCCGGGGCGGGAGACGGGGCCGCGCCGCTGGTGGCGCGCTGCCGAGGGTGGGAGGCGGCGGGCCGCCGCCCCCCTCCCTCGGGTCAGACCGCCGTGTCCGCCCGGTCCGGGTCGGTGGTGACGGCCGGGCGGCGGCTGGCGATGACCTTGCGGGCCAGCGCGCGGGGGCTGGTGAGGAAGCCGTAGCCCCAGGACATGTGCATGGTGACCAGGGCCACCGGGATGCGCAGCCGGGCCTTGAGCGGCAGCCCCTTGCCGGCCGGCACCGAACCGGCCGTGATCGCCGCGAGGTAGCCGGCCGGGACGACGAAGGCGTACGGGGTGAGGACCGCGCCCGCGACCAGGCCGGCCGCTATCGCGCAGACGGCCGTCGGCGGGGCGAGGTAGCGCAGGTTGATGGAGCCCGAGTGGTAGCGGGCGACGACATGGCGCCAGCGGCCGTAGTCCTTGTACTGCTTGGCCAGCGCCCGCACGCTGGGCCGCGGCCGGTACCGCACGCGCAGCTCGGGCGAGAACCAGATCAGCCCGCCGGCCTCGCGGATGCGGAAGTTCAGCTCCCAGTCCTGGGCGCGGATGAACTCCTCGTTGTAGCCGCCCTGGGTCTCCAGCGCCTCCCGGCGGAAGACGCCCAGGTAGACGGTCTCGGCCGGGCCCGCCTCGCCGCCGGTGTGGAAGGCCGCGTTGCCCACGCCGATCTTCGAGGTCATCGCGGCGGCGACGGCGTCCTCCCAGGCGTTCTCCCCCTCGGCGTGCATGATGCCGCCGACGTTCTGCGCACCGGTCTCGGCGAGCAGCCGGACGGCGGTGGCGATGTAGTTCGGGGAGAGCAGGCCGTGGCCGTCCACCCGCACCACGACGGGGTGGCGGGAGGCCTTGATCGCCGCGTTGAGGGCGGCGGGGGTGCGGCCGGTGGGGTTGGGCACGGTACGGACCCGGGGGTCCTCGCGTACCAGCTCGGCGGCGATCTCGTCGGTCCGGTCGGTGGACGGGCCGAGCGCGATCACCACCTCCATCTCGCCCTCGTACTCCTGCTCCAGGATGTGGCGGACCGCACTGCGCAGGTGCCGCTCCTCGTTGAGCACCGGCATGATCACGGAGACCGGAGTCGGGGACGGAGCCGCGCTCGGGGCCGAGTTCGGGATCGGGGCCGGGGTCGGGGTCGGCACGGCCGTCGGCGTCGGTTCCGGCGTCGGGGGCATGGGGTTCCTTCGGAGGTACGGCGGTGGGGGCGGGGGTCGCGCGGGGCGCGGGAGAGGCGGCCACGTTACCGCGAACGGGGGACACCCTTGCGCGCCGCCCGGGCTATGCGGCCCACCGCTGATCGTATGGGCCTACTGTTCCTGCCCGGTCCGCTCCCCGGACCACGGTCCGACGCGGAGGTGTCCCCCACGTGCCCACACCGCCCCGCCGACCCGCCCCGTCGAGGACCCCGGGACCGGGGCAGCCGAGACGGCCCGCAGCACCGTCGGGCGAGGGGCGGCAGGGGTCGGACGAGAGGCGGGAGAGGTCCGGCGGTGGGCGGCAGACGCCGGGCCGGGGGCGGAAACCGGAACCGCGCACATCGTCCCGTACGCCGTCCCGGGCCCCCTCCCGTACCGCTTCCGCCGCACGGGCCGCGCGGCCCCGGGGGCGGGGGCGGTGGGCGACCCGGCTGGCGACGGCCGCGTCCATGCTGGTGCTGGCCGCGGGCGGGATCGGGCACGCCATGATCAGCAGCCTGGACACCGGGATCGGGCGCATCGACCCGTTCAAGGACATGAAGAACCGCCCGGAGGCCGGCCACGGCACCAACATCCTGCTGGTCGGCACCGACGGCCGGGAAAGGATCACCCAGACCGAGAAGGTCCGCTACCGGCTGGGCGGGGCGCCCTGCCACTGCACCGACACGATCATGCTGGTGCATGTCTCGGCCGACCGGAAGCGGGCCAGCATGATCTCGCTGCCCCGGGACAGCTACGCCATGCTGCCGCCGCACACCGACACCACCACCGGCAAGCAGCACCAGGAGCACCCGGTGAAGCTGAACGCCGCGTACGCGGAGGGCGGGCCGGGGCTGACGGTGCGCACCGTGGAGAAGATGACCAAGGTGAAGATCGACCACTATCTGGAGGTCGACTTCACCAGCTTCATGCGGACCGTGGACGCGGTCGGCGGGGTGGAGATCTGCACCGCCAAGCCGATGAACGACACCCACACCGGGCTGCGGCTGCCCCCCGGCACCTACCGGCTGGACGGCGGCCAGGCCCTGCAGTACGTGCGCTCCCGCCATGTGGACGGCGCCTCCGACCTGGGCCGGATGCAGCGCCAGCAGAAGTTCGTGGCCGCGCTGATCGACCAGGCCACCGACAGCGGGGTGCTGCTCAACCCGGTCCGCTTCCAGCAGGTCGCCACCGCCATGCTCAGCTCGGTGCGGGCCGACACCGGCTTCGGCAGCGAGGAGATGCTGACGCTGGCCAAGGCGATGAAGGGCTTCACCGCCGCGTCCTCGGAGTTCACCTCGGTGCCGGTGAGCAGCACCGGCTTCCCGGTGAAGGGCATCGGCTCGACGGTGAAGTGGGACCTGCCGAAGGCGGAGAAGCTGTTCGACGCGGTACGGGAGGACAAGCCGCTCGCCCCGCAGCTGCCGCGCGCGGCCACGGTCCGCAGAAAGCTGGTGGAGGTGTCCCCGCAGCAGATCCGGGTGCAGGTCTACAACGGGACACCGCTCGGCGGGCTGGGCGCCAAGGTGGACACCGCGCTCAAGTCCACCGGCTTCCGCACCTCCGGCGCCCCCGGCAACTGGCCGCGCCGCGACCTGAACCGCACCGTCGTCTTCTTCGACCCGCGCTGGGACCGCTCGGCGCGCTCGCTGGCGACCGCGCTGCCCGGCTGCGAGCTGCGCCAGGCCCCCGGTCTCGGCGCCACCCTGAAGGTGGCGGCGGGCGCCAACTACGCGGGGGTGCTGCCGGTGCGGGCGGAGAACGCCTACCAGGGCGAGTCCGGTGTGGTCACCGGCGACCAGGTGGTCTGCTCGTGACGCCGTGCGGGCGGCTCAGTCCTCGAAGCCCTCGGCCGCGCGCTTCTCGCGCAGCTCCTTGATGGCCCGGCGGCGGGCCAGCCGGTGGGTGCGGCGGATCTGCGCCTCCTGGTAGCGGCGCTTGTCGCGCTCGCTCTCCGGGACGACCGGCGGTACGGGGCGGGGCTTGCCGTCCGCGTCGACGGCGGCGAACACCAGGTAGGCGCTGCCGACCTGGGTGGCGGGGGTGGACTCGTTCCACCGCTCGGCCATGACCCGGACGCCGACCTCCATGCTGGACCGGCCGGTCCAGTTGACCTGCGCCTTGACATGGACCAGGTCCCCGACCCGTACCGGCTCCAGGAAGACCATCTCGTCCATGGAGGCGGTGACGGCCGGCCCGCCGGAGTGGCGGCCCGCGACCGCGCCGGCGGCGTCGTCCACCAGTTTCATGATCACGCCGCCGTGCACCGTACCGAGGAGGTTGGTGTCGCTGCCGGTCATGATGTGGCTGAGGGTGGTGCGGGACGCCGAGGTGGCCTTGGGCTCCGGGGTGCCCGGCGCCTCCCGCCGTCCCGCCTCGGGCATGGCCTGGTCTGTCATGCCCTCCACCTTATGCCGGGGCCGGGGCGTGCTCCGCGCCAGCTCGGGGCGGGTGTGGGCGGGCTCACGCGGACGGCTGGGAGGGGCTTCGCGCGGGGCGTGACCTGGAGCGGTGGCCGGGGCATTGCATCAGCTTCGCTACAGGGGCGCCCCGAACTCCCACCCGCTCTGTCACCCGACCGGACGCGGCCTGCACACTATCCGCATGAATGACTGGCCAGAGGGAAGAAACGACGACCGCAACGCGCGTTACGGCCGCGGCAGCGCCGACGCCCAGGCGGAGGGCGCCCGGGTGATGCGGCACGTGCAGCGGCCCGGCGTCCCTCCGCAGTCGCCGCCCCAGTCCGCCCCCGGCGGATACCAGGACATTCCGCGGCAGGGCCCGCCCTCCGGCTACGACAGCGGGTACAACACCGGCCAGGTCTACGGCAGCCCCGGCGGGCGCGGTCCCGGTGGGCGCGGCCCGGGCGGTCCCGGCCGTCCCGGCTCCCCCGGCAGACCCCCGGGCCAGGCTCCCGACTGGCGCAAGCGGCTGAAGGTCGGCGCCATCGTGCTGCTGGTCGCGGTGGTCGGCACCAGCGTCGGCACGTACTTCTGGGCGGACGGCAAGGTGCGCCGCGAGGTGGACCTCGGCAAGGTCATCGACCGCCCCTCCGAGGACGATTGCACCACGTATCTGATCGTCGGCTCGGACAGCCGCGAGGGCATGTCCGCCGAGGAGAAGAAGAAGCTCCACACCGGCTCTGCGGAGGGCAAGCGGACCGACTCGATGATGATCCTGGCCGCCTGCGGCGGCGGGAACACCATGGTCTCGCTGCCCCGCGACTCGGATGTGGAGATCCCCAAGTTCGTCGGCTCGGAGTCGGGCAAGACCTTCCCGGCGCAGGGGCGGCGGGTGAAGCTGAACGCCGCCTACGCGGAGGACGGCCCCGAGCTGCTGGTGCGCACCGTGGAGCACAACACCGGGCTGCGCATCGACCACTACGCGGAGATCGGCTTCGCCGGGTTCGCCAACATCGTGGACGCGCTCGGCGGCGTGGAGCTGGACATCCCCAAGGCGTTCAAGGACAAGAAGTCCGGCGCCGACTTCCAGGCCGGCAAGCAGGAGCTCAACGGCGAGCAGGCGCTGGCCTTCGTCCGCACCCGGTACGCCTTCGCCGAGTCGGACCTCGCCCGCACCAAGAACCAGCAGAAGTTCCTCTCCGCGCTGGCGAGCCAGGCGGCCACCCCGGGCACGATCATCAACCCGTTCAAGCTCTACCCGACGATGGGCGCCGGCTTGGACACGCTGATCGTGGACAAGGACATGTCGCTGTTCGACCTGGCGGAGATGTTCTTCGCGATGAAGGGCATCACCGGCGGCGACGGCACCTCGATGAACATGCCCATCAGCGGCGCCCGGGGCGGGAACCTGGTCTGGAACCAGGAGAAGGTCAAGGAGCTGGTGAAGCAGATCCAGAACGACGAGAAGGTCACCGTCACGGAGAAGTGAGGGCGGGGCTCCGGGCGGGGCGCGCAATGGCGGCAGCGGCCCGGGGCTCCCGGATGTGTCCGGCCACCCGGGCGCCCTGGGCCGTCGGGCCGCTGCGGGTCGCGTCAGGAAGGGGGACGACCGACGTTCCGCCGCAGCATGTCGTCCAGGATGATTCCGCCTTCTTCGTCGGGCTCCACCTCACCGACGCCTGGTACCGCTGGTGCGAGGCGGACGACGGGAGCGGCGAGGCCACCTTGTGGTTGCTGGCGGATGACGGCGCCTCGTGGGCGACTGTGGAGTACACGCCGGACGCCGAGCGGTACGGGGTCGAGCAGTACGGCCCCCGGGCCCTCTGGGACGAGGTGCGGGAGGCGTTCCTGCGGTGGTACGGGCTGGGGCGGCCCGAGCGGTCGCGGTTCACGAGAGAGCCCCGCTCCCCGGGGGTGCTTCCGGGGGGCGGGGCTTTCGCGGCGAAGGGGGGCGGGGGGCGGGTGGGGGTTACGGCAGGTTGCGGGCCATGACGATGCGCTGGACCTGGTTGGTGCCCTCGTAGATCTGGGTGATCTTGGCGTCGCGCATCATGCGCTCGACCGGGTAGTCGCGGGTGTAGCCGTAGCCGCCGAGGAGCTGGACGGCGTCGGTGGTGACCTCCATGGCGACGTCGGAGGCGAAGCACTTGGCGGCGGCGCCCTGGAAGGTGAGGTCGGCGTCGCCGCGCTCGGACTTGGCGGCGGCGGCGTAGGTGAGCTGGCGGGCGGCCTCGATCTTCATCGCCATGTCGGCCAGCATGAACTGGATGCCCTGGAAGTCGGCGATCGGCTTGCCGAACTGCTTGCGCTCCTGCACGTAGCCCTTGGCGTAGTCCAGGGCGCCCTGGGCGATGCCGAGGGCCTGGGCGGCGATGGTGATCCGGGTGTGGTCCAGGGTCTGCATCGCGGTGGCGAAGCCCGTGCCCTCGGCGCCGATCATGCGGTCGGCGGGGATGCGGACGTTGTCGAGGTAGACCTCGCGGGTGGGCGAGCCCTTGATGCCGAGCTTCTTCTCCGGGGCGCCGAAGGAGACCCCGGCGTCGCCCTTCTCCACGACGAAGGCGGAGATGCCCTTGGAGCGCTTGGCCGGGTCGGTGACCGCCATGACCGTGTAGAACTCGGAGACGCCCGCGTTGGTGATCCAGCGCTTCACGCCGTTGAGGACGTAGAAGTCGCCGTCGCGCACGGCCTTGGTCTTCATGCCGGCCGCGTCGGAGCCGGCGTCCGGCTCGGAGAGGCAGTACGAGAACATCGCGTCGCCCTTGGCGAGCGGGCCCAGGTACTTCTTCTTCAGCTCCTCGGAGCCGGAGAGGATCACCGGCAGCGAGCCCAGCTTGTTGACGGCCGGGATCAGGGAGGAGGAGGCGCAGGCGCGGGCCACCTCCTCGATGACGATCACGGTGGCGAGCGCGTCGGCGCCCGTGCCCCCGTAGCTCTCCGGTACGTGCACGGCGTGCAGGTCGGAGGCGACGAGCGCGTCCAGCGCCTCCTGGGGGAAGCGGGCCTCCTCGTCGACCGCTGCGGCGAACGGCGTGATCTTGGCCTCGGCGAGCGCGCGGACGGTGTCCCGGAGCATGTCGTGCTCCTCGGACGGGCGGTACAGATCGAAGTCAGGCGTTCCCGCCACTGTGCACTCACTCCCCTTGTGCTGCGGACCGGCTGTGGATCAGCTCTGGACTGCTGTCGCGGTCCTGCTAACTACCGTTAAGTAACCTGAATTTTAGTGGCCGGCCCGGGATTCGGCATATGTGGGTCGCGCGTGAGCTTGGTGACAGCGGGCCCGCACCCCCCGGTGACCGAACGGTGCCCGGCGGGCGGCGCGGTTATGCTCGGGCGCAGTCCCTCCCGTCCCCGTACGCGCACGTCGATGGAGCTCACCCCATGGCCCTCAAGATCACCGTGATCGGCACCGGATACCTCGGCGCCACCCATGCGGCGGCCATGGCGGAGCTGGGCTTCGAGGTGCTGGGCCTGGACGTGGTCCAGGAGAAGATCGACACCCTCCAGGCCGGCCGGGTGCCGATGTACGAGCCCGGCCTGGAGGAGCTGCTGCGCCGCCATGTGGCCGGGATCGAGGGGTCCAGCGGACGGCTGCGGTTCACCACCTCGTACGAGGAGGTGGCCGACTTCGGCGACGTGCACTTCGTCTGCGTGAACACCCCGCAGAAGCACGGCGAGTACGGCTGCGACATGAGCTTCGTGGACGCCGCGTTCGGCTCGCTCGCCCCGCATCTGAAGCGGCCCGCGCTGGTCGTCGGCAAGTCGACCGTGCCGGTGGGCAGCGCGGAGCGGCTGGCGAAGCTGCTCGCCGACAACGCCCCGGTCGGCGCCGACGCCGAGCTGGCCTGGAACCCGGAGTTCCTGCGCGAGGGCTTCGCCGTCCAGGACACCCTGCGCCCGGACCGGATCGTGGTCGGTGTGGAGAGCGCGGCCGCCGAGAAGACGCTGCGCGAGGTGTACGCCACCCCGATGGCCGAGGGCTCCCCGTTCGTGGTGACGGACTTCCCCACCGCCGAGCTGGTGAAGACCTCCGCCAACTCCTTCCTGGCCACCAAGATCTCGTTCATCAACGCGATGGCGGAGGTGTGCGAGGCGGCCGGCGGTGACGTCGCCAAGCTGGCGGAGGCGATCGGCTACGACGACCGGATCGGCCCGAAGTTCCTGCGCGCCGGGATCGGCTTCGGCGGCGGCTGCCTGCCCAAGGACATCCGGGCCTTCATGGCCCGCGCCGGTGAGCTGGGCGCCGACCAGGCGCTCACCTTCCTCCGCGAGATCGACTCCATCAACATGCGCCGCCGCGGTCAGATGGTGGGGATGACGAGGGAGGCGCTGGGCGACGGCACCTTCCTGGGCAAGCGGGTCGCGGTGCTCGGCGCCGCGTTCAAGCCGGACTCCGACGACGTACGGGACTCCCCGGCGCTGAACGTCGCCGGGCAGATCCACCTCCAGGGCGGCCAGGTCACGGTCTACGACCCGAAGGGCATGGAGAACGCCCGCCGGCTGTTCCCGACGCTGGGCTACGCGGACTCCGCGCTGGAGGCGGTGCGGGGCGCCCATGTGGTGCTGCACCTGACCGAATGGCGCGAGTTCCGCGAGCTGGACCCGGCGGAGCTGGGCGAGGCGGTCTCGGACCGGCTCATCCTGGACGGCCGCAACGCGCTGGACCCGCTCCCCTGGCGCGAGGCCGGCTGGACCTTCCGCGCGATGGGCCGCCCCCGGGCCTGAGCCCCCGCGGAGGGGCGGGTTTGGTCATCGGCGGCCGAGGCACCCGCCCCTCACGGCATGAGAAGGGTCCATGTCGCCACGTGAGGAGGACCCGATGGGTTTCGCCACGCTCCAGCTGACCGCCTTCGACTGCCCCGAGCCGCGCCGGCTCGCCGAGTTCTACGCCGCGGTGCTCGGCGGCCGGATCGAGGGCGACGACGAGTGGGTGGACCTCCACCTCGACGGCGGGCAGCGGCTGTCCTTCCAGCTCGCCCCCGGGTTCACTCCCCCGGAGTGGCCGCGCGCGGACCGCAACTCCCAGCAGCTCCACCTCGATCTCGAGGTGGAGGACATGGACGCCGCGCACGCCAAGGTGCTGGAGCTGGGCGCGCGCGAGCTGGACGTGGACGACGGCAAGCACCCCGGCTTCCGGGCCTTCGCCGACCCGGCCGGGCATCCGTTCTGCCTGGTCACGGGGTGAGGACCCGCGGACGCCGGTCAGGGGGTCCGCTCCTTGGGCCGTGTGCTGGATGGCATGGGCCTCAGCTGCAGCAGTGACGCTCCGGTCACGGCCACCATGCGAGGAGCGTGGCGACAGCCGATGACCCGGCGGGGGGCGGGGGGGTCGGCGGCGGAAGGGTGCGACGGCGGAGCGCGGGAGGTGGAGGGCTCGGGCGATCGGGGGCGGTAGGGCCATCAGTCCTCCGCCGTCTCGGCGTCGTCGTCCGGGCGGCCGTCGTGTACGGGGTGGCGGGTGATGTAGATGCGGCAGTCCACCGCGCGGGAGTAGTCGCCCCACCTCTCCGCCTGGGTGGCCTCCGCGCGCAGCTCCCGGCACCGGTCGCACCCCGCCTCCGTCGCCTCGGCGGCATCGCGCTGGTAGCGCTGCTCGGCGTCCTGTCCGCTTCCGCTCACAGCAGGGTCCCCCTGCTCCGTGCGTTCCGCCGCGCGGTCTCGGCGTGCAGCCGCTCCCCCGGGGTGGCCGGCCGGGTGTCGGTGGGCGCCACCGTCCAGCGCAGTCCGCCGGTGACGGGGCGCAGGAACCAGAGGCCGCACCAGACGCCCCGGAACTCCCCGATGCGGCCCAGCGATACGTCCACGACAAGGTCGCCGGGTGCGGGGAGCGGCGGGGACGTCCGCCCTCCGCCACCGTTCGCACGGATTTTCCTATCGGACACGACGGCTCCTCTCCGTAGTGTTTCCACTACAAGCAGAAGTCAGCGTGGCCGACGGCCGAAGAACCATTCAACTTGTCAGTTCGGCACGGAAGGTTGGTGGAAGCCGGTTGAACCGCAAGCAACTCGATCCGGACAGTTCTCCCCAGGCGGCCTTCGGAGCGCGTTTGCGCAGCGCACGGGAGGAACGCGGCTGGACACAGGAGGAGCTGGCGAAGCGTCTCGGGTACTCCAGCACCCATCTCTCGTCGGTGGAAACCGGCCGCAAACCCCCGACTTTGCGTCTCGCGAGAAGTTCGGACGAGGTCTTCGGGACCGGCGACCAGTTCGTGCGCGCCTACTACAAGGTGCGGAACGGCGGCCTGTTGGAAGGCTTCCCGCAGTTCGTGGAGCGGGAGGCGGAGGCGGCGGAGATCCGGTTGTACGAAGTGGGGGTCGTGCCGGGGTTGTTGCAGACCGAGGAGTACGCGACGGAGCTGGCGAGAGGCTTCGTCCGGCGGGGAGCGATCACGAGCAAGCAGGCGGACGAGCGCGTCGCGCTCATCGCCGAGCGGCAGGCCGCCCTGGTGCGGACGCCCGCGCCACTGGTCTTCGCGGCACTGGACGAGAGCTGTCTGCGCCGACCAGTCGGCGCGCCCGCCGTCATGCGCGCCCAGCTGGACCGGCTGCTGGAGTTCGCCGAGCTGCCGAACACCATGCTCCAGGTGGCTCCGTTCAGCATGGGCGCGCACCGCCCCTTCGATCTGCCGCTCTACATCCTGACTCTCCACGACCGCTCGCTGCTCTCCTATGCGGAGTCGGCCCAGCGAGGCCAACTGGAGCGGGACAACGTGTTCGTCGTGCCGCTGCTGACGGCATACCATCAGCTTCAGGCCGAAGCGCTCTCCCAGGCGGAATCCGTGGCCATGATCAGCGAGCTGCGAAAGGGCATCCCGTGACGACCGAAACCCCCCGTTGGTTCACGTCCTCGTACAGCAACAACGGTGGTGCTTGCGTCGAGGTCGCCACCAACCTCGTGCCCACGCGCGGCACCGTCCCCGTCCGGGACTCCAAGGTGTCGGGCGGGCCGGTTCTGGGCTTCCGTGCCGAGGCCTTCGCCGCGTTCGTGGGCGGGGTCAAGGCCGGGCGTCTGATCTGACGCGCCGCAGCCCGGTCCCGTACTCGCTGAGGAGGTACGGGGCCGGGCTGCCGTGCGTCGTACGGGGGTCAGCGGGAGCGGCGGCGGGCCTGCTGGATCTCGTGGTGGGCCGCCCAGGCGTCCGCGACCGGGCCGAGGTGGCCGAGCTTGTCCGGGTTGATCACCGAGCGGACGGCCTGCACCCGGCCGTCGAGCACGTCCAGGACCATGGTGCTGAACACCTTGCCGGTGCGGTCGCGGAAGACGGCGCCCGGCTGGCCGTTGATCTCGCACGGCTCGTACGCCATGTCGATCAGCGCCACGGTCTCGGCGTAGGAGCCGAGCAGGCGGGCCACCTTGTCGGCGCCGACGACCGTCCGGGCCAGGGCGGGCGCCTTGCCGCCGCTGTCGCCGGTCATCTGCACGTCGGCGGCGAGCAGTCCGCGGAGGCCGTCGAGGTCGCCGTCCTTCAGGGCGTCGAAGAACCGGGTGGCCAGCTCCACCCGTTCCCGCCGGTCCGCCGCGAAACGGGGCCGCCCCTCGCGCATGTGCCGCCGGGCCCGTACGAGTAGTTGGCGGCAGGCGGACTCGGTGCGTCCGGTCGCCTCGGCGATGTCCTCGTAGCCGAAGGCGAACACCTCCCGGAGGACGAAGACGGCCCGCTCCAGGGGGCTGAGCCGTTCCAGCAGGAGCAGGGCGCCCATGGACACCGAGTCGGCCAGTTCGGCGGCGCGGGCGGGGTCCTCGTACGGGTCGCTGAGCAGCGGTTCGGGGAACCAGGGGCCGACGTACTCCTCCCGGCGCACGCGGGCCGAGCGGAGCACGTCGATGGAGACCCGGGTGACGGTGGTGGAGAGGTACGCCTTGATGGAGTCGGGCCGGGTGGTGGAGGCGGCGTAGCGGAGCCAGGCCTCCTGGACGGCGTCCTCGGCCTCGGCGACGCTGCCCAGGATCCGGTAGGCGATCGAGAACAGCAGCGGTCGCAGGCCCTCGAACTCCTCCGCCTTGTCGTCGGTCACGCCGGATCCCTTCGTCGGTCGTCGTCGGTGGACTCGGTGTCAGTGGTCGAACTGGCCGGGCTGGTAGTCGCCGGCCGGGACGCGGGCGATGATGTTGAGGCGGTTCACCAGGCCCATGAAGGACACCAGCAGCGCCAGGGCGGTGAGCTGCTCGGTGTCGTAGTGCCTGGCGGCACGCTCCCACACCTCGTCGCTGACGCCCTCGCCCGCGTCGGCGACCCGGGTGCCCTGCTCGGCGAACTCCAGCGCGGCGCGCTCGGGCTCGGTGAAGACGGTGGCCTCCCGCCAGGCCGCGACCAGGTGCAGCCGTACCGCGGACTCCCCCGCCGCGGCGGCCTCCTTGGTGTGCATGTCGATGCAGGCGGCGCAGCCGTTGATCTGGCTCACCCGCAGCGCCACCAGCTCCTGGGTGGAGGTCGGCAGCGCCGAGTCCTTGATGATCCTGCCGGAGGTCGCGATGTGCTTGAAGATCCTGCCGGCGGTCTCGCTGGAGAAGTAGTCGAGTCGTGCGTCCATGGGTCCGTCCTCCTGGGTGGGCTGTGCTGAGCAGCGGCTACACCCAGGGGACGAGACAGCGCGGGCGGGTGTGACACGGTGGCGGCGAGAGGGGACGAGGTGGTGTGGTGGAGGCGTGGTCGACGGGGGTGCCGGGGTTCGCCGCCGGGCTGCTGATATCGGTGGTCACGGCGCCGGCGGGGGTGTCCGGGGCGGTGTTCCTGCTGCCGGTGCAGGTCAGTGTGCTGGGGGTGCCGAGCCCGGCGGTGACCCCGACGAACCTGCTCTACAACGTGGTGGCCGGGCCCGGGGCCCTGGTGCGCTACTGGCGGACCGGGCGGCTGGGCGGGCCGCTGACCCGGCTGCTGATCGCGGGCACCGTGCCGGGTGTGGTCGTCGGCGCGGTGATCCGGGTCTTCGCCGTACCCGGGCCGAGGGTGTTCCGCCTCCTGGTGGCGGTACTGCTGCTGCCGCTGGGGCTGTGGCTCTGGTGGCGGACCGCGCGCCCGGCGCCGCCCCGCGCCGCCCGCCCGGCCTCGCCCCGGGCGACGAGGGTGCTGGCGCTGGTGGTCGGGGTGGCCGGGGGTGTGTACGGGATCGGGGGCGGCTCGCTGCTCGGGCCGATCCTGGTCGGGCGCGGGGCGCCGGTCGCCACCGTCGCACCGGCCGCGCTGGCCTCCACGTTCGTCACCTCCGTCGTCGGCGCGGCGACCTACGCGCTGCTCTCACTGGCCGCCACGGGCGAGGTGGCCCCGGACTGGCTGCTGGGCCTGTCCTGCGGGGCCGGGGGGCTGCTCGGCGGTTATCTCGGCGCACGGCTCCAGCCGCGTCTGCCGGAGACCGCGCTGCGGCTGCTGCTCGGCACCCTGGCGGCGGGCGTGGGCGGGCTCTACGCGGTCCAGTCGGTGGGCTGCTAGCTTCCCATGCTCATGACGGGGCATCAGGGAGAGACCAGGGCGGCCTACGACGGGGTCGTGGAGCTGTACGCGTCGATGTTCGCCGGGCGGCTGGAGGCGCAGCCGTTCGCGCGGGCCATGGTCGGCACCTTCGCTGAACTGGTGCGCGGGGCGGGGAACGCGCGGGTCGCCGATGTGGGGTGCGGGCCCGGGCATATCACGGCGATGCTGGGCGAGTCGGGGGTGGAGGCCTTCGGGGTGGACCTGTCGCCGGGGATGGTGGAGTACGCCCGGCGGGCCCATCCGGCGCTGCGGTTCGAGGTGGCGCGGATGGAGGCGCTGCCGGTCGAGGACGGCGCGCTGGGCGGGGTGCTGGCCCACTACTCGATGATCCACACCCCGCCCTCGGAGCTGCCCGCGCTGCTCGCCGAGCAGGCGCGGGTGCTGGCGCCCGGAGGGCTGCTGCTGGTGTCCTTCTTCGGGACCGAGGGCCCGTCGGAGCCGGTCCGCTTCGACCACAAGGTGGCGCCCGCGTACAGCTGGCCGGTGGACCGGTTCGCCGAGCTGCTGGCCGGGGCCGGGTTGAGCGTCTTCGCCCGGCTGGTCCACGACCCGGATTCGGAACGGGGTTTCCTGGACGCCCATTTGCTGGCCCGGCTGGGGTAGGGCGCACTGTGGTCCCTGCGGGGCGACGGTGTCCCGCAGGGACCTGCGCGGGCTACCGGCTCACTTGCCGCCGTCCCCGTCCTTCGGTGCGGGCGCGGGGTCCCGGGGTGCCTCCGGGGGCATCGGCCCGCCGTCGTGCCGGCCGCCGTCCGCCACGGGGGCGGGGGCGGTCAGCGGGGTGCGCCCGTCTCCGGGGTGCCGGAAGGGGATTCCGCGCCACCCCTCGGCGTCCGGCGCCCTCGTCTCGTACGAGTCGAGCACCACACTCATTCCACCAGCCTCCTCTTCGGTGAGGGGCCGCACCGCCACCCTGCGTACGCCCGTACGACGGTCGGCGGTGCGGCCCGCGATGCGCGGGGGACGGTCGGCGTCGCCCGCGTCGGTCACCCGCCCCGGCGCTCGACCTGTCCAGGGTTTCCGTCGCCGGGGCGGGAGTTCGGGGCTCTGCCGGTCGGCCAGGAGCCCCAGTCGATGAGACTTCATCACTTTCCGAGACAGGGGAACCACTCAGTGTGGACAATCAGGGACGTCCCGGGGTGGGCGGATGTCCCTATCGGTGTTGCGGAAGCAGGGGGAGCGTGGCGTGCCGAACGAGAGGCTGCGGGCCGCCATGGCCGCACGTGGATGGACGCATGCCGGTCTGGCGGCGAGGGTGGACGTGGATCCCAAGTCGGTGGAGCGCTGGGTGAACCTGGGCCGCGTCCCGCGTCGCGGCACCGCCTTCCGGGTCGCGGAGGCCATAGGAGAGGACGTGTACGCGCTGTGGCCGGCGTTGCGGCAGGCTCGCGCGGCACGAGCGGTCAGCCCGGAGCTGGTGGGGCTCTTCGAGCAGCGGGCGGAGCTTCCGGTGTCGGCGTTCGCCGACCTCTTCTCCCAGGCCGTCGAGCACATCGACGTGCTGGTCTACGCCGCCGTGTTCCTCCACGAGTCGTATCCCCGGCTCAACGAGGTGCTCCGCGAGCGAGCGGCGGAGGGTTGTTCGGTGCGGATCGCCGTCGGTGACGCCGACAGCCCCAACGTCCGGCAACGCGGGGAGGAGGAGCGCTTCGGGCATGGGATCGAAGGCCGCTGCCGGCTCGCGATGGAGCACTACCGGCCGCTGCTCGGGGTGGACCGCGTCGAACTGCGCATCCATGGCACCACCCTGTACAACAGCCTCTATCGTGCCGACGACCAGCTGCTGGTCAACGCTCATGTGTGGGGGACGAACGCGTACCGGGCGCCGGTCTGGCATCTCAGGCGCTGTGACAAGGGCGGTCTGTTCGATACCTATGCGGAAAGCTTCGACGCGGTCTGGCGTACGGCGACCCCGATGGAAGGACACGCTGAGCGGTGAACCGCACCGAGTTCTACGACGATCCGGACGCACCCGAGCCGAACAGCCTGGTGGTCGCCGCCTCGGCCGTCGTGACGGACGAAGAGAGGCGCGTCCTGCTCCAGAGGCGCAGGGACAACGAGCTGTGGGCGCTGCCCGGTGGGGGCATGGAGAGGGACGAGTCGCTGCCAGGAGCGGCCGTACGGGAGGTGCGGGAGGAGACCGGCTTCGACGTGGAGATCACGGGGCTGGTCGGAACGTACACGGACCCCCGACACATCATCGCGTACGGCGACGGGGAGGTGCGTCGGCAGTTCAACGTGTGCTTCACGGCACGTATCACCGGAGGGTCCCTGAAGGTGTCGGAGGAGTCGTCGGAGGTCCGGTTCGTGTCGCCGGAGGAGATCGAGGGGCTGCCGATGCACCACACCCAGCGGCTGCGGGTGCGGCATTTTCTGGAGGGGCGGTCCACTCCGTACCTGGGGTGACGTGCGCGGGAAGGGAGTTCAGTGCTCGCGCGGGGCCATCGCGGCTCCGTGCTCCCGTCTCAGCAGGTGGAGGCAGAGATCGAAGCCGGCGGCGGCTCCCGCGCCCGTGACGACACGCCCTTCGTCGATGTAGAGGGCGTCGGGTTCGACGGTGATGCGGGGGTGGCGGTCGGCGAGCAGGTCGGCGAACCGCCAGTGAGTGGTGGCCCGCCGGCCGTCGAGCAGGCCGGCGGCGGCCAGCGCGAAGGTCCCGACGCAGTGGGCCGCGACCAGGGCGCCGCGCTCGTACGCGGTGGACAGGGCGTCGAGCACGAAGTCGAAGCCGGGCAGCCCCTCGCCGTGCGGGCCGAAGACCTCGGCGACCAGGCTCAGGTGCACGACCACAAGGTGGAGTACCTCGGTGATTCGTGGCGGAACCGGGAGGCGGAGGGGTATGAGCTCACTCCCTCGCTGAGGCTGATCCGCACCCCGGGGCACAGTGCCGAGGACATCACGCTGCTGGCGGGCACGGAGTCGGGAGTCGTCGCCTTCGCCGGTGACCTGTGGTGGCACGCGGACGGCCCGGCCGACGACCCGGTGGCTCCCGACCGCGAGGTGCTGCGCGCCTCCCGGCTCCGGGTGCCGGCCGCCGCGGACCTGATCGTGCCCGGCCACGGCGGCCCGTTCAGAGGCGACGACTCCACGCCGCGGTGATCGCGGGAGGGGGGCCTTGTGGCCTTGGGGCTCGGCTTCCGGCTCCTACGGGGGTGGCAGCCGGGAGCCAGGGGCTCAGGCGGTGGCGCGGACCGCCTGGAGGATCAGGTCGGCGACGTCCTTGGGGCGGGAGACGGCGACCGCGTGTGAGGCGCCCTCGGCCTCGACGACGGTGGCTCCGGCCCGCTTGGCGCCGAAGCGCTGGACCTCGGGGTTGATCGCCTGGTCCCCGGCGGCGACCAGCGCCCAGGAGGGCTTGGTCTTCCAGGCGGCGGCGGAGGCGGCCTCCTCGAAGGCGGCGGCGGCGAGCGGGCGCTGCGCGACGGCGAGGATCTGCGCGGTGGCGAGGGGTACGTCGGCGCCGAAGACGGTCGGGAAGGCGTCCTCGGCGAGGGTGACCTCCACGGCGGGCTCCGCGCCGGGGACCGGGTAGGTCCACTGGCGGAGGCTGCTCACCAGGGGCGTCGCCGGGAAGCCGCCCTGGAGTTCGCCGAGGCTCTCGCCCTCCTCCAGGACGTAGGCCGCGATGTAGACGAGGCCGGTGACGTTCTCCTGGGTGCCGGCCACGGTGATCAGCGCGCCGCCGTAGGAGTGGCCGACCAGGATGACGGGGCCGTCGATCTGGGCGGCGACGGAGGCGATGTACGCGGCGTCGGAGGCGAGGCCGCGCAGCGGGTTGGGCGGGGCGATCACCGGGATGCCCTGGCCGCGCAGTTCGGTGATGACGCCGGACCAGCTCGCGGCGTCGGCGAAGGCCCCGTGGACGAGCAGGACGGTGGGGGTGGTCATGGGGGCTCCTTGTGGTCGGGTCGGGGCGCCGGTGCGGGGCCGGCGGGGATCTCACCGTAGGAGTGGTGGTGCAGGGGGAGTTGACGGTCGGCGCAGTGGTTGTGGCCTCGGCGCGCAGTGTCGGGTCGACTCCCTCGGGGCCGCTCCGTCGGGGCGCTCAGTCGGCGTCCAGGCGGTCGAGCTGGTCGCGGGCGTGGGCGAGGCGGGTGGGGTCGGCGTCGGGGCCGAGGGCGAGGCAGCGGGCGTAGGCCTCCCGGGCCTCGTCCAGGCGGCCCGCGGCCTGGAGGATGTCCGCCAGGAACACGATCTTGCGGCTGAGCATGGCGGTGTTCCCGCTGGCCAGGCAGACGTCGATGGAGCGGTGCAGATGGCTCACGGCCTCGTCCCACTGCCCCAGGCGGCCGTGGCACTGCCCGATCCCGCCGAGGATCTCGTGCCGGGCGAAGCCGGCGATGTGGGCGGGCAGGCGGTCCTTGTGCTCGTCCAGATAGGCGAGGGCGTCGCGGTAGCAGGCCAGGGACTCGGCGGCCCGGCCGCTGTCACGGAGCGCGATGGCACGGCCGTGGAGCGCCTGAAGGGTGCCGTTGAGGTCGCCGCCGGCCTCGAAGAGCCGGGCCGCCTGCTCGATGTGGTCCAGGGCGAGGTCGGGGCGGTCCAGCCGCTCGTAGGCCAGCGACCGGTAGTGGTGCGCCCACGCCTGCTGGACCAGGTCGCCGGCGCGTACGGCGGAGTCCAGGGCCCGGGTGGCCCGGGCCAGGCCCTCCTCCGGGCGGCCCTCGCAGACGGTCAGCGCCCAGGAGTGGTAGTTGAGCTGGGTGGCCTCGGCGAGCGGGTCGCCCAGGGCCTCGGCGGACCGGGCGGCGGTGCCGAAGACCTCGGGCCAGTGGCCCCAGAAGATCCAGTGGTCGGAGAACCAGTGCAGGGCCTCGGCCACCTCCACCACCCGGGCGTGGTCGCCGGCCGCCGCGGCGGCGCGCAGGGCGGCCGGCCAGTTGACGCTCTCGGCCTGCAGCCAGCGGCGGGCGGTGGCGGGGTCGGGGAGGTCGGGGACGGAGTCCGGATCGATCCGCGAGGGGTCGTGGTCGGGCTCGTACCAGCGGCCCGCCCGTACGGTGGTGTCCAGCAGCCAGGCGTACAGCGCCGCCCGGGCCGCCTCGGTGTCCTCCGGGCGGTCCTCGACGGACAGCCGGGTGCGGGCGTACAGGCAGAGCAGGTCGTGCAGCCGGTAGCGCTCCCCGGACGCGCCCAGCAGCCCGGCCTCGACCAGCTCCTCCAGGGTGTCCTCGGCGTCGAACGGGTCCTGCCCGGTGAGCCGGGCCGCACCGGGCACCCCGGTGTCCTGGCCGGGCACCAGGGCCAGGCGGCGGAACATCAGGGCCGCGGTGGGGCCGAGATGGCGGTACGAGAGGTCGAAGGCGCTCGCCACGCTGACGTCCCCGGCGGCCAGCGCGTCCAGCCGCCGGTGCTCCACGGCCAGCCGCCCGGCCAGCCGGCGCACCGGCACATCGGCGCGGGTGGCCAGCCAGTTGCCCGCCACCCGCAGGGCCAGCGGCAGATGGCCGCAGTAGCCGGCCACCGCCGCCAGTGCCTCGGGGTCGGCCGCCGCGCGGCCGGGGCCGGCCAGGTCGGCCAGGAAGGCGACCGCCTCCGGCGGGCTGAGCGCGCCCAGCGGCAGCCGGTGGACGCTGTCCAGCCCGGTCAGCATGCGGCGGCTGGTGACCAGCACCATGGCCGGTCCGGCGCCGGGCAGCAGCGGGCGGACCTGCGCCTCGTCGCGGGCGTTGTCCAGGACCAGCAGGCACCGGCGCTCGGCCAGCACCCGCCCGTACAGCTCCTTCAGGCCCTCCGGGCCGGCGTCGAGCAGTTCGCGGTCGGCCACGCCGAGGGACTTGAGCACCCCGAGGAGCAGTTCGGTGGTGCCGGGCGGCTCCTCGTCCACACCGCGCAGGTCCACCACGAGCCGGCCGTCCGGGAAGTGGTGGCCGAGCCGGCGGGCGGCCTGGAGGACGAGTGTGGTCTTGCCGGCCCCCGGCTGCCCGCTCACCGTCACCACCACGGGCTGCCGGCCGCCGTTCACCGCCACCGGCTGCCGGGGTGCGGGCTGCGGCGCCCCGGGGGACGCGGGCTGCCTGGGGGCCTGTGCCGCCGTGGTCGTCACCGGCCGGCCGGGGGCCTCCGTCGTCCCGGTCGTCGGCACCGGCCCGCCGGCGGCCTCGTCCGACGCGGCCTGGGTGGCCAGCCGCTCCAGCAGGGCCAACTCCGCCTCGCGGCCGGTGAAGTCGTCCACGCCCCGGGGCAACGGCAGGGACCGCGCTCCGGCGGCGGAGGGCCCCGGGGTGCGGGGCGGGCGGGCGGCGGCCAGCAGCTGCCGGTGCTCCTCCGGGGACAGGCGCAGGGCGTCGGCGAGGGCGGTCACCGTACGGCGCTGCGGGCTGGCCCGCCGCCCGCGCTCCAGGTCCCCGATGCCGCGCGCGCTCAGACCCGAGGCCTCGGCCAGGCCCTCCAGGGTCAGCGCTCTCGCCAGCCGCAGACTCCGCAGCAGCGCCCCGAACGCGGCCGTGTCCTCCCCCGCCGGGCCCGTACCCCCGGGGCCGTCCTGTGCTTGTTCCCGCACGTCTTCCGTACTTCTTCCTGTTGCTTGTGCCTGCATTCGTTCCTGGTCCGTCCCGGAGCCGATGTGGTCACATATCGCTCCGGAACGATCGGAGGAACAGTGTCCCCTGAGTCGCCTGATCCTGCTCCCGTCGGTCTCTTCGCCACCGCCGGCCTGGACACCGCGCCGCTTCCCGTGTCCGGGGACCGGGCGGAGCTCTGGCACGAGGCGGTGTCCCGGGCGTTCGTCCCGCTCGATGTGCGGTTCCTGGAGGCGGCTCCGGCCCCCGGGCGCATCGTCAGCCGGCAGCTCGGCCCCGTACAGGTGTCGCGGGTCGAGGCGGGGCCGCAGGCGGTGACCCGCAACCGGCGGCTCATCGCCCGGGGCGGTGACGACTTCCTCATCCTGAGCCTCCAGCAGCGGGGTGCGGCGCTCAAGGACCAGGACGGCCGGCAGTCCCGTATCGGGCCGGGCGAACTGTCGCTCTCCGACCCCTCGCGGCCGTTCCGCAAGGAACTGCGGTGCGCCTTCCGGTTCCTCTCGTTCCAGTTCCCCCGGGCCGATCTACGGGTACGGGAGGGGGACCTGCGGGCGGTGACCGCGACCGCGTTCGCCCGCACGGACGGCTGCCACCGACTGGTGGCGTCCTTCCTCTCCCGACTGGGAAGCTCCGCCGCCGAGTTGGAGGGGCCGATGGGCCATCAGCTGGGCAGGACGGCGCTGGACCTGCTGGCCATGCTGATCGACGAGCGGTGCGGGCGGTTCGCCCCGCAGGCGCCGGACCGGGCCGCGGCCCTGCTCGTCCGGGTGAAGGACCACGTCATCCGCAACCTGGGCGATCCCGATCTGTCGCCGGCCACCATCGCCGCCGCGCACTTCATCTCGGTCCGCTATCTGCATGTGCTGTTCCGCGCCGAGGAGTTGTCGGTGGGCCGGTGGATCCGCGCGGAGCGGCTCAAGCGCTGCCGCCAGGACCTGCTGGAACCCGCCGCCGCCCGGGACGGTGTGGCGGCGGTCGCCCGGCGCTGGGGTTTTGTGAGCCCGAGCCACTTCAGCCGGGCCTTCCGGGAGGAGTACGGGCAGTCGCCGCGCGACTGGCAGAAGTGGGTGAGCGAGCGGAGACGGGCGGCGGGGGACGGGGGTCAGAGGACGTTGACGTCCACGACCCGCCGGCCGGTGCCGACCCGTTCCGCCCTGACCCGGGTGTGACCCCCGGGGCAGTCGATGTCGACGCGGACGCGAGCCTCGGTGTCGTCCGAGTCGCGCTCGGTCCGGTGGGCGCCGCTAGTGGGGCGCTTTGGCCTCCCGTACCACTCTCGCCGCGTTGCCCCAGGTCAGTGCCGCGATATCGGCCTCCGACCAGTCGCGGTGCAGCAGCTCCGCGATGAGGTTGGGGTAGCAGGAGGCGTCCTCCAGGCCGATGGTGTGCGGGGCGTCGACGGCGGTGCCGTAGGAGCCGGCCAGGCCGACGGACTCGGGGCCGGCCAGGGCGCGGACGTGCTCGACATGGTCGGCGACGTCCCGGAGGGAGGCCGGCTGGTCGTCGTGGCACACCTGGCCGGGGGCGAAACTGACCATGCAGACACCCCGGTTGGCGCGCAGCCGGCGCAGGATGTCGTCGGAGACGTTGCCGGGGTGGTCGGTGAGGACGCGCGCGGCGGAGCGGGAGAGGATCACCGGGGCGCTGGTGACGGCCAGTACGCGGTCCATGGTCTCCTCGGCGGCGCCGGAGAGGTCGACCAGGACGCCCAGGCGGTTCATCTCGCGGATGACGGACTCGCCGAAGGGGGTGAGCCCGGTGGCCGTCCAGTGGGCCCCGGCCACGGTGGCGCTGCGGACGCCGAGGGCGTGGTACGCGCGCAGGGTGCCCAGCGAGTCGGCGAGCGCGGCCCCGGCGACCGGGCCGAGGAGCGAGGCGATCCGGCCGCTGTCGCGGGCCTCGGCCATCTCGTCGGCGCCGGTGACCAGGCGCAGCGCCTCCGGGCAGGAGGCGATCAGGGTGGTGACCGCGTCGATCCGGTCCAGGGTGGCGCTGACCGCGCTGTCGCCGGTGGCGTCCGGGCCGGTGTGCAGGGACCAGAACTGGGCGCCGACCCCGCCGGCCCGGATGCGCGGGATGTCGGTGTCCAGCAGGACGGACCCGTACATCAGGTCCTGCCAGTGGGTGTGGTCCAGCTGCTGGCCCAGGGTGTTGTGGCCGTCCACCACCAGTTGGGCGGCCAGCAGCACGCGGGCGCGCTCCAGGTCGAACGCGGCGGGGGTGGGTGCCTGGGCGGGAGGCGGGTCGTCGGGCTCTCCGAAGGCGGCGGAATCCGCGTACGGGAGGTGCTGAAGGTCTGCCATGGCTCCGCTCCGGGACACGAGACGGTGCGGGCGTGCCGTCCGGGCGAGCGGGGGGGGCAGCGCGCTCCGGACGGCACGCCCTGCCCACCACGGTGGCACGGAGCGGATGCGACGGCGCGGCGGTGTCCGCCGGATGGGGGACACCGCCGCGTACGGGCCGTTCGTCCTGCCTTCGGGCGGGTCAGCCGTCCAGGGAGGCGAGGGTGGCGGTGGACGGGGGCCGGGTCGAGGCGCGGGCCACGGACTCGGCGTCGCGGAGCACCCGGACCGCGTTCTGCCAGGTCAGCATGGCGATGTCGGTACGCGACCAGCGGCGGTCGAGCAGTTCGGCGATGAGGTTCGGATAGCCGGCCACGTCCGCCAGGTCGGACGGGGTGAACGCGGTGCCGTCGAAGTCGCCGCCGATGCCGATGTGCGCGATGCCGGCCGCCTCGCGCATGTGGTCCAGGTGGTCCGCGACGGTGGCCGCGGTGGCGGTGGGGCGCGGTTCGGCCGCCTCGAAGGCCGCGTGCACGGCCATCGCCCGGGCGCTGGTGTCCAGGTGGTGCAGGCCGTGGGCGCGCATGTTCTCGTCGGCGCGCCGGGTCCACTCCACCGCCGCCGGCAGGACGAACTTGGGCACGAAGGTGGCCATGGCGACGCCGCCGTTGGCCGGCAGCCGCTCCAGGATGCCGTCGGGGATGTTGCGGGGGTGGTCGCAGACCGCCCGGGCCGAGGAGTGCGAGAAGATCACCGGCGCCTCGGAGGTGTCCAGGGCGTCCCGCATGGTGGTGGCCGCCACATGGGAGAGGTCCACCAGCATCCCGAGCCGGTTCATCTCCCGTACGACCTCGCGGCCGAAGGCGGAGAGCCCGCCCACGCCCGGCTCGTCGGTCGCCGAGTCGGCCCAGGGGATGTTGTCGTTGTGGGTGAGCGTCATATAGCGGACGCCGAGGGTGTGGAGGGCGCGGAGGGTGGCGAGGGAGCTGTTGATGGAGTGGCCGCCCTCGGCCCCCTTGAGGGAGGCGATCCGCCCGGCCGCGCGGGCGGCCTCCATGTCGTCGGCGGTGAGCGCCGGGGCCAGCTCGGCCGGGTGGCGGGCCAGCAGCCGGTCCACGCAGTCGATCTGCTCCAGGGTGGCGCTGACCGCGTCGTCCCCGGCCATGTCGCTGCGGACGTAGACGGACCAGAACTGGGCGCCGACCCCGCCGGAGCGCAGCCGCGGCAGATCGGTGTGCAGCCGGCCGGTCTGGTCGGCGGCCACGTCCAGCCGGTCGAGGTCGTAGCCGGCGTGCTCGCGCAGCGCCCAGGGCAGGTCGTTGTGCCCGTCGACCACCGGGAAGTCGGCCAGCAGGGCGCGGGCCTCGGCGAGTGATCCCCGCACCTCGGGCACCGGGCTCACCGGGCGAAGCCGAACGACGTGGAGCCCTCGACCTTCGCCCGCAGCCGCTTGCCCTTCTCGGTGGCCTGCTCGTTCAGCTCGCGCTGGAAGTCCTCCATACGGGAGCGCAGCTCGGGGTCGGCGGTGGCGAGGACACGGGCGGCCAGCAGGCCCGCGTTGCGGGCGCCGCCGACCGAGACGGTGGCCACCGGCACCCCGGCCGGCATCTGCACGATGGAGAGCAGGGAGTCCATGCCGTCCAGGTACTTCAGCGGTACGGGGACGCCGATGACCGGGAGCGGGGTGACCGAGGCGAGCATCCCGGGCAGGTGCGCGGCCCCGCCGGCGCCCGCCACGATCGCCTTCAGCCCGCGACCGGCCGCCCGCTCCCCGTAGGAGACCATCTCGCGCGGCATCCGGTGCGCGGAGACCACGTCCACCTCGTACGGGACCTCGAACTCGTCCAGCGCCTGCGCGGCGGCCTCCATCACGGGCCAGTCCGAGTCCGAGCCCATCACGATGCCGACCAGTGGGTTACTCAACGATCGTTCCTCGCAGATAGCCGGCGGCGTGGCGGGCGCGCTCCAGCACCTCGCCGAGTTCGTCGCCGTAGGTGTTGACATGGCCCACCTTGCGGCCGGGCTTCACGTCCTTGCCGTACATGTGGATCGTCAGCTGGGGGTCGCGGGCCATGCAGTGCAGATAGCCCTGGTACATGTCCGGGTAGTCGCCGCCGAGGACGTTGACCATGACCGTCCAGGGGGCGCGCGGGCGCGGGTCGCCGAGCGGCAGGTCCAGCACGGCCCGCACATGGTTGGCGAACTGCGAGGTGACCGCGCCGTCCTGGGTCCAGTGGCCCGAGTTGTGCGGGCGCATGGCCAGCTCGTTGACGAGGATCCGGCCGTCCCGGGTCTCGAACAGCTCGACCGCCAGGTGCCCGGTCACGCCCAGCTCGCGGGCGATCCGCAGGGCCAGCTCCTGGGCGGCGCCGGACAGCTCCTCGGAGAGCTCGGGGGCGGGCGCGATCACCGTGTCGCAGACGCCGTCCACCTGCCGGGACTCCACCACCGGATACGCCACGGCCTGGCCGTGCGGGGAGCGGACGACGTTCGCCGCCAGCTCGCGGGTGAAGTCCACCATCTCCTCGGCGAGCACCGGGACGCCCGCCAGGAACGGGTCGCGGGCCTCCGCCTCGGAGCGGACGAACCACACGCCCTTGCCGTCGTACCCGCCGCGCACCGTCTTCAGGATGACCGGGAAGCCGTCCCCCTCGCCGCCGCCCTCGGCCGCGAAGGCGGCCACGTCGGCGGGGTCGGTCACGATGCGGTGGCGCGGGCAGGGCACGCCGATCTCGGTGAGCCTGGCCCGCATCACGCCCTTGTCCTGGGCGTGCACCAAGGCGTCGGGCCCCGGGCGGACGGGGATGCCGTCCGCTTCCAGGGCCCGCAGGTGCTCGGTGGGCACATGCTCGTGGTCGAAGGTGATCACATCGCAGCCGCGGGCGAACTCACGGAGCGTGTCCAGGTCGCGGTAGTCGCCGATGACGACATCGCCGACGACCTGGGCCGCGGAATCCTGCGGAGTGTCACTGAGGATCTTGAATCTGATGCCGAGGGGGATGCCCGCCTCGTGGGTCATACGGGCGAGCTGGCCGCCGCCGACCATGCCGACTACCGGGAACGTCACCCTTCCAGGGTATCCGGCCGCTCGGACAGCCCCCGGCCCGGCCGGGACCACGGGCAGTACGGAGGCCGTCCCGCTCCGCCCGGGCGCCCCGTTCGGCCGATGGTTAGCATGGCCCGTGCGCAGTACGCGAGGCGCGTACGGGTGCGCATACGGGCCAGGGGGCCGCCCGACCGACCAGGTGGACCAGATGGACCATGGACCACGGACCACACCGGACGACAGGACCGAGAGATCACCATGAGTGAACGGGGCGCCCTCCGGGTGCGGCTGGACCGGCTCCTCCGCGAGATCGCGAAGTTCGGTCTCGTCGGCGGGGTCGGGCTGCTGGTCAACATGGCGGCCTTCAACCTGGTCCGGCACACCACCGAGTTGCCGGTGGTCCGGGCCAGCATCCTCGCCACGGTCATCGCCATCGTCTGCAACTACGTGGGCTTCCGCTACTTCGCGTACCGGGACCGCGACAAGTCCGGGCGCACCCGCGAGCTGACCCTCTTCCTGCTGTTCAGCCTGGCCGGGCTGGTGATCGAGAACGGGGTGCTGTACGCGGCGACCTACGGCTTCGGCTGGGACACCCCGCTGCAGTCCAACGTCTTCAAGTTCTCCGGCATCGCGGTGGCCACGCTCTTCCGCTTCTGGTCCTACCGGACCTGGGTCTTCCGTGCGCTGCCCCCGGACCCGGACGACGAGGCCGTGCAGACCGCGGAGGCGATCCTGGAGCGGGCAGAGGCCCTGGAGGGCGAGCCGAGCCGGGAGCGGGAGCGGGCCGCCGCGCCCCGGCACCGCTGACGTTCCCCGGGTGGTCTCAGCGGACCGTCGGCGGAGGCTCCTCGCGGGGCCCGACCGGCTCCCGGTCCTGGCCGCCGACCTCGCGGCTGAGGAAGAGCGCGAACACCGCCGGCTGGGGCTGGAGCAGCTCCAGCCGGCCGCCGTCGGCCTCGGCGAGGTCCCGGGCGACGGCGAGCCCGATGCCGGTGGAGTTGCGGCCGCTGATCGCCCGCTCGAAGATCCGCGCGCCGAGGTCGGGCGGCACGCCCTGGCCCTCGTCGGCGACCTCCACCACCACCTGGTTGCCGGTGACCCGGGTGCGCAGGGCCACCGTGCCGCCGCCGTGCATCAGCGAGTTCTCGATCAGCGCGGCCAGCACCTGGGCGACCGCCCCGGGGGTGCCGACCGCGCGGATGCCGGTCTTGCCGGAGGCGACCACGGCCCGGCCGGCGCTGCGGTAGGCGGGCCGCCACTCCTCGGTCTGCTGCTTGACGACCTCGTCCAGGTCGAAGGCGACCGCCGAGCCGGTGCGGGGGTCGCGCGAGTTGGTCAGCAGCCGCTCCACCACGTCGGTCAGCCGCTCCACCTGGGTGAGCGCGGCGTGCGCCTCCTCCCGGACGGTGTCCAGGTCGCCGGTGTCGGAGATCTCCTCCAGCCGCATGGACAGCGCGGTCAGCGGGGTGCGCAGCTGGTGGGAGGCGTCCGCGGCGAGCCGGCGCTCGGCGGTGAGCATCCGGGCGATCCGCTCGGCGGAGGCGTCCAGCACGTCCGCGACCCGGTCCAGCTCGGGCACCCCGTACCGCTTGTGGCGAGGGCGCGGGTCGCCGGAGCCGAGGCGTTCCGCGGTCTCGGCGAGGTCGGTGAGCGGGGAGCCGAGCCGGTTGGCCTGGCGTACCGCGAGCAGGATGGCCGCCACCACGGCGAGCAGCGCGACCGCGCCGATGATCAGCAGCGAGCGGCCCACCTCGCGGGTGATGGAGGAGCGGGACTCCTCGACGGTGACGGTGACCTGGCGGTCGCCGCGTCCGCCGTGCGCCTCGCCCCGGATGACGCTGCCGCCCGGGCGGGAGCCGATCTCGATGGAGGGGCGGCCGGTGATGTCGATCGAGGCGTACCGGCGGGCGCCGCTCTGCCGGGCCAGGATGTCCGGGTTGACCGGCTCGCCGCCGATCAGCCGGCTGTCCACGATGCTGACCAGCCGTACCGCCTCGGTGTCCACGCTCTCCTGGGCGCTGGCGCTGATGGTGCGGGTCTCCACGAGGACGAGGGAGAGGCCGAAGACCGCGATGACGACGAGGACGACGGCGAGGGTGGAGGTGATGAGTCGGCGGCGCACGGCCCCTGCCTAGCTGTTGTCCGGGTTCTCGGGCGTCCGCGCCGGGGTCAGTTCTTCTCGAAGCGGAAGCCGACGCCGCGCACGGTGGCGATGTAGCGGGGGTTGGCGGCGTCGTCGCCGAGCTTCTTGCGCAGCCAGGAGATGTGCATGTCCAGGGTCTTGGTGGAGGACCACCAGGTGGTGTCCCACACCTCGCGCATCAGCTGGTCGCGGGTGACGACCCGGCCGGCGTCCCGGACCAGGACCCGCAGCAGGTCGAACTCCTTGGCGGTGAGCTGGAGTTCCTCCTCGCCCATCCAGGCCCGGTGCGACTCCACGTCGATCCGCACCCCGTGCGGGGCGGGCGCGGGGGCCGGTTCGCCGGCGCCGCGCCGCAGCAGGGCCCGGACCCGGGCGAGCAGTTCGGCGAGGCGGAACGGCTTGGTGACGTAGTCGTCGGCGCCGGCGTCCAGCCCGACCACGGTGTCCACCTCGTCGGCGCGGGCGGTGAGCACCAGGATCGGCACGGTCAGCCCGTCGGAGCGGAGCCGGCGGGCGACCTCCAGGCCGTCCATGCCGGGCAGCCCGAGGTCGAGCACGACCAGGTCCACACCGCCCTGGAGTCCGGTCTCCAGCGCGCTCGGCCCGTTCTCGCGCACCTCGACCTCGTATCCCTCCCGCCGCAGGGCGCGGGCCAGCGGTTCCGAGATGGATGCGTCGTCCTCGGCGAGCAGTACACGGGTCATGGGGTGATGGTAGTCGGCGCGGCGGGACGGCCGCCCCGGCATCGGCGCATGATCATCACGCCACTTTCCCACTCCGTGAGCACCCTGTGAACATGGGCGGCCATTCTGCGTAACACCTTCGAATGATCGACTATGGTTCCCTTCAAACCTGTGATCCATCTCTCAAGTCCTTCCATATGGCGCACTGTCGTGTCGTATGGTGTCGAGACGATCGATGTACCACTCAGGGACCTTTGGCCGGATTGAGCCGCCAACGGCCCCTATCCACCCCGGGCCGGCCGTGCCAGCCTGAGGGTGAACGACCTACCGGCCGGGCTCCGGGTGCCAGACGGCACCCGGGGTGTGGATCCCGGTGCGGCCGCGCTCCTCTCCCGCCTCCGCCTCCGCGCGGGGGCGCGCCCCTGCCCGGGTGGTCCCGGGCCCGGGGGTTGCGGGAGGGGTGTACGACCGCTCCGGTGCCGGCCACCCCCCCACCGGGCGCGCACCGGCTCACGAAGCGCGGACGCGTCCCGAGCGAACAAGGATCGACATGGCGTCCAGCCTGACGAAGGACTCGGCCGGTACCGCCGGCACCGAGAAGACCTTCCTCGGCCAGCCCCGGGGTCTGGCCAATCTCTTCATGACCGAGATGTGGGAGCGCTACAGCTTCTACGGCATGCGCGCGCTGCTCGTGCTGTACCTCGCCGCCGGGGTGAAGGAGGGCGGTCTCGCCTTCGACACGGCGACGGCCGTGGCCATCTACTCGGTCTACAACGCGATGGTCTACCTGCTCGCGCTGCCGGGCGGCTGGTTCGGCGACCGGGTCTGGGGCGCCCGCAAGACGGTGGCGGTCTCCGGCACCATCATCATGGTCGGCCACTTCCTGCTGGCCGTCCCCGCCACCGTGTCCTTCTTCATCGGCCTGGCGTTCATCGCGGCCGGCTCCGGTCTGCTGAAGGCCAACATCTCCACGATGGTCGGCCACCTGTACCGGGACAAGAACGACCCGCGCCGCGACGGCGGCTTCACGGTCTTCTACATGGGCATCAACCTCGGCGCCTTCCTCGCCCCGCTGACCATCGGCCTGGTGGGCCAGAAGGTCAACTGGCACCTCGGCTTCGCGATGGCCGGTGTCGGCATGGCGCTGGGCCTGGTCTTCTACTTCCTGGGCTTCGGCAACCTGGCCCCGGAGTCCAACCAGGTGCCCGCCCCGCTGACCCCCGCCGAGCGCACCGCGGTGATCCGCAAGGCGGCGATCTGGGCGGCCGTGGCCGCGGTGGCGTACGCGGTGGTCGGCCTGACCGGCTCGCTCAGCATCGACTGGGTGCTGTGGCCGCTCACCATCCTGGGCCTGGCGCTGCCGGCCTGGTACCTGTTCCGGATCAAGCGCGACCCCGAGCTGGCCCCGGTGGAGCGGTCCCGGATGTCGGCGTACGTCTGGTTCTTTGTCGCCGCCGCGGTGTTCTGGGGCATCTACGACCAGACCGGCTCCACGCTGAGCCTGTTCGCGGACAAGAACACCGACCTGTCGTTCCTCGGCTGGGACTTCCCGGCGAGCTACTTCCAGTCGCTGAACCCGCTCTACGTGATGGCGCTGGCCCCCCTCTTCGCCTGGGCGTGGGTGGCGCTGGCCCGCCGCTCCAAGGAGCCGAGCACCCTGGTGAAGTTCACCATGGGGCTGGTCCTGGTCGGCCTGTCCTTCTTCGTGATGATGCTGGCGCAGGCCGCGGCCGCGGGCGGCGTGAAGGTCACCCCGCTGTGGCTGGCCGCCGTCTACCTGCTGCAGACCGTCGGCGAGCTGACGCTCTCCCCGGTGGGCCTGTCGCTGACGACGAAGCTGGCGCCGGAGAAGTACGCCTCCCAGATGATGGGCGTGTGGTTCCTCGCGGTCACCGCGGGCGACTCGGTCATCGCGCTGCTCCAGCTGATGGGCGCGCCGACCGACACCGAGTGGTGGTTCGCCAGCCAGGGCGCGCTGGCCGTGCTGGCCGGTGTCGCGATCTACATGTTCCGCAAGAAGGTCCAGCCCCTCATGGGCGGCGTGCACTAATCCGCCACCCCACCGGGCACGCCCCCCGGGCCCCTCGTACCGCCACCACGCGGGCACGGGGGGCCCGCGGCGTTTCCGGGGGCTGTTTCCCGGGGGCTGTTTTCCGGGGCGTTTCCCGAGGTTCCTAGGGGCGTCCGGGGGGTTCCTAGGGGCGTTTCCCAAGGTTCGTAGGGGGCTGTTTCCCGAGCGTTTCCTAGGGGCGTTTCCCGGGGGTACGACGGTGCGGCCGACCGGCTATGGGCGCGAACCGGCCAAGGGCGTGCGCAGGGCGCGAGGGGCAGCGATAAGGGCTACGCAGGAGTGGGCGAAGAGACGCGACGCGGGGTACGACGGGGCGCGCGTGGGGTGCGCGCCGGAGCGCGGGAAGGGGTACGGCGCGGGTTGGGCAGGGGCGCGCATGGGGTGCGCCGGAGCGCGCATGGGGGTACGGCGCGGGTCAGGCGGGGGCGGCGAGCTCGGCCCAGACGGTCTTGCCGTCGGCGCCGGGGTCGCGGGCGACGCCCCAGTCCAGGCAGAGCCGCTGGACGATGAACATGCCGTGTCCGCCGGGGCGGCCGGCGCGGTGCGGGGTGCGGGGCTCGGGCTGGCCGGAGCCGCGGTCCTCGACCTCCAGGCGGAGCACCTTGGCGTCCAGCGAGACCCGCAGCTCCTCGGGGCCCTCGGCGTGCAGGCACGCGTTGGTGACCAGCTCGGAGACGACCAGCAGCACGTCCTCGGCGGCGGCCCGGCGGTCGGCGCCCTCGGCGGGCAGCCAGCCCCAGTCGTAGAGCGCCTGGCGGGTGAAGTCACGGGCCAGCGGCACGATGCCGCTGGCACTGCCCAGGGAAAGCCGCCGGAGCCGCCGTTCCCCCGCCGGCGACCCGGCCTCCGCGGCGCCTGCCATCTCGGACGTCCCCTCCGGCGCCGTGGGAGCGGCGGAGGCAGCGGGAGCGGTGGCGGCGCCGAGGGCGGAGCCCTCCGGCCCGGGGCCGATCCCGCTCGGCGGATGCTGCTGGGTGGTGCCCATCAGCGCTTCACCTCACCGATTCACCAAGTCGGGCCATTACTTCGTCTACGTCGTGCTCGTGTACTTCGTCACAGACAGTACGGATCCTCCGCGTGTACTCCGCAAGGATTCCCGTTGGGGTCTTCTGCCCGGACGCGTCCGGACGACACCCCTTTTCGCCCTCGGCGGGCCGCCGGGTCAGCCGTCGAGGGCCGCGGCCAGCGAGTCGTGCACGGTGAAGACCGCGTCCGCTCCGGTGATCTCGAACACCCGGGCCACCACGGGCTGCATCCCGGCGAGATGGACTCCGCCACCGGCCGCCTCGGCCTTCAGCCGGGCCGCGAGCAGCACGTTCAGCCCGGTGGAGTCGCAGAACGCCAGCTGCGAGCAGTCGATGACCAGGCGGGTGCGACCCCGCTCCACGGCGGCGTCCAGAGGCTCACGCAGCAGTTCTGCGGTGTGGTGGTCGAGCTCACCCGCCGGGGTCACCACCTCGCTGCGGCCCTCCGTGCGGACCCCGACCTTGAGCCGGCCCTGATTTGCGCTGCCGACCGTCCCGCGGTCCATGCCCGTCCCTCTTCGCCGATGCCGATGGGTCGGTAGAACATTACGCCCTACCAACCCCCCGCCGGTAGTCAGGGGGTTAGCCACATAGCGCGCATACTGGACATTTCACACTTGCGACGATCCACCTGGAACCGGTAGGGCTAGTAGGGACACAACCAACACGGCCGGCTTCGGAGGCGCCGCTCACCGCAGTACGTCTTTAGGCATCGGCGGCCTTATGCCGAGAACCATGGAGGAGACCATGTCACCCCGGCTCGACGAAACGCGTACCCCGAACGCGCCGTCGGCAACATCCCCCCACCGTCCGATCGACTCCGACCCGGTCGTGCCCGAGCAGGCCGAGGCTTACGAGGACGGCGCGGACCCCACCTCGGATCTCCCCGAGATCCCGCCGTACGACGAGGTCGACCCCCTTGACGCGAGGGCGCTCTCCAAGACCCTCTTCGCACGGCTGGACGCGCTGGAGGAGGGCACGTACGAGCACGCGTACGTGCGCAACACCCTGGTCGAGCTGAACCTCGCGCTCGTCAAGTTCGCCGCCTCCCGCTTCCGCTCCCGCAGCGAGCCGATGGAGGACATCGTCCAGGTCGGCACCATCGGCCTCATCAAGGCCATCGACCGCTTCGAGCTGAGTCGGGGGGTGGAGTTCCCCACTTTCGCGATGCCCACCATCGTCGGGGAGATCAAGCGGTTCTTCCGCGACACCTCCTGGTCGGTGCGGGTGCCGCGGCGGCTCCAGGAGCTCCGGCTGGACCTGGCCAGGGCCGGTGACGAGCTGGCCCAGCAGCTGGACCGCTCGCCGACCGTGGCGGAGCTGGCCGAGCGGCTCGGGCTCACCCGGGACGAGGTCGTCGAGGGCATGGCCGCCAGCAACGCGTACACCGCGAGCTCGCTGGACGCGCAGCCCGACGAGGACGACTCCGAGGGCGCGCTGGCGGACCGCCTCGGCTACGAGGACCACGGTCTGGAGGGCATCGAGTACATCGAGTCCCTCAAGCCGCTGATCGCCGCGCTGCCGGCCCGGGACCGCACGATCCTCTCGCTGCGCTTCACCGCCGGGCTGACCCAGTCCGAGATCGGCGAGGAGCTGAACATCTCGCAGATGCATGTCTCCCGGCTGCTCTCGCGCACCCTGGGCAAGCTCCGCAAGGGCCTGACCCTGGAGGAGTAGCCCTCCGGGCAGTGCTTCTGACGACCGCTGTGACAGGCGTCTCCGCCGATCGGCCCGTCCCCCGTGTACATGTACGGGAGGCGGGCCGATCGGCGGTTTGCGTACGACCTGGAGTGCGTACGACCGGCAGGGCTAGCGCACCCGCTCGCCGCGCTGCCAGACGGCGCTGACCAGGGGGACGCCGGGGCGGTAGGCCAGGTGGACGTGGGAGGGGGCGTCCAGCAGGGCGAGGTCGGCGCGGGCGCCGGGGGTGAGCCGGCCGACGTCGGTGCGGCGCAGCGCGCGGGCGCCGCCGGCGGTGGCGGACCAGAGGGCCTCGTCGGGGGTCATCCCCATGTCGCGCACGGCGAGCGCGACGCAGAAGGGCATGGCGGAGGTGAAGGAGGAGCCCGGGTTGCAGTCGGTGGACAGCGCGACGGTGGCGCCGGCGTCCAGCAGGCGGCGGGCGTCCGGCCACTCGGCGCGGGTGGAGAACTCGGCGCCGGGCAGCAGGGTGGCCACCGTCCGCGAGTGGGCGAGGGCGTCCACGTCGGCGTCGGTGAGGTGGGTGCAGTGGTCGGCGGAGGCCGCGTCCAGCTCGACGGCGAGCTGCACCCCGGGGCCGTGGGAGAGCTGGTTGGCGTGCACCCGGGGGTGCAGTCCGCGGGCCCGGCCGGCGGTGAGGATGGCGCGGGCCTGGTCGCCGTCGAAGGCGCCCCGCTCGCAGAAGACGTCGATCCAGCGGGCGTGCGGGGCGCAGGCGTCCAGCATCGGGCCGGTGACCAGCTCGACATAGCCGGCCGGGTCGTCGGCGTAGTCGGGGGAGACGACGTGGGCGCCGAGGAAGGTGGTCTCGTCGGTGTGGCGGGCGGCGATCCGCAGGGCGCGGGCCTCGTCCTCGACGGTCAGCCCGTAGCCGGACTTGGTCTCGAAGACGGTGGTGCCCTGGTGCAGGGCCTCGCGCAGATAGCGGACGACGTTGGCCTCCAGGGCCTCGTCGGTGGCGGCGCGGGTGGCGGCGACGGTGGTGCGGATGCCGCCGGCGGCGTAGGGCTGCCCGGACATCCGGGCGGAGAACTCGGCGGTGCGGTCCCCGGCGAAGACCAGGTGCGAGTGGGAGTCCACGAAGCCGGGGATGACGGCCCGGCCGGCGGCGTCGACCCGGTTGTCAGTGGCGGGTGCTTTGCTTGATTCACCGACCCAGGCGATGCGGTCGCCGTCGATGACGACGGCCGCGTCCTGGATCAGGCCGAGGGGGGACGAGTCACCGAGGGAGGGGTCGTTGGTGACCAGGTTGGCGATGTTGGTGATCACGGTGGCGGTGGCCGCGACGGCGCTGTTCGCCGTGGCGGGGGCGGAGCTCGCCGGGGCGCTGTTCGTGGTCTCGGGGCCGGTGCTGCTCATGGTGCGGAAGGTCTCCTCGGGCCTCGGTGCGGGGGGTCTCAGTGCAGGGCGGCGATGGCGTCCGACAGGGCCCGGGCCGCGTCCGGCACCTGCCGGTGGACTCCGTCCCGTACGACCTGCCGGCCGCCTACGACGGTATGGCGCACATCCGCCGCGGACCCGGCGAATACCGCCGTCTCCGCTGCCAGGCGCGGTGGCGGTCCCGCTGTCCTGACGGTGTCCAGGGCGATCACGGCGAAGTCCGCGAGCGCCCCGGGCTCCAGCCGGCCCGCCTCGGGCCAGCCGAGCGCGGCGTGCCCGTCGGTGGTGGCGGCGCGCAGCAGCGCGGCGGCGGTCCAGTGGCCGCGGGTGCGGGTGCGCAGCCGCTCGTCCAGCTCCATCGCCCGGGCCTCCTCCAGCAGGTCGATCACGGCGTGGCTGTCGCTGCCCAGGGAGAGCGGGGAGCCCGCCCGCTGGAGGGCGGTGGCGGGGCCGATGCCGTCGGCGAGGTCGCGTTCGGTGGTGGGGCACATACAGGTGCCGGTGGCCGAGGAGCCGAGGAGCCGGATGTCCTCGTCGGTGAGATGGGTGTTGTGGACGCCGGTGGTGCGCGGGCCGAGCACCCCGTGGTCGGCGAGCAGCCGGGTGGGGGTGCGGCCGTGGGCGGCCTGGCAGGCCGCGTTCTCGCCGGTCTGCTCGGAGAGGTGGACATGCAGCGGGGCCTGCCGCCGGGCGGCCCAGTCGGCGACGGTGGCGAGCTGCTCGGCGGGCACGGCCCGCACCGAGTGGATCGCCGCGCCGATCCGGACGCCCTCGCGGTCCTTCAGCCCGTCGGCGCGCTCGGCCCAGGCGTCGGCGGTGCCGTCGGAGAAGCGGAGCTGGTGGGTGGTGGGGCGTTCGCCGAAGCCGGCCGAGAGATAGGCGGTGTCGAGCAGGGTGATCCGGATCCCGGCCTCGCCGGCGGCGGCGATCAGCGCCTCGCCCATGGCGTTGGGGTCGGCGTAGGGGCGGCCGCCGGGCGCGTGGTGGAGATAGTGGAACTCCCCCACGCTCGTGATCCCGGCCAGCGCCATCTCGGTGTAGACGGCGCGGGCCAGGGCGAAGTAGGTGTCCGGGGTGAGCTGGGCGGCGACCTGGTACATCACCTCGCGCCAGGTCCAGAAGGTGCCGCTGCCGACCTGGACGGTGGAGCGCAGCGCCCGGTGGAAGGCGTGGCTGTGGGCGTTGGCGAGGCCGGGGATGGTCAGCCCGCGCAGCACCACGGCGCCGGGCGGCGGGGTGGGGGTGCCGGTGCGGACGGCGGTGATCCGCCCGCCGGTCACGTCGAGGGCGACGCCCGGTTCGACCACGGGGTCGAGCCAGGCGTGCTCCGCCCAGTAGGTGGTGGTCACCGGCAGGCCAGTCCTTCCAGTACGTCGGCCAGCGCGCGCACCCCGGCCTGGCAGTCGTCCTCACCGGCGTGCTCGGCCGGGGAGTGCGAGACCCCGGTGGGGTTGCGCACGAACAGCATGGCGGTGGGCACGGAGGCGGACAGGATGCCCGCGTCGTGTCCGGCGCCGGTGCCGAGGACGGGCAGCTCCCCGCCGAGGAGCTTCGCCAGCTCGTCGCGGAGCGCGTGGCCGAACTCCACGACCGGGGTGAAGGACTCGCGGACCACGGTGAGGTCCACGCCCTGGCGGTCGGCGGCCTCCCGGGCGGCGGCCTCCACGGCGGCGACCACGGTGTCCAGGGCGGACTGGTCGGCGGCGCGGGAGTCCAGCCAGCCGCGCACCAGGGAGGGGATGGCGTTGACGCCGTTGGGTTCGACGGCGACCTTGCCGAAGGTGGCGACGGCACCGGCGAGTTCGGCCTCCCGGCGGGCGGCGAGCACGGTCTCGGCGTACGGCAGCATCGGGTCGCGCCGGTCGGCGAGCCGGGTGGTGCCCGCGTGGTTGCCCTCACCGGCGAAGTCGTACCGCCAGCGGCCGTGCGGCCAGATGGCGGAGGCCAGGCCCACCGGGTGGCCGGTGAGGTCCAGGGCGCGCCCCTGCTCGACATGGAGCTCGACGAACGCGCCGATACGGGCGAGCCGTTCGGGGTCGGGGCCGATGGCGTCCGGGTCGTATCCGGCGTTCTCCATGGCCTGGGGCAGGCTCACCCCCTCGCCGTCGCGCAGCCTGTGCGCGGCCTCGCGGGTGAGCTGCCCGGCGGCCAGCCGGGAGCCGACGCAGGCCAGCCCGAAGCGGGCGCCCTCCTCGTCACCGAAGTTGGCGATGGCCAGCGGCCGGGTGAACCGCGCGCCCCGGTGCCGGAGTTCGTCCAGCGCGGCGAAGGAGGACACCACCCCGAGCGGCCCGTCGAAGGCGCCGCCGTCGGGGACGGAGTCCAGATGGGAGCCGGTGACCACGGCGTCCGAACCGAGGGGGTCGCCGAGCCAGGCCCACTGGTTGCCGTTGCGGTCGGTCTCATAGGTCAGCCCGCGCGCCTCGGCCTGCTCCTGGAACCAGGTACGGCAGTCGGCGTCGGCCCCGGTCCAGGCGTAGCGGCGGTAGCCGCCGGTGCCCGGGTGGCGGCCGATGGGGGCCAGCTCGGCCCACATCCGGGAGAAGCTGTCGGCACCGCTCGCCGAGGGGCGCCCACGGTCCGGTCCGCCGCTCACGAGGCCGCGCCCTGCTGACCGCTGTCGCCCGAGGACTCCGCCGTGCCGTCTTCCCGCGTGCCATCTTCCCGCATCGGGACGCGGACGCCGCGCTCGGCGGCCACGTCCTCGGCGATGTCGTACCCGGCGTCCACGTGCCGGATGACGCCCATCCCGGGGTCGTTGGTGAGCACCCGGCGGATCTTCTCGCCGGCCAGCGGGGTGCCGTCGGCGACGGTGACCTGCCCGGCGTGGATGGAGCGGCCCATGCCGACCCCGCCGCCGTGGTGCAGGGAGACCCAGGAGGCACCAGAGGCGACGTTGACCATGGCGTTGAGCAGCGGCCAGTCGGCGATGGCGTCGGAGCCGTCGAGCATGGCCTCGGTCTCCCGGTACGGGGAGGCGACGGAGCCGCAGTCGAGGTGGTCCCGGCCGATGGCCAGCGGGGCCTGGAGCTCACCGGAGGCGACCATGTCGTTGAACCGCTCGCCGGCCCGGTCGCGCTCGCCGTAGCCGAGCCAGCAGATCCGGGCGGGCAGGCCCTGGAAGTGGACCCGCTCACCGGCCATGGTGATCCAGCGGCGCAGCGACTCGTTCTCCGGGAAGAGGTCGAGCATCGCCTTGTCGGTGGCGGCGATGTCCTTGGGGTCGCCGGAGAGCGCGGCCCAGCGGAAGGGGCCCTTGCCCTCGCAGAACAGCGGCCGGATGTAGGCGGGGACGAAGCCGGGGAAGTCGAAGGCCCGCTCGTAGCCGGCGAGCTTGGCCTCGCCCCGGATGGAGTTGCCGTAGTCGAAGACCTCGGCCCCGGCGTCCTGGAAGCCGACCATGGCCTCCACATGGCGGGCCATCGACTCCCGGGCCCGCTGGGTGAAGTCGGCCGGCTTGTCGGCGGCGTAGGAGGCCATGTCGTCGAAGTCGACGCCGAGCGGGAGGTAGGCGAGCGGGTCGTGGGCGGAGGTCTGGTCGGTGACGATGTCGATGGGCGCGCCCATGGCGAGCAGCCGCGGCAGCAGCTCGGCGGCGTTGCCGAGGACGCCGATGGAGAGCGGGCGGCGGGCGTCGCGGGCCTCGGTGGCCAGGGTGAGGGCGTGCTCCAGCGAGTCGGCCTTCACATCGAGGTAGCGGTGCTCGATCCGGCGCTCGATGGCGCGCGGGTCGCAGTCGATACAGAGGGCGACGCCGTCGTTCATGGTGACGGCCAGCGGCTGGGCCCCGCCCATGCCGCCGAGCCCGGCGGTCAGCGTGATGGTCCCGGCCAGCGTCCCGCCGAACTTCTTGGCCGCGACGGCGGCGAAGGTCTCGTAGGTGCCCTGGAGGATGCCCTGGGTGCCGATGTAGATCCAGGACCCGGCGGTCATCTGCCCGTACATGGTCAGGCCGAGCTGCTCCAGGCGGCGGAACTCCTCCCAGTTCGCCCAGTCGCCGACCAGGTTGGAGTTGGCGATCAGCACACGCGGCGCCCACTCGTGGGTCTGCATCACGCCGACCGGGCGGCCGGACTGGACCAGCATGGTCTCGTCCTGCTTGAGGGTGCGCAGGGTGCGGACCATGGCGTCGAAGGAGCGCCAGTCGCGGGCGGCCTTGCCGGTGCCGCCGTAGACGACCAGCTTGTCGGGGTGCTCGGCGACCTCCGGGTCCAGGTTGTTCTGGAGCATCCGCAGGGCGGCCTCCTGCTGCCAGCCGAGGGCGGTCAGTTCCGTACCGCGCGGGGCCCGGACGGGGCGGGGTCCTGACATGGGATGCCTCCTCGGCGACAGACGCTATGCAGAGCTGGTTATTCACATACTGACCCGATGAATACTTCCAGTCAACGGGGCGGCGGCGCCCGTCGGCCTCATGGCCGTCGGCCGTTCCCCCGTTCGCCTCGTCGCCCGTTCGGATGATTGGCTGGGGGCCATGGCTTCCGACCGCCGCGACCGAGCCGTACGAGCCGCCGTCGACCAGCGGCTGCTGTCCCAGGACCACCCCGTCGCCGCCCTCCTCGACACCGAGGGCGTCCGCGCCTCCGCCGCCGAACTGCGCGCCGCCTTCGCCGCCGTCACCGACGCCCCGGTGCTGCACGCCTTCGCCGTCAAGGCCGGGCCGCTGGTGCCGGTGCTGCGGCTGCTCTCCCAGGAGGGGCTGGGCGCGGAGGTGGCCAGCCCCGGGGAGCTGGCCCTGACCCGCGCCGCCGGGGTGCCGCCCGAGCGGATCGTGCTGGACTCCCCCGCCAAGACCCCCGCCGAGCTGACCGAGGCGGTCGCCCTCGGAGTCGCCGTCAACGCCGACAACCCGCAGGAACTGAGCCGCCTCGACACCCTGCTGAGCCGGTCGCCGACGGCCTCCCCCCTCGGCCTCCGCGTCAACCCGCAGATCGGCGGCGGCACCATCGACGCGCTGTCCACCGCGACCCCCACGTCCAAGTTCGGCATCGCCCTGCGCGACCAGGGCGCCCGCGACGAGGTCGTCCGCGCCTTCCTGGACCGCCCCTGGCTGACCCGGCTGCACACCCACACCGGCTCCCAGGGCATCCCGCTCTCCCTGCTCGCCACCGGGATCCGGGAGGCCTACGAGCTGGCCGAGGAGATCAACGAGGCCACCCTCCGCGCACACGGGCGCCGCCAGGTGGACACCCTCGACATCGGCGGCGGGCTGCCGGTGAACTTCGCCTCCGACGAGCACACCCCCACCTTCGCCGAGTACGCCCGGCTGCTGGCCGCCGAGGTGCCCGGACTGTTCGACGGGCGGTACGGGCTGGTCACCGAGTTCGGGCGGTCGCTGCTGGCCAAGCACGGCACCCTGCTCGCCCGCGTCGAGTACACCAAGACCTCCGGCGCCCGTCCCATCGCGGTCACCCACGCCGGCGTCCAGGTCGCCACCCGTACGGTCTACGACCCGGACTCCTGGCCGCTGCGGATCGCCACGTACGACGCCGAGGGCCGCCCCAAGGACGGCCCCCTCACCGACCAGGACGTGGCCGGCCCCGCCTGCTTCGCCGGCGACCTGCTCGCCGTCGAACGCCCCCTCCCCCTCCTCGAACCCGGGGACGTGATCGCCGCCCTGGACACCGGCGCCTACTACTTCACCGCCCACTACGCCTACAACTCGCTCCCCCGCCCCGGCGTCTACGGCCACACCGAGTCCCCCGACGGCACCGTCCACTTCACCCCCGCCCGCCCACCCCAGCAGCTTGCCGAGATCGTCGCCGAGTCAGGCGGCGCCCACCGGGACGCCCTGCTGGGGTGACGGGGGGGGGAAGGCCGCCGGGGCTCGGGTGACCGGACCGTACGCGGGACCGAGCCCCGTCCCGTACGCGGGGCGGGGGCGCCTCTTCGGGAGGCGAGCGGCCGGGGCGTACGCGGGGCCGGGGTGTACGCGGGGCCGGGGTGTACGCGGGGCCGGGGCGTACGCGGGGCCGGGGGGCCCGACGTACGGGGAGGGCAGGCCCCCGCCCCCGTACGTCAGGCGCCGTCGCCGAACACCCGGCGGTACGCCTCCTCCGCCGGCACCCCGGCGTCCTCGCCCCGGGCCTGGCGGGCCCGGTACGCGGCCAGCGCCCGTGCCTCCTGGAGTTCGAGGGCGTCCGCCGGGCCGACCAGCACCGCGACGAGCTGCCCGTGCTCCGTGATGCCGACCGGTTCCCCGGTCGCACCGACCTCATGGACGAGCTCGTCGAGCCGCTCGCGGGCCTCGGTGATCGAGTAGGTCTGCTGCGTCATGCGCGTGAGTGTAGGGAGAGCGCCGCACCGCCGGGGCCCGGGCAGCCGCGTCGGCCGGGCCGCCCCAGTCGGCCCGCCCCCGCGCGGGCACCCACCGGGGCGGTCCCGGCCCCCCTCCGTTCGCCGCACCCCCGGCGGTAATCGCCGGCCTCGCGGGAATCAGCCGTACCCCGCCGGGCAGTAAGCATCCATGTCCACTACCGCAGAGCCCGTCGACGGCGGCGAGCCGGCCCTCAAGAGAGCCATCGGGCCGAAGCTGCTGATCCTCTTCGTCATCGGTGACATCCTCGGCACCGGCATCTACGCCACCACGGGAAGCGTGGCGGGCAAGGTCGGGGGCGCGCTCTGGCTGCCGTTCGCGATCGGCTTCGCGGTCGCGCTGCTGACGGCGGCCTCGTATGTCGAGCTGGTCGGCAAGTACCCGAAGGCCGCCGGGGCCGCCCTCTACACCCAGAAGGCGTTCGAGGTCCCCTTCCTGACCTTCATCATCGCGTTCATGGTCATGTGCTCGGGACTGTCCTCGGCCAGTGCCGCCGCCCGGGCGTTCAGCGGGGACTACCTGGGCGAGTTCACCGACGCGGTGCCGCCGACGCTGATCGCGGTCCTCTTCATCCTGGCGCTCGCCGCGCTGAACCTGCGGGGCGTCTCGGAGTCGGTGAAGGCCAACGTGGTGCTCACCCTGGTCGAGCTGACCGGTCTGACGATCATCCTGGTCATCGGCGCCTACGCGGTGCTCTCCGGCGAGGGCGAGCCCTCCCGGCTCGGCGACTTCCAGGCCACCGGCACCGGATACGCCCTGCTCACCAGCGTGCTGGGCGCCACCGCGCTCGGTTTCTTCGCCTTCGTCGGCTTCGAGGACTCGGTCAACATGGCCGAGGAGACCCAGGACCCGGCCCGCACCTTCCCCCGCGCCATCTTCATCGGCGTCGGCGTCACCGGCACCATCTACGTCCTGGTGGCCCTGATCTCCTCGCTCCTGGTGGACTACCGGGTCCTGGAGGGCTCCAGCGGCCCGCTGCTGGAAGTGGTGAAGGCCGGCGGGCTGGACTTCCCGCCCAAGCTCTTCGCGCTGATCGCCCTGTTCGCGGTCACCAACTCCGCGCTGATCAACATCATGATGGCCTCCCGGCTCTGCTACGGCATGGCCAACGAGCGGATCCTGCCGCGCGCCATGGGCAAGGTGCTCCCCCGCCGCCGCACCCCGGTCGTCGGCATCGTCTTCGTCTCGCTGCTGGCGATCGGCCTGGTGTCCACCGGGGAGATCGAGGGCCTCGGCGACACCACCTCCTTCCTCCTGCTCTGCGTCTTCGCGGTGGTCAACGTCGCCGTGCTGGTGCTGCGCAAGGACCGGGTCGAGCACCACCACTTCCGTACGCCGACGATCCTGCCGGTGCTCGGCGCCATCAGCGCCCTGGTGCTGGCCAGCCCGCTGGCCGACCGCTCCTCCGACGTCTACATCCGGGCCGCCGTGCTGGTGGCGCTCGGGGTGGTGCTCTGGGCGGTGAACAAGCTGGTGCTCCGGGCACGGGGTGAGGACACGCCCGCCTCGCCCGCGCCACGCCAGTAGCGACCCGCACACCCGGGCCGTCGGGTGGCGCGAAAGCGCCGCTCGATGTCCGGCAACCGTCGACCGTACATCGGTCCGGGCACGTTCCCGTGGAATTTGCCAGAACTCCCTTCCCACGAGCGGGACTTTGCGTAACCTCCTCGTCACTGCTGCTTCTTGCGTGACGGGGAACTGGGAACTGGGAGGGGAACCGGCGTGCCCGGAATCGACGAGTGCCTGCGCGAAGCGATGAGCCTGCCAGGTGCCCGCGGTGCCGCGCTCGTCGACTGGACCAGCGGGCTGGCGCTCGGCACGGCGGGCGAGTCCCCGGTGGGCGACCACGAGACGACCGCCGCCGAGACCGCCGAACTGGCCCGCGCGGCCGCCGAGTACGAGTCCTTCGCCCCGGGGGCGAACGGCCCGCCCGCGCTGCCGCCGGGCCCCTCGGCCGCCGCCGCCCCGGCGCCCGTGCCCCGCCCGGCCCCCTTACCCGTACCGCCCCCCGTCCCCGTCCCCGCAGCATCGGCCGGACCGGCCGACGACCTGCGGGAACCGCCCGTCGAGGACGTCATCGTCACCACCCGGACCGGCTACCACGTGCTGCGGTTCGTCGGCACGACGTTCGACAGCAGCGTCTTCCTCCACCTCTGGCTGGACCGCCGCACCGGCAACCTGGCCCTCGCCCGGTTGCGGCTGCGCGAACTCGCCGAACGGCTGGTACTGATATGAGCGCGCACGCCGCCGCCCCCGTGGTCTCCCCGATGCTGCTGCGGCTCGCCGAGGACCGCGCCACCGGCGCCCTCATCCGCGACCACGGCACCCTCTATCTGGTGGACGGGCGGGTGGTGCACGCCGAGAGCCCCGCGGCACCCGGTGTGGACGTGCTGCTCACCGCCGGGGGCCGACTGCCCCGGGCCGGCTGGCAGGAGGCCGTCGACCGGGCCGGCGCCCGCCGCGAGGTGGGCCGCTTCCTGGTCGACAGCGGGCGAATATCCGGCGGTGAGCTGGAGATATGCCATCTGGCCGCCCTCTTCGACGCGGCCTACTTCGTCCTCACCCCCGGCGGCGGCCCGACCCGCTTCCGCGGCGGCGTCGGGCACTGGATGGGCCAGGTGCGCCCGGTCCCCGCCGCCGACGTCCAGCGCGAGACCCTGCGACGGCGCGAACTGCTGGAAGCCGTCTGGCCCTACCCGGCGGTCGACTCCGCGCCGGTCGTGCCGCGCACCCCCTCCCCCGGCCAGACGGTCACCCCCCGCCAGCGCGCCCTGCTGGCCCGCGCCGACGGCCGGCGCACCCCCGCGCGGCTCGCCCGCGAGCTCGGCCGCCCCGCCTTCCACACCCTGCTGGACATCCGCCGGCTGGCCGCGGCCGGGCTGGTCGCCACCCCGTACGAGCCGGCCGCGGCACCCGCACAGGTCCCGCCCACCGTTCCGGCGTGGGTCGCCGACATCGCCGCCGACCCGGACACCGCTCTGCTCCGCCGGCTCCGCGACGCACTGGAGGCACACCTGTGACGACCCGTACGCGCCCTACGCGCTCATGAGGCGCGCTCTGCGACAGCGCGCCGAGAGGAGACTGCTGATGACGGCCGAAGCCGAGGTGCTCGGCGAGCTCAGAAGGCTGCGGGCCAGAGTCCCGCAGCTCACCGGGGCGCTCGCGGCCAGCGCCGACGGGCTGGTCCTGGCCCGGGACGCGGCCGACGCCGAGGGCGCCGAGCATGTCGCCGCGCTCACCGCGACGGCGCTCGGCGTCGCCCAGCGGCTCACCGACGCCACCGGACAGGGCGGCTTCCGGGAACTGCTGGTCCAGGGCGAGCACGGGTACGTCGCCACCTACGCGGCGGGCGGCTCGGCCGTCCTCACCCTGCTCGCCGAGCCCCGGATCAACGTGGGCCGCCTCCATCTGGAGGCCCGGCGTTCAAGTGCCCGGATCGGCGCCCTGGTCGACGAGGCCCTGGAACGCCGCCCCGACCCCCGCCCGCAGCGCCGACCCGAACCGCGGACCCCCGCGACCGCCCCGGCGAAGTCCGGCCCCCTGCCCGTACGGCCGCCCGCGGCGGCGCCCGCCGTACCGCCCCTCCCGACCCATCACCCGAAGGAAGCGTGAGACGCCATGGCCAACACCGAGACCGCCCTCAAGGAAGCCACCACCATCATCGACGGCGCCATCGGCGCGGCCCTCGTCGACTACACCAGCGGCATGGCGCTGGGCACCGTCGGCGGCGGCAAGGACCTCGACCTCAACGTGGCCGCCGCGGGCAACACCGACGTGGTCCGCGCCAAGGTGCGCACCATGGAGATGCTGGGCCTGAACGAGGAGATCGAGGACATCCTGATCACCCTGGGCAGCCAGTACCACCTGATCCGCCTGCTCAGGAGCCGCGGCTCGAACGGGCTGTTCCTCTATCTGGCCCTGGACAAGAGCCGCGCCAACCTGGCGATGGCCCGCCACCAGCTCCGCAAGATCGAGGCCTCGCTGGAGATCTGACGACCCGCCGGCACACGGCGGCGGAAGCGGAAGCGGAAGCGGAGGCGGAAGCGGTACGGGCCGAGCCCGGCGGACGCACGTTGTACGGGGCCGGGGCCCGCAGGTGTACGCGGTACCGGGCACGGGCCTCAGCCCGGCAGGCGTACGCGGCACGGCCGCGGCGGGCTCGGCGCGCGTACGTGACACGGGGCCGGGGCCGGGGCCGGCAGGTGTACGTGCCCGGCGGGCGTACGCGGTACCGGGCGGCCCCGGCGGCTCGGCCGCAACGCATCCGCGCCCGGACGTCCTCAGCGGCGGCGGGACCCGCCCGGGGCGGCGTCTCCGGCGGCGATACCGGTGAAGCGGTAGCCGCCCACCGCGCGCCCGGTCGGGCCGCCGCCGGTCACGGCTCGGCCGACCGCCCCGGCCGGCAGCCACAACAGCCGGTCGGCGGCCCGTTCCCGTCCGCCGAGCCAGGCGGCCTTCAGCCACAGCCCGGCCCCGGCGCCCGCGAGCCACAGCCCTCCGGCGCCGGGCAGCGCGAACGACGAGCCCACCGCCGCCAGGAACCCGGCGAGCAGCCACCAGCGCAGGGCCCGCCGCCGGTCCCGTACCGTACGGGCCCGGTCCTGGAGCACATCGCCGCGCCCCGCCCGGACCGCCGCCCCGGCCGGCCGCGCATACGCACCGCGCCGGGCAAGGGCGACGGCCGCCGCGGTGACCAGGAAGAGGGCCGCCCCGGCGAGCAGCCCGATCCGCCGCCCGGTCAGCCCCGGGACCAGCGCGCCCACGGCGGCCGCGGCCAGCCCCGTCCACCACAGTGGCGCCGCCCCGGCCCGCACCACCACGGCCACCCGCACCAGCGTCTGTCCCGTCCGCGCCATGCACGCCTCCCTTGATCCACCCCGGCTCGCCGGGCGGCAGGCTAGCGGCCGGTTCTGAAGGTCTCCTGAGAGCCGGGCGGACACGCGCCCGGCCCCTACTCCTCCCCTACTCCCCTACTCCGCTACTCGGCGAAGAGGCCGCGGGAGGCCGCCGCCGCGTCGAACTCCTCCAGCCGCGCCTGCGCGTCCGGCAGCCCGTCGCACATGGCCTCCAGCAGCACCCGCCCCAGCAGCATCGGCGCGCAGGCGGTGTCGAAGGCGAGCCCGGTGCCGACGGCCGCGGGGATCAGCAGGTCGCTGTGGCGGGCGACCGGGGCGAACGCGGAGTCGGCCACCGTGACCACGGTCAGCCCGGCCTCCCGGGCGTACGCCAGGGCGTCCACCACCTCACGCGGGTGGCGGGGCAGCGCGAAGCAGAGCAGCACCCCGGCCCCGGCCCGTACCGCCGCGTCGATCCGGTCGGTGAGCATGGTGCCGCCCTCGTCCAGCAGCCGGACGTCGGGGTGCACCTTGGCGGCGAAGTAGGCGAAGCCGCGGGCCTGCGAGGAGGCGGCCCGCAGTCCCAGTACGGGCAGCGGCCGGGAGGAGGCCAGCAGCCGTCCGGCCCGCTCGACCGGGGCCGGGTCGGCCAGCAGCGTGCTGAGGTGGCGCAGGTTCTCGATCTCCGCCTGCACGGCCTGCTGGTACTCGTTGAGCCCCTGCTCCCCGTCCCCGGTGGCGGGCTGCTCCCCCGGGGCGACCTCGCGCAGATGCCGGCGGAGCGCGGGGTAACCGTCGAAGCCGAGCGCCACCGCGAAGCGGGTGACGGACGGCTGGCTGACCCCGGCCAGTTCGGCCATCTCCACGCTGGAGAGGTACGGCACCTCGGCGGCGCGGCGCACCATCCAGTGCGCGATCCGGCGCTGCGTGGGCGTCAGCCGGTGGCCCTCGAAGAGCGCCTGGAGCCGCGCGGCCGGGCTGTCGCTCATGACCGTCCCCCTCGTTCTATTCAAGCACTCATAATCCTGCATGACATTATGCAGAGCGCCGCCCCGCAAGCCACCCGTCGCCGCCCGGGGGCCATCCGGTGGGCGAAGAGGGGGGTTAGCCCCAATGACCCGGCCCCGCGCACTCCGTACCGTAGCGAGCATGAAAGCTCCCGATCACGAGCTCGCCAAGGAGCTCGACGCCACCCTGAGCGCCCGCCGCGACCTGGGTGCGGAGTACGAGCAGGCGCTGATCGAATCGTTCCTGGAGAAGCTCGACCAGCGGATGGAGGCCACGGTGGACCGCCGGGTCCGCCGCGAGGTGGCCGAGCAGCAGATAGGCGCGGTCCGCGGCAGCCGCTCCGCCGAGCCCGCGCTCACCGGCTTCGGCGAGCGCTTCGGCTTCGCCGTGGTCTCCCTGGTGCTGGCCATCCCGCTCTCCGGCATCGGTGCCGGTGCGGCCGGTCTGGGTGGGCTGATGACCGTCTGGGCCGGGATCGTCGGCGTCAACGTCGCGCAGACCCTGCGCGACGGGCCGATACGTCGCCGCCGCGAGGCCCGCGAGCACCCCCTGGACGCCTGAACCACCCCCGGACGCCGCCTCCGGACATGGGTCGGGGCCGCCCGCGCGATGGCGGGCGGCCCCGGAGGTATGGCGAGGACCGCCGCACCCCCGTGACCGGGGGGCGGGACGACGGCGGTCCTCGCGGGGGACACGGGCCCGGGTCAGGGCCGGTCTCCGCGTCCGCGGCGCGCTGGGTGATCCGGGAGCCGCTCCGGAAGCCCTGGCGCCGACACATCCAACGATGACGCCCACGTGTTAAGGCGGTGCTGCCGCCGTATGACGGGTGCGTACCGTTTCGGCGACATGCCCGCACCGCGATCCTGACGCCGGGTCAAGGACGCCCGCGGGCTGCGGCTCCGCCGGAAGGGTCCCACTCCGCCGGAAGGGGCTACTTCGCCGTGCGGGCCAGGAAGGCGAGCAGGTCCTGGCGGCTGACGACGCCGGTGGGCTTGCCCTCGACCAGGACGATGGCGGCGTCGGCGGTGCCGAGGACGGCCATCAGGTCGCTGACCGGCTCGCCCGAGCCGACCTGGGGCAGCGGCTTGCTCATGTGCTTCTCCAGCGGGTCGTCCAGCGAGGCGCGCTGGGTGAACAGCGCGTCCAGCAGCTCGCGCTCGACCACCGAGCCGACGACCTCGGCGGCCATCACGTCCGGGTGGCCCGCGCCCGGCTTGACGATGGGCATCTGGGAGACGCCGTACTCGCGCAGCACGTCGATGGCCTGGCCGACCGTCTCGTCCGGGTGCATATGGACCAGGGTGGGGATGGCCCCCTCCTTGTCGCGGAGCACGTCGCCGACGGCGGCGGAGGTACCGGCCTCCTCCAGGAAGCCGTAGTCGGCCATCCACTCGTCGTTGAAGATCTTGGAGAGGTAGCCCTTGCCGCTGTCCGGCAGCAGCACCACGACCACGTCGTCCTCGCCGAGGCCCTCGGCGACCTTCAGCGCGCCGACGACCGCCATCCCGCAGGAGCCGCCGACCAGCAGGCCCTCCTCCTTGGCGAGGCGGCGGGTCATCTGGAAGGAGTCCTTGTCGGAGACGGCGACGATCTCGTCCGTCACCTTGGCGTCGTAGGCGGAGGGCCAGAAGTCCTCGCCGACGCCCTCGACCAGGTAGGGGCGGCCGGAGCCGCCGGAGTAGACCGAGCCCTCCGGGTCGGCGCCGACCACGCGCACCTTCCCGCCGCTGATCTCCTTCAGATAGCGGCCGGTGCCGCTGATGGTGCCGCCGGTGCCAACGCCCGCGACGAAGTGGGTGATCTTCCCGTCGGTCTGCTCCCACAGCTCCGGACCGGTGGTCTCGTAGTGCGAACGGGGGTTGTTCGGGTTCGAGTACTGGTCCGGCTTCCAGGCACCGGGGATCTCACGGACCAGCCGGTCGGAGACGTTGTAGTACGAGTCCGGGTGCTCCGGGTCGACCGCGGTGGGGCAGACCACGACCTCGGCGCCGTACGCCCGCAGCACGTTGATCTTGTCGGTGGACACCTTGTCCGGGCAGACGAAGACGCACTTGTAGCCCTTCTGCTGGGCCACGATGGCGAGACCGACACCGGTGTTGCCGGAGGTGGGCTCGACGATGGTGCCGCCGGGCTGGAGCGCGCCGCTCTGCTCGGCCGCCTCGATCATGCGTACGGCGATGCGGTCCTTCACCGAACCGCCCGGGTTGAAGTACTCCACCTTGGCCAGGACGGTGGCCTTGAGGCCCTTGGTCACGCTGTTGAGCCGCACCAGCGGGGTGTTGCCGACGAGGCTGATCATCGAATCGTGGAATCGCACCGTAAGTCTCCGGGATCTCCGTAATGGTCAGTCCAGCGTATGCGTAGTCGGACACGGTTACGGGGCAGTTACCTGGTGTACGGACACGAGGAGGTGGCTGCGCCTATGTCGAGGGCGAGGGTGGCACGGCGGATCGCGGCGGGCGCGGCCTACGGGGGCGGGGGCATCGGACTGCTGGGCGCCGCCGCGGTCGGCGTCCTGGTGGCCGAGATGCAGCTGGCGAAGCGCTCGGTGGGCGGGGGCACGGCCCCGATCCCACCGCGCGGGGACGGGCTGTACGGGGCGGGGTACGGCTCGCCGACCTTCCCGGTGGCACCGGTGCGGCTCGCCCTGCTGGGTGATTCCACCGCGGCGGGGCAGGGGGTGCGCCGGGCCGGCCAGACGCCCGGTTCGCTGCTGGCCTCGGGGCTGGCGGCGGTCGCGGAACGCCCGGTGGAGATGCGCAATCTGGCCCTGCCGGGCGCCCGCTCGGACGATCTGGACCGCCAGGTGACGCTGGCGCTGGCCGATCCGGGGCGGTTGCCGGACGTGTGCGTGATCATGATCGGCGCCAATGACGTGACCCATCGGATGCCGCCGACCGAGTCGGTGCGCCATCTGGCGGCGGCGGTGCGGCGGCTCCGCACGGCGGGCGCGGAGGTGGTGGTGGGCACGTGCCCGGATCTCGGCACCATCGAGCCGGTGTACCAGCCGCTGCGCTGGCTGGCCCGGCGGGTGTCGCGGCAGCTGGCGGCGGCGCAGACCATCGTGGTGGTGGAGCAGGGCGGCCGGACGGTGTCGCTGGGCGATCTGCTGGGCCCGGAGTTCGCCGCCAACCCGCGGGAGATGTTCGGGGCGGACAACTACCACCCCTCGGCCGAGGGGTACGCGACCGCGGCGATGGCGGTGCTGCCGACGGTGTGCGCCGCGCTGGGGGTCTGGCCGGAGGCCGAGCGGCTGGACGCGGACCGGCGCGAGGGCATGCTGCCGGTCGCCCAGGCCGCGGCGGAGGCGGCCGACGAGGCGGGCACCGAGGTCACCGGCGCCCGCGCCCCCTGGGCCCTGCTCAAGCACCGCCGCCGGCGGCGGCTGCCCGCCCCGCCCGCGCCGGAACGGGGGTCAGCCCCGGAAGCCCCGGCCCCTGCGCCGCTGCGGGACGACGCCCGACGACGGTGACGGGGGGGGCGGCCCGGGCCGCCGGAAGGGCGGGCGGAGGCCTGGGCCCCGGGGATCGCCCCGGGCATCCGCCCCAGGAGTCCGGACCCAGGCCCGGCCGCCCTGGAGCCCGGCGGCCACCCCGAGCCGCCCCTGGTGTCCCCGTGCCCCGCGGCGGGTATCGGTCCTGCAGTCCCACCGAACTGAGCGGGCGCTTAGAAATGCGGTCCGCATCACACACCCGTCCGGATGACCCCGAGTGATACGTACGGGTAACTTCCCTCTCAGTCCTGCCCTCCTCGCCCTCATGGAGCCGTGATGCCCGAAGCCGTGATCGTCTCAGCCGCCCGTTCCCCGATCGGCCGGGCCTTCAAGGGCTCCCTGAAGGACGTGCGGCCGGACGACCTGACCGCCACGATCATCCAGGCCGCGCTCGCCAAGGTGCCCGAGCTCGACCCGCGCGAGATCGACGACCTGATGCTCGGCTGCGGTCTGCCCGGCGGCGAGCAGGGCAACAACCTGGGCCGGATCATCGCCGTGCAGATGGGGATGGACCACCTGCCGGGCTGTACGGTCACCCGCTATTGCTCCTCCTCGCTGCAGACCTCCCGGATGGCGCTGCACGCCATCAAGGCGGGCGAGGGCGATGTCTTCATCTCGGCCGGCGTCGAGACGGTGTCCCGGTTCGCCAAGGGCAACTCCGACAGCCTGCCGGACACCCACAACCCGGTCTTCGCCGAGGCCGAGGCCCGTACCGCGGCCCGCGCCGAGCAGGAGGGCACCGACTGGCACGACCCGCGCGAGGACGGCCTGCTGCCCGACGCGTACATCGCGATGGGCCAGACCGCGGAGAACCTGGCCCGGCTCAAGGGGATTACCCGCCAGGACATGGACGAGTTCGGCGTGCGGTCCCAGAACCTCGCCGAGGAGGCCATCAAGAACGGCTTCTGGGAGCGCGAGATCACCCCGGTCACCACCCCGGACGGCACCGTGGTGGCCAAGGACGACGGCCCCCGGGCGGGCGTCACCCTGGAGGGCGTCTCGGGCCTCAAGCCGGTCTTCCGCCCCGACGGCCTGGTCACCGCGGGCAACTGCTGCCCGCTCAACGACGGCGCCGCCGCGCTGGTGATCATGTCCGACACCAAGGCGCGCGAGCTGGGCCTGACCCCGCTGGCCCGGATCGTGTCCACCGGTGTCTCCGGCCTCTCCCCCGAGATCATGGGCTACGGCCCGGTCGAGGCCAGCAAGCAGGCGCTGTCCCGCGCCGGGCTCACCGTCGGCGACATCGACCTGGTCGAGATCAACGAGGCGTTCGCCGCGCAGGTCATCCCGTCCTACCGGGACCTGGACATCCCGCTGGAGAAGGTGAACGTCAACGGCGGCGCCATCGCCGTCGGCCACCCCTTCGGCATGACCGGCGCCCGGATCACCACCACCCTGATCAACAGCCTCCAGTTCCACGACAAGCAGTTCGGTCTGGAGACCATGTGCGTGGGCGGCGGCCAGGGCATGGCGATGGTGATCGAGCGGCTGAGCTGAGCCGAGGCCGAAAGACATACGGGAGGGGGGCTCGGTTTCGGCCGGGTCCCCGTTTCCGTTCCCGGGCCCCCTTCCGGTACGGTCACCGCCTCGCCGCGGGGCCCTTCGTCACCGCCCGGTGCACGGTGAATACCGTTGCGTCACGGCGCAAACATCCGCGCCCGAGCCGTGACCGAATCTCCCCCAGGATGTGACCTGCCTCTCCGGGCAGGCGTGTTCTCGCAGGTCACGGCCGAATCGGCGACGGGACACCGGCCAAAAGACCTGTCCATTTCGTGACGTAATGCACTGACAGGGGGCGCGGGCACCCGACAAGCTGAGGTAGGAAGTGCGGGGGATCGATTGAAGTCGGGAGTAAGTCAGTGAGCGCCATGTCTCTCGCCCTGCTGCTGACCACGGCCGCCGCCACGGTCGTGGGCGCCGCCGCCCTGCACGCCGCCCACGGGCTGCGCAAGCAGGTCGCCGCGCTGCGCACGGAGCTCGCCCACGCCACCCCCACCGCCCCGGCGGCCCCCGCCCCCACCGTCCCGCACGCCCGCGCCGCCGAGGACATACGGGCCGCGGTCGCCGAGGCGCTGGCCGAGGAGCGGGAGCGGGAGCTGGCGGAGGCCCGGGCGTTCTGGGCCGCCCAGGAGGCGCGGGACGCGGCCGACTCGCTCGGCCCGCTGCCCGGCGGACCGGCCGGTCTGCCCGACGACGGCGCCCCCTTCTTCGTACCGCGCCAGGCGGACTTCGTCGGACTGGACGGGATCGGGCTGGAGCTGGGCGCGGAGTACGGCGAGTACGCCGCGTACGCGGACGGGCTGGACGACCCGGTGAGCCTGGAGGACGTGGACGCCCTCGCCGCCGAGCTGCCCGAGCTGCCGGGTGTCGCGGACCACCCGGAGGACTCCCCCGAGCTGGCCGCCGCCCGCCGCCGGCACCCCTCGCACCCGGACTTCGTGCCGGTGCAGACCCCGGTGGTCACCGACCACGAGCGCACCGTGGCGCGCCTGGAGGAGCTGGCCGCGACGGCCACGGCGCTCACCGACGTACGCCCGGGTCCGCTCGGCACCCTGGACGTGTACGTGTTCGCGGACGGGACGACCCTCTGTATGACCCCCGGGCACCGGGAGACCGCCGAACGCCTCGCGGACGCGCTGCGGGCCGGCCGGGAGCCGGTGCTGCTGGGCGGGTCCGGGGTCTCCGGCGCGTACGCGCTGACCTTCTCCTGCGGCACGGGTGCCGACAACGTCTACATCCTGGCCGACCGCGTCATCGCCTCCCTGTAGGAGGACCGGGCCAGGGCCTTCTCAGAGCCCGGAGGCGGCGGCCGCGCGCCGGACGGCCGCCAGGGCCTCGTCCCGTTCGCGGGTGAGCGGGGAGCCGGCGGGGGCCGTCCGCAGAACCTCCGCGAGATCGTTGCAGGCGACCACAAGCTGGTCCGCGACGGCGAACATCCCGGCGTCCGGCATGGTCAGCGGCGGCTCGCCGGGGGCCTCGATCCGCTGGGCGCGCAGCGACAAGTCCCTGGCCAGAGCCAGCGCACCGGCCGCCGCGCCCTGCTGGAGGCGGCTCTGCGGCGCCGCCCGCAGCCGGTCGGCGAAGCGCTCCACCGCGCCGGTCAGTCCACTCGTATCAAGCACTCCGCGACCCTACGCGCCCCCGCCGGACTGTTGCCAACGGGCGGACGCTCAGGCACGGTGACGTGAAGGAGCACACGCTCGACGCGTCCGGAGGCGCCGATGTCCCACGTCTTCTCCGAAGAGACCCACCGCAACCTGATCTCCCGCATCCCCGACATCACGGGGCGCCAGTTGACCGAATGGCTTCGCACCGTCGAGGAAGGCCCCTCCCTCGTCCGCTTCGAGGAGAAGGTGAGCTGGCTCCGGGGCGCGCACGACCTCTCGTACGGGCACGCCAAGGCGATCATCCACGAGTACGACCTGCGCCGGGCCGCGCGCAAGCTGCTCTGACCCCGTCCGAAACGGCGGAGGGGCCCGCCCGGCTGCTGCCGGACGGGCCCCTCGCTGCTGGGGACTGACGGGTCAGTCGTCGCCCTGCAGGATCGCGATGAGCCGCAGGAACTCCAGGTAGATCCAGACCAGGGTCATGGTCAGACCGAAGGCCGCCAGCCACGCCTCCTGGCGCGGGGCGCCGTAGGTGAGACCGTCCTCGACCTGCTTGAAGTCCAGGGCGAGGAAGCAGGCACCGAGGATGATGCCGATGACGCCGAACAGGATGCCGAGGCCACCGCTGCGGAAGCCGAGGCCGTCACCGCCGCCGATGAGGGCGAACAGCAGGTTCACCACCATCAGCAGCATGAAGCCCATGGCCGCGGCCATCACGAAGCCGACGAACCGGCGGTTCACCCGGATCCAGCGCATCTTGTAGGCGATCAGCACACCGGCGAACACCGCCATGGTGCCGAGCACCGCCTGCGGCACCGCGCCGGGGGTGACGTAGGTGGAGACCGCGCTGGAGATGACGCCCAGGAAGACGCCCTCGAAGGCCGCGTACAGCAGGATCAGCGCGGGCGAGGCCTTGCTCTTGAAGGCCTGGATCATCGCGAAGACGAAGGCCACCAGAGCGGCGCCGACGCCGATGCCGTACGAGGTGTTGATGTTGGCCGGGTCGACCGGCAGCAGGAACCAGGAGAGCGCGGCGGTGACGAAGACCGTGCCGAGCGTGATGGCCGTGCGGCTCACCACGTCGTCGATGGTCATCGCGCCCGAGCGCGCCGGGGCCTGCGTGGGGTCGCCGAGCTGGGTGTCCTGCGCGTACGGGTTGGTCGCGTACGGGTTCGTCGCGTAGGGGCCTGCTCCGGCGGCGGGGCTCCCGGCCTGCGGCTGCTGCGCGTTGAAGCCCGCGTAGCCGGTGTCGCGGCTGAACCCCCGTCGCGAGAAGACCGGGTTGCTGCTCCTCATCTCACTCCTCCATGGCCGCCGTGCGCGGCCTTGGAACAAGAGTAATGGGGACGCAAAAGAAACACCCTAGTGCTCGGGGAGGATCTTTCCCCTCCCTGGGCGTTCCGCGGGCACTGCGGGGCGGTGCGCCGCGCTTCCCTCACCGGGCCGGAAGGGAACGTACGTTCGAACGGCAGTGCATCGACAGTGCCCGGAGCCGGACTCGAACCGGCACGGCCCGAAGAGGGCCAGCGAGGTTTAAGCTCGCCGTGTCTACGTTCCACCATCCGGGCCATCACACGCGCACGCGCATACGCCCATCCGCGCGGGTCACGCTGGCACATGAGCCTATCCGGGGCGCGTCCCCCGATCAGCGGAGCCGTGGCCCGATATTGTCTTATTCTATTGGGGCCTGAGGGAGCGTCAGCCACGGCGGGCAAGGTCGCCCGGGCCCCCTTCGGCGCTCGCGGCCGCAAAGGGTGCGCAAAGGAATGACGGAAAGTCGTCGCCCGGTGTGACCCTGTCATGACAATGCGCCGCATTGCGCCCCGGGAACGCGCCCCACCCCGTCCCTGGGAACGCGCCGCATTCCGCCCCGTCACACGGCCGCCTCAGGGGTGCCGTCATACCTCAGGAGGAGCGGACGGGGCCGCGGTCCGACTCCAGACTGCCCCGGGAACGGGCACGCGGAGGGACGTATCGGGGGTGGGTCGGGGGCCACGATGGACAGGTCCTCGACAAGCGCGCCCGACAGCGGTCGCGCAGCCACCGCGTACCCGACGGGAGTCCCTCGTGACCACCACCTCCACCGCCTACCGCTCCACCGCGGTGGCCGCCCGCGCCACGGAGCTGTCCAAGGTCTACGGACAGGGTGAGACCCAGGTGGTCGCGCTGGACCGGGTCACCGTGGACTTCCGGCAGGGCGAGTTCACCGCGATCATGGGCCCCTCCGGTTCCGGCAAGTCCACCCTGATGCACTGCGTGGCCGGGCTGGACACCTTCTCCGGCGGCTCGGTGCGGATCGGCGACACCGAGCTCGGCTCGCTGAAGGACAAGCAGCTCACCCAGCTGCGCCGGGACAAGATCGGCTTCATCTTCCAGGCCTTCAACCTGCTGCCCACCCTGACCGCGCAGGAGAACATCACCCTCCCGATGGACATCGCGGGCCGCAAGCCCGACAAGGAGTGGGTGCGCAAGGTCATCGACATGATCGGGCTGTCCGGACGGCTCGGGCACCGGCCCGCGCAGCTCTCCGGCGGCCAGCAGCAGCGTGTCGCGGTGGCCCGCGCGCTGGCCTCCCAGCCCGAGATCATCTTCGGCGACGAGCCGACCGGCAACCTCGACTCGCGCTCCGGCGCCGAGGTGCTGGGCTTCCTGCGCAACTCGGTGCGCGAGCTGGGGCAGACCGTGGTGATGGTGACCCACGACCCGGTAGCCGCCTCCTACGCGGACCGGGTGATCTTCCTGGCCGACGGCCGGATCGTGGACGAGATGCTGCACCCCACGGCGGACGGCGTGCTGGACCGCATGAAGGAGTTCGACGCCAAGGGCCGTACGAGCTGAGCCCCGGCCCGGGGGCGCCACCCGGCCCCCACCGGCCGAGCCCCGGCCCCTCTCCGACCTCCTGACCCCACCCCAACCCACCGGGACCCCACCTCATGCTCCGTACCGCCCTGCGCAACGTGCTCGCGCACAAGGCCAGGCTGCTGATGACCGTGCTCGCCGTGATGCTCGGCGTCGCGTTCGTTTCCGGCACCCTGGTCTTCACCGACACGCTCTCCCAGGCCTTCCGCAACCAGTCCGCCAAGAACTACGACGACGTGGCCGTGGCGGTCACCTCCTACGCCGACGGGTCGAACCCCGAGTCGGGCTCCGGCGTCTCCCAGAAGACCGTCGACAGGATCGGCGCGCTGGACGGGGTCACCGCCGTGAGCGCCCGGGTGAACGGCTTCGCCGGGGTCGCCGACCCGAACGGCAAGCTGATCGGCGTCGGCTGGTCCAACAAGGGCGCCAATTTCGCCCCCGGCAAGGACGGCAAGGACCCGGCGTACGCCTTCGGGCAGGGCTCCGGCCCCGCCGCCGCCGACCAGGTCGCCCTGGACCAGGACACCGCCGCCAAGGGCAGGTACAAGGTCGGCGACCGGGTGCGGGTGGCCACCAACGGGCCGGTGAAGGAGTACACCCTCAGCGGGATCTTCACCACCGACGACGGCGCGGTCAGCGCCGGCGGCAGCCTGGTGCTGTTCCAGACCCCGGTGGCGCAGAAGCTCTACCTGGCCCCCGGCCACTTCCAGGACGTCAACGTCAGCGCCGCGCCCGGCACCGACGACGAGAAGCTGCTCGACCAGGTCGTGCCGCTGCTCCCGAAGGAGGCGGTGGCCCGCACCGGCGCCGCCCTCGCCGACGAGCAGGCCAAGGACATCGAGGCCGGGATGAGCGGCCTCAACCAGGTGCTGCTGGCCTTCGCCGGGATCGCGCTCTTCGTCGGCGTGTTCCTGATCGCCAACACCTTCACCATGCTGGTCGCCCAGCGCACCAAGGAGATCGCGCTGATGCGCGCGGTCGGCGCCTCGCGCCGCCAGGTCACCCGCTCCGTGCTGGCCGAGGCCGGCCTGGTCGGCCTGGTCGCGGCGGCGGTCGGGCTCGGGCTCGGCGTGCTGCTCGCTGTGGGGCTGCGCTCGGGCATGTCCAGCTTCGGGATGAAGGTGCCCGGCGGGCCGCTGGTCGTCACCGCGACCCCGATCGTCTCCGCGCTCGCCGTCGGTGTGCTGATCACCATGCTGGCCGCCTGGCTGCCGGGCCGCCGGGCCGCGAAGATCCCGCCGGTGGCGGCGATGAACAGCGTCCACGCGGCGCCCTCCGCCAAGTCCCTGCTGGTGCGGAACATCGTCGGGTCGGTGATCACCGCGATCGGCGCGACCGCGATCGCCGGCGGCGCCGGGATGGGGGACGAGAACGGCCGCTATCTGATCGGGCTGGGCGCCTTCCTCGCCCTGATCGGCGTGATCGTGCTGATCCCGCAGCTGTCCCGGCCCATCGTGGCCCTGGTCCGGCCGCTGCTGGTCTCGGTCTTCGGTGTGGCCGGCAAGCTGGCCGGCCAGAACGCGGTCCGCAACCCGCGCCGCACCGGTGCCACCGCCTCCGCGCTGGCCATCGGGCTCACCCTGGTCACCGGCCTGTCGGTGGTCGGTGTGACCGTGGGCCAGTCGGTGGACAAGATGACCACCGACAACATCCGCGCCGACTACATGGTCGCGATGGCCAGCGGCGGCCCGCTGGACGGCTCCGCGCTGGCCGCCGTGGAGAAGGCCCCGGGCGTCAGCGCCGTCTCCCCGCTGACCAGCACCTACCTCAAGCTGGACGGCGAGTTCGCCCCGACCTCCGCGGTCACCCCGGGCGACGTCGAGAAGGTGCTCACCGTCAAGACGGTCTCCGGTGGCATCGGCTCGCTGGCCGACGGGCGGATCGCGGTCGCCGAGGACTCCGCCAGGAAGCACGGCTGGAAGGTCGGCGACACCCTGCCGACCGTGTTCGGCGACGAGAAGAAGGGCTCGCTGAAGGTCGGCGCGGTCTTCGAGGGCAGCGAGTTCCTCTCCCCGGTGCTGGTCGGCAGCGAGCTGGCCGCCCAGCACGAGAAGAAGCCGAACATCCAGCAGATCTTCGTCAAGATGGACGGCGGCCAGTCCGCGGCCGGCGAGAAGGCGCTGATCAGCGCCCTGGGCGAGAACCCGGCGATCAGCGTGATGGACCGCCAGGACATCCGCGACCAGTTCGGCGGCATGATCAACATGATGCTGAACATCGTCTACGCGCTGCTGGCGATGGCACTGCTGATCGCCGTCCTGGGTGTGGTCAACACCCTGGCCATGTCGGTCTTCGAGCGGCAGCAGGAGATCGGCATGCTGCGGGCCATCGGCCTGGACCGGCGCCGGGTGAAGCGGATGGTCCGGCTGGAGGCCGTGGTGATCTCGCTCTTCGGCGCGCTGGTCGGCATCGTGCTGGGCGTCTTCCTCGGCTGGGCGATCGGCCAGTCCCTCAAGGACGACCTGCCGGGCTACGCGCTGGTCCTGCCCTGGGGCCGGATCGGGATCTTCCTCCTCCTGGCCGGACTGGTCGGCGTGCTGGCCTCGCTCTGGCCGGCCCGCAGCGCGGCGCGGCTGAACATGCTGAACGCCATCAAGGCGGAGTAGCCGCGCGCGGCGGCACAGACGAGGGCCGGGCCTCCGGGCTGTTCCGACCGGGACAGCGGGGCCCGGCCCTCGGGCGTACGGCGCCTCAGCCGCCGTCAGCTCCCCGCTCGTTCCAGACGCGGGGGCGCAGGGGCAGGCCCGAGCGGCCGTCAGGACCGGTGCGCACGGCCAGGATCTGGTTGACGCCGATCTGGTGGCGCTCGAAGGCGAGGGCGGAGGCGGCCATGTAGAGCCGCCAGACGCGAGCCCGGCCCGGTGAGGTCAGCCGGACCGCCTCGGGCCAGTGCGCCTCCAGGTGGGCGACCCAGTGGCGGAGCGTCAGCGCGTAGTGCTCGCGCAGCGCCTCGGTGTCGCGCACCTCGAAGCCGGCCCGCTCCAGGGCGGAGGTGGTGCGGCCCAGCGGGGCGAGTTCGCCGTCCGGGAAGACGTACGCGTCGATGAACGGGTCCAGCCGGTACGCGGACTCGTCCCGTTCCGGGCGGCGGGCGATCTGGTGGTTGAGCAGCCGCCCGCCGGGGCGCAGCAGGGCGTACAGGGCGTCGGCGTACTCCTGGTAGCGCTCGGTGCCGACGTGCTCGGCCATGCCGATGGAGGAGATCGCGTCGTACGGGCCGTCCCGGACGTCCCGGTAGTCCTGGACGCGGATCTCGACCCGGCCGGCCGGCCCTTCCTCGGCGATCCGCTCGCGGGCGTACGCGGCCTGCTCGGCGGAGAGGGTGACGCCGACGACGGTGGCGCCGTACTCCCGGGCGGCGTGCAGGGCCATCGAGCCCCAGCCGCAGCCGACGTCCAGCAGCCGGTCCCCCTCCTTGAGGGCCAGCTTGCGGCAGACCAGGTCGAGCTTGGCGCGCTGGGCCTGCTCCAGGGTGGCGCCCTCGGTGAAGCAGGCGCAGGAGTAGACCATCGACGGGCCGAGGACCAGGGCGTAGAAGTCGTTGCCGACGTCGTAGTGGTGGCTGACGGCCTGCCGGTCGCGGTGCCTGGTGTGGGTGCGGCCGGTGCGGCCGCGGATCTCCTCGGCGGGCGGCGCGGGCGGCGGCCAGGGCCCGCCGAGACGGACCAGCTCGCGGACGGCGGCGCGCAGCCGGGGGTCGCGTACGGTCCGCTTCCCGGCCGGGCGCTCCCCGCCGCCGCGCTCCCACAGCAGTGCGGCGATCCGGCCGAGGAGGGCGTACAGATCGCCCTCGGCGTCCAGTTCGCCGGCCACCCAGGCCCGGGCGAGGCCGAGCTCGCCGGGCTTCCAGAGCAGCCGGCGCAGCGCCCTGCGGTGGCGGACCACCAGGACGGGTGCGCCGGGCGGCCCGGCCTCGCTGCCGTCCCAGGCCCGGATGCGGACGGGCAGCGGTACGCCCAGCAGGTCCTGGGCGAGAGCGGTCAGCCGCGACGCGGCGTCGGCCATGGTGCACACCTCCGTGACGGTTCGGCGGAGTTCGCTCTGTGCGTGAAGCTCTGTGTTCGACTCCACGAGAACACCGGGGGTGCGGGCGCGCAGTCCCGGAACGGGGCGATGCGCGGGCGAAAGGGCCGGGGGTGCGGGGCGATGCGCGGGCTGAAAGGCCGGGGGTACGGCGAAGGGGCCGCCCGCACCACGGATGGCGGGCGGCCCCTTCGACGAGGAGCGGTGGGGCTACCGGACGGTCAGGAGGCCTTGGCCTTCTGCGGGGCCGGCTCGGTGGCCTGCGCGGCCGGGGCGGGCTTGGCGGCCTCGTAGAACTCCTCGCGCGGCGTCTCCATGGCGCCGAGCGAGACGACCTCGCGCTTGAGGAACATGCCCAGCGTCCAGTCGGCGAAGACCCGGATCTTGCGGTTCCAGGTCGGCATGGCCATGCCGTGGTAGCCGCGGTGCATGTACCAGGCGAGGCGGCCCTTGAGCTTGATCTTCATCTTGCCCATGACGATCATGGCGACGCCCTTGTGGACGCCCAGACCGGCCACCGCGCCCTTGTTGGCGTGGCTGTACTCCTTCTGCGGGAAGCCCCGCATACCGGAGATGACGTTGTCGCCGAGGACCCGGGCCTGGCGCAGCGCGTGCTGGGCGTTCGGCGGGCACCAGGCGTTGGGGTTGCCGGCCTTGCGGCCGACCAGGTCCGGGACCTGGGCGTTGTCGCCGGCGGCCCAGATGTAGTCGGTGCCCTGCACCTGGAGGGTGGGGGCGCAGTCCACGTGGCCGCGGGGGCCGAGCGGCAGGCCGTAGCGGGCCAGCGCCGGGTTGGGCTTGACGCCGGCGGTCCACACGATGGTGTTGGAATCGACCTCCAGGCCGTTCTTCAGCACCACGTGGCCGTCGACGCAGGAGTCCATGGAGGTGCTGAGGTAGACCTCGACCCCGCGGCCCTCCAGGTGCTCCTTGCCGTACTGGCCGAGCTTGGGGCCGACCTCGGGGAGGATCTTGTCGGCGGCGTCGACGAGGACGAACCGCATGTCCTCGCGCTTGACGTTCTTGTAGTACTTGGCCGCGTCGCGGGCCAGGTCCTCGACCTCGCCGATGGTCTCCGCGCCGGCGAAGCCGCCGCCCACGAAGACGAAGGTCAGCGCCTTGCGGCGGACATCCTCGTCGGTGGTGGAGTCGGCCTTGTCCAGCTGCTCCAGGACGTGGTTGCGCAGGCCGATGGCCTCCTCGATGCCCTTCATGCCGATGCCCTGCTCGGCGAGGCCGGGGATCGGGAAGGTGCGGGAGACCGCGCCGAGCGCGACCACCAGGTAGTCGAAGGGCAGCTCGTACGCCTCGCCGACCAGCGGGGCGACGGTGGCGACCTTGCGGTCCTGGTCGATGGTGGTGACGCGGCCGGTGAGGACTTCGGCCTTCGGCAGGACGCGCCGCAGCGGGACGACGACGTGCCGGGGCGAGATGCTGCCGGCGGCGGCTTCGGGGAGGAAGGGCTGGTACGTCATGTACGAGCGGGGGTCGACGACCGTGACGGTCGCCTCGCCGTAGCGCATCTTCTTCAGAATGCGGCGAGCTGCGTACAGGCCTACGTACCCTCCGCCTACTACGAGGATCCTGGGACGCTCCGTGGTGCTCATGCCATCGAGTATCCACCCGCCCCACACCCCCTGCTCGTGCGCCCCTTCACAAGGATGGGAAGCACCTCTGCTACACTGCGCCGCCCACGTGACCCAGGTCATGGTCGCGGGAGGGAACCGGGAGGGGTTCCGGGACGTTGCCCACCCCCCGTGAACTGCGCAGAGAGCGCTCCGTAACGCCCATGCGGCACCCCGGTTCACGCCTGGGAAACAGAGCCGTAGCCGCCCTGTGAACCTGCGAAAGGGCCCTGAGGGGCGGCCCGGTGACCTCGAACGGCCCCCCGGACCCCCGACAGGGCCCTTTTCCTTGTGAAGAACTTCACGAACCTTTCGCGGGGGCCACCAGCGAGTGGGCGATCCCGTCCAGGATGTCGTGCTCCGAGACCACCACCTCGGCCGCTCCGGTGCGCTCCATGACGGCCTGGAGGACCAGCGCACCAGCGGTGATGACGTCCACCCGGCCCGGGTGCATCACCGGGATCGCGGCCCGCTCGTCATGGCTCGCGGACAGCAGCCGGGCGGTGACGGCGTCCACCTGCTCGCGGCTGATCCGCGAGCGGTGGATGGCCGCCGAGTCGTACGCGTCCAGCTCCAGCGCGATGCCCGCGACCGTGGTCACCGACCCGGCCAGCCCGACCAGCACCCCGGCCTCCCGGATCGGCACCGTCCGCTCCGCCAGGTCCAGCGCGGCGGCGATGTCGGCCCGGATGGCGGCGGTCTCCGCCTCGGTGGGCGTCGAGCCGCTCACATGCCGCTCGGTCAGCCGTACGCAGCCGATGTCCACCGAGCGGGCGGCGCGCACCGCGTCCCGGCCGACCACGAACTCCGTCGAGCCGCCGCCGATGTCCACCACCAGGTACTCCTCGGAGCCGGACAGCTCCCGGGTGGCGCCGGTGAAGGAGAACTCCGCCTCCTGGTCGCCGCTGATCACCTCGGGCTCCACGCCCAGGATCTCCCGCACCCCGGCGGTGAACTCGTCGCGGTTCTCGGCGTCCCGGGAGGCGGAGGTGGCGGCGAACCGCACCTTCTGCACCCCGTGCTCCGCTATCACCGCCGCGTACGCGCGGCAGGCGGCGAAGGTGCGCTGAAGCGCCTCCGGGGCGAGCCGGCCGGTGCGGTCCACGCCCTGGCCGAGCCGGACGATGGTCATCCGCCGGTCGAGTTCGACCGCCTTCCCGGTCTCCGGGTCGATGTCGGCGACCAGCAGCCGGATGGAGTTGGTGCCGCAGTCCACGGCGGCGACCCGGGTCATCCTCCACCTCCCTGGCAGCCCTCGCCGGGCGCCACGCAGGGGCCCTTGGCCCACCACTCGGGCAGCATCGCGACGGCCTCGTCGCCCAGCGGGTTGACCCCGGGGCCGGCCGCCAGCGAGTGGCCCACCAGCACATGCAGGCACTTGACCCGGTCCGGCATCCCGCCGGCGCTGGGGAAGCCCTCCAGCACCTCGATGGCGTCCCGGCGGGCGAGGTAGTCCTCGTGCGCGGCCCGGTAGGCGGCGGCCAGCTCGGGGTCGGCGGCCAGCCGCTCGGTCATCTCCTTCATCACCCCGTTCGCCTCCAGGGTGCCGATGGCGGAGGCGGCGCGCGGGCAGGTCAGGTAGTACGTGGTGGGGAACGGCGTGCCGTCGGGCAGCCGGGGCGCGGTCTCCACCACGTCCGGGTTGCCGCAGGGGCAGCGGTGCGCAATGGCGCGCAGGCCGCGCGGGGGGCGCCCGAGCTGGGCTTCAAAGGCGGCGATGTCCGCCTCGGTGGGCTCGGTGCGTTCGGTGGGCGGAGGGGGCGTTTCCATGCCTGCCTTGGTTCTCTTGTCTCGTGTTTCGCTGTGTCCTGCGGACTGCTTCTCTGTGTGCCGCGGGGCTACGGGTCCCGGGGGTCCGGGGAGGAGCGGTCGGCGCTGTCCACGCCGTCCCAGAGGTTGGAGTACCAGGGGCGGTCGGCCGCGCCCGGGTCGCCGGTGCGCTCGGCGGCCGCGTCGGGGTCGACCACCGTGTAGCCGGTCTCCCCGGGCAGCACGTAGTGCAGGTGCTCGCGGGCCAGCCGGCGGACGTAGGCGTCGTCCTGGAGCCGGGCCTTCTCGTCCCGCAGCCGCTCGACCCGCTCGGCCGCCTCGGCCGCGTGCCGCTCCTGCTCGGCGATCTCGCCGCGCTGGGAGACGTACTGCCGCATCGGGTAGGCCAGCGCCACCACCAGCGAGCAGACCACCAGCGCCAGGAAGGCGGCCCGGCCGGTGAGGCGGGAGCGGCGGTCCTGGCGGCGGGTCTGCGAGCGGTAGACGCGGGCGGCGGTCTCCCGGCCGAGCAGCCGCAGCCTGGTCGCGGTCGAGAACCGGTCCCGGGCCATCTCGCGCCTCCCCTCGCCCCGCCGGGCGGCATCCCGCCCGGCACTCTCGGCAACGTACGTACGTCCCCGGACACGGTACGGGACCGCGGCCGGGGACGTACGGAAGGAGGCGGCGTGCGCCGTGCTGAGCGGGTGTCAGCCGTGCTCGGTCGCGGGCGTCAGCCCTCGAACCGGCTGTGCTTGTCAGTCCGCGAAGCGGCTGTGCCTGTCAGCCCTCGAAGCGGAACCGCGGGAAGGCGGAGCGGCCGGCGTAGACCGCGGCGTCGTCCAGCATCTCCTCGATGCGCAGCAGCTGGTTGTACTTGGCGACGCGCTCGGAGCGGGCCGGGGCGCCGGTCTTGATCTGGCCGCAGTTGGTGGCGACGGCGAGGTCGGCGATGGTGACGTCCTCGGTCTCGCCGGAGCGGTGCGACATCATGCACTTGAAGCCGTTGCGCTGGGCCATCTCGACGGCGTCCAGGGTCTCGGTCAGCGAGCCGATCTGGTTGACCTTGACCAGCAGGGCGTTGGCGATGCCCTCCTCGATGCCGCGGCCCAGGCGCTCGGGGTTGGTGACGAACAGGTCGTCGCCGACCAGCTGCACCTTGGTGCCGAGCTTCTCGGTGATGGTCTTCCAGCCGGCCCAGTCGTCCTCGAACAGCGGGTCCTCGATGGAGACCAGCGGGTAGGCCTCGACCAGCTCCGCGTAGTAGTCGGTCATCTCGGCGGCCGAGCGGGACTTGCCCTCGAACTCGTAGGAGCCGTCCTTGTAGAACTCGGAGGCGGCGACGTCCAGGGCGAGCGCGATGTCCTTGCCGGGCTCGTAGCCGGCCTTCTTGACCGCCTCCAGGATGAGGTCCAGGGCCTCCCGGTTGGAGCCGAGGTCCGGCGCGAAGCCGCCCTCGTCGCCCAGGCCGGTGGCCAGGCCCTTCTCCTTCAGCACCTTCTTCAGGGTGTGGTAGACCTCGGCGCCCCAGCGCAGGGCCTCGGAGAAGGACTCCGCGCCGATCGGGGCGATCATGAACTCCTGGATGTCCACGTTGGAGTCCGCGTGCGAGCCGCCGTTGAGGATGTTCATCATCGGCACCGGCAGCAGGTGCGCGTTGGGGCCGCCCAGGTAGCGGAAGAGCGGCAGGTCGGCGGCCTCGGAGGCGGCGTGCGCCACGGCGAGGGAGACGCCGAGGATGGCGTTGGCGCCGAGCGAGGACTTGTCCGGGGTGGCGTCCAGGTCGAACATCGCCTGGTCGATCAGCCGCTGCTCGGTGGCGTCGTAGCCGACGAGCTCCGGGCCGATCTGCTCGATGACGGCGAGGACGGCCTTCTCGACACCCTTGCCGAGGTAGCGGTTGGTGTCCCCGTCACGGAGCTCAAGGGCCTCGAACGCGCCGGTGGAGGCACCGGACGGGACGGCGGCACGGCCGGTGCTGCCGTTGTCGAGGCCGACCTCGACCTCGACCGTGGGGTTGCCTCGCGAGTCGAGGATTTCCCGGGCTACGACGACGTCGATGGACGGCACGAGCATCTCCTTCTGGGATGTGACGCAAGGGGTGACGCGTGGAGTGCAGGGCCGGTAGGGCCTTGCGGCAAGAGCCTAACCGCCCGGGGGTCCGCCGCCCGTCGGCGCCCGCCCGCTGGGACGAAAAAGGGGTCATCCGATGGGATCACCGGACATATGGCGGCAGAACCTACCGATCGGTAGCCGCCAGGTGCCCCGGGCCCGGATGTGGCGGACCCCGGCCCGGACGGATCCGGGCCGGGGTCGCCGTACGCCGCCGGTGTCCGCGAAAAGCACCGGAGGCGCGCCGGGGGCGGCCCCGTCAGGGGCCGGGGGGCTCAGCTCAGGTGGAGCTGCTGGCCCGGGTAGATCAGGTCGGCGTCGTCGACGATGTCCTTGTTGAGCTCGAACAGCTTGCTCCAGCCGCCCTGGACCTTCTTCGCACCGGCGATGGTGGAGAGGGTGTCGCCGGTCTTCACCTTGTACTCGCCGTCGCCCTTCTCGACCTTCTTGCCGGTCGGGGTGGTGACCTTCTCGCCGGAGCCCGAGGCGGAGCCGGAGCCGGTGTCGGCCTTCGGGGCGGCCTGCGGCGCGGTGCGCTGCTGGCTGCGGGTGGTGGGCTGCTCGGCCTTGCGCTCCTGCTGCTGCGGCTGGGGCTGGGCCTGCTGCTGCGGGGCGGACTCCTCGCCGCCGCCGCTCTGCGCGGAGGCGCCGGACAGGTCGACGCCGCAGCTCGGCCAGGCACCCTTGCCCTGACTGGCGAGCACCTTCTCGGCGACCGCGATCTGCTGGGACTTCGAGGCCTGGTCGGCGGTGGGGGCGTAGCTGGTGCCGCCGTACGCGGCCCAGGTGGACGCCGAGAACTGCACGCCGCCGTAGTAGCCGTTGCCGGTGTTGATGGACCAGTCGCCGCCGGACTCGCACTGGGCGACCTTGTCCCACTCAGCGGTGGTGGCGGCGGAGGCGGAGGTGGCGCCCAGCAGCGGGGCGGCCACGGCGGCACCGGTGATACCGGCGAACGCGGCGAAACGGACGGCCTTGGACGGGCGACGGTGCTTGGCCTTGCCGGAAAACAGCATGGGTCATCTCCTCACCGACGCCTGCGAGGTGAGCTGTCGGGTTCGGGCGAGTGAGTTGGCCCGGTCGCACGGTGGCGACTTCACCCCAAGCCGGTCCGGTCGGTCGTACGGGACTCCTGACGAGTCCTCGCACGGCGGCCGTCCGCGGCACTTACCTTGGGTCCCCCGCTCCTGCCTTCGGCGCATGACGCGACGACTGTGCCCGACGGCCGGCGGCAGGATTCGGCGTTCCGGTCGGCGGGGCCCGCGGTGAGCGAGCGATGACGACCGTAGACACAGACCTCTCCCGAGATCAAAAACGGACATCAAGGTCAATGCGCCCGTATCGCGGCCCCCGTGACGGGCGTTTGCGCTGGTAGCGGGCACATTGGGCGTACCGGGCGGACGAGGGGCGCCAGTTGGGGCAAAGAGACCCATGTCTCACTCGCGCCCCACCCGCCCGTAAACGGACAAACGGCCACGTAATCCTCTCGGATCACCTGGCCGCAGACCGCCTTCCACCCCTGCTCGGCCTACTTCTGGTCCTCCGTCAGCTGGAGGTCCTGACCGGGGAGGATGAGGTCGGGGTCGGTGCCGACGGTGTCCTTGTTGGCCTCGTAGAGGGCGGTCCAGCCGCCGTCCAGCTCCCGCTCCTGGGCGATGGCGGTGAGGTTGTCGCCGGGCTGGACGGTGTATGCGCCGGGGTCGGTGCCCACCGAGCCGCGCTCGGCGCCCTCGCCGCGCGAGGTGCGGGCCTCGTCCTCCCGCTCGCCCTCGGTGCCCTCGGCAGCGGTCTCCTCGTCGCCGGGCAGCCCCGGGCCGGTGGCGGCCGGCTGCTGGTCGCGCCCGGCCTCGCCGGCCGGGTCGGCGCCGGTGCTCGCGGACGGGTCGGCGGAGGGCTCGGTGGCCGGCTCCTCCTCGGGTGCGGGCTTGCCGCGGTGCTTGCCGGTGCCGGAGGCGGACGCCTCGGAGTCCGCGGTGGTGGAGGCGGAGGCCCGGGCGTCGGCCGCGTCGGTCTTCTCCGGCGCCTCCGGCTCGATCTCGGACCGGTCGGCGTCGCGGGAGGCCGAGCCCGTGGTGGTCGGGGCGGCATCCCGCTCGCCGTGCGGGGTCTCGGCGGACGTCGCCGGCTCGCCGTCCGTGTCACCGGCGGCCGGGGACGGGGCCGGGTTCCGGGAGGCGTCGTCCTCGCCGAGCCCGGCGATGGGCGCGCAGGTCTGCCAGGCCGCCGCGCCGCCGGCCGCGTACACCTTCTCGGCCACCGCGATCTGCTGGGAGCGGCTGGCCAGATCCGGCCGGGCGGCGTGGGCGAGGCCGCCGTGGGACTCCCAGGTCTCCTGGGACATCTGGAGCCCGCCGTAGAAGCCGTTGCCGAGGTCGGCGCTCCACATGCCGCCGGACTCGCACTCGGCGACCCGGTCCCAGGTGGCGGCGTCTGCGGCCGTGGCGGTGCCCGCGCCCAGCAGCGGAAGGGCGATGGCCGATCCGGTCACCCCTGCCGCGACGACGATGGCGGGGGCTTGACGGGGTCGTCGGTGCCGGCCGTTCCCGGAGCGCATGCGGTGAGCCTTTCGCGTGACAGCTGAGGTGTCCGAGAAAGTAGCGGCATTCGAACGTCAGTCACAAGTCGATGCAGCGGAGATCACGCCAAGATCACAATATTGACGCGGTGTCAGCTTGCGTCATGTCGGACATGGCCGGACGAGCGGGGACCTACCGACTTCCCGGGCCCGCCGGCGCGGGCGTGAAGGCGACCGGGAGCTGCCGCAGCCCCCGCATGATCAGGCCGCCGCGCCAGCGCAGTTCGGCCGGGTCGGCGTCGAGGCGGAGGTCGGGGAGGCGGGTGAGCAGGGTGGCCAGCGCGGTCTGGCCCTCCAGCCGGGCGAGCGGGGCGCCCAGGCAGTAGTGGACGCCGTGGCCGTAGCCGAGGTGCTGGTTGTCCCGGCGGGCCAGGTCCAGGGTGTCGGGCCGGTCGAACCGCTCCGGGTCCCGGTCGGCGGCGGCGAGGACGACCAGCACCGGGTCCCCGGTGGCGATCCGCTGCCCGCCCAGGGTGAGCGGCTCGGTGGCGAACCGCCAGGTGGCCAGCTCCACCGGGCCGTCGTAGCGCAGCAGTTCCTCCACCCCGGTCTCCAGCAGCCCTTGCTCCCCCGCGGCCAGCGACTCCTGCAACCGGGCCCGCTGCCCGGGGTTGCGCAGCAGCGCGTACACCCCGTTGCCGATGAGATTGACGGTGGTCTCGAAACCGGCGAAGAGCAGGATGAAGGCCATCGCGGCGGCCTCGTTCCCGGTCAGGTGCTCACCATGGTCCGAGGCCCGGATCAGCCCCGAGATCAGGTCCTCCCCCGGCTCGGCCCGCTTGCGGTGGATCAGCTCGGCGAGATAGCCGCGCATCTTCTTCACCGACCGGGCGACGCCCCCTCGCGGCCCGCCGCCGTGCCGGATCATCATCCCCGCCCAGTCGCGGAAGTCGTCCTGGTCCTCGCGCGGGACGCCGAGCAGGTCGCAGATGGCGTAGATGGGCAGCGGGAAGGCGAACTCATGGATCAGGTCGGCGCTGCCCCGCGCCGCGAAGCCGTCGATCAGCCGGTCGGTCAGCTCCTGCACCCGGGGCGCGAACTCGGCCACCCGGCGCGGGGTGAACGCCTTGGACACCAGCCGCCGCAGCCGGGTGTGGTCCGGCGGGTCGATGTTGAGCAGATGGGTCATCAGCTCGGCCTTGCGCTCGCCCGGAATGCCGGTCTTGCCCTTGGCGTGCGCCGGCTCGTCGTGGTGCGCCGGATTCTTGCTCAGCCGCTGGTCCGCCAGCGCCTGCCGGGCGTCCCCGTACCGGGTGACCAACCAGGCCTCCACCCCACTGGGCAACCGCGTCCGGTGCACCGGCTCATGCTCCCGCAGCCAGGCGTACGCCGGATACGGATCGGTGGCGAACTCCCAGGTGAACAACTCCGGCGCGGGCGCGGCAGCCCCGGAGACGGGGCAGCCGGCGGGGGTGGAGCCGGGGGCGGATTCGGGGGCGGCGCTCATCGGGCGTCGTCCTCGTGCTGTTCGGCGTCCTGGCTGCCGCCCCGGCCCGGCTCCCGTCCCGCGGGCAGCCCCTCGGCCGCGCGGATGGCGTCGCGGTAGGCGCGGCCGGCGGCGCGGAGGGCGGCTTCGGGGTCGATGCCCTGGGCGTCGGCGCGGGCGGCGAGGGCGAGCAGGTCGTAACCGAGGCCGGGGCCCGTCGGGAGCGGGACGTCGAGGCCGGCGGTGCGGACCCGGCTCGCGAGCTTGGCGGCGAGGGCGAGGCCGGGCTGCCCGACCGGGACGCCGTCGGTGACCGAGGCGCGCTGCTTCTCGGCGGCCTTGGTGCGCAGCCAGTGCTCCTTGACCTCCTCCGGGGTCTCGGCGCGGGCGTCGCCGAAGACATGGGGGTGGCGGTGGATGAGCTTCTCCACGATGGTGCCGGCCACCTCGTCCACGGAGAACGGCTCCTCGGGGTCCTCCTCCGCGATCCGGGCGTGGAAGACCACCTGGAGCAGGACGTCCCCGAGCTCCTCGCGCAGCTCGTCCCGGTCACCGTCCTCGATGGCCTCGACCAGCTCGTACGCCTCCTCCACGGCGTACTTGGCGAGGCCCCGGTGGGTCTGCCGGGAGGACCAGGGGCAGGCGCGGCGGATGCGGTCCATCACCTCGACCAGGTCGAGCAGCCGGGCGCCCGGCAGGTCGTAGGAGCCGGGCAGCAGCTCCAGCTCCGGCATGGCGGTACGGCCGGAGCCGGCCAGCCGGGCCAGCCCGTCGGTCAGCGCCCGATCCCCCTCCCCGGTGGCCAGCACGACCACCACCGCCCCGTCCGCGCACGCCCCGACCAGCTCCTCGGCCAAGGGGGCGGCGGGCTCCACGGTGACGCCCGCCTCAGCCAGATATGGCAGCTGGGGGTGGTCCGGGTCGGCGCACAGCACACGGTCGGCCGTGCGCAGCGCCTGCCAGGCGGGCCAGGACAGCAGTCCCGGCGCCACCCGGTGGCTGGCGGTGAGCAGGACGATACGGCCGGCAGGCGTGGCGGCGGCGGGGTTCTCGTTCACCCCTGAAACGTACCGCCGGTGAAACGTACCGCCTCAGCTCAGGCCTGCTCGGGCTGGGCGGGCTGCCGGGTGGTGACCTGCCGGAGCCAGGGCGCCCGGTACTCGCCGAGCTGGATTCTGGCGTCGTCCCAGGTCCCGTAGCGCGGGTTCACGTCGATGCCCAGGTCCTTGGACGCGGCGGTGAACAGCCCGGTCAGCTTCTGCTGTCCGGCCGGGTCGTTGCCGGCGCCCGCCTTCTCGGCGATCTTGCCCATCAGGACGTTGCGCCGGACCACGGCGTCGATCTCCCCGGGCGCCACCCCCTGCTGCTGGAGCAGCATCGCGGCCAGCTGCTCCTCGCCGCCGCTCTGCGAGGCGGCGGACTTCCGGGTGTCCTGGATCTCCTTGCGGCTGGCGGTCACGCCCTGCTCGGCGGCGACCCGGTCCACCACCCGGTCGAAGATCATCCCGTTCAGCTTCTCCCGGCTGAGGTCGCCGGTGGCCCGGATGAGCTGCGCCGACTCGGGCGAGGCCTGCTGGGCGTCGCGCACCTGGCGGACCTGCGCCTGGAGCGCGGAGACCTCGATACGGTCGCCGCCGACGACGGCCGCCGCGCCGGGACGGGCCTCGCTCCCGCAGGCGGTCAGCAACGGGGCGGCGGCCAGGGCTGCGGCGGTGGCGGCGAGGGCGGTGCGACGGCGGCGGTGCAAAGGAGCCTCCCGGCGTGGGTCGTGCGGCGGTGGACAACGACCTTGCGGTGATCGATGGTATGCAGCGGATGTGGCGCGGGCCACCGTTTCGACACCACCGGTCTCGGTGGCACCGCGCGTACCGCTGCCCCGTGCAACGAGCGAGGGGCACCCGGGGTGCTGCCGCCTCACCGCACCGGGGCCCGGGCCCCGGGAACCGTCAGAACAGGCTCTTCTCGACCACGGCGTTGTCCGGGAAGCGGCGGTCGGCGTTGCCGTTCCAGCGGATGCTCAGGTTGAGGGTGGTCCCGGCCCCGGCGAGGGACGGCTGGGAGTTCGAGGGGCCCGCGCCGTCCGTGGTGCGGTTCCAGCCGTCGTAGGTGGCACCGCCGTCGCTGGTCTGGTTGACCCAGGTGTTGCCGTCGGTTCCGATGCAGGCGAACGCCTGGTGCGCCATGCTGTGGTAGCCGGGTTCGCCCGGGCCGGCGACCCGGTCCGGCGGGCCGCCGCGCGCTCCGGCGATGCCGGACTCGCACACGCCTCCGCCCGGTACCTGCGAGGGGGCGACGGTCTGGCTCGGGTTGTCGACGTTGTAGGCGCCCTGCCACACATGGTGGTCCATGCCGACCACGGCCAGGTTCACGTAGTTCTCCCGGTTCCCGAGCCGATTGGACCAGGTCCAGGAGAAGACGGACTCGCCGAATCGCAGGTCGGTGGGGATCTCGAAGTTCGGCACTTCCTGGTAGTTGGTGCGGTAGGTCGTCCCGCCCGGCTGGATCTCCATGCGCTGGACCGCGATACGTCCGTTCGACACGCTGAGCGTGATCGCCGCGACGTTGCGGTCGAGCACGACGACCGACGGAGGAGCCGCACTGACCGCGTTGCCGGGGACCCGGGTCCACCCCGACCAGCTGTTGTTCTCCAGGTTCTGCAGGAGCGTGTAGTAGGTGGCTCCGTCCGTACCCGTGTGGAAGACGACGATCCGGCCGGCCATGGTGACGATGGCCGGAGCGTGGTGCGTCTCATGGCGGCTGGGGATCTGCCGGAACCCGTTGCCGTTGTAACTGACGTAGATGCGGTTGTCGAGACCGAGGATGGCCGTGTACTCGATGCCGCCGGTGTTCAGGACGCTCGGCGCGGAGTTGGTGCGGGCACCGCCACCGCCGTTGACCCATGCCGATTCGTTGCGGGCCGCGGCGGCCGGGGGCACGGCGATCGTGCCCAGCAGTCCGGCGGCGGCCAGGGCCACCAGCCCCGCCCGCAGCACGGACCGTGCACGGCCACCGCGTTCAGTCCGGTCGAAGAGCCGTCTCGGGTACCTCATGGGTGCTCCCCTCTCGTCGTCGCCGTCATCGCCGGCGTCGAGGCGAAGCTACGTTTCCGGAGGCATCCCCGGCTGTTCCGGGCGCGCACCGCTCTGACCGCGGAGCGCACAAGTCCCTTCACGATCAAGCGCGTTCGGGCTCAGAAGCCGCGCATCTGGCGTTGGCGGTCCAGGGCGCGGCGGAGCTCGGTGGCGAGCGGGTGGTAGGGGCCGTAGGCGCGCTCGGTGTCGTAGAGGAGGTTCTGCAACTGCTGGTGGGCGGCGCTGTGGTCGCCCATGGCGAGCAGCAGGTTGCCGATGCGGTGGCGGATGTCGAAGGCCCGGGACAGGTCGGCGCCGGGCGCCAGGGTGGTGCTCTCGTGGTACGGGAGCAGGGCCCGGTACTCGGTGAGCGCGGCGGCGGTCTCGCCGAGCTGCTCCAGGCAGAAGGCCGCGTCGTAGCGGAACTGGAGGGTGGCCGGGTCGCCCGGTCCGGCCTGGCCCGCGCGGTCGTCGGCGAGCCGCCGCAGCTCGGGCAGGGCGCGGCGGTACTGGCCGTCGTCCATCAGCGTGGAGGCGTACTGCTTGCGCAGGATGCTGACCACCGGGGAGTGCTCGCCGTGCTCGGCGGCGGCCGCCGGGAGGATGGAGCCGAGCAGGTCCACGGCCCGGGCGATGCTGCCCTCCGCGAGCAGCCGCTTGACCTCCTCCACCGCCCCGGCCACGTCCAGGCGGGCGGTGGGCGGGGCCGTGGGCGGCGCGATCGGCGGGGGCGGCGGGATGACCGCGGCGGTGGCCGAGGCCCGGTCGGGCCAGGGCGCGTGGGGGCGGGCGAAGGGCCGGGTGGGGTCCATCGGCCCGGGCGCCCCGCCGCGCGGGGGCAGCAGCGGGGCGAGCGCCTCGTACACCGCCTGGGCGCCGTCGGGCCGGTCCTGCGGGTCCTTGGCGAGCAGCCGGAGCACCAGCGCTTCGAGCGGTTCGGGGACCTCGGGGCGGAGCCGGCGCAGCGGCAGCGGCGGCTCGTAGAGGTGGCGGTGGAGCACCCCGAGCGCGGTGGATCCGGTGAAGGGGACGTTCCCGCTGAGGAGTTCGTGGAGCAGTGCGCCGAGCGCGTACAGGTCGGTGTACGGGCCGACCGCGCCGCCCATGGCCTGCTCGGGCGCCATGTAGGCGGGGCTGCCGATGGGCGAGCCGGTGTGGGTGAGGCGGGTGGTGTCGGTGTCGATCGCGGAGGCGATGCCGAGGTCGAGCACGGTGACCGTGCCGTCCGGCTTGACCATGACGTTCCGCGGCTTGAGGTCGCGGTGGACGATCGGCACGGCGTGGACGGCGGCGAGCACCGCGCAGAGCTGGGCGGCGACCCCCACGGCCCAGCGCCAGGGGTAGGGGTCGTGCTCGGAGAGGTGGTCGGCCAGGTCGGCGCCCTCCACGTACTGCATGACCAGGTAGAGGTCGCTGTCCTCGCTGCCGGCGTCGTGCACGGTGACCAGGCCGGGGTGGCTGACCTGGGCGGTGACTCGGCATTCGCGGACGAAGCGGCGGCGCATCTCGTCGGCGGCGGTGGCCGGGGCCATGGCGTCGGGGCGCAGCAGCTTGACGGCCACCCGGCGGTCCAGCCGGCTGTCGTAGGCGGTCCACACCTGGCCCATGCCGCCCTGGCCTATCAGGGTGGACAGTTCGTAGCGCCCGGCGATGAGGCGTCCGTTCACTTCTCCTCTTCCCGGCGGCTGTCGCGGCCGTCCTGCCGGTCCTGCCTCAGGAGGTCGCTGAGCTCGTCCAGCTCGGCGCGCACCTGGTGGATGCGGTGCGAGGGCGGCTGGGAGGCCGCGGGGTGCTGCCGGGGCTCCGGCGGCGGGGTGGCGGCCGGTGCCTGCCGGTGCGCGGGCGGCTGGTGGACAGGAGCCTGGCGCGGCGGCGGGGTGTGGTGCGGCGGCGGGGTGTGGTGGGGGGTGGGGACGGTGGCGGTCGCCGGGCCCGGGTAGCCGTAGCCGCCGGTGCCGCCATGGCCGCCGGCGGAGCCGTAGGGGGCGGTGGCCAGCCGGTTGAAGTGCTGGACCTCCAGGCTCAGATAGAGGCTGAGCACCGAGGCGATCAGCAGGACCAGCCACACCGCGATCACCACCGACGCGCCGTCGCCGATCTCGCCCTTCACGTCCGTCGGGGCCGTCCCGCTGTAGATGAACAGCCCGATGGTGAGCAGCAGCGTCAGACCGAACAGGAACCAGTCCCGGGGGCGCCGGGTGACGAGGGCGAGCCGCAGCATGGCGGCCCAGCCGAGCAGTCCGCAGCTGAGGAACGTCAGTACCGAGAACAGCACGCGCAGGCCGATGAGCGCGCCGTCGGAGGGACGCCGGGGCGGTGGCGGTGCGGTGCCGGGGCCGTACATTGCTGCTCCTGGACGGACGAGGTGCGGGGTGGTTCGGGCGCGAACGGGTGCTCTGCGCATGTGAGCGTATACATCGACACCGACAGGGCGGCCGGGGTTGCACCGAACCGTTGCCGAACCGATCACGATCGCGCCCCGGTGGCCCCCCGCGGCGGGCCTCACGCCTCGATGGCGCCGTCCGTCAGCCCGTCGTACATGCCCCGCACCAGCCGCTCGCCGAGCCGCCCGGCCAGCCGCAGCGCGGCCTCGAACTCGGCCAGCGCCCGGAACCGCTCGCCCAGGCGTCGCTGTTCGGCCGGCGGCAGCCGCGGCAGCTGGAGCCGGCGTACGTCGAGCCGGGTGGAGGTGGTGGTGTAGCTGCTGGCCTGCCGCTGGTTGGCGGTGCCGCGCAGGAAGCCGGCCAGGAACCAGGGGTCCAGGGCGGCCGGATCGGGGCGCAGCAGTTGCAGGTTGCGGCCGAGCGCGGCGCCCGCGGTGGCCTCGTCCACCACCCGGGCCGCCCGGCCGCCGCCGAGGACGGGCACGACGACGTCCCCGGCCCGGAGCAGCACGGGCTCGTCGCCGGGTCCGGCGGGCAGGCTCCCGGAGGGCGGCTCCCCCGTGAACACGTCGTGCTCGGTGAGGACCCGCGCCGACCCGGCTCCCGAACCGCCGGAGTGCAGCTCCAGCGCCCCGGTACGGGCGAGTTCGCCGACAGTGACGCCGGGCGGACGGCCGCCCGCCCCCGCCCGGTCGGCCCCGGTGCCGCCCGCCGCCTGCTGGGTGTCGGACGCGGCGTCCACGACGAGGAGGTCGGGGCGGGGGAGGCGGTGGGCGCGGACTTGCGCAGCACCCAGAGGTGGAGCGGTACGCCGTAGGGGGGGGCGGCCCGTCCGGCTCCGGCACGTCCATGGAGCCGGAGCCGGGCCTCGGGCGGACCGGCCGACGCTCCCTACAGGACGTCGGCTCGCGTGGTGCCCAGCTTCAGCCCGGCGACCCAGTTGATGGAGGCCTTGGTGTTGTCCGTGCCGAAGTACGTGCCCCACCGGGGCTTGTTGCCCAGGTTGTCCCAGGTGCGGGCGTTGGAGCGGGAGGCGAACCGCACGCCGTCCTTGTAGATGTCCAAGGTGCCGCCACCGGAGGAGCTGGTGGTGATGCCGAGCTGGATGGAGTGCCACTCTCCGGCACTCCAGGGCGTGCTGCCGATGAGGATCCACTCCTCGCCGGTGGCCACGTACCACGCCTTGAGCCTGCCCCCTTCCACCTTCATCAGCACGGGGTAGTTCTGGCTGTGCTGGTCGTTGGTGCCGTTGGACTTCCACTGGAAGACGCAGCCGGTGTCCCCGGTCTTGGTCATCGAGTCCCAGCCGAACCAGTACGTCTTGTTGTTCTGCCAGGCGTACTCCTGGCCGTTGGGCAGGCGGACGTTGTGCCCCTCGCAGCGCGAGGTGGAACCGGCCGGCTTGTCGAACCGGAAGAAGCTGCCGTGGCCGTCGTTCCAGTTTCCGACCGTGACCCGCCCGGGAGAGTCGCACAGCGTGGTGCCGAAGACCTTCGTCCCGAGGGCGGCGTCGCCGTTCCAGATGACGGAGGCGGAGGCGGGCGAAGCGGACACCAGCAGCGCGGCTGTCGCCGACACCGCGAGAAAGACCTGCGATTTCGCATGGAGCCGAGGCATGGAACCCTCCTGGATTGTGGGGAGTTGAGAGCCCCCGGGGGACCCGGCGTGGTCGTTTCTAGTGCGTTCGATCGAGACCGTCAACCGTTCACGCACTTTCGATCATTCGATCAAATTGCTATGGGGGAGCAGCGCGGGTACACCCCGTGAACCACCGGGAGGCGGGCGGCAAGCCTCACGCCGGAACGACAAGCGCCGCAAACACCTCCGGCGCACTCCCCGGCGGCGGTTCAGCCGCCGGACACCCACTGTTCATCCGCCGAGCACGGCCCCGTGGTGGGCAACCGCGCCCGCCCGCCCATAGGTTTCCGAGGCATGGCCCCAGACACCCCACGGTTGGCGAAGCGGCTCCTGCGACCGGCCTACCGGCTCGCCGAACCTCATCTGCGGAAGACCGCGGAACGCGCGGCACGGCCCCTGCGGACCGAGCTGGCGGCGCTGGCGAAGGAGGTCGCGGAGCTCCGGGAGCGGCAGTACGCGCTCGGCCTGCTGGTCGACGGCACCGGTCGCGGCACCCACCGGATGCCCACCCCGCAGGTGATCGACACCCTGGTCCGCCAAGTCGGCGCCGTCAGCGGCAGCCCCGAGCACGCCCGCCGCGCGGTGGTCACCGCCTTCCGCACCCTGGTCGCCCAGGAGGCCCTGGGCATCGGCCGGCTGGCCGGGTCCACCTCCAACATCTGCGGCAAGCTGGCCACCGTCCCGCTGCTCACCCCGCCGAACGGCAGCATCCTGGAAATCGGCACTCTCTACGGCCAGTTCGCCGCCGCCCTGCTCCGCATGACGCACCGCGCGGGCATCGAGCCCGAGCTGACCATCGTGGACCCGCTGGCCGGCTCCCAGCTCCAGCCCGGCACCGCGGGCAACGCCGACCCGACCGGCACCCCGGTCCGCGAGGACGTGGTGCGCGCCAACCTGGCCCTGGCCGGCAGCCCCGGCGCGTACACCTCCCGCATCCAGCGCGGCTTCTCCTCCGACCCCGAGGTCCGCAAGGCCGTCTCCGACCGCGCCTACGGCGTGATCATCGTGGACGGCGACCACTCGGCGGACGGCGTGGCCGCGGACCTGGAATGGGTCGAGGAGATCGCCGCCCCGGGCGCGGTCGTGGTCCTGGACGACTACGGCGACAACAAGTGGCCCGGAGTCCAGCAGGCCGCCGACGTCCATCTGGCCCGCGGCGGCTCCCGCTTCACCCTGCTGGGCCGGGTATCCACCTCGGCCTTCCTCCGGGCGGACTGAGGCCCGGCGGGCCTTCCGCACGACGACGAACGACAGCGCGCCCCGCCCCCGGCGATCACCGGGACCGGGGCGCGCGTGCGTCGTGCCGGGGTCAGCTCCCGGACGCGTACGTCACGAAGTCCGCCCAGGCGGTGGAGGCGAACCCGAGCTGCGGCCCCGACAGGACGCCGAGTCGGGACGCGGGCTGCTGATCGTCGAGGCGCTCGCCGACCGCTGGGGTGTGACGGTCGGGCCGGTGCCCCGGAAGACCGTCTGGGTGGAGCTGGATCTCGTATCGTGACCGGCCGCTCGACCGGCCCCGAGGCCGGCGGGACCGGGGCGTGGGATTCCACGACCCGGTGGTGCGCGACGCGGTGCGGCCCGACGTAAGAAGACCAAAGGAAGTAAGGAAAGGACCGGGAAAACCACCCACCCCACCCACCCTCCGGTACCCGTCACCCTCCCGGGTGATTTTGTCCAATCGGGCTGGCATTCGGGTGGGTTGGCGGGCATATGCTCGCGGCGATCACCTCAGACATACGTCGGCCCCCGACCGGAACTCTCACCTTCCAACCGAGGGCCTGACCAACAAGGAAGCAGTCCCTTCCCCATGGCTGTTCAGCACCCTAGCGCGCCCTCGCGCGCCCCGTTCGGCGATCGCCGCCGTGTCACTCCTTCCGGCGTGATTCACGTCAAGGTCCGGCACAGGACCGGCTTCACCGTCGTCGGCAACCACCTCGCCCAACATCACCAGTTGTCGCTGGTCGCGATCGGGCTCGCCGTCCACATCCAGTCGCTGCCCGACGGGGCCAAGATCGGCATCAAGGCCCTCGCCGACCGCTTCCCCGAGAGCGAGCACCGGATCGCCGCCGCCCTACGGGAGTTGGAGGAGCACCGCTACCTCTCGCGGACCCGGGAGCGGCTGCCCAACGGCAAGGTCGTCACCCGTACCGTCTCGTACAACCACCCGGACGCGGAGGGGCCGGAGCCCGATCCCGTACCGCCCGGCGACTCGTCCCCGACACCGGCCCCCGTACCACCGTCGCCACCGAAGGAACCGGCACCCCCGGCGGCTGCACCGGCGCCCTCCCCGCCACCACCGCCGCTTCCCACACCCCAGACCCTCGACCCGGAGCGCCACCACCTGGCCGCCGACCTGCTGGCCGGGCTGCGCCGCGACGATCCCCGGCTGGTCCTGGGCGAACGGGAGGTCCGGCGGCTGACCCCGGCGGTGGCCGCCTGGCTGGAGCGGGAGGTGGCCCCCGAGGCCGTACGCCTCGCCCTCACGACCGGCCTGCCACCACTACTGGCCCGGCCCGCGGGCTTCCTCGCCCACCGGCTCACCGCCCAACTGCCGCCGCCACTGCCCGCGCTGCCGCCCGGGCCGAAGGCCCCCGACCCGCTGATCAACTGCACCGGCTGCGACCGGTCCTTCCGCTCCCCCGACCCGACCGCACGCTGCCGCGACTGCCGAGAAGCGGCCATGGCCGCCACCGAGGCGGCCTGAGCCGAGCGGGTCCGGGGGTCTCACCCCATCCGACAATCAAGAAGGAGTCCGATGGTCAGCTCGCCTCATGAGGCGATGCACCGGATCTTCGAGGAGTATCCGGCGCTGTTCAGTAGCGTGGCCGAGGTACTCGGCGTGCCCTTCGGCACCCCGATCTCGATGACCGCCTTACCGACCGACCTCACCGAGACCCGCCCCCTCGAACGACGACTCGACACCCTGCTGCGCTTCGAAACCGAGGAAGAGGGCGAATTCCTCCTCGCCGTCGAAGCCCAAGGCAAGCGGGATCCAGCCAAGCCCGCCAGCTGGGCCTACTACCTCTCCTACCTGTACAACAAGTACGGCCAACACCCCGCCCTGCTCGTCATCTGCCAGGACCGGGCAACCGCCGAGTGGGCCTCACAGCCGGTCCACATCGGACCGCCCCAGTGGGCCTCACTCATCCTGCGCCCCCTGGTCGCCGGCCCCCACAACATGCCGGTCATCACCCGCGAGACCGAGGCCCGCAAGGACCCCG
>NZ_JALPTH010000003.1 GCF_023218175.1 Streptomyces lichenis | reverse complement strand
CAGGGGATCTTTGTGTGGCGAGGAAGGGCCAGATCCTGGTTACGGGGTCCGGCCCGTCCTCGTATCGGCCGTGTCTACAGACGGCCCGCTGCCTTGAGGGCCAGATAGGCGTCGGCCAGGGCGGGTGCGAGGTTCTCCGGGGTGGCGTCGACGACGGTGACGCCGTGGCCTCGTAGGCGCTCTGCGGTGCGGGCGCGCAGGGCGGTCGCCTTGGCGCCGGCGGCGGCCTCGTAGACGGCGTCCACCGTTCCGCGCGCCGAGATCATGGCCTGGACGCGAGGGTCGGAGACGGACGCGACCAGGACGTTGTGGCGCTTGGTGAGCTGGGGGAGGACCGGTAGCAGGCCCTCCTCGACCGGCGCGGTGTCCAGGCCGGTGAGCAGGACGATGAGGGAGCGCTGAGGGGCGTGGGCCAGGGCGGCGGAGCTGAGGCCGCGGGTGTCGGTCTCGACCAGCTCGGGTTCGAGGGTCGCCAAGGCGTCGACGGCGGCGGACAGGACGTCCTTGGCCGATCGGCCCCGTACCTGGGCGCGCAGCCGCCGGTCGTAGGCGAGGAGGTCCACCCGGTCACCCGCGCGGGAGGCGAGGGCGATCAGCAGCAGGGCCGCGTCCATGGCGGCGTCCAGGCGCGGGATGTCACCGACGCGGCCGGCGGAGGTGCGGCCGGTGTCGAGCACGACGAGGAGGTGCCGGTCGCGTTCCGGGCGCCAGGTCCGTACGGCGAGGGTGGTCTGCCGCGCGGTGGCACGCCAGTCGATGGAGCGCGTGTCGTCGCCGGGGACGTACTCGCGGAGACTGTCGAACTCGGTGCCCTCGCCTCGGGTGAGGACGCTGGTGCGGCCGTCGAGTTCACGTAGCCGGGCCAGGCGGGCGGGCAGGTGCTTGCGGCTGTGGAAGGGCGGGAGGGCGCGAACGGTCCACGGCACCCGGTGGCTGCCCTGGCGGGCGGCGAGGCCCAGCGGGCCGTACGACCTAACGGTGATGCGGTCGGCCTGGTGGTCGCCGCGGCGGGTGGGCCGCAGCAGGGTGGTGACGCGGCGGCGCTCGCCGGCGGGGACGGTCAAGGCGTGTCGGGACGCGGCCTGTTCGGTGCCGGGGTGCCAGGCGCTGGGCGGCCAGGCGTCGCGGAGGCGGGCGCGGAGGGGCCTGGTGGAGGGGTTGGCGAGGGTGAGGTGCACCTCTGCCGCGTCACCCAGTCGAACGCTTGTGTCACCAGATCGGGTGAAACGGAGGGATTTCACTGGCGCTGCGAGGGCGTAGTCGCACAGTATTGCGAGTGAGAGAGGCGCGTTGACAGCGAGCATCCCGGTCCAGCTGGGGGCCAGGAAGCCGACGGGCAGCGAGCCGATCGCGGCGAGGAGCGCGGTGCGTCCGGTGAGGGCCATCGTTCGCCTCAGCGGGGCACGGGGACGTGGGCGAGGACGGTCGTGATGACGGAGTCCGGGGTGACTCCCTCCATCTCGGCCTCGGGGCGCAGTTGGATGCGGTGGCGAAGAGTGGGAAGTGCGAGGGCCTTCACGTCGTCCGGGGTCACATAGTCGCGACCGGTGAGCCAGGCCCAGGCGCGGGCGGTGGAGAGCAGGGCGGTGGCTCCCCGAGGGGAGACGCCCAGAGAGAGTGAGGGGGACTCACGGGTGGCACGGCAGATATCGACGATGTAGCCGGTGACCTCCGGGGATACGGAGGTCCTGGCAACGGCGGCGCGGGCGGCCTCAAGGTCGGCCGGGCCCGCGACGGGACGGACGCCGGCGGCGTGGAGGTCGCGGGGATCGAAGCCCTCGGCATGGCGGGTGAGGACGTCGATCTCGTGGTCACGAGCGGGAAGGGGGACGGTCAGCTTGAGGAGGAACCGGTCCAGTTGGGCTTCGGGCAGGGGGTAGGTGCCCTCGTACTCGACCGGGTTCTGGGTGGCGGCGACCAGGAAGGGATCGGGCAGGGCTCGGGGCGTGCCGTCGACGGTGACCTGGCGCTCCTCCATCGCCTCCAGCAGTGAGGACTGCGTCTTGGGCGGGGTGCGGTTGATCTCGTCGGCCAGGAGGAGGTTGGTGAAGACAGGGCCGGGCTGGAAGGAGAACTCGGCGGTGCGGGAGTCGTAGACCAGGGAGCCGGTGATGTCGCCGGGCATCAGGTCGGGGGTGAACTGGACGCGCTTGGAATCCAGTTCGAGGGTGGCGGCCAGAGCGCGGACGAGCAGGGTCTTGGCGACGCCGGGGACGCCTTCCAGCAGGACGTGTCCGCGACAGAGCAGAGCGACGACGAGACCGGTGACTGCGGGGTCCTGCCCGACCACGGCCTTGGCGATCTCGGAGCGCAGCGCTTCCAGGGCGGAGCGGGCGCGATCCGAGCTCTCGGAGGTCTCGGGGGTCGGGGCGCTCATGAGGTGCGTACCTCTCTTTCGAGGGCGTCGAGTTGGTCGGCGAGAAGGATGAGTGCCGTGTCGTCGGCGGGGGTGGGTCCGAAGAGCAGGGCAGCGGGTTCGAGCCGGGTGGAAGGGAGGCGTTCGGATACGGCGGAGAGGAGTACGCCGGGGTCGTGTGCCCGGCGGGGAGCCACTCCGACCAGCGGGGCGAGGCGGGCGCGGGTGGCTTCGCGCAGCACGGCGGCGGCCCGGTCGCGGGCATCCGTCTTGCGGTAGAGGCGGGCGAGGCCCTCGGTGGTCTCGGAGGCGTGCACCACGGCGGGCAGTCGCTCGCTGACCAGCGGGCCCAGGCGGCGGGCCCGCCACAGAGCGGCGAGTGCGGCGGCCAGGGCGAGTTGCAGCGTCCCCCAGAGCCAGCCGGAGGGGATGAGTTCCAGGAAGGAGTCCGAGCCGTCGTCGGCACGTTCGCCGACGGCGGTGGGATCGTCCAGAGAGGGGAGGTACCAGGTCAGATGGGTGCGGGAGCCGAGGAGTTGAAGGGCCAGCGAGGCGTTGCCCTCTGCGTCCAGGTGCTCGTTGCGCAGCAGGTCGCCGGAGCCGAGCAGGACCGTCTCGCCGCTGGCGGGGCTGTCGACGCGGGCGAGGGAGGCGGCGGCTCCGTCGCTGGGGTAGCAGAGGACGCTGCCGGTGGCTTCGGTGGTGTAGAGGCGGCCGCCGAGGTCGACGGGGCCGGCGCGTTTCGCCGCCGGGAGAGCGCAGGAGGGCCGGAGCGTGGTGACGGGGGCGGTCGCGTCCGTGCGGACACCGGGGGCCAGGGTGCCGGTGGCGGAGGGCCCCGCGGAGAGGAGGAGCAGCCGGCCGCCGGTGGAGTCCAGTCCGGCCCGGAGGCGGCGCTGCTGCCGGTCGGTGAGGAGGTCGGGGGTGGTGACGAGCAGGGAGCTGCCGGGTCCGCTGTCGGCGAGGGCCTGGTCGAGTGTGGTGGCGACGCGGACCGTCACCCCGCGCTGCTTGAGCAGTTTGGCGGTGGCACGGCTGCCGTCGGGGTTGGCGGAGCGGGGGTCGAGGCTGCCGTACTGGGAGTCGGCGCGCAGCAGCGCCATCACCGCGGCGGCCAGCAGTACCAGGGCGGCGACCAGCAGCAGTCCCCGGGCGCGGGTCCACACCTGGCGAGCGGTGCGGGCGGTCGAGGTGGCGGCGGGGGCGGTGGTCATGGTGCCCCAGTGGCCGCGTCGGTCAGCTGGGGCCTGGCCTGGCCGACCGCGGTGTCCAGGTCGGCGAGGCGCTGGTATGCCGCCTGGTCCGCGGCGCGGCCGCCGTATGTGACGTCGTCGAAGGCGCGGGCCGCGGAGCGCAGGGGCCCGGCGTGGTCGGGCAGGGCGCGGCCGGCCTCGTCGGCTGCCTCGTCGGCGGTGCGACCGGGGCGCGGGTCCAGCAGGGCGCGCTCCTCCAGGGAGCGGACCAGGGCGCGCATGCGTTCCTGGACGGCCTGGTTCCAGCGGCCGGCGGCGGCGTGGGCCTCGGCGGTGCGGCGGTGTTCGGCGGCGGTGCGGGGCCCCTCGCCGAAGAGGGTTTCGGAGGGCAGCCGGGTGCGGTGGGGGGTGCCGAGGCGCCACCACAGCGCTCCGACGACGGCCAGGGCGAGGAGGATGACGACCACCAGCCCGAGCAGTCCGCCGGGGGTGGCCCGGGAGGCGGTGTCCAACACTCCGCCGACCCAGTCCCAGAAGGTGTCCAGGGCCTGCTGGAGGAGGTTCGGGTCGTTCTCGTGGTACATCGGCTCGGACAGTTCCCGCTCGGCCGCCTCCCTGGCCGGGACGCGTGGGATGTCCAGCGGTACGTCGTCGGCGTCGCCGTGCGCGTGGATCAGTGCCCGGGCCGCCACGCCCCCCGTGACCGGCACCGCATCAGCCCCTGGGGGCGGAGTCGTGGGGCGGAGGGTCGTAGCCGGGGACACCGGCCGCGCGGGCCAGTTCCAGGTCCAGGGCCTCGCGGCGGATGCGCTGGTCGACGTAGAGGAGCACCGGCACCCCGGAGGCGATCGGATAGGTGATCGCGGAGGAGACGACCGAGCCGACGCCGGTGATGATCAGGAAGGCCCAGCCGAAGTCCGTGCCGGTGCCGCTCATGATTCCGGTGAAGCCGCCGCCGTCGAAGATGAGGGCGATGATCCCGAACGGGATCGAGATGATCATGGAGATCAGCAGGGTCAGCAGAATGGTGAGCGCCATGATGCCGAAGGTGCGCCACCAGGCGCCCCGCACCAGCTTGGCGGAGCGCTTGAGCGAGCCGATGACACCCTGGCGCTCCAGCATCAGGGCCGCGGACGCCAGGGCGAAGCGGATGTTCAGCCAGACCATGGCGGCGATCCCGCCGAGGCTGCCCAGGAAGATCAGCGGGACCCCCGCCTCGGGGGTGGAGAGCAGCAGCAGGCCGGGCAGCAGCGCGACGGCCGCGATCCCGATGTTCATGGCGGGCAGCAGCACGGTCAGTCCGAGCAGATGGGGCAGCCGGGGGCGCGACTCGCGCCAGACGTCGGCGAACCGGACCTCGCGGCCGAGCACCGAGCGGCTGATCACGTTGGTCAGCAGCGCCGTGGTGAAGATCGAGGCCACCAGCCCCAGCAGCACGGCCGGGCCGAGCGCCGCGAAGGTGGACTTCAGCGACTCCATCGCCGCGTCCATGGCCTGTTCGGGGGTGGCGTCGGGGCTCAGCTCGGGAGGCTGCGCTATCAGGTACCGCTCGATGAGGAGGGAACCGATCTCCATGATCACGGAGACGGTGACCGTGATGCCCAGCACGGTGCGCCAGTGGGCCCGCAGCGTGGAGACCGCGCCGTCGAGGATCTCGCCCATACCGAGCGGGCGCAGCGGGATCACACCGGGCTTGGCGGCCGGTGGGCGGCCCCAGCCGCCGGCACCCCATCCGCCGCCCTGGGGCGCGCCGCCCCAGCCGGCCTGCGGGACCGGGCCCGACGGTCCGGAGGCGGCCGGCGGGGACCACTGGCCGGCGGGCGGCTGCTCCTTGGACCACTGGGGACGTGTACCGGTGGGACCGGTGCTGCCGGGGGTCGCGCCGCTGGGACCCGTGCTGCCGGGACTTGTGCCGCTGGGACCTGTGCTGCCGGGGGTCGCGCCGCTGGGACCCGCGCTGCCGGGACTCGTACCGCCGGGAGTCGCGCCGCCGGAGCCCGTGCTGCTGGGAGCCGTACCGCCGGGGTGGTCTGCGGGGCCGGTCTGCCCGGGAGCGTCGGCACTCCGGCCGTCCGAGGCGCCGGAGGCACCCGGATCGTCGGAAGGGGAAGACCCCGGCGAGGTCCAGCCCGGAGTGTCGTTCACGCTCGTCCACCTCAACAGTCGGTCGCGGAGCCGGTCCGTCGAACCGGCGGGAACACCGTGCCGGGCCGCTCGTCGGGGCGGCAGGCTGGCAGCCATGGTGCCACGCGCCACCAGCCGCCGGGCCGGGGCCCGGGGGCCATGGCCACCTTCATTGTCGGTGGCTCAGCGGGCAGACTAGGCGGATGGCTGATCAGCAGGCACAGACTGCCCTGGAGACCCGACCCCCCGCGCTGCCCGCGCTGCGTTGGGACGAGCCGCCGGAGGGCCCGGTGGTGGTCCTCCTCGACCAGACCCGGCTCCCCGCCGAGGAGGTCGAGCTGGTGTGCACGGACGTGCCCGCCCTCGTCGAGGCGATACAGCGGCTGGCGGTGCGCGGGGCGCCGCTGCTGGGCGTCGCCGGCGCCTACGGGGTCGCCCTGGCGGCGGCCCGCGGCTACGACGTACCGGAGGCGTCCGCGCTGCTCGCCGGTGCGCGGCCCACCGCGGTGAACCTCGGGTACGGGGTGCGGCGGGTGGCGGCCGCGCACCGGGCGGCCGCCGAGAAGGGCGCGGACCAAGGCGGTGCGGCGGCGTCCGCGCTGGCCGAGGCGCGGGCGCTGCACCGAGAGGACGCCGAGGCCAGCGCGGCGATGGCCGGCCACGGGCTGGCGCTCCTGGACGAGCTACTGCCCGGCGGCGGCCACCGGGTCCTCACCCACTGCAACACCGGGGCGCTGGTCTCCGGCGGGGAGGGCACCGCGTTCGCCGTGGCGCTGGCGGCGCACCGCAAAGGCAGGCTGCGGCGGCTGTGGGTGGACGAGACCCGTCCGCTGCTCCAGGGTGCCCGGCTCACCACCTACGAGGCGGCCCGCAACGGCATGGCGTACACCCTGCTGACCGACAACGCGGCCGGTTCGCTGTTCGCGGCGGGTGAGGTGGACGCCGTCCTCATCGGCGCCGACCGGATCGCGGCGGACGGCTCGGTGGCGAACAAGGTCGGCAGTTACCCGCTGGCGGTCCTGGCCCGCTACCACCATGTGCCGTTCATCGTGGTGGCGCCCGTGAGCACCATCGACCCCGACACCCCGGACGGCGCGTCCATCGAGATCGAGCAGCGGCCCGGACAGGAGGTGACCGAACTCACCGCACCCCCGCAGATAGCCACCGGCGCCCCGGGGGCGGTCAGTGGACTGCCCGTGGCGCCATTGGGCACTCAGGCGTACAACCCGGCGTTCGATGTGACGCCTCCGGAGCTGGTGACGGCGATCGTCACCGAACGGGGGGCCGTTTCGCCGGTGACCGGGCCCGCGATAGCCGAGCTGTGCGCGAGGTCACGCCAGGTCCCGATGAGCTGATGGGATGATGTCGAATATGAAAGGACGCGTCCTCGTCGTCGACGACGACACCGCACTGGCCGAGATGCTCGGGATCGTGCTGCGTGGTGAGGGTTTCGAACCGTCGTTCGTAGCGGACGGCGACAAGGCACTGGCAGCCTTCCGGGAGGCCAAGCCGGACCTGGTGCTGCTGGACCTGATGCTGCCCGGACGGGACGGCATCGAGGTGTGCCGGCTCATCCGTGCCGAGTCCGGGGTGCCGATCGTGATGCTCACCGCCAAGAGCGACACCGTCGACGTGGTGGTCGGCCTGGAATCCGGGGCCGACGACTACATCGTCAAGCCGTTCAAGCCGAAGGAGCTGGTCGCCCGCATCCGGGCGCGGCTGCGCCGCTCGGAGGAGCCGGCACCGGAGCAGCTCACCATCGGTGACCTGGTCATCGACGTGGCGGGCCACTCGGTGAAGCGGGACGGGCAGTCCATCGCCCTCACCCCGCTGGAGTTCGACCTGCTGGTCGCGCTCGCCCGCAAGCCCTGGCAGGTCTTCACCCGTGAGGTGCTGCTGGAGCAGGTATGGGGCTACCGCCATGCCGCCGACACCCGGCTGGTGAACGTGCACGTCCAGCGGCTGCGCTCCAAGGTCGAGAAGGACCCGGAGCGCCCCGAGATCGTGGTCACCGTCCGCGGCGTCGGTTACAAGGCCGGGCCGAGCTGACATGTCCCGCGGCAGTGCTGCTCCGAAGCCCGGGAGGAACGGGAACCCGGGAGTCCGTGCGGGGCGGGCTGCCGGACGGGAGACGGACGGGTCCGGGACGTCCGGGCCGGGTATGGCCGGGTCGGAAACGGCCGGGGCCAGGACGAACGAGGCGAGGACGAACGGGGCCGGGATGAGCCGGTCTGGGACGTACGCGTCCGGGGCGACCGGGTCCGGGGCGACCGGGTCCAGGGCGACCGGCTTCGGGACGGATGGCTCTGGAGCGTCCGGGTCCGGGGCGGCTGGCTCTGGGGCGTCCGTGTCTGGGGCCAATGGCTCCGGGGCGGGTGGGGCTCGGGTGAGCGGGGCCGGGGCCGGTGGGGCTGGGAAGGGCAAGGCCGCCAGGCGTCTGCCGGTCGGTCGCCGGCTGCTTCGCGGTGGCGCGCCGGGTGGGCGGGTGCTGCGGCTGCTGGTCCGCTGGGTGCGGCGTCCGCTGCTTCCCGCGGTCCGGTTGTGGCGGCGCAACATCCAGTTGCGGGTGGTCGCCGGCACCCTGCTGATGTCCCTGGGCGTGGTGCTGCTGCTCGGTTTCGTCGTCATCGGGCAGATGCGCAACGGCCTGCTCGACGCCAAGGAGCGGGCCGCGCAGAGCCAGGCCTCCGGCGGGTTCTCCGCCGCCCAGGACCCGGCCCGGTTCACCGGGCCCGGCCAGGAGGGCGGCTCCGGCAACGACGACACCGCCCGGACCTCGCTGAACTGGCGCTCCGACCTGGTGGTGCAGCTCGCCTCCGGCGGACAGGGCGCCTTCAACGTCGTGGCGCTCAGCTCCGCCAACGAGGGCGCCGCCAGCCGGGGCGCCCGCGCCTCCGGCGGGGTCGATCCGGCGACGAGCATCCCCGCGGGGCTGCGCGACTCGGTGGCCTCCGGCACCGGCACCTTCCAGACGTACACCCGGGTGCACTACACCGACGGCAAGCGCTCCGAGGCCGCCCTGGTCATCGGCAAGCGCCTCAACGACATCGACGGCAACTCCTACGAGCTCTACTACCTCTTCCCGCTCACCCAGGAGGAGGACTCGCTGTCGCTGGTGAAGACGACCCTGGCGACGGCCGGACTCTTCGTGGTGGTGCTGCTCGGCGCGATCGCCTGGCTGGTGGTGCGCCAGGTCGTCACCCCGGTGCGGATGGCCGCCGGCATCGCCGAGCGGCTCTCCGCCGGACGCCTTCAGGAGCGGATGAAGGTCACCGGCGAGGACGACATCGCCCGGCTCGGCGAGGCCTTCAACAAGATGGCACAGAACCTCCAGCTGAAGATCCAGCAGCTGGAGGAGCTGTCCCGGATGCAGCGCCGGTTTGTCTCCGACGTCTCGCACGAGCTGCGCACCCCGCTGACCACCGTACGGATGGCGGCCGACGTCATCCATGAGGCCCGGGAGGACTTCGACCCGGTCACCGCGCGCTCCGCCGAGCTCCTCGGCGACCAGCTCGACCGGTTCGAGTCGCTGCTCGCGGACCTGCTGGAGATCAGCCGCTTCGACGCGGGCGCCGCCGCGCTGGAGGCCGAGCCGATAGACCTGCGCGATGTCGTGCACCGGGTCATCGGCGGCGCCGCGCCGCTGGTCGAGCGGAAGGGCGGCCGGATCGTCGTCCTCGGCGACGAGCAGCCGGTCATCGCCGAGGCCGACGCGCGCCGCGTGGAGCGCGTGCTGCGCAATCTGGTGGTCAACGCGGTCGAGCACGGTGAGGGCCGGGATGTGGTGGTGCGGCTCGCCGCGGCGGGCGGCGCAGTCGCCGTCGCGGTGCGCGACCACGGGGTCGGGCTGAAGCCCGGCGAGGCCACCCGGGTGTTCAACCGCTTCTGGCGGGCCGACCCGGCCCGTGCCCGTACCACCGGCGGTACGGGGCTGGGCCTGTCGATCGCCGTCGAGGACGCCCGGCTGCACGGCGGCTGGCTCCAGGCCTGGGGCGAGCCGGGCGGTGGCTCGCAGTTCCGGCTGACGCTGCCGCGTACCGCCGACGAACCGCTGCGCGGCTCGCCCATCCCGCTGGAGCCGGAGGACTCCCGGCGCAACCGCGAGCAGGCCGCCGCGGGCGCCCCGACGGGACAGGAGCCCGGACGGGCGGTGTCCCGGCCGCCGGCCGGCCTGGACTGCGGGGGGCTGCCGATGCCCCCGGGCGTCGCCCTGCCGGGCCGCCCGCCCCAGCAGCCCGCCGCCGACCCCACCGCGCTGCCGGGCAACGGCGCCCGGGTGGTGCCGCGCGGGGACCGGGACGACACGGGTGCCGGCGGGCAGGGGAGCCGGTCGGGCAGCACCTCGGATGCTCCGGACTCTCCGGACGCTCCGGATGGTGGAGTCTCGCCGGGGGGTGTCGCGACGAGTGGTGCCTCGTCGGGTGGCGCCTCGCCGAGCGCGGGGCGGTCGGGCGGGGAGCAGCCGAGGAGGGAGCGGGGGGAGAACGTGGCCGGGAGCGGGAGCGGGAGCAGCGAGGAAGGCCCGCGGGCGCGGGGCGGTCAGCGGGAGGGGTCGAGACATGAGCGGTGACCGGTGGCGGGCCCGTCGTGGTGCGGTGGGCGTGCCCGCCGGGCGGGGGAGGCGTTCCGGATGGGGGCGGGGTCCCCGGCGGGTACGGGCGCTGGTGCTGGTGGCGGTGGGGGCGCTGCTGGCCGGTTGTGCGTCCATGCCGGACAGCGGTGACGTATCGCAGGTGAAGGCCTCCAACGCGGGCGACTCGCAGGTGCGGGTGTATCCGGTGCCGCCGCGCGAGGAGGCCGAGCCCGGGGAGATCGTGGACGGCTTCCTGGAGGCGATGACCGGTGACGACCCCGGGTTCGCGATCGCGCGCAAGTACCTGACCAAGCGGGCGGCGAGCGGCTGGAAGCCGGAGGAGCGCACCACGGTGCTGACCTCGGCGCCCGCCAGCGGCCAGCCGGAGCGCCCGGTGGACCGCCCGACCGGTCGCGAGGAGGCCGCCGCCGGGCTGTTCTACCGGCTGTCCGGACGGCAGGTCGCCGCGGTGGACAGCAGCCACGCGTACCAGCCGGTCCGTGCGGCGCGCTACACCGGTGCGCTGCATCTGGTGCAGGTGCCCGGCGCCGACGGCCGCAGCCGCGAGTGGCGCATCGACAGCCTGCCCCAGGGCCTGCTGCTGAGCGAGTCCGACTTCCAGCGCAACTACCGCTCGGTGAACACCTACTACTTCGCCTCCGGGCAGCAGCGCACCATGGTCGCCGACCCGGTGTACATCCGGCAGCGGCAGGACCCGGTGACCCGGATGGACCCGGTGGCCCAGACCGTACGGGCCCTGCTGGACGGCCCCACCAGCTGGCTGGCGCCGGTCGTGGAGTCCAGCTTCCCCACCGGCGCGGCACTGCGCGAGGGCGTCACCGCGTTGGCCCCCGACGACCAGAACCGGCTCAAGGTGCCGCTGGACGGGAAGGCGGCCGATGTCGGCCCGGAGCGATGCCGGCGGATGGCCGCGCAGCTGCTGCTGACCGTCGGCAGCATCGGCGCCACCCGTATCGAGCAGGTGGAGCTCCAGCGCCCGGACGGGCGTCAGGCGTGCGTACTGGACGAGAGCGACCAGGACGAGTACCGCACCGACCCCTCCGGCGGGATGCGCGCCAACCCCTACTTCGTGGACGCCTCCGGCCGGCTCGCCCGGCTGGAGGTCGGCACCGAGGACGTCGGCCTGCCGGTGCCGGTGGAAGGCCCGTTCGGCAACGGTACGGTCCGGGTCGGCCAGGCCGCCGTGGCCCGTGACGAGCGGCGCGCGGCCGTGATCTCCGACGGGGGCAGCCATCTGCGGGTGGCGTCCGTGGTCTCGGACGTCGAACTGCCCGGTGTCCTGGTGGACAGCCGCGGCGCCCGGCCCGAGGACCGGCTGTCCGCACCGAGCTGGGACGGCCGGGACGGACTCTGGGTCGCCGACCGAGATCCGGCCGACCCCAGGCTGCTGATGGTGCCGGACGACATCGGCCGACCGCTGGAGGTCACCACCCCGTGGCTGACCGAAGGGGTGCGGGTCGAGGAGGTCAAGGCCTCGGCGGACGGGGTGCGGATCGCGCTGCTGCTGCGCAAGGGCGAGACCACCAGTCTGTACATGGGCCGGGTGGAGCGGCACGGCAGCGGCCAGGAGCAGACCGTGGAGGTGGTCGACCTCCAGGCGGTGGCGCCCCGGATGGACTCGGTGCGGTCCGTGTCCTGGGCGGGTCCGAGCCGGCTGGTGGTGCTGGGGAAGCCGGCCGGCGGGGTGGAGCAGGTGCGCTATCTCCAGACGGACGGTGCCACCTCGGGCGCGGCGGTGCCGGGTCTGAACCAGGTGCAGGCGATCGCCGCGGCGGACGACGAGCGGGCCCCGCTGGTGGCCGCCGCCGACGACGGCATCGTCCGGCTCCAGGCCGGCGCCAACTGGCAGCCGATGGTGAAGAAGGGGAGCGCTCCGGTGTATCCGGGCTAGACCGGATCCGGACCGTGTCTGGATTGGGGCTGGGTTGGGTCTGGACCGGATCTGGATGGGGTCTGGACCGGGTCTGGGTCTGGACGGGTCTGGATGGGGTCTGGACCGGGTCTGGGTCTGCACGGGGCTGGATCGGGTTGGGACCAGATCTCTTTGGTGGGGCCGGTCTGTCCGGGACAAGCCCGGCCCGTACCCGCCGGCTTGCTTGGGAGAGGGTTGTCCACAGGGGTGGCCGAGGGTGGGCGGGCGCTGCCACCGTGGGGTGGTGCGACAGTGGTGGGACGAGATCGCCGGGCTGGTGCTGCCCGTCGACTGCGCGGGGTGCGGCCGACCCCGGACGCGGTGGTGCGAGGGCTGCGCGCAGGCGCTGTACGGGAGCGGGGCGCAGCGGGTACGGCCGGTGCCGGAGCCGGCGGGCCTGCCCCCGGTGTTCGCGGCCGCCCCGTATGCGAACGCCCCTCGTGCGGTGCTGCTGGGGCACAAGGAGCGGGGCGCCCTGCCCTCCGTGCGGCCGCTGGGCGCGGCCCTGGCGGAGGCGGTACGGGCGGCCGCCGCCGACTGCCCGACATCAGCCGCACGTCGGTCCCTGGCAGCCGCACGGGGTGGTGGTGGCGGGCCGCTGCTGCTGGTGCCGGTGCCGTCGGCACGGCGGGCGGTACGGGCGCGGGGTCATGACCCGGGGCGCCGGATCGCCGCCGCCGCGGCCGCCGAGCTGCGGCGCACCGGGACGCCCGCACGGGTGCTGCCGGTGCTGCGCCAGCGCGGACGGGTGGCCGACCAGGCGGCGCTGACGGCCAGGGAGCGGCTGGACAACATGGCCGGGGCGCTGGAGCTGGTGCCGGGCGGTGGGCGGCTGCTCGACGGGTGGCTGCGCGAGGGAGGGCGGCCGGTGCTGGTGGACGATCTGATGACCACCGGGGCCTCCCTGGCGGAGGCCTCCCGCGCCCTCGCCGCGGCGCTTCCCGCCGGTCGCCGGGGGCCTCCCGCGGCGGTGGTCTGCGCTCCGGCGATGTCGTTCGAATTAAACCGGAACGGACGGGGAACTTGCATCGTTGCAGGTGGTGAGAGCTGAAAAGCACCTGATCGTAGACAGGTGCGGACAGCGGGTGCCGATACCCGCTCCTGCGAGCTATGTTCGGTGTGAGGAATGGCGAAAGCCGCGCTTCACCGAATGCGCTGGGTGCTGCGCCGGGAGCGTTCCGGCGCAGGTCAGGGCATCGATGAATGGTGGGGTTGGAGGCTCGCCGACGGGGGAGGAGGAGGTCGAGTCGCCAAGTCCGGGACTCCGGCGCTCACCGGGGTCTGGGTGTAAAAGGAAATGCTCGCCGGCCGGTGGGCCGGCCAAGCTATCCGGGAACGGAGTTCTGCGTGGACATCGTCGTCAAGGGCCGCAAGACCGAGGTACCCGAGCGGTTCCGCAAGCACGTGGCCGAGAAGCTGAAGCTGGAGAAGATCCAGAAGCTCGACGGCAAGGTGATCAGCCTCGACGTCGAGGTGTCCAAGGAACACAACCCGCGGCAGGCCGACCGGTCCGACCGCGTGGAAATCACACTCCACTCCCGCGGCCCGGTGATCCGGGCGGAAGCATCGGCGGCCGACCCCTACGCCGCGCTGGACCTCGCCACCGGCAAGTTGGAGGCGCGGCTGCGCAAGCAGCACGACAAGCGCCACGACCGCCGGGGCACGGGTCGGCTGTCGGCCGCGGAGGTCGCCGACACCGTGCCGGGTGTGGCACAACTGAGCGCCGACGGCACCGTGATCGCCACCGAAGCCGAGGACGCCGTTCCGACGACCCGGATCGGCTCCCTGGAGGTGCAGGGGGAAGGGCCCCTGGTGGTCCGCGAGAAGACCCACACGGCCGCGCCGATGACACTCGACCAGGCTCTCTACGAGATGGAGCTGGTCGGGCACGACTTCTACCTGTTCGTCGACTCCGAGACGAAGCAGCCCAGTGTGGTCTACCGGCGGCACGCCTACGACTACGGCGTCATCCATCTGGAGAGCGACCCGCTGGCCGGTGCCGAACCCGGCGGCGCCGGCGGTGCGCTCGGCGGCTGAGTGACGGAGAGCGGCTGAGTGACGGAGAGCGGCTGACAGCCGCTGACGACAGTCTGTCCGCCCCCATACGGTGCCTCAATGTGCCCCTGGAGCGCCCCTCGTGCGCCCCAGGGGCACCACCGTGCCACCACGGGTTCACACCCGCCACCGCTGGTACACCGCGCCGCCCCCTGGACGTGGAATCATGTCCGCACGCGCCAACCATTGCCCCGATGAACGAGGTTGGCGGAAGGAAGCGCAAGCGTCAGGCGATGCCTGCAGGGGAGGAACGATGGCGGACAGCTTCGGCCCGGTGCACTACCGGGGAGGCTCCGGCGCCCCGATGAGCGGAACCGGCGCCGCGCGCGATGCCGACGGCCGTGACAGTCGTGATGCCGAGAGCCATGACCGTGATGCCGATGGACCGGGCGGTCGCGGGGAGGGTGTGCCGGCGCGGTCCGAACCGATCCGGGTCCTCGTCGTCGACGACCACGCCCTCTTCCGCCGAGGGCTGGAGATCGTCCTCGCCCACGAGGAGGACATCGAGGTGGTCGGCGAGGCGGGGGACGGCGCGGAGGCCGTCGACAAGGCCGCCGACCTGCTGCCCGACATCGTGCTGATGGATGTGCGGATGCCCCGGCGCGGCGGCATCGAGGCGTGCACCTCCATCAAGGAGGTCGCCCCCAGCGCGAAGATCATCATGCTGACGATCAGCGACGAGGAGGCGGACCTCTACGAGGCCATCAAGGCGGGTGCCACCGGGTACCTGCTCAAGGAGATCTCCACCGACGAGGTGGCCACCGCCATCCGCGCGGTGGCCGACGGCCAGTCGCAGATCAGCCCGTCGATGGCCTCCAAGCTGCTCACCGAGTTCAAGTCGATGATCCAGCGCACCGACGAGCGGCGGCTGGTCCCCGCGCCCCGGCTGACGGACCGGGAGCTGGAGGTGCTGAAGCTGGTCGCCACCGGGATGAACAACCGGGACATCGCCAAGGAGTTGTTCATCTCCGAGAACACCGTGAAGAACCATGTCCGCAACATCCTGGAGAAGCTGCAACTGCACTCCCGGATGGAGGCGGTGGTCTACGCGATGCGGGAGAAGATCCTGGAGATTCGGTAGGGCGGGGGTGGGGACGGGGGCGGTCGCTCGGTGGGGTGAAGGCCGGTGGCCGGTGACCCCTCGGGTCGTGCCCCGGCGGCGGTCAGAGGGCGGCCAGGGTCGCCGTGAGCGGGGCCGCCAACTCCGTACGGTCGACGCGCTCCACGCGTACCGCATCGCAGCCCACCCACTCCGCCGCCTCCCGCAGGGCCCGCGCCATCGGCTCCACCGCCTTGGCGGAGTCCAGCGACACCTGGCGGGCGATCAGGGTGCGCCCCTCCCGCGCCGGGTCGACCCGGCCCAGCAGCCGGCCGCCGGCCAGCAGCGGCATGGCGAAGTAGCCGTGTATGCGCTTCTGCCGGGGCACATAGGCCTCCAGCCGGTGCGTGAACCCGAAGATCCGCTCGGTGCGGGCGCGCTCCCAGATCAGTGAGTCGAACGGGGAGAGGAGCGTGGTGCGGTGCCGCCCGCGCGGTGCCGTCTCCAGCGCGGCCGGGTCCGCCCAGGCGGGCTTCTCCCAGCCCTCGACCCGCACCGGGACCAGTCCCGAGTCGGCGGCCACGGCGTCGAACTGCTCGCCCTTGAGCCGGTGGTAGTCCGCGATGTCGGCGCGGGTGCCCACCCCCAGGGCCTCCCCGGCCAGCCGCACCAGGCGCCGCAGGCACTCGGTGTCGTCCAGCTCGTCGTGGAGCAGCTCCGCCGGGACGGCCCGCTCGGCCAGGTCGTACACCCGCTTCCAGCCGCGCCGCTCGACGCACACCACCTCCCCGTACATCAGCGCGCGCTCCACGGCGACCTTGGACGCCGACCAGTCCCACCACTCGCCGCCGTTCTTCGCGCCGCCGAGCTCGGTGGCGGTGAGCGGCCCCTCGGCGCGCAACTGCTTGACCACCGTCTCGTAGGCACCCTCCGGCAGGTCGTGCGACCACTGCGGCCGCGCGCGGAAGGCCCGGCGGCGGAAGGCGAAGTGCGGCCACTCCTCGATGGGCAGGATGCAGGCCGCGTGCGACCAGTACTCGAAGGCGTGCGCCCCGGTCCAGTACGCGGCGTCGACCACCGGCCGGCCCACGGCGCCCAGGCGCGCGTACGGCACCAGCTCGTGCGAGCGGGCCAGCACCGAGATGGTGTCCAGCTGTACGGCCCCCAGGTGCCGCAGCACCCCGCGCACACCGGCCCGGCGGTCCGGGGCGCCCAGCAGGCCCTGGGCACGCAGCGCGATCCGACGGGCCTCGTCGGCGGAGAGTTCGGCGAGAGGGGGCGGCGCGGTCGTCATGAGGGGCACGATAGACCGCGCCACTGACACCCCGGCGCGCCACCTGCCGGGCGCCCGCCCGGACGGTTGCGTTCCGCCCGCTCCGGCGGTTCCGGTCAAGCGGCGGGGTCCGGCGAGGCGGGGAGGTACGGCACCGGGGTGGGCAGGCCGAGGTCGGAGGGCAGCAGCGAGGCCCGCCAGCAGTCGCGCAGGGTGCCGTTGCTGCTCAGGGCCGCGCGCTGGACACCCTCCAGGGTGAAGCCCGCGCGCCGGGCCGTACCCAGGGAGGCGGTGTTGCCCACCTCGGCCCGCCAGTCCAGCCGGTGGCAGCCCAGCTCGGTGAAGGCCCAGCGGGCCAGCGCGGAGACCGTCTCGGCCGTGTGGCCGGCGCCGCGGTGGCCGGCGCCCATCCAGTAGCCGACCTCCCAGTAGCCGGGGCGCGGATGGTGGACGGAGGCCGCGCCCATCGGCGTACCACCGCCGGGTCCGCGTACCGCGAAGGTGAACTCCGTCTCGTGGTGCCAGCCGTCCGGGGCCATCCGCAGCACGAAGGACTCGGCGTGCTCACGCCCGTACGGCACCGGGATCGTCGTCCAGCGCTGCACCGCCGCGTCCTGGCAGGCCTCGAAGACGGCGTCGACGTCCTCCGGTGTGAAGGCGTCCAGCAGCAGGCGCGGTGTGGTCAGCGTGACGGGTTCCATGACGGGATTCTGGTCGCCGTGGGGCGCCCGGGCGAGCGCTTTACGTCGGGGGGGGGGCGGCTGAGGGTGCCTGCGGCGGGGGGGTGGGGTCGGCGGGCTGTCCGTGCCGTCTCCGCGAGCCGGGCGAGCGGGCGAGTGCGGTGCCCATCGCACGGTGGGCGGTCCGGGCCGCGGTGGGTGCCCCGGGCCCCCGGGTGCCGTACCGCACCCCCGGCCCGCACCCCGCCGCCCCCCGGGGCCGTACCGCACCCCCGGCCCGCACCCCGCCGCCCCCCGGGGGCCGTACCGCACCCCCAGGCCCGCACCCCGCCGCCACCCCCCGGGGCCGTACCCCACCACCATCACCCCGCGACCGGTTTCGGGTCGGGCGGCACCTTCCGGGGCTTCCGTGCGTTCTCCTGGCAGGGCGGTGTGCCGAGGCGGCGGGCGGCTGTGGTACGCGGCTGGGTGCGCACCTCCCGGCGCGGCGGCGTCCTCGCTTACGATGGCCGATGCGGTGGGGCCCACCTGCCGTGCCCGTGCCAGCGTCCACGGCGGTCCAGGACCGGACCGTGTGGACCAGACCCAGTGCCAGGCCCGACCGGCAAGGAGACCAGCCTCAGTGTCCGTCTTCAACAAGCTCATGCGTGCAGGCGAAGGCAAGATCCTGCGCAAACTGCACCGCATCGCGGACCAGGTCAACTCCATCGAAGAGGACTTCGTCAGCCTCTCCGACGCCGAGTTGCGCGCCCTGACCGACGAGTACAAGCAGCGGTTCACCGACGGCGAGAGCCTGGACGACCTGCTGCCCGAGGCGTTCGCCACGGTCCGCGAGGCGGCCAAGCGGGTGCTCGGCCAGCGCCACTACGACGTCCAGATCATGGGCGGCGCCGCGCTGCACCTCGGCTATGTCGCCGAGATGAAGACCGGTGAGGGCAAGACCCTCGTCGGCACCCTGCCCGCGTACCTCAACGCGCTCTCCGGCAAGGGCGTGCACCTGATCACGGTCAACGACTACCTCGCCCAGCGCGACTCCGAGATGATGGGCCGGGTCCACAAGTTCCTGGGCCTGGAGGTCGGCTGCATCCTGGCGAACATGTCGCCGGCGCAGCGCCGCGAGCAGTACGCCTGCGACATCACCTACGGCACCAACAACGAGTTCGGCTTCGACTACCTCCGCGACAACATGGCGTGGTCGCAGGACGAGCTGGTCCAGCGCGGCCACAACTACGCCTGCGTGGACGAGGTCGACTCGATCCTGGTCGACGAGGCCCGTACGCCGCTGATCATCTCCGGCCCCGCCGACCAGGCCACCAAGTGGTACGGCGACTTCGCCAAGCTGGTCACCCGCCTCACCCGCGGCGAGCCCGGCAACCACCTCAAGGGCATCGAGGAGACCGGCGACTACGAGGTCGACGAGAAGAAGCGGACCGTGGCCATCCACGAGTCCGGCGTCGCCAAGGTCGAGGACTGGCTCGGCATCGACAACCTCTACGAGTCGGTCAACACCCCGCTCGTCGGCTATCTGAACAACGCCATCAAGGCGAAGGAACTGTTCAAGAAGGACAAGGACTACGTCGTCATCGACGGCGAGGTCATGATCGTCGACGAGCACACCGGCCGTATCCTCGCCGGCCGCCGCTACAACGAGGGCATGCACCAGGCGATCGAGGCGAAGGAGGGGGTGGACATCAAGGACGAGAACCAGACTCTCGCCACGATCACCCTGCAGAACTTCTTCCGCCTCTACGACAAGCTCTCCGGCATGACCGGTACGGCGATGACCGAGGCCGCCGAGTTCCACCAGATCTACAAGCTCGGCGTGGTCCCCATCCCGACCAACCGCCCCATGGTCCGCAAGGACCAGTCGGACCTGATCTACCGCACCGAGGTGGCCAAGTTCGCCGCGGTCGTGGACGACATCGCGGAGAAGCACGAGAAGGGCCAGCCGATCCTGGTCGGCACCACCTCGGTCGAGAAGTCCGAGTACCTCTCGCAGCAGCTCAGCAAGCGCGGTGTGGCGCACGAGGTGCTCAACGCCAAGCAGCACGACCGGGAGGCGACCATCGTCGCCCAGGCCGGCCGCCGCGGCGCCGTCACCGTCGCCACCAACATGGCCGGCCGCGGCACCGACATCAAGCTCGGCGGCAACCCGGACGACCTCGCCGAGGCGGAGCTGCGCCAGCGCGGCCTGGACCCGGTCGAGCACCAGGAGGAGTGGGTCGCCGCGCTGCCCACCGCCCTGGAGAAGGCCGAGCTGGCGGTCAAGGCCGAGTCGGACGAGGTCCGCGACCTCGGCGGGCTGTACGTGCTGGGCACCGAGCGCCATGAGTCGCGCCGTATCGACAACCAGCTGCGCGGCCGCTCCGGCCGCCAGGGCGACCCGGGCGAGTCCCGCTTCTACCTCTCCCTCGGCGACGACCTGATGCGGCTGTTCAAGGCCCAGATGGTCGAGCGCGTGATGGCCATGGCCAACGTCCCGGACGACGTGCCGATCGAGAACAAGATGGTCACCCGGGCCATCGCCTCCGCGCAGTCCCAGGTCGAGCAGCAGAACTTCGAGACCCGTAAGAACGTCCTGAAGTACGACGAGGTGCTCAACCGCCAGCGCGAGGTCATCTACGGCGAGCGCCGCCGCGTCCTGGAGGGCGAGGACCTGCACGAGCAGGTCCAGCACTTCATGAACGACACCATCGACGCGTACATCCAGGCCGAAACGGTCGAGGGCTTCGCCGAGGACTGGGACCTGGACCGGCTGTGGGGCGCCTTCCGGCAGCTCTACCCGGTGAAGGTGACCATCGAGGAGCTGGAGGACGCGGCCGGCGACCGGGCCGGGATCACCTCCGACTTCATCGCCGAGTCCATCAAGGACGACGTCCGCGAGCAGTACGAGGCCCGCGAGAAGCAGCTCGGCTCGGACATCATGCGCGAGCTGGAGCGGCGCGTGGTGCTCTCCGTGCTGGACCGCAAGTGGCGCGAGCACCTCTACGAGATGGACTACCTCCAGGAGGGCATCGGCCTGCGCGCCATGGCGCAGAAGGATCCGCTGGTCGAGTACCAGCGCGAAGGCTTCGACATGTTCACCGCGATGATGGAGGGCATCAAGGAGGAGTCCGTCGGCTACCTGTTCAACCTGGAGGTCCAGGTCGAGCAGCAGGTCGAGGAGGTCCCGGTGGAGGACGCCGCGGCCCGTCCCTCCCTCACCAAGGAGGACGCGGTGCCGGCGGGCGGCGGCGGGCGGGCCCAGATCCGCGCGAAGGGCTTGGAGGCCCCGCAGCGCCCGGACCGGCTGCACTTCTCCGCCCCCACGGTGGACGGCGAGGGCGGGGTCGTCGAGGGCGACTTCGACAACGACCCGACCGGCGCCACCGCGGGCTCGGACGGTCTGACGCGGGCGGAGCGCCGCAAGGCCGCGAAGGGTGGCGGGCGCCGCCGCAAGAAGTGACCCGGTCCGGCCGGCGGGAGGCACACTCCCGCCGGCCGGAGCGGTGTACGTACGGCCCGCGGGGCCGGGTGCGGGGCCGGGCGTCGGACGCCATGGCCCCCGGGCCCGGCCCCGCGGTCGTGACAGGTGCCGTGACAGGTGCCGGGGCGGGGAGTCCTGGCGGGTGTCGCGGCGGGGAGGCGGGTCAGTCGGTGAGGGTGCGGGCGAGCAGGGGGAGCAGCCGGTCCCAGTGGCGCCGCAGCCCTGCCGCGTCAAAGGCGTCGGTGTCGGCCATGGTGAAGCCGTGCACGGTGCCGGGGTAGACCTCGGTGGTGTAGCGGACCCCCGAGGCGTCCAGGGCCCGGTGGAACTCGCTGCGGACCTCGGGCGTCATGTCGTTCTCGGCGAGGCCGAGGTGCACCTCGGCGCGGACCCGCGGGGCGAGCCGGTGCGGGCTGTCGGGCGCGTCGGTGACCAGCGCGCCGGGATGGAATCCGGCGACGGCGGCCACCCGGTCGGGGTGTGCCGCCGCGGTGCGCATCGCCAGCACGGCGCCCATGCAGTAGCCGATCACCCCGACCGGCCCCGAGCCGACCTCAGGCCGACCGGTGAAGAAGCGCAGACAGGCGTCGGCGTCGCGCAGGGCCCGTTCGGTGGTGTGCGCCTCGTACAGCGGCGTCAGCCGGTCGAAGACCGCGGGCCGGATGTCCTCCCCGATGTGCGGGGGCAGGTCGATCACCGGTGCCGGGCCGTGCCGGTAGTAGACGTTCGGGACGAGTACGGCGTACCCGTGCCCGGCCAGTTCGCGGGCCATCTCCTCCAGCACCGGCCGCAGCCCGATGGCGTCCGGGTACAGCAGCACCCCCGGGCACCGCTCGCCGTGGTCGGGGAAGGCGGCGAAGGCGTCGGCGCGGCCGTCCGGGGTGGGGATGTGGAGCGTCTCGGCAGGGATGGCGGATCTTCCTCTCGGCCGGTGGGCGGTTCGGATCGTCGATTTACGATCACCGGTGGGGACCGCGTGGTCAAGCCGCCCCCGGCCGGCTTGGCGCCGGGGGTCTGCCGGCCGCGAGGGGACGAACGCCCCGTGGGGCCGGCGCAGGCTCGTGGCGCTGCGCCGGCCCCACGGGCGTCGGCACGGGCAGGTCCTGCCCGGCGGGTCTGTGGAGTTGTGGGGGTGTGGGGGTGTGGTGCGCGGCGGGCGGGTGGGCGGGGCGGCCCTCCCCAGGGGCGCCGTCGATCCACCCGCCCGCCGCCTTCGTACCGGACGCGGTGCGGCTGTCGGGACGGCCGTACCTCCTCTTCGCGGCGTCCCCCGCGCTCGCGGTACGGGCCCGGGTGCCGGGACCTGCACCCCCGGCACCCGAGGTACCCGCGCCGACTGGGTCCCGGCGGAGGGCCGCCACCCAGGAGCCGCCGGCGCGGGATGGTTCGGACCGGCTCGATCAGGACCCGATCAGGACCCGATCAGGACCCGATCAGGGGTCGAGCCGGGGTCGAGCAGGACTCGGTCGGGACTCGGTCAGGGCCGGGTCAGGCGCCGCCGGTGTTCTGGCTGATCCACTGGCGGTGGGCGGTGACGTCGGTGTAGATGGTGGCGTTGCCGGTGCCGCAGGTGCTCCCGTTCTGCCCGGCGCGGCTGGTGGCGCCGACCAGCTGCCAGCGGCCGGAGCCCCCGATCAGCGCGGGGCCGCCGGAGTCCCCGTAGCAGGCGGTGGCCTGCGGGGTCCCGTACACGCACAGCTCATTGGCGCCGTTGAAGCCCGCGGCGCACATCCGGTCCGGGTTGATCCGGGTGTCCAGCTGCTTCAGGTAGCGGGGCGGCTGCTGCGAACATCCCTGCTGGGGACAGGTCTGGCCCCAGCCGAGCAGCCGGGTCGAGGAGTTCTCGGACGGCGAGCCGGAGGCGATGGAGACCGGCTGGTTCTGCACCTGGGTGCGCAGCTGGAGCAGGGCGATGTCGTTGCCGCCGGAGACGTCCCCGGTGTAGCGGGGATGGCGGATGACGCGCTGGACGGCGGCGGAGGTGCCCTGGGTGTGGTCGTTCGAGCCGATGCGCAGCTGGATCTGCTGGGCCGGGGTGACCCCGCCCTGCCGGCTGGTGACGCAGTGGGCGGCGGTGACGACCCACTGCGGGGCGATCAGGGAGCCGCCGCAGCCGTGGCGGCCCTGCTGCTGGAGGGAGGCCATGAAGGAGTACGTCTCGGTGGCCTGGCTGCCGCCGACGATGGGGGCCGGGGCGGCCTGCGCCGCGGCGGGTGCGGACAACGCGGCGGCGGCGAGCATCAGGGTGCCCAGCACGCCGCGTATCAGGGAGCGGGGAGACACAGGAGTCCTCCGTGAGGGAGTGGGGGGAGGGCCGGACGCTCGGCGCCCGGCCCGTCGGGTGAACCCACTATGGAAATCCGGCGGCTTCCCCGGTAATCCCAACCCGTTCTAAGGTCCGCCTATGAGCCTGGAGTTGCGGCAGCTACGGGTGGTCAAGGCGATCGCCGACGAGGGCAGCCTGACGCTCGCGGCGCAACGGCTCGGCATGGCCCAGCCGTCGGTGTCCCAGGCGCTGGCCCAGGCCGAACGGGCCGCGGGGGGAGCGCTGTTCCGGCGCGGCTCGCGGGGGGCGCTGCCCACTCCGCTGGGCGAGGTGGTGGTCGGGCACGCGCGGTCGGTGCTGGACGCGGTGGAGCGGATGACCGCGGCGGTGGCCCGGCACCGGGAGGACGACTGGCCGGCGGCGGTACGGATCGGCTGCGCGCCGGGGCTCCTTGTGGCCCATCTGTCGGTGGCCGTGCCGCTGGTCGCGGGCAGCGATGTGCAGATCACCACCGCGGCCGGTACCGCCGGCCATCTGGCGGCGCTGGCCGCCGGGCGCACCGATGCCGCCCTGGTCACCCACTTCCCGCTGCCGGAGGAGGCCGCGGGCCCGGGGGACCTCGCGGAGGGGGAGCTGTGCGGGGCGGTCGTCGCCGTGGAGCCGCTGTTCGCGGGCGTCTGTGCCGGGCACCGCCTCGCCGCGCGGCCGGAGGCCGACCTGGCCGAACTGGCTGGTGAGCGCTGGTGTCTGCCGCCCGGGTCCGACGAGGACCTGGGCGCCCAGCTGGCGGAGGCCTGCCGGCGGGCCGGGCACCCGGTGGCGGTGCGCGGCACCGAGTACGCGGAGGCGCTGGAGCTCGTACGGGAGGGCCGCGCGGTCCTGCCGATGATGCCGGGCAGCCGGCCCGCCCCCGGGTTGGTGCTGCTGCCGCTGCGCGGTGAACCGCTCACCATGGCCACGGTGCTCTACTGGCGGCCGGGCGGGCCCCTGCCGGAGGAGTGGATACGGAGCCTGTGGGAGCACCTGGTGCGCGCCCAGCGGGAGATCATCGAGGCGGCGCCCGCGTACCGGGCCTGGCTGGCCGGCCATCCGGACTGGCGCACCACGCCCCCGGGCCCGGCCGCCGGCCACCGGCCGCGCGGCTGAGGAGACCGTTCAGTCGGCGGGTGGGGCCGAGCCCAGCCAGCCCGGGTTGCGCTCCCACCACCCCGGTACGCGTCCGCTGTGCGGGAGGGCCGCGCGGTAGGCGTCCAGCAGTGCCGTACGCAGCCGGGCGGCGAACTCCTCGTCGACCAGCCCGCCGTCCGGGCGCCACAGCAGTACGTGCCGGGTACGGACCGGGCTGCCCCGCAGCTCCCGGACCACCCCGGGGATCGTCAGCCCGCTGCCCAGCGCGTTCATGGCCGTGACCACGGGGCCGCCGCGGCGCATCAACTGCACCAGCAGCAGGGGCTCGACGGTGCGGGCCACCATGGTCGGGTGGCCGGCGAGACGGCACTGCTCCATCAGGTGCCGGTCGAACTCGTCGTCGCCGTTGACCGCCAGCAGCCAGGCCGTCCCGGCCAGTTCGGCCAGGTCGATCTCGGTCCGCCCGCTGAGCGGATGCCCGTCGGGCAGTCCGACGAAGAGGGGCTCCGTGCCCAGTTCGGCCATCCGCACCTCGGCGGGCGGCACGATCGGCCGGCCGGGGAAGTCGGTGTGCAGCACCAGGTCGACATCGCCGCGCACCAGGGCGGCGAGCGCCTCGGCCGAGCGGTCCAGCACGGTCAACTCGGCGATGTCGCCCGGGACGAGGCGGGTTGCCACCTCGTACAGCAGCAGGGCCAGCGGTGTCGTGCGCACCCCCAGCCGCAGCGGGCGCCCGCCCGCCGCCGCGCGATGCCCCTCGACCGCGCGGGCCAGCTCGTCCAGCCCGCGCAGCACCTCGCGCGCGTACGGCAGCAGGACCTCGCCCAGCGGCGTGGCCCGCGCGCCGAAGGGCCCCCGCTCGAAAACCGCCCCGCCCACCACGGCCTCGATCCGCCGCAGTTGCGCGCTGAGCGCCGGCTGGGACAGCCCCATCAGATGCGCCGCCTTGTTGAGGCTCCCGGCCGTCGCCACCGCCTCCAGGCACCGAAGATGCCGCGCCTCCAGGTCCATGCGGTGAGTATGGGGGTGCCACCTGGCCCTGACCAGGCACGTGCGGTGCGCTGCGCTGGGCGGGGTGGGGAGGGAGCGGGGGAGGAGGGGCGGGTGCGGGCGGTAGGGAGCTGGGGCCGCTTCGTCGGGCCCGCGGCGCCCCGCAGCCCCGTGGCTGCTCCTGGCGGCCCCTGAGCCGCCATGTGGGGGGTTGGTCCGCCGGTACGGCCTTCGGCGGGGTGCCGTTGCCGGGTGTGGGCGCCGCCGACGGGTGGACCGGGCATGGAGGCGACGCTGACCAGCCCGGTTCCGCTGCTCGCCGTCGGCAGGGCGAACGGGTGCGGTCGAGCTCGCCGTACGGCGCGGGGCGCGGGTCGGTGGAGGCCGTAGGCGCACCCGCCGTCGGTGGACCTGCGGTGACCGCACCGGCCGCGTGCCGGGACCGTTGGCTCCCGGCCCCGACGCGCCCTGCCGGCGACGGGACGCTGGTGGGATGCCGCCTCATCGACGGCCGCGTTTCGTGGCCCTGTACGGGCCTGTAGGGCCCTGTACCGGGCCGGTTGAGCCAATCGGGCCGGGGGCCCAGGAAGCCCGGCCCGGGTGCCAGGGGCAGACCAGCCCGGCCGTCTGACTCGGGCCCTGAGCTCCAGTGGTCGGCCCCCGGTCCCTGGCAGCCAGCCGTTCCGCCCTCGGCCACCAGGGAGCCGCCCGCCCCGGCTGTGGGAGCCAGGCCGGGTTGTGCATGCCGAACGCCGCGGGGGTCCGGGCGCGACTCGGGCCTGCGGGCGGTCGTGGGTGTCCCCACCGCCGATGGGTCTGCCGCACCCGCACGAACCGTGCGCCGGAACCCCGGCTCCCGCTGGCCGGTCCGGGCACTTGGCCGCGCCAGCTGGCCCGGCCTTCCGCCCTCGGCCCCAGGCCACCAGGGGGCCGCTCTCCCGCCCAGGAGCCGGATGGCCAGGCGGACCCGGCACCCCGGGCGTTCGGCTCCTGGTCCCCGGAGCGGGCCTCCCGACCCCGCCCCCGCACCCCGGGCTGGCGCCGGGGCCGGAGTGGCGCCGGGCTGGAGCCGGGAGACAGCAGCCGACCTGGCCGACCCGGCCCCGGGCGCCAGCGGTTGCTGCCCCCGGCTCCCGGGCACTCGATCCCTGGCCCCGGCGCCCCGAGCCTCGGCCCCCGGGCTGGAGCCGGAAGCCGACCTGGCCGACCAGGCCCCAGGCGCCAGCTGTTGCTGTCCGGGCCCCGGGCACTCGATCCCTGGCCCCGACCCCCGCGCCCCGCGCTTCGGCCCCCGGGCCGGAGCCGGAAGCCGGGCCGGTCGACCCGGCCCCGGGCACCAGCGGTTGCTGCCCCGGGCCCCGTGCGCTCGGTCCCTGGCCCCGGCGCCCTGCACCCCGCGCCTCGGCCCCCAGGCCGGAGCCGGAAGTCGGGCCGGGGTCCGGCCGCCGTCCCCGAGCCGGACGTGACCCCGGACGGGAGTCGGGAGTCGGGGGCCGTGGCCCCAGGCGTCGACTTCCCGGGCCCTAGGGCCAGCCGCTGGGCACCGGTGCTGACCCCGGCCCCGGGTCCAAGGGCCGGCCAACCCCCTCTCGGCGCCGAGAGCCGACCTCCGACTTCCGGACCCCGTGGCCGGAGCCGCAGCCGGAAGCCGGAGCCGGAGCCGCAGCCGGAAGCCGGAGCCGGAGCCGGAAGCCGGGCCGTCCGAACGCCGCCCCCCGAGCCGGACCTGACCCCGGACGGGGGCCGGGAGCCGGGAGCCGGGAGTCGGGGGCCAGGAGCCAGAGCACCAGGCGCTGCCCTCCCCGGCCCCGAGGGCGCGCCGCATGCCGTCGGGGGCGGCCCTCCACACGCCGCATCCCCCCCGGCCGCCGCACCCGGCCCTCCCCACGCCGCATCCGCCCGGCCGCCGCGCCCGCTCATCCCCGTGCCGTTCCCAGCTCGACGGCGGCGCAGCGCCAGCGGTGGTCGGGGCCGCGTTCTAGGCGGAAGGCCATGGCGCGTACCTGCTCGCCGGCCGCGATGCTGGCGAACGCCTCGACCACGTCGGTGCCCAGCCGGTGGCCGCCGCAGCGGCGGACGACGGGGCGGGTGCCGCGGCCGCGCAGCGGGGTGGTCGGGGCGAGCCGGATCAGCTGGTCGTACGCCTTGCCGACGGTCTGGCCCAGCATCCAGTGCACCGGGCGCTCGCCGCTGAGCACGGCGAGCAGGCGCTCGGCGAAGAGGTGGTGGGGAGGGAGCGGACGCGGGGGCGTCCGCACCAGGGAAGGGCCCCGGCTCGGGCCTGTCCCGGCGGCCGGGCGGGCGGTGCGGGGGCGGGCGGCGGCCGCCCTCCGGTCGCGGCGGCCCGCCGGTCCGTTGGTCGTCCTCGTCGCGATGGTGCTCATGCTGATCGGCCCCGTTCGCTGAGGCCCGGCATCTACCGGGCGGTAACTTTCGGTGAGCACCTTCTACGGGAGATGGCAACGTGGGGCAATGGGGCGATTACCTAGGGTGATGTACCTAGCCCATCACCGGTTGGGGTGAGCGGGAGGCCACGGGAGAGGGGGCCGAGCGGCGGGGCGGGGCGCCGGGTTGACGTCCGGTGATCACCACCACCCACTCCCACGAGGGACGCCGCACGTATCCTGAGGTCGACTGACGACGACGAAAGCGACCTTCCATGCGCGTGTACGTCCCCCTGACTCTCGCCGGTCTCGCACAGGCGCACACGGCGGGCGAGCTCGGCCCCGGCCCGCTGACGGCGTACGGGGTGACGCCCGGACTGCGCGAGTGGTACGTCTCCGACGACATCGAGGAGCTGGAGTACGCGGCGCTCAGCCGGGCCGCCGCCGCCTCGCTGCGGATGCTCGCCGCCGCCCCGGACCTCCCCCGGCGCCGGGTGGTGGTGGCCGTGGACGTGCCGGACGGGGACGCGGTGGCCGACCCGGACGGGCTGCTGGAGCACTCCTCGGTGGGCGAGGTGCGGCTGGCGGCCGCGGTGCCGCTGGCCAAGGCGGCCGCGGTGCACGTGGACGCGGACGACGCCGAGGCGGACGTCTCCGCCGCGGCGGACGCGCTGGGCGCGGCGGACCACGGGGACGACGACGCTCAGTTCGTGGTGGACGGGGCGGAGGACCACGAGCTGCTGTGGTTCGGGGTGCAGGAGATTCCGGGGCTGATCGCGGCCGGGTGAGGGCCGCCGCCTGAAGCGCGGGCCCGGGGCGTTGTCAGAGGCGGCCGGTACCGTTTTCGGCATGGTGAAGCGCACGGGGACGTCGGGGAAGCACAGCACCCATCTGGTGTGGGACTGGAACGGCACGCTGTTCGACGACATGGCCGCGGTGATGTCGGCGACCAACGCCGCCTTCGCGGAGATGGGCCTGCCGCCCCTCACCCTGGAGCGCTACCGCGAGCTGTACTGCGTACCGGTGACGGCGTTCTACGAGCGGCTGCTGGGGCGACTGCCGTCCGGTGAGGAGTGGGAGCTGATGGACGCCGCCTTCCACCGCCACTACTGGCCGGGCGCGGACGCCTGCGCGCTGACCGCGGGCGCGGCGGAGCTGCTGGCGGCCCGGCGGTCCTCCGGGCTCACCCAGTCGCTGCTCTCGCTCGCCCCGCACGAGCAGCTGATACCCGTGGTGCGGCGGCACGGCATCGAGGAGCACTTCCTGCGGGTGGACGGCCGGGTCGGCGCGGCGCTGGGCGGCAAGGCCGAGCACATGGTGCGCCACCTCGCCGCCCTGGAGGGCATGGCGCCGGAGCGGATCGTGGTCATCGGGGACGCCGCGGACGACGCGGTGGCGGCCGCCCATGTCGGCGCGCGGGCGGTGCTCTACACCGGCGGCTCGCACAGCCGCGCCAGCCTGGAGCGGGTCGGTGTGCCGGTGGTGGACACCCTGGAGGAGGCCGTGCGGGTGGCGGAGGAGATGGCCGCGTAAGCCCTACGGGGCCGGGGCGAGGAGGCAGCCGTCCGAGAGGACGGACGGCACCCTGGGGGCCTCCCCTTCCGGCCGCGGGAGACCTCCCCGCCCGGCCTCAGCACCCCCCGCCGCCTCACGCCGCCCCTCGCAGCACCGCCAGGAACTCCCGCATCCACACCGGGTGGTCCGGCCAGCCGCGGGCGGAGACCAGGGGGCCGTCCACCACGGTGGGGACGTCGCGGTAGGTGGCGCCCGCCGACTGCATGTCGGGTTCGAGGGCGGGGTACGACGTGACGCGGCGGCCGTCCAGGGCGCCGACGGCGGCGGTGAGCAGGGGGCCGTGGCAGATCTGGGCCACCGGTTTGTCGGCGTCGAAGAAGGACTTCACGATCTTGCGCAGCTCGGGGTCGTTGCGCAGGTACTCGGGGGCGCGGCCGCCGGGGATGACCACGGCGGCGTAGCGGCTGGGCTCCACCTCGCAGAAGGCCAGGTCCGCGGGCCAGGTGTAGCCGGGTTTCTCGGTGTAGGTGTCGTGGCCGGGCTCGGTGTCGTGCACCACGAAGCGCAGCCGCTTGCGGGTGGGCGCGGCGATGTGCACCTCGTACCCCTCCTCCAGGAGCCGCTGGTAGGGGTAGAGCACCTCCAGGGACTCCGCCGCGTCCCCGGTCACGATCAGGATCCGTTCGGTCATCGGTTGTCACCTCGGCGTGCAGGGTCTGTCCAGACTGGCGAAGTTTTCGGCTGGGATTTGTACGAATCCGGCGACTGACGAGTCGGGGGGCCGGGACGATAGCCTGGACCCGTGATCAGCGCGATACGCCTCGCGGGCAGCGGAGCCCGCGACCCGCGCCCGGAGTGCCACCGCACCCGGGCGAGCGCTGAAACGTCCCGCCGCACCGGTGCACCTCATGCAGTGCGTCGACCGCGTACACCGCGTCATTCGGCCAGGGCGGGGAAGATGGCCGAAAACGGCCGGGACATCTCTCATGGCGGCATAGCGTCACCCCAGACCGGGAACCCCGCGTCGTCGTGGCGTCGTGTCTCCTTCTCATTCACCTACGTCACGCAACGGCGCGCGACAGGAGACCAGAGGACATGCAGACCAAGCTGGACGAAGCCAAGGCCGAGCTGCTCGAACGGGCGGCCCGGGTAGCTGAGAACAGCCCGGTCGGGGGGCAACTCCGGACTGGGGCCGAGAACGAGCGACCCGACCGGGACACCGTTCTCGCGTACCTCAGGCGCTACTACCTGCACACGGCTCCGGAGGACCTCGCCGACCGCGACCCGGTCGACGTCTTCGGCGCGGCGCTCTCCCACTTCCGGCTGGCCGAGAACCGGCCCCAGGGCACGGCCAACGTCCGCGTCCACACCCCCACCGTCGAGGAGAACGGCTGGACCTGCAGCCACTCCGTGGTGGAGGTCGTCACCGACGACATGCCCTTCCTGGTGGACTCGGTCACCAACGAGCTCTCCCGCCAGGGCCGCGGCATCCACGTCGTCGTGCATCCGCTGGTCCACGTCCGCCGCGACCTCACCGGCAAGCTCATCGAGGTGCTCGCCGACCGCGTCGCGGCCAAGGAGCACCACGACGCGCTCACCGAGTCCTGGATCCATGTCGAGATCGACCGCGAGACCGACCGGGCCGACCTCAAGCAGATCACCGGCGATCTGCTGCGCGTCCTGTCCGACGTCCGCGAGACCGTCGAGGACTGGGACAAGATGCGCGAGGCCGCGCTGCGCATCGCCGACGAGCTGCCGGGCGAGCCGGCCGCCCCGGAGGTCTCGGACACCGAGGTGGAGGAGGCCCGCGAGCTGCTGCGCTGGCTGTCCGCCGACCACTTCACCTTCCTCGGCTACCGCGAGTACGACCTGACCGGCGACGACGCGCTGACCGCCGTCCCCGGCACCGGCCTCGGCATCCTGCGCTCCGACCCCCAGCACGACGAGGACGAGGCGCACCCGGTCTCCCCCTCCTTCAGCCGCCTGCCGGCCGACGCCCGGGCCAAGGCCCGCGAGCACCGCCTGCTGGTCCTCACCAAGGCCAACAGCCGCTCCACCGTCCACCGCCCGTCCTACCTCGACTACGTCGGCGTGAAGAAGTTCGACGCCGAGGGCAACGTGGTGGGCGAGCGCCGCTTCCTCGGGCTGTTCTCCTCCGCCGCGTACACCGAGTCGGTGCGCCGGGTCCCGGTCATCCGCCGCAAGGTCGCCGAGGTGCTCGACGCGGCCGGCTTCTCGCCCAACAGCCACGACGGCCGCGACCTGCTCCAGATCCTGGAGACCTACCCGCGCGACGAGCTGTTCCAGACGCCCGCCGACAAGCTCCGCGAGATCGTCACCAGCGTCCTGTACCTCCAGGAGCGCCGCCGGCTGCGGCTCTACCTGCGCCAGGACGAGTACGGCCGCTACTACTCGGCCCTCGTCTACCTGCCGCGCGACCGCTACACCACCGGCGTCCGGCTGCGGATCATCGACATCCTCAAGGAGGAGCTCGGCGGCACCAGCGTCGACTTCACCGCCTGGAACACCGAGTCGATCCTCTCCCGGATCCACTTCGTGGTCCGCGTCCCGCAGGGCACCGAGCTGGCCGCCCTCACCGACGCCGACGCCGAGCGGATCGAGGGCCGGCTGGTGGAGGCCGCCCGCTCCTGGTCCGACGGCTTCGGCGAGGCGCTGAACGCCGAGTTCGGCGAGGAGCGCGCCGCCGAGCTGATGCGCCGCTACGGCGGTGCCTTCCCCGAGGGCTACAAGGCCGACCACTCCCCGCGCTCCGCCGTCTCCGACCTCGGCCACCTAGAGCAGCTGGTCGACGGGGAGAAGGAGTTCGCGCTCTCGCTGTACGAGGCGGTCGGCTCCGCCCCCGGCGAGCGCCGCTTCAAGATCTACAAGACCGGTCCGCAGATCTCGCTGTCCGCCGTGCTCCCGGTGCTCAACCGGCTCGGCGTCGAGGTCGTCGACGAGCGCCCCTACGAGCTGCGCTGCCCCGACCGCACCCAGGCCTGGATCTACGACTTCGGGCTGCGGCTCCCCGAGGGCGCCGTCGGCAACGGCGACTACCTCGCCGACGACGCCCGCGAGCGGTTCCAGGAGGCCTTCGCCGCCACCTGGACCGGCCGCGCCGAGAACGACGGCTTCAACCAGCTGGTGCTGGCCGCCGGGCTGAACTGGCGGCAGGCCATGGTGCTGCGCGCCTACGCCAAGTACCTGCGGCAGGCCGGCTCCACCTTCAGCCAGGACTACATGGAGGACACCCTCCGCCACAACGTCCACACCACCCGGCTGCTGGTCTCCCTCTTCGAGGCCCGGATGTCCCCGGGCCGGCAGAGCGCCGGCACCGAGCTGACCGACGGCCTCCTGGAGGAGCTGGACGGGGCCCTGGACCAGGTCGCCTCGCTGGACGAGGACCGCATCCTGCGTTCCTTCCTCACCGTCATCAAGGCCACCCTGCGCACCAACTTCTTCCAGAAGGCGCAGGACGGCCGGCCGCACGCCTATGTCTCGATGAAGTTCGACCCGCAGGCCATCCCGGACCTCCCGGCGCCCCGCCCGGCGTTCGAGATCTGGGTGTACTCCCCGCGCGTCGAGGGCGTCCACCTGCGCTTCGGCAAGGTCGCCCGCGGCGGTCTGCGCTGGTCCGACCGGCGTGAGGACTTCCGTACCGAGATCCTCGGCCTGGTCAAGGCGCAGATGGTGAAGAACACCGTCATCGTGCCGGTCGGCGCCAAGGGCGGCTTCGTCGCCAAGCAGCTGCCCGACCCGGCCGCCGACCGGGACGCCTGGCTGGCCGAGGGCGTCGCCAGCTACAAGACCTTCATCTCGGCGCTGCTGGACATCACCGACAACCTGGTGGCCGGCGAGGTCGTGCCCCCGGCCGACGTGGTCCGCCACGACGAGGACGACACCTACCTGGTCGTCGCCGCCGACAAGGGCACCGCCACCTTCTCCGACATCGCCAACGAGGTCGCCACCGCCTACGGCTTCTGGCTGGGCGACGCCTTCGCCTCCGGCGGCTCGGCCGGCTACGACCACAAGGGCATGGGCATCACCGCCCGCGGCGCCTGGGAGTCGGTCAAGCGGCACTTCCGCGAGCTGGGCCACGACACCCAGAGCGAGGACTTCACCGTCGTCGGCGTCGGCGACATGTCCGGCGATGTCTTCGGCAACGGCATGCTGCTCAGCGAGCACATCCGCCTGGTCGCCGCCTTCGACCACCGGCACATCTTCATCGACCCCACCCCCGACGCCGCCACCTCCTACGCCGAGCGGCGCCGGCTGTTCGAGCTGCCCCGCAGCTCCTGGGCCGACTACGACGCCGGGCTGCTCTCCCCGGGCGGCGGCATCCACCCCCGTACCGCCAAGTCCATCCCGGTCAACGCCCACATCCGCGAAGCCCTCGGCATCGCGGACGGCGTCACCAAGATGACCCCGGCCGACCTGATGCGGGCCATCCTCTCCGCCCCGGTCGACCTGCTGTGGAACGGCGGCATCGGCACGTACGTCAAGGCCGCGAGCGAGTCGCACGCCGACGTCGGCGACAAGGCCAACGACGCCATCCGGGTCGACGGCGAGGAGCTGCGGGTCAAGGTCGTCGGCGAGGGCGGCAACCTGGGCCTCACCCAGCTCGGCCGGATCGAGTTCGCCCGCACCGGTGGCCGGGTCAACACCGACGCCATCGACAACAGCGCCGGCGTGGACACCTCCGACCACGAGGTGAACATCAAGATCCTGCTCAACGCGCTCGTCACGGACGGCGACATGACCGTCAAGCAGCGCAACAGGATCCTGGCCGAGATGACCGACGAGGTCGGCTCGCTGGTCCTGCGCAACAACTACGCGCAGAACACCGCGCTCGCCAACGGCGTCCGCCAGTCCGCCTCCCTGCTCCACGCCCACCAGCGGTTCATGCGCCGCCTGGGCCGCGAGGGCAGGCTCGACCGGGCCCTGGAGTTCCTGCCCAACGACCGGCAGATCCGCGAACTGCTCAACGGCGGCAAGGGCCTCAGCCAGCCCGAGCTGGCCGTCCTCCTCGCGTACACCAAGATCACCGTCGCCGAGGAGCTGATCCACACCGAGCTGCCCGACGACCCGTATCTGACGCAGCTGCTCCACGCTTACTTCCCGAGCAAGCTGCGCGAGGAGTTCGCCGCCCAGATCGACGCCCACGCGCTGCGCCGGGAGATCATCACCACGGTGCTGGTCAACGACACCGTCAACACCGGTGGCTCGACCTTCCTGCACCGGCTGCGCGAGGAGACCGGCGCCTCCATCGAGGAGATCGTCCGCGCCCACACCGCCGCCCGGCTGATCTTCGGCCTCGGCGAGGTCTGGGACGCCGTCGAGGGCCTGGACAACCGGGTGGACGCCGAGGTGCAGACCCGCATCCGGCTGCACTCGCGCCGGCTCATCGAGCGCGGCACCCGCTGGCTGCTCGGCAACCGCCCGCAGCCGCTCCAGCTCGCCGAGACCATCTCCTTCTTCGCCGAGCGCGTCGAGCAGGTGTGGGCCAAGCTCCCGCAGCTGCTGCGCGGCGCCGACCTGGACTGGTACGAGGGGATCGTGGCCGAGCTGACCGGCGCGGGCGTCCCCGAGGAGCTGGCGCTGCGGGTGGCCGGGTTCTCCTCCGCGTTCCCGACGCTGGACATCGTGGCCATCGCCGACCGCACCGGCAAGGACCCGATGGCCGTCGCCGAGGTCTACTACGACCTCGCCGACCGGCTCTCCATCACCCAGCTGATGGACCGGATCATCGAGCTGCCGCGCTCCGACCGCTGGCAGTCCATGGCCCGCGCCTCCATCCGCGAGGACCTCTACGCCGCCCACGCGGCCCTCACCGCCGAGGTGCTGGCCGCCGGAAACGGCACCTCCACCCCGGAGGAGCGGTTCGACGCCTGGGAGAAGAAGAACGCCGCCATCCTGGGCCGGGCCCGCTCCACCCTGGAGGAGATCCAGGGCTCGGACACCTTCGACCTGGCGAACCTCTCGGTGGCCATGCGCACCATGCGCACCCTGCTGCGGACCCACGTCTGACGGCTCGCGGAAAACGAGGAGGGCGCCCCCTGATGGCCGGGGGCGCCCTCCCCGCGTATCCCTGGACCGCCTACAGCCCCTTGAGGGAGGGCGGGCCCGGCACGGTCTGGAGCCAGAGCCGGCGGCAGGCCAGCAGCGCCGCCGCCAGCAGCACCGCGTTGCGCAGCGCCACCGCCATGGTGCCCAGCGGGCCGAGCGCGATCACGTCCTCGTAGAAGATCGGATACCCCAGCGAGGTGAGCGCCGCCGCCGGCACCATCAGCAGCGCCGGCCGCCGCATCACACTGTCCCGGCAGGTCAGGCAGACCGCCGCCAGCGCCAGCAGCCACACCAGGTACTGCGGGCTGATCACCCGGCTGGTCACCGTGAACAGCAGCACCGCGGTCAGCGCCGCGTCCGCCGGGGTGGCCGGGCTCCACGCCCAGGACCGCCACCGCCACAGCAGCAGCCAGCCCAGCGCCACCGCCGAGAGGGCCAGCGCCAGCTGCGCCGCGCTGCCGGTGTACGGGCCGGCCAGCTCGAACGCGCCATAGCGGTAGCGGACCTCCCCGTGCCACCAGCCCGCCAGCCCCGCCAGCGCCAGCGCGCTGCCGCCCAGCGACTCGATCTGGAGCCCCCGGCCGCCCTGCTGCTCGGCGAAGTCGCCCACATGCGCGTAGCCCCAGACCAGCACGGCGAGCAGCGCGCCCGCCGCCAGCAGGGCCGAGGACCAGCCGCGCCGCGAGGGGCGGCCGCGCGGCAGCCCGGCCAGGATCAGCAGCGGCCACAGCTTCACCATCGCGCCCAGACCGGCCAGCGCCCCGCCGAGCCGGGTCCGCCCGGACAGCAGCGCCAGCAGCCCGAAGACCGCCAGGGCGGTGGGGAACAGGTCGTAGCGGGCCAGCGGCAGGTGCAGCAGCAGCGGCAGGCCGCCCACCCAGAGCCACGCCCCGCTGCCGCCCCGCCGCACCAGGGCGAACGCGATGGCGGCGTCGGCCAGCAGGGCGAGGGCGACGAACGCCTGGAAGTAGGTGAGCAGCTGCGGCGCCGCGCCCGGCGCCAGGATCACCAGCCCGGCGCCCGGCGGGTACTGCCAGGTGACGTCCCCGGGCGGGAAGGTCCGGTCGGCCAGCAGCTGGTACCAGTGCTGGTAGAGCGCGTAGACCTCGCGGGACACCCCGCCGATGCCCAGGTTGTCCCGGAGCAGCAGCACGATCATCAGCCCGCGGGTGAGCAGCCAGACCACGGCCAGCGGCAGTACGGACGTGTGGTCGCTGAACAGCGGCGCCCGGCGCGGCGGCACCCGTTTGCCGCGGTCGGTGTGCTCGGCCACCGGCCGGTCGTCGGCGTCGCGGCGGCGGGTACGGCGGAAGACGCGCGTGCCGGCCGCGCCCGGCTGGAGCTCCGGAGGGGCGCCCTCGTCGTCCGCGGGCCCGGGGTCCGTGCGCTCGGGATCCTGTTCTGCACTGTTGGTAGCCATCAGCCGAAAGCTAACCCGATCCGACCTTTTTGCGCCTTTTGTGCACCCCCGTCCGGCTCCATCGGCGGTCAGGCGCCGGTGTGCGCCTCGTAGGCGTCCATCACCTCGTCCACCGGTCCGTCCATCCGCAGCCGTCCCGCCTCCAGCCAGAGCACCCGGTCGCAGCTGCGCCGGATGGCGGCGTTGCCATGGCTGACCAGGAACACCGTCCCGGCCTCGGCGCGCAGCTCGGCGATCCGCTGCTGGCTGCGCCGCTGGAAGCGGGCGTCCCCGGTGGCCAGCGCCTCGTCGATCAGCAGCACCTCGTGGGACTTGGCGGCGGCGATCGAGAAGCGCAGCCGGGCGCCCATGCCGGAGGAGTAGGTGCGCATCGGCAGCGAGGCGAAGTCGCCCTTCTCGTCGATGCCGGAGAACTCCACGATCCCGGCGTACCGCTCGCGGATCTCCCGCCGGGACATGCCCATCGCCAGACCGCCGAGGATCACGTTCCGCTCGCCGGTGAGATCGCCCATCAGGGCGGCGTTCACCCCGAGGAGGGCCGGCTGGCCCCGGGTGTGGACCCGGCCCTCGGTGGGCGGCTGGAGCCCGGCGATGGCCCGGAGCAGGGTGGACTTCCCGGAGCCGTTGGTGCCGACGAGCCCGATGGCCTCGCCCTCGTACGCGGCGAAGCTCACCCCCTTGACGGCGTGCACGGTACGGGACCGGGGCGCGGCGGCCCCGCGTCCCCGCGACACCATCCGAGCGAGGGCGGCCCCGGCCCCGGCACCGCGCCGGCCGGTGGCGCCGCCCTGCACGGTGTAGCGGACATGGACCCCGTCCACCACCACGGTCGGCACCCGCTCGCCGGAGGAGGCGTCAGCCACGGCCGTACACCTCCTCCGCGCGCCAGAACCAGACGAAGCCGCCCACCGCCGCCAGCACCGCCCACCCGGCCGCGACCGCCCAGACATGCGGCGGGAGCTGGGCGGAGGTGAAGCTGTCGATGAGCGCGAAGCGGACCAGGTCGATGTAGACGGCCGCCGGGTTGAGCTCCAGGGCCAGCCCCGCCAGGTGCGGGATGTGCCCCTCGGCCACCACGTGCTTCACGCTCCACATCACCCCCGAGGCGTACATCCAGGTCCGCAGGGCGAACGGCACCAGCTGCGCCAGATCGGGGGTACGGGCGGCCAGCCGGGCCATCGCCATCGCCACGCCCGTGCTGAACAGCGCCTGGAGCGCGAGCGCGGGAACCGCCAGCAGCCAGGACGGCCCCGGGGTAGTCCCGCAGCCCAGCAGGATCACCGCCAGGGCGGCCAGCGAGAACCCCAGCTGCTGGAGCTGCTGGAGGGCGAGGGCCAGCGGCAGGCTCGCCCGGGGGAAGTGCAGCGCCCGGACCAAGCCCAGGTTGCCGCTGATCGCCCGGGTGCCGGCGGTGATCGTCCCGGCGGTGAACGACCAGACGAAGACGCCGGTGACCAGGAAGGGCACGAAGTCGGCGACACCGTGCCGGGTGTCCATCAGCACGCCGAAGATCAGGTAGTAGACGGCCGCGTTGAGCAGCGGATTCGCGAGCTGCCAGAGCTGCCCGAGCCGGGCCTGGCTGTACTGCGCGGTGAGCTTGGCGGTGGCGAAGGCGGTGATGAAGTGGCGCCGCGCCCACAGCTGCCGGAGGTAGCGGGGGAGGGGCGGGCGGGCGCCGCTGACGGTGAGCCCATGGCGCAGTGCGAGGGCCCGCAGATCCGTGGCGGGTTCGGCCGGCGGCGGGATGGTGACGGGCGGCGATGGGGGAGTCAGGGCCGGTGCGGACACGGCGGCCGTCCTCTCTCGGGCAGGAGGCAGGGGGCGACGGCAGGACGGGACGGGACCGTCTCGTCGTCACGCCCGGACTGTACGCCGTTTCCGCCCCGCGTCGCAACGGAACCGTTTCGTCGTCACGGGCGCGGCCGGCCCTCGCCGCGTAGGATCGCCGCCATGACCACCGACCCCGCCCCGGCCCCCTCGGCCCCTGGTGACCGCCCCGCTCCCCGCCGGGCCCCCGCCGGGGCGGCGGTGCTCCGCCAGGACGTCACCGAGGCGATCCGCGCGGCCGTCTTCGAGGAACTGGCCGCCGTGGGCTTCGCCCGGATGTCCATCGAGGGCATCGCCCGCCGCGCGGGTGTCGGCAAGACCGCCGTCTACCGGCGCTGGAAGTCCAAGCTGGCCCTCGTCCTGGACCTGATCACCGCCGTCGCCGCCGAGGGCATGCCGGTCCCGGACACCGGTTCGCTCCACGGGGACGTCCGCGCCGTCCTGGAGGTCGCCGCGCACGCCCTGCGCCACCCGCTGGCCTCCCAGGTGGTGCCGGACCTGCTGGTGGAGGCCGCCCGCCACCCCGAGATCGCCGACACCGTCCGGGCGGTCCTGCTGGACGGCCGCCGGGGCGTGGCCGCCCGGATCGTGCGTGCCGCGGTGGAGCGCGGCGAACTCCCGGCGGACGCCGACCCGGACCGGGTGCTGGACCTGGTCCTCGGCCCGCTGTACTGGCGGCTGGTGGTGGTCCGCACCTCCGCCCCGGCCGGTTATCTGGACGACCTCGCCCGCTCGGCGGTCGCCGCCCTCACGGCGTAACCGCGCCACCCGATCGGCCCCACCCCGGGTGACGCCCCGCCCGCTCCCCGGTTGTGCCCCCCGACCGGAACGGTACGGAGAAGGCGGTGGACGCATCATGCGGGAACTGGGCATCGAGGGCGCGTGGATCATGGAGCCCCGGGTCTTCACCGATCCACGCGGCAGCTTCCACGAGTGGTTCCGCGCCCCCGAACTGCGCGAGGCGGCCGGGCACGGGCTCGACCTCGCCCAGGCCAACTGCTCGGTCTCCGCCCGGGGCACCCTGCGCGGCATCCACTTCGCCGACGTCCCGCCCGGCCAGGCCAAGTACGTGACCTGTGTCCGCGGGGCCGTGCTCGACGTGATCGTGGACCTGCGCACCGGCTCGCCCACCTACCGCGCCTGGGAGGCGGTCCGCCTGGACGACCGCGACCACCGCGCGGTCCACCTCGCCGAGGGCCTGGGCCACGGCTTCCTGGCCCTCACCGACGACGCCACCGTGGTCTACCTCTGCTCCCGCGGCTACGCCCCGGCCCGCGAGCACGGCGTCCACCCGCTCGACCCGGACCTCGGCATCGACTGGCCCGCCGACCTGCCGCCGCTGCTCTCCGACAAGGACGCCGCCGCGCCGTCCCTGGCCGAGGCGGAGGCGGCCGGGCTGCTCCCCTCGTACGAGGCGTGCACGGCCTGGTACGAGAGGCTGCGGGCCGGGGCGGGGGCGGCGGCCCCGGTGGACGCCGAGCGCCCGGACAACGTGGTGGCGCCCAGGAACCCGGCCCAGACCCCTGTCGTGGAACAGACCCCCGTCGCGTAACGCCTGACACACCCGCATCGCATGTTTCCGGCCATTCGCCACGGTGGCATCGGGCCGGACCGGCCTGCTCCGGGCCGTCTGCGTCCCCGCATCCCGGGCGGTGCGCTCAGTGGTGTGCGCTCAGTGGTGTGCGGACGGGCGGGCGCGGTGCCCCCGGCGCCCACCGGCGCCCGGCGGCCGACGCGCCCGCCGCGGCGGTCATCCTGAGGGGGCTCGATGAGCGGGACGACGGCCGGAAGAGCCGCGGGGGCGCGGCGTACACGGCGCGGGGCCGGGTGCGCGCTCGCCCTGGCGGCGGCGCTGCCGGCGGTGGACGCCGGGGCGGCGGCTCCGGTGGCGGGGACACCGCTGGTGTCCCCCGCCCCCGGCGGGCGGACGGCCAGGAGCGTGGCCAAGCCGGCGTCCCCGGCCTCGCCACGGCGCGGGGCCGGCTCCTCGCCCCGGCCGCCGACGGCACCCTGATCGCCTTCGGCAAGGCGTGATCGCCCCCTTCGGCGCCGGCGAAGCGCTGTCCTCGGCAGGCGTAGCAAGAGGCGTCGGGGATATACGGAGACCCAAGGGGCGGGCGAGCGGCGGTGGTTGGCCGGAACGGCACCCGCCGGGCACGCCCGAGCGTGTCGAGCGTCCAGGACTGGAGGGTGGTACCCATGCATGCTGACGGGACGATGGATCCCCTGGAGCGCGGGACGGTGCAGCGGGGTCAACTGCGCGGTCGGGTCTCGGACATCGCCTGGACCGGTGTGTTCGTGATCCTCGGTGCCTGGGCCCTGCTCGGCGCGCTGGGCGCGGCGATGGGCTTCGCCGACTCGTGGGTGTACGCGGCGGCGGCCTCCGCGCTGCTCTTCATCGCGGTGGTCGTCCGCGCCTCCGCCCTGCGCGACCGGGCCCGCCGCCGCATCTGACGGAACCGGCCTTCCCCGAGAGCTTCCCTTTTCTTCCGACGGCGGTCGCCATGACGGCGGCCGCCGTCACGCGTCTGGAATTCTCCGTGTCCCGTCCCCTCCGTGTCCGGATCTTTCCCGTTCCCTTCCCGGAAACCCGGGTATCGGGACGCCATAGAAGTCAGGGAATCATTCTGAGCGGAAGAAGTAATTCCGTCGGGGAGGGAATGTCATGGCTGTGAATGCGCTGAAGAGGAACGCCGTCCTTACCGCCGCCCTGGTGTGCGTGGGGGTCACCGGGCTCGCCGGTTGCGGTGACAAGGGCTCGGACGAGCCGTTCGCCGGGCAGAGCGCGGACGACATCGCGGCCAAGGCCGTGAAGGCGACCCGGGACGCGAACTCGGTCCGTATCGCGGGCACCGCGAAGCCGCAGGGTGCGCCGCAGACCATCACCACGGATTTCCAGGTGGACGAGAAGGACAACTGTACGGGCACGATGTCCATGCAGCAGGCGAAGGCCGATGTCCGGCAGACCGATCAGACCGTCTTCATCAAGGGGAATGAGAAGTTCTGGCAGACCGCGCTCCAGGGGCAGCCCGGTACCGACAAGGTCATCGGAAAGCTCCAGGACAAGTGGGTGAAGAGCCAGCCGGGCGACAACTCCACCCAGGGCATGTGCGACAAGCAGTCCGTCATCGCCGCGATGGACAGCGACAAGTCCGCGCGCAAGGGCATGAAGCGCGGTGAGACCACCAAGGTGGACGGCAAGGAGGCGCTGGTCCTCACCAAGGAGAAGAGCGGCGGCGAGAAGCTGACCATGTACGTCGCCACCGAGGGCGAGCCGTACATCCTCAAGTCCGTCACCGAGGGCGGCAAGCAGCCCGGCGAGGCGACCTTCAGCGACTACAACGCCAAGGTCCAGGTCGAGCAGCCGCCGGCCGGCGAGGTGGTCGACCCCAAGACCGTCGCCGCGAACGGCTGACGCGGACCCGTCGCCTGACGGACCGGCAAGGGCCGTGCCTCCCTGGCGGAGGTGCGGCCCTTCCTGCGCTGTACGGGCCCCCGGCCCGCCCCCCGCCCCCGTTCGCCCTTTCGTCCGCCGCTGTTCACCGGCGCGGGAGCAACGGCGCCGCCAGGCGCGGCCATCTCCCCGGATGACCGCAAGCACGCTGGCGCACCGTCATCCCGAAGGGCCCTTCCGTATGCGCACCCACCGGACCATCGCCACCGCCACCACCCTTGCCGCCACCCTGGCCTCCGCCCTCGCCCTCTCCCTGGCCCCGGCCGCCCTCGCGGCGCCCGCCGCCGCCCCGTCGGCTCCCCAGGCGGCCACGGCCTCCGTCCTCCACCAGGACGGCGAACTGCGCTACCAGGCGGCCCCCGGCCAGCAGAACCAGCTGACGGTGGACGAGAAGATCGAGCAGCGCACCGAGTTCGCGTCGTTCTACGTGCTGACCTTCCACGACCGCTTCGACATCACCATCCACCCGGACGCGGCGACCTGGGACGAGTGCGTGCACCCCGTGCCGGGCGACCGCACCACGGTGCGCTGCGCCGTCGGGATCCCGCAGAACTCCGACGACTCCGACGACTACGTGGTCGACCTCGGCGACAAGGACGACTCGGCCGTGCTCGGAGCGGACAGCCACGCCTGGGCCAGGGTCAGCGGAGGCCCGGGCAACGACACGATCAAGGGCTCCGACACCGCCGTGTTCTTCGGCGACGACGGCAACGACCGCCTCGACGGCGGCGGTGGCGGCCCGCTGAGCCTCGGCCCGCACGGCGGCGCGGGCGACGACACCCTCACCCGCTGCGGCCAGGACTGCTTCGGCGGCCCCGGCAACGACTCGCTGACCGGCACCGGCGAGGAGAACACCCTGCACGGCGAGGACGGCGACGACACCCTGCGCGGCGGGGGCGGCGCCGACGTCCTCCACGGCGGCAAGGGCAACGACCGGCTGTACGGGGAGGCCGGCAACGACACCCTGTGGGGCAACAGCGGCGACGACATCCTCTGGGGCGGCCCGGGCACCGACCGGCTCTCCGGCGGCCCCGGCCGCAACCAGGTGCACCAGGACTGAGGAAACCGACCCGGGCCGGCCCCTCGGACCGGGTCCGTTCAGGACCCCGAGGGGCCGGCCGCCTCCCAGGCCGCCTCGATCATCCGGAAGACCTCGTCCACCGCGGCCTCCGGATCCGCCGCCTCACGGGCCAGCGCGAAGGCCTCGACCGCGAACCGCGCGAGGGTCCGCCCGGCCGTCGCGCTCCGGTCCCGGCCGGGACCGGCGGCGATGGCCGCGGCCAGCGACTCCGCGTGCCGCTCCCGCATCGACGCCTCGTACTCCCGCAGCGCCGGTGAGTCGTCGATCATCTGCCAGATCGGCGCGGCGCCCTCCGCCGTGCAGTGCCGCACCTGAGCCAGGATCTCGGCCTTCAGCGCGGGAACGAGCCCCTCCCGCCCCGCCGGCCCGGTGACCGCCTCGGTGAGGCGCTGCTCGAAGTCGCCGTCCCGCTCGAAGACCAGGGCCTCCTTGGCGGCGAAGTGGGCGAAGACCGTGGTGACGGCCACATCGGCCTCGGCGGCCACCTCGCGGATGCCCACCGCCTCGTACCCCCGCTCCAGGAAGAGCCGCAGCGCGGTGTCGGCGATCTTCTGGCGGGTGGCGGCCTTCTTGCGCTCACGTCGTCCGGTCGGCACGGTCATGCCCGTACGCTACCAGCTGCGAAAGCATAACAACTACAAAACCCTATCCGTTAGTGTTACGTTCACGGCATGAGTCTGCCAAGCCGTATGAAGAGAGTGAGCTTCGCCGAGTTCGGCGGTCCGGACGTGCTGCGTCTGGAGGAGGATGCCGAGCGTCCGCACGCGGGCCCCGGCCGGATACGTATCGCCGTGCGCGCGGCGGGCGTGAACCCCGTCGACTGGAGGCTGCGCGAGGGGCAGGTCCTCGGGGCCCACCCGATCACCCTGCCCGCCGGAGTCGGCCTGGACGCCGCCGGAGTGGTGGACGAGGTCGGGGAGGGCGTGGAAGGGGTCGCGGTCGGCGACCGGGTGTTCGGCGAAGGCGCCGCCACCTACGCCGAGTTCGCCGTGCTGTCGGCCTGGGCCCGGATGCCCGGGGGGCTGACGTTCGAGGAGGCGGCCGGGTACCCCTCCGTGGTGGAGACCGCGCTGCGCGTCATCCACGAGGTGGGGGTGCGGCCCGGGCAGACGCTGCTGGTCAGCGGTGCGTCCGGGGGAGTCGGCTCGGCGGTGCTGCAGATCGCCCGCGAGCGCGGCATCACCGTGATCGGCCTGGCCGGGGCCGCGAACCAGGACTACCTGCGCGGCCTCGGCGCGCTCGCCACGACCTACGGTGAGGGCTGGGTCGAGCGGGTACGGCGGCTCGGCCCCGTCGACGGGGCCCTCGACCTGGCCGGATCGGGCGTCATCCGCGAACTGGTCGGGCTGACCGGGGACCCGGGGAAGGTGGTCTCCATCGCCGACCTCACCGCTCCCGAGCACGGGGTGCGGTTCTCCGGTGTGGCCGGGAGCGTCCCGGCCGCACTCGCCGAGGCCGCCGACCTCATCGCCCGGGGGAAGCTGCACATCCCGGTCGAGAAGGCGTACCCGCTCGCCGAGGCCGCGGCGGCGCACATCGACAGCCAGGCGGGCCACACCCGCGGCCGCCGGGTCATCACCATCTGACCTCCACCGCGACCGCGACAGCGTCCCGCGACCGCTTCCCGCCACCGGGGCCGGGCTCCGTCACCAGCTCCGCGTCCCACCACCGGGGCCGGGCTCCGTCACCGGGTCCGCGTCCCGCCACCGGGGCCGCCGGCTGCCACCGGCGGCCCCGGCCGGCGGTCAGCCCGTCATCCCATCTTCCGCCGGTCCTCCTCCGTCCACTTGGTGGTGTCCCGCGGCTCGACATACGGCTCGGCGTCGACCGGGTGCCCACCCTCGATGGCACGCTGCCGGGCCATCTCCGCGTCGAACTCCAGCCCCAGCAGGATGACCAGGTTGGTGATCCACAGCCACACCAGGAAGACGATCACACCCGCGAGCGTCCCGTAGGTCTTGTTGTACGAGGCGAAGTTCGCGACGTACACCGCGAAGCCGCCCGAGGCGACCATCCACAGCAGCAGGGCCAGCACACTGCCCGGCGTCACCCATCGGAAGCCGCGCCCCCGGGCGTTGGGCGCCGCCCAGTACAGGATCGCGATCATCATCGTGACCAGGACCACCAGCACCGGCCACTTGGCGATCGACCACACCGTGACGGCCGTCTCGCCCAGGCCCAGCGCGTCACCCGCCCGCCGGGCCAGCCCGCCGGTGAACACCACGATCAGCGCGCTCGCCACCGCCAGCAGCATCAGCACCACCGTCAGCGCCAGCCGCAGCGGCAGCACCTTGGTCACCGGACGGCCCTCCGGCAGGTCGTAGACCGCGTTCGAGGCGCGGATGAACGCCGCGATGTAGCCGGACGCCGACCAGATCGCCAGCACCAGACCGACGATCGCCATCAGCGACCCGAGACCGCCCCCGCCCCGCAGCTGCTCCACCGCCTGGGTGATGATGTCCCGCGCCGGGCCGGGCGCCAGCTTCCGCAGGTTTTCCAGCACACTGTCCACCGTCGACTCGCCCGCCAGGCCGAGGATCGACACCATCGCCAGCAGCGCCGGGAAGAGCGAGAGCACCGAGTAGTAGGTGAGCGCCGCCGCCCGGTCGGTCAACTCGTCGTCCTGGAACTCCTTGATGGTTCGCTTCAGCAGCGCGCCCCAGGACCGCTTCGGCAGCTCCGTCGGCGTGTCCGGCGCGTTCGCCTCCACCGCGGGCCCGGGCCCGGCCTCGTCCGAAGGCCCATTGCCGCCTCGTCCCGTCGCGTCCCCGCTTCCCGGGGTGTTCGTACCAGCCATGGACCGCGAGTATCCCGACCGCCCGCCCGGAAACGGGGTCGGGCCGGTGGTCTCACGGACGGCCGTCTAGCCTGGCGACCCGGGGTCGGCCGGATGACACGGGGAGGAGCCGGAGGCCATGGGGCGTCTGTGGGACAGGTACATGGGCACCCGGCACCCCGACGCCAGCGTCCCCCCGCGCACCCACTGGGAGGTGCGCCATCTGCTCCTCTCCCTCGACGCACCCGCCCCGCGCTGCCGCGTGCGCTACCCCATGGCCGGGGAGAAGGCCGACGTGGTGGCGGAGTGCCAGTTGCCGGAGATGGGCGCGCGCGTCAAGGTCAGCATGCGTCTCGTCCCGGCCGAGCACGAGGTGCTCGCGCTGCACGAGTGGTGGGAGAAGGGCACGTCCGACTCCGCCCGCCGCGAGTACGGCAAAGGCCCCGGCTTCAGGGTGTACCGGCAGTGGAAGACCGAGCGGGGACCCGACGGCAGGAAGCACCGAGTCGAGACGCTCCGCTTCGACACCCGCGAGATGACCGACGCGCTACGGGACGCCGTACTGGGCGCCGGCTGGACCTGGCGAGGCGTCTTCAGACTCTGACCAGCACTCTCTACCCCTGACCTGCCCTGACCAGTGAAAACCGCTGTTCCCAGGGGTGCATGCCCTCTTATCATCCGCCCATGAACGAGGACCAGGACGGCACCGGCACCGAGCAGGACGAGGAGGCCGAGCGGATACCCACCTGGCGCGCCGGAGCGGTGGACCTCGCCGCCCTCTCCCTCCTCCGCCCCGAGTGGGAGAAGCTCGACCGCCCCCGCGCCTGGGACCCCGAGGCCTGACCGGGCGGCCCCTCACGGCGGCGGCTAGGGTCGGCGGCATGACCTTGGACGCGAAGATGATCACGATCGACTGCGACGAGCCCCGCCGGCTCGCCGCCTGGTGGGCCAAGGCCCTGGACGCGGAGATCGCCCAGGACTTCGGCGGCGAGTTCGTCATCCTCGGCGCCGAGCCCCTGGTCCTCGGCTTCCAGCGCGTGGACGAACCCCGGCAGTCCAAGAACCGGGTCCATGTCGACTTCCACACCGAGGACCGGCACGCCGAGGTCGCCCGCCTGGTCGCCCTCGGCGCCACCATGGTCGGCGAGCACTCCGCCGGGCCGATGACGTGGAACGTCCTTCAGGACATCGAGGGCAACGAGTTCTGCGTGGCGGGCGAGTAGCCGCCGGGCAGGCCCTAGCCGCCCACCTCCTGGTGGTGGACGATCTGGATGAGGTTGCCGCAGGTGTCGTCCAGCACCGCCGTGGTGACCGGGCCGAGCTCCACCGGCTCCTGAGTGAAGTGGACGCCGAGACCGCGCAGGCGCTCGTACTCCGCCCGCACGTCGTCCACGGCGAACTGGGCGAGCGGAATGCCGTCCCGCACCAGCGCATCGCGGTACGTCCTGGCCGCCGGGTGACCGAGGGGCTCCAGCAGCAACTCGGCCCCGCCCGGCTCGTCCGGCGAGACAACGGTCAGCCACCGGTCCTGCTCGCCCACCGGGACGTCGTTCTTCTTCACGAAGCCGAGGACCCCGGTGTAGAAGTCCAGGGCCTTGGCCTGGTCGTCGACGAAGATACTGGTCAGATGGATTCTCATGGGGACTTCTCCGGTGCGTCGGGCCTGAGCCACCGCGTCGCGATGCGCTCCAGGGGCTCGGTGTTCAGGTCGTGGTACTTGTAGCGGCCCTGGCGCCGCGTGCGGACCAGATCGGCAGATTCGAGCACGGCCAGGTGCTGGCTCACCGCCTGCCGGGACAGCCCCAGGCCGTGCTTCATCGCCAGCCGACCGCAGATCTCGAACAGCGTCTGGCCGTCCCGTTCCACCAGCTCATCGAGGATGCGCCGGCGGGTGGGGTCGACCAGGGCCTTGAAAACATCCTCCGCCATGAGCCCATGATAGGCAAGTCAACACTTGCCTATCGTCCCCGCCGTCGCAGCGAGCACTCGGCCCACACCGTCTTGGACTTCCTCCCGGTCGGTACGGGGTGCCGGGCGCCCTCCACGGGTGTCCGCCACCTCGGTACGGAGCCGGGCCGACGGCTCCTCGTACACCAGCCGCAGCGCGGAGTCCCGTCCAGGGACGCGCCCGTGCAGGACGGCGTTGGACGCCAGCTCCGCCACGACGAGCGCCACGCCTGTCGCGAACGGTCAGCGCTCGACGGCGGCGCTCACGGCGGACGGGCCGGGGAACTCCTCGGCCAGCGCGTCCATGATCAGTTCGTCCACGGGCTTGCCGAGCCAGTATCCCGACTGGCGGAGCCGTCCGGAGGGACGGAAGCCCGCCTTCTCGTACGCGCTGACTCCGGCCGCGTTGGGCTCCAGCACCTTGAGCCAGACCATGCGCAGGTGGGCCAGGTGAAACGCCCAGTCCAGCGTCAGGCGTGCCGCCTCCGTGGCGTACCCCTTCCCGCGCTCCTCGGGGGCGAGGACGATCACGAACTCGGCCGTACGGCTGTAGGTGTTGACTTCCAGGATCGTCAGTCCCAGGGGCACACCGTCGTCCAGTCGCACCACCTCGAACTGCTGGTAGCGCTCGTTTCCGCGCTGGCGCTCGTAGCCGGCGGCGCGTACTTCCCAGGACTGCGGCCACTGGTTTCCGTACCCGAGGATCGTCCGCGGGTCGTTCTCCCAGGCGTGGTACATCGGCAGCATGTCCTGGCGGGGCATCGCGAGGGCGAGCGTTTCGCCGTTCAGCAGGATGTGCGGGTCACTCATGGTCATACCTCCCTGGTGGCCCGTGCCGGTCCGGGCCCGTCCGGTGTGCAGGTGGGGTGATACAGCGCGGTGTCTGCCGGCTCCTCGACCGGGGCTCCGTCCGCGTCGGCTATCCAGGCATGCAGCCGCACGGGGTCGAGAGCCACCCCGTGCCGCCACTCGGCGCGGCGTCGAGCGACCGCCAGCACCAAGGCGGCAGCGGTAAAGTCCTCCAGGCACGCCCAACGCATCGGCTGGAGTTGTGCGGCCCAGCGAACGGCGCGCACAGCGTAGCGGGCCTGTGACGCTGTGGCCGGGGGCAAGCCGCGCCCCGAGCACGCGAGGCGGACGAGCCGAGCGAACCGGTTCCGGCGTCGTCCAACCGCCCACGTGGTGGCGGTGGCAAGAACAACCGGCACGGCGACGACCCGCCACCGCATCGGCACCGGAGCCGGGCGGGCAGAACCGCCGACTGTTCGACCGTCCCCCAAGTCATCATCGCGTCCGGAAGATCAATGACGGTCGCCCCCATGGCGGTTACCGCGTCGGAGGTGGGACGTAGCTCGATCGTGCCCGTGTCGTAATCGATAAGGACTGACGCGTTAGAGGCACGGGCGACCACGGTGTCGGTACGGCTCACAGCGCTCCCGGCGACGCCGATGTGGTCTGTGTCCACTCGGTTCCGGGAGTGCGCTCGACTGCCTCCAGTCATGCTTCGGCATCGAGGGCGGACAGCAGCGGGGGCCATGTCGTCGATCCGCTCCTGTGGAACGTTCGGCGTCGTAAAATGGCCAGCTCTTGACAGTCACTGGCTGAGACGTAGTGGTCAACCCTGAGTAACCTCAGCTTTGGCTCAACGTTCCGGCGGAAGCTGCTGTTCCGCCCCCATGCGCTGCAATGATCAAGTTCATGCCGGTGGTTCTCGCGCCGGCTGGACCACATCTGCAACTCTGGGGGGATCACCTGATGCGCATGAACCGAACACTGATGGCGTCCGGTCTGGCCGCCGCCGTGCTGCTCACGGGCAGCCCGGCGTTCGCCGATGAGCCGACGCCGGAGTCCACCGAAAGCGCCGTGGTGGAGACCGCACCGCCCGCCGCGCCCGAGGAGAGCGACCTGGTGGAGGATGCTCCCGCCATCGACGCGCCTGCGCCGCCGGTCGAGGCCGATTCCGGTGACGGGCTGGGGGTTCCGCGCCCGCCCAAGCCGTCGGACTTTCCGCACGCCCCGGCCTGCGTGCCGCACTGGAAGTACACCGCGACGAGCAAGACGAAGGACTACCACAAGGGAGTTGGTAGCGAGCAGGCCAACTACAACGGCACGTCGCAGTCCGCCCGGTCCATGTTCACCTCGGAAGTGACCGGATCGGTGGGGGTGGCCTTCAGCGGTGAGGTGGGCGTGAAGGCGAGCGCCGTCGTCGCTGAGGTGGAGGCGAAGTTCGGCATCGAGCTCGCCGTCTCCCTCACCGCCAAGCTCGGCAACACCATCAGCGTCCCCACACCGCCGAAAAAGACGACCTTCGCACGATATGGCGTGTACCGACTCAAGAGCGCCGGTTACAGCCAGTACACCTACCAAAACTGCACCAAGGGCACGAAGAAGAACGTCACCGTCTACACGCCGCGCCGTGTGGGCTGGGCGATCTGGGAGAAGTGACATGGCCCTACGCGCCGCCTACCCGCTCGGCATCGCCTGTGCGGTGCTACTCGCCGGCAGCACCGCGTGCACGTCGGACAGTGCCCCCGCAGCCTCCGCCCAGCAGACTTCGAAGCCTGCCACGTCCGCGGCTGGGCAGCCGCCGACGGCAAGCCCCGAAGCCACGCCCCAGCCCTCGGTGGACGTTCTGCCGGAGCTGGACGCCGATGAGACGAGCGCCGGAAGCAAGGAGGCCTCTCGCGGCAACGGCACTGTCGATTTCGGCAAGGGCAAGAAGGGGGAGGCACTGATCGTCGCGGTGCGCTGCCAGGGCGCCGGGAAGATCAACGTTCTCGTTCAGCCCATGGACGTAACCTTCCCGCTGCAGTGCGAAGAGGGCCAGGTGAGCACCACCTACAACCAGGTCGCCGTCGGTGGGACAGAGGCAGGGGGCGAGGTGTCCGTCCGAGCTCCCAGGACGATCCGGTGGTCGTTGGTCGTGGGCCGCGGCGAACCCGCCACAAGTGAGCCCCCCGCCAAGCAGTAGGCATTGGCGCTTGGCCGGGATGCGGTGATGGAGTCGGGCCCCTACTGTGCCGTCCGCTCCAGAACCAGACGATCAGGCGGGGTGGGCCGTGCGTAGAAACGGTCCATCCGCGCCTGCTGCGCGGCCACCGGCGCGACTTCCGCCCACGTGCGATGCCCAGTCGCGGGGGCTGCGCTTGTCACGGAGGAACGCAGCGAACCACCTGGTATCGACCGGCAGACCGAGGTTGAGCGGCTGGTTACCCTCCGCGCCTTGGCCGGCGGGCGCTCCGCCGGGCCGGTCAGGCGTGCTCAGGCCGTCGCAGCGAGCACTCGGCCCACACCGTCTTGCCCGGCCCCTTCCGCTCGTCCACGCCCCACCGCTCGCTCAGCGCCGCGACCAGCGCCAGCCCGTGGCCGTGGACTTCCTCCGGATCGGTACGGGGTGCCGGGCGCCCTTCGTGGGTGTCCGCCACCTCGATACGGAGCCGGGCCGACGGCTCCTCGTACACCAGCCGCAGCGCGAAGTCCCGCCCGGGGACGCGCCCGTGCAGTACGGCGTTGGACGCCAGCTCCGCCACGACGAGCGTCGCGCCGTCGAACCCGTACGCCCCGCGCGGCACGCCCCACTCGGTGAGTTGGTGCGCGGTCAGCAGCCGGGCGAGGCGGGCGCCCCGGCGGGTGGAGGAGAATCGCTGAGCGAACGTACGTACGGTGACCGGGGGTTGGGTCTCAGTGTGTGCCATGCGGTCAGCGTGGTGGGGTGGATGCGCTGGTCGGGAGGGACGGCGGAGACACAGATCCGTTTGTGTCTGCTGACCCTATGGACTGTGTGCGTGACGGTGCGTGAGCATGGGGCGGCGCGGCTGAGGTGATCGGGTAGGTCGCGCCTCCCCTGCGCGGAAAGGCGGGCCCACCCATGACGGCGGAGAACGACGGCGAGGCGTGGCGCGCCCAGGGCGAACCGGAACCCCCGGAGGCCCTGCGCACTTTCGGCGCGGTGCTGAAGGCGTTAAGGGAGGAAGCCGGTCACACGCGCGAGCAGTTCGAGCCGTTGGTGCGGTACTCCGTGTCGTACATCGCCAAGATCGAGCAGGGTAGGCGCTTCCCGCCGGAAGACCTGATCTCAAGGGTGAGGAACAGCCTGGGGCCGGGTCCTGCTCGGGTGCTCGCGGCCGCCGCCAAGGGGCTCAAGCGCAAGGTGGGGCTGGCGTCCTGGTTCCAGGCATGGGCCGCGATCGAAGAGGCGGCGGTGTCGCTGTACACCTACGACTGTGCCGTCATTCCGGGACTGCTGCAGCCGGAGTCCTTTCTCCGGGAGGTTCTACGGCAAGGCATTCCAGGCCTGAGTCAGGTGGAGATGGACGAGCGGCTGGAAGGTCGACTCAAGCGACAGCAACTGCTCGACGCCCGACTCGACACGCAGTTCAGCTTCATCATCGAGGAGGCGCTGATCGAGCGCGGCTTCGGCGGCCCCGAGGTGACCCGGGACCTGCTGAACACTCTGCTGGAGCGGGGCGCGCAACCCAACATCGAGATCCAGGTCATGCCGAAGAACGCGGTCGAACACCAGGGCTTCGAGGGGCCCATGTGCCTGGCTGAACTGCCGGACCACCAGTGGCTCGGTTACACCGAAGCGCACGACACCGGCACCCTCATCACCGAACCCAAAACGGTCAGTTGCATGCTGCAGCGCTATGGCAAGATGCGCTCACAGGCTCTGAGCCCCGAGGCCTCCCGGAGCCTGCTGGAGCAGATGCGAGGAGCGCTATGAGCACCACGGAACTCGACTGGTTCAAGAGCAGCTACAGCGGCGCAGGCGGTGGCAACTGCGTCGAGGTGGCCCTTTCCTGGGCCAAGTCCAGTTATAGCGGTGCGGGCGGCGGGGACTGCGTGGAGGTCGCCGCCTGCCCCACCTCCGTCCACGTCCGGGACTCCAAGGACACCGCACGGCGGCCGATCTCGGTCGGTCCGGAGGCGTGGGCGGCCTTCACCGCCTTCGCGGGGGAGCGGTGAGCGCCGTGTATCTCGACTGGTTCAAGAGCAGTTACAGCGGTGGCGGCGGTGACAACTGCGTGGAGGTGGCCCTCCCTTGGGCCAAGTCCAGCTACAGCGGTGGTGGCGGCGGAGACTGCGTAGAGGTCGCCGCCTGTCTCACCACCGTCCACGTCCGGGACTCCAAGGACACCGGCCGCACCCCCTTCACCGTGGCCCCCACCGCCTGGTCCGCCTTCATCGCGACGCTCTAGTCGCCTGCCCCCTCCGCCTCGTCCTCCTCCTGTGAGAGCCGCGCCGTCACCTCGTCGGCGAAGCGGCCCAGGAGGCGGGCGAGGTCGTCGCGGTCCTGGTCGGGCCAGTGGGCCAGGGTGTCGGTGAACCAGCCCAGTACCGAGGTCATATAGCGGTTCACCGCCTCCGTGCCGGCCTCGGTCGGCTCGATGAGGCTGGCCCGGCGGTCGAGCGGGTCGGCGACGCGGCGTACCAGTCCGCGCTTCTCCAGGGCCTGCACCTGGCGGGTGATGTGCGGGCCCACCACCTGCATGCGCTCGGCGATCTCACCGACCCGCAGCGCCCCGTCGGCCATGCGGAGGGTCAGCAGTACGCCGACGGCGGGGCGGTCCAGGGTCAGCGCGGCCGATTCCATGGCGCGCTCGACCAGTCGCCCCTTGGTGATGGCGGCGCTGAGCTGGGTGATCCGGGGGAGCACCGTCAGCAGGTCCTCGCGGCGATCCGGTTCCGGTGCGGGCATCGGTCGGGCTCCTCTTGCATACCTAACTTAGGTATCTATATGGTGGTGGGGTCGGCGGCGTGGGCAAGGGCTCGGTGCGGCCGTCAGAAGGATACCTAAGGTACGTATCTGGTGCCGGGCCTGGCTCGGCGGAAGGGGTCACATCATGCCGCGTACACCTCGAAACGACCGCCGCGTGCTCATCTCCGGGGCCAGCATCGCGGGGCCGGCGCTCGCCTACTGGCTCGACCGGTACGGCTTCGAGGTGACCGTCGTGGAGAAGGCCGCCGCCGTGCGGGGAGGGGGGTACGCGGTGGACATCCGGGGCACCGCCCGGGAGGTGGTGGATCGGATGGGGCTGCTGCCGCGTCTGCGCGAGGCGCATGTCGGCACCCAGCGGATCACCTTCGTGGACGTGGAGGGCGAGGTGATCGGCTCGTTCGAACCGGAGCAGGTGACCGGCGGGCACGCCGGGCTGGACCTGGAGGTCCGGCGCGGGGACCTGGCCGACGCGCTCCACACCCCGCTGCGGGACCGGGTGGAGTTCCTGTTCCGCGACTCGATCGCCGCGTTGGAGGAGGACGGGGAAGGGGTAGAGGTCGTGCTGGACAGCGGGGTCCGACGCCGCTTCGACCTGGTGATCGGCGCGGACGGGCTGCATTCGAACACCCGTCGGCTGGTGCTCGGTCCCGAGGAGCCCTTCCATCACTACCTCGGGCATGTCTTCGCCGGCTTCACCCTGCCGAACGAGTTCGGGCTCGCCCATGAGGCGCGCGTCTGGAACGAGCCGGGGCGCACCGCGGCCCTCTACGCCCATGAGCCGTCCGAGCCGGTGCACGGCTTCCTCACCTTCGCCCGGGAGGACCCGCCGTTCGAGGCGTTCCGGGACCCGAAGGCGCAGCGCGACCTGGTCGCGGAGAGCTTCCCGTACCAGGGGTGGCACGTACCGCGCCTGGTGGCGGCGATGCGGGAGGCCGACGACCTGTTCTTCGACGTGGTGAGCCAGATACACCTGCCCGCCTGGTCGCGTGGCCGGGTCGCGCTGGCGGGCGACGCGGCGCACGCGACCTCGTTCCTCTCCGGCCAGGGGTCGAGCGTCGCGCTGGTGGGGGCGTACATCCTGGCGGGGGAGCTGGCCGTGCACGACGACCATGGCGCGGCCTTCGTGGCGTACGAGGAGCGGATGCGGCCCTTCGCCGAGCGCAACCAGGCCTTGGCCGACGCCGGGGGCACGGTGGTGACGCCGACGACGCGGGAGCAGCTCGATGCCCGTAACGCGGTGTTGAGGGGACGGGGGTCCGCTGCGAGCGGGCTGGTGACGGAGGGGGCGGAGGAGGGGCGCGCGGCGCACTCGGGGCTGGTGCTGCCCGACTACGCGGAGGCGATCGGAGCGGTGGCGGGGGACTGAGCGGCCCCGGCCGGGGGCGCCGCCCGCATCGCTGGGACCGCCTCCGCCAGCGCCTCCCGCCAGTCCCGTAGCGGCGCGAGCCCGGCTTCCGCCCAGCGGGCGTGGCCGAGGACGCTGTAGGCCGGGCGGGCGGCGGGGCGCGGGTAGGCGTCGCTCGTGGTGGGGCGGACCCGGTCCGGGTCGGCGCCGGCCAGGCGGAACACCTCGCGGGCCAGCTCGTACCAGGACGCCTGGCCCGAGGCGGTGCCGTGGTAGATCCCGCCGGGCGCGCCGGAGCGGGCCAGGGCGATCAGCTGCCCGGCCAGGTCGGCGGTCCAGGTGGGCTGGCCGACCTGGTCGGTGACCACGTCCACGTAGGGGCGGGCCCGCTCCAGGTCGAGCATGGTGCGGACGAAGTTCCGGCCCCCGGCCCCGTACAGCCAGGCGGTACGGAGTACGTAGCCGCGCTCGGGCAGTAGGTCGCGTACCGCCCGTTCGCCCACCAGCTTGGTGCGGCCGTAGGCGGAGCGGGGCGCGGGCGCGGCGGACTCCGGGTAGGGGGCGGTGGCGTCGCCCGCGAAGACGTAGTCGGTGGAGAGGTGCACCAGGGTCGCGCCGGACTCGGCGCAGGCGGCGGCCAGATGGCGTACCGCCGTGCCGTTGACCGCCAGCGCCTCCGGCTCCCGGGACTCGGCGTCGTCCACGGCCGTCCAGGCGGCGCAGTTGACGACCTGGTGGGGGCGGAGGGCCGCTACAGCTGCCCGTACGGCCGGCGCGTCGGTGAGGTCGAGGGCGGTGCGGTCCAGGGCCACCGCGTCCTCGCCGAGGGGGGCGAGCGCGGCGAGGACGTCCCGGGCGAGCATTCCGGAGGCGCCGGTGACCAGCCAGCTCATCGGGAAGCCTCCGCCGGACGGGTCAGCAGCGGGCCCCACCAGTCGCGGTGGCGCCGGTACCAGGCGACCGTCTCGGCCAGGCCCTTGGCGAAGTCCGTGCCGGGGCGGTAGTCCAGCTCCTCGCGGATCTTCGTCCAGTCCACCGAGTAGCGGCGGTCATGGCCCTTGCGGTCCTCGACGTGGACCACCTGGGACCAGTCCGCGCCGCAGGCGCCGACGAGCAGGGTGGTCAGCTCGCGGTTGGTCAGCTCGGTGCCGCCGCCGATGTTGTAGACCTCGCCCGCCCGGCCCCGTACCCGTACCGCCTCCACCGCCCGGACATGGTCGTCCACGTGCAGCCAGTCCCGGACGTTCGAGCCGTCGCCGTAGAGCGGGACCGTGCCGCCCTCCAGCAGACGGGTGGTGAACAGCGGGATGACCTTCTCGGGGAACTGGTACGGCCCGTAGTTGTTGGAGCAGCGGGTGACGCGGACGTCCAGGCCGTGGGTGCGGTGGTAGGCGAGGGCGAGCAGGTCGGCGGAGGCCTTGGAGGCGGCGTAGGGGGAGTTGGGGGCCAGCGGCTCGGACTCGGTCCAGGAGCCGGTGTCGATGGAGCCGTACACCTCGTCGGTGGAGATGTGGACGAAGGCGCGCATCCGGTGGCGCAGGGCCGCGTCCAGGAGGGTCTGGGTGCCGAGGACGTTGGTGCGGACGAACTCCGCCGCGCCCAGGATCGAGCGGTCCACGTGGGACTCGGCGGCGAAGTGGACCAGGTCGTCGTGGTCGGCGGCGAGGCGGTCCACCAGGTCGGCGTCGCGGATGTCGCCGTGGACGAAGGTGAGGGCGGGGTGGTCGGCGACGGGGGCGAGGTTGGCCCGGTTGCCGGCGTAGGTGAGGCGGTCCAGGACGGTGACGGAGACGTCATCCGGGCCGGTGGGGCCGAGCAGGGTCCGGACGTAGTGCGAGCCGATGAATCCGGCGCCGCCGGTGACCAGAACGCGGGATCGGGACTTCTCAGGGAGGGTCATGAGGAGATCTGCACCTTGCTGTGGTCGCCCAGGACCAGCCGGTGTGCGGCCGGGATGGGGGGAGCGGGGGTGATTTCGACGTTACGCCCGATGAGGGAGGCTTCGACCCGCCCCACGCCGTGCACACTGGAGCCGCTGAGGACGATGGAGTACTCGATCTCGCTGTCGGTGATCCGGCAGTCCTCGGCGATCGAGGTGGACGGGCCGATGTAGGAGTTGGCGACGGTGGAGCCCGCGCCGATGACCACCGGGCCGACGATCCGCGAGCCGCGCACGGTGGCCCCGGCGCCGATCGACACCCGGCCGATGATCTCCGTGGCGGCGTCCACCGTGCCTTCGTTCGAGGGGGGAAGCAGCTCCAGCACGCTCCGGTTGACCTCCAGCATGTCGGCGACGTTGCCGGTGTCCTTCCAGTAGCCGGAGACGATGGTGGAGGTCACCGTGCGCCGGTGGTCGATCAGCCACTGAAGCGCGTCGGTGATCTCCAACTCCCCGCGCGGGGAAGGGGAGATGGCGCGGACGGCCTGGTGGATCGCCGGACTGAAGAGGTAGACCCCGACCAGGGCGAGGTCGCTGCGCGGGGCGGCGGGCTTCTCCTCCAGCCGCACCACCCGCCCCTCCAGGTCCAGTTCGGCGACGCCGAAGGCGCGCGGGTCGGGGACCTTGGTGAGCAGGATGCGGGCGTCCGGGCGGGTGGCGCGGAACTCCCGCACCAGGTCGGTGATCCCGCCGACCACGAAGTTGTCCCCGAGGTACATCGCGAAGTCGTCCTCGCCGAGGAAGTCCCGGGCGATCAGCACCGCGTGGGCCAGTCCCAGCGGGGCGGCCTGCGGGAGGTAGGTGACCTCCAGCCCGAAGCGGGAGCCGTCGCCGACGGCGGCCCGGATCTCCTCGGCGGTGTCCCCGACGATGATCCCGACCTCGCGGATCCCGGCGGCGGCGATGGCCTCCAGGCCGTAGAAGAGCACCGGCTTGTTGGCGACCGGGACGAGCTGCTTGGCCGAGGTGTGGGTGATGGGGCGCAGCCGGGTGCCCGCGCCGCCGGAGAGTACGAGTGCTTTCACTGCTTGCCTGCCTGCCCTGGCCACCGGGTGGGCCGTCGCGTGATCGGCGTGATGTGTGTTTATGGGTTAAGTGTGTTTATGGGTGGTGGTTCGTAGGGGCTCGCTCGCGGCACCGCGTGGTGCCGTTGGTATGCCGTTGTTATTGCTACGTTCGCACCATGAACGGCCGAATGTCAGTTATGTCCGGATCTGAGCGTAGGGCGTGGCTCCTGGTCGCCGGAGTCGCGACGGCCGCGTTCCTCGCCAAGATGGCCCTGGCCGCCCAGACCCGGGGGCCCGCCGACGTACGCTTCTTCTGGGGATTCGCCCGGGCCATCGCCCGCACCGACCCGGTCCGCGTCTACGCCGAGCCGCTGCCCTGGCTACCGGTCTACAACCACCCGCCGCTGGCGAGCTGGATGCTGCTGGTGATGGAGAAGCTGGCCCAGCTGCACGTCCCCTGGCGGCCGTTGATCCGCTTCCCGGCCTGCCTCGCCGACCTGGTCACCGTGCTGCTGGTGTACGCCATCGTCCGGCGGCGCGCCTCACTGCGTACCGCCGTGCTGTGCGCCCTCGGCGCCGCCCTCTGCCCGGTCCTGGTCGCCACCAGCGGCTACCACGGCAACACCGACTCGGTCGCCGTGATGTTCGCCTTCGCCGCCGCCTGGCTGCTGGTCGACCGGAGGATGCCGCTCGCCGCCGGGCTCGCCGCCACCCTCTGCGTCAGCGTCAAACTCATCCCCATCGTCGCCGTGCCGCTGCTCTTCGCGGCCGCCTGGCGGCTGGGCGGACGCCGGGCCCTGGCCCGGTTCACCGTCGGCTCCGGGGCACTGTTCGCGCTGGTCTGGGGCCCGCCGCTGCTCCTGGTCCCCGGCGGGCTGAAGGCCAACGTCCTCGAATACGCGGGCGGGAACTTCAGCTTCTGGGGCATCGTCAGGTTCGCCCGCTGGGGCGGGGTGCCCGAACCGTACGTCCAGCTGCTGCGCGGCGAGGGGCACTGGCTGATCGTCGCCGCGATCATGGCCGTCGGCGTCTGGCTCGCCTGGCGGCGCCCCGCCGACACCCCGTACGCCGTCGCCGTCACCCTCGCCCTGCTCCTGCTGCTCTCCACCGCCTCCGGCGTCCAGTACCTCGCCTGGCCCGCCGCCGGACTCTTCGTCATCGGGCTCTGGCAGGGCCTGGCGTACGGGATCACCGTCGGCGCGGTCACCGCCTCCGTCTACTCCGGGCAGCGCCCCGTCCACTGGACCACCACCGAGATGGCCTTCGGGGCCCTCGGGTGGGCGGTGCTGGCGGCCTGCGTCGTCTCCGCGCTGCTCCCGGCGGCGGTACGCGCGGCAGCGGCGGCCGGACTACGGGATGTCTTCTGTGACGCGTTGCGGGACGCCGTACGGGCCCGGCGGCGCGGCGGCACGGCCTGGGCCCCGTACGAGCCCCACCTCCCCGGCTCACACCCGCGCGTTCCCGCGCCGCCCCATGCCCGGGCTCACGACCACCCCCTGACCCGTACCAGCCCCACCGGAGAGTGAGGAAGACCGTGACCGAAGTCCACGCCGGAGTCGGCGGAACCGGGGCCACGCCCACCGAGGGCCACGTCCCGGGCAGCCGCAGCAGCACCGAGGCAGCACTCCAGGGCCCCGGTGGGCCCGCCGCCCCGGGCACGGCCGAACCCCGCATCGGCATCCTGGTGGTCGCGTACAACGCCGAGACCACCCTCGAACGCACCCTCGACCGCATCCCCGCCGACTTCCGCCCCCGCATCGCCGAGATCCTCATCCTCGACGACGCCAGCCACGACGCCACCTTCACCGCCGGCACCCGCTGGTCCCAACTGGACGGCATGCCGCCGACCGTGGTCATGCGGCACACCAAGAACCTCGGCTACGGCGGCAACCAGAAGGCCGGCTACCGGCTCGCCGCCGAACGCGGCCTCGACATCGTCGTCCTGCTCCACGGCGACGGGCAGTACGCCCCCGAGATGCTGCCGCAGATGGTCGAACCCCTGGTCCGCGGCGAATGCGAGGCCGTCTTCGGCTCCCGGATGATGCGCCCCGGCGACGCCCTGCGCGGTGGGATGCCGCTCTACAAGTGGCTCGGCAACCGGGTGCTCACCCGGCTGGAGAACGGCCTGCTCGGCTCCGAGCTCACCGAGTTCCACTCCGGCTACCGCGCCTACCGGGTCGACGCCCTGCGCCGCCTGCCCATCGAGCGCAACACCGACGACTTCGACTTCGACACCCAGATCATCGTCCAGCTCGCCGACGCCGGGATGCGCATCCGCGAGATTCCCATCCCCACCTACTACGGCGACGAGATCTGCTACGTCAACGGGATGCGGTACGCCAAGGACGTGGTCAAGGACGTGGTGGAGTACCGGCTCGCGAAGAAGGGCTTCGGCACCTGCGACTGGATCCCCAAGCCCGCCGCGTACGCCTTCAAGGAGGGCGACGGCTCCTCGCACGCCGTCATCCTCGCCGCCCTGCGGCGCCTCCCGCCCGGCCGGGTGCTGGACGTCGGCTGCTCCGGCGGCCTCTTCGCCGAACGCCTGGAAGCCCTCGGCCACACCGTCACCGGTGTCGACTGCGTCGAGATCGACGGGGTGAAGGCCCGCTGCTCCGGCGGCTTCCACCTGGCCGACCTGGAGGACGGGCTCCCGGCGGCGGTCGGCGGCGGCTACGACTACGTGGTCGCCGGGGACGTCGTCGAACACGTCTCCCGCCCCGAACGGCTCCTCGCCGAACTGCGCGGCGTGCTGCGCCCCGACGGGCGCGTCCTGCTCTCCGTCCCCAACTTCGGCCACTGGTACTCGCGGCTGCGGGTCGCCCTCGGCGCGTTCGACTACGACCGGCGCGGCATCCTGGACGAGACCCATCTGCGCTTCTTCAGCCGCGCCAGCCTGCGCCGCACCGTCCGCTCCGCCGGGTACGACGTGCTCTCGCTCGGCGCCACCGGCGCGCCCTTCTGGTCCGTGCTCGGCGGCGGCCCCGCGGCCACCGCGCTGAGCGGCGCGTCCGCACTGCTGACCCGCCTCCGGCCGACCCTCTTCGGCTACCAGTACGTCGCACTGCTCACCCCGCATGCGGCCCGCACGCTCATCGCTGGGGAGCACATCGATGTCCAGGACGTCCTCAACCGCCAGTACGTCCCCGAGGACCGCGCCCGCCCTTCCACCCGGGTCTGACGGAGCCGGTCCCGTTACGGAGGCCGACGGGGCCGGCGCCAGCGCGGGGCCCGCCCCCGTGGCGGCACCCCGTCCCCGTACCCCGCCCGCTTCCCCTCCCCCCGCCCCGTCCTCCGTTCCCGCGCCCGGAAGGCGGTCCGCCTTGACCCTGTCCAGCCTGCTGCTCCTGCTCTTCGCCGTGTTCTCCTCGGCGGCCGGGCAGGTCATGCTCAAGCACGGCATGAAGACCGCCGCCGCCACCGCCGCGGCGGCCGGCGGCTCCCTCGCCGCACGGGCCGCCACCACCCCGTGGGTGATCGTCGGCCTGACCGTCTTCGCAGCCTCCGCCGTCGCCTGGATGTCCACCCTGGCCCGGGTGCCGCTGTCGATCGCCTATCCCTTCAACGCCCTCGGCTACCTCGTCGTGGTCCTCGCCGCCGTCGGCCTGCTCGGCGAGCGCACCTCGCCCTGGACCTGGGCCGGCTCGCTGCTCGTGGTGGCCGGCCTGGTCACTGTCTTCTGCGGCCAGCGGAGCTAGCCCCCTGGCCGACCAGGGCCCCACCGATCCGACCCGACTCGCGAAGGAGGCGGCCCGCCGCCATGCCCACCCTCAGCGTCATCGTGTCCGGCCCGGCGCCCCTGGGGCGGTTCCGGGCCTGCCTGGACAGCCTCACCACCCAGCACTCCGACACCCTGGACCTCGTGGTGGCCGTCCCCGGGGACGACCCGGCCGCCCTCGCCCTCGCCGCCCGCCGCGAGCTGGCCGACTCCCGGCTCACCGTCCTCACCGTGCCCGCCGGGACCACGGCCGCCGCCGCCCGCGCCACCGCCGTCCGGTCGGCGCGCGGGCAGTACGTGCAGTTCCTCGACCCGGCCACCGACCGCCTCCCGGCCGGGGCCGCGGACGCGCTCGCCGAGCGGCTGCTCAGCCGGAAGGCCCCCGCCCCCGACGTCCTGCTCTGCGACCACCTCACCGCCCACTGGTGGGACCCCGCCGTGCCCAGCACCGCCACCGACCTGCTCACCTCGGCCCCGGCCACCACCACCCTGGCCGACCACCCCGAACTGCTGGACGTCCCCCCGCTCCTCGGCGACCGGGTGATCCGCCGGGGGCTGCTCACCGAGCACCCCGGGCTGCTGGACACCGACGGGCACGACGCGCTCTATCTGTCGTACGCGGTCCTGCTGCTGGCCCGGACGGCCGCCCGCTGCGGCACCGCCGCCCTGGTCCGCCACCGCGACCGCCCCACCCAGCCCGGCAGCGGGGCCGCGACGCCCCTCGCCGTCTTCGGCCAGTACGAGGCGCTGCACCAGCTCGCGGTGGCGGCCGACGCGCCCGCCGCCGTCCGGGCCCGGCTCTACGACCGGATGACCGCCGACTACCTGGCCACCCTGGCCCGCCGCGAGGAGCTGCCGCCCGCGCTGATCAGGGAGTTCTTCGGCCGCGCCGCCCGGCACACCGCCGAGTACCGCCCCGCCGGACACCCCCGCCCCGGCGGGCTCGACGGCGTCCGGCACCTGCTGCTGGCCCGCGACCTCCCCCTCGGCTACCGGCTGCTCCGCACCGCCAACGACCGCCGCCGCACCGCTCGTTCGCTCGCCGGCGCGGGGGCCGGACGGGCCACCGCCGCCCGTACCGCCCTCCGGCGCCGGATCGCCCTCGCCCGCCCGCTCGACGCCGACCTGGCCGTCTTCTCCGCGTACTGGGGGCGCGGGGTGGCCTGCAACCCGGCGGCCATCGCCGCCGAGCTCGCCGAACTCGCGCCCGACATCCGCCGGGTGTGGGTGGTGGAGGCCGAACACGTCGAGCTGCTGCCGCCCGGCACCGACCATGTGGTGCCCGGCAGCCGCCGCCACGCCGAGGTGCTGGCCCGCGCCAAGTACCTGGTCAACAACGTCAACTTCCCCGACGGGGTGCGCAAACGGCCCGGCAGCGTGCACATCCAGACCCACCACGGCACCCCGCTCAAGCACATGGGCGTCGACCTCCACGACCACCCCGCCGCCGCCCGGGGCCTGGACTTCGACAAGCTGCTGGAGCGGGTGGACCGCTGGGACTTCAGCCTCTCCGCCAACCCGCACTCCACCGAGGTCTGGCAGCGCGCCTACCCCTCCGGCCACCAGTCGCTCGACTACGGCTATCCGCGCAACGACGTCTACTACCGGGCCACTTCCGCCGACGTCCGCGCCGCCCGCGCCCGCCTGGGCCTCGCCCCCGGCACCCGCGCCCTGCTCTACGCGCCCACCCACCGCGACCACGAGGCCCGCCCCGTGCCCCGCCTCGACCTCCACCGCCTGGCCGAGGAGCTGGGCGAGGACACCGTGCTCCTGGTGCGCGGCCACTACTTCCACGCCCCCGACCCCTGGCCCGCCGGGCCCCGGGGCGCCCACCCCCGGGTGCTGGACGTGACCGGGTGGGACCCGGTGGAGGACCTGGCGCTCGCCGCCGACGCGCTGGTCACCGACTACTCGTCGATCATGTTCGACTACGCCAACCTGGACCGGCCCATCGTGCTGCTCGCCGACGACTGGGACACCTACCGGGCCGTGCGCGGGGTCTACTTCGACATCACGGCCGATCCACCCGGGCCGGTCGCCCGCGGCCAGGACGAGCTGACGGCCGTGCTGACGGACGGCGGCTGGTGCGACGAGGCCGCCGCCAAGCTGCGGCACGACTTCCGGCTGCGGTTCTGCGCCTACGACGACGGGCGGGCCGCCGAGCGGGTGGTGCGCCGGGTCTTCCTCGGCGAGGGCGAGGAGAGCCTGCCCCCGGTGCTGCCCCTGGCCCGCCGCACCCCGGCCCCCACCCCCGAGGAGGCCGCACGCGAAGCCGCCCCCGTGGCGAACCAGGAGGCCTCCCGATGACCGCCGCCCACGGCCTGACCCTCCCCGATGTGACCGTCATCGTCATCGTGTACGACGACGCCGAGCGGCTGCCCCGGGCGATCGCCTCGGTGCGGGCGCAGACCCACCGGGACCTGGACATCCTGGTGGTGGACGACCACTCCGCGGACGCCACCCCGCAGGTGGCCGCCGAGCTGGCGGCGCGGGACCCCCGCATCCGGGTGCTGCGGCTGGAGCGGAACAGCGGCGGGTGCAGTGTGCCCCGCAACCGGGGGCTGGCCGAGGCCCGCACCCCGTTCGTGATGTTCCTGGACAGTGACGACGAACTGCCGCCCAGAGCAGTGGAGTTGCTGCTGGCGGCACATGGAGGCCACGCCGAGGAGGGTTACGCCGACTTCACCATGGGGGCCGTGGAGCGGGTGCGGCCGGGCGGCGGGGCGGTCTCGCGCTGGATGCCCGCGCTGTTCCGGCAGCGGCGCACGGTGCGCGGGATCGAGGACGAGCCGGGGCTGCTGTTCGAGCCGCTGTCCACCAACAAGATGTACCGCCGGGAGTTCCTGGACCGGCACGGGCTGCGCTTCCCCGAGGGCCTGCACTACGAGGACCAGCTCTTCAGCGCCCAGGCCTACACCCTGGCCCGGGCGCTGCGGGTGATCACCGAGCCGGTCTACCGCTGGTACGTGGACTCCACGGCCCGTCCGGGCGCGGCGACCATCTCCAACCGCCGCCATCTGATGGCCAACGTCCGCGACCGGGTGGCCATCGCCCGCCGGATCGACGCCTTCCTCGCCGAGCAGGGCGTCTCGCTCGCGGTGCGCCGGGAGCGGGACTTCAAGTTCCTCTCGCACGATCTGCGGCTGTACGCGGGCGACCTGCCGTACCGGGAGACGGAGTGGGTGGCCCAGTTCGCCGCCGAGGTGCTGCCATGTGTGGAGCCGCTGTCGGCGGACGCGTTCGAGCGGCTGGGGCGGGTGGACCGGGCGGTGCTGGGGCTGCTGCGGGAGGGGCGGTACGAGGAGGCCCGGCAGGCGGCGCGCGGGCTCGCCCACGAGGTCGGTCCGCGTGAGACGGCCACCGGGCCGGACGGGCGGGTCTACTGGGGCGACCGGGTGCCCGACACGGTGGCGGCCCGCGCCGATCTGGACGTGACGGAATGGGACCTGCCCGGCTGCCCGTTCACGGCGGCCCGGTTCCGGCACGAGATCACCGCCGTGGAGCCGGACCGGGCCGACGGCGCGGTCGAGTTGGCGATCCGGACGTACGACCCGGGGCTGCGGCTGCCGCTGGCCCCGCTCGCCGCCCGCCTCCATCTCGCCCCCGCCGGGCGGTGGTTCACCGTGCCACTGCGGATGGACCCGGCCGGACGCGGGGTCTTCACCGGGACGGTACGGCTCCGCCCGGCCGACGCCGCCCTTCCCGCGTACGGCTTCCGGGGCGTGCGCCACCCGGTGCTGGAGCTGCTGCGGGGCAGCGGCCCCGGGCGGCGCGGCAACACCGGGGTGCTGCTCGCCCCGCTGGACTTCGCCCCCTTCGAGCTGCCCGGCGCCGCCCGCCACCGGGTCCTGGTCGAGCCCGAGGGCCGGGGCGCCGGCCGCCTGCAACTGCGCTGGCGCCCGGACGGGGCGATGGGCCGGCTGCTCACCCCCGTACTGCGCCCCGATCCGGTACGGCGGGCGGCCCGTCTCCTGGTACGGGGATGAGGCCGACCGTACGGGGGTGAGGGCGGCCGTACGGGGGTGAGGGCGGTCAGTCCGGGCGGGGGGCCGGGAAGACGGGGGCGGCGGCCGGGGGGTCGGTGGGGACGTGGGCCTTACCGGCCGCCGGGCCGCCGACCGGGACCTCGGCGGGTTGGGTGTCTCGGGGGCGGTTGAGGGCTCCGAGGGCGGGGGCGGGGCGGCGGGCGTCCAGGGGGGTGGCGGGGGGCAGGGTCTCGGGGGGTTCGCCGAGGAAGAGGTGGCGGACCACCCGCTCGGCGGCCCGGCCGTCCTCGTGGGGGCAGAAGCGGGCCCGGAAGGCGGCGCGGAGGCGGGCGGCGCGGGCGTCCCGCCAGCGGTCGGAGGTGAGGAGGGCGATCAGCTCGTCCTCGTCGTGGGCGACGGCGCCGGGCGGGCAGGCGGTGATGTCGAGGTAGGTGCCGCGGGCCGCCCGGTAGGCCTGGTCGTCGGGGAGGTGCAGCACGATCGGCCGGTCCAGGGCCGCGTAGTCGAACATCAGGGAGGAGTAGTCGGTGAGGAGGGCGTCGGAGGCGAGGCAGAGGCGTTCGACGGAGGGGTGGGCGGAGACGTCGATGATCCTGGGGTCGGTCCAGGTCAGCGGGGTGCCGTGGGTGGGGTGGGGGCGGGCCAGCACGGTGTGGCCGGGGCCGAGCACGGCCAGCAGCCGGTCCAGGTCCAGCAGCTGGGGCTGGGGGTGGACGTAGTCGCGGTGGGTGGGCGCGTAGAGGAGCGCGGTGTGGCCCTCGGGGATGCCGAGGGACTCGCGGAGCAGCGCCACCTCGGTGGCGGTGGCGCGGTGGAAGAGGTCGGCGCGGGGACTGCCGTACTCCAGCAGCCGGTACGCGGCCGGATAGACCCGCTGCCAGACCAGGCTGGAGTGGCGGTTGGCGGAGAGCAGGTGGTCCCAGCCGTCCACCGCGGCGAGCAGCCGGGTGAAGTCCATGGTGCGGGCGGCGGCCGGGCGGTGCATCAGGTCCAGGCCCATGTGCTTGAGCGGGGTGCCGTGCTGGGTCTGGAGCAGCAGCTGGCCGCGCCGTTTGACCAGCCGGCGGTCGAAGTTGACGTTGTTGACCAGGTAGCGGGAGCGGGCCAGCGCGGTCCAGTAGGCGGCGGTGCCGGGGGCGATCCGCCGGGTGCCGGGCGGCACGGTGTGGGCGTGCGCCGGGTCGCAGATCCAGCCGGTGCGGATGTGCGGGGCGAGTTCGCGCACCCGTTCCTCGATGGCGGCGGGGGAGCAGGCGTACCCCCGGTGCCAGTAGGCGGCGAAGACGGCCCGGTCGGGGCGGACGGGGAGGAGCAGCTGGGTGCGGTAGTGGAGCTGGAGCAGGGCACCGCGGGTGAGGTGGGTGAGGGCGGCGGTGTGGTGGAGGGCGGCCTTGAGCAGGGTGCGGGCGGCGACCAGGGCGGTGAAGGCGCGGCGGCTGCCCAGCCGGACCAGGGCGTGCCGCAGCCGGGTGGTGGCGCCCGGGGTGGCGCCGGGGGTGCGGTAGCGGCGGTAGTGGGCGCGGGCGCGGCGGAAGAACCGGGCCCGGGAGCCGCGCGGCAGCCGGCCGGGGGCGGTGAAGACGGAGGTGAAGTGGTCGGCCATCCGGCGGAAGAGCACCGGCCGCCAGCGGGCCAGCTCGGGCCGGGAGTCCAGGAAGGCGAAGACCCGGTCGTACTGGTCGAACAGCTCGAAGTGGCGGACGCTGGTGGTGCGCAGGATGGAGCCGGTGCGGCGCTGCCGGTAGTGGACGCAGACCCGGTCCAGGGTGGCGATGGTCCCGGCGGCCATCAGCGCCGGGTAGGTCCACGGGGTGTCCTCGTAGAAGCCGGGCGGGAAGGTGAAGCCCTCGCGGGTCAGGAAGTCGCGGCGGTAGGCCTTGTTCCAGACCACCATCAGCACCCGCAGCAGCCCGGGGCGGTCGGTGAGCGGGAAGGGGGCGGGGCCGTCCTGGTGGAGATAGGTCCGGAACTCGTGGCGGACGGTCTCCCCGGACCAGTACACCCGGGCGTAGTCGAAGACCAGCAGCTCCGGGTCGCCGGTCTGCTCCAGCCGCTCGGCGACGGCCCGCAGCGCCCCGGGGACGAAGGTGTCGTCGCCGTCGAGGAAGAGCACGTAATCGCCGGTGGCCCGGGCCAGTCCGGCGTTGCGGGCGGGGCCCAGACCGGTGTTCGCGGGGAGGTGGACGGCGACGACCCGGCGGTCCCGGGCCGCGTACTCGTCGATGACGGTGCCGCAGCCGTCGGGGGAGCAGTCGTCGACGGCGATCAGCTCCAGGTCGTCGAACGACTGGCTGAGCACCGACTCCAGGCACTCGGGCAGATAGGCCTGGACCTCGTACGCGGGAACGATCACGCTGAACCGGGGCATGGACCCAGAACGCCCGTCGGGCGGGGCCGGTTACGTCGACGGCGGCAACCGGGGGACGCTGATGCGGCATCCGGGGGAGCGGGGCGTGGCGGTACGGGTACGGGGTGCCCGGACCCCGTACCCGTACCGCCGCCGTCCTGCCCGCAGCGGGCTACTTCACCGCGCCGGCCATCACCCCGTTGACGAAGTGGCGCTGGAAGGCGAAGAAGACCGCCAGCGGGATCACCATGGAGACGAACGCGCCGGGGGCGAGGACGTCCACGTTGTTGCCGAACTGGCGCACCTGCTGCTGGAGCGCCACGGTGATCGGCGGCGAGTCGGAGTCGGCGAAGATCAGCGCGATCAGCATGTCGTTCCACACCCAGAGGAACTGGAAGATGCCGAGCGAGGCGATCGCCGGGCCGCCCAGCGGCAGCACCACCCGGGCGAACAGCCGGATCTCCCCGGCGCCGTCCAGCCGGGCGGCCTCCAGCAGTTCGCGCGGGATCTCCGCGAAGAAGTTGCGGAGCAGGAAGATCGCGAACGGCAGCCCGAAGGCCACATGGAACAGCACCACGCCCGCGGTGGTCTCGAACAGCCCCACCGCGCCGAAGAGTTCGGAGACGGGGACGAGGGCCACCTGCACCGGGACCACCAGCAGGCCGACGACCAGCAGGAACCACCAGTCGCGGCCGGGGAAGTCGATCCAGGCGAAGGCATAGCCGGCCAGCGCGCCGACCACCACCACCAGCACGGTCGAGGGGACGGTGATCATGACGGTGGAGAGGAGGGAGCCGGTGACGGTGTCGTTGGAGAGCAGCGCGGAGTAGTTCTCGGCGGTGATCTGCGCCGGTTCGGTGAACACCGTCCACCAGCCGCCGGCCGCGATGTCGGCCGGGTCGCGCAGCGAGGACAGCAGCAGCCCGACGGTCGGCATCAGCCAGAACAGCGCCACCAGGAGGAGGAAGACACGCAGTGCGCCGCCTCCCGCGGCGCTCGCCACCCGGGCGGCGAGCGAGGGACGGGCCCTGCCCGCCGCCTTCGGTTGCGCGCTGGTGGGAGTGGACGCGAGTGCGTCGCTCATCGCCGGGCCTCCTTCCGGATACGGCGGATGTTGACCACCATCACCGGGATGACCAGCAGGAGCAGCAGTACGGAGATGGCGCTGCCCACCCCGAGGTCGGCGTCCGCGCCGAAGGAGGACTGGTACAGCTGGAGGGCGAGGACGTTGGCGTCGTCCTGGACCGAGCCCGGCGCGATGATGAAGACCAGGTCGAAGATCTTCAGTACGTTGATCATCAGGGTGACCAGGACGACCGCGAGCACCGGCGCCAGCAGCGGCACCGTCACCCGGCGGAACACCTGCCACTCGTTGGCCCCGTCGACCCGGGCCGCCTCCAGCAGTTCGCGGGGGAGGGCGGCCAGTCCGGCGGCGATCAGCACCATGGCGAACCCGGCCCACATCCACACGTACGATCCGATGATCGCCGGGGTGACGAAGGACGGGCCGAGCCAGTCCACCCCGTTGTACGGCTCGCGGAAGTTGGCGGCGGGCAGCCGCAGCAGCGCCCCGTCGGCGGAGGCGGGCAGGGTGAACACCCCGTCCCCGCCCGCCGTGGCGGTGGCCACCACGCGGCCGTCCTTGACCGCCTCCACGGTCAGCCCGGGCAGCCCGCGCTCCTGGGCGTCCACGGTGTTGGGCTTGCCGCCGCCGCCCCGGGTGAAGTCCAGCCAGGCGGTGCCGGTGACCTGGTCCGGGGAGGCCGCCGGGGTCTTCGCGGGCCGGGCGTCCGACGGCATGTCGGCCGGGGCCACCCCGACCAGCGGCAGCTTCACCGGCGTACCGGCCCGTACCGGCTCCTTGGTGGTGAACGCCCCGCCGCCGGACGCCTCCAGCGGATGGACCGGCAGCGGGCGGGCCTTGGGGTAGCCGGCCGACTCGCTGAAGGTGTCGTGCACCCCCACCCAGACGGCGTTGGCCACCCCGCGCTCGGGGTCCTGCTCGTACACCAGCCGGAAGATGATCCCGGCGGCCAGCATGGAGATCGCCATCGGCATGAAGACCACCAGCTTGAACGCGGTGCCCCAGCGCACCCGTTCGGTCAGCACCGCGAAGACCAGACCGAGGGCGGTGGCCACGGTGGGGGCCAGCACCACCCAGATCATGTTGTTCTTCACCGCGGTCAGGATGGAGTCGTCGGTGAAGATCTCCACGTAGTTGCCGAAGCCGCCGCTCCCGGCGAGCGAGTCGCCGGAGGCGTCGAAGAAGGACCGGTAGACGGAGAACGCGATCGGGTACACCACCAGCGCGCCCAGCAGCACCAGCGCGGGGAGCAGGAACACGGCGGCGACGCCGGTGCGGCTGCCGGCCGCCTTTCGGCGGGTGCCGCCGGTGCCGTGCACGTGGCTGGTGCCGCCGCGGCCTGCCGGGGTGTCTGACCCCGCCATGGCGTCAGTCCTTCTTCCCGTACGCCTTGGCCGCGTCGGCCTCCAGGCGGGCCTGGGTGCCCTTGACGTCCTCGGGGTTCTTCAGGAAGTCCTGGAGCGCCTTCCACTCGCCCTTGCCGGGCGTGCCGCCGAAGGACTGCGGCATCTGGTCCGACATGTCGAAGCGGAAGCCGTCGCCCGCGTCGATCAGCGCCTTGCCGATCTCCCGCTGCACCTCGTTGGGGTACGCGGCCGGGTCCAGGGACTTGTTCGGGGAGACGAAGCCGCCCTGGGACGCCCAGATCCGTGCCGCGTCGGGGGAGGCGAGGAAGGTCAGCAGGGCCTGCGCGGCCGGGTTGGCGGTCAGCGCCACCGCCACGTCGCCGCCGGTCACCACCGGGGCGTCCGCGCCCACCGCCGGGAACGGGAAGGCCTTCGCGTCCTCGCCGATCCTCGCCTCGGTCTCGGCGATGTTGCTGGCCACGAAGTCGCCCTCGAAGACCATCGCCGCCTTGGGGGTGTCACCGCCGGTGAAGGTCTGGGTCACCGAGGCGGGGAACTCCGTCTGCAGCGCCCCGGCCGCGCCGCCCGCGATCAGCTCCTGCCGCCCGAACAGCTCGGCCAGGGTGGTGAGCGCCTTGGCCACCGAGGGGTCGGTCCACGGCATCTCGTGCTCGGCCAGCTGGTCGTACTTCTCCGGCCCGGCCTGGGAGAGGTAGACGTTCTCGAACCAGTCGGTGAGCGTCCAGCCGTCCGCGCCGCCCACCGACACCGGGGTCACCCCGGACGCGGAGACCGTCTCGGCCGTGGACAGCAGCTCCTTCCAGGTCTTCGGCTCCGCCACCCCGGCCGCCTCGAAGACGGCGGTGTTGTACCAGACCAGCGACTTGTTGGCGGCCTTGAAGTACACCCCGTACTGGGTGCCGTCCACCGCGCCGAGCTCCCGCCAGCCCTCGCCGTAGTTCTTCTCCAGCTGCGCCGTGGCCTCGGCGCCCGCGGGCTTGGCCCACTTGCGCTCCACCGCCTGCTTCAGGGCGCCGACCTGCTGGAGCATCGCCACATCCGGCGGCGAACCGCCCGCGATCTTGGTGCCGAGGTAGTTGAGCATGGCGTCCTGGGTCGGCACATAGCTCACCTTGGCGCCGGTCCGCTTCTCGAACTCGGCCAGCACCTTGCCGAACGCCTCCTGCTCGGGCCCCGTCCACACGGCGACCACCTGCACCGACCTGCCGTTCAGCTTGGGCAGTTCGACGCCCGGCCGCTGGGCGCTCGGGCTCTGCCCCGGCCCCGTACCGTCCTTGCCGCCGTCGCCCCCGCCGCCGTCCCCGCAGCCCGCCAGGGCCAGCGCCCCGGCCACCGCGAGCGCCACCGCGGCCCTGCGTGAGCGAACAGCCGTGCGGATGTGGTGAGTTGCAACCATCGGTGCCCCCGTCCCTGCCGGACCCGTCTGCGTGTTGCCCAGGTGTACGCCCGGCGTAACAGCCCCGCAATACCGCCTCCGCCCGGAACCGGCGCATCGTGATCCGGTCGTGACGTCGGGCGCGCAACTCCCCTGTCAGTGCCGGGATTTACCGTGGCGGGACGGATGGGCGGGGCGGGACGGGGGTAGCCGGACGGGTCGGGCGCACGAGGACGAGGTGCCGGAGGCGGAGTGGGTCGCCCTCGCGGAGGGCGTCAGGTGGCGAGGGTGGTGCGGCTGCGGGCGGTGGCCAAGGAGGGGCCATTAGCCGGCGGTCCGGGCAGGGGGTGGCGAAGGGCTGCGCGGCGGCGCTGGTGGGCGTCGAGCGGTGGCCCTTCGCCGTGGCTCAGGCGCGGGGCGGGGCCGGGAAGAGGGTGTCGGCCAGTCGCTCGACCTGGCCGGCGTCCGAGGACCAGCAGTAGAGCATCACCTCGTCGGCGCCGATCGCGGCGAAGCCGTCCACCGCCTCCCGGATCGCCCGGGCCGTGGTGAGCAGGCCGTCCACCATGTGGTCGGCCCGGTCGGTGAAGGCGTAGTAGGAGCGGAGCCGGTGCCGGGCGTCCCGCACGGTCCGCTCCGGGCCGAGGACCACGTTGGCCTGGGCGACCAGACGGGGGCGGCCAGGCCTGCCGTACCGCTGCCAGGCCGCCTCGGCCGCGCGGAACAGGCCGTCCAGGTACCGCGGCGGCAGCGCGGCACCGAGGAAGCCGTCCGCGAACCGGCCGACCCGGTCCAGGGCGGCCGGGGCGAAGCCGCCGACCAGCACCTCCGGGCCGCCGGGGGTCACCGGCGCCGGGCCGATGGGGCCGACACCCTCGCCGTACGGCTCACCGGACCAGGTCCGGCGCAGCGCGGTCAGCTGCTCGTCCAGGCGGCGGCCCCGGCGGCGGATGTCGATCCCGGCGGCCAGGCAGTCGTCGGCCCGGCCCCCGACACCGACCCCGAGGGTGAAGCGGCCACCGGACAGCCGGTCGATCGTCGCGGTCTGCTTGGCGAGCAGCGCGGTGGTGTGGTGCGGGGCGAGCAGCACCTCGGTCTGCACCCGGACCCGGCGGGTCGCGGCGGCGAGGGCGGCCAGGGTGACCAGCGGCTCCGGGTTGTCGAAGACCAGCCGGTCCAGCAGCCCCAGCGTGCTGAACGGCCCGTCGTCGGCGCGCCGCGCCCAGGTGAACAGGGCCGCGGGATCGCCGACGGGCAGGCCCAGGCCGACCTTCACGGGGCGCGGGTGCGGATGCGGGAGACGGGCGGGGCCCGGGGAACTGAGCGAACTCGGGGAACTCGCGGGAATCGCGGAACTGATGGAACTCATGGGAGGACTCCTCGGGAGGGCGTGCCGAATGGGCGCCGCCCCTCCGTGGTCCCGCGCGATGGCGTGGCCCTGCTCCCGTGCTGCGGCTGTGGTTCCGGAGAGCGTCCGCGTTCGAAGTAGGGCGAGGCTAACGCGGGCGCTCACGGACCGGCAACGCCTTTTCCCACCGGGGGCGGTCGGACCGGCCGGTGGGGGAGGGCGTCAGGTGGCGAGGGTGGCCACCGGGTCCAGGCCGTAGCTGCGGGCGTAGCCGTTCTCGACGCCCACGAGCAGGTCCACGACCTCGAAGTACCGGTCCCAGAAGGGGGTTTCACGCAAGGCGTCGATCAGCAGCCGGTAGGCCTCGTGGTCGTCGGCCTCCCAGACCCAGACGTCGGTGACCCGCGCCGAGTAGAACTCCGTGTCGTAGAAGCGGGAGCGGACACCCTGGGTGCGGGCCTCGATCACCGGGACGACCTGGGTGGTGAAGGCGTGGACGCGTTCCGCCACGGTCATCGCCAGCCACTCGGGCGTGGTCTTCACCAGCGTGAACGCGGTGACCTGCGCCGGGGTGCGGTCAGCGGGCATCGGCGGCCTCCGGGGCGGCGAGGACGGCGGGCTTGAGGGTGTCCGCGCACCACTGCGCGAAGGTGGTGGCCGGACCCGGCCGCGCCGAGCGGTCGACGCCCGCGTCCAGGCCCTCGCCCTTGGCGCGCTTCATCTCGACCACGCCGTCGACGAACGCCTCGTGGAGGCCGTGGCCGAGCAGGGCGGAGCGGAGTTCGTCCAGCGGCCGGCGCCGGTAGCGGACCGGGCGGCCCAGCACCTCGGTCATGATCCGGGCCAGGTCGTCGGGCGACAGGTCCGGCGGGCCGGGCACCGGGACACTGCCGACGCCGGTCCAGGAGCGGTCCAGCAGCAGCCCGGCCGCCGTCGCGGCGATGTCGGCGACGGCCACCATCGGGGCCGGGCGGTCCGCCGCGGCGGTGTCGGTGAAGACGCCGTGGTCGCGGATCGAGTCGGCCTCCTCCAGCAGGTTCTCGAAGAAGGACGGGTTCGCCAGGGCGCGGTAGGCGACGCCGGAGCCGGCGATCAGGTCGTCCATGGCGAGCGTGGCGGTGACCAGCCCGGCCCGGGCGGCCTGCGGGGTGCCGCGGCCGAGCGCCGAGACGCCGACGACCTGGCCGACGCCATGGGCGGCGAAGGCCCGGGCGGCCGGGCGGGTGAAGCCGCTGTACGCCTCGTCGGGCGTGGCCGAGGCGTCCGGCGGCACCAGCCAGAAGACGGCGTCGGCCCCGGCGAAGGCGCGCTCGACGGTCGCGGCGTCACCGTGCGAGCCGGTGACCACCTCGACCCGTCCGCGTACGGCCTCGGGGAGCCGGGCGGGGTCGCGGACCACGACGCGCAGCTCCTCTCCGTGCGCGGGTGCGGCCTCGACCAGCAGCGACAGCAGCCGCCGGCCGATGTTCCCGGTGGGGGCGGTGATGACGATCATGAAAACCTCGCGGTCTGGGGTGGGGTGGGCGCGCCGGACCGGCACTTCGGCGCCCGGTGGGTACGCCGATGCGGACGGGTACGCCGGCGTCGGTATGCCGCTGCGATGTGCCTCGATGCGTCGGATCGGTGCGGCCCCTCCATCCTGCGGAGCCCCATCGCGTTGCCACAATGGGAACTTCAGCAACCGATCCTTGCCCGAAACGGAATGACGCTGGTGAGAAGCCCGGTCCCGCACCTCGACGCCAACCTCGCCGTCGCGCTCGACGCCCTGCTGTCCGAGCAGAGCGTCACCCGGGCCGCCGCGCGGCTGCACACCTCGCCCGCGGCGATGAGCCGCACCCTGGCCCGGCTGCGCCGGGTGCTCCAGGACCCGCTGCTGGTGCGGGCGGGACAGGCGATGGTGCCCACACCCCGTGCCGAGGCGCTGCGGGATGAGGCCGCCGCGGTGGTGCGCCGGCTGGAGGACCTGCTCACCCCGGGCGACGGGGTCGATCTGGCCGCACTGCGGCGTACCTTCGCCGTCCAGGCGTCGGACCTGGTCGGCGCGGCGCTGGCGCCGGGGCTGCTCGCGCTGGCCCGCCGCGAGGCGCCGGGCGTCTCGCTGCGGGTGCTGGCCGAGGAGTGGGAGGCGGGCGCCGCACTGCGCGAGGGCCGGATCGACCTGGAGGTCGGGGTCATCGACCACGCCGACCCGGAGACCCGGGTGGAGGAGCTGGCCACCCTGCGGATGGCGGCCGCGGTCCGGTCCGGGCACCCGCTCACCGACGGGGCCCTGACGCCGGCCCGGCTGGCCGCGGCCGAGCATGTGGTGGTCAGCCGCCGGGGCGGCCCCACCGGCCCCCTGGACGCGGCCCTCGCCGAGCGGGGGCTCCAACGGCGGGTCGCCGCCGTGCTGCCCGGGCATCTGGCGGCGATGGCGCTGGCCGCGGCGGGCGACACGGTCTGCCTGGTGCCGACCGCGCTGCCGGGCGAGCCCCCCTCACCACTCGGCGACACGGCGCGGGCGATGGGGCTGCGGCTGCTGGAGATCCCGCTGCCGCTGCCTGCGCTGACCATCGGCATGGCCTGGCACCCCCGGTACAGCGCCGACGGGGCCCACCAGTGGCTGCGGCACGCCGTACGCCGGGTGCTCCGCCCGAGGCGGGAGGACTGAGCCCCTGCGGCTGACGGCCGAGGCCGCCCGGCCCGGCGGCCGTGGCGCCCCGTGCCCGCGGTCGGCTCAGGCCCGACCGCTGGAGGCCGGCAGCGCGCCGATGCCGAACGGCGCGGGCCCGAGGGGCACTCGGGCGCGACGCGGGAAACCGGCAGCGCGCCGATGCCGGACGCCCGGCGTACGCGGGCGCTCAGGCCCGGCCGCTGGGGGCCGTCGGCACCAGGGGCGGCAGGGGGGTGGCGTTCACCGAACGGGCGGCGCGGTCCAGGGCGCTGGCGAGGAGGGCCAGGTCGGTGGGGCCGTTGCCCAGTTCGCGGACCGGGCGGCGGGTGGGCGGGTCGCCCATGCGGGCCCAGTCCAGCGGCACCACGGTGGGGCGCTGGGTGGCCGTACGGGGGATGCGCCCGGTGACCCGGCCGCCCTGGAACGGGGTGACCCGGCCGTCCGGGTGGCCCAGCCGGCCGCGCCCCGGGGCGGGGCTGTCCGGGCCGGGGCCGCCGGCGGGGGCGTCCAGCACCACCCGCAGCCGCGCCCCCCGCACCAGCTCGGTGTCGGCGGTCCGGTCGGGGCGGGCGGAGGCCGCCACCAGGTGCACCCCGAGCCGGTGGCCGTCCCGGGCCACCGCCTCCAGCGCCCGTACCACCGAACCGGCGGCCGGGCGGCCGGGCGCCCCCAGCGCGGGCGCCACCAGGGCGTCGTAGTCGTCCACCAGCACCACCAGCCGGGGCAGCGGCGGCGGCACCTCCCGCTCGGCGCCGCGCGCGGCCGGGCGCAGCCGCAGGGTGCCGGTCGGCGGGGCGTCGAGGTCCCCGCCGCCCTGGCCGCCGGGGCGCCGCTGGCCCACCATCCGCTCCGCCAGCTCCCGCTGCTGGTGCCACTCGGTGAACTCCTGGCGCCCCAGCAGCTCCGCCCGCCGCTTCAGCTCCGCGCCCAGCGCCTGGGCGAACTCCCGCATCCGCACCGGATCGGAGGCGACCAGGTGCTGGGTGGCATGGGGCAGCTCGGTGCAGGGGGCCAGCCCCTCGCCGCGCCCGGCACCCGCCCCGTCCACCAGCAGCAGCCCCAGCCGGTCCGGGCGGGAGGCCGCCGCCAGCGAGGCCGCCACCGCGCGCAGCAGCTCGGTGCGGCCGCTGGCCGCCGGGCCCTCCACCAGCAGATGCGGGCCCTCCACGGTGAGGTCCACGGTGACCGGCCCGCGCGGCCCGGCGCCCAGCACCGCGGTGCCGTCGGGGGCGGACGCCCAGCGGGCCATCAGCGAGGCCGGGGTGGCCCGGGCCAGCCCCAGCTCGTCCAGCAGCCGGGCGGACGGGGGCAGCGCCACGGCCGCCGCCCGCCGCCCCCCGGGCAGCCCGGTGCCGCCGTCCGGCTCGTCGGTGCCCAGCGGCGCCAGCGCCCGGGCGAACCGCTCCGCCCAGGCCGCCGACACCGCGTCCACCGTGCCGACCGTGCCGTGCCCGGCGGGCCTGCCCCCGGCCGTACGCAGCAGCCGCAGCGCGGTCGCCACATCACCGGAGAGCAGCGCCGCCGCCCCGCACTCGCGGAACGGCAGCGAGGCCGCGCACGCCGTCTCATAGGTCGCGTCCACCGGGGAGGCCGGGGAGGCCGCCGGGGTCTCGGCCAGGCAGATCAGATGGATACCGGACGCCGCCCCGGCCGCGGCCAACCGGGCGGTCGTCTCCCGCAGCGCCGCGCTCCCCGGGTCGCCATCGACCACCAGGACCGTGCGCGGCCCCTCGTACCGGGCGGCCGCCTCGGCGACGGCCGCGCGGTCGGCGCTCGCCCAGCCCGGGCCGAGCGGTCCGTCGTCCAGCCGCCGGACCAGCTCGCCGGTACGGGCGGCCGCCTGCTCCCGGTCGTACGCCAGCAGCAGCCGGCAGTCCTGGCCCTGGGTGGGCCGCAGCTGCGGCAGCCAGCCCAGCCAGGACCAGTCCCGGCCGCGGGCCGCCCCGGCGACCACCACCAGCTCCAGACCACCGGGCGCGTGCAGCGCGGTGAGCTGGGCGACCACCGAGCGGGCCAGCCCGAGCAGCCGGGCCCGGGGTCCGGCGAGCCCGAGCGCCCCGGCCTCCCGCAGCCCCACCGTGACGGGTACGGCGGCCAGCTCCGCGCGGTCGGACGTGCCGAGCCGGACCACCAGCTCCTCGGGATGGCCGGGGCCCCGCTCCCAGAGCCTCGGACCGGGGCCGAGCGCGGTGAGCAGTACGGCGGCGGGGTCCGGCCAGGTGTCCGCGCCCGGCCCGTCCGCCGGATGCGGTACGGCCCCGGGGGCGGTGCCCCGCTCGGGGGCGGCGCCCGGTCCGGCCACCGCCTCCTCCCGGCCGCCCGCCAGCCGCCGCGCCCAGGCCCCTATCCCGCGCCTGCGGGGCCCCGCCGCCTCGGTGGCGGGGGGAAGGACGTCCGGTCCGGAGTCCACCCGATGGGTGCCGCTCACGGCCCGGCGGGGGTCGGACGGGGCGGAGTGGTCCGCCGGAGCCTGGGGGGTGGGAGTCGTGTGGGTCATGGCGGACCGCGGGTCCACGGGCCGGGCGGAGGGCGCGGCGGCGGTGGTGCGGCCGGTGCCGGAGGCGGTGCCGGCCGCATCGGGGTGGAAACCGGACACCGGCCCGTGGGAGCCGGACGCCGGCCCGTGGGTATCGGACGCCGGTCCGTGGGTGCCGGACGCGTCGGGTCGGTAATCGGACGCCGGTCCGGGGGAGCCGGATGCGGGCCCGTAGATGTCGGACGCCGGGCCGTGGGTGCCGGACGCCGGGCCGTGGGAGGGGCCGGCCCCGTCGGGGCGGGGGGCGGACTGGTGGGGAACCCGGACCCGTATCACCGGCTCCGCACCGGCGGCGATCGGGACGCCGGTGCGCGGTGCGGCGGGAGGCGGACCGGGCCGCCGTACTGCCTCACCGGCCCGGTCGGCGCCCCGCTCGGCCGCGTCCGACCGGTCCGCCCGGCCCGGCTGCTCCGGTACGGAGGGGAGGTGGACCCGGAGCCGGCCCTCGCCGTCCGGGGTGGTGGGCAGCGGGGGGCCGTCCGGGGACGGGCCGGTGGCCAGCCGCAGCGAGGACTCGCCGAGCCGGAGCAGGGCGCCGGGCGCCAGCCGCACCGGGCGGGGGCCGACCGGGGCGCCGTCCAGCGTGGTGCCGTTGGTGGAGCCGAGGTCCGCGACCGCGACCCGGCCGTCCTCGGCGACGGTGACCGCGCAGTGCAGCCGGGAGACGTCCGGGTCGTCCAGCGGTACGTCGGCGTCCGCCGAGCGGCCGATCCTGATCTCGCCGCCGTGCAGCAGATGGACCCCGCCCGCGTCCGGCCCGGCCACCACATGGAGCCGGGCGGGGGCGCCGTCCGGCGGGGCGTGGTCCTCGCCGGGGACCTGGAGGGTCAGCACCGCGCCGTCCACCAGGGGCGGCTCCCCCAGCACCCGCCGCTGGACGTCGAGCCGCTCGCCCCCGGCGTACAGCACCACACCGGCCGAGGCGTCGGCGCCCGAGACGGCGGAGGCCAGCCCCGAGGCGACGGCGGCCAGCGCGGTCCCGGCGGGGGCGGTGACGAGCACGTCACAGGCGCGCGGCGCGGCCTGGCCGCCGGGGGGCGAGGCGAGGACGGTCAGCCGGATCTGCATCGCCGTCAGCGGTCCCTTCTGCGCGGCGCGCCCACCGCCGGAGGGGAGGCTGGGGTGCGGCCCCGTCCCCCTCCTGCCGTGGACACGTCGTCCCGGTCACGTCGGCACACGGCCGGGCTCCCGACCCTGGGCGCGCGTGCTGGGGGCATCCTCGCACCTGCCACTGACAACACGCCCGGGAGCCGGTCAAAAATGATCTTGAATGATCGGTCACTGGCGGAATGCGGTCGCAAGCCGCCCGTTCGCCGCGTTCCCCGGCGGGCGCCGGGAGGCAACCGGCAGCCCTGGGGTACGCGTCTGCCTCCTCGTACCAGTCCGGTCCGCCGCGTCCGGTCCGCGGAGGTCCGGTGGGTGATCCGCCCGGCGGTCCACCCGGCGGTCCGCTCGGCAGGACGAGCGGCCGCCCGCGGGCCCTCGGCCTTACAGTGGGTCGGACACCCGGGCGGGCCCCACGGGCACCCGGACAGGCAGGGACCACGATCGCAGGGAGCGCATGACGTGCGGCCGGTAGGCAGCAAGTACCTCCTGGAGGAGCCGCTCGGGCGGGGTGCCACGGGCACCGTCTGGCGCGCCCGCCAGAACCAGACGGCGGGCGCCGAGGCGGCCGTCCCCGGGCAGCCCGGCGAGACCGTCGCGATCAAGGTCCTCAAGGAGGAGCTGGCCAACGACGCGGACGTGGTGATGCGCTTCCTGCGGGAGCGCTCCGTCCTGCTCAGGCTCACCCACCCCAACATCGTCCGGACCCGCGACCTGGTGGTGGAGGGCGATCTGCTCGCCCTCGTCATGGACCTGGTCGATGGCCCGGACCTGCACCGCTATCTGCGCGAGAACGGCCCGCTCACCCCGGTCGCCGCCGCGCTGCTCACCGCGCAGATCGCCGACGCGCTCGCCGCCAGCCACGCCGACGGGGTGGTCCACCGGGACCTCAAGCCCGCCAACGTGCTGCTCGCCGAGCGGGCCGGCCAGATGCACCCGATGCTGACCGACTTCGGCATCGCCCGGCTCGCCGACTCCCCGGGCCTCACCCGCACCCACGAGTTCGTCGGCACCCCGGCCTATGTGGCGCCCGAGTCCGCCGAGGGCCGCCCGCAGACCTCCGCGGTGGACATCTACGGCGCCGGCATCCTGCTGTACGAGCTGCTCACCGGCCGTCCGCCGTTCGCCGGAGGCACCGCCCTGGAGGTGCTCCACCGCCACCTCAGCGAGGAGCCGCGCCGCCCCTCCACGGTGCCCGGCCCGCTGTGGACGGTCATCGAGCGCTGCCTCAGCAAGGACCCCGACCGCCGCCCCAGCGCCGAGAACCTGGCCCGCGGGCTGCGGACCGTCGCGGCCGGCATCGGGGTACACGCCACACCCGCCCAGATCGAGGCCGCCGAGGGGGTCGGCGCGCTGCTGGCCCCCGACCCGGACCCGGCGCCCGTCCCCGAGACGCCCGGCGCCGCCGACCCCACCCAGGTGCTGCCCAGCGGCGCCGCCGGACCCCAGGGCGGCCACCCCGGCCAGTACGACCCGGCCGCCGCCACCAGCGTGCTGCCCACCAGCGGCCCGTCCGGCGGCCCGGGGCAGGGCGGCGGCGCCGACCCGACCACGGTCATGCCCCCCGTACCGCCCCGGCCGGACGGCCCGCCGGGACCCGGCTCCGAGGACCCGCACCCCTGGCAGTCCCAGCTCCGCGCGGCCCGCGACCGCAACGACCAGACCCAGGTCCAGTACCTCGACCCCAGCCAGGACCCGCTGCGCCGCCGCCCCCAGCGGCAGGCCCCGCCGCAGTCGCCCCAGCAGTACCAGCAGCCCCAGCCCCAGCCCCAGCGCCCGCAGCCGCAGCCGTACCAGCAGCCGCGCCCGCAGCAGCGGTACGCCCCGCCGCCGCCCCAGCAGTACCAGCAGCCTCAGCAGTACCAGCAGCAGCCGCAGCACCCCCAGCCGTATCAGCAGCCCCAGCAGCGACCCGCACCAGCGCCCCAGCGCCCCGCGCCGCCGGCCCGGGAGCCCCGCCCGCCGAGGGAGCCTCGGGAGCCGCGCCGCCGCAGCGCCAACCCGATGCGGATCCCCGGCCTGGGCTGCCTCAAGGGGTGCCTCTTCACCCTGGTCCTGCTCTTCGTCGCCGGCTGGCTGGTCTGGGAGCTCACCCCGCTCCAGGGCTGGGTCGCCCAGGGCAAGAGCTTCTGGGAGGCCATCGGTGACGGTGTCTCCACCGTCACCGACTGGATCTCCGACCTCGGCAACGGCGGGTCCGCCCCGAAGTCCCCGCAGTAGCGCCGGCCCGTCCGCGACGGCGGCCGCCCGCCCCCACCGGGGCCGGCGGCCGCCGTCGCGTCTCCTCCGGGCATTCCCCGTGGTGAGAGGCGACTTGGTCGCTTTGTCGACTTCCAGGGCGTGTTTTCGCCTCGCGGGTGCGTGATCGCGCTCCCAGCCGCGTAACTTGGTGCAGAACGCCAGCCGCTGAGGGAGCAGTCTTGGCACGGAAGATCGGCAGCCGGTACACCGCCCACCAGATCCTGGGCCGCGGCAGCGCGGGGACGGTATGGCTCGGCGAGGGGCCCGAGGGGCCCGTCGCCATCAAAATCCTGCGCGAGGACCTCGCCTCCGACCAGGAGCTCGTCGGGCGGTTCGTCCAGGAGCGCACCGCCCTGCTCGGACTGGACCACCCCCATGTGGTCACCGTCCGCGACCTGATCGTGGACGGAAACGACCTCGCCCTCGCCATGGACCTGGTCCGCGGCACCGACCTGCGCACCCGGCTGGACCGGGAACGCCGGCTCGCCCCCGAGGCCGCCGTCGCCATCGCCGCGGACGTGGCCGAGGGCCTGGCCGCCGCGCACGCCGCCGGAGTGGTCCACCGGGACGTCAAGCCGGAGAACATCCTGCTCGACATGGAGGGCCCGCTCGGCCCCGGCGGGGCGCACCCCGCGCTGCTCACCGACTTCGGCGTGGCCAAGCTGATCGACACCCCGGGCCGCACCAAGTCCAGCAGGATCATCGGCACCCCGGACTACCTGGCCCCCGAGATCGTCGAGGGGCTGCCTGCGCGCGCCGCCGTGGACATCTACGCGCTGGCCACCGTGCTGTACGAGCTGCTCGCCGGGTTCACCCCGTTCGGCGGCGGCCACCCCGGCGCGGTGCTGCGCCGCCATGTCACCGAGACCGTCGTCCCGCTGCCCGGCATCCCCGAGGAGCTGTGGCAGCTCCTGGTGCAGTGCCTCGCCAAGGCGCCCGCCTCCCGGCTGCGCGCCTCCGAGCTGGCCGCCCGGCTGCGCGAGCTGGCCCCGCTGGTGGCCGGCATCCCGCCGCTGGACGTGGACGAGCCGGACGCCGAGCCGGCCGAGGAGGGGTACCCGGAGGAGCCGTACGCCACCCTGCCGAACGCGCCCCGGCGGGCCGCGGTGCCGCTGGTGCCCGGGTCGTCCATCGACTCGGGCCGCGACACCCACACCTCGATGCGGGTGCCCGCCCCGGACGAGCTGTCCGGCGGCCCGCACGGCACGGCCCGGGCGCCCCGCCCCTCCGGCGCCCGCCGCCCCGGCTCCGCCCGCAACCGGGCCGGTGCGGTCCGCAAGCGCCGGATCGCCCTCGGCGTCGCCGCCCTCGCGCTGGCCGCGGCCGCCGGGGTGGGCGGCTTCCTCGCCGCGAACGGGGACGAGCCCGGCGCCCCGCCCCAGGACAACAAGCAGTCCGCCCCCGCCCAGCCCTGAGCCCCCCGGGGGCGCCGGTCCGCGAGGCCGGGACAGGCCGCGGCGGGCCGTGCCGCCGGGGGCCCCGGAAGGGGCGGGACCGGCCGGGGCGGTCGGGGTGTCGGCGCGAGCCGTTACGCTGGTCCCGTGGCAGTCGTCGATGTATCCGAAGAGCTGAAGTCCCTCTCCTCGACCATGGGGTCGATCGAGGCCGTCCTGGACCTCGACAGACTGAGGGCCGACATCGCCGTGCTGGAGGAGCAGGCCGCGGCCCCGTCCCTGTGGGACGACCCGGAGGCGGCGCAGAAGATCACCAGCCGGCTCTCGCACCTCCAGGCCGAGGTCCGCAAGACGGAGGCGCTGCGCGGGCGCATCGACGACCTCGCGGTGCTCTTCGAGCTCGCCGAGGCCGAGGACGACGCCGACACGCGCGCCGAGGCCGAGACGGAGCTGACGGCCGTCCGCAAGGCGCTGGACGAGATGGAGGTGCGCACCCTCCTGTCCGGCGAGTACGACGAGCGCGAGGCGCTGGTCAACATCCGCGCCGAGGCGGGTGGCGTGGACGCCGCCGACTTCGCCGAGCAGCTCCAGCGGATGTACCTGCGCTGGGCCGAGCGGCACAACTACGGCACCGAGATCTACGAGACCTCGTACGCGGAGGAGGCCGGCATCAAGTCGACCACCTTCGTGGTCAAGGCCCCGTACGCCTACGGCACGCTCTCCGTCGAGCAGGGCACCCACCGCCTGGTGCGCATCTCGCCCTTCGACAACCAGGGCCGCCGCCAGACCTCCTTCGCGGGCGTCGAGGTGCTCCCGGTGGTCGAGCAGTCCGACCACGTCGAGATCGACGAGACGGAGCTGCGGGTGGACGTCTACCGCGCCTCCGGCCCCGGCGGCCAGGGCGTCAACACCACCGACTCCGCGGTGCGCATCACCCACATCCCCACCGGCATCGTGGTCTCCTGCCAGAACGAGCGCTCCCAGATCCAGAACAAGGCCAGCGCGATGAACGTGCTCCAGGCCAAGCTGCTGGAGCGGCGCCGCCAGGAGGAGCAGGCCAAGATGGACGCCCTCAAGGGCGACGGCGGCAACTCCTGGGGCAACCAGATGCGTTCGTACGTCCTCCACCCGTACCAGATGGTCAAGGACCTGCGGACGGAGTTCGAGGTCGGCAACCCGCAGTCGGTGCTGGACGGCGAGATCGACGGCTTCCTGGAGGCCGGGATCCGCTGGCGCAAGCAGCAGGAGAAGTAAGCCAGGACCTTCGCTCGGGGCGGGGTGGCCGGACGACCGGCCGCCCCGCCTCCCGCGTATCCGGAGTCCCGTCCGCGCGATTCGCTGGAGCAAGCGGTCTGACGTGCGGGTTCTCGCTTTGTCGACAAGGAAATGAGCGGTGGTGGCGGGGAGTTCGGCGTCCTGCGTCACAATCGCACCGTTGCACCCCGACAACGGCCACCATTCCCGGCATTCGCCCCGTAACCGCCTTGACGCGCTCGGCAAAACTGGGAAGGCTGGCGCGCGGCATGCGCATGCCGAGTGGCTGTGATCGGGGGCGACAGCACACCCCCAGTGTCCGCCGGTTCCGGCGCGCTGCTCCATCGATGACTCGGCTACTGGGGGTAGCAGCAGATGACGAAGAAGACGCGCGTCCGCGTCGCGCGGATCGCCGCGGGCGCGGTGATCGCGGCCGGTGCGTCCCTGACGGCGGCCGGTGTGGCCTCCGCCGCCGGGATAGAGGTCGCGGGCATCAGCGTCCAGGGCGAGGCCGGCCTCGGCGTCGGCGGTGAGCTGGACGGCGGCCCGACCACCACGGGCGCCGGCGGCAACACCGTCGACGGCGCGGACGCCGGCACCACCAGCACGGGCACCACCGGTGACCCCGCCACGACCGGGACCACGGGGACGACCGGCACCACCGGTACCACGGGGACGATCGGGACGACCGGTACGAGCACCACCGGTGACCCTGCCACCACCGGGACCACGGGGACGACCGGGACCACCGGCACCACGGGGACGACCGGCACCACGGGTACCACCGGGACCACGGGCACGACGGGGACGACCGGCACCACGGGCACGACCGGGACCACGGGCACGACCGGGACCACGGGCACGACGGGTACGACGGGCACCACCGGTACGACGGGCTCCACTGGTTCCACGGGCTCGACCGGGAGCACCGGCTCCACCGGTTCCACGGGCTCGACCGGCAGCACGGGCAGCACCGGCTCGACGGGCAGCACCGGCACCACGGGCTCGACCGGTTCGACCGGCAGCACCGGCACCGACGGCGGGCAGAGCGGCTCGACGGGCACCACCGGCACCGACGGCGGCCAGAGCGGCTCCACCGGCACCACGGGCTCCACCGGCGGGTCCGGCTCCACCGGCGGGTCCGGCTCCACCGGTGGCACCGACACCGACTCCGTCGGCTCGCAGCCGGTGCAGCAGGGTGAGGCCAAGGAGGAGCTGGCGGAGATCGGCGGCGACGCCAAGGCCGTCGGCGCGCCCAAGGCCCAGGGCGAGCTCGCCGAGACCGGCGCCGCGGAGACCTCGTTCCTGCTGATCGGCGCCGCGACGATGATCGTCGGCGGCATCGGCTTCCGGATGCTGCCGCGCCTGGTCGCCGGCGGACGTACCGCCGCCTGACCTGGCCGGACGGCACCCACAGGCAGCACAGAGGGCCTGAGCGGGCTTCTACGGCCCGCTCAGGCCCTCTGCCGTGTCCTCGCCGCGCCCGCGGCTCCGCGGCCTCCCGGGCTACGCCGCCTGGTGGGCGAGCAGGGCGACCGCCGCCACCAGCACGATCAGTGCCGCCAGCAGCGCCGCCGGGCTCATTCCGCCGAACGCGCCGTCCTGCTGGAGGCGCTCGCGGTTGGCCCGGCACACCGGGCAGCGGCCCTCGCTGACGGGGGCCGCGCAGTTGGCGCACACCAGTCGGTCAAAGGTCATGCGCTCTCCTCCTCCCGCGCGGCGGCACCGCGGAAGCGGACCGTGCACCGACGCGGACTGTGCACACAGTTCTCCGGCGTACAACGCTCGGGGGGACGGGACCGTTCCCCCTTCCACTGTGCCAGGTCCGCCGGAATTAGGCGCGGGCCCCCGGGAATCCCGATCCGGCCCGGGAGCGCCCGGCGTCCTACCCCGTACGGACATAAAGGGCAAGCCAGGACGGCGACTGCGCGGCCGGGCCGGGTTCGCGTATGGTCACGCTCACCTACTCCCTGCCGACCGTGGTGCATCCGTGATCCGATTCGACAACGTCTCCAAGAGCTACCCGAAGCAGAACCGCCCCGCACTCAGGGATGTCTCCCTGGAGATCGAGAAGGGCGAGTTCGTCTTCCTGGTGGGCTCCTCGGGCTCCGGCAAGTCCACCTTCCTCCGGCTGATCCTGCGGGAGGAGCGCGCCAGCCACGGCATGGTGCACGTCCTCGGCAAGGACCTGGCCCGGCTCTCCAACTGGAAGGTGCCGCAGATGCGGCGCCAGCTCGGCACCGTCTTCCAGGACTTCCGCCTGCTGCCCAACAAGACCGTGGCGCAGAACGTGGCGTTCGCCCAGGAGGTCATCGGCAAGCCGCGCGGCGAGATCCGCAAGGCCGTCCCCCAGGTGCTGGACCTGGTCGGCCTCGGCGGCAAGGAGGACCGGATGCCCGGCGAGCTGTCCGGCGGTGAGCAGCAGCGCGTCGCCATCGCCCGGGCGTTCGTCAACCGGCCGATGCTGCTGATCGCGGACGAGCCGACCGGCAACCTCGACCCGCAGACCTCGGTCGGCATCATGAAGCTGCTGGACCGGATCAACCGCACCGGCACCACCGTGGTGATGGCCACCCACGACCAGAACATCGTCGACCAGATGCGCAAGCGCGTCATCGAGCTGGAGAAGGGCCGCCTCGTCCGCGACCAGGCACGCGGCGTCTACGGCTACCAGCACTGAGGAAAGGCTGAAACGCACGCGATGCGCGCCCAGTTCGTACTGTCGGAGATCGGTGTCGGCCTCCGTCGCAACCTCACGATGACCTTCGCCGTCATCGTCTCCGTGGCCCTCTCGCTCGCCCTGTTCGGCGGTGCGCTGCTGATGCGCCAGCAGGTCAGCGCGATGAAGGACTTCTGGTACGACAAGGTCAACGTCACCGTCTACCTCTGCAACAAGAACGACGCGGGGGGAGGGGCGGCGGGCGCCCCGGCGACCCCCGCCTGCGCCAAGGGCGCGGTCACCGCGGCGCAGAAGAAGGAGATCAAGTCCGACCTCGACGAGCTCACGGCGATCGTCGACAAGGTCTACTTCGAGACCTCGGACGAGGCGTACAAGCACTACAAGGAGCTGTACGGGGACAGCGCGATCGCCAGCATCATCACCCCGGACCAGATGCAGGAGTCGTACCGCATCAAGCTGAAGGACCCGGAGAAGTACCAGGTGATCTCGACCGCCTTCGCGGGGCGGGCCGGGGTGCACTCGGTGCAGGACCAGCGCGAGGAGCTGGAGACGCTCTTCCAGATGATGCGCGGGATGAACGTGGCGGCGCTCTGCGTGATGGCGCTGATGCTGGTGATCGCGCTGCTGCTGATCGTCAACACCGTGCGGGTGTCGGCGTTCAGCCGCCGCCGGGAGACCGGGATCATGCGGCTGGTCGGCGCGTCCAGCTTCTACATCCAGATGCCGTTCATCATGGAGGCCGCCGTCGCCGGTCTGCTGGGCGGTGTGGTGGCCTGCGGACTGCTGCTGCTGGGGCGGTACTTCCTGATCGACGGCGGGCTGCGACTCGCCGAGACGATGCCGGTGGTCAACTTCATCGGCTGGGACGCGGTCGTCGCGGTGCTGCCGCTGGTGCTGGTCATCGGCCTGCTGATGCCGTCCCTGGCGGCGCTCATCGCGTTGCGCAAGTACCTGAAGGTGTGACGAGCGCCCCTGGCGCCTCCTCGCCAACGGCCGTCCTCCGCCCTGGGCTTGTCCTAGAGTGGGCGCCATGCCGGGCCCCGAGTTCTGTACGCGGCCCCGCGGTCCTCGCAGCCGCGGGGCGGCCCTGACCGTGCTCTTCGCCACCGTGGTCGCCACCGCGGCGGCCATCGACTGCCTGCCCCAGCAGGACGAGGGCCTGCACCGTCCCACCCCCGCGGCCCGGGCCGACGGGACCGCGCCGGCCCGGGTGGACCGCGCCGAGCTGGCCCGGGCGGCCGCCGAGGCGGTCGCCGAGGGCAAGTCCGGCGCCCAGGCGGCCGAGGAGGTCGTCAGCCGCAGCGGCGACCGCTGGGGCGCGGTCTACGACCGGGGCGAGTACGCCGAGTTCGCCCGCGCCCTGGACGGCCGGTACACCGGCGTCGGGCTCTCCGTGCGGCGCGCCGCCGACGGCCGGATCGAGGTGGCCAAGGTCCGCGCGGGCGGCCCCGCCGACCGCGCCGGACTGCGCCCCGGCGACCGGCTGCGCGCGGTGGACGGCCGCCCCGTGGAGGACCGGCCGGCCGCCGAGGCGGTGTCCCTGCTGCGGGGGGAGGGGGACCGGCCCGGTACGGAGGTCAGCCTCGCCGTCCAGCGCGGCGCCCGCGCCTGGACCCAGGCCCTGCGCCGCACCACCCTGGCGGCGGAGGACGTCACCGTCCGCCGGCCCGCCGACGGCACGGTACGGATCAGGGTGGCGGCGTTCACCAAGGGCAGCGGCGAGCGGGTGCGCGAGGCGGTCCGGGCCGCCCCGCCCGGCGCCGGGGTGCTGCTGGACCTGCGGGGCAACGGCGGGGGACTGGTCGCCGAGGCGGTCACCGCGGCCTCCGCCTTCCTGGACGGCGGGCTGGTCGCCACGTACGACATGGACGGCGAGCAGCGCAGCCTCACCGCCGAGCCCGGCGGGGACACCGGCCGCCCGCTGGCGGTGCTGCTGGACGGCGGCACGATGAGCGCGGCCGAGCTGCTGGCCGGGGCCCTGAAGGACCGCGGCCGGGCGGTCACCGTCGGCAGCCGTACGTACGGCAAGGGCTCGGTGCAGATGCCCAGCGCCCTGCCGGACGGCTCGGTCGCCGAGACCACCGTCGGCCACTACCGCACCCCGTCCGGGGCCGCCGTGGACGGCCGGGGCATCACCCCCGACCTGTCGGCGGACGAAAGCGGCGCGGAGGAGCGGGCCCGCCAGGTATTGAGTGGCCTGGGCACCGGGTCGTAGTGCGAAAATGACGGCACTATGACGAAGGCGAAGGACACCGGACGCAAGCTGGTCGCGCAGAACAAGAAGGCGCGGCACGACTACCACATCCTGGACACCTACGAGTGCGGCCTCGTGCTCACCGGCACGGAGGTGAAGTCGCTCCGCCAGGGGCGCGCCTCGCTGGCGGACGGCTTCGTCCAGATCGACGGGAACGAGGCCTGGCTGCACAACGTGCACGTCCCCGAGTACGCCCAGGGCACCTGGACCAACCACAGCGCCCGCCGCAAGCGCAAGCTGCTGCTGCACCGCGCGGAGATCGACAAGCTGGAGTCCAAGTCCCAGGAGACCGGCCACACCATCGTCCCGCTGGCCCTGTACTTCAAGGACGGCCGGGCGAAGGTCGAGATCGCGCTCGCCAAGGGCAAGAAGGAGTTCGACAAGCGGCAGACCCTGCGCGAGAAGCAGGACCGCCGCGAGACCGACCGCGCCGTCTCCGCCGCCCGCCGCCGCCAGCGGGCCTGAGCGTCCGTACGGCACCGGGCCCCGCGCCGGTCGGGAATGCGCTGGCACCATCGCACGTTGGTCACGTACGATGGCTCCTGCCCCTCACGGCAGGGGCGCGGATTGAAAAATCAACATGGGGATGATCGGTTTCGACAGCGGATGTCGAAGCAGGGGAAGCGTGTCGAGGAAGCGGCAATGATCTCGTAAACCACGCGCCGAAACCAATAATCGCCAACACCAAGCGCGATTCCTTCGCCCTCGCTGCCTAAGTAGCGACTTGCGAAGTGTCAGCCCGGGGGTGTTCCCGACCCGGATCCTGGCATCGACTAGGGAACTCCACCGCTAGACCCGGTCACGGGGTGTAGCGGAAAAACAAACAGTGACTGAGCCCGTCGGAGACTTGTCCGCGTGATCTCCGGGGCTGAGAAAAGCGAAGCGGACTGCACACGGAGAAGCCCTGATTCCGCACCGTTGGACGCGGGTTCGATTCCCGCCATCTCCACTCGGCGACAGGCGATCTGTGCCCGCGGACAGCGCGGGCATGGGTCGCCTCGTCGTGTTGTGCGCGGACTTCGTCCGCGCTGGGCGGGGGGCTTCGCCCACCCGCACCCCCGGGGGTTCGTCGGGGTGGGCGTTCGTGGTCTTGGGCCCCGAAGGCTCGTCGTCGTGTCTGCCGTGCGTCCGAGATGCGGGCGGGGGGCGGGGCTCGCACGATGAGTACGGAGTGGCGTCGTACGGGGCGCCCCTTCCGCGGAGGTACCGATGGCTCATCTCCATGAACGGACCGGCAGCGACACGGGTACGCGGCCCTCCCCCCTGCACGGCGGCGGGGTCATCCTCAGCTTCGCGCCCTGGATCATCTTCGATGTGATCGCCGGACCCAGCACCTGGAAGCTCGCCGCCTTCACCGCGCTCGTCGCCTCGGTGGTGCTCAGCCTGCCCGACCTCCGGCACGGGACGGCCAAGCTGCTCAACGTGGCCGCCATCCTCTTCTTCGGGGTGATCTGGATCCTCGGGTTCGTCCTCGACCGCCAGGACCTGATCTGGCTGGAGACCTACGCCCAGGTGCTGTCCAACGGCGTGCTGGCGGTGGTCGCCTTCGCCTCCCTGGCCACCATGCCCTTCACCGAGCAGTACGCCCGGGAGTCGGTGCCCCGGGAGCTGTGGAACACCCCCGCCTTCCACCGCACCAACCAGGTGCTGACCGCCGTGTGGGCAACCGTCTTCCTGGTCACCGCCGTCCTGGGACTGATCGCCCTGCACACGAGTGGCCTGGGCGACTGGTTCAACTGGGTCATCCCGATCATCCTGCTGGTCCTCGCCATCAAGTTCACCAAGTGGTACCCGGAGTACGTCCGAGGTCAGGCGCGGTCGGCGGCGCTGCGGTAGCGGGGGCGCCAATGCCCTTGGCCCCAGGCGCCCTTGACCTCGGGTGGGGGCGGGCTCCTACGTTGGGTGGCGGAGCGCGGGGGGTCCGCCCCGGCGCCTGACGAGGGGAGGCCGAGGATGAGTGAGGGCACGGAAAAGGGCGGCGAGACCCCGGACCGGTACCGGTACGCGGTGGTGCCGAACATCAGGGTGGCGGACGCCGCGGCGGCGATCGACTTCTACCAGCGGGCCTTCGGCGCCCGGGAGGACGTACGGGTGGACGCCCCGGGCGGCGGGGTGCTGCACGCCGAGATCAGCATCGGGCCCTCGGTGCTGATGCTGGGTGATTCCGATGGGGAGGGCGGGGGCGGAGGGTTCCGGGCGCCCACGGCGCTGGGTGGGACCTCGGTGGCGCTCCATGTCTTCGTGGACGACGTGGACGCGCTGGCGGCGCGCGCCGAGGAGGCCGGGGCGGAGATCCTCCAGCCGCCGACGGACACCTTCCACGGCGACCGGACCGTCATCCTGCGCGACCCCTCGGGCCATCAGTGGGTGTTCCTCACCCACCAGGAGGATGTGGCGGACGAGGAGCTCGGCGGGAGGCTGGCCGCCGAAGGCTGAGGAGGGAGAGGAACAGGGCCAAGGCGGCGGCGCCGGCGGGGGTGGCGTAGGCGGTGGCGGGGCCGAGGTGCTCGACCAGCCGGCCGCCGCCGGCCGCGCCCGCCGCGATACCGCCGAGCAGGGCGGTCACCGCGAGGGTCATGCCCTCGTTGAGCTGCCCGGACGGGGTCAGCTTCTGGACCAGGGTCATCCCGGTCACCATGGTCGGCGCGGTGGCCGCGCCCGCGACCAGCAGGGCGGCGGCCAGCACCGGCAGCGAGCCGGTCGCAGCCACCGCCAGCGGCGGAAGGCACATCAGGGCCGTCATCGCCACCAGGCAGCCGGTGAGACCGCCGCCGCGCCGGGACCGGCCGTAGACCAGCCCCGCCAGGCAGGAGCCGGCCGCCTGGAGCGCCAGCACCACACCGCCCGCCGGGCCCTCCGCGTACGCCAGGGTCACCACCTCCAGGGAGCCGAAGACCGCGCCGGTGGCGAGGAAGACGGTGAGGTGGGCGGGCATGCCGGGGGATCGGAGGGGGGTGGGGGAGCGGGTGGCCGGGCGGGTCGCCGGGGGTTCGGTGGTGCGCTGGGCGGCGAACAGCAGGGTGCCGGTGAGCAGCAGCGCGGCGCCGGTGAGGGTGCCGGCCTCGGGGAAGAGGGCCGCGCACAGGAAGGCGGCGGCCACCGGGCCGAGCATGAAGCACAGCTCGTCCACGGCCTGCTCGAAGGCGTTGGCGGTGTGCCGGGCCGCCGGGTCGTCCCGGTGCAGACGCGCCCAGCGGGCGCGGGCCATCCCGCCGAGGTTGGGCGTGGTGGCGGTCGCGGCGTACGCGGCGAACAGGGTCCAGGCGGGCGCCCGGAGGTGGACGCAGAGCAGCAGGGCGAGGGAGCCGAGGACGGCGAGGGCGGTGGCGGGGACGGCCACCCTGCCCTGCCCGTGGCGGTCGGCCAGCCGGGCGGTGAAGGGGGCCACCAGCGCGGTGGCGGTCAGCCCGGTGGCGGTGACCGCCCCGGCCAGGGCGTAGGAGCCGTAGGCCCCGGCGATCATGATCACCGCGCTGACGCTGAACATCCCGGCGGTCAGCCGGGCGGGGAGGTTGGCCAGGGTGAAGGCCCGCGCCCCGGGGGCGTCGAAGAGCCGGCGGTAGGAGGAGCCGCGCGGAGAAGGGGAGCGGGGGGCGCGGTGGGATGGGAGGCCGGTGCGCGGGATCAGGGCGGGGGAGGAGCGGCGCGGGCCGAGGACCGGGGACTCGGGGGAGAGGGCGAGGTGGAAGGAGGTGTGGGGAGGGGGTTCGGGGGAGGGCACGGGGTCAGCTTCGGCGGGGAGGGCGGTGGGGGTCCAACACCTGGTCGAGGGCGATTGACGCGTCTGTGTTGTAAGTTCTGGGGCCATGGTCGCCGATCTGCCGCCCCGGCTGCTGAGGGGCTTTCTCGCGGTGGCGGAGGAGCTGCACTTCACCCGCGCCGCCGCCGGGCTGTTCACCGCCCAGCAGGCGCTGAGCCGGGACATCCGCCGGCTGGAGCGGGAGCTGGGGGCGGAGCTGTTCACCCGCTCCACCCGCCAGGTGGCGCTGACCGCCGACGGGGAGCGGCTGCTGCCGCACGCGCGGGCGGTGCTCGCCGCGTACGAGGGGCTGGACGCGGCCTTCACCGACGCCGCCCGGCCGCTGCTGGTGGACGTCAACACCGACGGGCTGGTCTCCGGCCGGGTGCTGGCCCGGGCCCGCGAACTGGCTCCGGGCTGCGAGCTGATGGCCCGCTACGGCAGCGGACTGACCGGTGCGGTGGCCCAGCTGGCGGCCGGGCGGATCGACGCGGCCTTCGGGCGGTTCGCCGGGCTGCCGGAGCGGGCGCGGGCCGGGCTCCGGGCGCAGCCGGTGCGGTACGAGCCGATGGCGGTGCTGCTGCCCGAGGGGCATCCGCTGGCCGGGCGGGACGAGGTGGAGCTGGACGCGCTGGCCGGGGAGACGGTCTACGCGGGGGCGGGCAACCCGGCGACCCTGGAGTGGACCGACCTGGCGGCGCGGCTGTTCGCCGGGCGCTCGATCGCGGTGGCGCCGCCCGCCCCGGTGGCGGTGGGCGCGGAGGAGTTCCGCCGGATCATGGCCAAGACCCGCCGCCCGGTCCTGGCCGTGGTGGACTTTCCGGCCATGGCGGGCTGTGTGCTCCGCCCGCTGGTGCGGCCGGTGCCGCTGTCACCGGTGTCGCTGGTCTGGCGCCGGGGTCTGCGCCATCCCGCGCTGGACGCATTGCGGGCGGCGGCCGCCGAGTTGGCGGCCGAGGGAGGGTGGTTGCGCAGGGCGGAGGGGACATGGCTGCCGGAGAGTGACCTTTGGCACATGACTGGCAATGACTGAACCAAACCCATGTCCTTGGTAGTCGTGCGCTACATTCATAGGTCTCGGGTGCAGCAGAAACAGTGGTGGCGCAGGGACGGGTGGGGACCGGTCCGGCGCCACGATTCCAGCCAGTCCATGTGCGCCCAGCTCCGGCTCAATGGGGGATGTGCGTACACAGTGGACAAGTGGCAAGAACCTGCCTGGAACGGGCATGCGGCTGAACCGTACGAGACGTACGGTGACACCTCGTCAGATGGTACATACCAAAGCGCCGTACAGCACGGTGGTCTTTCGGCCACCGGTGCGGCGGGCGGCTACGGCTACCCGGGTCCGGACGCCTCCTACCCGTTCGATCACTCCGTACACCAGGGCACCCTGCCCCAGCAGCTGGACGACTTCGCGTACTCCGGCGACCGGGGCGGACACCAGGGCGGCACCGCCGCGTATGCCGACCACGGCCACGGCCAGTGGGCGGACGCCCCGTACGGCGCGGCGGACCAGACCGCCGTGCTGCCGCCGGTCGGCGGTGCGGGCGGGCAGATGACCGTGCTGCCGTCGGTCGGTGCCGCGGTGGAGGACGAGGACCCCGTCGAGGCGACCACGGTGCTGCCGCCGGTCGGCATGGCGGGTGACCCGATATCCGGCGGGGCGGGCATATCCGTCATACCCGACCCGGTGGACATACCCGGCGCCGATTCCGACGCCGCCCCCGACGGCCCCGTCTTCGTGGACGAGAGCGGCCGCCGCAGCAAGAAGTTCCGCCGCCTCGGCTGGGTGCTGGCCGCGGCCTGCGCCGTCTACGCCGTGACGCTCGTCGTCTCCGTCATCGGAGGCAACTCGGCCGCCCCCTGGCTGCTCATCCCCGGCCCGGCCGCCGAGAAGAAGGCCGAGACCTCCAAGGTCGAGCCCGCGCCCAGCGGCAGCGCACCCGTCACCGAGGCCGTCGACGCCGAACCCGGCGCCACCACCTCCGCCGACCCCGGGGGCGCGGCGAACCCGAGCTCCTCCGGCAGCGCGGACGTGAAGGGCGGCACCCCCGCCGATCCGCGGCCCGGCACCTCCGCCGACGCCGGGACCACCACCCCCGGCCGCGAGGGCGAGACCACGTCGGAGCGGCCCGACCGGCCCGACACCCGGCCCTCCGACGAGCGGCCCTCCGGCGGTGGCACCGGCGCCACCAAACCCTCCACGGGCAAGCCCTCGGTCACCGAGGAGCCGCCGACCACGGAGCCGACGGACGAGCCGACCGTCACCCCACCCACCGAAGACCCCGCCGACCCGCCGGTCGAAGAGAGCGGCGGCCAGCAGATGGCCGCGGAAGGCACACCGTAGATGACATCCTCCGGCAGGCGGCGCGCCCAGAAGCAGCGGCGCGTCCGCCGGCGCAGGCTGCCCATGCGCTATCTGCTTCCCTCCCTGTTCCTGGTCGCGCTCATGGCGATGCTCATGCTGCGCGGCTATGTGCACAGCGAGATCCTCGCCGACCACCGGGTGCGCACCCCCGCGCCCACCGACAAGGTGCCCCAGCACATCCTGGAGGGCGGCCCGGTCATCGACGCCCGCGGCGCGGAGCCCAAGGCGCTGAGCGTCCCCGACCAGAAGCTGGTCATCACCTTCGACGACGGACCCGACCCGGTCTGGACGCCCCGGGTGCTGGACAAGCTCAAGGAGTACGACGCCCACGGCGTCTTCTTCGTCACCGGGACCATGGCCTCGCGCTACCCGGACCTGGTCAAGCGGATGGTGGACGAGGGCCACGAGCTCGGGCTGCACACCTTCAACCACCCCGACCTGTCCTTCCAGTCCAAGGACCGCATCGACTGGGAGCTGTCGCAGAACCAGCTCGCCATCACCGGCGCGGCCGGGGTGCGCACCTCGCTGTTCCGGCCCCCGTACTCCTCGTTCTCCGACGCCCTCGACAACGAGGCCTGGCCGGTCACCCAGTACATCGGCAGCCGCGGCTACATCACCGCCTTCAACAACACCGACTCCGAGGACTGGAAGCGCCCCGGCGTCGAGGCGATCATCAAGCGCGCCACGCCCAAGGGCACCGAGGGCTCCATCGTGCTGATGCACGACTCCGGCGGTGACCGCTCGCAGACCGTCGCCGCGCTCGACCGGTTCCTGCCGGACATGCAGAAGCGCGGCTACGAGTTCACCACCCTCACCGACGCCCTCGGCGCGCCCAGCGCCCACACCCCGGTCACCGGCCCGGAGCTGTGGAAGGGCAAGGCGTGGACCGGGGCGGTCGCCGTCTCCGAGAACGTCACCACCGTCCTGGTCGGCGGCCTGGCCATCATCGGTGTGCTGGTCTTCGTCCGCTTCGGCCTGATGCTGGTGCTCTCCTTCGCGCACGCCCGCAAGGTCCGCCGGCGGGGCTTCCACTGGGGCGCGCCGGTCACCGAACCGGTCACCGTGCTGGTCCCGGCGTACAACGAGAAGGAGTGCATCGAGAACACGGTGCGCTCGCTGATGGCCAGCGACCACCCGATCGAGGTCGTCGTCATCGACGACGGCTCCTCCGACGGCACCGCCGGCATCGTGGAGTCGATGTGGCTGCCGAACGTGCGGGTGGTGCGGCAGGTCAACTCCGGCAAGCCGGAGGCGCTGAACAACGGCATCCGCAACGCCCGCCACGACATCATCGTGATGATGGACGGCGACACGGTCTTCGAGCCGTCCACCGTCCGCGAGCTGGTCCAGCCCTTCGGCGACCCCCGGGTCGGCGCCGTGGCCGGCAACGCCAAGGTCGGCAACCGCGACTCGCTGATCGGCGCCTGGCAGCACATCGAGTACGTGATGGGCTTCAACCTCGACCGCCGGATGTACGACGTGCTCGGCTGCATGCCGACCATCCCCGGCGCGGTCGGCGCGTTCCGCCGCGAGGCGCTGGAGCGGGTCGGCGGCATGAGCGAGGACACCCTCGCCGAGGACACCGACATCACCATGGCCATGCACCGCGACGGCTGGCGCGTGGTCTACGCCGAGCGCGCCCGCGCCTGGACCGAGGCGCCGGAGAGCGTCCAGCAGCTCTGGTCGCAGCGCTACCGCTGGTCGTACGGCACCATGCAGGCGATCTGGAAGCACCGGCGGGCGCTGGTCGAGCGCGGCCCCTCCGGCCGCTTCGGCCGGGTCGGCCTGCCGCTGGTCTCGCTGTTCATGGTGTTGTTCCCGCTACTCGCCCCGCTGATCGACGTCTTCCTGCTGTACGGCCTGGTCTTCGGCCCGACCGGGCAGACCGTGGTCGCCTGGCTGGGCGTGCTCGCCATCCAGGCGGTCTGCGCGGCGTACGCCTTCCGGCTCGACAAGGAACGCATGACCCATCTGATATCCCTGCCGCTCCAGCAGCTGCTGTACCGGCAGCTGATGTACGTGGTGCTGCTCCAGTCCTGGATCACCGCCCTCACCGGCGGCCGGCTGCGCTGGCAGAAGCTGCGCCGCACCGGTGTGGTGGAGGCGCCCGGCTCCATCCCGAGCCAGCGGCGCTCGGGCGAGGACCGGAGGCCGGTGGCATGAGCTACCCCACCCCGCCGGAGGGCTCCGGCCCCACCCGGCCCCGCGACCCCTTCGAGCCCGCGGCCCCCTTCGACCCCTCGGCCTCCTACGAGCCGTCGGCCTCCTACGAGCCGTTCGGGGGCGGACATCCGCAGGCCGGGAACGGCACCGGGCAGCCCGGACCGGACGGTCACGGCTACGGGAACGACGGCTACGGCAGCGGCTACGCCAACGACGGTTACGGGGGCGGGTACGGCCAGGGCCACCCGGCGCCCGGACCGGCGACCGGCCGCCCCGAGCCGTACGGGAACCCTGGCGCGTCCTTCGACGCGTTCGGCGCCCGGCGGCCGGTGGAGCCGGCCCGCCCCGCGGACCCCTACGCCCCGGCCCAGCCGCCGGTGCGCGGCCACGAGCCCGCGCCCGTGCCCGTACCGGTGCCCGCGCAGCGCACGGCGAGCGGACCGGCGGCGGACCACGCCATGGGTGCCACCGCCGCGCTGCCCACCGTCCCGGCCGGTCCCGGGTCCCCGGTGGACACCCGGGACGAACCGGCCCCCTCGGCGGCCGCGTCCGGGCCGGAGCCCGTGCCCGCGCCCGACCCCGAGCCGGCGGCGAGGAGGAAGCCGGGCCGGGACCGCTACCTCGATGTGCTGCGGGCCGTCGCGCTGCTGCGCGTGATCGTCTACCACATCTTCGGCTGGGCCTGGCTGACCATCCTCTTCCCGTCCATGGGCGTGATGTTCGCGCTGGCCGGCTCGCTGATGGCGCGCTCGCTGTCCCGGCCGGCCTGGGAGGTCATCCGGGGGCGCATCCGCCGGCTGCTGCCGCCCATGTGGGCGTTCGGCGCGGTCGTGCTGCCGGTGATGTTCTACCTGGGCTGGAAGCCGGTGAAGGAGGAGGGGATCTGGTGGTTCCTCAGGCTGACCTCCTACCTCTTCCCGATCGGCGCCCCGCCCTACCCGTGGCAGAGCGGCAGCCAGTCCGGGATCCTGGAGCAGAGCTGGGCCGCGCAGGCCGCCGGACCGCTCTGGTACATCCGGGCCTACCTGTGGTTCGTGATCGCCTCCCCGCTGCTGCTGTGGGCGTTCCGCCGGCTGCCGTGGGCCACGCTCCTCGCCCCGCTCGCGCTGACCGCCGTCATCGGCACCGGACTGGTGCGGATCCCCGGTGAGACCGGGCTGGCCCTCACCGACTTCGCCGTCTACGGCTCCTGCTGGGTGCTGGGCTTCGCCCACCACGAGGGGCTGTTCGCGAAGGTGCCGAAGTACGCCACGGTCTCGGTGTCGGCGCTGATCATGGCCTTCGGGCTGTGGTGGGCGTCCGGGCACCTCGGCCCGGACGGCTGGGACCTCAACGACATCCCGATGGCCCAGGCCGCCTGGTCGTTCGGCTTCTGCGTGATCCTGCTCCAGTACTCGCCGTCCTGGCAGACCCTGCCGGGGAAGCTGGCCGGCTGGGACAGCCTGGTCACCCTCGCCAACAACCGGGCCGTGACCATCTACCTCTGGCACAACCTGCTGATCATGCTGACCGTGCCGATCATCGACATGGTCTGGGACATCCCCGGCATCGAGGCCTACGAGGCGCAGATCTCCGCCGCGTACCCGGTGCTGATGCTGCTGCTGGTCTTCCCGCTGCTCGCCGCCGCGATCGTCTCGGTGGGCTGGCTGGAGGACGTCGCCGCCAAGCGCAGTCCGCGGCTGTGGCCCAACGGCACCAGGAAGAAGCCCGCCGCCAAGACCGGCTGACGCACCGGTTGCCCGAGGGGGCCTCCCGACCAGTTGTCGGGAGGCCCCCTCGGCGCGTACGCGCCCATCTCCGCCCCCTCCGGCGGTTACCCCGCGTACGGCTCCAAGGGGTCAACCGGCGGCAAGCGCAGGCGAATCACCCGTCCCGCCCGTCACCGACCGTGCGCATACGGGCACTTGTGAAAGTTTCCGAGAAAAATCCTGTCGGCGTTGAGTGGACCGGGCCCGGGGTCCCGTAGTGATGGAGGACAACGACTCAGATCAGGGTCTCGACCGGGAGGTTCCAGGTGCGCAAGGATGCCGCCGTGGCCGATGACCGTCGGGGGACGCATCGGGCCCGGCACCGCGCGGCGGCGCCACGCACCAAACCCGAAGTCCCGGACGAGGAGTTGATGCGGGCGCTCTACCGTGAACACGCCGGCCCCCTGCTCGCCTATGTACTCCGCCTCGTCGCCGGCGACCGCCAGCGGGCCGAGGACGTGGTGCAGGAGACGCTCATCCGTGCCTGGAAGAACGCCGGTTCGCTGAACCACGCGACCGGCTCTGTCCGACCCTGGCTGGTGACGGTCGCCCGGCGCATCGTCATCGACGGCCACCGCAGCCGGCAGGCCCGGCCGCAGGAGGTCGATCCGTCGCCGCTTGAGGTCATGCCCGCGGAGGACGAGATCGACAAGGCGTTGTGGCTGATGACGCTCTCTGACGCGCTCGACGATTTGACCCCGGCCCATCGGGAAGTCTTGGTCGAGACGTATTTCAAGGGGCGTACGGTCAACGAGGCGGCCGAGAAACTCGGCATACCCAGCGGGACCGTGCGGTCCCGCGTGTTCTACGCGCTGCGCTCCATGAAGCTCGCACTGGAGGAGAGGGGGATCTCGGCATGACGACATACGAGAACGAGTCGGTGCACGACGCCGTCGGCGCCTACGCGCTCGGCATTCTCGACGACGCCGAGGCCACCGCCTTCGAGGCCCACCTCGCCGGCTGCCCGGTGTGCGCCGCGCACCTGGAGGAGTTCTCCGGGCTGGCGCCCATGCTCGCGCTGCTCGCCGAACCACCCGGCCCGGCCGACCGGCCGCTGGCCCCGCCCGGAGCGGGCGGCCCGCTGTGGAGCGACCCGCCGGACACCGCGTACGGGGACTCCGTACCCCGGCGGACGCAACCGCCGCTCGCCTTCCCGGGCCCGTCGCACCACGGGCCCTCCGCGCTGTCCGGGCCCGGACACGCCCGGCACGGCGCCCCGGTGCCGGGGCCGCGCTCCGGCGCGCCGGGCGAGGGCGACGGGCCGATGCTGGGCCGGCTGGTGGACGAGGTGGCCCGCAAGCGCGCCCAGCGCCGCCGCCGCACCCGGCTGCTGGTCGCGGCCGCCGCCGCGCTGATCATCGGCGGCCCGGTCGCCGCCATCGCCGCCACCGGCGGCGGCACCGCCGCCCAGGACGCCCGCACCAACCAGGCGGCCGCCGACCCGCACCCCACCAGCCCCGCCGAGGACGCCTTCTTCCACCACATGGAGGAGAAGCTGACCGGCACCGACCCGGGCAGCAAGGTCGCCGCCACCGTCGGGCTGGAGAAGAAGGGCTGGGGCACCCACGCCGTGCTGGAGCTGAAGAACGTCAAGGGCCCGCTGAAGTGCCGGCTGGTCGCCGTCTCCAAGAGCGGCGAGGAGGAGACCGTCGCCTCCTGGTCGGTGCCCACGTGGGGGTACGGCTTTCCCGACAGCCCGCACGAGGCCGCCCGCTCCCCGCTCTACGTGCACGGCGGCGCCGCGATGAGCCGGGCCGACATCGACCGCTTCGAGGTCCGCACCTTCGACGGGCAGCGGCTGGTGGAGGTGGACGCCTGACGGCCGGCCCCCGGCCCCCGTACGCGGGTGAGCGGACACCCGTACGCACGTACCGTGCCACCCGTACGGGCGTACCCCGCCCCGCCGGGCCACGCGGCCTGACACACCCGCCTCCTGTGCAATAAGCTCGACGGCTGCCCAACGCACATGAGAAGGGGGCCTCGGTGGCCGCGCAGGAAGCCGACAGACTGGTCGACACGGTCCGCGACCGGGAGATCGGGGTCGAGCAGGAGCATCTGGACCAGGTGTACCGCCGCCTGGACGAGAAGATCCACGAGGCGGAGTTCCTGATGAAGGACGCCCATCGGCTCGGCCAGGTCGGCACCCCCGGCGCCCTCGCCGAGCGCGACGCCCAGGTCTTCCGGGCCGGCGTCCACCTCAACCGGCTCAACAACGAGTACGAGGACTTCCTCTTCGGCCGGATCGACCTGCTGAACGGCAAGGACGGCAAGAAGGGGCCCGACGGGGCGTACACCTCCATCGAGCCCGCCGACGACGCCGTACGCGCCGACCACACCGCCGACATCGGCGAGACCCTGCACATCGGCCGGATGGGCGTGCTGGACGCCGATTACACCCCGCTGGTCATCGACTGGCGCGCCCCGGCCGCCGCCCCCTTCTACCGGGCCACCCCGGTCGACCCCGGCCGGGTGGTGCGCCGCCGGGTCATCCGCTCCAAGGGCCGCCGCGTCCTCGGCGTCGAGGACGACCTGATGCGCCCCGAGCTGACCGCCGCCCTGGACGGCGCCGAACTGGCCGTCATCGGCGACGGCGCCCTGATGGCCGCGCTCGGCCGCTCCCGCGGCCACACCATGCGGGACATCGTCTCCTCCATCCAGGCCGAGCAGGACCTGGTCATCCGCGCCCCCGCCGCCTCCGTCACCTATGTGGAGGGCGGCCCCGGCACCGGCAAGACCGCCGTCGCCCTGCACCGCGCCGCCTACCTGCTCTACCAGGACCGGCGCCGCTACTCCGGCGGCATCCTCATCGTCTCGCCCACCCCGCTGCTGGTCTCCTACACCGAGGGCGTGCTGCCCTCGCTCGGCGAGGAGGGCCAGGTCGCCATCCGCGCCCTGGGCAGCCTGGTCGACGGGGCGGAGGCCACCGGCTACGACGATCCCGCCACCGCCAGGGTCAAGGGCTCCGCCCGGATGCTCAAGGTGCTCCGCAAGGCCGCCCGGGGCGCCCTGGAGGGCGGCGGCGCCCCGCAGCGGCTGCGGGTGGTCGCCTTCGGCCGCCGGCTGGAGCTGGAGGCCGAGGAGCTGACCCGGATCCGCCACGCCGTGCTCGGCGGCACCGCCCCGGTCAACCTGCTGCGCCCGCGCGCCCGCCGGCTGCTGCTGGACGCCCTGTACGCCCAGTCCGGCGCCGGCTCCCGGCACAACGACCCCGAGCTCGCCGCCGAGCTGCGCTCCTCCTTCGACGAGGACGTCACCACCGAGGACTCCTTCACCGGCTTCCTGGACGCCTGGTGGCCCGAGCTGACCCCGCGCCAGGTGCTCACCGCCATGGCCGACGAGCGCCGGCTCGGACGCTGGGCCCGCCGGGTGCTCAACCCCGGCGAGGTCCGCCGGCTCGCCCGCTCGCTGCGCCGCCCGGAGCTGTCCGTGCACGACGTGGCGCTCCTGGACGAGCTGAACACCCTGCTCGGCACCCCCGCCCGGCCGCGCCGCCGGCGGGAGCTGGACCCGCTGGACCAGCTCACCGGGCTGGAGGAGCTGATGCCGGTACGGGAGGAGAGCCGGCGCGAGCGGGCCGAGCGGCTCGCCCAGGAGCGCACCGAGTACGCGCACGTCATCGTGGACGAGGCGCAGGACCTCACGCCCATGCAGTGGCGGATGGTCGGCCGGCGCGGCCGCACCGCCACCTGGACCGTGGTCGGCGACCCCGCGCAGTCCTCCTGGCCGCTGCCCGAGGAGGCGGCCGAGGCCCGCGACGAGGCCCTGGGCACCCGGCCGCGCCGCCGCTTCGAGCTGACCGTGAACTACCGCAACCCGGCCGAGATCGCCGAGCTGGCGGCCCGGGTGCTGGCGCTGGCCATGCCCGGCATGACGGCCCCTCGCGCGGTGCGCTCCACCGGCGTACGGCCCCGGTTCACCGCGCTGGACGGTGCCGAGCTGGGCGCGGTGGTACGCGAGGAGGCGCGCCGCCAGCTGGAGCTGGTGGACGGCACGGTGGGCGTGGTCGTCGCCATGCGGCGGCGCGAGGAGGCGGCCGGGTGGCTCGACGGCCTCGGCGAGCGTGTGGTGGCGCTCGGCAGCCTGGAGGCCAAGGGGCTGGAGTACGACGCCACGGTGGTGGTCTCGCCCGCCGAGATCGCCGACGAGTCCCCGGCCGGGCTGCGGGTGCTGTACGTGGCGCTCACCCGGGCGACCCAGCAGCTGACCGTGGTCGCCGGTCCGCGCGACGAGCCGGACGCGGACGGCGTACCGGATCTGCTGCGGGACTGAGAGGCGGGGCCCGGGTGATGGGGCCGCTCGGGGGCATCGCGGAAATCGGTTGCCGCGTGCGGGAATCACCTTCGGGGAGGGTTTGTTAGCCTGGGTGTGGCACCGGCCCGATCCAAGCCCCCGGGCCCAACCTTAGTCGCTGAGAGCGACCACTTGCCGCGAGGCGAGCATGGCGGGCCGGTGCCACTTCCACGCTTGAGAACGCCGGCGGGTCCGTGTCTTCCGACGAAGACACGGACCCGCCGGCGTTTGCGGCTCAGGGCGTCCTCCGAGGGCGGGGGTTCCGCCCGGACCGTGAGCCTCGTACAGTGTCTCTCGCATAGCGGAAAACAGTTTCCGAAACCTCAATGACCGTTATTACCTGCTACTCGCAGGTAGGTGCGACCATCGGAGGGCGCCGCCCGGCCACCGGCCAGGGCGGTGCGGCAACGAAGCGAAGCGGAAAGCAGAGGAACACGGCCATGGCAACGGCGCCCAGCGTCTCCTACTCGATGACGGTCCGGCTGGAGGTGCCCGCGAGCGGAACCGCGGTCTCCCAGCTCACCACGGTGGTGGAGTCCTCGGGCGGCTCGGTCACCGGCCTCGACGTGACCGCCTCGGGCCACGAGAAGCTGCGGATCGACGTCACCATCGCCGCCTCCTCCACCGCGCACGCCGACGAGATCGTCGCCAAGCTCCGCGACATCGAGGGCGTCGTCCTCGGCAAGGTCTCCGACCGTACGTTCCTGATGCACCTCGGCGGCAAGATCGAGATGGCGTCCAAGCACCCCATCCGCAACCGCGACGACCTCTCGATGATCTACACCCCCGGCGTGGCCCGGGTCTGCATGGCGATCGCCCAGAACCCCGAGGACGCCCGCCGCCTCACCATCAAGCGCAACTCCGTCGCGGTCGTCACCGACGGCTCCGCGGTGCTGGGCCTGGGCAACATCGGCCCCAAGGCCGCGCTGCCGGTGATGGAGGGCAAGGCGGCCCTGTTCAAGCGGTTCGCCGGCATCGACGCCTGGCCGCTCTGCCTGGACACCCAGGACACCGACGCCATCGTGGAGATCGTCAAGGCGATCGCCCCCGGCTTCGCCGGCATCAACCTGGAGGACATCTCCGCGCCGCGCTGCTTCGAGATCGAGGCCCGGCTGCGCGAGGCCCTGGACATCCCGGTCTTCCACGACGACCAGCACGGCACCGCCATCGTGGTGCTCGCCGCGCTCACCAACGCGCTGCGGGTGGTCGGCAAGGCGTTCGGCGACGTCCGGGTGGTGATGTCCGGCGCGGGCGCGGCCGGTACCGCCATCCTCAAGCTGCTGCTGGCCGCGGGCGTCAAGCACGCGGTGGTCGCCGACATCCATGGTGTGGTGCACGCGGGCCGCGAGGACCTGGTGGACGCCGACCCCGAGTCGCCGCTGCGCTGGATCGCCGACAACACCAACCCCGAGGGCGTCACCGGCACCCTCAAGGAGGCCGTGGTGGACGCGGACGTCTTCATCGGCGTCTCGGCCCCCAACGTGCTCGACGGGAACGACGTGGCGGCCATGGCCGAGGGCGCCATCGTGTTCGCACTCGCGAACCCGGACCCCGAGGTGGAGCCGGCCGTCGCCCGCCAGACCGCCGCGGTGGTGGCCACCGGCCGCTCCGACTTCCCCAACCAGATCAACAACGTGCTGGTCTTCCCGGGTGTCTTCCGCGGCCTGCTGGACGCCCAGTCCCGGACCGTCAACACCGAGATGATGCTCGCCGCCGCCACCGCCCTGGCGGACGTGGTCACCGAGGACGAGCTGAACCCGAACTACATCATCCCCTCGGTCTTCAACGACAAGGTCGCCGGCGCGGTCGCGGGCGCGGTCCGCGAGGCCGCCAAGGCCGCGGGGGTGACGGCCCCGGCCGCCTCCTGACCCCGGGCCGCCTCCCCCGTACGGGGGTCCCCGCGCGCCGCGGGGACTCCGTACGCGCGGGGGCGGGCCGCTCCGGGGAGTCCCGGGGCGGTCCACGGACCGTCACCACCACCTCCGGGTGGCGCTTTTCGTGTGACTCCGGGGGGTGCCGGATTGGCTTTCCCGGCGCTGGTGGGGGCAGGATGCCTATCTGGGCGAGGGTCTGACGGCAGACCCGGGTCCGAGAACCGACCAAGGGCCCTGGCAGCATCGGCTCTGCTGTGCCCCCTGTGCGGCTCCGCCGCCTGGCACGCCTGACAGCAAGAAGAACACGGGAGTAACAACATGAACCGCAGTGAGCTGGTGGCCGCCCTGGCCGACCGTGCCGAGGTGACCCGCAAGGACGCCGACGCCGTGCTGGCCGCTCTCGCCGAGACCGTGGGTGAGATCGTCGCCAAGGGTGACGAGAAGGTCACCATCCCCGGCTTCCTGACCTTCGAGCGCACCTCGCGTGCCGCTCGTACCGCCCGCAACCCGCAGACCGGCGAGCCGATCAACATCCCCGCCGGCTACAGCGTCAAGGTCTCCGCGGGCTCCAAGCTCAAGGAAGCCGCCAAGGGCAAGTGAGCCGCCCGGAGCGATGACCGGCACCGTCCGGCCACCGCACCGGCCGAGCGGGCTCGGCTGAGCGTACGCAGAAGGGCGGCCGCCCCCGATGGGGGGTGGCCGCCCTTTCGCGTACGTCCACAGGCCCTCCCCGGGCCTCCCTGGCCGCCCCCGGGACGCACCGCGGCCCCCGTACGCCGGGAAGGGCGCGCGGGGGCCGCGGTGCACCGGGCGTGCGGGCCGGTCAGACCGCCGCGCTGCCCGGCAGCTCGACCTTGGCGCCCAGCTCCTTGAGCTTGTCCATGAAGTTCTCGTAGCCGCGGTTGATCAGCTCGATGCCGTGCACCCGCGAGGTGCCCTGCGCCGCCAGCGCGGCGATCAGGTAGGAGAAGCCGCCCCGCAGGTCGGGAATGACCAGGTCGGCGCCCTGCAGCTTGGTCGGGCCGGAGACGACCGCCGAGTGCAGGAAGTTGCGCTGGCCGAAGCGGCAGTCCGAGCCGCCCAGGCACTCCCGGTACAGCTGGATGTGCGCGCCCATCTGGTTGAGCGCCGAGGTGAAGCCGAGCCGCGACTCGTACACCGTCTCGTGCACGATGGACAGCCCGGTGGCCTGGGTCAGCGCCACCACCAGCGGCTGCTGCCAGTCGGTCTGGAAGCCGGGGTGCACGTCCGTCTCCAGCGCGATCGACTTCAGCTGGCCGCCCGGGTGCCAGAAGCGGATGCCCTCGTCGTCGATCTCGAAGGCGCCGCCGACCTTCCGGTAGGTGTTGAGGAAGGTCATCATCGACCGCTGGTGCGCCCCGCGGACGTAGATGTCGCCCTCGGTCGCCAGCGCCGCCGACGCCCAGGAGGCCGCCTCCAGGCGGTCCGGGAGGGCCCGGTGGGTGTAGCCGCCGAGCTTGTCCACACCGGTGATCCGGATGGTGCGGTCGGTGTCCATGGAGATGATGGCGCCCATCTTCTGCAGTACGCAGATGAGGTCCTCGATCTCCGGCTCCACGGCCGCGTTGGAGAGCTCGGTCACACCCTCCGCCAGCACGGCCGTCAGCAGCACCTGCTCGGTGGAGCCGACCGACGGGTACGGCAGCCGGATCTTGGTGCCGCGCAGCCGCTGCGGGGCCTCCAGGTACTGGCCGTCGTCCCGCTTCTCGATGACCGCGCCGAACTGGCGCAGCACGTCGAAGTGGAAGTCGATCGGCCGGCCGCCGATGTCGCAGCCGCCGAGGCCGGGGATGAAGGCGTGCCCCAGACGGTGCAGCAGCGGGCCGCAGAACAGGATCGGGATGCGCGAGGAGCCCGCGTGCGCGTCGATGTCGGCGACGTTGGCCGACTCGACGTGCGTCGGGTCGAGCACCAGCTCACCCGGCTCGTCGCCCGGGCGCACCGTCACCCCGTGCAGCTGGAGCAGCCCGCGCACCACGCGGACGTCCCGGATGTCGGGGACGTTGCGCAGCCGGCTCGGCGAGCTGCCGAGCAGGGCGGCGACCATCGCCTTGGGCACGAGGTTCTTCGCGCCGCGGACGCGGATCTCGCCCTCCAGCGGGGTGCCGCCGTGGACAAGCAGGACATCGTCAGTGCCGGTCATGAATCTCGCGTTCCGATGGGGGTCCCCCCGGCGGAGCCAGGGAGGAGGTCGGGCAGGGGGCCAGGGAAAAGGGTAAGGGGGTGCACCACCCGTTCCGGTAGCCCGCGGACGCCTGCCAGATGTAATGAATTCGGCACAACACCGTGTGTTCCGAACCTCTCGCGGAGGGTTACCGTCCGCTTTCGGCCAGCCGGACCGGCGGCAGCGCCCCCGGCCGGACCTCCCGGGCGCCGGTTCCCGGACCTTCCGGGCATTCGCTCCGGGACCTTCCGGGTGATCCGCTCCCTGCCGCTCGGACATCCGCTCCCCGCCGCTCCGGGTGCCCGCTCCCGGTCCTTCCCGGCATCCGCTTCGCCGTCGGCCCCCATCGGGCGGCCGGATGCGGGATGATGTCAGGCATGACCGAGGTGTCCTCGCTCACCGGGCGGCTGCTGGTCGCCACCCCCGCGCTGGCCGATCCCAACTTCGACCGCGCGGTGGTGCTGCTGCTCGACCACGACGACGAGGGAACCCTCGGCGTGGTCCTCAACCGGCCCACCCCGGTGGACGTCGGCGACATCCTGGAGCCCTGGGCGCCGCTGGCCGGTGAGCCCGGGGTGGTCTTCCAGGGCGGCCCGGTGTCCCTGGACGCGGCGCTCGGCTTGGCCGTCGTCCCCGGTGACGGCCCCGGTGGCCTGGACGGACCGCCCGGCGCCCCCGGCCCGGACGGGACCGGCGGCCACCGCGTGGACGGATCCCCCGGCGGCGGCCCGGATGGTTCGCGATCGCGGACGGCGGATGCCGGGGAGCCGGACGAGTCGGACGAGCCGGAGGGGCTGCTCGGCTGGCGCCGGGTGTACGGGGCGATCGGCCTGGTCGACCTGGAGGCGCCGCCCGAGCTGCTGGCGGCCGAGCTGGGCTCGCTGCGGATCTTCGCCGGGTACGCGGGGTGGGGGCCCGGCCAGCTGGAGGACGAGCTGGCCGAGGGCGCCTGGTTCGTGGTGGACTCCGAGCCCGGTGACGTCTCCTCGCCGCGCCCCGAGACGCTGTGGCGGGATGTGCTGCGGCGGCAGCGCAGCGAGTTGGCGATGATCGCCACCTATCCGGATGACCCCTCGCTGAACTGAGCTGTCGCGTCAGCCGGGTGATCCACCGGCTTCCGGCCGTGGGTTTTCGGCCACCGGCCCGGCGGTCGCGGGCGGCTGGACGGCCGGCGCGGAAGGGGCCCCGGGGGCGGAGGTGGCGTGATGGGGTTCACAGCCGGGCGGTGGGCGGGAAGGGCGGGTACGGGCGGTTCGCGGTCCGCCGCACGGACGTGCGACCGCGCTCCCGGCCCGTCGCCGACGTGGGTACCCTTGGAGCCCATGAGCACTCTTGAGCCCGAGCGCGGGGCAGGTACGGGGACCCTCGTAGAGCCGACGCCGCAGACGTCGCACGGCGACGGCGACCACGAGCGCTACGCCCATTACGTCCAGAAGGACAAGATCATGGCGAGCGCCCTCGACGGCACTCCCGTGGTCGCGCTGTGCGGCAAGGTCTGGGTGCCGGGGCGGGACCCCAAGAAGTACCCGGTCTGTCCGATGTGCAAGGAGATCTACGAGTCCATGGGCGCCGGCGGCGACAAGGACAAGGGCAAGGGCGGCAAGGACAAGAAGTAGGCGCCGCGCTCCGCTCCTCCTCGGAGCCTCCGCGCCTCCCCGACGCCTCGCGAGGCCCCCGGGTGTGCGACACCGGTACGAGATCGACCACTCGTACCGGTGCCGCCACCGGGGGCCTTCGTCGTTCCCGGACGCTTCGGAGGCTCCGGGAGGCCGTCGTGACCGCGACGTGGCCGGGACCGTGATCGCGAAGTGGTCGAGACCTCTTGTGGCCCTCACTCCGGCGCTCTACTCTCCTGCGAAGCACATAGCGAAACGTCCATTGCGTATGCTGCAACGCTTTCGGAGGGGACCTCCCATGAAGCCGTCCGCCCGCCGGGTCCGTACCGCCGCCGCTTCCGCCCTCGCCGGGGCCCTGCTGCTGACCGCCGCCGGGTGCGCCCCATCCACCTCCGGCGGCGGGGCCGGGGGCGACGAGAGAACCGGGACCCTGCGGGTCTGGCTCTTCCAGGAGGTGGGCAACGAGCCCAAGAAGAAGGTGGTGGACGCCGCCGTCTCCGCCTTCGAGGCCCGGCACGAGGGAACAGACGTCGAGGTCGAGTACATCCCGGTGGAGAGCCGCGCCGAGCGGGTCAAGGCGGCCTTCAACGACCCGTCGAGCGCCCCGGACCTCATCGAGTACGGCAACACCGACACCGCCGGCTATGTCCGGGACGGCGGACTGGCCGATGTCACCGCCGAGTTCGGCGCCTGGGCGGAGGCCAAGGACACCGACCCCACCGCCCGCGCCGGGGCGACCGTGGACGGCAAGGTGTACGGGGCCCCGCTGCTGGTCGGGGTGCGGGCGCTGTACTACCGCACCGACGTCTTCAAGGAGCTGGGCCTGGCGGTGCCCCGCTCGCAGGACGAACTCGCCGCCACCGCCCGGAAGATCCGCAAGGCCCGCCCCGAGCTCTACGGGATAGCCGTCGGCGGCGCCTACACCTACGGGGCGCTGCCCTTCGTCTGGGCGCACGGCGGCGACCTGGCCACCCGGGAGGGCGGGTCCGGCGGCTACCGGGCCGCGATCGACAGTCCGGCCGCCCGCCGGGGCGTCGCCGCGTACACCTCGCTGTTCGGCCCCGAGAACTGTCCGGCCGCCTCCTGCGCCTCGATGGGCGGCAACGCCACCGTCACCGCCTTCGCCTCGGGCAAGGCCGCGATGGCGATCGGCGGCGACTTCAGCCACGCGGCCGTGGAGGCCGGCGCGGCGAAGGGGAAGTACGCGGTGGTGCCGCTGCCCGGGGTGGCGAAGGGCTCGGTGGCCCCGGCCTTCGCCGGCGGCAACAACCTGGGGGTGCTGAAGAGCAGTGGGCACCGCACCCTGGCGGTGGACCTGATGAAGGAGCTGGCCGGCAAGAAGACCCAGCGGGCGCTGTTCGACGCGATGGGCTTCCTGCCCACGTACGCGGATGTGCGCGGCGACATCGCCCGGGCCCAGCCCCATGTCAAGCCGTTCACCGACACCCTGGCGGCCGGCACCAAGCCCGTCCCGGCCTCGCCCGCCTGGGGACAGATCGACGCCTCCCAGGTGCTGCCGACCATGCTCCAGGAGATCGTCAGCGGCCGTAAGGACGTGGCCGCCGCCACCTCCGACGCGGCGGAGAAAATGGACGACGCCTTCGCCTCGGCGGCGCGCTGACCATGGCCGACCGCACCCACCGCCCGCGCCCCGGCCGGGCGGGCTCCCGGAACGGGGGCTGGACGCCGTGGCTGTATCTCGCGCCCGCCCTCGCCGTCCTCGCCGCGCTGCTGGTGTACCCGATCTACCAGCTCGGACTGATCTCCTTCCTGGAGTACACCCAGGAACAGGTCAGCGGCGGGAAACCGACCTCCTTCCAGGGCCTCGGCAACTACCAGGCGCTCTTCGCGGACGAGCAGTTCCGGCAGGTGCTGCTGGCCACCGTGGTCTTCGCCGCCGCCTGTGTGCTGGCCACCCTCGCGGTCGGCTGCGCGCTGGCCGTCCTGCTGACCCGGATACGGGCGCTGCCCCGGCTGGCGCTGATGCTCGCCGCGCTCGGCGCCTGGGCCACACCCGCCGTCACCGGGTCCACCGTCTGGGTGTTCCTCTTCGACCCGGACCACGGCCCGGTCAACCGGCTGCTCGGGCTGGGCGACTTCTCCTGGACCTACGGCCGCTACAGCGCCTTCGCCCTGGTGCTGCTGGAGGTGGTGTGGTGCTCGTTCCCGTTCGTGATGGTCACCGTCTACGCGGGCATCCGGGCCATCCCCACCGAGGTGCTGGAGGCGGCGGCGCTGGACGGGGCCTCCCAGTGGCGGATCTGGCGGTCGGTCACCGCGCCGATGCTCCGGCCGATCCTGCTGGTCGTCACCATCCAGTCGATCATCTGGGACTTCAAGGTCTTCACCCAGATCTATGTGATGACGGGCGGCGGCGGGATCGCCGGGCAGAACCTCGTCCTCAACGTCTACGCCTACCAGAAGGCCTTCGCCTCCTCGCAGTACAGCCTCGGCTCCGCCATCGGGGTCGTGATGCTGCTGATCCTCCTCGCCGTCACGCTGCTCTACCTGCGGCTGCTGCGCCGGGGAGCCGACCGCGACGGCCGACCGGGAGAAGCGCTGTGAACCACCCGAGGAGCACGGTGAGCACCTTCCGGAGGACGTTCCGGATCCGGCGGCCCTGGCGGCTGGCCGCCGAGGCGACCGCCCTGCTGATCGCCGCCGCGGTCGCCTTCCCGCTCTACTGGATGCTGCTGTCGGCGCTGAAGCCCGCCGGGGAGGTCCAGTCGACCAGCCCCCGCCCCTGGACCCTCGACCCCACCCTGGACTCCTTCCGGCGGGTCCTCACCCAGCAGGACTTCGGCCGCTACTTCCTCAACAGCCTGCTGGTGGCCGGGTCGGTGGTGCTCGCCTCCGCGCTGATCGCCTTCCTGGCGGCCACCGCGGTCACCCGCTTCCGGTTCCGCTTCCGCACCACGCTGCTGATCATGTTCCTGGTGGCGCAGATGGTGCCGGTCGAGGCGCTGACCATCCCGCTGTTCTTCCTGATGCGGGACCTCGGCCAGCTCAACACCCTGGGCGCGCTGATCCTGCCGCATCTGGCCTTCTCCCTCCCGTTCGCCATCTGGATGCTGCGCGGCTTCGTCAAGGCCGTCCCCGAGGCGCTGGAGGAGGCCGCCTATCTGGACGGGGCCAGCCGCTCCCGCTTCCTCTGGCAGATCCTCTTCCCGCTGGTCTTCCCCGGGCTGGTCGCCACCAGCGTGTTCTCCTTCATCTCCACCTGGAACGACTTCCTGTTCGCGAAGTCGTTCATCATCAGCGACACCTCCCAGTCGACCCTGCCGATGGCACTGCTGGTCTTCTTCAAGCCGGACGAGAACGACTGGGGCGGCATCATGGCCGCCTCGACCCTGATGACCGTCCCGGTGCTGGTCTTCTTCGTCCTGGTGCAGCGCCGCCTGGTCTCCGGGCTCGGCGGCGCCGTCAAGGACTGACCCTGACTCCCTCTCGCCGTAAGGATTTCCGTCCATGGACGACCACCGACCCGGCCCCGACGCCGACTCCCTGACCGGCCATCTCCTCATCCCCGCCCCCACCGCCGCCCACTTCCCCGGCGGGACAGGCACCGGCGCGGTCGTCCTCGGCCCGGACACCGCCCTGGACGCGGGCCCCGGCACCGAGGTGGCGGCCCGCTGGCTGCGTACGGTGGTCGGCCCCGCCACCGGTCTGGACCTCCTCCCGCCCGCGGCGGCGGAAGGGCAGGTCACCGTCGCTCTCCGGGTCAGCGAGGAGGTGACGGAGCGCCATGGGCCCGAGGGCTACCGGCTCTCCGTCGACGGCGCCCGGGCCGGGGCCGCCGTGCTGATCGAGGGCGGCGGGCCCGCCGGGGTGTTCTGGGGCGCCCAGACACTCCGCCAGCTGCTCGGCCCGGCCGCGTACCGCCGGGTGCCCCTGACGCCGGCCGGACCGGACGGGCACCGCTGGACGCTGCCCGCGGCCACCGTGGAGGACGGCCCGCGCTTCCGCTGGCGCGGAATGATGCTGGACGTGGCCCGCCACTTCCTGCCCAAGGACGACGTGCTGCGCTACCTCGACCTGCTGGCCGCGCACAAACTGAACGTGCTGCACCTCCATCTCACCGACGACCAGGGCTGGCGGATCGAGATCCGGCGCCACCCGCGGCTCACCGAGACCGGCGCCTGGCGCGCCCGCACCAAGCTCGGCCACCGGGCCTCACCGCTGTGGACGGAGACGCCACACGGCGGCCACTACACCCAGGACGACATCCGGGAGATCGTCGCCTACGCGGCCGAACGGCATATCACCGTCGTCCCCGAGATCGACATCCCGGGCCACTCGCAGGCCGCCATCGCCGCGTACCCCGAACTCGGCAACACCGATGTCATCGACACGACCTCCCTTACCGTCTGGGACACCTGGGGCATCAGTCAGAACGTACTCGCCCCCACTGACAGCACCCTCCGGTTCTACGAGGAGGTGCTGGAGGAGGTGCTCGCCCTCTTCCCGTCCCCCTTCGTCCACCTCGGCGGCGACGAGTGCCCCAAGGACCAGTGGCGGGCCTCCCCGGCCGCCCAGGCCCGGATCGCCGAGCTGGGGCTGTCCGGTGAGGACGGGCTCCAGTCCTGGTTCCTGCGCCACTTCGACCGCTGGCTTGCCGAGCGCGGCCGCCGGCTGGTCGGCTGGGACGAGATCCTGGAGGGCGGCAGCCTGAGCGCGGAGGCGGACGGCGGGTCAGGACGCCTCACCCCGGGGGCGATGGTCTCCTCCTGGCGCGGTTACGGGGGCGGGGTCGCCGCCGCGGAGGCCGGGCACGACGTGGTGATGTGCCCTGAGCAGCAGGTGTACCTGGACCACCGTCAGGACGCCGGCGAGGACGAGCCCGTGCCGATCGGCTACGTCCGCACCCTGGCCGACGTCTACCGCTTTGACCCGGTGCCGCCCGGGCTCTCCCCGGCCGCGGCCGCCCATGTCGTCGGCGCCCAGGCCAATGTGTGGACCGAGGCCATGGACAGCCGGGCCCGGGTCGACTACCAGGTCTTCCCCCGGCTCGCCGCCTTCGCGGAGGTCGTCTGGTCCACCGGGCTGCCCGCCCCCGCCGACCGCGACCCGGCCGGTTTCGCCCACCGGCTCGGCGCCCACTACGCGCGGCTGGACGCGCTGGGGGTCGACTACCGGCCACCCGCCGGCCCCCGCCCCTGGCAGCGCCGCCCCGGCGTCCTCGGCCGCCCGCTGGAGGGACCACCGCCGACCCGCTGACCCCCGCCGCCACCGCTTCGGCGTCACCCTCGACCGCTCGAACACGTCGTACAAGGTCGCCGGGAAGTGGCAATACGACGGAGTCGGAAGTGCCCTGTCAAATCCGGCCATCTCGCAGGTCATCGGACGTCCGGGACGGATCCTCCCTTCGCGGACCTGCGCACCGGGCGGCCCGGAGAATGTGCCAGAGTTGCCACGTCCCGGCTGTGAGCACGTACGGTACGGCCAGCACAGGCGGGACGGCCGGTACAGCCGGGACACCGGGAAGGGGCAGCTGGGTTGACCACGCACGCATCGCGGGCGGCGCAGTCCGTGACGCTGCCGGGCACGCTCGACGAGGCAGTGGCGGCGCTCACCGCCATGCCCGCCGCCGTACCCGTCGCGGGCGGTACGGACCTGATGGCCGCCGTCAACAAGGGCCTGCTGCGTCCCGCCGGACTGGTCGGCCTGGGCCGGATCAACGAGATCCGCGGCTGGCAGTACCAGGACGGCCACGCCCTGCTCGGCGCCGGGCTCACCCACGCCCGGATGGGCCGCCCCGACTTCGCCGCCCTGATCCCCGCGCTCGCCGCCGCGGCCCGCGCCGCCGGTCCGCCGCAGATCCGCAACGCGGGCACCCTCGGCGGCAACATCGCCGGCGCCGCGCCCACCGGGGACGCGCTGCCGGTGCTGGCCGCGCTGGAGGCCGACCTGGTGGTCGCCGGACCCGGCGGCCGCCGCGAGATCCCGGTCACCCACCTCCTCGCGGGCCGCGAACTGCTCGCCCCCGGTGAGCTGATCGGCTTCGTCCGGGTGCCGCTGCTGCACGCCCCGCAGGTGTTCCTCAAGGCCACCGGCCGCACCGGCCCCGGCCGGGCCACCGCCTCCGCCGCCGTGGTGCTGGACCCGGCCCGGCGCGGGGTGCGCTGCGCGGTGGGCGCCATCGCCCCGATGCCGCTGCGCCCGCTGGAGGCCGAGGACTGGATCTCCCGCCGGATCGACTGGGACGGCGACCGCGGGGTGGCCCCCGAGGCGCTGACCGCCTTCGGCGAGTACGTGGCGGCCGCCTGCGTCCCGGACGCCCCGGGCGGCGAGCCGCTGCCGCCCGCCGTACTGCACCTGCGGCGCACGGTCGCCGCACTGGCCCGAAGGGCACTGGGGAGGGCGTTGTCGTGAGCAACGGCGACTACGACGGCTACGAGGGCTACGAGGGCCGCACCGGCCGCGAGGGCGGCCCCCACGGCCACGAGGAGTACGGCACCGGTGCGCACGGCGCCGACCGGACCGGCCCCGACGGGCACCCGGCCGAGGAGTACGGCTCCGAGGGGTACGGGGGCGCGGAGCAGGGCCCCCACGGGGGCGGCTCCCACGACGGCGGTTCCTACGGCAACGGCTCCTACGGCGGTGGCTCCTACGGCTACCCGGCCGCCGGAGGGTACGCGGCCCAGCCGTACGGCACCCCGGCCTACGGCACGCCCACCTACGGCTCCGCACCCGGCTCCACCCCGGCCTACGGCACCGAGACCTACGGGGCGGTGGACTTCGGCGCCGGGGACGGCGGCTGGCAGCCGGTCCCGCAGGGCGAGTACGACGCGGACGCCACCGCCTTCGTGCAGCTCCCGCCCGAGGGCGTCGAGGGCGCCCCGCTGGAGGCGCCCGGCCACGGCTACGTACCGCCGGAGATCCCGGACCGGTCCGGGCACGGCGACTGGCAGTCCGGCGACCCGGACACCACCGCCCAGTGGAGCCTCCCGCCCGACCCCGGCCACGGTCACCAGGGCGGGCCCGGTGAGGCCGCGCCCTCCGAGCTGACCGGTCAGTGGACCATCCCGCTCGCCCCGGGCGACCTGCCCGAGGAGTCGGGCGAGTACGCGGTGACGGCCACCTCCTCCTGGACGGCCTCCGCCTGGATGAGCGGCAACCCCCCGGCCACCCTGCCGGGCGGTGCCCCCGCCCCCTGGGCCACCGAACCGGCGCCCGCCGCCGAGGCCGCGCCGGACCCCGCCGAGGAGGCGCCCGGCGCCCAGGACACGGCCGAGCCCGTACCCGTACCGGAGGAGCCGGAGCCCGACCCCGTACCGGACCCCGCTCCCGTACCGGACGCGGCTGCCGCGCCCGACCCCGAGCCGGAACCGGTCGCCGAGGCCGCACCGGCCGCCGAGCCCGAAGCCGTACCCGCTTCCGAGCCCGAACCGGTTGTCGAGCCCGAGGCCGCCGCCGAGCCCGAGCCCGTACTCGCGCCCGCGCCCGCGCCCGAAGCCGTACCCGCGTCCGCCGAAGGTGCCGCGCCCGCCGAGGGCCCCGTGGCCGCCGGGGAGGAGCACCCGCACATCTCCTATCTCCTGCGGGTCAACGGCACCGACCGCCCGGTCAGCGACGCCTGGATCGGCGAGTCGCTGCTCTACGTCCTGCGTGAGCGGCTGGGTCTGGCCGGGGCCAAGGACGGCTGCTCGCAGGGCGAGTGCGGGGCGTGCAACGTCCAGGTGGACGGGCGGCTGGTGGCCTCCTGCCTGGTGCCCGCGGCCACCGCCGCCGGGAGCGAGGTCACCACCGTCGAGGGGCTGGCCGAGAACGGCGAACCCTCCGACGTGCAGCGGGCCTTGGCCCGGTGCGGGGCCGTGCAGTGCGGCTTCTGCATCCCCGGGATGGCGATGACCGTGCACGACCTGCTGGAGGGCAACCACGCCCCCAGCGAGCTGGAGACCCGCAAGGCGCTGTGCGGCAACCTCTGCCGCTGCTCCGGCTACCGGGGCGTCCTGGACGCCGTACGGGAGGTCGTCGCCGAACGCGGGGCGAGCGCCGCCGCCGCGGCCGAGGCGGCCGAGGCCGAGCGCGCCGCCCGTACCGCCCCGGACGGCGGCCGGCCCGGTGACGGGCCGCCGCAGCCGCGGATCCCGCACCAGATTCCCCATCCGCACGACGGAGGCACGGCGTGAGCAACGACGCGGCCACCGCCATCCCGGCGGTCGACTCCATCCAGGGCGCCCGGCCGGACGCCCCCGTGCACGGGATCGGCGCCTCGCTGCCGTCCGCCGACGCGCCCGCCAAGGCGGCCGGGACCTTCCCCTACGCCGCCGACCTGTGGGCCGAGGGGCTGCTGTGGGCGGCGCTGCTGCGCTCCCCGCACCCGCACGCCCGGATCCTCTCCGTGGACACCTCCGCAGCCGCCGCGATGCCCGGGGTGCGGGCCGTGGTCACCCACACCGACGTGCCCGGCGACCCCTCGTACGGCCGCAAGGTCGCCGACCGGCCGGTGTTCGCCCGCGAGCTGGTCCGCCACCACGGGGAGGCGATCGCCGCGGTCGCCGCCGACCACCCGGACACCGCCCGGCTGGCCGCCGCCGCCATCGCCGTCGAGTACGAGGTGCTGGAGCCGGTCACCGACCCGGAGAAGGCCTTCGCCGCCGAACCGCTGCACCCCGACGGCAACCTGATCCGGCACATCCCGCTGCGCTACGGCGACCCGGACGCGCACGGCGAGGTCGTCGTCGAGGGGCTGTACCGGATCGGCCGCCAGGACCCGGCCCCCATCGGCGCCGAGGCCGGTCTCGCCGTCCCGCGCCCGGACGGCGGGGTCGACCTGTACACCGCCTCCACCGACCCGCACACCGACCGCGACCTGGCCGCCGCCTGCTTCGGGCTCGCTTCCGACCAGGTCAAGATCGTGGTCACCGGGGTGCCCGGGGCCACCGGGGACCGCGAGGACCCCGGTTTCCAGATCCCGCTGGGGCTGCTCGCGCTGCGCACCGGCTGCCCGGTGAAGCTGGCCGCCACCCGCGAGGAGTCCTTCCTCGGCCACGCCCACCGCCACCCCACCCTGCTGCGCTACCGCCACCACGCCGACCCCGAGGGCAACCTGGTCAAGGTGGAGGCGCAGATCCTGCTGGACGCCGGGGCGTACGCGGACGACTCGGCCGAGTCGCTGGCCGCCGCCGTCTCCTTCGCCTGCGGCCCGTACGTCGTCCCGCACGCCTTCGTCGAGGGCTGGGCGGTGCGCACCAACAACCCGCCCTCCGGGCACGTACGGGGCGAGGGCGCCCTCCAGGTGTGCGCCGCCTACGAGGCGCAGATGGACAAGCTGGCGCTCAAACTGGGCGTGGACCCGGCTGAGTTGCGGCTGCGCAACGCCCTGGCCACCGGCGACATCCTGCCCACCGGCCAGACTGTGACCTGCCCCGCCCCGGTCGCCGAGCTGCTGCGCGCCGTCCGCGACGCGCCCCTGCCCGCGCTGCCCCGGGACACCCCCGAGGACGACTGGCTGCTGCCCGGCGGACCCGAGGGCGCCGGTGAACCGGGCGCGGTGCGCCGGGGCGTCGGCTACGCGCTCGGCATGGTCCACATGCTCGGCGCGGAGGGCACCGACGAGGTGTCCACCGCCACCGTGAAGGTGCACGACGGCCGGGCCACCGTCATCTGCGCGGCGGTGGAGACCGGGCAGGGCTTCACCACCCTGGCCCGGCAGATCGTCCAGGAGACCCTGGGCATCGACGAGGTGCAGGTGGCGCCGGTCGACACCGACCAGCCGCCGTCCGGGGCCGCCGCGCACGGCCGGCACACCTGGGTGTCCGGCGGGGCGGTGGAGCGGGCCGCCAAGATGGTCCGCACCCAGCTGCTCCAGCCGCTGGCCCACAAGTTCGGGATGTCCACCGAGCTGCTCCAGATCACCGACGGCAAGATCACCTCCTATGACGGGGTGCTCTCCACCACCGTGATGGAGGCGATGGACGGCAAGGAGCTGTGGGCCACCGCCCAGTGCCGCCCGCACCCCACCGAGCCGCTGGACGGCGCCGGTCAGGGCGACGCCTTCGTGGGCCTGGCCTTCTGCGCGATCCGCGCGGTGGTGGACGTGGACGTCGAGCTGGGCTCCATCCGGGTGGTGGAGATGGCGGTCGCCCAGGACGTGGGCCGGGTGCTCAACCCGGCGCAGCTGGCCACCCGGATCGAGGCCGGGGTCACCATGGGCATCGGCGCCGCGCTCACCGAGAACCTGCGCACCCCGCGCGGCCTGGTCCGCCACCCGGACCTCACCGGCTATCCGCTGCCCACCGCGCTGGACGCCCCCGAGGTGCGGATCGTGAAGCTGGTCGAGGAGCGGGACGTGGTCGCCCCCTTCGGCGCCAAGCCCGCGAGCGCGGTCCCGGTGGTCACCTCGCCCGCCGCGGTGGCCGCCGCCGTGCGCGCCGCCACCGGCCGCCCGGTCAACCGCCTCCCCATCCGCCCCCAGGCCGCGGTGGCGGCGTCGCGGGCGTAGGTGTCCGGGGCACGGCGAAAGGGCGCGGACCCCCTCCCGCGGGTCCGCGCCCTTCCCTGTGCCATCCCTGTGCCATCGAGACCGTGACCGGATTCGAACCGGTGTAACTTGAGTTGCAGTCAAGCCCCTGAACCACTCGGGCACACGGTCCTGTCCTTCTCGACTCCACGACCGTAGGACAGCACCCCGGCCTCCCTCAACGCCCCCGGCCCGCCCGCAACACGACTGCCACACGCCGTTCACGGTCGCCGGTCCGGCCGTCGCCCGGTCGTACGTCCAAGGGACCAGCCACCGTCCGCCTCCCGACAGGGGCAGAACGCCGTTGCGGCCCTTACGCTGACGGTCATGGCCGCAACCGATCACCGCCCCGGCACCGCTCCCCATCCCCCCGACACCGGCGAGGGGAGTGTGCTGGACCGGGCCCATCGGGCGCTGAGCCTCGGCACCGTCTCCGTGGTGCTGCTGATCGCCTTCGAGGCGACCGCGGTCGGCACCGCGATGCCGGTGGCGGCGCGCGAGCTGGACGGCATCCCGCTGTACGCGTTCGCCTTCTCCGCGTACTTCACCACCAGCCTGTTCGCCATGGTGCTGTCCGGGCAGTGGTCCGACCGCTCCGGGCCGCTGGCGCCGCTGGCGACCGGGATCAGCGCGTTCGGGGCGGGGCTGCTGCTGTCCGGTACGGCCGGGGCGATGTGGGTGTTCATCCTCGGCCGGGCGGTGCAGGGGCTGGGCGGCGGGCTGGTGATCGTCGCCCTGTACGTGGTGGTGAGCCGCGCCTACGCCGAGCGGCTGCGGCCCGCGATCATGGCGGCGTTCGCGGCGAGCTGGGTGGTGCCCTCGGTGGTCGGGCCGCTGATCGCCGGGACGGTCACCGAACGGCTGGGCTGGCGCTGGGTGTTCGCCGGCATCCCGGTCCTGGTGGTGCTCCCGCTGGCGCTCGCGCTGCCCGCGATCCGGCGCACCGCCGCCGGTCCGGCCGACCCCGCCGCCCCGGCCCCCTTCGACCGGCGCCGCATCCGCCTCGCCCTCGCCATCTCGTTGGGCGCCGGGCTGGTCCAGTACGCGGGCCAGGAGCTGCGCCCGCTGTCGGCGCTGTTCGCCCTCGCGGGCGCCGCGCTGCTCGTCCCGGCCGCGCTCGGCCTCCTGCCCGCCGGCACCTTCCGCGTCGCCCGCGGCCTGCCCTCCGTCGTCCTGCTGCGCGGCATCGCCGCCGGCTCCTTCATCGCCGCCGAGTCCTTCATCCCCCTGATGCTGGTCACCCAGCGCGGGCTGAGCCCCACCACGGCCGGGCTCTCCCTGGCGGTGGGCGGCGTCACCTGGGCGTTCGGATCCTGGCTCCAGTCCCGGCCCCGGGTGGAGCCGTACCGGGAGCGGCTGGTCGTCCTCGGCATGCTGCTGGTCGCCGCCGCGATCCTCGCCGCCCCCAGTGTGCTGATCCCCTCCGTCCCGGTCTGGACCGTCGCGGTGGCCTGGGGCTTCGGCTGCCTCGGCATGGGCCTGGTGATCGCCTCCACCAGCGTGCTGCTGCTGAAGCTGTCCGCGCCGCACGAGGCGGGCACCAACTCGGCCGCGCTCCAGATCTCCGACGGCCTGTCCAACGTCCTCCTCCTCACCGTCGGCGGCGCCGCCTTCGCCGCCCTCGGCGGCCGCCTCCTCGCCGACGCCCACCCCTCGGCCACCGCCGCCGCCTCCGCCTCCCACCCGGCCGCCTTCGCCGCGGTCTTCCTCCCCATGGCGGCGGTCGCCCTGGTGGGAAGCTGGGTGGCGACGCGGCTGCGCACGCCCTCCGGGCGGTGACACCGTGTGGTACCACGCAGTACCGTGAGGTCATGGCTGGTCTGAACGTGAGGTTCACCGAGGAAGAGCTCGACGCCCTGCGAGAGCGCGCGGAGGCGGAGGGCCGCAGCATGCAGGCGTTCGCCCACGACGCCGTCATGCGCGCCATCAACGAGCATTCCCGCCTGTTCAACGAGGCGGCGGATCATGTGCTCAGGGTCAGCGAGGAGCTGAACCGGAGGCTGGCGTGACGCACTACCTGACCCTGCCCGAGCTGCTCAAGCTGGCCGAACGGCTCGGGCAGGCCGAGGTGCGCGACTACGGGCTGCTCGACTCCGCGCTCGCCCGGCCCCAGTCCAGCGTGTTCGGCCAGGACGCCCACCCGGACATCCGGCAGAAGGCGGCCGCCCTGATGGAGTCGGTGGCACGGAACCACGCCATGGTCGACGGCAACAAGCGGCTGGCCTGGTACTCGACCTGGGTCTTCCTGCAGATGAACGGCCATACCCTCGACGCCGCGTTCAGCGTGGACGAGGCCGAGCAGTTCGTGCTGGACGTGGCCCAGGGGCAACTGGACGTGCCCAAGATCGCCACCCAGCTGCCCCGGTTCGCGGCCAACTGACGAGTGGGCGAGGCGGGGCGGGGGCCCGTAGCCCCCGCCCTGTGACCCATCTCCCATCCGCCCGCCCCTTCGCGGCGTGAGCCCGAGCGGCGGGCGGGCCACCGGTAGGGTGGCCCGGTTGTCGTACGTAACGCCGTGACCGAGGGGCAGCGCCGTCAGACCGTGACCACCACCGCCACCGCCTCCCACCACCTCTCGCCCGCCTTCCCCGGCCGCGCCCCCTGGGGCACCGCCAGCAAGCTCCGTGCCTGGCAGCAGGGCGCCATGGACCGCTACCTCCAGGAGCAGCCCCGCGACTTCCTCGCGGTGGCCACCCCCGGCGCCGGGAAGACCACCTTCGCGCTGACGCTGGCCTCCTGGCTGCTCCACCACCACGTGGTGCAGCAGGTCACCGTGGTCGCGCCCACCGAGCACCTGAAGAAGCAGTGGGCCGCCGCCGCCGCGCGGATAGGGATCAAGCTGGACCCGGACTACAGCGCGGGCCCGCTCAGCAAGGAGTACCACGGCGTCGCGATCACCTACGCGGGTGTCGGCGTGCGCCCCATGCTGCACCGCAACCGCAGCGAGCAGCGCAAGACCCTGGTCATCCTGGACGAGATCCACCACGCCGGTGACTCCAAGTCCTGGGGCGAGGCCTGCCTGGAGGCGTTCGAGCCGGCCACCCGCCGCCTCGCGCTCACCGGCACCCCGTTCCGCTCGGACACCAACCCCATCCCCTTCGTCACCTACGAGGAGGGCAACGACGGCATCCGGCGCTCGTCCGCCGACTACACCTACGGCTACGGCAACGCGCTGGGCGACGGCGTCGTCCGCCCGGTGATCTTCCTCAGCTACAGCGGCAACATGCGCTGGCGCACCAAGGCCGGCGACGAGGTCGCCGCCCGGCTCGGCGAGCCGATGACCAAGGACGCCGTCTCCCAGGCCTGGCGCACCGCGCTGGACCCGCGCGGCGACTGGATGCCCAAGGTGCTGCGCGCCGCCGACACCCGGCTCACCGAGGTCAGGAAGGCCATCCCGGACGCCGGCGGCCTGGTCATCGCCTCCGACCAGGACTCGGCCCGCGCCTACGCCAAGCTGATCCGCGAGATCACCGGTTCCAGGGCCACCGTGGTGCTCTCCGACGACGCCGGCGCCTCCAAGCGGATCGACGAGTTCAGCGAGGGCGACGACCGCTGGATGGTGGCGGTCCGGATGGTGTCCGAGGGCGTGGACGTCCCCCGCCTCGCCGTCGGCGTCTACGCCACCACCATCTCCACCCCGCTCTTCTTCGCCCAGGCCGTGGGCCGCTTCGTGCGCTCCCGCCGCCGGGGCGAGACCGCCTCCGTCTTCCTCCCCACCATCCCCAACCTGCTCACCTTCGCCAACGAGATGGAGGTGGAACGGGACCACGCCCTCGACAAGCCGAGGAAGGAGGGCGAGGAGGACCCGTACGCCGAGTCCGAGAAGGAGATGGAGGAGGCCAACAAGCAGGAGGACGAGGACACCGGCGAGCAGGACGCGCTGCCCTTCGAGGCGCTGGAGTCCGACGCGGTCTTCGACCGGGTCCTCTACGACGGCGCCGAGTTCGGTATGCAGGCCCACCCCGGCAGCGAGGAGGAGCAGGACTACCTCGGCATCCCCGGCCTGCTCGAACCGGACCAGGTGAACCTGCTGCTGCAGAAGCGCCAGGCCCGGCAGATCGCGCACAGCCGGCAGAAGCCCGCCGAGGACGCCGACCTGCTCGAACTGCCCGCCGAACGGCGCCCGGTGGTCTCCCACAAGGAACTCCTCGAACTGCGCAAGCAGCTGAACACCATGGTCAGCGCCTACGTCCACCAGTCCGGCAAGCCGCACGGCGTGATCCACACCGAGCTGCGCCGGGTCTGCGGCGGCCCGCCCAGCGCCGAGGCCACCGCCGGGCAGATCCGCGAGCGGATCAAGAAGGTGCAGGAGTGGGCCACCCGTATGCGCTGACGCGCGAGGGTGATCGGTGAGGGGTACGAAACGGTCGGGTCCGGGCGTTCGCGCCCGGATTCTGGACGAGGTCTTCCGCTGAGCGGAGTGGCTCGCTACATTCCCGCCAATCGCAAAGAAACGCCCCGTGGCAGCGCCGCCGCGGAGCGCAGCCGGTGCGCCATGGCCTGCCGGCGGCCTCTCCGTGCGTCGCCGATGGGACCGGTGCCGCTCCCGGATCGCCGGCAGCCGTGCCGGCGCACCGGGGGAGTGTCCGCCGCCACTCACCCGAAGAGAGGGCGTCGTGACCGCGGAGACCTCCCAGACGCTCGACCGGGGACTGCGTGTCCTCAAGCTGCTCGCCGACACCGACCACGGGCTGACCGTCACCGAGTTGTCCAACCGGCTCGGGGTCAACCGGACCGTCGTCTACCGGCTGCTCGCCACCCTGGAGCAGCACGCCCTGGTCCGCCGCGACCTCGGCGGCCGCGCCAGGGTCGGCCTCGGGGTGCTGCGCCTGGGCCGCCAGGTGCACCCGCTGGTCCGGGAGGCCGCGCTGCCCGCGCTGCGCGCCCTCGCCGAGGACATAGGGGCCACCGCGCACCTCACCCTGGTCGACGGGGCCGACGCCCTCGCCGTCGCGGTGGTCGAGCCGACCTGGACCGACTACCACGTGGCCTACCGGGCCGGCTTCCGCCACCCGCTGGACCGCGGGGCCGCCGGGCGGGCCATCCTCGCCGCCCGCCAGGCCCTCCCCGACGACCCCGGCTACACCCTCACCCACGGCGAACTGGAGGCCGGCGCGAGCGGCGCCGCCGCCCCGCTGCTCGGGGTCACCGGGGTCGAGGGCAGCGTCGGCGTGGTGATGCTCGCCGACGCCGTACCCGAGCGCGTCGGCCCCCGGGTCATGGACGCCGCCCGCGAGGTCGCCGACGCCCTGCGCTGACCGCCGGATCGGACCGGACCGGCTTCCGGCCCACGGTGCCGGGCACCGTCCCCGCCCCGCCCCCGCGGTCGGTAGATTGACCCCGTGTCCTCCTGGTTCTCCCGCCTGCCCCGCTCCCGCGCGCTCGCCCTGTGCGCCCTGCCCGTCGCGGCGCTGCTCGCCGTCGCCGGGACGGCACCGCTGCCCTACACGGTGGCGCAGCCCGGTTCGACCAGCGATGTGCTCGGGGAGCACCAGGGGGAGCCGGTGATCACCGTCTCCGGCACCCCGGTGCGCCGCACCGGCGGCAAGCTGCTGATGACCACCATCCTGGCCACCGGGCCCGACGCGGACGTGGACCTCGGGGACGTGGTGGACGGCTGGTTCCGCACCGACCGGGCCGTCCTGCCCAAGGCCTCGGTCTACCCGCCCGGGCAGACGGTCAAGGAGATCGAGAAGCGCAACCTCGGTCAGATGGCCCAGTCCCAGAACAGTGCCGTCAGCGCCGCCCTCGGCTATCTGAAGGACTCCGAGCAGCCGCCCGAGGACCCGGACCGGATCAAGGTCGACCTCCGGCTCGCCGACGTCGGCGGCCCGAGCGCCGGGCTGTTTTTCGCCCTCGGCATCGTGGACAAGATCCGCGGCGATGGCTCGGGCGGCGACCTCACCGGTGGCCGCACCATCGCCGGCACCGGGACGGTCGACGAGAACGGCGAGGTCGGCCCGGTCGGCGGGGTCTCGCTCAAGACCCAGGCCGCCCACCGCGACGGCGCCACGGTCTTCCTCGTCCCCCAGGCCGAGTGCGGCGAGGCCGAGGCCGAACTGCCCGCCGGGATGCGCCTCATCCCGGTCGACTCGGTCGCCCACGCGGTGAACTCCCTGACGGACCTGGCCCACGGCAAGGCGGTCCCGAGCTGCTGACGGGGCGGAGGGGGCCGTACCCGGCACGGTGGCGCCCCCGGCCGCCACCCACCCGCGGCCTACTCGCCCGAAGCCTGCTCGACCAGCGGGATGATCCGCAGCGGCACCGCGTTCTCCATCACGATCGCGGTGGACGCCCGCACGATCCCGGCGAAGCCCACCACCTTGTCGATCACCCGCTGGAGATCCGCGTTGGAGCGGGCGACCAGCCGGCAGAGCATGTCCCCGGTGCCGGTCGTGGTGTGCAGCTCCAGCACCTCCGGGACGCCGGCCAGGTGCTCGCGGATGTCCGCGCCCTGGCCCTGCTTGATCTCCAGCGTGGCGAAGGCGGTCACCGGATAGCCGAGCGCCGCCGGGTCCACGTCCGGGCCGAATCCGCGGATCACGCCCTGCGACTGGAGCCGGTCCAGCCGCGCCTGCACCGTGCCGCGCGCCACGCCCAGCCGCCGGGAGGCTTCCAGGACGCCGATACGCGGTTCACGGGCCAGCAGCACGATGAGCCGGCCGTCCAGATGATCGATCGCCATGTCCGTCTCCCGGTGGTCATCGTGTACGGAAAGTGCGCCCATGGTGCCTCCCGACTGTGCACATTGACCAGTGAATGCGCGAACTATTGCGCACCTTGTGGAACGGCGAGAACCTGCCGACATGACAGAGACCCTTTCCTCCACGCCCTCCACCGCACGGCAGGCCGACCCGTTCCCGGTGAAGGGGATGGACGCGGTCGTCTTCGCCGTCGGCAACGCCAAGCAGGCCGCCCACTACTACTCCACGGCCTTCGGCATGAAGCTCGTCGCCTACTCCGGTCCGGAGAACGGCAGCCGCGAGACCGCCAGCTACGTCCTGACCAACGGCGCGGCCCGGTTCGTCTTCACCTCCGTCATCAAGGCCTCCACCGACCGGGGCCGCTTCCTCGCCGAGCACGTCGCCGCGCACGGCGACGGTGTGGTGGACCTCGCCATCGAGGTCCCCGACGCCCGCAAGGCGTACGCCTACGCCGTCGAGCAGGGCGCCACCGGGATCACCGAGCCGCACGAGGTCAAGGACGAGCACGGCACCGTCGTCCTCGCCGCCATCGCCACCTACGGCAAGACCCGGCACACCCTGGTCGAGCGCTCCGGCTACGACGGCCCGTACCTGCCCGGCTTCGTCGCGGCCGACCCGATCGTGGAGCCGCCGGCCAAGCGCACCTTCCAGGCCATCGACCACTGCGTGGGCAATGTCGAGCTCGGCCGGATGAACGAGTGGGTCGGCTTCTACAACAAGGTCATGGGCTTCACCAACATGAAGGAGTTCGTGGGCGACGACATCGCCACCGAGTACTCCGCGCTCATGTCCAAGGTCGTCGCGGACGGCACCCTCAAGGTGAAGTTCCCGATCAACGAGCCGGCGATCGCGAAGAAGAAGTCGCAGATCGACGAGTACCTGGAGTTCTACGGCGAGGCCGGCGTCCAGCACATCGCGCTGGCCACCAACGACATCGTCGCCACGGTGCGCAGCATGCGGGCGGCGGGTGTGCAGTTCCTGGACACCCCCGACTCGTACTACGACACCCTCGGCGAGTGGGCCGGCGAGACCCGCGTCCCGGTGGAGATCCTGCGCGAGCTGAAGATCCTGGTCGACCGCGACGAGGACGGCTATCTGCTGCAGATCTTCACCAAGCCGGTCCAGGACCGTCCGACCGTCTTCTTCGAGATGATCGAGCGCCACGGCTCCATGGGCTTCGGCAAGGGCAACTTCAAGGCCCTGTTCGAGGCCATCGAGCGCGAGCAGGAGAAGCGCGGCAACCTCTGATCTCCCCCCCAGGGGATCCACCGTCCGGCGGGTGCGCCCAATGACGTGCGCACCCGCCGGACGCGTGTACGAGGCGGGGAACCGACGGGGTGGCCGCGGCCGCACGGGGGGCGCGGCCACCCCTCCGCCGTGCCGGGACGCCCGCCCCCTGCTACTCCCTGGCCTTCTTCGCGGGCCGGGGGCCTTTCGGCTTGGCCTTCGGGACGCCGGGGCTCTGCGGCACCTCTGATCCGTACACGTCCTTCGGGCCGCCCTCGGCCGGTTCGCCCAGCTCCTCCAGGGCCTGCCGGGCCGCCGGGGCGCCCAGAGGCGAGAAGGACGGGTTGATCCGCAGCGCCTCGGTCAGATGGCGGCGGGCCGGGCCCGCGAGGCCCAGCGCCTGCTCGATCATGCCCCGGTGGTACACCGGCAGCGCGTTGCGCGGGCCCTGCTCATGCGCCCGCCGGGCGTACGGCAGGGCGTCCCGCGCCCGGTCCGCCCGCAGCAGCGCCCAGCCCAGCGCGTCGGCGACCTGCGGTGAACGGTGCCGCCGCACCCACCAGCGTTCCATCAGCGCCTCCACCGCCTCCTCCGCACCTCCGTGGTCGGCCTGCCAGCGGGCCAGGACCAGTGCCCCGTCCACCCCGTGGGCGGCCCGTTCCGCCACCTTCGCCCGCAGCAGCTCCCCGTACTCCCGGGCCGCCTCCTGATCACCCAGGGCCTCCGCCGCCTCGGCCGCCGCCAGGGCGTACCCGGGCAGCGGACGGGCCTGAAGCGCCGCCGCGTACCCGCGCAGCGCCTCCTCGCCCCGGCCGAGCGCGGCCAGCGCCCGGGCCCGCCCCGCCAGTGCGGCGGCCCGCCCGGTGGCCTCCGCCTTCGGGGCGGCCCGCAGTGCCTCGTCGTACGCGCCCAGCGCGTCCGCCGGTTCGCCGCGCTCGAAGGCCAGCTCACCCACCCGGGTCAGCGCGGCCGACCGCTCCAGCGGGGAGGCGGTCAGCGCCACCGCGTCGAACGCCGCCGCCGAGGCGTCCTCCCGCCAGGCACGCTGCCAGTACGCCTCGGCGGCCCGCCCCATCCCGGCCGCCGCGTGCGGGGCCAGCTCCCGCAGCCGCTCCACCGCCTTGGCGGCCGAGGCGCTGTCGCCCAGCCCGGTGTAGGCGTCCGCCAGCACCGCCTGCGCCCGCCACCCCTCCGGCGCCGCCTTCGCCGCCGCCTCACCCCACCTCCGGGCCGCCGCCCAGTCCCCGCGCGCCGCCGCCAGCGCGCCCATCCCCGTCTGCCCGGCCGCGTTCCCCCGCGCCGCCGGCCGCAGCGCCAGCGAACGCCGTAGCGCTCCCTCCGCCTTCCCGTACGCGGCCGGGTCCCCGGCCTCCAGATACGCCGTGCCCAGCTCCGCCCACACCGCCTCGTCCTTCGGATGGGCCCGCAGCCAGCGCTCCCGGTCGGCGACCAGCGCGGCCAGTCGCGCCTCCGGCACCCGCGCCCCGGCCCGTAGCGCCGTCTCCGCCCGTACCACCGCCGTCGCACCACCGGCCCCCGCCGCCGGCGGCCGCCCCACCCCCTCCAGGAGGCCTCCCGGCCCCGGCCACGGTACGAAGATCAGCGCGGCGACCAGCGCCACCGCGCCCGCCCCGGCGCCCAGCACGACCCGACACACCCGTTCCGGCTTCATCCCGCCACTGTGCGGGCCGCCCTCCATGTGCTCCGGGCCGCCCGACCGGCCCCGCCCACGGGTTCACACCGATGGCCCCGGAGTGCCAGGCTGGAGCCGTGGACGAGCTCCTGAACCGGCTGCGCGCCGGTCTCCCGGCCGATGCCCTGATCACCGACCCGGACGTCACCGTCTCCTACGCCCACGACGCGGCGAGCTTCTGCGAGGCGGGCGCCCCGGCCGTGGTCGCCCTGCCGCGCACGGTGGAGGAGGTGCAGCACATCATGCGGACCGCGACCGCCCTGCGCGTCCCGGTCGTCCCCCAGGGCGCCCGCACCGGCCTGTCCGGCGGCGCCAACGCCTCCGAGGGCTGTGTGGTGCTCTCCCTCATCCGCATGGACCGCATCCTGGAGATCAACCCGGTGGACCGGGTCGCCGTGGTCGAACCGGGCGTGATCAACGCGGTCCTCTCCCGGGCCGTCGCCGAGCAGGGCCTCTACTACCCGCCGGACCCCTCCAGCTGGGAGATGTGCACCATCGGCGGCAACATCGGCACCGCGTCCGGCGGGCTGTGCTGCGTGAAGTACGGGGTCACCGCGGAGTACGTGCTCGGCCTGGACGTCGTCCTCGCCGACGGCCGCCTCCTCACCACCGGCCGCCGCACCGCCAAGGGGGTCGCCGGCTACGACCTCACCCGCCTCTTCGTCGGCTCCGAGGGCACCCTCGGCATCGTCGTCCGCGCCACCCTCGCCCTGCGCCCCAAGCCACCCCAGCAGCTCGTCCTGGCCGCCGAGTTCCCCTCCGCCACCGCCGCCTGCGACGCCGTCTGCGCCATCATGGAGCGCGGCCACACCCCCTCCCTCCTCGAACTCATGGACCGCACCACCCTCCACGCGGTCAACCGCCTCGGCAACATGGGCCTGCCCGAGTCCACCGAAGCGCTCCTCCTCGCCGCCTTCGACACCCCCGACCCGGCCGCCGACCTCGCCACCGTCGGCGACCTCTGCACCGCCTCCGGGGCCACCCAGGTCGTCCCCGCCGAGGACGCCGCCGAGTCCGAACTCCTCCTCCAGGCCCGCCGGATGTCCCTTACCGCGCTGGAGGCGGTCAAGTCCGCCACGATGATCGACGACGTCTGCGTACCCCGCTCCCGGCTCGCCGCCATGCTCGACGGCACCGCCGCCATCGCCACCAAGTACGAACTGACCATCGGCGTCTGCGTCCACGCCGGGGACGGCAACACCCACCCCGTGGTCTGCTTCGACCAGCAGGACCCCGACGAGTCCCGCCGCGCCCGCGAGTCCTTCGACGCGATCATGGCCCTCGGCCTGGAACTGGGCGGCACCATCACCGGCGAACACGGCGTCGGCGTGCTGAAGAAGGAGTGGCTGGCCCGTGAACTGGGCCCGGTCGGCGTGGAGTTGCAGCGCTCCATCCGTACCGCCTTCGACCCCCTCGGCATCCTCAACCCCGGCAAGCTCTTCTGACCCCCAGCCGTTCATCCACATGATCTAGGCTGGCCGGCGGCCGAAGGAGGGCGCCGACATGGCCGACGTGATCGACCTGATCTGCTACCCGATCAAGGGCTGCGCCGGTACCTCGCTGCCGGACGCCCTGCTCACCCCGGCCGGCCTGGCCCACGACCGGGCCTTCATGGTCACCGACGAGGACGGCGTCTTCCGCACCCAGCGCCGCCACCCCCGCCTCGCCCTGGTCCGCCCCGCCGTCACCCCCGACGGCAGCCGCCTCACCCTCGCCCCCACCGACCCGGCCGACGGGCACGGGCCCCTGACCCTCGACATCACCACCACCGCGCCCCGCCGCCCCGTCGACCTCTTCGGCGAGCCCTTCCAGGGCATCGACCAGGGCGAGGAGGCGGCCGCCTGGTTCTCGGACCTCCTCTCCGCCCCCAGCCGCCTGGTCCGCGTCCCGCCCGAGCACGACCGGATCGCCGACGGCGTCACCCCCGGCCCCTCCGGCTACGCCGACAGCAGCGCCGTCCACCTCATCTCCCGCGCCTCCCTCACCGAGCTCAACCACCGCATGGCCGAACGCGGCGCCCCACCCCTGCCCATGGACCGCTTCCGCCCCAACATCGTCCTCGACTCCCGCGACCCCGCCGACTGGGCCGCCACCCCCCACGCCGAGGACCACGCCCGCCGCCTCACCATCGGCGAGACCGACCTCGGCTTCGCCAAACTCGCGGTGCGCTGCGCCGTCACCCTGGTCGACCAGGACGCCGGCACCCGCCAGGGCCCCGAACCCCTGCGCACCCTCGCCACCTACCGCCGCGCGGCCACCGGCGGCGTCATCTTCGGCACCAAGTTCTCCGTCCTCCGCCCCGGCAAGCTCTCCGTCGGCGACGCGGTGGCCGTCCAGGCCTGGAGCGAGGACACCGGCCTCCGGCCCTGATCCCCCTCCGCCACGGTGTCACGCCCGGCATGATCCGCTCCAGCGCGTACCCGCCCTTCTCGGCGACCCGGCACGAGGCGACGTTGTCCACCTGATGCAGCAACTCGATCCTCCCCAGCGCGCCCTCTCCCTCCCCGGAGCCGAACCGGCCGAACGCCCACTAGGTCAGCACCCCCAGGGCCCCCGCAACTCCCCGCCCCCGCGCCGCCGTCCAGTACCCGACCTCGGCGACCCCGGAACCCGGCGCCCCGGTCTGCCCGGCGTCCTCGCCGCCCTGACCGTCCCCCTCGGCGCCGCCGCCCAGATGGTCCTGCTGCCCTACGGCTCGAGCCTCACCACCACCCGCTCCGAAACCCTGGCAACCGCCCTCGTCTGGACCGGCGCCTTCCTCGTCACGGCCTGGATACTCCACCGCCACCTCCGCGAACGCCGGGCGGCGGTGCGGACCATCGGGACCGATGGGGGGTGAGCGGACCCGGCCTCTGCCCCTCTCACAGATGGCGCCCATCAGGATTCCAACAGGTCCAAGAGACGGTCGTCCAACTCGACCACCCAGTTCTCCAGCCGCCATGGACGCAGCTCCCGACGAGCCCGGGCCAGTCGCATGGTGCAGACCCGCCCGCCGGTCTCCGCAGCCGCTGACACGCACTCGTGCAGGAGCGACGCGGCTGCCTCCGGCTCACCCATGCGTACGAGGGCAAGTGCCTGGTCCGTCCGCACGATCGCCCGCTGAACCCGCTCGCGAGGCGCACCGAGCGCCGCCGCAGCCGTCTCGAACCGGTCATGGGCGATGACAGGGCTTCCTGTATACAGCTCGCACAACCCCTCGAAACCATGCAAATGGGCAGGTGAGAAGCTGATCGGAGCCGGATGACCCTCATCTCCTGCGCGGTCGAGGTCGTACCAGGCCAGTCGAAGGGCGTCTTGCGCCTGCCGCCCCTGACGGGCACGGGCAGCGATCTCGGCCTGCAGAGCGTGGGCACGTGCCCGTACTACGCGGCTACCGCCGGTCGTGGCGTCCTGTACGGCCGAACTCACCAGGAGTCGCGCACCTTCCGTGCCCGGAGCGGAGTAGAGAGTGACCAGGGCATGGGACAGACCTACGTTGGCGCGCCGCCACGGGGCAAGGTGATCGGCCTGACGTGACGCCTCGGCGTACAGGGCACGTGAGGCCACATCGTCGCGAGTCTCGAAAGCCAGCCGACCGGCCAGCGTCGCCGCAGTCACGGCCGTATCGAGAAGCGCGGTTCGCAGCGATGCCGGAAGCGAGGCGGCGAGCAACTGGCGACAGGTCCCCAGAACCGGGGTGAGAACGAGCTGAAGCCTGACGAATGGTAATGAGCCGACAGCGGAGTTGACTTCGGTGACGACCTCCATGAGCGACCGAGCGATGGCGGTATCGAGCCGGGTCGGATCAACAAGTGCCTTGGCGATGTCAGACTGCGCGTTCGACGGCAGTAGCGCGAGGATGCCGTCGCCCCTTTCGGTCGCCGTCCGCAGCAATGTGAGCCGCAGACTGGCGAGACGGTGCTCTCCCTCTCCCAGGTACGCGAGGGCCTCCGACAACTCGGCGAAGTCGGAGCCGGAACCGAGGCACACACCACCACTGGCTCTCCGGGCGTAGAGGTGGGCCAGAAGCAATTGATGGCGCTCGTCCGGTCGCGAAGGGCGCGCGGACTCCCAGCGAGCGACAGACCGTTGGAGTCCCGCGACGGATGGCAGGCTGCTGCGGGGCTGACCCAGGTTTTCGGCGATCGCGATGAGGGCCCTGGCTGTCTCCGCGAGCGACAAACCCCGCGACTTCCGCAGCGCTTTCAGGCGGGCCGCTCCGGCTGCTCTGTCGGACATGGCTCCATGCTGACGGACGTTCCACCTCAGACGGGCACGATCAGGCGAGGTTGCCCCTTACGTGCTGCATAGCCGAGGGTGTACCAGGTGCCGGAAGCTGCATCCGGCTCGCCGCTGGGAAACCCGATCGTCATGTCCGCACGGTCGACCATATAGCGATTGCGCGCATGGTAGGTGGCCGTGCACAACTCGGTAGCTCCGAGCTCAACCAGTTCGACCCGTTCACCAAGCCGCTTGACGGCGTCGTGGGCCCGCTTCGGCTGTTGCCGGACAGTGCCGGGGGTGACGACGGTAAGTGCGGCCTCCGTATGCCCTGCGAGCCATTCCAGAGCAAGGGTGTCGATGCCAACAGCGCCGCCGACGAGGAATCGCGCATCCGATGCGAAGGGTGCCAGGTAGCCACTGAACAAGCGGTTGTAGTCGCCGGACAGCCGGTGCCCGGTTGAGCGTGTACCGGTGATGGCAACGACGCGCATGATCAACTCCGTGTCACAGGGTGTCGTATTCGCTGGTGCTGCGGATATGGGCAGAGTCGAGTCGTGGACATCAGTGAACCGCGCACCCTCCTCCGTGCCCTGGACAACGATGCCGAGGGTGAGGCCGCGCCGAAAGAGCTTGCCGTGCTCGACCCCCGCACCCGCGCCGCCGCCCTCGTCGGCATGCTCACCGCCGCGACCGGCGGACAGCCCACCGTCACGCACGCGGCGGAAGGCATCCGTATCGAGACCGTCCTGCCCGACGACCTCGGTCCTGCCGCACGGACGGCCGTACTGCTCGCCCTCGCCGAGTGCTCCCGATACGGGCACGAGCGGGTGCCCGAGCACACCACCGTCTGGGCCGAGTTGGCGGCACCCGGCGAGAGGGGACGACCGTGACGCAGGTATGCACCTGGTGCGCCGAGCCCACCGACGAGCCGGTCTCCGTCGCGGTCGAGCACGTGGCCAGCGGCCCGGGACGGGTCGTGTACGCCTGCCCCGACTGCCGGCGGCGCCACCGGCTGCTCCCGCTGGACCAGCACCCGGCGGACAGCTGGGGCGAGGTCCGTTACGAGACCGCCGAGGCTGAACCCCGTTGAGCCGCCCGTCCCGATGGGGGCGGGTCCCACGCACCACAAGAGGAAGGCACGGAACCATGACACAACCGATCACACGAGCCAGCGGTGATGGAGGAGGCGGGGACAAGGTGCCCGGCCGGCCCTGGACGCCGCCCCCACCGCCACCGCCGGACGGGTCCACGCCGCCGGGGGACGGGAAGCACCGCAAGTGACGCTCGCGGATGAGCGGGACGACCGCGCCGGTGAGGAGCTGGCGCGGTACCTGCTGGACACTGGGGCCCTGGCGGCCGACTGGGTCGGGACGTTCAGGGCCGTACCGCGCTCCCTGTTCCTGCCGGAACTGGTGTGGGCGTACGACATGGGGACGGGGAGGAGCGAGCCGGTCCACCGGGCGGACGCCGACGCGTGGCGAGGGGCTGCCTTCGCGGACGTTCCGCTGGTCACCCAGTGGGACGACGGGCGGCACACCGGCACCGCACCGGGGACGGTTCCGACGAGTTCCGCGAGCATGCCCTCGGTGGTGACCGCCATGCTCGGTGAGCTGGACGTGCGCGAGGACATGAGGGTGCTGGAGATCGGCACCGGCACCGGGTGGAACGCCGGGCTGCTCGCCCATCGGCTGGGTCCCGGCCAGGTCGTCAGCGTGGAGATCGACGGCGCGGTGGCCGTACGGGCTCGGGCCGCGCTGACAAGGGCGGGGCTGGCGGGCGAGTTGGTGCACGGGGACGGGCAGGACGGGTGGGCGGCGGGGGCGCCGTACGACCGGGTGATCGTCACGGCGGGCGTACGGGAGGTCTCACCGCACTGGCTGGCGCAGACCCGGCCCGGCGGGCTCGTCCTCGCCCCGTTCGGCACGCACTACGGAGGTCGGGATGGGGGAGTTGGGCGGGCGTTATGACGCGGTGCGGTTTGTCATGGGGCTGTGTGTGCCGGACTGCGCGCATGTCGTCAACAGGAGAGAGGACGGGGTGGGGGTGGACGGGAGCGGCACGGCCTGGTTCTTCGACCTGGGGAGCCGGTCGTGGGCGGCGGTCGACTTCCGGCGGGACGAGGCGGACGCCACGGTGTACCAGTACGGGCCACGGAGGCTCTGGGACGAGGTGGAGCGGGCCTTGGGGTGGTGGAAGGGGCTGGGTGGGCCCGGTGTGGAGCGGTTCGGGTTGACGGTCGCGGCGGACGGGGGCGCGCGGCCGTGGTTCGGGGAGCCCGGGCGGGTGCTGCCCCGGTTCGCCTGACCGCGGAGGGTGCCGTCCGGCGGGTAGGGTCCGCCCCGCCCCGCCCAGCCGTGGGGCATTCCGTCGGAGCTGCGCAGGAGGAACCGTGCCCGCACGTCTTGACCACACCATCGTCCGCAGCCGGGACCGGTTCGCCGGGGCGCGGTTCCTCACCGGGCTGCTCGACGCGCCGGAGCCCGCGGCCTTCGGGCCGTTCGCGTCGGTGCCGCTGGACGGGGGTGTGACCCTGGACTACATGGAGGTCGGAGCCGAGGAGGTCGCCTGGCAGCACCTGGCGTTCCTGGTCTCGGAGGAGGAGTTCGACGCGATCTTCGAGCGGATCCGGCAGCGCGAACTGGCCTACTGGGCGGACCCCTTCCACCAGGAGCCGCAGACGATCAATCACCTGCACGGGGGGCGTGGCGTCTACGTGGACGACCCGGACGGTCACTCGATCGAATTCATCACGCATACGTATGTGGGTGGGTGAGGCGGTCGGGGACGGGGGCGGGTCAGGGGCCGTCACCGGTGGCGCGGGCCAGCACCCCGGCGAGGGTGTCGTCCAGGCCGCGCTGCCCGTCCTCCGCGCCGGGCGGGACCGCGTCCAGGGTCCGCTCCAGCCAGGTGGCCAGGGACCCGGCGGGGGCTTCGAGCAGGGCCTCGCCCTCGGGGGAGGAGAGGGCGAGCAGGACGACGGGCGCGCCGTCCACCGCCGTGGGCCAGATGCGCACGTCGCCGTGGCCGCACGGGCCGTGCACCCCCTCCACCAGCAGCTCACGGGCGAAGGTCCAGCACACCGGTTGCGGTGAGCCGGTGTGGAAGGTGATGCGCACGGCGTACGGGTCGTCACCGCGGTAGGTCAGCCGGGTCGGCACGGTGATCCGCCGCTCCGCCGTCAGCACCATCGTGAACTCCAGCTCGCTCTCCACCGTGTTCTGCCGCATCGGAGGTCGTCCTTCCTGCTCGCCGAGGTCGTCGCTCGGTCTCCGGGGCCGCCGGACGGGGCCCGTAGAGAAGGAGAGGGCGTTCCGCCTCCGCCATTACGCGACTTCGGCACATTGGTTGCGGGCGGGGAGGGGGACGGAGAGAGGCGGGGTGCGATCGGGGATGACCGAGGATGTCCGTCCCGGATGACCGATGGTGTTCGTTGTGGCCGGACCGGTCCGGGAGCGGGCGGGGGTCTGATAGATGTGGTGCTCAGACTTGAGGCCTCGAAGAGATACGGGACCACGGCTATGAGCGCCCCGACCCCGGCAACCGGCGACGGCAGCCCCACGCCCGGCTACTACCCCGACCCGTCCATCCCCGGCTACATCCGGTTCTGGAACGGCGCCGCCTGGGTGCCCGGCACCAGCCGTCCCGCGCCCAAGGAGGGCGAGGCGTCGCCCGTCGCGCCCGCGCCCGCGGCGGCGGCACCGGCCGCTCCCGCGCCCGCGCCTGCCCCGGCGGCGGTGGAGGAGACGGGGCCGGTCTTCTTCGACGAGATGGGGGAGGACGGGCCCCGGGCGGAGGCCCCGCAGCCCGCGGCCGTGTGGCAGGCGGACGCCTCGCACCAGAGCGGGTTCGGCGGCGACCGGGACCGCCGGGTCTCCTGGGGCGCCGAGCCCGGGCAGGACCCGCGTACGGCCTCCGCGGCTCCCGCCGACCCGGCCGGGTCCTCGGCAGCCTCCGGGGACGCGGCGGGTGGGGATCCGACCGGCGGCGCCCTGCCCGGGGTGCGGAGTGTGGGGCAGGAGGGGGCGGTCGCGCGGGAGGGCACGGTGACCCTGCGGGCCGTACCGCCGCGGCAGGGCGAGCGGCCCGTCGCCGGGCCCGCCGTACCGCCCCGGGCCGAGGGAGCGGCAGCGGTACGGCCCGCGGCGCACCCCGCCCCGGCGGCCCCCGCCGGTACAGCGCCGCCCGCGCCGGCCCCCGCGCACCCCGGACCGGCGGCCCCCGCCCGCACCGCACCGGCGGCCCCCGCCCGCACCGCGCCGCCCGCGCCGGTGCCGGACCCGGCTCCGGCCGCCCCGGGGGCACCGGCAGCCGCCGCGGCCTCGCCCATGAGCGCGGGGGACGGCGGCGGTTCGGCGTCCTGGGCGCAGCAGGTGCACCGGCTGGCCCAGCCGCCCGCGGCCGAGGCGGCGGCCGCCGTACCGGCGCAGCCCCGGGCGCCCCAGGTGCAGGAGCCGGTGATCCCATGGAAGCCGCCGGTCGCGGACCCGTTCCTCCAGGCCGCCCAGGCCCAGGCGGCGGCCCGTCCGGCCGGGCTCGGGCGGCGGCTGGCGGCCCGGCTGGTGGACACCCTGGTGCTCGGCGCGCTCGCCGGGGCCGCCGCCGTACCGCTGGTCACCCGGGCGCTCGACCACATCGACGCCAAGATCGAGCAGGCCAAGCAGTCCGGTGAGACCGTCACCGTCTGGCTGCTGGACGGCACCACGGGCGGCTGCCTCGGCGGCGCGCTGGCCGTGCTGCTGGTGCTCGGGGTGCTCTACGAGGCGCTGCCGACCGCCCGTTGGGGCCGCACCCTCGGCAAGCGGCTGTGCGGGATCGAGGTCCGGGACATCGAGTCGCACCAGCCGCCCTCCTTCGGTGCCGCGCTGCGCCGCTGGCTGGTCTACGGGGTGCTGGGGCTGCTGGTGGTCGGCGTGGGCAATGTGCTGTGGTGCCTCTTCGACCGGCCGTGGCGGCAGTGCTGGCACGACAAGGCGGCCCACACCTTCGTGGCCGGCCGCACCCGCTGACCCCGCCGGGTCCCCCGTACGGCGGTCGCCCGGACGGACGGTGAGCCGTTGCGGGGGGTGGTGCGCCGGGATGCACTGCCCACATGAGCAACGAACCTCCGACCTCCGGTCCGCAGCCGCCCGAGGACGACCCCTTCCGGAAGAGGCCGCAGGGGCCGGAGGGCGCCGGTGCGTCCCCGCCGCCGCCTCCAGGCGGGGGCGGTCCGTACGGGGGCAGCCCCTACGGGGGCGGGGGAGGGGAGGGCCAGGGCGGCCCTTACGGCGGAGGCGGGCCGTACGGTCCCGGTGGATCGGGCGGGCCCGAGGGGCCGGGTGGGCCCGGTGGCCCGGGCGGGCCCTGGAGCGGTGGGCCGCCGCCCTACGGGGGCGGTCCCTACGGCTACGGCGGGGCCGACCCGCTCGCCGGGATGCCGCCGCTGGCGCCCGTCGGGCGGCGCATCCTGGCGCGGCTGATCGACTGGCTGATCGTCGCCGTCCCGCTCGCGCTCATCGGCATCCCGTTCGACATCTACCGGCGGGTGTCGGAGGAGGACGTCGCGGATGTGTGGGCGGCGAGCAGCACCGGACAGGTGGTGTTCCAGCTCATCACCATCGTGGCGTACGTCGGCTACGACACCGTCCTCACCCGGCGGAACGGCCAGACCCTCGGCAAGCGGCTGATGGGTCTGCGGGTGGCGATGCTCAACGACGGCCGGGTGCCCGACACCAACGCCTCGCTGATCCGGGCCGTGGTCCTCTGGCTGCCCGCGCTGATCTGCTGCGCGTGCCTGTGGCCGCTGCTGCTGCTCGTCCTGATCCTGGTGGACAAGCCCTACAAGCAGGGCCTGCACGACAAGGCCGCCAAGACGGTGGTGGTGGTCACCACGCCGTAGCGGGGCGGCGGGATCCGCGTCAGCGGCGTAGCGAGTGCTCTCGGGCCGGGGCTTCTGCTCCGGCCCGGCTGCGTGTCCCGGGGACGGTGGCGGTGTCCCGTCCGGCGGTACGGGACCGGGCGCGGGCCCTGAGGGTGGCCGGGAGCCGCACCCCCACCGCGACCACCACGCCGAGCAGCAGGGACACCACCGCGACGAGGGCGACGCCCGGGCCGCTGCTGGTGCCCGAGGCGAGCAGCAGGGTGACGGTCGCGAGGACGACGGTGGCGGAACCGTACGCGAGCTGGGCGGTGATCGGACGCGGCATGGCGGCTTCCGTCCTCGTGACGTGGCAGACGTGGCAGGCGTACACCGGGCAGGGACGTGCGGGGGCCGTACATAGGGTGCGGAAGAACGGGCAAGGGGCGTGCGGTCGAAACGCCCCTCGGCGGTGCGGGTCCGACTCTACGAGGGTGGATGCCCCGAAGGAACCGCTGGTAAGCGTGAGTTGACCCACGGTGCCGGTGCACGGGGGGCGCACGGAGTCATATGCCCCACGGTGCCCGCATTCTGGACGGCCGGGCGCGCCGGGGCGGCGGGATCGCGGCCGGGCCCGGCGCTGTTCAGGGCTGTCGGCGGATGTCCGCCGGCGTTCGTGCTGCTCGGGGCTGTTCGTCATCCGGATTGACGTGTCCACATAGAGCACAGGGGCCGGACAAGTCAAGGTCTGTCTTTTCCGGCCATCATCCGGTCGAATGTCGTCACTTGTGACGCGACACCGCACGCGGATAACACTTCGACCCCCCATCCGCGGTTCGCGGCGCGCGGGGAGGACAAGATCAAGTGACCAGCAGACGACGGGCGTTCAGAACGTCCGCGGTGTTCGTGGCGCTCGCCGCCACCGCCGCCACGGCTTCCGCCTTCACCACGGCGCAGGCCGACAACCGCCCGGTTCGCTCCGTGGAGCGCCATGACCCCGCGCCCGGTGCGCACGGGTCCCCGGGCCACGACCACGCCGCCAAGGTCGACCACGACCTCGACGGCCCGTTCAGCAAGCAGCAGGCCCAGCAGCGCGAAGCCGCGCTGGAGCAGGTCCTGGCCGGCGACGTGAAGGTGGAGCGCAGGGGTGCCTCCAACGTCGTCAAGCTGGACGACCGCAAGTACGTCGAGCTCGGCCGGGAGAAGACCGACAAGATCTTCACCATCCTGGTGGAGTTCGGCGACAAGGTGGACAACACCACCACCGTCGACCCGGACGGTGCCGGACCCAAGCCCCCGGTCGTCAAGTACGGCGGCACACCCGGCCCGCTGCACAACAAGATCGCGGAGCCCGACCGCAAGGTCGACAACTCCACGGCCTGGAAGAAGGACTACAACCAGGCCCACTTCCAGGACCTGTACTTCGGCACCGGCAAGGACAAGAAGACCGGCAAGCAGAAGCAGTCCCTGAAGACCTACTACGAGAAGACCTCCTCCGGCCGCTACTCGGTCGACGGCGCGGTCTCCGACTGGGTCAAGGTCGAGTACAACGAGGCCCGTTACGGCTCGAACTGGTGCGGCTCCACCAACTGCTCCAACGTCTGGGACGCCGTCCGCGACGGTGTGACCGCCTGGACCGCGCAGCAGAAGGCGGCCGGTAAGACGGACGCCCAGATCAAGGCGGCGCTGGCCCAGTACGACCAGTGGGACCGCTACGACTTCGACGGCGACGGCAACTTCAACGAGGCCGACGGCTACATCGACCACTTCCAGATCGTCCACGCCGGCGAGGACGAGTCCGCGGGCGGCGGTGCCGAGGGCACCAACGCGCTGTGGGCCCACCGCTGGTACGCCTACGGCACCGACGCCGGCAAGACCGGCCCGGCGAGCAACAAGGCGGGCGGCACCCAGATCGGCAACACCGGGATCTGGGTCGGCGACTACACCATGCAGCCGGAGAACGGCGGCCTCGGTGTCTTCGCCCACGAGTACGGCCACGACCTCGGTCTGCCGGACCTCTACGACACCTCGGGCGCGACCGGCGCGGAGAACTCCACCGGCTTCTGGTCCCTGATGTCCTCCGGCTCCTGGCTGGGCACCGGCAAGAACGAGATCGGTGACCTGCCCGGCGACATGAACTCGTGGGACAAGCTCCAGCTCGGCTGGCTCAACTACGAGAAGGCGAAGGCGGCCACCGCCTCCACCCACACCCTGGGCGTCTCGGAGTACAACACCAAGAAGCCCCAGGCCCTCGTGGTCGAGCTGCCCGAGAAGAACGTCTCCACCGCGGTCGTGAAGCCCGCCCAGGGCGCCACCCAGTGGTGGAGCGACATGGGCGACGACCTGAAGAACACCCTCACCCGCTCCGTGGACCTCACCGGCAAGACCAAGGCCGAGCTGACCCTCGACGGCTGGTGGGACATCGAGAAGGACTACGACTACCTCTACACCGAGGTGTCCACCGACGGCGGCAAGAACTGGACCGCGCTGGCCGGTACGGCAGGCGGCAAGGCCATCCCGGTCGACGCCTCCGGCGCGCCCGCGCTGACCGACGTCTCCGGCTCGCACCAGAAGCTCGTGTACCCGCTCGACGCGTACGCCGGCAAGAAGTTCGACCTCCGCTTCCGCTACCAGACCGACGGCGGCGCGGGCGGCAAGGGCTTCACCGCCGACTCCATCGTGCTCACCGCGGACGGCGCGGCGGTCTTCTCCGACAACGCCGAGAACGGCGACAACGGCTGGACCGCCAAGGGCTTCTCGCGCATCGGTGAGTCCTTCACCAACGCCTACGAGCAGTACTACATCGCGGAGAACCGCCAGTACGTCTCGTACGACCAGACCCTGAAGACGGGCCCGTACAACTTCGGCTTCGCCGCGCCGAAGGACGGCTGGGTGGAGCACTACCCGTACCAGACCGGTCTGCTGATCTGGCAGTGGGACACCTCCCAGAAGGACAACAACACCGCCGTCCACCCGGGCCAGGGCCTGATCCTGCCGATCGACGCCCACGCCAAGCCGCTGAAGTGGAAGGACGGCACCCTCCAGCGCAACCGGGTGCAGGCCTACGACTCGCCCTTCAGCCTGTACCGCACCGACGCGCTCACCCTGCACAAGGCGAACGTCCCGACGCGGATCCCGTCGCAGGCCGGGGTCTCGGTCTTCGACGACCGCAAGGGCGTCTACTGGTACCCGGAGACCGAGCGGGCCGGCGTCAAGGTAACTGACACCAACACCAAGATCTCCATCGTCAACCAGCCGCGGAACGGCCAGACGATCAAGGTCAAGGTCGGCAAGTCCTCGAAGTAATCGCGAAACCGCAGGTCACATCATGATCGGCCGTTGCCCCCTGGCGGGCGGCGGCCGTTCGTGTTTAGGTGCATGAGGCTCAGTCCTTATTGACACCACAGGGGCATCACGAGGACTGCACAGGGGATCGGCCAGCGAGGAGGAGGATCGGCATGCCCGGCGGAGGGTTCTGCAAGCTGCCCGGCGGCAGCGTGGTCGTCGCGCTCGGCCTGCCCAGCCCGGCCGGCGACGGCTCCTCGGTACGGATCCTGGTGCACGCCGTCAACCGGCCCCGGGCCCTCACCCGGCTCCGCAACCTCGGGCTGCGAGCCGTCTACCTGCGCGGCAACACCCACCCGCCCACCCCGGACGAGGTCACCGCCGTGCTGCACCACCCCGACGGGCTGCTCTGGCGGGCCCTGCCGCAGGCCGACGCCGAGCTCTGGCACCCGATCCGCGCCCTGCCGCGCCGCCCGCCGGCCGGCCGCCTGCTCCACCCGCCGGGCCCGCGGGTGCCCGACGCCCGGACGGCGGCCGAGGGACGGAAGCCCGGTGCCCTGGGGCCGTACGCCGCCGATCCGCGCGCCGAGGGCCCTCTCGGTCCTCCCGGCGCCGGCCCGCGTGCCGCCGAGGGCGGCCACCGCACCGGGGCGCTCTGACGCGCCCCGGCCTGTGTCGGCCGATCAGCCTCCGGCGGGCTGGACGACGGGCTTGCCGGTGAGCTCCACCCCGGCGGCCCGCAGCTCCTCCAGCGCCCGCTCGCTGGTCTCCGCCGACACCCCGGCGGTCAGGTCCAGCAGCACCTGGGTGCGGAAGCCCGCCCGGGCCGCGTCCAGCGCGGTGGCGCGTACGCAGTGGTCGGTGGCGATGCCCACCACGTCCACCTCGGTCACCTCGCGCTCCCGCAGCCAGTCGGCCAGCCCGGTCTCGTTCTCGTCCGCCCCCTCGAAGCCGCTGTACGCGGCGGAGTAGGCGCCCTTGTCGAAGACCGCGTCGATGGCACCGGAGGCCACCGCGGGGGCGAAGTTCGGATGGAAGCCGGCCCCCTCGGTCCCGGCCACGCAGTGCACCGGCCAGGAGTCGACGTAGTCGGGCCGGTCGGAGAAGTGGCCGCCCGGGTCGACGTGGTGGTCGCGGGTCGCCACCACATGCCGGTACACGGCCCCGGCCGCCTCCCCGACCAGGTCGGTGATGGCGGCGGCCACATCCGCGCCCCCGGTCACGGCGAGGCTGCCGCCCTCGCAGAAGTCGTTCTGTACGTCCACGACGATCAGTGCGCGGTGCATGGGGATGTCCTTCGGGGGAGGCGCGGGCGGGGGGACGGGGAAACCGAGGGAGCGGCGGTGCGGAGGGTGCGGGGCGTGCGGGTGGTACGGGGCGCGGCGGGAGCGGGTCCGTCGGCGGCCTCCGACGCCACCGAGGCCGTCGGCGACCCGGACGCCATCGGCGCGCCACCCGAGCCTAGAGACTCCACCGCCCCGGCGGGAGGGGTCCTCCCGGGCCGGGAGGGCTCGGTCCCGGGGAGGGCTCGGCCCCCTGGGAGGGCTCGGCCCCCGGGAGGACTCGGTCCCGGGCGGGTGGCCCGGGCCCGGGGAAGAGGGCTCGGTCCCGGGGAGGACCCAGCCCCCGGGAGGACGCGACCTCGGGCGGGGCGCCGCCCCGGGCGGGTGGCCCGGGCCCGATCCGGCCAATGGACGCCCCCAGCGGGATCGCCCCAGGCGGGTGGCCCGGGTCGTGCCGGCTGCCGGCGGACGGCGCCCGGGTGGGGAGTCGCCCCGGGCGGGTGGCCCCGGCGGTGTCGGCCGGCGACGGACGCCCCCGGCGGGATCGCCGCGGGCAGGTGGCCCGGGTCCGTTCCGGTCGACGGACGCCTCAGGCGTAGACCTCAGACGTACTCCGTGGCGATGACCGGTTCGCCGCGGGAGAGCTGGAGGGCGGACATCGGCAGGGCGGCGCGGGCGCGGGTGTGGCGGTCGCGGGCGGTGTCCAGGGGCTCGCGGCCGACGACCTCGCCGTGCCGTACCAGCTCCACCAGCAGCTGCCGGTCGGCCAGCTCGGGCGGGACCGGGCCGGTGCCGATGACCTCGGCCTCGGCGGCGCCCTCGGCGTCCAGCCGGCGGGCCGCCCACTTGCGGCCGCCGACCGACAGCTTGCCGCCGAGCGACTTCTTCGCCACCGGCACCAGCGGTGCCCCCTCGTCCGCCGACTCGGCCCGGGCCACCAGCTTGTAGACCATCGAGCAGGTGGGGTGCCCGCTGCCGGTGACCAGCTGGGTGCCGACCCCGTACGCGTCCACCGGCGCCGCCGCCAGCGAGGCGATGGCGTACTCGTCCAAATCCGAGGTGACCACGATCCGGGTGTCCTTCGCGCCCAGCTCGTCCAGCTGCTGGCGCACCCGGTGGGCGACCAGCAGCAGGTCGCCGGAGTCGATGCGCACCGCGCCCAGCTCCGTACCGGCCACCTCCACCGCCGTACGGACCGCCTCGGCCACGTCGTAGGTGTCGACCAGCAGGGTGGTGCCCCGGCCCAGCGACTCGACCTGGGCCTGGAAGGCGTCCCGCTCGGTGTCGTGCAGCAGGGTGAAGGCGTGCGCCGAGGTGCCGACGGTCGGGATGCCGTACCGGAACCCGGCGGCCAGGTCGGAGGTCGACTGGAAGCCGCCGATGTACGCGGCGCGGGACGCGGCGACCGCGGCCAGCTCATGGGTGCGCCGGGCGCCCATCTCGATCAGCCCGCGCCCGCCGGCCGCCGCCGACATCCGGGAGGCCGCCGCGGCGATCGCCGAGTCGTGGTTGAGGATCGACAGCACCACCGTCTCCAGCAGCACGCACTCGGCGAACGAGCCCTCCACCCGCAGGATCGGGGAGCCGGGGAAGTAGACCTCGCCCTCCGGGTAGCCCCAGACGCTGCCCCGGAAGCGGTAGTCCGCGAGCCAGTCGGCGGTCCGCTCGTCCACGATGTCCCGCTCCCGCAGGAACGCGAGCACGGCCGGGTCGAAGCGGAAGTTCTCCACCGCGTCCAGCACCCGCCCGGTGCCGGCCACCACGCCGTAGCGGCGCCCGGGCGGCAGCCGCCGGGTGAACACCTCGAAGACCGACCGCCGGTCGGCCGTCCCGCCCCGCAGCGCCGCCTGGAGCATCGTCAGCTCGTACTGGTCGGTGAAGAGCGCGGTGGACGGCACGTCCACCGGCAGACCGAGATCCCCGCCGTTCACGGCGTTCGCAGTGTTCATACGGCGGATGGTACCCCCATAGCGTCAGTTTGACGATTTCGATCCCCGGGGAAGGCGGACCCGCGCCGAACGGGCACGCGCGGCGGCCGGTTTGTGCGGTACCCCACCCCGGGTGGCAGCATGGACCGAGTGAGTGTTGCTCCCACTGAGATCGAACGCACCGAGCCGGCCGCCGAGGGTTTCGCCGTCGTGGAACCCGACGTCCCCTGGGTGACGATCGTCCACAACGACCCGGTCAACCTCATGAGCTACGTGACCTACGTCTTCCAGACGTACTTCGGCTACTCCAAGGACAAGGCGCACAAGCTGATGCTGGACGTGCACCACAAGGGCCGGGCCATCGTCTCCAGCGGTACCCGCGAGGAGATGGAGCGCGACGTGCAGGCGATGCACGGGTTCGGGCTGTGGGCCACCCTCTCCCAGGACCGCAACTGATGAGCGGGCACTTCGAGGCGCTGCCCGGCGGCGGCGCGGCCGTACCGCTCGACGAGGTCGAGATCTCCATCCTCCGTTCGCTCGCCGTCCAGCTGCTGGAGCTGATCGGCCCGGGCGACGAGCCGCCGGTGGGGGAGGACCCGCTCGCCGGGCTGTTCCGCGAGGGCCCCAGCGAGCCGCCCTCCGATCCGGCGCTGGCCCGGCTCTTCCCCAACGCCTACGCGGACGACGACGAGGAGCTGCGCGCGGCCTCCGCCGAGTTCCGCCGGTTCACCGAGACCGATCTGCGCGACCGCAAGCGCGGCGACGTCCTCGCGGTGGTGCGCAGTCTGGACGCCCTCGGGGCCGCCGGGGAGGGGGTGGCGGTGCTGAAGCTGACCGCCGACGACTCCCGCCACTGGCTGGGCGCGCTCAACGACCTGCGGCTGACCATCGGCACCCGGCTGGAGATCGCCGACGACGAGGAGAGCGACCGGCTCTACCGGCTGCCCGACTCCGATCCGCGCAAGCCGATGGTGATGGCGTACCTCTGGCTCGGCGCCCTCCAGGAGACGCTGGTCGAGACCCTGATGTGAGCCGCGCCGTGCCCCCGGCCGGGCCTCGCGGGGTGTTCGCTCAGCGGACGCTCAAATCCGTATAACGATCGGATTACCAGACTGTCCTGGTACGCACCGCTGCGACCTCTTCTGTCCCCTTCTCTCCGTGACCTGTGTCACAGTCGTATCAATTGATCATCATCCTCACCGTGATACACCTGCACGATCGCCCGGGCAACGCCACCCCTGTCGCCCGGGTGCGCTTCGCCGGCTGACCGCCGGCGGCACTCCATCCATATCCGGGGGGATCAGGACCTGGTCCGCTGCCGAGACAGTCGTCGGCGCGGATCAGCGTGGAGAAAGGCGCACCACACCATGGCCTCAGTGCAGGTCGACAAGCAGCAGGACGGCGGCGACGCCGCGGGCACCGCGTCCGGCGAGGGCGAGGGCTACCAGCGGGGCCTGGGCGCCCGGCAGATCCAGATGATCGCCATCGGCGGCGCCATCGGGACCGGGCTCTTCCTCGGGGCGGGCAAGGCCATCTCCAAGGCCGGACCGAGCCTCATCCTGGCGTACGCCGTCGCGGGCCTCGTCATCTTCTTCATCATGCGGGCGCTCGGCGAGCTGCTGATGTACCGCCCGGTGTCGGGCTCCTTCTCGGAGTACGCCCGCGAGTTCGTCGGCCCCTTCGCCGGCTTCGTCACCGGCTGGACGTACTGGCTGTTCTGGGTGGTCACCGGCATCACCGAGGTGACCGCCGCCGCCACCTACATGACCTACTGGTGGAACATCCCGCAGTGGGTCTCCGCGCTGATCTTCACGATCATCCTGTACGGCGCCAACCTGATCTCCGTGAAGCTCTTCGGTGAGCTGGAGTTCTGGTTCTCCATGGTCAAGGTCACCGCCATCATCGGCATGATCCTGATCTGCGCCGGCATCCTCACCATCGGCTTCTCCGACGCCGGGGACACCGCCTCGATGACCCTGCTGTGGTCCGAGGGCGGCTTCTTCCCCAAGGGCATCGGCGGCACCGTGATGACCCTGCAGATCGTGATGTTCGCCTTCCTGGCGGTCGAGCTGGTCGGTGTCACCGCCGGCGAGTCCAAGGACCCGAAGACCACCCTGCCCAAGGCCATCAACACCGTGCCGTGGCGCATCGCCGTCTTCTATGTCGGCGCGCTGATCATGATCCTGTCCGTGGTGCCGTGGACCCACTTCCAGCCCGGCATCTCGCCGTTCGTCGCCGCCTTCGAGCAGATGGGCCTCGGCGTCGGCGCGGCCATCGTCAACTTCGTGGTCCTCACCGCGGCGCTGTCCTCCTGCAACTCCGGTATGTACTCCACCGGCCGGATGCTGCGCGACCTCGCCCTCAACGGCCAGGGCCCCAAGGTCTTCACCAAGCTGACCAGGAGCGGCACCCCGCTGGTCGGCACCAGCTTCTCCGCCGCGCTGATGCTGGTCGGCGTGTGGATCAACTACCAGTGGCCCGGCGACGCCTTCGACAAGGTCGTCTCCTTCGCCACCATCTCCGGCATGTGGGCCTGGATCATGATCCTGGTCGCCCAGATCCGCTACCGGGCCAAGGCCGACCGCGGCGAGCTGCCGCAGTCCGAGTTCAGGGCCCCCGGAGCGCCCTTCACCAGCTGGTTCGCCCTGCTGTTCATCTTCGGCGTGATCGTGATGATGGGCGTGGACGCCGAGGCCCGGGTCTCGCTCTACTGCGCCCCGCTGTGGGCGCTCATCCTGGGCGTCTCCTACCTGGTGCTCAAGCGCCGCAACCCCGAGGGCGCCGCCTTCAACCGCTGAGCCGGACCCCGGCCCCGTAGCGTGCCGTATCGGCATTCGGGCCCTTCCGTACCACCGACTGGTACGGAAGGGCCCGTTCCGTCGTCAGGGGCCGGAGGGCCCGGCCCACATCCGCGCCAGCTGGGCGTCCAGCACCTCCTCGGCGGCCCGCTCGGTGAGGTGCCCGACCAGCACCTGGGCGGTGAGCCCGTCCGCGAGCGCCAGCAGGGTCCGCGCCTCCCGTTCCGGGTCGAGCCCGGCGCCCGTGCCGCCCGCCGCCGCCTCCTCGATCAGCCGGGCGAAGAGCCCCTGGAGCGCCGCGTACCCGGTGCGCAGATGCCCGGCGAGCGGCGGGCTCACCGCCGCCTGGGCGAGGAAGGCCAGCCAGATACGGGCCTCCGCCCGGTGCTCCGCGCGCACCAGCGCCACCTCGCCGGCCGCGTGCCCCAGCGCGGTGGCCGCCGACTGGGCGGGACTCGCGGTCAGCCGGGCGCGCACCCGGGCGGTGATCCGCCCGCCGACCGCCTCCACCGCGAAGAGCAGCATCTCCTCCTTGGTGCGGAAGCAGCGCTGCACCGCCCCCAGTGAGATGGCCGCCCGGACGGCCACGTCCCGCAGGGTCACGCCCTCCAGCCCGCCCTCCTCCGTCAGCGCGCAGACGGCGTCGGCGATCCGCCGCCGCCGCTCCTCCTGGTCCACCTGCCTGGGCATGCCCCTCGCACCTTCTCTTCTGGACTTTTTCCGATGCGAGCGTATCGGTACGGGGGTTATGCTCGGCGGCGCAAGGTATCGATACAACCGTATCGGAACGGGTTGCGGGACGGGGAGGTACGGGGATGGCATCGGGTACGGGGAGTGGGGCGGCGGCGCTGTGGCGGTTGCCGGCCACCGAGCAGGCGGCGGCGGTCCGGCGCGGTGAGGTGACGGCCGCCGAGCTGGTGGACAGCCATCTGGAGCGCGTCGCCGAGGTCAACCCCCGGCTGAACGCGGTCACCCGGCTGCTGGCCGAACGGGCCCGGGAGGCCGCCGCGGCCACCGACCGGCGCCGGGCCGCGGGGGAGCGGCTGGGACCGCTGGCCGGCGTCCCGTTCACGGTGAAGGAGTGCACCCCGATCGAGGGCGTCCCCACCACCTTCGGCACCCCGCGCTTCCGCGAGCTGGTGGCGCGGGCGGACGCCCTCCCGGTGGCCCGGCTGCGCGCGGCCGGCGCCATCCCGATCGGCCACAGCAACATGCCGACCCTGGTCCTGGCCGGGATGCACACCCGCAGCGAGCTGTACGGGGACACCGCCAACCCCTGGGACCCGGGCCGCACCTCGGGCGGCAGCAGCGGCGGCGACGGGGTGGCCGTGGCCACCGGGATGGCCGCCCTCGGACTGGGCAACGACTCCGGCGGCTCGGTCCGGATCCCGGCCTCCTTCTGCGGGGTGGCCGCGCTGAACCCGACCACCGGGCGGTTCCCCGCCGACCAGCGGGTCATCGGCCCCGACGACCCCGGCCCGGCCTCCCAGGCGCTGGTCAAGGACGGCCCGCTGGCCCGCACGGTCGCCGATCTGCGGGCGGCGTACGAGGTGCTGGCCGGCACCGATCCGCGCGACCCCCGCGCGGTGCCGGCCCCGCTGTACGGGGAGCCGCTGCCCGGCCCGGTGCGGGTCGCCGTCGTCGCCGACCCCGGCGGCCATGGCGTCCACCCGGCCGTACGGTCCGCGGTGGAGGCGGCGGCCGGCGCGCTGCGGGACGCCGGTTACGAGGTACGGGAGGTGGCCGACGTACCGCGGCTGGACGAGGCGCTGGAGGTGTACGGGAAGCTCACCGTCACCGAGTTCGCGCCGAGCTGGCCGGTGGTGCGGACCCTGCTCGGCGAGGGCGGCGACCACTATGTCGCCCGGGCCATGGAGCGCACCCCGCCGGTCTCCGCCGCCGAACTGGTCGCGCTGACCGGCACCTGGGCGTCCATTCGCCGCTCCTGGGCCCAGTTCCTGGACACGTATCCGCTGCTGCTCGGGCCGGTGTTCACCGAGCCGCCGGTCGAGCCGGGTCTGGAGTCCCGGGACGAGGCGGGGCGCGAGCGGGTCGCCACCGCCATGCGGCTGTGCACGGTGACGAGCTTCGCCGGGGTGCCCGCGGTGGCGGTGCCGACCGGGACGGCCGACGGACTGCCGACCGGGGTGCAGCTGGTGGGGCGGGCGTTCCGCGAGGACCTGTGCCTGGCCGCCGCCCAGGCGGTCGAGGACCGCCTCGGCACCCTCGCCCCGATCGACCCGCGCCCCTGAGGCGGCCGTGAGGTCCCGCCCGTACCACCGTCCGGTCCGGGTGTGCCACCCTCCGGACCGGGCCCCGGGCGGGCGCGGGGTGCGGCCTATTCTGAGCCCATGCTGACCATCACACGGGCCCTCCACGACCAGATCGTCGCGCACGCGCGCGAGGACCACCCGGACGAGGCCTGCGGCGTCGTCGCGGGCCCGGCCGGCACCGGCCGTCCCGAGCGCTTCATCCCGATGCTCAACGCCGCCCGCTCGCCCACCTTCTACGAGTTCGACTCCGGCGACCTGCTGAAGCTGTACCGCGAGATGGACGACCGCGACGAGGAGCCGGTGGTCGTCTACCACTCGCACACCGCCACCGAGGCCTACCCCTCGCGCACCGACGTCTCCTACGCGGGCGAGCCCGGCGCCCACTACGTCCTGGTCTCCACCGCCGACACCGACGGGGCGGGGCCCTTCCAGTTCCGCTCGTTCCGGATCGTGGACGGGGAGATCACGGAGGAGGACGTACGGATCGTGGACGCCTACTGAGCCCCGGTCGCCAGGCGCCGACCGGGCCCCGGCGGGCGGCCCCGAGGGCCGATTCCCCGCGCGGTCCCGCGACCCCGGCGGCCGGATCCCGACGACGGTATCCGGATGGTGAGCCGCTGGCGTCCGGGATCCGAGACGGTGTTCCGAAAGGCGGACCGGGAATCGATACGATGAGCGCATGGTTGCCATCGACGTGACTGAGACCGCGGCAGGGAGTGCCCTGCTCGTGGCGCGCCTGCACGTCGACCTCTGCCGTCTGGCCAGCGCCATCTGTCCGCCCGGCCCCCCGGGCGCGGCCCACCGCCGCGGCGCCGTCTGACCGGCGGCGCCCGCCCCGGACCGTACGCCGGAAGACGCCGCCGCCGAGCGTCATGCCGCGCGATCCGGTGGCCGGCCGCCCGGGACCATGGGCCACCGGACCCCCGTACCGCGACCGGATCCCGTCCGCGTACCGCACCGCCACCCCCGTGCACGCCCTCTTCTTCGACACAGGAGCCCGCCATGGCCATCGAGGTCCGCATCCCGACCATCCTCCGCACCTACACCGACGGCGCGAAGGCCGTCGAGGGCAGCGGGGACACCCTTGCCGACCTCTTCGCCGACCTCGACACCCGGTACGCGGGCATCCGGGAGCGGATCGTGGACGGCGAGCAGCTGCGCCGGTTCGTGAACGTCTACCTCAACGACGAGGACGTCCGCTTCCTGGACGGCATCTCCACCAAGCTGTCCGACGGCGACAACGTCACCATCCTCCCGGCGGTCGCCGGCGGAATGCGCTGACCCGCAATGCGCTACGACAGCCCCCTCGCCGCCGTCGGGAACACCCCGCTGGTCCGGCTGCCGCGTCTGTCGCCCTCGGCGGACGTGCGGATCTGGGCCAAGCTGGAGGACCGCAACCCGACCGGCTCGGTCAAGGACCGCCCGGCCCTGCACATGATCGAGCAGGCGGAGAAGGACGGCCGGCTCACCCCCGGCTGCACCATCCTCGAACCCACCAGCGGCAACACCGGCATCTCGCTGGCGATGGCGGCCAGGCTCAAGGGCTACCGCATCGTCTGCGTGATGCCGGAGAACACCTCCCAGGAGCGCCGTGACCTGCTCGCCATGTGGGGCGCGGAGATCATCTCCTCCCCGGCGGCCGGCGGCTCCAACACGGCGGTGCGGGTGGCGAAGGAGCTGTCCGGGCAGCACCCCGACTGGGTGATGCTCTACCAGTACGGCAACCCCGACAACGCCGGCGCCCACTACGCCACCACCGGCCCGGAGATCCTGGCCGACCTGCCCTCGGTCACCCACTTCGTGGCCGGGCTCGGCACCACCGGCACCCTGATGGGCGTCGGCCGCTATCTGCGCGAGCACAAGCCGGACGTGAGGATCGTGGCCGCCGAGCCCCGCTACGACGACCTGGTCTACGGGCTGCGCAACCTCGACGAGGGCTTCGTGCCCGAGCTGTACGACGCCTCCGTGCTGACCACCCGCTTCTCGGTGGGCTCCGCCGACGCGGTCACCCGGACCCGGGAACTGCTCCAGCAGGAGGGCATCTTCGCCGGGGTGTCCACCGGTGCCGCGCTGCACGCCGCGATCGGGGTGGGGAGGAAGGCGGTCAAGGCCGGGGAGAGCGCCGACATCGTGTTCGTGGTCGCCGACGGCGGCTGGAAGTACCTGTCGACCGGCGTCTACACCGCGGCCACCACCGAAGAGGCCATCGAGACCCTGCACGGCCAGCTCTGGGCGTAGCCCCGTAGCCCGCCCCAGCCGGCGCCTAGGCCGACAGGTGCCGCACCCGGTCCCAGACCAGCGGGTCCACCGGGCCCACCCGGCGCCGGAAGGAGCCGAGCGGCACCTCCCGCAGCTCCTCCGTCTCCAGGAAGCTCGGCCGGCCCCGGGTGTCGCCCACCGCACCCGGGCGCAGCGCGATGACCCCCGGCCGGCCGTCCCGGTGGCGGGTGGTGATCTTGGCGACCAGCGCCTCGCCGTCCCGCACCGCGAGCACCAGGCAGGGCCGGTCCTTCGACCCGGGCCCGTCCTCGTAGGGCACCTGAGCCCACCAGACCTCGCCCACCTCCGGCGACCGCCCCGGGGCCTTCCTCGCCTTCGCCGGGGCCTTCTCCGGCCGCCCTTCCCTGGTCCGCGGCGACCGGCCCGGGGGCCGCCCCGGCGGACGGGTCCGGCCGCCCGGCCGACGGGCGGAACGCTTGCCTCCGCGCCCCAGTCCGTCCACCACGGCGGCCACGGCCGCCAGTACCACCACGGCGCCCAGCGCCGGCCACCACCACGTGTCCACGGAGGTCACGGTACAAGGGGCCGGCGCCCCCCGAACCGGTGACAGCGCAGGTGAGTTCCCCCACAACGGGGGCGCCCGGAGGAGCGGCGGAGTAGGGCGCGCCTTACGCTCGGTAAACCGCACGACCTCCCCCCTCAGCGCCTGCCCGGCTTACGTCCACGGAGGTTCACGCTCCATGAAGCTCACCGTCGTCGGCTGCTCGGGGTCGTTCCCGTCCGCGGAATCGGCCTGTTCGAGCTACCTCGTAGAGGCCGACGGCTTCCGGCTGCTCCTCGACATGGGCAACGGCGCCCTGGGCGAGTTGCAGCGCCACATCGGTCTGTACGACCTCGACGCGATCTTCCTCAGCCATCTGCACGCCGACCACTGCATCGACATGTGCGGCTACTTCGTGGCCCGCTACTACCGCCACGAGGGCGGGCGCTGCCCGGCCATCCCGGTGTATGCGCCGGACGGTGCCGAGGAGCGGCTGACCACGGCGTACGCGGACACGCCCTCCGAGAAGTCGATGAGCGAGGTCTTCGACTTCCGCACCCTGGGCCCGGGCTCGTTCGACATCGGGCCGTTCCGGGTGCGTACGGAGAAGGTGTGCCATCCGGTCGAGGCGTACGGCATCCGCGTCGAGCACGGCGGCCGATCGCTGACGTACTCCGGGGACACCGGGGTCTGCCCGGAGCTGGACGCGCTGGCCGCCGGCACCGACCTCTTCCTGTGCGAGGCGTCCTTCACGCACGGCAAGGAGGACATCCCCGACCTGCACCTCAACGGCCGGGAGGCCGGGCAGCACGCGGCCCGGGCGAAGGCGGGGCGGCTGGTGCTGACGCACATCCCGCCGTGGACCGACGCCGAGCGCAACCTCGCCGACGCCCGCGCGGTCTACGACGGCCCGGCCGAGCTGGCCCGGCCGGGCGCGGTCTACGAGATCTGAGCGGTATCCGAGCGGAGCGGTACGGGGCCGGTGACGGCCGAAGGCCCCCGGTGCCGCGGTGTGCGGCGCCGGGGGCCTTCGGCTGCGGTGCGGTGGAGCGCGGTGCGCCGCCGGTTACGCCTTGGCGTCGGCCGCGCTGTCGGCCTTGGCGGCCTCGGTGCCTTCGGCTTCCTTGGCGGCCTCGACGGGAGCGGCCTCGACGGGAGCGGTCTCGGCCTCGCCCTTCTCGGCCTCCGCCGTCGCGGCCTCGCGCTTCGCGCCCTTGGCGGGCTTCTCCGCCTGGGTGGCGTCCACGACCGCCTCGGCCTCGCCCTCGGGCTCACGGCCCGGGGTGGGCAGGTTGAACTTGATGATCGCGAAGCGGAAGACCGCGTAGTAGACCGCCGCGAAGGCCAGGCCGACCAGGGCCAGCATCCACGGCTTGGAGGCGATGCCCAGGTTGAGCAGGAAGTCCACCGCGCCGGCCGAGAAGCCGAAGCCGTCCTTCATGCCGAGCGCCCAGGTCAGCGCCATCGAGACACCGGTGAGCACCGCGTGGACGGCGTACAGCACCGGGGCGATGAACATGAAGGTGAACTCGATCGGCTCGGTCACACCGGTGACGAAGGAGGTCAGCGCGAGCGAGAACATCATGCCGCCGACGACCTTGCGGCGCTCGGGGCGGGCGCAGTGCACGATGGCGAGGCAGGCGGCCGGCAGGGCGAACATCATGATCGGGAAGAAGCCGGTCATGAACTGCCCGGCGCTCGGGTCGCCGGCCAGGAAGCGGGCGATGTCGCCGCTCTTGCCCTCGTAGGTGCCGGCCTGGAACCAGGGGAAGCTGTTCAGCAGGTGGTGCATGCCGACCGGGATCAGCGCGCGGTTGGCGACACCGAAGATTCCGGCGCCCACGGCGCCCGAGCCGACCAGCCACTCGCCGAAGCCGTGCAGACCGGCGCCGAGCCACGGCCAGATCAGGCCGAAGACGATGCCGATGACCAGGCCGGCGAAGGCGGAGAGGATCGGGACCAGCCGGCGGCCGCCGAAGAAGCCGGCCCAGTCGGGCAGCTTGGTGCGGTAGAACCGCTGGTAGAGCAGGGCGACCACGATGCCCATGACCACGCCGCCGAGGACCTTGGCGTCCACCGGGGCCTCGACCATGACGATCTTGCCGTCCACGACCTTGGCTATCTTGGCCAGGTTGGGGTCGGTGAAGGTGGCCAGCACGTTCTTGAAGACCAGGTAGCCGACGACGGCCGCGAGCGCGGTCGAGCCGTCCGACTTCTTGGCGAAGCCGATGGCGATGCCGACGGCGAACAGCAGGGCCATGTTGTCCAGCAGCGCCCCGCCACCGGCCGCCATGTATCCGGCGATCTTGGTGATGAAGGTGGGGAACGACTCCCTGCCGAGCATGTCGGGCTGGCCGAACCGCACCAGGAGCGCGGCGGCGGGCAGCACGGCGACCGGCAGCATCAGGCTGCGGCCGATGCGCTGCATGACAGCCATCGCGCCGGCACCCTTCTTCTTCTGCTCCGCCTTGGGGGCGGTGGCCGTGGACATCAACTTCCTCCAGTGGGCAAGGCGCCGCCCGGGCATCGGGAAGAAGGGGGAAGGCGGCGTCTCAGAACGGGGAACGCGGCGGTCAACCGGCCGCGTGGTCTACACCATTGGGTGGTGTAGACCAGTTGTAGCACGGTCGGGGATAGATAAGGAACCTGCGAAATCGTGACGGGTCGCGCACCCTTCGTACGCGCCGCGACCACCTCCCGCGCACCCTCTCCCCGCCTCTTCGCCACGCGATCTCCGCACGCTCCCCACACGGTCACCGCACGCTCTCCCTGCGGTCGCCGGCACGCCAAGAAGCCCCCGAACCCGCAGGTCCAGGGGCCATGGAGGCCGTTCGCGCATGAGCCTAGCGGCTGGCGCGGGGTGCTCCGGCCACCGGCGGAGGCACCGCCTCCGCTCGCCCGGCCGGGTCGCGGCCCGGCCGGGCGAGCGCTACGGCTTGGTCGCGTCGCGGTCCAGCTGCTCGCCCAGCTCCTCCGGCTCGCGCCCCGGCACCGGGATGTCGAACTTCGCGATGAGGAAGCGGAACAGTACGTAGTAGACGACCGCGAAGCAGAGCCCGATCGGGATGATCAGCCACGGCTTGGTGTCCAGATGCCAGTTCACCACGTAGTCGATCAGCCCCGCCGAGAAGCTGAACCCCGCGTGCACCCCCAGCGCCCAGGTGATCGCCATCGAGGCACCCGTCAGCAGCGCGTGCAGCCCGTACAGCAGCGGCGCCGCGAACATGAAGGAGAACTCCAGCGGCTCCGTCACCCCGGTGACGAGCGAGGTCAGCGCCACCGACAGCATCAGGCCCGTCACCTCCTTGCGGCGCTCCGGGCGGGCCGAGTGCGCGATCGCCAGCGCCGCCGCCGGCAGGCCGAACATCATGATTGGGAAGAAGCCCGACATGAACTGCCCCGCCGAGGGGTCCCCCGCGAAGAACCGGGTCAGATCGCCCTGCACCACCGGACCGTCCGGAGTGGTGTACTCACCGGCCTGGAACCAGAAGAAGGTGTTCAGGAACTGGTGCATCCCGATCGGGATCAGCAACCGGTTGGCCACCCCGAAGATTCCCGCGCCCCAGGCGCCCAGACCGATCAGCTGCCGGGCGAACCAGGTCAGCGCGTCCCCGACCGGCTCCCACAGCAGCCCGAACAGCACCCCCAGCACCACGCAGAGGAACGCCATGATGATCGGCACCAGCCGGCGGCCGTTGAAGAAGCCCAGCCAGTCCACCAGCTTGGTGCGGTGGAAGCGCTGCCACACCACCGCCGTCAGCAGCCCGATCAGGATCCCGCCCAGCACCCCCGGATTCTGCGGAACGCCCTCCGGGACCTCCTCGGTCACCGTCCCCGCCTGCGGGAACGCCTTCAGCACGTTGAAGTAGACAAGGAAGCCGACCACCGCCGCCAGCGCCGTCGAACCGTCCGCCTTCTTGGCGAAGCCGATCGCCACCCCGATACAGAACAGCAGCGGCAGCCCCAGCTGCCCGTCCAGGATCGCGGTGCCGCCGTTGGTCAGCACCAGCGCCGTCTTGTCCCAGAACGCCCCGTGCAGCGTCGACGAGAACAGGGTGCCCAGACTGACCAGCAGTCCCGCCGCCGGCAGCACAGCCACCGGCAACTGCAGACTGCGCCCCACCTTCTGCAGGCCCTGGAACAGCCCGTTGCGCCAGGTGCGCCTCGGCTCGGCGGCGCTGTCGGTGCTCATCGGCGACCTCGACCTCCCGTGGCCCCAGTGGGCCCCTACTGGTGTAGACCAGTTGCGGTAGGCTCCCGGCGGGGCTCACACCACCGCGCCGCGCGGCCGGCACGACACCGTACGCGGCCGGGAACCGGTGATCGCCATCCTTCGCCACGAGGCCCCACCTCGCGCGCGTAGATGGGCCAACCGTGAGTTACCGTGACAACCCGGACCGGGCCGCGACCACCGCGCCGACCCCGTCCACGTGCTCCTGACGAGCCGCGATCCACAGGGAGAGACCATGGCCACCAAGGCTGAGAAGATCGTCGCCGGGCTCGGCGGCATCGAGAACATCGAAGAGGTCGAAGGCTGCATCACCCGCCTCCGCACCGAGGTCCTGGACCCCTCCAAGGTCGACGAGGCCGCCCTCAAGGCCGCCGGCGCCCACGGCGTCGTCAAGATGGGCACCGCCATCCAGGTCGTCATCGGCACCGACGCCGACCCCATCGCCGCCGACATCGAGGACATGATGTGAGCAGCGCGGTCGCGCACTGACCGACAGCGAAGGGCCCGTTTCGGACATCCCCACGTCCCGGACGGGCCCTTCGCCATCACGGGCTAGGCTCTCGCCCATGTCTCGCATCGACGGCCGCACCCCCGAACAGCTCCGCCCCGTCACCATCGAACGCGGCTGGAGCAAGCACGCCGAAGGCTCCGTCCTCGTCTCCTTCGGCGACACCAAGGTCCTCTGCACCGCCTCCGTCAACGAGGGCGTCCCCCGCTGGCGCAAGGGCAGCGGCGAAGGCTGGGTCACCGCCGAGTACGCCATGCTGCCCCGCGCCACCAACACGCGCGGCGACCGCGAATCCGTCCGCGGCAGGATCGGCGGCCGCACCCACGAGATCAGCCGCCTCATCGGCCGCTCGCTGCGCGCCGTCATCGACTACAAGGCCCTCGGCGAGACCACCATCGTCCTCGACTGCGACGTCCTCCAGGCCGACGGCGGCACCCGCACCGCCGCCATCACCGGCGCCTACGTCGCCCTCGCCGACGCCATCGGCTGGGCCCAGGGCAAGAAGCTCGTCAAGGCCGGCCGCAAGCCCCTCATCGACACCGTCTCCGCCGTGTCCGTCGGCATCGTGGACGGCACCCCGCTGCTCGACCTCCGCTACGAGGAGGACGTCCGCGCCGACACCGACATGAACGTCGTCTGCACCGGCGACGGCCGCTTCGTGGAGGTCCAGGGCACCGCCGAGGCCGAGCCCTTCGACCGCAAGGAGCTGGGCGCGCTCCTCGACCTCGCCACCGCCGGCTGCGCCGACCTCGCCGCCCTCCAGCGCGAAGCCCTCGCCGCCACCCTCTGAGGCCCGGGCCGCCCGGCAACCGCCCAGGCCCCCGCAGGCGTCCTCCTCCACACGGGCGTACGGCTTCGACACCGTACGCCCGTCCACCGCCGCGGACCGTCCGCGACCGGGCACCGGGGGAGGACCCGACCATGCGCCGCAGCACCCGCCCGCACCGCCGCACCACCGCGGCCCTGCTCACCGCCACCGCCGCGCTCGCCCTCACCGCCGCCACCGGCTGCTCCGCCGTCGACACCGCCCTCGGCTGCGCCCGCACCGCCGACGCCATCGCCACCAGCGTCACCAACCTCGGCCAGGCCGCCGGCAACGCCGACGACCTCACCCAGCTCGCCGAGAACCTCGACACCATCGACCGCGAACTCGGCACCATCAAGGACAGCACCGGCAACGCCGACCTCGCCCAGGCCGTCGACGACCTCGGCCGCGCCGTCGACAACGTCCGCGCCGCCGTCGACGCCGGCGACACCACCCCCGACCTCGCCCCCGTCACCGACGCCGCCGGCGAGATCACCAAGGTCTGCACCCTATAAGCCCCCTTGGTCCCCCAGTCCCTCCCCCTGGTCATACTGACCCCATGACCCGCCTGATCCTCGCCACCCGCAACGCCGGAAAGATCACCGAGCTCCGCGCCATCCTCGCCGAGGCCGGCCTCGACCACGAACTCGTCGGCGCCGACGCCTACCCCGAGATCCCCGACGTCAAGGAGACCGGCACCACCTTCGCGGAGAACGCCCTGCTCAAGGCGCACGCCCTGGCCCAGGCCACCGGACTGCCCGCCGTCGCCGACGACTCCGGCCTCTGCGTCGACATCCTCGGCGGCGCCCCCGGCATCTTCTCCGCCCGCTGGTCCGGCACCCACGGCGACGACCAGGCCAACCTCGACCTGCTGCTCGCCCAGCTCGGCGACATCGCCCCGCCCCACCGCGCCGCCCACTTCGCCTGCGCCGCCGCGCTCGCCCTCCCCGACGGCACCGAACGCGTCGTCGAAGGCCGCCTCCCCGGCACCCTGCGCACCACCCCCGCCGGCACCGGCGGCTTCGGCTACGACCCGATCCTCCAGCTCGACGGCGAAACCCGCACCTGCGCCGAACTCACCCCCGCCGAGAAGAACGCCATCAGCCACCGCGGCAAGGCGTTCCGCGGACTGGTGCCGGTGGTACGGGAACTGCTGAGCTGAGACGGCCGGGGGACGAAGGGCCGGGTACGCCGAAGGTCCCGCCCCTGAACCAGGAGCGGGACCTTCGTGACTGCTCGTGCGGCCGATGGGACTCGAACCCACATGGGCTTACGCCCAGAGGCACCTAAAACCTCCGCTTATACCAATTCAGCAACGGCCGCCGACAGCGCTCAGTCTAAGGGGTGTCGCCTGAAGGGACGAGGCCATTCGGCCGCCTGGTTCGACCCCCTCGGCACCAGGTGTCAGTGGTCGCATGGCAGTTCGGGCAGAGATAGCGCAGGTTGGCGGGGCGGTTGTCGAGCCAGTCGCCGTTGATGTGGTCGATCTGCAGGGTCAGGGGCCGCCCGCGCCACTCACCGGTGTTGCCGCAGGCGGCGCAGGCGTACGGGACGCCGATCTCCCGCAGGGCCCGGTGCAGCCGCTCGCGGTTGACCCGCGCCGAACCGGTGGGATGGACCCGCAGGACGTCGGTCGCCGCCGTACGAGGGCGGGGCACCGGGGTCGCGCCCCAGGGGCGGCGTGTGAAGTGAGCGGTGTCGAGCCCCAGGTCGGCCACCTTGTTCCGTACCCGGCGGTGGTTGACCTGGGTGACGGCGAGTCCCAGGGCCCGCAGCACATCCGCGTAGCTGCTCCTCTCAGCGACCGCCGTCCGCAGCTCCGCCTCGGGGAGCGCGAGCCGGGCGTTGCGGAAGTGGCCGGTGTCGACCCCGTGTTGGCGCAGCATCCGGCCGAGCGCGGCGCGGGAGCGGCTGTCGTCCGGGATGCCGAGCCGCCGGGCCGCGTCGCGCATGGAGTCCGCCGAGACGGCGGCCGCCCGTAGCTCCTCGGCGGTGAACGGCAGCTCGACCGGGGTGCTGTTCAGCCCCGGGAAGTGGCTGGTGTCCAGGCCGAGGGCGGCGATCCGGCGCTGGATGTGGGAGAGCGTGCCGGTGGCCGGGGTCGCGCCCAGTGTGAGGACCACCTCCCGGAGGGTGGTGGAGGACGCCACGGCGGCCGCGATCGCGGTGTCCGGGTACTTCCGCCAGGGGCTGGCCTTGGCGAAGTGGCCCGTATCGAGGCCCTGGGCGGCCACCTGCTGCTGGAGCACCCGGCGCTGCCCGCCGCTGGGGTGCAGCCCGAGGCGGCGCATCAGGTCCGCCCATCCCCGGGCCGCCGCCACGGCCTCCGCCAGCCGCTCGTCCGTGTACCTGCGCACGCCCATGACGCGCCCCCGTCCCCGTACTCCGTGCCTCGACCGCCCGTTCGCGGTCTCGTACGGGTAAACGAATCCGCCCGCCGAAGGTCACTCGGCGGGCGGACCAGCCGCACGGGCGGGCGGGGTCCAGGGGTCAGAACCTGGGCTCGGGACCGGCCTGGGCCTGGACCAGTTCCGCGGCCTCCTCCTTGGTGCAGACGGAGGGCGGGGAGCCGTCCAGGGGCTGCTGGGCCGTCTCCTTCATACAGGCGACGGCGATCACGCCGACCAGCGCGGCGGCCATCGAGTAGTACGCCGGCATCAGGTTGCTGCCCGTGGCCCCGATCAGCGCGGTGATCACCAGCGGGGTGGTGCCGCCGAAGAGGGAGGCGGAGAGGTTGTAGCCGACCGACAGGGAGCCGTACCGCACCCGGGTCGGGAAGAGCGCGGGGAGCGCGGCCGACATGGTGCCCAGCAGGCAGACCAGGGAGAGGCCGAGCATCAGCATGCCCGCGGTGATGGCGAGGATGCCGCCGTCGCCGATGAGCAGGAACGCCGGGGCGGAGAGGACCAGGAAGCCGAGCATGCCCGCCATCAGCAGCGGCTTGCGGCCGAAGCGGTCGCTGAGCTTGCCGACCTGGTTGATGATCAGCATCAGGAAGGCCATCACGCCCAGCAGGATCAGCAGTCCGTGGGTGGCGCTGTAGCCGAGCTCGTCCGAGAGGTACGTCGGCATGTAGGACAGCAGCATGTAGTCGGTGACGTTGTACGCGCCGACCAGGGCGATGCACAGGATCAGCGTCGGCCAGTAGTCGCGGAAGATCCGGCCCAGGTCGCCCTTGGCGCTGGTCTCCACGGTGTCCGCCGCCTCGGAGGAGGCCCCCGCGGAGGCGTCCTCCAGCTTCTGGAACGCGGGCGTCTCGTCCAGCCTCAGCCGCAGGTAGAGGCCGACCAGTCCGAGCGGACCGGCCACCAGGAACGGCACCCGCCAGCCCCAGTCCTCCATGGACGCGTCCCCGAGGACCGCCGTCAGCGCGGTGACCAGCCCGGCGGCGCCGACATACCCGGCCAGGGTGCCGAACTCCAGGAAGCTGCCGAAGAACCCGCGCCGCTTGTCCGGCGCGTACTCGGCGATGAAGGTGGACGCCCCGCCGTACTCACCGCCGGTGGAGAAGCCCTGGACCAGGCGGAAGAGGATCAGCAGCGCCGGGGCGAACCAGCCGATGGAGGCGTACGACGGGATCAGCCCGATCGCGAAGGTGCCGATCGCCATCATGATCATCGTGAGGGCGAGGACCTTCTTGCGCCCGATCCGGTCGCCCATCGGGCCGAAGACCATTCCGCCGACCGGCCGCACCAGGAAGGCGACGGCGAACGTGGCGAACGAGGACAGCAGCTGCGCGGTGTCGTTCCCGGACGGGAAGAAGACCCGGCCGATGATCACCGCGAGATAGCTGTAGATGCCGAAGTCGAACCACTCCATGGCGTTGCCCAGAGAGGCCGCCTTCACGGCTCGCTTGACCGCCGCCTGGTCGGTGATGGTGATGTCCGACCGCCGCAGTCTGGGGTTCTTCCGCTGGTGGATGGTGCGGAAGAGGACGCGGTGCCGTCTGATCGCCGCGGGGTCGGCCGTCTGCTGCTGCTCCGGGCCGGTGGCCGCCATGGAGCGGGTTCCTTTCCCTGGACTCGCCCGGCTGGGAGTCAGCCCGGCGCGCGGACTGTCGCGCGCGGTCCGCCGACCAGTCCGAAAGGAACATCTGCTCGGTCGTGGCATCCGCAAACCGAAGCCCCCCGGGAGTGGGACCTCGGTCACAGCGGACGGCCGAAGGACACCGGGCTCAGACGCCGAGGTCCTTGATGATCTTCGCGACATGACCGGTGGCCTTGACGTTGTACAGCGCCCGCTCGACCTTGCCCTCCTCGTCCACGACCACCGTGGAGCGGATGACACCGGTCACCGTCTTGCCGTACAGCTTCTTCTCGCCGAAGGCGCCGTACGCCTCCAGCGTCTCCTTCGACGGGTCGGCGACCAGGGTGACCTTCAGATCCTCCTGCTCCCGGAACTTCGCCAGCTTCTCCGGCTTGTCCGGGGACACCCCGATGACGTCGTACCCGGCCCCGGCCAGCAGCTCCAGGTTGTCGGTGAAGTCGCAGGCCTGCTTGGTGCAGCCGGGGGTGAGCGCGGCCGGGTAGAAGTAGACGATCACCTTGCGGCCGCGGTGGTCCGCGAGCGAGACCTGGTTGCCGTCGGCGTCGGGCAGGGTGAAGGCGGGGGCGGTGTCGCCGGGCTGCAGTCGCTCGCTCATGGGGGTTCTCCATCGCTTCTCGGGTACGCGCTGGAGAGCCTAACGGGGGTCGCCGACCGTCACCGGGGGCCCGAGCTGCCAGACTGTGCAGCACTTCATCACTGCACGACTTCACCAGCCCACTAGTTCAGTCCCCGGGACTCACGACCACACGGAGGCAGCGCGGTGTCGGACGCCAGGACCCCTGCGCAGATCGAGGCGGACATCGTCCGCCGACGCGAGCAGCTCGCCGTCACGCTCGACGAGATCGGGGTGCGGATGCACCCCAGCACCATCATGGGCGACGCCAAGGCCAAGGTCGCCTCGGCGGTGGACGAGACCGCGGGCCGCGCCTTCGTCGCCGTCAACCGGGTGGTGACGGACGTGAAGGCCCGGTTCACCACGGAGGACGGCGCCCCGCGGCTGGAGCGGGTGGTGCCGGTGGCGCTGCTCGCCGTCGGCCTGGTGGGCCTGCTGGCCCTCTCCTCCCGCCGCCGCAAGGACTGACGGCGCCGCCGCAAGGCAGCAGGTAGGTTCGTACGGTGAGCGAGAACACCCACGACAAGCTGCCCATCCGGATGCTGCACGACCGCGTGCTGGTCCGGAACGACACCCCCGAGGGCGAGAGGCGTTCGGGCGGCGGCATCCTGATCCCGGCGACCGCCGCCGTCGGCCGCCGGCTGGCCTGGGCGGACGTGGTCGCGGTCGGGCAGAACGTCCGCACCGTGGAGCCCGGCGACCGGGTGCTGTACGACCCCGAGGACCGCGCCGAGGTCGAGGTGCGCGGCACGGCCTACGTACTGATGCGGGAGCGCGATCTGCACGCGGTGGCGGCGGACCGCTTCGAGGGCGCGGAGGACTCGACCGGGCTGTATCTGTAGGACCCGGGTCCCAGGAGGGCGGCAGGGAGGGTGGCAGAGGCCACCGGTCCCGCCGCCCTCTTCCGTTGCCGGCTGTTGCTACGGTGGAGGGACCCGACGAGACGCGCCGTACCGGGTCAGGACAAGACGACGCACATCCGCCGTTCGTGTGTGTCGTCCGTGCCGTCTCTCGGAGGTGCCGTCATGGCCTGGGTCCTGCTGATCGTCGCCGGTGTGCTGGAAGTCGCCTGGTCGATCGGGATGAAGTTCACCGATGGTTTCACCCGGCTGTGGCCGAGTGTGCTGACCGGGCTGGGGATCGTCGGCAGCATGGTGCTGCTGGCGCAGGCAGCGAAGACGCTGCCCATCGGCACGGCGTACGGGGTGTGGGTCGGCATCGGCGCGGCGGGCACCGCCGTGGTCGGGATGCTGGTGCTGAACGAGCCGGTGACCGCCGCGCGGATCTTCTTCGTCTGCCTGCTGCTGGTCGCCGTGGTCGGCCTGAAGGCGACCTCGGGGCACTGAGGCGGCCCCGCTCCGATGGCCACTGGGGCGGTTGCGCGCCGCTGGTCACCGGGGCACTGAGCGGCCCACGCGCGCTCACTGGGGCGCCGGCGGTCCTTCGGTCCCCTCGGGCGCCAGGGGGCGGTACGCGGCCGAGGCGGGGATGCCGGTCAGGGGGCCGCCGCCCGCGTCGGGCCCGTCGTCCGGCCCGTGGCCCGTACCGGGGTCAAAGCCGGGCGCGGTGGCCGGGCCGGCGTCCTGGTGCGGTCCGCCGCCACCCGTACCGCCCCAGGCGCCCGGGCCACCGCCCGCTCCCGTACCGCCACCCGCTCCCGTACCGCCGCGCGGGCGGTCGTTGCCGGTGTCCGGCGAGGTGCCGCCGGGCGGGCCCGAGGGCGCGCCGCCGCCTCCGGTGCGTCCGGCCGGGCCCCGCCCGGCGCCCGCGCCCGGGTTCGCGGACGGGCCGTCGGGCCGGTAGGCGCCGCGCGGTTCGTCGGCTTCCGCCTCCTCGCCGGTGGCGCGGGGGTCCCGGTCCTCGCGCCGGTCCTCGCCGCGTACCTCCATGCCCTCCGCCACCTGGAGGTCGAACTCCCGGGGCGCGGTGCCGCTCAGCGCCATCCGGGTGTAGTCGCCCCAGATCTGCGCGGGGGTCCCGCCGCCGTTCATCCGGTCCTCGCCCAGCGCCCCGTAGAGCGACTTCTGCGCCCCGGTCTCCGGGTCCTGGCCCATGACCGTGACCACGGTCGCCAGGTCCGGGGTGTAGCCGGCGAACCAGGCCGCGCGGTCGTGCTCGGCGGTGCCGGTCTTGCCGGCTGCGGGGCGGCCGGCCGCCTGGGCGGCGGTGCCGGTGCCGTCCTGGACGACGCTGCGCAGCATCGCGGTGGTGGTGTCGGCGGCCTCCCGGCTGACCGCCTGCCGGGTGCGTGACCCGGGCAGCTTCACCTCCTCGCCGGCCGGGTGGCCGCCCCGCCCGCCGCCGAGCCGCTCGATCTTCCGCACCAGGGTGTACTCGCCGTGCCGGCCGTGGTTGGCGAGGGTGGCGTAGGCCTCGGCCATGTCGAGCACGCTGGCGGTGGCCGGGCCGAGCGCGATGGAGGGGGAGGGGTTGAGGTCGGGGGTGTCGGCGGGCAGTCCGAGTCCGATGGCGGTCTGCTCGACCCTGGCCGGGCCCACGTCCACGGCGAGCTGGGCGTAGACCGCGTTGACGGACCGGTCGGTGGCGGTGCGGACGCTGATCGGGCCGTGGTCGACGTCGTCCTCGTTGCCGGGGGCGTAGGCCTTGCCGCGCCAGCCCTGCACCGGCCGCTTGTTGGCGCCGTCGTACATGGTCTCGGGGGTGATGCGCTCGCCGTCCTGGGTGCGGGCGCCGCTGTGCACGGCGGCGGCGAAGACGAACGGCTTGAAGGTGGAGCCGACCTGGTAGTCGCGGCGGGTGGCGTTGTTGACGTACTGCCGGGTGTAGTCGACGCCCCCGTACATGGCGAGGACCCGGCCGGTGGCGGGGTCGACCGAGGCGCCGCCGACCCGCAGATAGCGGTCGGCCTCGTTGGAGCCGTCGAGCCGGGACATCACCTGGTTGTCGACGGCCTGGACCAGGGCCTCCTGCTTGGCCCGCTGGATGGTGGTGGTGATGCGGAAGCCGCCCTGCCGCAGGGTCTCCCGGTCCACGATGCCGCGCTCGGTGAGGTACTGGCCGACGGCCTGGACGAGGTAGCCGCGCTGCCCGGACACCCCGGTGGTGGCCTCGGCCTCGTAGGGGGTGGGGAAGGCGGCGTCGGCCCGGTCGGCCCGGCTGAGCCAGCGCTCGCCGACCATGGCGTCCATGACGTAGGACCAGCGCCTCGTCGCCTTGTCCAGGTTGGCGGGGTGCGCGGTCACGTCGTACGCGCTGGGGGCGTTGAGCAGGGTGGCGAGGTAGCCGCCCTCGGCGGGGTCGAGCTGCTGGACGTCCTTGCCGTAGTAGGCGCGGGCGGCGGCCTGGATGCCGTAGGCGTTGCGTCCGTAGAAGCTGGTGTTCAGATAGCCCTCGAAGATCTCGTCCTTGGACTTCTCGCGGTCCAGCTTGATGGAGATGAAGAACTCCTTCACCTTCCGCAGCAGGGTGCGCTCCTGGCCCAGGTAGTAGTTCTTGACGTACTGCTGGGTGATGGTGGAACCGCCCTGGGTGCCCTTGCCGGTGACGGTGTTCCAGGCCGCGCGGGCCATCGCCTCGGGGTCCACGGCGGGCTTGGTGTAGAAGTCGCGGTCCTCGGCGGCGAGCACCGCGTGCTGGACGGAGCGGGGGACGCGGGCCAGCGGCACGCTCTCCCGGTTGACGTCACCCGCCTGGGTGATCTGGGTGCCGTCGCTGTAGAGGTAGACGTTCGACTGGGCGGTGGCGGCGGCGTTGGCGGGCGGGATGGCGACCAGGTGGTAGCCGAGGAAGAAGCCGCCGACGAGGAGCGCGGCGCCGAGGAGCAGGGCGCCCAGCAGCATCCGCCAGGTGGGCAGCAGCCGCCGCCAGCCACTGCGTCTGCGGCGCCGCCGGCGCTCGGCGCGTGCGGCCCCGCGCCTGCTGCTCGGCCCGGTACGGAACGCCCGGCCGCCCCCGGCCGGTCCGCCGAGGCTCGGGTCGCGGGGCTGCCACCCCGGCATCGATGGCACGTCGCTCAGTGGCATGTCACTCATGTCTCCGCCCGCTCCGTCCGCCGCTATACCCGGTATCAGCCCTGTATGCCTTGCGTCCCATATCCGACTCATCAGGTGATCTGTACGAGTACGGCCTCCTCATAGTGCACGGCCGACCCGCCCATCCCCGGCAACGGCGGCCGGAAAAACGTTCGCGGGCCCACCTGGCGGGCCGTTAGGCTCCACCGCTTCGGCCATGATCTGAGGAGGGCGGGGAGGGCATGCGGCTGTACGCGGTCGTGGCGGCCGGCGGCTTCCGGCGGTTCGCGACCTACCGGGTGGCCACCGCCGCCGGGGTCTTCACCAACACCGTCTTCGGCTTCGTGCTGGCCTACACCTATGTGGCCCTCTGGGAGGAGCGCCCGGGGCTCGGCGGCTACGACCTGCCGGAGGCGCTGGCGTACGTCTGGATCGGCCAGGCGCTGCTGGCGGCCTGCGGGCTGATGGCCGGCGGTGTGGAGGAGGAGATCATCGAGCGGATCCGCACCGGGGACATCGCCCTGGACCTGCACCGCCCGGCCGACCTCCAGCTGTGGTGGCTCTCGGTCTCGCTGGGCCGGGCCGCCTTCCAGCTGCTGGGGCGCGGGGTGGCTCCCATGATCGTCGGCGCGCTCGCCTTCGACCTGGCGCTGCCCGAGCACCCCCTCACCTGGCCGGCCTTCCTCCTCTCCGTGGTGCTGGGCGCGGTGGTGAGCTTCGCCATCTGGTTCCTGGTCGCGCTGAGCGCCTTCTGGCTGATGGACGGGGCCGGGGTGGTGCAGGTGGCCTGGCTCTCCGGGCTGTTCTTCTCCGGGATGCTGCTGCCGCTGAACCTCTTCCCGGGTGCGCTCGGCGATCTGGCCCGCGCGCTGCCCTGGTCGGCGATGCTCCAGGTGCCGGCGGACGTGTTCCTGGAGAAGCGGACCGGCTGGGGGCTGCTGGAGGCGTACGCCTTCCAGGCCGGCTGGGCGGTCCTCCTGCTGGCCGGCGGCCGGCTGCTCCAGTCCGTGGCCGCGCGCCGGGTGGTGGTGCAGGGTGGCTGAGACGGCTCAGACCCCCCGGGCGGAACCGGGCCCGCTGCGCGAGGGCCTACGCGCCTACGCCCTCATCGCCGCGATGTGGATCCGCTCCACGATGGCGTACCGCTTCTCCTTCGCGATGACCCTGTTCGCCAACTTCGCCACCACCGCGTTCGACTTCGTCGTCATCCTGCTGATGTTCAGTCACGTCCGGGGGCTCGGCGGCTTCTCCTTCGCCGAGGTCGCCTTCCTCTACGGGACCTCCTGCACCGCCTTCGGCCTGGCCGACCTCGCCCTCGGCCAGGTCAGCCGGCTGGGCCGCCGCGTACGGGACGGCACCGTCGACCTGCTCCTGCTGCGCCCCGCGCCGGTGCTGGCCCAGGTCGCCGCCGACAAGTTCGCGCTGCGCCGTATCGGCCGCACCGCCCAGGGCCTGATCGTCCTCATCTGGTCCCTGGCCCTGCTGGACATCGCCTGGACCCCGGCGAAGCTCCTGCTCCTCCCCCTGATGGTGCTGACCGGGGCGCTGATCTTCGGCGCGGTGATGGTGGCCGGCGCGGCCTTCCAGTTCTGGGCGCAGGACGGCGCCGAGGTGGTGAACGCGTTCACCTACGGCGGCAACACCCTGCTCCAGTACCCGCCCTCCGTCTTCGCCCAGGACCTGGTGCGGGGTGTGGTGTACGGGGTCCCCCTGGCCTTCGTCAACTGGGTGCCCGCGCTGTACGTCCTCGGCCGCGACCTCCCCGCCGGCCTCCCCTCCTGGGCCGCCTTCTGCCCGCCCCTGGTGGCCGCGCTCTGCTGGATCCCGGCGGGCCTGGCCTGGCGGGTGGGGCTGCGGTCGTACCGGAGCACGGGCAGCTGAGGGGCCTCGCAGGCTCGGCGTGAGCGGGGGGCGCCCGAGGTGTTGTGCGTGTGCCGGTCGGGCGCCCGAGGGTGTGGCTGCTTTACGGGTTACGGCTGGTCGAGCGCGCAGTCGCGCACACCGGCCTGGAAGGTCTGCCACTGGTGTGTGGTGAAGATCAGGGCGGGGCCGTGGCCGTGGGCCTTGGTGTCGCGGGTGGCGACGTGGCGGTCAGCGAGGGGTGCGACCTCGACACACTCGGCCTGGCCGTTGCTGTAGCTGCTCTTGCGCCAAGGGGCGCCTGTCAGGTCGGCTCTGTCCACTGTTCCAGCTCCCCGATATGTCGAAGTCCCTCCACAGCATGCCCAGGGGCAAGGGCCGCCAATGCTGGACGTCGAGGGTGAGGACGAGCCCCCTCGCGAGCGGGCTGCAATTGGGTGCGACCCTGCCTTAAGGCAGGAGCTTCGGATGTAACACGAGTGGGGCGCCCGACCTGTTGTGCTGGTCGGGCGCCCAACGGGGTCGGATGGTTATACCTGGCCCAGGACCCCGTGTTGTACGCCAGTCTGGAACGTCTGCCACTGGTGTGTGGTGAAGATCAGGGCGGGGCCGTGGCCGTGGGCCTTGGAGTCGCGGGTGGCCACGCTGCCGTTGGGGAGGACGGCGACCTCGACGCACTGGGCTTGTCCGTTGCTATGGCTGCTCTTGCGCCAGGGGGCGCCGGTCAGTGCGGCACTGTCCATCATCTGGCTCCCCTCTAGTGGTTGAGTTCTCCGGCCAGCAGATTGTCCTGGAACGCCTGCCACTGGTGTGTGGCGAAGACCAGGGCAGCACCCTGGCCGCGCTCCTTGCTGTCGCGGGTCGCTACCCGTCCATCGTCGAGGATGGCGACCTCGACGCAGTTGCGATCGCCGTTGCTGCGGCTGCTCTTGAACCAGATTGCACCTGTCAGGTCGGCACTCTTCATTCGCTCAGATCCTTCGCTGCGTGCTTGAGGAGGCTCGTACTCGCTGCTTCGTCCAGCGCCGAGCTCCAGATGGAATCGAACGCGTTCTCATAACGCTCGATTTCGTTAGGTTTGTCGAGGTAGAGGGCGCCTGTGAAGCCCTCCACGTAGACCGTGGGAGGTTCGGTGTAGCGGGTGTCACCGTGGTCCGGGAAGCGCAGGATGACGAACGGTCCGGACATGATGCCGTCGTGGAACCCAGCGGCGTACGGCACGACACGGATGGACACAGTGTCCAGCGTATTCAAGTGAACCAGGTGGTCCAGCTGCTCGGCCATGACTTTACGGCCGCCCACGGGACGACGAAGGATCGCCTCATTGAGGGCGACCTCTACGCGGGGTGGTGCCGTCACCCGCGTGAGCAGTGCCTGCCGCGTCACACGCACATGGACGCGTCGTTCGATCTCCGCATCGACCAAGTCGGGGTTTGACCGCTTGATCAGCACACGGGCGTAGTCTGGCGTCTGGAAGAGACCAGGCACCAACTCCGCTTCGTACCAGGAGATGCGGTCGGTGGCCTCCTCCAGCCCGATGTAGAGGTCGAAGTCATCCGGGATGGCGTCACCATAGGCGTGCCACCAGCCACGCCCCTTGGTCTCCTTGGCCAGTCCCATCAGCGCTTGGGTCAGCTTCTCGTCCGCGCCGTACACCCTGCACATGGCCTCGACGTCGAGGCTTCGCAGTGACACCTGGCCCGTTTCGATGCGCCAGATTTTCGGCTCCGACCACTCCAGATGCTTGGCTGCGGCCCGGACGGTGAAGCGCGCCGCGTTGCGCAAGTCACGCAGATGACGGCCGAGTTGCCGCCGAGGAACCGTGGAACCAGTCGTCGCACCGCTCATGGGCGGCCACCTTCCTGTCGGGCGGGTGTCTCTTTCACCCGCAACGTAGTCGTCGGCTATTCGGATCCGCAATGGCGGATAAAAGTTCGATCATTCACATGTGATTACTAAGAAATGTAGTCTTGCATTTACGAGTCTGACGGTGCTTCACTCGGTTACCCAAAGGGTCGCCGACATCACTCCAGGTGATCGTCGGCAAGGCGAGGGGAGCTCCAGCGTTGAACCCGCTGATCTTCGGCTACATGCGCGTCCCGCCGGACATGTCCGACGACGAGGCCAAGCGCAAGGAACACGACATGGAGGCGTACGCCCAGGCCGAAGGGCTCACCCTGGGCACCGTCTTCCACGAGCTTCTCCCCAACCAGCGCTCGGCGTTCGATGAGCTGGTCGCGGCCCTGCGGCGGGCCGAGTCGCACCATGTGGTCGTCCCCTCCTACCGCGACCTCGCGCTGACGGAGCGGCTGCAGAACGCCCTGCTGCTTCAGATCGAGCTTCAGACCGGCGCCACCGTCGTCGCGCTGGACGAGTCATGAACGCGCCGGTGCTGGCGCCGCTACCGCGCAGGGAACGGGCGGCCGCCTGCGACCAGTTGACCCTCGTCGCCGCCAAGTCGGCGGTCTCCTGCGCTCGGGCGTTCACCAGGCTGGCGCTGGCCAAGTGGTGTGCGGAAGGCGTGCAGGACGACGCCCTGCTCGTCGTATCCGAGTTGGTCACCAACGCCGTGAACGCGACGGGTGTGCCGGCTGGCGCGGAGGCCGGGCCCAATGTCGTCACCGTACGGCTGCTCGGCGCCGACGGTCGTCTGACCGTCGAGGTGTGGGACGTGTCGCGGGAGCGGCCCGTCCTCACCGACGCGGCGGAGGGGGACGAGGGCGGGCGCGGGTTGGCGCTCGTCGGCGCCCTGGCCGCGCGCTGGGGGTCGGATGCCGGACCGGGCGGCAAGGTCGTCTGGGCCGAACTACACACGGCGGCGACACCGATGCGAACCCCGGGCCGGGTGCCCTGGCAGCAGCCCTGGGCGCCCTGTGATGGCGACTTGCTGCGCCGGGTGCTGGCAGGCTTACAGAAGTGACCACACCCGATGTCCTGGCCAACGCCCTCGCTGCCAAGGGGGCGTTGCCCGACGAGTGGGCGCTGACGGTCCGGGCCGTCGCCCGGGCCGCGTTCCTGCCCGACGAGATCGAGGTCGGGGAGCAGCGCGTCGACCGGCGGGTGGACCCGGGGCGGTGGCTGGCGGCCGTGTATGACGACGTGCCGGTGACCACGCAGGTCAATGACGGCCGTCCTACGCCCGAGGGCGCGTACCGGCTGCCGACCTCGTCCAGCTCGATGCCCTCGGTCATGCTGGAGATGCTGGGGCTGCTCGACGTGCGCCCTGGGCAGCGGGTGCTGGAGGCGGGCACCGGCACCGGGTATCACGCGGCCTGGCTCTGCCACCGGCTGGGGGAGCGGAACGTCACGTCGGTGGACATCGACGGGAGTCTGGTGGAGGCGGCTGGGGAGGCGCTGGCGGCCGGCGGGTTCGCGCCTCGGCTGGGGGTGGGGGACGCGGCGGCCGGGTGGGCGGAGGGGGCGCCGTATGACCGGCTGATCGCGACCTACACCGTGCCGGAGATCTCGTACGCCTGGGTCGAGCAGATGCCGGGCGGGCGGATCGTCGCTCCCTGGGGCGGCAGCTTCTTCGCCCACTCGTATGCCGTGCTGGAGGTGGAGGAGGAGCGGGCGGTGGGGCGGTTTGTCGGGTGGCCCGCGTTCATGGGGACTCGGGTGGCCCGCCCGCACCGGGGCTTTCTGGGCGACTTCTACCGGCGGGGTGAGCGGGGGGAGATTGGGCGTACGGGGATCGATCCGCGTGCGTTCGCGGGGGACGTCGACGGGTTGTTCTTCGTCGGGCTGGCGCTCCCGGACGCCTGGTATCTGCTTGCCGAGGCGGGCGACGGCAGCGGGGAGGCCACCTTGTGGCTGCTGGCGGACGATCGCCGCTCCTGGGCGACTGTCGAGTATGTGCCGGGCGGGGGCGACGGTTTCGAGGTGGAGCAGTTCGGGGCGCGGCGGCTGTGGGCGGAGGCGGAGGGCGCGTACGGGGAGTGGAGGGCCCTCGGGGCTCCCTCGCGGGATCGCGCCGGGCTCACCGTGGATCGGGGAGGGCAGCGGCTGTGGGTGGACACCCCCGATAACCAGTGGCACCGGTGAGGGGCCGTCTCCCGGCCGGGAAATGGCGTGCCGAGGGGGCGTCGGCCCTGGAAGACTGTCCGGTTCGGGCGGGAACGGGGCTGACCGGGGAGCGTGTATGGCGGTGGTGGCGAGTGACGATGTGATCGTGCTCGACGAGGTGAGCAAGGTCTTCGACGTACGGCGGAAGACCGGGCTGCTGCGGCGGGAGCGGCGGCAGGTGCGGGCGGTGGACGGGATCAGCTTCCGGGTGGCCCGGGGGGAGATGGTCGGGTACATCGGGCCGAACGGCGCGGGCAAGTCGACCACCATCAAGATGCTGACCGGCATTCTGACACCGAGCGGCGGGCGGTTGCGGGTGGCCGGGATCGACCCGTCGCCGGGCTCGCGGGGCGGGTGGGGCGCGGGGGCGGGGAGCCGGGAGCGGACCCGGCTGGCGCGGCGGATCGGCGTGGTGTTCGGCCAGCGGACGACCTTGTGGTGGGACCTGCCGCTGCGGGACTCGTACCGTCTGGTGCACCGGATGTACCGGGTGCCGGACGACCGTTACCGGGCCAATCTGGAGCGGTGTGTGGAGCAGCTGGACCTGGGTGAGCTGATGGACGTGCCGGTCCGCCAGCTGTCGCTGGGTCAGCGGATGCGCGGCGACATCGCGGCGGCGCTGCTGCACGACCCGGACGTGCTGTACCTGGACGAGCCGACCATCGGGCTGGACGTGGTCTCCAAGGCGAAGGTGCGGGCGTTTCTGCGGGACCTCAACGCCGAGCGGGGCACCACGGTGCTGCTGACCACGCACGATCTCACCGACATCGAGCAGCTGTGCTCCCGGGTGATGGTCATCGACCACGGCCGGCTCATGTACGACGGGGCGCTGGCCGGGCTGCACGAGGTGGGGGAGAGCGAGCGGACCCTGGTGGTGGACCTGGAGCGGGAGCTTCCGCCGATCGAGGAGGAGGGCGCCCGGGTGGTACGGGTGGAGGGCCCGCGCCAGTGGCTGGCGTTCCCCGCCGCCCGCTCGGCCGCGCCGCTGGTGGCCCGGATCGCCGACCGGTACCCGCTGGTGGACCTGTCGGTGCGGGAGCCGGACATCGAGGCGGTGATCGCCAAGATGTACGCCGAACGGTCGGGGAGGCCAACGGAGGAGGAAGGGGAGGGGGCCGGGGTGGAGCCGGACGGGCAGCGCGTGTAGCCGCCCGGACCCGGGCACGGGCCGCTTGCTCGGTCAGGCCTGCCGGGTGGGCCCGGTGCGCCTTAGGCTGATCGTATGACCGACGAACTGCCCGCGATGCGGGCCTCGGACGCCGAGCGAGAGCAGACCGCGGAACGCCTGCGGGAGGCGATGGCCGAGGGGCGGCTGGACATGGCGGAGTTCCAGGAACGGCTGGACGCCGCGTACACCGCCCGTACCCGGGGTGAGCTGGTTCCGCTGGTCCGGGACCTCCCGGTGGCCGGGTCCGGGGCCGTGCCCGAGGGGCTGGAGGGCCCGGGCCACAGCTGGGTGGGCCGGGTGGGCAAGCCCGCCACCTCCCGGGGAGGGTTCGCGTTCTGGGGCGGCTTCGGGCGGCGCGGCAAGTGGACGATCGGCCGGACCTTCACCGGCGTCGCCATCCAGGCCGGCGGCGAGGTCGATCTGCGGGAGGCGGACTTCGAGGACCGCGAGACCGTCATCCGCTGCTTCGCCCTGATGGGCGGCATCGTGGTGACCGTGCCGCCGGAGCTGCATGTGGAGGTCACCGGCCTCGGCTTCATGGGCGGCTTCGACGACCGGGGCGCCGGCGAGGGCACCCCCGGCTCGCCCCGCGTCCGGATCACCGGCTTCGCCCTGATGGGCGGCGTCGGCGTGGAGCGCAAGCGGCGCAAGGGCGAGAAGAAGCGGCTGGAGAAGGAGCGGCAGGCCGGGGAGCTGGAGGGGTAGCCGGCCCGCGCCGGGCATCACCGGGCCGGTGGGCGGGAACTCGACGTGCGGCTCGGGAGTACGTCAGGTAGGGACGGGGACGTACGGCCGGGCGCGGGGGCGGTCCGGTCGGCCGGTCCCCGACACGCAGGCGTACGACGGGTGGAGTGGATGAACCAGACGAAGGACCCGGCGCCGGGCTTCTCGGCCGCGGGCTTCGCGTACACGGCCGCGGACGAGGAGAAGCGCCGCGGGGTGCGCCGGATGAAGCTCACCGCCACCGGGCTGCTGCTGCTCGTGGCGGTGGTGTACGTGCTGGCCACCTGGGCCGAGCGGTCCGGCGTCACCGGCTGGCCCGGCTATGTGGCGGCCGCCGCCGAGGCGGGCATGGTCGGCGCGCTGGCGGACTGGTTCGCGGTCACCGCCCTGTTCAAGCGCCCGCTGGGGCTGCCGATCCCGCACACCGCGATCATCCCGACCAAGAAGGACCAGCTCGGCGCCTCGCTGGGCTCCTTCGTGGGCGAGAACTTCCTCTCCGGCGACGTGGTGCGCGGGCGGCTGCGGGCGCTCGGCATCGTGGGCCGGGTCGGCGGCTGGCTCGCCGAGCCCGCGCACGCCGACCGGGTCACCGCCGAGCTGGCCACCGCCCTGCGCGGGGCGCTGACCGTGCTGCGGGACGCCGATGTGCAGGCCGTGGTGGGCGAGGCCATCACCCGGCGGGCGGAGGCGGTGGAGATCGCCCCGGGCGCCGGGAAGACCCTGGAGAAGATCGTCGCCGACGGCGCCCACCGCCGCGCCGTGGACCTGGTGTGCGCCCGCGCCCACGACTGGCTGGTGCTGCACGCCGACTCGGTGATGGACGCGGTGCAGGGCGGCGCCCCGGGCTGGACGCCCCGGTTCGTGGACCGCAAGGTCGGCGACCGCGTCTACAAGGAGCTGCTGCGGTTCGTCACCGAGATGCGGGACATGCCCGGCCACCCGGCGCGCGGCGCCCTCGACCGGTTCCTCGCCGACTTCGCGGCCGACCTGCAGGGGGACACCGACACCCGGGCCCGGGTGGAGCGGCTCAAGTCCGAGCTGGTGGCCCGCCCGGAGGTGCAGGACATCATCGCCTCCGCCTGGGCCTCGGTGCGGGCCATGATCCTCTCGGCGGCCGAGGACGAGCGCAGCGAGCTGCGGCTGCGGGCCCGGGCCTCGCTGATCTCGCTGGGCAACCGGCTGGCCGGTGACAGCCGGCTCCAGGCCAAGGCCGAGGGCTGGATCGAGGACGCGGCGGTCTATGTGGTGACCACCTACCGCACCGAGATCACCTCGCTGATCAGCGACACCGTGGCGAGCTGGGACGCCGACCAGACCTCCCGCAAGATCGAGGCCCATATCGGCCGCGACCTGCAGTTCATCCGGATCAACGGCACGGTCGTCGGCGCGCTGGCCGGTCTGCTGATCCACACCCTCACGCACGCGTTCGGCGGCTGAGGCGCCCCCGGACATCCGCGAGGGTGGTGCCGGGCGGGTGACCGGCCCCTGCCCGACCGGTCACCCGTCCAGCCACCCTGGGGAGGCACCCGGTAGTACGGAGGGGGAGGCGCCGGCGTTCAGCCCCTACGGGTACCGGTACCGGTCGGTCTCAGGCGCGTACGTTGCGGCCGACCGCCCAGGAGGCGGCGGCCATCGCCCCGGCCACCGAGAACACCGCGGGCCAGGCGCCGACCTTCTTGGCCAGCGGGTGCGACCCGGCGAACGCGGCCACATACGCGGCGGTCAGCGCGGCCGCGGCCTTGCCGCCGCTGTCGCGCGTCCACTCACGCGCCGCCACGGTGCCGGCCGCCGCCAGAGCCACCCCGCCCAGCGGCCGCTTCCTGGTCCACCGCGCCACGGCGTACCCGCCGACCAGCCCGCTCGCCGCCACCACCGTCGCCGGAATCCTGGCCATGTCCGTCCTCCTGTCCGTCGCCACGCCCATCGCGCGGCTCCTTTGCCACCGCCCGTCGCGACCGGGGGCCGCGCTCCGCGACCGAGGCTAGTACGGCGCCGGTGCGGCGGTACGGCCGGGCGGGCGGCTCAGCCGTTGTCGCAGCCGACGCCGTCGTTGTCGCGGTCCAGATGGGAGGCGTAGCCGGGTTCGCCTCGGTGGACCGGGGCGGCGCCCGCGGCCCGGGCGGCGGCGCAGTTGGCGTAGTAGACGTCCTCGGTGCCGGAGGTGTCCTCGTGGCCGCCGCCGTCGTCCGCGGCGGCCGGGGCGGGGGCCTCGCGGGTCACCGTGGCGGTCGCGGTGACGGTGACCTCGGTGGTCGCGGTGGCGGTGACCGTCCTGGTGGCGGTGACCGTGGGGGCGGGCTCGGCGGCGGCCGGGGTGGCGGTGACGGTGGCCGTCGCCGTGACGGTGGCGGCGGGCGCGGCCGCCTTCGCGGAGGTGCCCGAGGCCCCGTCGGAGGAGGAGGTCGCGGCACCGCAGCCGGCGCCGACCAGCAGGAGGAGCAGACCGCCGGCCCAGACCCGCTTCATCCGGTGGAGGGGACGGGCGGCGGGCGGGAGCGGGGCGGGCGGCGGGGGGACGAACGGGCCCTGGGGGTGCGGCTGGTACGGGTTCGTCATGGCGGCGTCTCCCTCGGACATGGGCTGACGTGGGGCCTGGCGCACCAGTCGTTCCCCGTGATGAGGGATGAACGTACAGTGGTTGAAGTGTGAAGGAAAGACGGACGACCGCCCGAATGTATGTCGGTGCCGGGCGGCCGTCCGTGCCGGAGGGGCGGTCAGAAGCGCTGGGTGCCGTGGCAGTCCGCGTACGGGCGCTGCGAGCCGCACCAGCAGGGGGCCGTGCGCAGCGGCGGCCAGGGGGTGGCGTGGCCGCGGGCGGCCAGGGTGGTGGCGTACTGGGGGAGCAGCGCGGCGTTGGACGGCGCGGTCGCCTCGGAGGCGGCGAACGCCTCGTAGGAGGGGACCGTGCCGCGGACGACACCCAGGTTCGGGGTGCCCGCGGCGGCCAGTTCGCGCAGCGAGGCCTCCAGGTCGGTGAGGTGCGCCCGGTGCGTCGGGTACTCGGACTCCAGCTCCGGGTAGGCGGCGAGGAGTTCGTCCAGCTCGGCCTCGGACCACAGCAGCACCGCCACCGGGAACGGGCGGGAGAGCGCCACGCGGAAGGAGCCCAGCTCGGAGCGGAGCCGCTCGATCTCCGCCTGGAGCTCGGCCGGGTCGGAGGAGCCGAGCGCCCACAGCCGCTTGGGGTCGTGGAGCTCGTCCAGGGACACGGGGGCGGTGTGCAGCCGGTCGGCGAGCCGGTCCCAGCCGTCGTGCTCCAGCGCCAGCAGCCGGCGCACCCGGTGCCGCCCGGCCAGCAGGGACTGCGCCGGATACGGCACCTCCTCGTCCCCGGCGGCCACCAGTGCCTCGGCCGCGGTGGTGAACGTCGCCTCCGACTCCTCCAGTTCGTCGTGGGCCTCCAGCGTCTCCGCCAGCACCTCCCAGGCGGCGGCGTCGGCCGGGGGCGTCGCCCGGACCCCGGCGATGATGGCGCGGGCCTCGGCCTCATGGCCGTACTCCCACAGGTTCGCCGCCTTCAGGGCCCTGATGAGCTGGGGGTTCTCCGGGGCGTCGGCGGCCAGCAGCTCGTCGTAGAGCGGGGTGGCCCTGGCCGGGTCGCCGGCCACCTCCAGATGGGCGGCGGCGCGCAGCAGCAGCGGCTCGCGGTCCTCGGGGTACTGCGCCGCGGTGCGGAGCAGGCGCTCGGCTTCGGTGATGTGGTCGGCAGGCGTGTCGGGGCGCATGGGTGACACCGTACTGCTGTGCGCCGGGGAGCAGCGGGGAGGCCGGGAAGAGGGGCCGAAGGGCGCCGGAGGACGTCCCGCGGAGGCCGGGGGAGAGGTGGCGCGATCGATGGCCGGATCCGGGAACTCCCGTTCGGGGCGGGGCGTTACAGTGTCGCGGGAGGGGGTGGCGGACATGGACCGCATCGCGAGGGGGACGACCCGCGCGACGGCCGGGACCGGCGGGCGCGTGGGCGCTCGGCCGCTGCCCTGGCGTAGCGGCCCGTTGTTCGTCCTCCTGGTCTCCCTCGGGCTGCTGTCCGTGCTCTACGCGGACGGCGGGGCGTTCACCGCCGCCGTGGCCCTGACCGCCGTCGGCGCCGCCTTCTCGGCCTGCGCCGCCCTCGCTCCCCGCCTGGTCCCCGTGGTGCCGCCGGGCAGGGTGCGCACTGCTCTGCGCGACCGTGAGCGGCGCACCTCCTTCCTGCCGCAGCGCGATCCCGACGCCTCGGGGCGAATACGCCCGAGGGCGCCCGGTCGTCCGGTGGCGACGGCCGCGTAGGGCGCCCGGCGCGCGAGCGACCGGACACCATCGCCACGGCAGCACACTCCCGTATCCGGGACCCTCCGCACCCCGGTGCACCGGCACCTTCGGTGCGTCCGTACCCCGGTGCCCCCGGATCCGGGACCTCCGCACCCCCGTGCGCCCGCACCCCGGGCCCACGCACACCAGGGTGCCCGCACCCCGGGTGCACCGCTGCCGGGTCAGGCGTCCCCGTGGTCCGTCCTTCCGAGCATCCCGACACCGCTGGTCTCGCGGCCCGCGCTGTTGTGCCCTTTCCTCGGTATGACGAGACCCCCGGAGGGTTCGCTTCCCATGTCCGCCCTTGCCTCACCCCTGTCCGTCCTCGCCTCCCCCATGTCCGCCGCCGCCTCGCTCGTCGAGGAGCTGGCCGGCCTGCTCCAGCCCGTCTTCCACGGTTCGGCCACCGCCGCCGCGATCGTGCTGCTCACCGTGCTGGTGCGGCTCGCCGTCCATCCGCTGTCCCGGGCGGCGGCCCGGGGGCAGCAGGCCCGGGTGCGGCTCGCCCCGCGCATCGCCGAGCTGCGCAAGCGGCACGCCAGGGACCCCGAGCGGCTGCGGCGCGCCGTGCTGGAGCTGCACACCGAGGAGAAGGTGTCGCCGCTGGCCGGCTGCCTGCCGAGCCTGGCCCAGGCACCGGCCTTCCTGCTGATGTTCCACCTGTTCTCCGGCGGGCGCCTCGGCGACCACACCCTGCTCGCCGCCCCGCTGGGCGGCCGGTGGACCGACGCCCTGGCCCACGGCGGGCTCTTCGGCCCGGCCGGGTTGGTGTACCTGGCGCTGTTCGCGATCGTCGCCGCCGTCGGCACGTACACCTACCGGCGCGGCCGTCGGGACCTGGCCGCGATGCCGGCGGCGGCGGTGGAGGGGCCCGGCGGTGCCGCGGTCGGCGGGCTGACCAAGGTGATGCCGCTGCTGGGGTACGCCACCCTGATCACCGTCGCCGTGGTGCCGCTCGCCGCCGCGCTGTACGTGGTCACCTCCACCGCCTGGACCGCCGCCGAGCGCGCCTGTCTGTACCGGGGCGGGGCCGCCGCACCCGTCACGGCCTGACGGGGCGGGCCCCGGTCCAGGGGGTGAACAGGGTCTTGCGGGACGGATCGGACTCTTGGACGATCGACCAATCCTGACGATGGCCGCACCCCATCGGCCGGGGCTCACCTCGACCACAGGGAGAAGACCATGAAGCTGCTGCGCGTCGGGACGGCCGGCGCCGAGCGGCCGGCGCTGCTGGACCGGGACGGCACTCTGCGGGACCTGTCGGCGATCGCCACGGACATCGACGGCACCCTGCTCTCCGATGCCGCCCTGCTCGACCGGATCAGGGCCGCCGCCGGGGCCGGTGTGCTGCCCCCGCTGGACGGCGCCGGGCTGCGGATCGGCCCCCCGGTCGCCCGGATCGGCAAGGTGGTCTGCATCGGGCTGAACTACCACGACCACGCGGCCGAGACCGGCGCCGCGACCCCGGCGGAGCCGGTGGTCTTCCTGAAGGCGCCGGACACCGTCGTCGGCCCGGACGACACCGTCCTGGTGCCGCGCGGCAGCGTCAAGACGGACTGGGAGGTGGAGCTCGCGGTCGTCATCGGCCGCACCGCCCGCTACCTGGAGTCGGCCGAGGAGGGGTTGGCCCATGTCGCCGGGTACGCCGTCTCGCACGATGTCTCCGAGCGGGAGTTCCAGATCGAGCGGGGCGGCACCTGGGACAAGGGCAAGAACTGCGAGACGTTCAACCCGCTGGGTCCCTGGCTGGTCACCGCCGACGAGGTGCCCGACCCGCAGGCGCTCGGCCTGCGGCTGCGGGTCAACGGCGAGCCGCGGCAGAACGGCTCCACCGCCGACCAGATCTTCCCGGTCGGCGAAGTGGTGCGCTATCTCAGCCACTTCATGACCCTGTACCCCGGGGACGTCGTCAACACCGGCACCCCGGCGGGGGTGGCGATGGGCCAGCCCGAACCCAAGCCGTACCTCCGGGCCGGGGACGTGGTGGAGCTGGAGATCGACGGCCTTGGCCGCCAGCGCCAGCAGCTGAAGGACGCGTAGGGGCAAGGGATACGGGGAGGGGGCGCGGGTGCCCCGGGCCCGGACGCACGTCCGGCCCGGGGCACCGGCCTCCGGTCGTTGCCCGGTCTGTCGCTGCCCGGTCTCCGGTCGCTGCCCGGTCTCCGGAGGGCTACCCCCGGCCCGTGAAGCGGGTCAGGGCCTCCACCGCCAGGGCGTGGTCGTCCAGCTGCGGCAGGCCCGAGACCGTCACCGTGCCGACCACGCCCGCGCCCCGCACGGCCAGCGGGAACGAGCCGCCGTGCGCCGCGTAGCGGGCCGGGTCCAGCCGGGAGTCGCTGTCGAAGGACTTGCCCCGGGCGCGGAAGCGGGTGCCGACCAGCAGCGAGCTGTCGCCGTACCGCTCCACCACCCGGCGCTTGCGGTCGATCCAGTCGTCGTTGTCGGCGCTGGAGCCGGGCAACGCGGCGTGGAAGAGCTGCTGCGGCCCGCGCCGGATGTCGATCGCCACCGGCAGGGCGCGCTCGCGCGCCAGCTCCACCAGCAGGGTGCCGAGCGCCCAGGCGTCCTCGTGGGTGAGCCGGTCCAGGGTCAGCGCCTCCTGCTGGGCGGTCAGCTCCTCGACGGCGGCCGGGTCGGCGGGAAGAGTGCTCACAGGGCCACCGCCACGCCCTCGCGGGCGGACCGGCGGGCCGCCTCCAGTACGTCCAGGGCGTGCGCCGCCTCGGCGGCGGTGACCGGCGGGGGCGTACCGTCGCGCAGCGCGGCGGCGATGCCCGCGTAGTACGCCGGGTAGTCACCGGGCAGCGAGGGCGCCGGGCGCACCTCGTCCCCCGCGCCGACCGTGCCCCACTGCGACTCGGGCTCCACGCCCCAGCCCTCCGGCCCGGGCGCCCCGGGGCGGGTGCCCGCCCGCAGCGCCGCCTCCTGCGGGTCCAGCCCGTACTTCACGTAGCCGGCGCGCGAGCCCAGCACCCGGAAGCGCGGGCCCAGCCGGGCCGTGGTCGCGCTCACCCAGAGATGCGAGCGGACGCCGCCCGCGTGGGTGACGGCGATGAAGGTGTCGTCGTCCGCCTCCGCGCCGGGGCGGCGGACGTCGGACTCCGCGTACACCCGTACCGCCGGGCCGAACAGCGTCAGCGCCTGGTCGACCACATGGCTGCCCAGGTCGTACAGCAGCCCGCCGATCTCCTCCGGCGCCCCGGACTCACGCCAGCCGCCCTTGGGCTCGGGCCGCCAGCGCTCGAAGCGGGACTCGAAGCGCTGGACGTCCCCCAGCTCGCCGCCGTCCAGCAGGGCGCGCAGCGTGAGGAAGTCGTTGTCCCAGCGGCGGTTCTGGAAGACCGAGAGCAGCAGCCCGCGCTCCTCGGCGAGCGAGGCCAGCGCCCGCGCCTCGGCCGCGGTGCCGGCCACCGGCTTGTCCACCACGACCGGCAGCCCGGCCCGCAGGGCGGCGGTGGCCAGGGAGACATGGGTCTTGTTGGGGGAGGCGATGACGACCAGGTCCAGCCCGTCCGGTCCGCCGCCGGCCCGCGCCCACAACTCCTCCGCCGAGTCGGCGAAGGAGACCTCCGGGAACTCGGCCCGGGCCTGCGCGCGCCGTTCGGGGTTCGCGGTGACGACCGTGTCCAGGACCAGGCCCTCGGTGGCGGCGATCAGCGGGGCGTGGAACACCGAGCCGGCCAGGCCGTAGCCGATCAGCCCGACCCGCAGAGGCGCCGGGGAGGGGGTGTCCGGGGGTGGGGTATGCGGAGTGGTGGCAGTCATACCCCCCACTTAAGCAACGCTGTTGCCAAACTGCAAGCAACCCCCACAATGGAGCCGTGAACATGGGTCTGGGCGCGAATCTGCCGGCACTGCGCAACCACAACACCGCACTGGTGCTGGGGCTGCTGCGGGCGGCCGGTGAGGAAGGGGTCAGCCGGCTGGAGCTGGCCGGGCTGACCGCCCTCACCCCGCAGGCGGTCAGCAAGATCACCGCGCGACTGCGGGCGGACGGCCTGGCCGAGGACGCGGGCCGCCGCGCCTCCACCGGCGGCAAGCCGCGCACCGTGCTGCGGCTGGTCCCCGGCGCCGCGCACGCGGTGGGCCTGCATCTGGACCGGGACGAGCTGACCGCGGTCCTGGTCGACCTCGCGGGCACCGTGGTGGAGGCCAACACCGTGGCGCTGGACCTGGGCGCGGGCGCGGAGGTCGTGATGGAGGTCGCCGAGGGCGAGGTCGCGGCCCTGACCGGCGCCCGGGGAAGCGGCGCGCGGAGAGACGGCGGCCGGGATGCCGGGGGCGGCGGAGACAGGAGGAGCGCGGGGGGCTCCTCGGGTGGGCGGCGGCCGGTGCTCGGGGTCGGGGTGGCGATGCCCGGGCCGCTGGACCACCTGGCCGGCGTCCCGCACCGGGTGACCGGCTTCCCCGAGTGGAACGGCTTCCCGCTCCGCGACGCCCTCGCCGACCGGCTGGGCCTGCCCGTCGTCCTGGACAAGGACACCAACACCGCCGCGCTGGCCCTCGCCCTGCGCGGCCGGGAGGGGGAGGCGGGGGCGGCGGCGCACCCGGGCTCCTTCGCGTACCTCCATGTGGGTACGGGGCTGGGCGCCGGGCTCGTCCTCGACGGGGCCGTCTACCGGGGCCCGCGCACCGCCGCGGGGGAGTTCGGCCACCAGACGGTCCAGCTGGACGGGCCCCCCTGCGGCTGCGGCGGGCGCGGCTGCCTGGAGGCGCTCTGCCTGGCCGCCGTGGCCCGGGGCGACACGGCGGGGGCGGCCCGGGTGCTCGGCGCGGGCGCGGCCAATCTGGCCGGGCTGCTCGACATCGACCGGGTGCTGCTCGGCGGCCGGGTGGTCACCGCCGCCCCCGCGGCCTTCACCGAGGGCGTGGCCGCGGTGCTGGCGGAGCGCGCCCGGCGCAGCGGCGAGCCCGCCGTCCCGGTCGCCCTCGCCGAGGACCCGGCCGACGCCGACGCCGACGCCGACCGGAGCACCGGCACCGGCGACGACCGGAGCACCGGCACCGATCGCGCCGCCTCCGGGCACCTGATCGCCGAGGGCGCCGCCCAACTGGTGCTCGCACCCCTCCTGGGGCGCTGACGCCGACGCGCGGGAGCCCGTCCGGACCCGCGCGTACGGCCATCCGGCTGAACGGCCTGGCCCGCTCGGTACGCGAGAGGCGCGGCGTGGGAGGTTCTCGGGGCACGACTGCCCACGCCCGCCCCGCCCTGACGGCCAGGCCCCGGTCCTCCGGACGGTGCCGTCCCGGCGGGCCAGGTCCCCGCGGAGGTCCGCCATGCGACTGCGTACCGCTCCCGCCGTCGGAGTCACCGCCGCCGTGCTCGCCCTCGGCGCGGCCGGTGCCGCCGCCGCACCGGGGCAGGCCGCCGGCCTCGGCGAGACCGGCCGGACCGGGCCCGGGGCACACTCCGCGCGGGTGGAGCCCGACCGGGGGCCCGGGCCGGACCGCGGTGCGTTCGAGGCGGCGCTGCCCGGCCGGCAGCCCACCTGCGGCGACCCGGCCGCCCGGGACTTCCCGATCCGCACCCGCGTCCTCGGCGGCCCGGCCGCGTACCAGCCCGGCGGCGGCTTCCACCGCTGGAGCGTGGAGCTGACCAACACCACCGCCCAGGCCTGCGGCAACATCCACCCGGTCATCGTCTTCACCGACCGCTCCCGCACCCTGCGCCCGGCCCAGGTCCAGCTGGAGTTCTACGAGGAGGACGGCGGCGGACGGCACTACCCGGCGACCGTGGAGACCACCGACCGGCATGAGCTGGTCGGCGTCCTGGACGACAGCGCCGACGGCTTCCCCGGCTACACGGTCCCGCCCGGCCGGACGGTCACCGTGCCCGTCCGGCTCGCCTTCACCTCCGACGCCGGGCCCGACGCCGTCACGGTCAACGCGGCGATCGTGCAGCGCCGCGGTGACGACGGGGACTGGGTCGGCACGTCCCCCGACTACCGGTTCACGCTCCACGACGGCGGCCGGACCGGTGAGCGGGCCGAGGAGCTGCCCCGTACCGGCCGCGACGTGCTGATCCTGGCGGGCGCCGCCGCCGGCGCCTTCACCCTCGGCGCCGGAATGGTCGCCCTCGCCGCCCGCCTCCGCCACCGCCGCAGCTGAGCCGCGCCCGACCGGGGAGCCCCACCCCCGTAGCCGAGCCGTCCCCACCGGGGAGCCCCACCCCCGTAGCCGAGCCCTCCTCCGGCCCGGGCGGAGTCCTGCCCCGGCCCGGGCTGATCCCTTCCCTGGCTCGGAACGGGGCCTCGGAACCGGCCCCCGGGCCGCCCCCGGCTCTTTCCCCTGGCCCGCCGAGTGGCTGACTAGGCTGGGGGCGTCGCCACAGCGCTGTCGCGGCGTCCCCAGCAGACAGCAGCATCCCTCACCGGGATGATCCAGTACGGCAGGAGTCCCGCACCATGGCAGAGCGCAAGCCGATCGAGTCCTGGCTGACCGACATGGACGGCGTCCTCATCCACGAGGGCGTGCCCATCCCCGGCGCCGACTCCTTCCTGAAGAGGCTGCGGGAGAAGGAGCGGCCCTTCCTGGTGCTGACCAACAACTCCATCTACACCGCCCGCGACCTGCACGCCCGGCTCGCCCGGATGGGCCTGGACGTGCCGGTCGGCAACATCTGGACCTCGGCGCTGGCCACCGCGCAGTTCCTGGACGACCAGCGCCCCGGCGGCACCGCGTACGTCATCGGCGAGGCCGGGCTGACCACGGCCCTGCACGACATCGGCTACGTGCTCACCGACCACGACCCGGACTACGTGGTGCTCGGCGAGACCCGCACCTACAGCTTCGAGGCGCTGACCAAGGCGATCCGGCTGATCAACGCCGGCGCCCGGTTCATCTGCACCAACCCGGACAACACCGGCCCCTCCACCGAGGGCCCGCTGCCCGCCACCGGCTCGGTGGCCGCGCTGATCACCAAGGCCACCGGCCGCGAGCCGTACTTCGCGGGCAAGCCGAACCCGCTGATGATGCGCACCGGGCTGAACGCCATCGGCGCGCACTCCGAGACCAGCGCCATGATCGGCGACCGGATGGACACCGACGTCCTCGCCGGTCTGGAGGCCGGGATGGAGACCTTCCTGGTGCTCACCGGCTCCACCACTCCGGCGGACGTGGAGCGCTACCCGTTCCGGCCCTCCACGGTCGTGGACTCCATCGCCGACCTGGTCGAACGCGTCTGAGCCTGGCGCGGAGCCGGTCCGCCGGGCGCTCCTCGGGATGCGAGAAGGGCCGAACGGGGTGAACCTTCCTTCCAGGAGGTTCACGATGCGTTCAGCTCTGTTTGCTCTCCGTGCGCCGCTTGCCGTGGCGGGTGCGGCGGGCGCCCTGGTGCTCTCCCCGGCGGCCGGGGCCGCCCACGCCGGGGACGGTGCCGACCGGGTCCCGGTGCGGGCCTTCGTCGCCCCGGCCACCGCCGTCCCGGGCGCGGGTCTGGAGGTCGAGGTGCTCGGCTGCCCGGGAGGGCGCGGCGAGGTCCGCTCCCCGGCGTTCTTCTCGGTCGCCGAACTGTCCGGGCGCGACGGGGCGGGCCGCCCGCTCTACGGGTCGACCACCGTCGCCTCGCACGCCCGCGCGGGCGGCCACCCGATGGACGTGGTCTGCGGCGGCCGCACCCACCACGACGCCGGTAGGGTCCAGGTGGCCCACCAGCCCCCGGTCTCCCACGCCCGGGGTGGCGGCCCGAACGGTACGGCCGCCCCGGTCTCCACCGACGAGCCGCTGAGCCTGTCCGCCGCCCAGGCGCCGATCGACCTGGGGGCCGCCGACGAGCAGGGCCCGGGCACCCCGCACACGGTGATCGGGCTGGTGCTCGCCGGGGTCGCCGCGGTCGCGGTCGCGCTGCGCACCTCGCGCCGCCGCCGCGAGACCCGCTCCCGTCCCGAGTGACCCCGCCGGTGTCTGATCGGGTGTCCGCGCCGGTGGCCGCCTCCGGCGCCGCTGGTACGGGTGTGTCAGGATTGGCCGGACCGGCCTTGACCGGGGCGGGACGCCTGGGGGGCGGGCCCGCCGAAGGCACACCCAAGGGGGAGTCGATGTACGGCAGTTTCACCGGGCGTGCCCGCGCCGGGGCGGCCGCGGCCGGGGCGGCGGCACTGCTGCTGCTGGCCGGGTGCTCGTCCCCGGACGCTCCGGCACCCGAGGGGCCCGAGGCGGCGCCCGGTGTGGGGCAGCAGCCCAAGGGCGCCGACCCGTTCTGGGTGAACCCGAAGAGCAAGGCCGCCGCCGCGCTGGAGAACTACCAGCGCAAGGGCGAGAAGGACAACGCCGAGCTGGTGCGCCGGATCGCCGCCCAGCCGGTCGGCGAGTGGATCGGCGTGGAGACGCCCGAGGAGGACGCCCGCGGCTACACCGAGGCGGCCGCCAAGGCCGACCGGGACGCGGTGCTGGTCCTCTACAACATCCCGCACCGCGACTGCGGCCAGCACTCCGCGGGCGGCGCCGCCGACGGCGACTCCTACCGGGCCTGGCTGGACAAGGTGGCCGCCGGTATCGGCGACCGCCGGGCCACCGTGGTGGTGGAGCCGGACGCGGTGATGCACATGGTGGACGGCTGCACCCAGGAGCAGTACCACGAGGAGCGGTACGACCTGCTGAAGGGCGCCGTCAAGCGGCTCAAGCAGCTGCCCGGCACCCGGGTCTACCTGGACGCGGGGAACGCCGGCTGGGGCAAGCCGGACCAGATCTTCGAACCGCTCCAGTGGGCCGGGGTCGGGGAGGCCGACGGCTTCGCGGTGAACGTCTCCAACTTCCAGACCACGGCCGCCAGCACCGAGTACGGCAAGAAGGTCTCGGAGAAGGTCGGCGGGAAGCCGTTCGTCATCGACACCAGCCGCAACGGCAACGGCCCCTACACCGAGGGCGACCCGGCGCAGAGCTGGTGCAACCCGCCCGGCCGGGCCCTCGGCGAGACGCCCACCACCGAGACGGCCGACCCGAAGGTCGACGCGTATCTGTGGATCAAGCGCCCCGGCGAGTCCGACGGTGACTGCAAGGGCGGCCCGCGCGCGGGCGAGTGGTACCCGGACTACGCCCTGGAGCTGGCCCGCAACTCGGCCTGACCCGCACCTTTCACGGCCGGGCCCAGCCCCGCGCGGGCCGGGCCCGGCCCCAGGCACCTCGGCCTCAGGGCACCTCGACCCAGACCGCCTCGCTCGGGGTGCCCTTGTCGTCGGTGACGAAGAGCATGTACCAGCCGGAGGGCACCAGGGCGCGGTTCTTCGGCACGGTCACCTTGATCCCGTCGGCCGTCTTCTCCATGTCCAGCGCGATCGAGCGCTGGTCCACGTCGGTGACATGGGTGACGGCGCTGGGCCGCATCAGCTTGGCCGTCCTGACCTTGGCGGCGCCGGGGACGGTGAAGGTCCCGCTGCCGCCGCGTTTGATCGTCTTCGGGCCGCCGGTGACCTGCGGGCGGTCGTCCCGGTAGCGGTAGGGCGGGGTGTAGATCTCGATGCGCTGCTCGAAGACGCCGGGCCGGGTGTTGGCCGCGTCGGAGTAGAGCGAGTCGGAGCCGAAGATCATCACCCGGCCGTCGGGCAGCAGCACCGAGCCGGAGTGGTAGTTCCGGCCCACCTGCGGGTCGGCGACCCGGGTGTACGCGCCGGTCCGGGGATCGTAGGTCCGCGCCTCCAGGACGTTGGAGCCGCTGCGGCCCCGGTAGTCCTCGGAGCCGCCGGTGACCAGCAGGCTGTCGTCCGGGAGCAGTGAGGCGCTGGGGTAGCGGGTGCCCTTGTCCAGCGCGGCGCCGTCCTTGAAGCGGGGCTTGGGCGCGTTGAGGTCGACCAGCCGGGACTTCTCGCTGGAGTCGGTGGACTCGCCGACCCCGCCGCCGCCGATCACCATGAACTTCTGGTCCTGGGCGGGCGGCAGCATCACCGTGGCGGAGGTCTCCATCCGGTCGGCGTCGCTCAGCCCGGGGATCTTGTCGAACGTGTTGGTCTCCAGGTCCCACACACCCGGGTCGCGGCCCACGTCGGCGGGGCCGTAACCGGCGTTGGAGCCGGAGTAGAACAGCTTGCCGTCGTCCAGCAGGAAGATCGCCGGGTAGGTGGGGAAGCGCCGCTCGAACCCGGTGTACTCCCACTTCTTCGTCTTCGGGTCGTAGATCTCGTCCTTGCCGGGGACGATCTGCCCGATCTCGTCGAGGCCGGAGAGGGAGAGGACCTTGCCGTCCTTGAGCGTGGTGAGCGTGGGGTACCAGCGGGCCTCGTTCATCGGGTCGACCTTGATGTACTTCTCGGCCACCGGGTCGAACTCGAAGGCGTCCCTGATGCCCTGGAAGTCCTTCTTGTCCAGGGCGAGCTTCTGTGCCATGCCGTAGACGTTGCGGGCGTCGGCGCCCTTGAGCCCCGCCACCTTGTAGTTGTCCTCGGTGCCGGTCTCGAACTCCTTGCCGGACTCCTCGGCCTCCACATAGATCCGGCCCAGGCCCGGCTCGGTGCGCAGGAAGGCACCGGTGGCCTTGTCGTGGACCTTCTCGGCGCGCTCCACCACCACCGGGTCCTTGGAGACGAAGGTCTTGCCGTTGGCCTTGCCGGTGAAGCGGGTGCCGGCCGGCAGCGTCATCGGCTTGTCCGGGTTCTCGTTGTGCACGATCATCAGGCCGCCGGCCTTGGTGACATCGCCCTGGAGCTTCTCGTACCGCTTGGTCCCGCCGGCCACCAGCAGCTTGCCGTCGGGCAGCTGGGTGTGCCCGGCGCAGAACATGTCCTTGGGCGTGGGGATCTTCTTGAACGCGTTGGTCTTCGGGTCCCACAGCACCGACTCGAACTTCTGCGCGTCGAAGTTCTTCTGGTTGTTGCCGGAGCCCGCGATCAGCAGCACCTTGCCGGTGTGCAGCAGCGCCGCGTGGATGGCGTTGATCCGGAACTCGGCCGGTACGTCGAGGAAGTCCCAGTGGCCGTTGGCGGCCTTGTACTCGGGCTTGTTGATCGTGTAGTCGTGGTACTTCTCCGAGCCGTACCGGTACAGGGCAGGCCCGTTGAACCCGGCGACCACCGCGACCACCGCCGTGCCGATCAGGATGCGGCGGGCGCGGTTGCGGCGGTGGTTCGGCCGCGGCCGTGCGGGCTGGGCGCTCATTTCTGCTGTCCCCCAAGGGCGATCTGCATGGTGTCGTTCTGCTCGGCCCAGCTCGGCCCGGTGTTCGCCGCGGCCTCGGCGGCGGCGTCAGCCGCCGGCTGCTCTTCGGCGGTACGGGCCGGGGCGGGCGCCGCCGCCGGCAGCGGGGCGGTCGCGGCCGGCTGCCCCGCGCCGTGCCGGCCCTTGGCCCGGTGGCCACCGCGCCGCTCCCCCCGCCTCGCCTCCCGCGCCGCCTCGCGCATCGAGTAGCGCCAGGCGAAGATCGGCGCCGCGGTGATCAGCAGCGCCAGCGTGGCCCAGGTGATCATCGCCGGGTGGTCATGGCCGAGGAAGAACGAGGAGACCAGCGAGCCGCCGAAGACCAGGATGAAGAAGAGGTGGATGCGGAAGGTGCCGAAGAGGGTGTCCGGGCTGGACGAGTCGCCCTTCGGGGTCACCACGAAGCTGGACTTGCGGCGCAGCACCGCGTCCATCAGCGAGCGGGCGTAGATCGGCGCGGAGAGCGCCGACATCACCATGCCGGCCAGTCCGCCGGAGCCCTCCGGCTCGTGCGGGGAGACGTTGTGCCGGCGGTTCCAGATGTACAGGCCGATCTGGAGGGCGGAGGCGTTGCCGTACAGCATCATCCAGATCAGCGGGTCGATCTGCACACCGGAGGCGCCCATGCCCAGGAAGAGGGCGCAGCTGAGCGCGGCCAGGATCCAGTTCAGCGCCGACATCGGGTAGAAGATGATCATCATCGTGTAGTTGAAGAGCTTGCCGGGCGGCAGTGAGCCCCAGCCCTTCCAGTACTGCGTGAGGATCGTCTCGTAGGTGCCCCGCGACCAGCGCAGCTGCTGGGTGAAGAAGTCGGTCCAGGCGGTCGGGCCCTCGCCGACGGCCAGCACGTCCGGGGTGTAGACCGAGCGCCACTTGTTGCCGGTGCCCGGGTTGCGGTGCCGGTGCATCTCGAACCCGGTCGCCATGTCCTCGGTGATCGAGTCGTACAGCCCGCCGATCTGCTTCAGCGCGGAGATCCGCACCGCGTTGGAGGTGCCGACGAACATCGGCGCCCCGTAGCGGTTGCCGGCCCGCTGGATCAGCGCGTGGAACAGGAACTGCTGGGACTCGGCCGCCTTGGTGACGAAGGTGTCGTAGTTGCCGTACACCTGCGGGCCGATGACGAAGCCGACGTCCGGGTCGCGGAAGTAGCCGAGCATCCGCTCCAGGTAGTTCGGCAGCGGGACGTGGTCGGTGTCCACGGAGGCGAAGAAGTCGTAGTCGCCGCCGTGCGCCTCCAGCCAGGCGTTGTAGTTGCCGTGCTTGGTCTTGGCCCGGTGGGCGCCCTTGGGCTGGTTCCACTTGGCCACGCCCTTGCGGGAGAAGTGGCGGACGCCCAGGCGCTCGCACACCTTCTTGACCTCGGGGTCGTCGCCCTCGTCCAGCAGCCAGACGTGCATGAGGCCCCGGTGGCGGATCCGCACGGCCGCCTCCAGTGTCTTCGTCACCATCTCCAGGGGCTCCTTGCCCGGGACGAAGGAGGTGAGGAAGGCGACCCTGGTGCCGGACTCGGGGACCACGGGCACCGGGTCGCGGGCGACCAGGGTGGCGTGCGCGTTGGAGAGCACGTTCAGGGTGCGGAACAGCTCGATCAGACCGATCGACACCAGCATCACGATGTCGAGGATCAGCAGCAGGTCGTTGTCGAGGTTCGGGTCGCGCTCGGTCCAGTGCTGGGGCTGCATCAGCCAGGCGAACAGGCCCAGCGACACCAGCGGCGCGGCCCCCAGCAGCAGCGCGGCCCGGATGCGGTGCGGCTCCTGGGATATCAGCGAGCGGTACTGCACGGTGTACGGCTTGCCGGGCGGCGGCTGGGTGAGCGGGCCGGCGAGCCGGCTGTAGTGCTCGTAGTCGTAGCGCGGCAGCGGCTTGTCGGCCGGGCGCGGGCGCCGCCCCGACCTCAGCTGCGGGGGTATTCGGAGCTGGGTGGTCTGGGACGGGTCGAGGTCCCGCCGGGCGCCGGACGGCGTCGAGGTCATGTCATCCCCCCGCACGCGTGCTGCCGCGTGGTGCGTGATCGGTCGAGTCGTACGGTCCGAGGCGCGCGTCCGCGTGGGTCGCGTCCGGTGCCCCGGTGGCGGGGCCACCTTCCCCCCAGTCCTGTGAGACAGGAAAGGCGGCTGCCCGGTTGTATGAGACAGATCACGGTGGGAGCACGGCCGCCGCCCGGGGTGCTCCCGCGCGTGTGTCCGTCTCCCCTCCGCATCCCGTCCGCCGCCGGGCCGCCCCCGAGGACCACCGCCACCAGCGATGACGGTCGCCCCTCGAAGGCATGGGGAACAGGATAGGGGCCGCCGCGGAGCTGATCGGTCCGCATAGCCGAAACCGCCCCGCGGGCCGCTCGGATGTGCTGAGGTGCACACCGGCGGCGCGAGCGAGGCCCCTCACCGATGGTGAGGGGCCTCGCTGCGATGCGTGCGCCGCCAGGGACTCGAACCCCGGACCCGCTGATTAAGAGTCAGCTGCTCTAACCAACTGAGCTAGCGGCGCCTGCTGACCTGCGTAACTCTACCCGACTCCCGAAGTGCTCCCGGCCTGTCGGCTCCCCTTTTATCCCATTTAGGACGTCAAAATGCCTTATGTCAGATCGGTTGTGTGTGCGGTCACACCGGCTGAGACCCCGCCGCCCGCCGTCCGCTGACGTCCGCAGCACCGGAAGACCCTGGAGGGAAACCACATGGCCGCACCGGTCTTCGAGGAGTACGAACCCGCCGCCGACTGCCCCTGCCCCGGCTGCGCCCGCCGCCGGCGCGAACGCGCGCTCGCCCCCGGCCGGCGGGAGGGCGGCCACCCGGCCGCGCCCTGCGCCCGCGGCGCGGTGGTCCTGGTCACCGCCGCCGGTGTGGCCCTGGGCGCCGGCGGCGCCCCGACCGCGCTCGCCGCGCCCCCCGCCGCACCCGCCGGCGTACACCTCCCGTCCACCGCCACCGCTCCAGCCCACCGCCTCCTCCACGACCCCGACGACCCCGACGGGTCCGCCCCCCAGGGCAACGCCGGCCCCCTGCACGGCCGCCCCCTGGTCGACCCCGTGCTGCGCCCCACCACCCGGGCCCAGATCATGGAGCGAGCCGAGCGCTGGGTGGTCGCCAAGGTCCCGTACTCCATGGAGAAGTTCTGGAGCGACGGCTACCGTCAGGACTGCTCCGGGTACGTCTCCATGGCCTGGAACCTGGCCGGGAACGAATGGACCGGAAGCCTGGCGGCGTTCGGCACCCGCATCGAGCGCTCGGAGCTCCAGCCGGGCGACATCCTGCTCTTCCACAACGCGGCCGACCCCAACGCGGGCTCCCACGCCACCATCTTCGGCGGCTGGGTGGACGCGGAGCGCACCACGTACACCGCGTACGAGCAGGCCAGGCCGCAGACCCGCAAGCAGGCGACGCCCATGGCGTACTGGAACAACTCCGCCGCCTATGTCGCCTACCGCTACAAGGGCCTGACCACCACCACGGGCGGCAGCCCGGGCGTCTCGGCCCGCTGGCCCGGGGCGGCCGCCTTCGGCCCCGGCGCGAACAACGCGCATGTCACCCGGCTGGGGCGGCTGCTGACCGAGCGCGGCGGCAAGCGCTACTACCGCTCCGGGCCCGGCCCCCGCTGGAGCGACGCGGACCGCCAGGCCACCCGGGCCTTCCAGCGCGCCCAGGGCTGGAAGGGCCAGGAGGCCGACGGACTGCCCGGCCCGCACACCTGGCGGCTGCTGGTCACCGGCAAGGGCCGCGACATCGCCGCCACCGGCACCCCCGGCGCCTCCGCGTCCCCCTTCCCGGGCCGCGCCCACTTCCGCCCCGGCCAGTCCAACGCCCACGTCGAGAAGCTGGGCCGCCAGCTGGTCAAGCGCGGTTTCGGCCGCCACTACCGATCCGGCCCGGGCCCCCGCTGGACCGAGGCCGACCGCCGCAACGTCGAGGCCTTCCAGCGCGCCCAGGGCTGGCGCGGCGCCGCCGCGAACGGCTACCCGGGCCCGGAGACCTGGCGCCGCCTGTTCGCCTGACCCGCCCCAGGCCTGTTCGGAAGCCCAGAAGCAGACATCCAGAAAGAGGAGGAGGAGCCGGGTTGAGTACGGCGATGTCGGAGAGCGATCGGCCGATGCACGGCACCACGGCGTGCGAGGAGACGACACCCGGGGGGACGGCGGGAGCCGAGGAATCCACGCGAGCCGAGGGAGCAACGGCCATGGGGCCGCTCGCCGCGGGCAAGACCTCCGACCGGCCGATGGCCGCTGAGGAAACCCCCGGCCAGAGCCGAAGCGCGGCGCCCCGGGTGGTGGATCGTCGGGGGCCGGATCGGGGGGCGGGCGCCGGTGGTGAGACACCCGCCCGTCGGACGGCTGGTGAGGCCTCCTGGGCGGGGGGCGTGGTTCCGGATGGTGGGGCGGGTGTGCCGGTGGCTGTTGGGAGGGGCGCCGGTGGTGAGACGGCCGCCGGCCGGGTCGTGGCTGGTCGGGCGGCCGGGTCCCCTGCCACGGTGCCGACGGGCGGGGAGGGCGGTAGGGCGGCGCCTCGGAGGGTGGCCCAGGGGCCGGACGGCGGGGCGGGTGTCTCGGTGCCTCCGCCGGCCGGGCCCGCGCCCACGTCGCCGCCAGCTGCGGCCACGGCTGTGGTGCGGGGCGGGACACCCCCCGCGGCGACCAGCGGGACCACGTCGGCAGGCGACAGAGCGACCGACGAGGCACCCGGCGGCACCGTGACGACGGGGGCTCCGGCGCGCGGAGCCGACCGGGGCGCCCGGTCCGGAACGGTTGGGGTTCCGGCGCCCGGTGCCACGGCGACGGAGGCTCCGGCGCGCGGCGCTACGGCGGCCGGGGGCTCGGAGCGCGGTGCTGCGACTGCCGGTACTTCGGCGCCTGGGGCCGCGATGGCTGGGGCTTCGGCGCCTGGGGCCGAGATGGCCGGGGTTCCGGCGTCCGGCACCGAGACTGCCGGGGGCCCCGCGTCCAGCAAGGCGATGGCGGGGGTCCCGGCGCCTGAGGCTGCCGCTACGGCCGGGGGCCCGGCGCTCGGGGTAGCGACGGCCGGGATTCCGGCGTCCGGCGAGGCGACGGCATCTGGCGTCACGACCACCGCGGCCCCAGAATCGGGCGGGGCGACGCGGCTCGGCACCGCGACAGCCGAAATCCCGGCGCCCAGTGCCACGACGGCGGAGGTCCCGGCACCCGGCGCCGCGACTGCCGAGGCTCCGGTGTCCGCCAGCGCAACCAGAGCCCCGGCGTCCGACGAGGTGACGGCCGATGGCCCCACGCGCGACGGGGCGACGGCCGATGGCCCTGCCCCCGACGGGGCGAAGGCCGCCCCCGCCCTGCCGACGGCGCTCGCGGTGCCGCCCGGGGCGACCCCCGACGCCGGTCGGCCTGTACGGACGGGGCTGGACGGGCCGCCCGCCACCGACCAAGGGCCGGTACGGGCCGGGCTGAACCCTCAGGTGGAACCCCCGGCGGCCGGTTCGGCTACGAGCGGCGCGACCGCGACCGGGCCGGACACGAACAGGCCGAACGCGGCCGGGACCGCCGCGACCGGGTCAGCCGTGACCGCGCCGACCACGACGGCGTCCCCCTCGCCCGCGCCGACCACGACGGGCTCCGTCACGATCGAGCCGGCCAGGTCGACCGCTGCCTCGACCGCGCCGACCGCGGGCAACGTGCCCACCCCCACCACCGGGCCCCTGTCCCGTCCCGCGCTCGCCCCGCGTCGGGTGCCGGTGATCGGGGGGGACACCACCGGCCCCATCCCCGTGCACCTGCTGTTCCGCGACGACGAGCCGGACGAGGGTCCGGAGGGGGCGGGCGTCGCCGAGGCCTCGGGTCCGGCCCGCCGGACCGAGGGCGCGGTACGGGTGGGGGCACCCGTCCGCCCCGCCGGCGGCCCCTTCGCCGCCCTCACCGCCCGGGCGGCCCGGAGCACCCGGGGAACCCGGGCCGGTCACCGTCCCACCGACCCGGCGGGCGCCACCCGGCGGCCCGCGGCCGGCGCCCCCGCCCGGGCCTCGGCGACCGCCAAGCCCCCGGCCAAGGGCGCGCCGCGCCGTCCCGCGCCGACCGCCGACCGGGGGCTGGCCGAGCGGCCCGGCCCGGTGCTCCCCGGCTGGGCGGGCGCCTCGGTCGGTGTGGTCGCCGCCACCGGCTGCGCTGCCGTGCTCTGGCGGGTCGGCGCGATCCCGGACGAGCTGGCCCGGATGCTGGGCCTCGCCCCGTACCCCTTCCACGGCATTCCGCTCGCCGTCTGGGCCGTGCTGGCGCTGGGCGTGCTGGTGGTGCTGTTCGCGTTCGGCGGGCTGGCCCGCGGCCGGGTCGGCCACGCCTGGGTGCTCACCCTGTTCGGCGACTACCGCGGCACGGTGCGGCGGACCGGGCTGATGTGGGTGAGCCCACTGCTGCTGCGCCGCCGGGTAGACGTACGGCTGCGGCACTGGCGCAGCGAGCCGCTGCCCGCGATGGACGCCAACGGCACCGCGCTACGGGTCGTGGTGCTGGTGGTGTGGCGGGTCCGCGACACCGTACGCGCCGCGCTGGGCGTCGCCGACCACGAGCGCTATCTGCGCGAGCAGGTGGAGGCGGCGATGGCCCGGGTGCTGTCCCAGCTCCCGGCCGACGCCTTCCACGAGGACGCGCCGACCCTCCGGGACGCGGAGCTGGTGGGGGAGGCGCTGACCCGCCTGCTGCTCGCCGAGTGCGCCCCGGTCGGCATCGACGTCTTCTCGGCGCAGCCGACCCGCATCGAGTACGCGCCGGAGATCGCGGCCGCGATGCAGCGGGCCAGAATCGCCTCGATCGACGCCCGGCACCGGGACACCGTGCTCACCTCCGTGGTGGACGCCGTGGACGACATGGTCCACCGGCTGACCACGCGTGGTCTGGTCGAGCTGGACGACTACGACCGCAAGGCGCTGGTCAAGGACCTGACGGTGGCCTTCTACACCGGTCGCGGTGGTCTGCCGGAAGGCCCGTGATTGGTATGGACATGTTGAATCGGCATCCATACATTGGGACTTGGTCTAGACCGCAACGGCGCGACGGCGCCGTTATCCCCACCGGTCCGGCCGTACCTCCGCACGCGTGCAGCACGGTTCATCGCACTCCCTGAGTTCCCGAGCCCTTCGGAACTCCCGGAACCTCCCCCACGTTTCGTCTGGAGCGACAGCATGCGACAGAAGATAGGCACCGCCCTGGTCGCCCTCGGTGTGGCCGGGGCCTCCCTGATGGCCACCGGCAGCGCCAGCAGCCACGGGTACACCGACTCCCCGATCAGCCGTCAGAAGCTCTGTGCCAACGGCACGGTGACCGGCTGCGGCAACATCCAGTGGGAGCCCCAGTCGGTCGAGGGGCTCAAGGGCTTCCCGGGCGCCGGCCCCGCCGACGGCAAGATCTGCTCGGGCGGCAACGGCCCGTTCGCCCAGCTGGACGACCCGCGCGGCGGCAACTGGCCGGCCACCCAGGTCAGCGGCGGCCAGAGCTACACCTTCCGCTGGCAGTTCACCGCCCGCCACCGCACCACCGACTTCAAGTACTACATCACCAAGAACGGCTGGGACCGCACCAAGCCGCTGACCAGGGCCGCGCTCGACCCGCAGCCGTTCCTCACCGTTCCGTACAACAGCCAGCAGCCGCCGGCCACGCTGTCGCACCAGGGGACCATCCCCAGCGGCAAGAGCGGCAAGCACCTGGTGCTGGCCGTCTGGACGGTCGCCGACACGGCGAACGCCTTCTACGCCTGCTCGGACGTCCAGTTCTGACGGCAGCCCGACGCCGGGTCGTTCCGCCCACCGCCGGGCGGAACGACCGGGCCCGACCGGCCGCCCGGCTCGCCGTCCTCGCCTGCCTCCGCGACTGGAGTAACCCGCTGGTGGTCGTGAGCACCCCGGAGGACCGGGTACTATTAACTCTGTCAGCAGGCGCCGCTAGCTCAGTTGGTTAGAGCAGCTGACTCTTAATCAGCGGGTCCGGGGTTCGAGTCCCTGGCGGCGCACCGACGGAAAAGGCTCCTCGCGAAAGCGGGGAGCCTTTTCGTCATGCCTTGGCACAGGGTCCACCGGCACGGGAATCACCCGCCGCCGCCGGAATTCTCGGCCAGGCGACCGGCGCGGTACCTCGCGGCCGGCGCATTACGTCGCGACCGGCACGGTACATCGCGTCCGGCGTCTTCAGATGGCGAGCGAGAGCACCACCGGGGCGGCTCTTCGGTTCAGGGTGTCGGCGGCCGTGCGCAGCCGGTGCGCGTGCTCGATCGGCATGGAGAGCGCCAGGCAGCCCACCGCGGCGCCGGCGGTCAGCGGCACGGCCGCGCAGACGGTGCCCACCGCGTACTCCTGGAGGTCGAGCACCGGGACCGTCGCGGGCTGGCTGTCCAGCTTGGAGAAGAGCACGTTCTCGTTGGTGATCGTCCGCGAGGTGAGCCGGGCGATCTTGTGGCGGGCGAGGTGGTCCCGGCGGCCGTCCCGGTCGAGCTGGGTGAGCAGGCACTTGCCGACGGCGCTGGCATGGGCGGCGGAGCGGAAGTCGACCCACTCGTTCACCTTGGGCGCGTGCGGGCCGTCGGCCATCTGCGTGATCTTGACCTCGCCGTCGATGTAGCGGCTGATGTAGACGGCGGCGCCCACCGAGTCCCGCAGCTCGGTCAGGGTGTCCTGGAGCTTGGCCTGGAGCGCCTCGGGCCGGGTGACACCGGAGCCCAGCAGGACGAGCGAGTCCCCCACCACGTACGCGCCGTCGCCTATCTGCTCGACGTATCCCTCCCGCCGCAGCATCAGCAGCAGGGAGCTGAGGTGCGCCGTGGGCAACCCGGTCTCACGGGCGATCTGCGCGTCGCTGACCCCGCCGCCGTGGCGGGAGATCGTTTCGAGGACGCGCAGGGCGTACTGCACCGAATGGAACGGCGCGGTCGGCTCGGGCTTCAGCGCCACGGTTCCCCCACCTCAGGTTGTGACCGCATGCTTGCCTACCACGATAACCGCCAAGGCCCGTTCCATGGGCCCCCGTTGGCAAGAAAGTGCCCTGCCTCACGGGCATACGCTGGGACGGAACGCGGTGGCATATGCCCATGGCATTACTGTCGGCCGAAATCCATGGTCAGCGCGCCGCCGCCGACCGCCCCGGTGTCCCCCCGGCGCGCCCGCCGGTGCCGGCGGACCCGGGGACCCGGGGCCCCGGTGGCACCGGCGGCGATCGGCCGGGTTTCAGCGCACCGCGCCGAGGAAGTCCCGGGTCCGCTCCTGGACCGGGTCGGTGAAGATCCGCTCCGGCGGCCCGGACTCGATGACCTTGCCCCCGTCGAACATGAACACCTCGTCGGAGATGTCCCGGGCGAAGTTCATCTCGTGGGTGACGCAGAGCATCGTGATGTCGGTGGACCGGGCGATGTCCCGGAGCAGGTCGAGCACCCCGGCGACCAGCTCCGGATCGAGCGCGGAGGTCACCTCGTCCAGCAGCAGCACCCGCGGCCGCATGGCCAGCGCCCGGGCGATCGCCACCCGCTGCTGCTGACCGCCGGACAGCTGCGAGGGCTTGGCGCCGGTCTTGTCCGACAGCCCCACCAGCTCCAGCAGTTCGCGGGCGCGCTGCTCGGCCTCGTCCTTGTCCAGCCCGAGCACCCGCACCGGCGCCTCGGTGATGTTCCGCAGCACCGTCATATTAGGGAACAGGTTGAACTGCTGGAACACCATGCCGATTCTCTTGCGCACCTCCCGCCGCTGCTTCTCGTCGGCCGGGAAGAGCTGTCCGCCGTTGACCCGGATGAGTCCGGAATCCGGTTTCTCCAGCGTCATCAGCAACCGCAGAATGGTGGTCTTCCCGGAACCGGACGGGCCGATCAGGGTGACGTGCTTTCCGGATTCCACCGAAAAGCAGAGGTCGTCCAGGACGGTGTTGTCACCGAAACTCTTGGTGACATGGTCGAAGCGGATGATCTCCTCGGCGCCCGACCCGCGCGGCGCGGGACCGGAGGGGCGCGTGTCGATGGGCGTCTCAGCGGGCAAGGCGGCGCTCCAGGGTTCGTACCAGCAGGGATGCCGGATAGGCGATGAGGATGAAGGCGACACCGACCACCGTCAGCGGCTCGGTGTACTGGAAGGTGGCCGCGCTCTCCAGCCGCGACTGCTGGAGCAGCTCCAGCACGCTGATCGCGGCGAGCAGCGGGGTGTCCTTGAGCATGGCGATCACGTAGTTGCCCAGCGCGGGCACGATCCGGCGCAGCGCCTGCGGCAGGATCACCGCGAACCAGGTGCGGTGCGCGGGCAGGCTCAGCGCGGTCGCCGCCTCCCACTGCCCGGCCGGTACGGCGTCGATCCCGGCCCGGTACACCTGCGCGGTGTACGTGGAGTAGTGCAGCCCGATGGCGATCGTGCCAGTGGTGAAGGCGGAGAACTGCACACCCCACTCCGGCAGCACGAAGAACAGGAAGAACAACTGCACCAGCAGCGGGGTGGTGCGGATGAACTCGGTGACCGCCTGCACCGGCCAGCGCACCAGCCGGCTCGGCGCGCGGAACCCGGCCGCCCACACCAGCCCCAGGGTGAAGGAGATCAGCGAGCCGAGCACCAGAACCTGGAGGGTGACCAGCAGCCCGTCCCACAGGCGCGGCAGGAAGTCCACCACCGCGGACCAGTCCCAGTTCACTTGGCCACCACCCCCAGATTGGCCTTGGTCCGGCGTTCCAGCGCCTTCATGGAACGGGTGATCACCAGCGAGATCAGGAAGTAGACCACCAGGATGATCGTGTAGATCTGGGCGCTCTCCTGGGTCGCCAGCCGCACCAGATAGGCCGCGAACGACACATCGCCCACCCCGAGCAGCGACACCAGCGCGGTGCCCTTCAGCAGCTCGACCAGCAGGTTGCAGAACGGCGGGATCATCTCCGGCACCGCCTGCGGCAGCACGATCAGCCGGGTCCGCTGCCAGGGTGTGAAGCTCAGCGCGACCCCCGCCTCGCGCTGGGCCGGTGCCACGGCGCCCACCGCCCCGCGGACGATCTCCGCCCCGTACGCCCCGTAGGACAGTCCGAGCGCGAGCACCGCCGCCCACATCGGCACCAGCTGCCAGCCCAGCAGCGGCGGCACCACGAAGAACAGCCAGAACATCAGGATCAGCGCGGAGGTGCCGCGGAAGACCTCGGTGTACGCGGTGGCCAGGAAGCGCACCAGCCGGGAGCGGTGGGTGCGGGCCAGCCCGACACCGAAGGCCACCACGGCGGCCAGCGCCGCGCTGTAGACGAGCAGTTGCACGGTGATCCAGATGCCGGGCAGCACCCAGGTCTCCCAGAGTCCGGCGGTCATCGGCACAGCTCCTCGGCGGTGAGCGTCGTCATCTCGTCCCTGGTGAACCCGAACCGCTTCATCACACGGAAGAGTTCGCCGCTCTTCCGCATCTTCCGCAGCTCGGTGTTGAAGGCGTCCCGCAGCGCGGAGTCGGTGGGCCGGAAGGCGAAGCCGCCCGCGTCCACCCGCTTCTCCCCGTCCACGACCGCCGCGAAGGCCTCGGTCGCCTCGGCCCGGGAGCTCTTGCGCACCACCTCGCGGGCGGTCAGCGCGGTGCCCGCGAAGACGTCGACCCGGCCGGACTCCACCGCGTTCAACCCGGCCACCTGGTCCTGGAGAATGACGATGTCCTTCTCGGGGTACCCGGCCGCCACGGCGTAGCCGATCTGGGCGTAGCCGGTGCCGGTGGCGAACCTCGCCCCGGCGCGCACCACGTCCTCGTAGGACCGCAGCCTCCTGGGATTGCCCTTGCGCACCACGAACGCGTCGAGCATCTGGTACTCGGGGTCGCTGAACACGACCTGCGCGCACCGCTCCTTGGTGATGTACATCCCGGCCGAGACGACGTCGAACTGCTGGGAGTTGAGGCCGGGGATCAGGGAGGCGAAGTCGGTGGCGACCGGCTGTACGTCCGCGATACCGAGCCGGCGGAACACGATCTTGGCCAGTTCCGGCGCCTCGCCGGTGAACTCGCCCTGCTCGTCCACATATCCGTAGGGCACCTCGCCCGCGATGCCGAGGCGGACGGTGCCCTGGGATCTGAGCCGGTCGAGGGTGTCCCCGGACGCCACCCGGCTGCACCCGGCGGTGGCCGCGACGGCACCCAACGCACCGGCGGTGGAGAGCAGAAGAGCGCGCCGCCGCAACGGCGCCCGTAGGGCTGATCGAACTGTTCGAGCCATGGGCGCGCGGCTACCCAAGGCCACTCCGCGCCATGCCCACCGGGCGGCCCACCGATACCGGACCGTGTCCTCGCCCCCCGAACCGCGCCCCCTTCGCCCCTCTTTCCGCCCTTCTCCGCCCCCGGTGCCCGGCGGTCGCCCGGCGCGTGCACAGGACTATCCGGGGGAACCCTGGGCAACCGTCACCGGACGGGCGCCCGGCGGCCCGCCCCGCCCGGTCACCATGGGGGTGGTCGCCCCCAGGGCGCGGCCCCAAGGTCAGGAGGGTGTGACATGACGACGGTCGGACTGCTCTATCCCGGGCATGCCGCCGAGGACGACTACCCCCGGATGGAGACGCTGCTCACCGGCGTCCGGGTGTCGGTCGTCCACACGGACGCCGAGGAGACCCCGGCCCGGCTGCCGGCCGGCGGCGTGGCCGGGGCGGTGGAGGCCGGCACCACCGGCCGGCTCGCGGACGGGATGGAGGAGCTACGGCTCTCCGGTGCCGAGGCGGTGGTGTGGGCGAGCACCCGGGGCGCGTTCGGCGCCGGCTGGGAGGGCGCCCAGGAGCAGGTCCGCTCGCTCGCGCTGGCCGCCGGACTGCCCGCCTCCAGCACCGCCGTCGGGTTCGCCCACGCCGCCCGCGCCGTGGGCGCCAAGTCGGTGGCGGTGGCCGCGATCTACCCGCAGGAGGCCGCCGACCGGTTCGGCGCCTTCCTCCAAGAGGCCGGCCTGGAGGTGCTCGCCACCCGGGCGGCCGGTGTCGCCACCGCCGCGGAGGCCGCCCGCTGGGACGGCGACCGCCTGCTCGAACTGGTCCGGGCCGCCGACCACCCGGAAGCCCGGGCCGTCCTGGTCCCCTGCACCGCCCTGCGCACCGTCGGCCATCTGCCGGCCCTGGAGTCCGCCGTCGGCAAACCCGTGCTCACCGCCAACCAGGTCACCGTCTGGGAGGGCCTCCGCCTCGCCGAACGCCACGGCGCCTGGTCCGACGAACTCGGCGCACTGTTCGCCCGCCGCGACTGACGCGTGCCGCGCCGGGACTGGCGGAGTCCGCCGCGACTGACGTGGGCCGCCACGGCTGGCGGAGCCTGCCAGGACTGGCGCGGGCCGCCGCGACTGGCGCGGGCCGTCGCGACCGACGGAGCCTGCCAGGACTGACGCGGGCCGCCACGACTGGCGGTCGAAGCACGGGGTGACGGGCCCCTCCGCCATGGAGGGGCCCGTCCGGCTCTCCGCCCCCGGCGCCCACCGCCGCGGCACCCCCCCGGCGCCCACCGGCGCGGCACCCGCCCCCCGGCACCCGCCCCCCGGCACCCACCCGCCCCCGGGAGTAACCCGGGAATAACCGGAGACACCCTCCTGTTATCTCCCCGGTACGAGATTTCCGCGCAGGAGGGCCACACCGGTGACCGACGACGACACCAGGCGAGAAGGGCGAGACCGGCGAGAAGAGGCGCGGGGCCCAGGCGGCATCCGGGGCGCCGTACGGGGCTCCGCGCCCGTGCCCTTGTCGGTGCTCGACCTGGTCACCGTGGGCAGCGGGTCCACCGCCACCCGGGCCCTGGAGACCAGCGTCGCGCTCGCCCGGCTGGCCGAGCGGCGGGGGTTCCACCGCCACTGGGTCGCCGAGCACCACTCCATGCCCGGGGTCGCCTCCTCCTCCCCGGCGGTGATCCTGGCCCATCTGGCCGCCCACACCCGGCGCATCCGGCTCGGCTCGGGCGGCGTGATGCTGCCCAACCACGCCCCGCTGGTCATCGCCGAGCAGTTCGGCACCCTGGAGGCGATGGCCCCCGGCCGCGTCGACCTGGGCCTCGGCCGCGCCCCCGGCACCGACGGCGCCACCGCCGCCGCCCTGCGCCGCACCGACCGGCTGCGCGAGGGTGCGGAGGACTTTCCGCAGCAACTCGCCGAGCTGGTCCGCTTCCTGGACGACGACTTCCCGGACGGGCACCCCTACTCCCGTATCCACGCCGTGCCCGGACCGGTGCAGGGACCGAACGGCCGGCCCCCGGTCTGGCTGCTCGGCTCCTCCGGGTTCAGCGCCCAACTGGCCGGCGAGCTGGGGCTGCCGTTCGCCTTCGCCCACCACTTCTCGGCCCGCAACACCATCCCCGCGCTGGACCTGTACCGGGAGTCCTTCCGTCCGTCCGCGCTGCTGGACACCCCGTACGCGCTGATCGGGGTCTCCGCCTTCGCCTCGGAGGACGAGCGGGAGGCCCGCCGGGAGGTGCTGACCGGGGCGCTCTCCATGATCCGGCTGCGCACCGGCCGCCCCGGTCTGGTCCCCACCCCCGAGGACGCCGAGGCGTACCCCTTCAGCGACGTCGAGCGCGACTTCGTCGACGGCTGGCTCGCCAACGTGGTGTACGGGACCCCCGGAGAGGTACGGGCCGGGCTGGACGACCTCCGGAAGCGCACCGGCGCCGACGAGTTGATGATCACCTCGAACGTGCACGGGACGGAGGCCAAGCTGCGCAGCTACGCGCTGATCGCGGACGCCTACGGGCTGCCGGACGCCGACTGAGCAGCCGCGATTTGAGAGGATGTGGTTCCCGCTCGGGAACGGATGCACAAGATCCCTAAGTGAACCTTAAACCGCTTGTCACCGATGGTGGCAGGCGGTTCTTCTTTACCTCCCCACGCTTCTGACAAGGCGTTTCCCTGCCCGAATGGTCTAGTCCTCATTTGGTTCGGACCATTGACGGCCCGTTCACCCGGCGGCAATCTTCCTCCACCGGACCGCACTTCCCGTCCCCCCCGGTCCCCCCGCCTTGAACACCCCCGCCCCCGGAGGCCGTACGTGCACCACCGCAGACCCCTCATCGCCGCGCTGACCGGCGCCGCGCTCGCCGCCGGCGCGCTGGCCGGTTTCGCCGGAGCCGGTACCGCCTCCGCGCAGTCCGCCCAGCAGGCCGGGGCCGCCGCCGCGCCCGCCTCCGGCGGGGTGAAGATCGCCTACTACGACCAGTGGAGCATCTACGGCAACGCCTTCTACCCCAAGCACCTCGACACCCGGGGCATCGCCGGCAAACTGGACGTCATCAACTACTCGTTCGGCAACATCCACCCCACCGACCTCACCTGCTTCATGGCCAACAAGGCCGCCGGCGACGACGCCAACCCCAACGCCGGTGACGGCGCGGGCGATTCCTACGCCGACTACCAGCGCTCCTTCAGCGCGGCCGACAGCGTGGACGGCGTCGCCGACAAGTGGGACCAGCCGATCACCGGCGTCTTCAACCAGTTCAAGGAACTGAAGGCCAAGTACCCCAAGCTGAAGATCAACATCTCACTGGGCGGCTGGACCTACTCCAAGTACTTCCACGACGCGGCCAAGACCGACGCCGGCCGCAAGAAGCTGGTCTCCTCCTGCGTCAAGCAGTACATCCAGGGCGACCTGCCGGTGGAGGGCGGCTTCGGCGGCCCCGGCACCGCCGCCGGCATCTTCGACGGCATCGACGTCGACTGGGAGTACCCGGGCTCGCCCGACGGCCACCTCGGCAACCACTACGGCCCCGAGGACAAGCAGAACTTCACCCTGCTGCTCGCCGAGTTCCGCAAGCAGCTCGACGCCTACGGCGCGGCCAACGGCGGCAAGAAGTACCTGCTCACCGCCGCTCTGCCGGCCGGCCAGGACAAGATCAAGCACATCGAGACCGACAAGATCGGCGCGTACCTCGACTACGCGAACATCATGACGTACGACATGCACGGCGCCTGGGACGGCGACGGGCCCGCGTACCACCAGTCCCCGCTGTACTCGCCGGCCTCCGACCCGACCGACCCCGTCAAGCCCGGCACCCAGAAGTACTCGGTGGACAACGCCATCGACGCCTACCTCGACGGCAACCCCGCCTACGGTGTCACCGGCGGCTTCCCCGCCAACAAGCTGACCCTGGGCTACGAGTTCTACTACCGCGGCTGGAAGGGCGTCCCGGCCGGGGCGAGGAACGGCCTCGGCCAGCCCGCGACCGGCGGCTCCGCCGCCCGCCCGCTGAGCCAGCAGGCCGGTATCGCGCACTACAAGGAGCTCGGCGGCATCGTCGACAACCCGGCCACCACCTTCTGGGACGACGAGGCGAAGGCCGCGTACTTCCACAAGGACGGGGAGTTCTTCACCGGCCTGGACAAGCGGGCGATCCAGGCCCGCGCGGAGTACGGGCGCAGCCGCGGTCTGGCCGGCGCGATGATGTACTCGCTGATCGGGCTGGACGACCGCACCACCCTGCTCAACGAGATCGTGGCCGCCCTCGGCACCACCCCCGACCCGACCCCGACCCCCACTCCTACCCCCACCCCGACTCCCACCCCCACCCCGACTCCCACGCCGACCCCCACCTCCACCCAGCCGACCGGCTGCGCGGCGGCGGCCTGGAAGCCGGCCACCGAGTACACCGGCGGCACCCAGGTCTCCCACAAGGGCCGTACCTGGAAGGCCAAGTGGTGGACGAAGGGTGAGGAGCCCGGCACCACCGGCGACTGGGGGGTCTGGCAGGACCTCGGCGCCTGCTGACCTGACCCCACCGACCGCCACCCCACCGGCCGCCACCCCGGCGGCCCGCTGACCCGCCCGCCCCGCCCGGCTCCTCACCCCCGGGCCGGGCGGGCGACTCGCATCAGGGGACGCCGTACGGGCCTCAGCTCGCCGCCGCGCCGATCAGCGCGGCGATCCGATCCGGGGCCACCGCCCGCGAGTACAGCCAGCCCTGGCCGGTGTCGCAGCCGATCCGGCGCAGCCGCGCCGCCTGCCCCGCGGTCTCCACGCACTCCGCGGTGACGGTCAGTCCGAGCCGGTGCGCCAGCCCCACCAGGGTCTCCACGATCACCTCGTCGGCCCGGTTGGGGTGCTCCTCGTCCTGGAAGCCGCGTACGAAGGAGCCGTCCAGCTTCAGCCCGGAGACCGGCAGCCGGCTGAGGTAGGCCAGGTTGGAGTACCCGGTGCCGAAGTCGTCGATGGCGATCCGCACCCCCATGTCGCTGAGCGCCTGGAGGGCCTGCAACGGCCGGCCGGCCGAGCCCATCACGTCCGACTCGGTCAGCTCCAGTTGCAGCAGCCGCGGCGGCAGCCCGGTCTCCTCCAGGATCTCGGCGACATCCGCGACCAGGTCGGAGTCCCACACCTGGCGGACCGCCACATTGACGCTCATGAACAGCGGCCGGTCGGTCGGATGGTCCCGCTGCCACGCCCTCGCCTGGCGGCAGGCGGTACGCAGGATCCAGCGGCCGAGCTGCACGATCGAGCCGTCCTCCTCGGCGATACCGATGAACCGATTCGGCGGTAGCGCGCCGAACTGCGGGTGGTTCCAGCGCACCAGCGCCTCCACCCCGTGCACCGCTCCGTCCGCCAGACCGACCAGCGGCTGGTACTCCAGCGCGAACTCGCCCCGGTCGACCGCGGGCCGCAGGGTGGAGGAGAGGGCCTGCCGGGTCATCCGGTGGGCGTTGCGCTCGGGGTCGAACAGGGTCCAGCGGGCCTTGCCGTCGGCCTTGGCCCAGTACAGCGTGGTGTCGGCGGCCTGCATCAGCCCGTTCACGGTGGAGCCGGCGGCGGCCCGCTCGACCACCCCGATGGACGCGGAGACCGACAGCCGCTGCCCGGCGAGGTCGAACGGCCGCTGTACGGCGGCCAGTACGGCACCGGCCAGCTCGGCGAGCTGGTCGGTGCCGGTGGAGTCCTCCACCAGGATGGCGAACTCGTCCCCGCCGAGCCGGGCCACCAGATGGCCGTTGCCACCGCGCGCGTAACCGTCGCTGTCCGCGCACTCGTTGAGCCGGGAGGCGACGGCCGCCAGCAGCCGGTCGCCGACCCGGTGGCCCAGGGTGTCGTTGATCGCCTTGAAGCCGTCCAGGTCGAGGTAGCACAGCCCGATCCGGCCGGTGCCCCCGTCGTCGTAGCCCTCGTACGCCGACCGTTCGAGCGCGCTGGTCAGCCGCTCGAAGAAGAGCGTCCGGTTGGGCAGCCGGGTCACCGGGTCGTGCATCTGGAGGTGGCGCAGCCGGGCCTGGAGCCGGCGGCGGTCGCTGACGTCGGTGAGGGAGAGCAGTACGCCCTGGGAGCGGGGCATCGGGGAGACGGTGATCTCCGCCCAGAGCGAGCGTCCGTCGGGGTGCTTGAGCCGCCGGGTGCAGCGGAAGCGGGACCGTTCGCCGCGCAGCACCTCGCGGTAGGCGCGCCGGGTGCGGGCGTCGGAGCCGAGGTCCAGCAGCTCGGCCGCGGGCTGGTCGCGCAGGGACACCGGATCGCTGCCCAGCACCGCGGCCAGCGCCCCGTTGGCGCTCACCACCAGCCCCTCCGGGTCCAGCAGGGCCATCGCGAGGTGCGCCGCGGCGAAGGCGGCCCGGTAGTCGGCGAGTTCCTCCGGCTCGTACCCGCCGGCGGCGGCCGGGGTCGGCGCGTCATGGCCGCCGGAGACCGAGGGACCATGGCCGCCGGGCCGGGAGGGGTCATGGGCGCCGGGCGCCGAGGGGTCGCAGGTGCCGGGATGCCGTGCCGGGTACGCCGGATCGAGGTCCAGGCAGTCGTACGGATCGAGGCCCCGGGAGTCGTACGGGCCGGTGTCCCTGGGGGCGTACGGGCCGGGCTCCCGGGGGTCCCCCGGGTCGAGGTCCAGCAGCTCGCAGGGGTCGAGGTCCATCAGGTCGTACGCGCCGGGGGCCGCGCGGCCGTCGGGCGCCCCGTGTGCGCCGGATCCCGCGACCGGCGGCGTCGGTCCGGCGCCGGTGTACGTACCGGTGGCGATGCCGGTGACGGAGGCGGTCGCACCGGCCACCCGGGCGGCTGAGGCGTCGCGGGCGTCGCGGTAGCGGGCGGTCTCCGCCGCGTACCGCACCCCCTCCGCGGTTTCGTCACGCTCGGTCACAGGCCCATGGGTGATACCGGACGGTGGGCCCGCCGCGGCTGCCGGTCCTTCGGGGGTTCCGTTCACCGCTCGCTCCCGCAGGGCAGTTGTGACGCACGGATGTGGTCCGGATGGGTCGGCCGGGAAAGTGTGCCGATCATAGAGGTTTTCGCGGTGGCGGTTCCAGCGCCGCCACCGCCCGCGACCCCTGTGGGCGATACGGGTGACGCGCTTCGAACGCCGGGTCGACCGTTTCTGCACGGGTGTGCCATGCGCGGGCTCACCGGTGAACGAATGTGACTGTCTGTGAGAAGTGCCGGGTGGGTCCCTCTGGACGGTCGCTCACCCGTGTGGGGCACCGGAACAGGGCGTAAGCGGACAAACCGTCACAGGGTGGTGGGACGTCCAGCATCCCGTACCCGGAGGTCTACGTGGAGGGTCACCCGGAGGTCCACGGCGAGAGCCGTCAGCCACCCGAGGGAGTGGCCGAGGGGGTGGCCGGGACGGCGGCCGGGGGAGTGGACCGCGGCCGGTTGCGCTCCACGGCCGCCGGGGTCTTCGCACTGCTCTCGTTCGCCGCGACCGGACTGGTCGCCGGCCCCTCGGCGGCGGCCTCCGCCGAAGGGCCGTGCGCCCTGCCGCGCACCGACGTCCACCACTCCCTCGGCCTGGACACCTGGAACGCCGCCTACCCGAAGCCGGACCGGGACCTGAACGCGGTGATGCTCTTCCTGTCCTTCCCCGACGCCCCGCCGAGGACCACCCCGGACCAGCTGGTCGCCGACCACTTCCCCGCCACCGGCGAGTTCTTCCGGCGCGCCTCCTACGGGCGGTTCACCCTGCGCGCGGACCCCCTGCGCGAGTGGATCCGGATGCCGCGCCCCTCCACCTCGTACGCGATAAGGCGCGACTGGTCCTCCGGCCGCCGGGCCGCCTATCTGCGCGACGCCCTCGCCGTGACCGACCCCCGGGTGGACTTCTCCCGGTACGACATCGTCTACCTGGTGGCCGACCCGGACGCCCCGGGTGTGGACTCCGACGCCACCAAGGTGGTCAACCTCGACCGCCCGCTGCGCGCCGACGGGACCAGGATCAACCGCCTGGTCACCGTCTTCGAGCGGCACCCGCCGGACCGCAACGTCCTGGCCCATGAGACCGGCCACGTCTTCGACCTGCCGGACCTCTACCGCCGCCCGATGGACGGCAAGGGCGACTGGGACACCCATGTGGGTGACTGGGACGTCATGGGCAGCCAGTTCGCGCTCGCCCCCGAGCTCTTCGGCTGGCACAAGTGGAAGCTCGGCTGGCTGGACCGGCGGCAGGTGCGCTGTGTGGACGGCACCGGCGACGACCGCCTCACCCTGGAGCCGCTGGCGGCGCAGCCGCAGCCGGGCACCTCGCCCGGTACCCGGCTGGCCGTGGTGCGCACCGGCCCGCGCAGCGCCCTGGCCATCGAGGCCCGGGAGGCCACCGGCAACGACCGGGACACCTGCACCGAGGGCGTGCTGGTCTACCGGGTGCGCACCGACGCGGTCTCCGGCGACGGCCCAGTGGAGGTGGTGGACACCCACCCGGTGACCTCGGCCTGCCCGCACCGCTCGGTGTACCCGCCGCTGGCGGACGCGCCGCTGGGGGTGGGGGAGACCTTCACGGTGCCGGGCGAGAACGTCCGGGTGGAGGTGGCCGACCGCAGCGCCACCGGCGGCTGGAACGTCCGCGTCACCGTGCTCTGAACGCCGTACGGCATACAAGAAGAGGCCCCCCGCTTGCGCGAGGAGCCTCTTCTTCGTCTGTGCGCCGTCAGGGACTCGAACCCCGGACCCGCTGATTAAGAGTCAGCTGCTCTAACCAACTGAGCTAACGGCGCCTGCTGACGTCGTAGACACTAGCACCCTGGTCGGCGGCGTGTGAAATCGATACCGGCGCCCCCGGGGAGGCGGCCGCGCGGGCGGCCCGGGTGGCCGCCCACAGCACGGTGTCCGGGCCCGGCAGCCAGGGGCGCCGGGTGTCCGGGGCGACCAGCCAGCGGGGCGCGTCCCCCTCCCCGCCGGGCACCAGCGGCGGCACCGTGACGGCGTCGCCCGCGCCATGGCAGAGCATGGGCGGCACCGCCCGCCGCCACTCGGCCGCGGCCTCCCCGTCCGGGCGGGTGGGCGGATCGCCCAGCCAGCGCAGCAGCGAGGGCAGCCGCTGGGCGGTGCCGGGCGCGGCGAAGAGCATCAGCCGCCCCCGGTGCACGGCGACCGGGCCGGACCCGGGGCCGTCCGCCCACAGCCGGTCCAGCATCCGCCGCCCGAACACCGACTCCACGCTCACCACGTCGAAGACCGTTCCGCAGGAGAGCACGGCCGGGGCGGCCGGCCGGGACTCCCACAGCGCCAGCGTGGAGCGCGCGTACGCGGCCGCCGAGGTCAGCCAGGCCGCCCCGGCCGCCGTCACCTGCGTGGTGCGGGCGCGCTCGTCCTCGCAGAGCAGCCCGAAGAGGTCTGCCTGCCCGCCGGCCGGACCGCCACCACCTCCCCGGCCGCCGCCGTCACCGTCCACGCCGCGAGCGAGCCCGGCCCCGGGGAGCCAGTCGCCATGGATCCGTGCACCGTCGAGTTCATCTGGCAGCCATGCGCTCATGCGTCCACGTCTACCGTCCGTCCGCATCCGGTTCCGGAGAGTTCCCGGAAACCCGGACAGCACCGGGCGTACCGGAGTATTGTTCGCCACCGTCATATGCCGCCAGCAGTGGTTTTCGGTCACATGCGGACCGCCGCCGGGGCGGGCGCGGCGACCGGACGCGGCACTACCAGCGCGGAAGCCGCCCCCAACGGGCGGGGATGCGCCAACACGGCGCCGAGACGGCAGGTGCGCCAACAGGCCCGCTGCGGGCGCCTTGCGGCACAGGGGCCGCCGAACGGCCGGTATTCGGGTACAGGTGAGTGCACGGGCATGCGTGGGTGATCGGGCCGCACAGGCGCACTCGCCGGGCGCGCGCGTGGGTGCGCCCGCCAGACGCACGCGGACTGCATACGGCCCCGCCCCCAGGATCGCCCTGCCGACGGCACTGGTGCGCCCCGCCCGGGCAGACGCGGACCGCACCCGGCCCCCTGGCCCCCTAGGATCGCCCCGCCGACGGCACTGGTGCGCCCCGCCCGGGCAGACGCGGACCGCACCCGGCCCCCTGGCCCCCTAGGATCGCCCCGCCGACGGCACTGGTGCGCCCCGCCCGGGCAGACGCGGACGGCATCCGGCCCCCTGGCCCCCAGGATCACCCTGCCGACGGCACCGGTGCGCCCCGCCCGGGCAGACGCGGACGGCATCCGGCCCCCTGGCCTCCAGGGTCGCCCTGCCGACGGCACCGGTGCGCCCTGCCGGGCGCACACGGACGGCGTGCGGCCTCCGCCCCCCCAGGGGCGCCCCGGACGCACATGGACCGCCCCCGCTCCCTCGCCCCGCAAGGGGCCCCCTCACTCGTCCTCGGGGGCGCCCCCGCCGCGGATCAGGTCGCGGCCGAACTCGATCATCTTCTTGGCGTAGTCCTCGGTCCACCCGGCCCGCGCCGCCACATCCGCGGCCGTCAGCCGGTCGAATCGCCGCGGATCGGCCAGCTGGGCCGCCGCGACCGCCTGGAACTCCACCGCCCGGTCGGTGGCCGCCCGGAACGCCAGCGCCAGCTCCGTCGAACGGCTCAGCAGCTCCCTCGGGTCGTCCATGGACTCCAGACCGAAGAAGTGCTCCGGGTCGGAGGCCGCCTCCGCGGGCTCGAAGAGCAGTGGCGCGGGTTTGAACCGCCGCTCGCTCCGCTCGGTCTCCGCCATCGGATGTCTCCCTCTCGCCCGGGCCCCCTCTATGGGCCACCCTCCATTCTCCCGCCCCGCGCAAGTACGCCCTGTGGCGATGTCACGGGCCCCATTCCACCCGGTGTTCCGCCAGGTGGGAGAGGACCGCGTGGTTGGCCTCCCAGCCGTCCGGGAACTTGAGGGTGACCCCGAGCTGGACCGGCTCCGTCGACGGATGCTCGTCCAGCAGTTCGGCGACCCCGGCGCGGCAGACCACCACACAGGCGTGCCGGTGGCGGGAGGCCAGCACACACAGCCGGCCCGTCTCCAGATGGAACGCGGTGGCGTCCGGGCGGCCGGAGAGCGGGTGCAGCACCACCGTGACGTCGTACTCCCGGCCCTGGAGCCGGTTGGCGGTGTCCACCGTCACCCCGGTCACCCCCAGCGCCGCGAGGGCCGCCCGGACCGCCGCGGCCTGGTCGCGGTGGGCGGTGCCGACCGCGATCCGGTCCGCCGTCACCGGCACCGGGTCCGGCGAGCGCTCCGAGACCGCCGCCGCGCCCCGGTCGAGCAGCCGGCGCACCACCAGCGCCACCGCGTGCACCGCCTCCGGGTCGGTACGCGGGGTGTGCCGGGGCGGCAGCTCCAGCAGCCCCCAGCCGGACGCCGCCGCCTCGTCCAGCACCCGGTCCGGCCCGGAGCCGTCCGAGGCGATGCCGAAGGAGAGCCGCCGGTCGCCCGGACCGGTGCCGCTGCGGAACGGGGTGTACGGGTAGAAGGCGTCCGACACCAGCGGCGCCGCCGAGGCGGGCAGCCGCCAGGAGACCGGCAGCCGGTGCTGCGGCAGCTCCGGGTTGTGCGCCAGCAGGGTGGAGACCGCGCTCGCCGACGGGTCGTAGGAGAGCCCCGCCCACTGCTCGGCGCCCACCACCGAGAACGGGTCCAGCTGCCCCGGGTCGCCCACGAACAGCGCCCGCTCGAACAGCCCGGCCACCGCCAGCAGCGCGTCCGAGCGCATCTGGTACGCCTCGTCCACGATGGCGTGCCGCCAGGGCTCGTCCGTCTTCACATGGGCCCACTTCGCCGCGGTGGACACCACCACGTCCAGCCCCGCCAGATCGGCCGCCTTCGCCGACTTGCGCACGTTCTCCAAGCCATCCAGGGCGCGGTCGTACGGGTCGGAGTCGCTGCTGTGCAGCCGGCCCACCGGCAGCTCCGGCTCCTTCTCGGCCAGCCGCAGCACCAGGTCGTCCACCTGGGCGTTGGTCTGGGCGACCACCATCAGCGGCCGCCCGGCCGCCGCCAGCTCCAGCGCGGCCCGCACCACCAGCGTGGACTTGCCCGCGCCGGGCGGGGAGTCCACCACCACCCCGCGGGCGGTGCCGTCCAGGGTGTCCCGCAGGATCCGGGCGGTCGCCTCGGCGGCCGCGGCCCCGGGGTCGAAGACGCCCGTCGCGGGGGCCGGGGTCGTCGTCACAGCAGGTCCTCCGGGGTGACCGGGTCGGGGCGCTCCGCGCCGGGCTCGCCGGGCGGCCCGCCGTGGGTCCAGGGGGTGTCCTCCGGGTCGGGCAGCTTGGGCCCGCCCCGCTGGTCGTGCTCGAACAGCGTCCAGACGATCCGGTCGCCCTTCACCGGAACGGTGCCCTCCGCCGGGTTCTTGGCCCGGCCCATCCGGTCCAGCAGCCGCAGCACCAGGGTGCCGTCCTCCGGCTCGTACCCCACGAACGCGGCGCTCTGCGGACGGCCGTCCAGCGACCGGTAGACCTTCACCCCCTCGCCCAGCTGCGGCACATCCCCGGTACGGACGGTCAGCAGCGGGCGCGGCGAGGGCCGCTTGGACTCCGTCCACGCCGGCACCACGTCCAGCACCTCGGCGGTGAACGCCTCCCCGGCCAGCCGCCGGGCGGCCAGCACCAGCGGATCGTCCAGCGCCTCCTGCGCCTCCAGCTGGGCCTGCGCGGTCTCCCGGGCGGCCAGCTTCTGCGCCGAGGTCACCGCGTCGTCCCGGCGGGGCTGCGGCGGCTCGCCCGAGCGCACCCGGTCCCGGTGCCCGGTGAACGACCAGCGGTCCCGCGTCCAGCGGTCGGCCACCCGGGACCCGGCCGGCAGCCCCCGCAGCAGCTCAAGGCACCGCCACACCGCGTCCCAGGTGGGCTTCAACTGGGAGGCGACCAGCCGGCGCACCTCCCGCTCGGCCCGGTGCAGCTCACCCAGCCGGGCGTCGGCCAGCTCGCCCTCCTCCGCCGCGCCCAGCGCCTGCCGGGCCCGGTCGTAGCGGTCGATCGCGGGGGCCAGCAGCCGGTTGTCGAACGTGGGATCGGTGGCCGGACCGGCCGGCGGGCAGAGCAGCTGACCGGCCGCGTCCCGGCCCAGCTCGGCCCGGAGCGCCGCTTCCGCCCCCGACTCCCCGTCGCCCGCCTCGATCCAGGCCAGCAGGGCGCCCAGATGCTGGTCCTCCAGCGAGGACTGGCCGGTCGCCCAGTGCCGGTTCAGCAGGTCGGTGGCGGCCAGCAGCAGCGAGGAGCCCGGCACCCGGGCCCGCTCCCCGTAGTGCGTCAGCCAGCGGCCCAGCAGCGGCACCCGCGCGGGCGCCGGATACGGGGTGTCCGGGTCGTCCTCGGCGGTGCGCCGGAACCGGGTGGAGCGGCCCAGCAGCCGTACGTACTCCACACCCGCCCGGCTCGGCACGATCAGCTGCGGCGCGTCCGCGCACAGCTCGACCTCCACCTTCACCTTCTTGCCGGTCTCCGGGTCGGTCTCCGACCGCTCGGCCGCCTCGACCTCCCCGGCGTACCCGTCCAGATACGGCACCACCGCCTCGGCCAGGTCCGCCAGGAACGCGAACCGCAGATCCCGGTCGCGCGGCTGCGCCACCACCAGCAGCCGCGGCTCGGCCGGATCGGTGCCCACCAGCGCCCCCAGCGGCGCCCCGGCCTCACCCGCGGTGGTCAGCGGCACCAGCACCAGCGGCCGGTCGGACAGATGCCGGTGGCGTACGGTCGCCAGCGGCTGCGCCCGCCCCGACTCCACCGCCTCCAGCCGGGCCAGCGTCCCGATCAGCGACATACCGCCGCCCCCTCCGTACCCACGGCCCCGGCCCCGGCCCCGGCCCCGGCCCCGGCGACCTCCCCGGCCCCGGCCACCGCTCCCGTGATCGCCACCGCTCCGGTGATCGCCTCCCTCCGCAGCGCCTGCGCCCTCCGCAGCGCCGCCACCGCCGGATCGGCCGGGTCCCCGGCCTCCCCCCGCGCCGCGGCCAGCACCGCCCCCACCGTGGTCAGCCCGCCCAGCTCACCCCGGACCGAGCGGCCCAGCGTCTCCACCGCCCCCGCCTCCCGCGACCGGCCCCGGCAGTGGAAGGCCAGCTCGCAGGCGGCCAGGCACTCCGGCGCATAGGCATGCGGCACCGCCTCCACCGCTTCCGTCAGCTGCTCCGCCGAGCACCCCTCCAGATCGAAGCTCAGCCCCTCCGGCAGCGCGGCGGCGATGTCCTCGATCCGGGTCAGCCGGGCCAGCTGCCGACGGGTCACCGACAGCTGCTTGCGCACGTCCACCACCGAGCCGGCCGGCTGGTTGGTGAAGTCCCTCGGGCAGACCAGCAGCACCGAGTGCGCCACCTCGGCGCCCTCGGTCAGCGCCGCGACCCGCTCCAGCGCCAGCACGTAGACCGCCGCCTGCCGGGCCGCCGCGCCCACCTTGGCCGGGTCGGCCGAGCCGTCCAGCACCGGGAAGGACTTGATCTCCACCACCGTCCACCGCCCGTCCGGGTGGACCACCACCGCGTCCGGCTCCAGATAGGCGGGCGAACCGGCCACCTCCAGTGCCAGCAGCGGATGGTCCAGCAGCGTCCAGGTCCCGGCGCCGGTGGCCTCCCGCAACGCCAGCGCGGTGCGCGCCGCCCGCCCCTGCGGCCCGGCCGCGGCCAGCTCGGGCACCCGCACCCCGCCCGGCTCGTCCACCCCGAGCAGCCGCATCAGCTCCATACCGCCGTCGGCCTTCACCCGCGCCTCGAAGGCATGGCCCCGGGCGAACGCGAACTGCGACTGCCCATACGAGGAAGGAGAGCCCAGCGCACTCGCCAGGGCCCCCTTGTCCACCCCGGCCCCGTCCAGCAGCGCCCGTCTGCGGCACCCCGGATTGGCCGCGAGCGCGGCGAGCGCCCGGGCGTCCAGCGGATGCGGCACAGCCGGCCCGCGCAACTCGGCCAGCCGCTGCCGCAACTCCCGCCGCGGCCCGGGCACGCCAGGATCGGCCGACCGCCCCAAGCGCTCGGCGGGCGGTGTCGGCACAGTCCGCGGCGGCTCCCGCAAGGGACCGCCGCCCAGGAAATCGCTCACCCGCCGAAGTCTCGCATCCCCCACTGACAACAGGCGCCCGCCGAGCACCCGCACCGGCGATCCCGCAGGCCACGACAAGTCCCCGCCCCCGCGCGCCCCCTCCCACCCCCGTGCGTGATGATGGAAAGACGGCCCCTTCCCCAGTCGGCACACGAGCCGCACCACCGAACTTCAGGAGAGCCCCTCATGGCACCGCGCATCCTGCTCGCCCGGCACGGCCAGACGGAATGGTCGCTGTCCGGCCGGCACACCGGCAGGACGGACATACCGCTCCTGGAGGAGGGCCGCCGCGGGGCCAAGCTGCTCGGCGAGCGGCTGCACCGCTCCCCCTGGGACGGCCTGGAGGGCTACGAGATCCGCACCAGCCCGCTCGCCCGCGCCGCCGAGACCTGCGAGCTGGCCGGGTTCGGCGGCCGCGCCGAGGCCTGGGACGCGCTGATGGAGTGGGACTACGGCGCCTACGAGGGCAAGACCCCCGCCGAGATCAAGGCGGACGACCCCGACTGGTTCATCTGGCGCGACGGCGTCCCCGAGGGCGAGACCCTGGCCCAGCTCTCCGACCGGGCCGACGAGGTCGTGGCCTGGGCCCGCTCCGCCGACCGCGACGCCCTGGTCTTCGCCCACGGCCACATCCTGCGCTCCATCGCGGCCCGCTGGCTGGGCGAGCACATCTCCTTCGCCGCCCGCATCCGCCTCGACCCCACCAGCCTCTCCGCCCTCGGCTGGGCCTACGACGCCCCCGCCATCGAGCGCTGGAACGACACCGGCCACCTGGAGGCCTGACAGCCGCCTTGTAAGAGCGGCGCTCAGACGGCGAGGGACGCGCGCCGTTCCAGGAAGGAGCGGACGGACGGGGTGGCGGGGGCTCGGGCGGACAGCAGGCGGGCGGTGTGGTCCAGCAGGGCGTCGATGCGGCTGGAGCGGACCTCGGCCAGCAGGTCCATGGCGTGCTCGGCGGCGGCCGCGGCCTCGTCGGGGGCTCCGCCGTGGGCGAGGTCCACGGCGAGCTGGGCGCGGTAGAGGGCCAGGTTCCGGGTGAAGTGCGGGCTTTGGAGAGCAGTGGCGCGCCGGGCGTGGCGGCTGGCGCGGGGCCAGTCGCCCAGGGCCGACCAGCAGCGGGCCTCCAGGGACTCCAGCTCCGGCTCGCCGAAGAAGGACATCCACTCCGGGTCGGCGTCGCACGGGCCGCGGCCGAACAGGGTGTGCGCCCGGCCGAGGGCCTGCTCGCAGGCCGTGCGGTCGCCGAGCCCGGCCCAGCCGCCGGCCTCGCGCAGGGTCAGCAGGGCCGACAGCCGGGGTGAGGCCAGTTGGCGGGCGGCCCGCTGCCCGGCCTGGGCGGCCCGGACCGCCTCGCGGTGCCGGCCGGCGTCCCGGGCGAGGAAGGAGGTGTTGGAGAAGGCGTGCGCCTCCAGTCCCGCGTCCCCGGCGACCCGTGCGGTGGCCAGTGCCTCCGCGTAGTGCGAGCGGGCGTCCTCCTGGCGGCCCGAGTCATGGGCCAGCCAGCCCACCGACAGGGCCAGCTCGCCCGCGCCGGAGTGCATCCGGTCGCTGGTGGACTGGCGGGCGGCGGTGCCGGAGTCGAGCAGCGCGTAGGCGGTGCGCAGCGGTTCGGCGGCCTCCCGGTAGAGCCGGTCCGCCCCGTGCCGGTCGTCCAGCAGCCGGATCCGGCGGACCGCCTCCTCGACGGCTCTGACCTCGGTCTCACCGAACCTGCCGCCGGCACGCGGCGCGGGGATGGTGGCGGCGAGCGCGGGGGAGGGCGCGCCGAGACCGAGCGTGGCGGCGACCGCGGCGGTGCCACCCATGAATGCGCGACGCAGCACGTCGCTCTCCTCATCGTTCCGGACGGGTGCCTGGGGCTCCGGCGGGGCGGTCCGGGGGCCCGCGGGCGCACCGCGCGCGCCCCGGCCGCGTACCTGCTCCCGCGCGGTGAAGCCCAGATCCCGCAGGGTGAGGCCGGGGAACATATGCAAGAAGACCCGCTCGTAGGCGTAGTTCGGGCAGCGGATCTCGCCCGACTCCACCCGCCCGACATAGCGGGCGTCGCACGCGACCTGCTCGCCGATCTCCCGGCCGGCACGGCGCACCGCGGCGGCGAACTCGCCGGGGGAGCGGGCTCCGCGCAGCTGCCGGAAGGCGAGGTTGGGGACTGTCGGGACGGGTGGGGGGACTGGTGCCGAGGACGCCATGGTCGAGCCCTCTCGTGCGGTGACTGCCGGGTCCTGCGTCTACTGCGGGTCCTGCGACTGCCGGGAGCGGGCGCCCTCGCGGGTGCGGGGGCGGCTGTTCCCGGCCGGCCGCGCCGAACGTACCCTCTATGACGGGGTGCGCACCCACAGTTTGGCTACAAACCGGATATCTCACCCACGATCCGCCATGTTCTGCCATCCTTTGCGGCGGCCTGGCGCCGTAGCCGTTGACGCGGTGCGGCGTTGAACCGGTGGAGAGACGCACTGTGTCTTCGCACGGGGACTCGAAGCTGGAGGGGATTCCCTTGTCGGAGGTCGGCATGCAGGCAGGCCCGCACCCCATGGATCCGTACGGCGCCATCCCGGACGGCAGCCCCTGGCGGAGTGTCACCGTGCCGCCGCCCGGCCCCGAGCGGCCGGGGCGGAGCGGCCTGCCGGAGGAGGTCCCCTGCGACCTGGTGACCGTGCCGGCCCGCCAGGGCCTGGAGGCCGTGGACATCCTGCGGCGCGGCGGCACCCCCGCCGTCGGCCCGGTCCTCCACGACGACGCCTGCGCCACCCTCGGCTTCCTGGTGCCGCCCGGCACCGCCGCCCGCTGGGATGTCCCGGGGAGTGCGTGTACCGACACCTCGGGGCGCGGGCTGCGCATCCCCGGCCTGGCCGGGGGCTGCCCCGTCGGGTCGGGCGCCGAGATGGTCGCCGCCCCCGAGGTGCTGCCCGGCTCCGACTGGCTGCTGCCGCCCGGTGACACCGGCCCGGTGACCGACCCGGTGATGCTCCGCCAGGCCCTCGGTGAGGCGGCCCGGCTGATCGAGGCCGCCGACAACTGCCGTTAGCCGCCGGGCTTTCGTCCTCCTTCCGAGCCCCCTGGAGACGTCGATCGTTCGACGGTGCCAGGGGGCTCGTCGTGTTGCCGGTCGCGCGGCCGAGGGCAAGTCACTCTTGCGGGTGCCTCTTGCGAGAGTTATAGTATCTAACGAAACAGAGCAGCGATAACCGGGTCCTGGTGACCCGCCGACTCAAGGAGCCTGATGATGGCCGGCACCGCACGTGAAACCCATGTCGTCCTCGGAGCGGGACCGGCCGGTTCGACCCTCGCCGGGGAGCTGGCCCGCCGGGGTCACGCGGTCCGGCTGGTGGCCCGCTCGGCGCCGGTGGCGGGGACCCCCGAGGGCGTGGTCTTCCACCCGGGTGACGTCGGCTCCGCCGAGGGCGCGCGTGCCGCCATAGCGGGCGCCGCCGTGGTCTACCACTGCGTCAACGTCGCCTACCACCTCCAGGTCGAGGCGATGCCCGGCATCCAGGACGCCGTCCTCGCGGCGGCGGAGGCGGAGGGGGCGCGGCTGGTGGTGCTCGACACCGTCTACCCGTACGGACCGACCGGCGGGGAGGTCATGACCGAGGACACCCCCTGGCGGGCGACCGGCGCCAAGGGCCGGATGCGGGCCGCGCTGGACGAGAAGTACCTGGCCGCCCACCGCGAGGGGCGCGTCCGGGTCGCGCTCGGCCGCTCGGCGGACTTCGTCGGGCCCGGCGTCCTCAACTCCACCCTGGGTGGCGCGGTCTTCCCCGGCGCACTGACCGGCACCGAGGTGATCGGGCTCGGCGACATCGACCTGCCCCACAGCTACACCGACATCCGGGCGGTCGCCGCCGGTCTGGCCACCCTGGGCGAGCACCCCGAGGGCGACGGCCGGGTCTGGCATCTGCCGACCGCCCCGGCCCGTACCACCCGGGAGGTGTTCCGGCTGATCGAGGAGCGGGTCGGACGGCCGCTGGACATCTCGGTCAAGACCGAGCCCCGCCCCTTCGGGCCCTTCGACCAGGTGTTCATGGACGCCTACGCCGAGCTGTTCTACCAGCACACCGAGGCCCAGGTGATGGACTCCACCGCGTTCCAGGACGCCTTCGGCGTCAAGCCCTTCGCCCTGGAGGACACCCTGGACGCCACCCTCGACTGGTACCGCGCCTTCCTCGCCTCGCGCGGCTGAGGCCGGCCGGCCCGTTCCCCACATTCCGTACCGGGCATCCGCGCGTCCGATAATGGCCGGATGGCGAGAAGCAGACGGCGGGAGCGGGGTGCGGCGGCGGAGGCCGCTTCGGAGGTCGTGGGCGGGGGCCTCGCGGAGTTGCTGCCCGACCCGGACCGGCCGCGCGGCTGGACGCTGCTGGTGGGCGGGGCGCCCCAGTCGCAGGTGGACCTGGACGACCCGGCCTGGCTGGGCTTCCCGTACCAGCGCAGGCTCGGCCATGTCGCCGACCTGGCCGGACCGCCGGGGCGGCCGCTGAAGGTGGTGCACCTCGGCGGCGGGGCGTTCACGCTGGCCCGTTACGTGGCCGGGGGCCGGCCCCGCTCCACCCAGCAGGTGGTGGAAGTGGACGCCGCCCTGGTGGCGTTCGTCCGCCGGGAACTGCCGCTCGACCCGGGCGCCCGGATCCGGGTCCGGGCCGTGGACGCGCGGGAAGGGCTGGCCAAGGTGCCCGACGGGTGGGCGGACCTGGTGATCGCCGATGTCTTCAGCGGGGCGCGCACCCCGGCGCATCTGACCAGTACGGAGTTCCTGGGCGAGGCGCGCCGGGCGCTCGGGGTGGACGGGATCTATGCGGCGAACCTCACCGACGGGCCGCCGCTGGCCTTTCTGCGCGGCCAGATCGGCACCGCGGCGGCGCTCTTCCCGCAACTGGCGCTGGCCGCCGACCCGGCCGTGCTGCGCGGGCGGCGGTTCGGCAACGCGATCCTGGTCGCGTCCGCCACCGCACTGCCGGTGGCCGAGCTGACCCGGCGGGTGGCGAGCGACCCGCACCCGGGGCGGGTGCTCGCCGGGCGGGAGCTGATCGACTTCGCCGGCGGGGCGAAGCCCGTTGCCGATGCTCAGGCCGTGGACTCACCGGCTCCGCCGCCGGACGCCTTCGACGATGTGAAGTGAGGCTCGGGGACGGTCAGCGCTGTTCGATCTGGACTCGGGGAGCCTGGTCGTGCCAGGTGCAGAAGACGTCCGTCTCCCGGCCGTCGGCGCTGAAGGTCACCCGGATGTAGGTCGGCTGTTTCCACACCTGCATCTGCCAGCCGGCCGCCGGGGTCGCCGACACCAACTCGGCCGAGGAGGCGCCGATGTCGAACACCACCCGGCCGCCCTCCACCGGATAGCCGCGCACCGAGCCGGTGTTCGCGGACGGGGAGGGTGCGGGGGACGACGGGGCGGCCGAGGGGGGCGGGGTGGAGGGAGGGTCCTCGGAGCGGTCGGAGGAATCGGACGCCGAGGACGGTGAGGGGGTGCGGGAGGGTCGGGACGGGGTCGGGGAGGGGGAGGCGGACGGGCGGGGGCGGTGGGTGGAGGAGGTGTGCGGCTCGCGGCCGGAGGAAGCCGCCGCCACCGGGCGCTCGGCGGTGATCGGCACGGCCCGCGGCGGGTCGTACACCGTGCCGGCCAGCACCGTGTGCACCCCCCACCACGACAGCGTGACCGCCGCGCCGGTGGCGAGCGACCAGGCCGCGGCGTGTACCAGTCCTCTGCGCATCCGGGCCATAGTGCACCACCCGGACCGGCCGCCGCACCGTCAGCTCCGGTCCATCGGGTTCCCCCGGATGGCGTACGGTGCCGCCCATGGCAAGTGTGCTCGTGGTCGAGGACGACCAGTTCGTGCGCTCCGCCCTCATCCGGCACCTGACCGACGCCTCGCACACCGTGCGGAGCGTCGGCACGGCCCTGGAGGCGCTGCGCGAGGTCGCCCACCACCGCTTCGACGTGGTCATCCTCGATCTGGGACTGCCCGATCTGGACGGCGCCGAGGCGCTGAAGATGCTCCGCTCCATCACCGACGTCCCTGTGATCATCGCCACCGCCCGGGACGACGAGACCGAGATCGTGCGCCTCCTCAACGACGGCGCCGACGACTACCTCACCAAGCCGTTCTCGGTGGAGCACCTCTCCGCCCGGATGGCCGCCGTGCTGCGCCGCGCCCGCGCCGGGGCCGCCGCGCCTCCGCCGAGCCGGGTGGTCACCGTCGGCGGGCTCACCGTGGACCCGCTGCGCCGCCAGGCCGAACTGGACGGCGTACGACTCGACCTGACCCGCCGCGAGTTCGACCTGCTGGCCTTCCTCGCCGACCGCCCCGGGGTGGTCGTCCCGCGCCGGGAACTGCTCGCCGAGGTCTGGCAGCAGTCCTACGGCGACGACCAGACCATCGACGTCCATCTGTCCTGGCTGCGCCGCAAGCTGGGCGAGACCGCGGCCCGCCCGCGCTATCTGCACACCCTGCGCGGGGTCGGCGTGAAGCTGGAGCCGCCGCGGTGAGATGGGCCCTGGTCCGGGTGGCGCTCGCGGTCACCGTGATGGTCGTCGCCGCCTTCGCCGTACCGCTGGGACTGGTGGTCAAGGAGATGGCCCGCGACCGGGCGTTCTCCAACGCCGAACGGCGGGCCGCCGCCCTCGGCCCCGCGCTCGCCATCACCAGCGACCGCCGGGAGCTGGACCGGGCCGTGGCCTCCACCGAGGACGGGGCGGCCGGGCGGCTCGCCGTGCACATCCCGGCCTCGGACCAGACCGGTGGCCGGCCGATCGAGATCGGGACGCGCCGGGCCGCCGAGAAGGATCTGCGCACCACCCGGGCCTATGGGCGGGCCGCCATCGCCGCCGTGCCCGGGGGCTCGGTGCTGCTCCAGCCCACCGCGCTGGGCACCGGACAGGTCGCCGTGGTCGAGCTGTACGTGCCCGAGGCCGAGGTCACCAACGGGGTGGCCACCGCCTGGCTGGTGCTGGCCGGGGTCGGCGCCGCCCTGGTCGTCGGCTCGGTCGCGGTCGCCGACCGGCTCGGCGTCCGCATGGTCCGCCCCGCCCAGCGGCTGGCCCGGGCCGCCCACGACCTCGGCGAGGGCCGGCTCGGCGCCCGGGTACCGGAGGACGGTCCGCCCGAACTGCGCTCCGCCGCCATCGCGTTCAACTCCATGGCCGACCAGGTGGTGCGGCTGCTCGCCAACGAGCGCGAGCTGGCCGCCGACCTCTCGCACCGGCTGCGCACCCCGCTGACCGTGCTCCGGCTCAACACGGCCTCGCTCGGCGAGGGCCCGGCGGCCGAGCAGACCCGGGCCGCCGTCGCCCAGCTGGAGCGGGAGGTGGACACCATCATCCGCACCGCCCGGGAGGCCAAGCCGCAGACCCAGGCGGCCGGCCCGGGCGCCGGCTGCGACGCCTCGGAGGTGGTACGGGAGCGGATGGCGTTCTGGTCGGCGCTGGCCGAGGACGAGGGCCGTACGGTACGGCTGGCCGGCACCGACCGGCCGGTACGCATCCCGGTGGCCCGCCCCGAACTGGCCGCCGCGCTCGACGCGTTGCTCGGCAACGTCTTCCGGCACACCCCCGAGGGCACCGCCTTCTCGGTGGACCTGCACAACGGCGAGGACGCGGTGATCGTGCTGGTGTCGGACGCCGGGCCGGGCATCGCCGACCCGGCCGCCGCCCTGGAGCGCGGCAACAGCGGGGAGCGGGACGGCTCCACCGGGCTCGGCCTGGACATCGTGCGCCGGGTCGCCGAGTCCACCGGGGGCGATGTGCGGATCGGGCGCTCGGTGCTCGGTGGCACCGAGGTGCGCATCTGGATCGGCCTGGACGGGCGCGCCTCGGCCGCCGCCCGCGACGAGGGCCGCCGACGCGGCAAGGGCCGGTCCGCCGCCCGTACGTCTGTGATCTCCCGACTGACCCGCTTCCGCTGAGCCGGCCGGCTGACCCGCTCCCGGCCTCGCCCCCACTGAGTCGGCTGGACCTGTTCCCGGTCTCGCCTCCGGCCGCGCTCCTGCTGAGTCGGCTGACCCGCTCCCGGTCTCGCTTCCGCCGGCCGGCTTAACCGGTCCCGATGGCTTCCTTAAGCCCGCCCTAAGATCCCCAACCGCCGCCCGGATGACGTCGATTGTCCGATTCGGGCGCGCTAGCTTGCTGCCACGGCCCGGGACGCCCCCCCACCCCGGGCCGTCAACGGAAGCGCACCACACAAGGCAGGTCACCCCATGGGCAGCAGCACGGTCTCGCACCGGCGCAGGATGAGCGGCAGGAACAAGGCGGTCGGCGCCCTGGTGGCGGTGGCCGTGGCCGGAGGCGCGGCGGTCGCCTTCGGGTCCACCGCGCAGGCCGCCGGCGTCGGCGCCGCGTACACCAAGTCCAGCGGCTGGAGCGGTGGTTACACCGGCCAGTACACGGTCAGCAACGAGACCGGAGCGGACCGGGACGGCTGGAAGCTGGAGTTCGACCTGCCGGCCGGCACCCGGATCGGCTCGCTGTGGAACGGCGAGCACACGGTGGACGGGCAGCACATCACCGTACGGCCCGAGAGCTGGAACAAGCGGCTGAAGCCGGGCGCCACCGTCACCGTCGGCTTCACCACCACCGCCGAGGGCAAGGCAGGCGACCCCACCGGCTGCCGGATCGACGGGGCCGCCTGCTCCGCCGACGCGCCCCCCACCCCCGTACCGAGCGGCCGCCCCACCACCGTCCCCACCCCCACCCCCTCGACGCCGACGCCCACTCCGACACCGAGTGCGTCCACCCCCGTGCCGGGCGGCGGTACGGGAGGGGGCCGGTTCGCCCCGTATGTGGACACCTCGCTGTACCCCGCGTACGACCTGCTGGACACCGCCGCCAAGACCGGCGTGCAGGACTTCACCCTGGCCTTCATCACCTCCGGCGGCTCCTGCGCCCCGCTCTGGGGCGGGGTCACCGGGCTCGCCGACGACCGGGTGGCCGCCCAGATCGGCGCCCTGCGCGCCAAGGGCGGGGACGTCCGGGTCTCCTTCGGCGGCGCGGCCGGCCATGAGCTCGCCCTCAACTGCGCCACCGCCGACCAGCTGGCCGCCGCCTACGGCAAGGTCGTCGACCAGTACAAGCTGACCAAGGTCGACTTCGACGTCGAGGGCGCGGCCCTGCCCGACCGGGCGGCCAACACCCGCCGCGCCCAGGCCATCGCCAGGCTCCAGCAGTCCTACCCCGGTCTGGACGTCTCCTTCACCCTGCCGGTCATGCCGGAGGGCCTCACCCAGCCCGGTGTCGACCTGCTCGCCGACGCGAAGAAGAACGGGGTGCGCATCGGCGCCGTCAACATCATGGCGATGGACTACGGCCCGGCGTACAGCGCGGACATGGGGCAGTACGCGATCCAGGCCGCGACCGCCACCCAGGCACAGCTCAAGGGGGTGCTCGGGCTCTCCGAGGCGCAGGCCTGGAAGACGGTCGCGGTGACCCCGATGATCGGCGTGAACGATGTCGTATCCGAGGTGTTCCGCACCGAGGACGCCACCGAGCTGGTCGCCTTCGCCAAGGAGAAGGGGCTGGCCTGGCTGTCGATGTGGTCCGGCACCCGGGACAAGCAGTGCCCGGACGGCGCGGTGAACCGGGCCGACGCCACCTGCTCCTCCATCTTCCAGCAGCCGTTCGCCTTCACCAGGGCCTTCGCCGCCTACCGCTGAGCCATCCGCATCCCCCCACACGCGCCCCGGCCCGGGTCTTCCCCCCCCACCCGAGCCGGGGCGCCCCGCTGCCCCCGTTGCCGAAGAAGTGTGCGGGAGGAGGACGTACGCTCGCAGGGCGGGGCGACGGGTGGAGCGGGCGCGATCCTCAAGGGGCAGTCATGGCGGCGAGCGGGCGGCGGACCGGCAGACCCACGCTGGAGGAGGTCGCGGCCCGGGCGGGGGTGGGGCGCGGCACCGTCTCGCGGGTGGTCAACGGCTCGCCCCGGGTCAGCGACCGGGCCAGGGAGGCGGTCGGGCGGGCCATCGCCGAGCTCGGCTATGTCCCCGACCGGGCCGCCCGCGCCCTGGCGGGGGCCAGGACCGGCGCCGTCGCGCTGGTGGTCCCCGAGACCGAGTCCCGGCTGTTCGCGGAGCCGTACTTCCTCGACATCATCCGCGGGGTCAGCGCCGAACTGGGCGACGCCGACATGCAGTTGCTGCTCACCCTGATCCGTTCCGGCAGGGAGCGGCAGCGGTTCGAGCAGTATCTGGCGGCCCAGCGGGTGGACGGAGTGCTGCTGGTCTCCGTCCACCGCGACGACCCGCTGCCGGAGCTGGTGGCACGGCTGGGGCTGCCCGCCGTGCTGAACGGCCGCCGCTCGGCGGAGGAGCGGGTGCCGTACGTCGACTGCGACAACACCGGCGCCGGACGGTCGGCCGTCGCCCATCTCGCCGGGCGGGGCCGCCGCCGGATCGCCGCGATCACCGGCCCGCTCGACATGTACGCGGCCAGGTGCCGGCTGGACGGCTACCGCGACGGGCTCGCCGCCGCGGGGCTGCCCGCCGACGAACGGCTGGTCGCCGAGGCGGACTTCACCGAGGAGGGCGGCCGCCGGGCCATGCGGGAGCTGCTGGGGCGCCGCCCCGGCCTGGACGGGGTGTTCGCGGCCTCCGACCTGTTGGCGGCCGGGGCGCGGGCGGTGCTACGGGAGGCCGGGCGCCGGGTGCCGGAGGACGTGGCCCTGGTCGGGGTGGACGACTCGGCGGTGGCCCGGCTGATGGACCCGGCGCTGACGAGCGTGCGCCAGCCCATCGAGGAGATGGGCCGCCGGATGGCCCGTATCCTCCTCCGGCAGATCGCCGGCGGGGGTGCCGATTCCCGTCATGTCGTGCTGCCGACGGAGCTGGTGGTACGCGACTCCGGCTGAGCGGACGGCCACCGGCTCCGCAGGCCCCGGAAACCGGGCCCTCAGGCCAGGGAGAGCTTGGCGGCGAAGCCCAGGAACAGCACGCCCGCGCCGGTGGTGGCGCCCGCCGCGAGGCGCTTGCGGCGGCGGAAGGCGGCGGCCAGATGCGTACCGGTGAAGATCAGCAGCGTCAGATACAGCACGCTCGCCACCTGGGCGAGGATGCCCAGCAGGGTGAAGGAGAGCGCGGGGTACGCGTACGCCGGGTCGACGAACTGCACGAAGAAGGCGATGAAGAAGAGGATCGCCTTGGGGTTCAGCAGGCTGATCACCAGGGCGCGGCGGAAGGGGCGCTCCACCGGGCCGGATCCCTCCCCGGCGGCCACCAGCTCCTCGGCCGACTGCTCGCGGCGGGAGCGCCACATCGACCAGGCGGCCCGCAGCATCCCGATCGCCAGCCAGCTCAGATAGCCCGCCCCGGCGTACTTGACGACGGCGAACAGCACCTCGTTCGCCTGGAGCAGGGAGGCCACGCCCGCCGCCGACAGCACCATCAGCACGGTGTCCCCGCACCACACCCCGGCGGCGGCGCGGTAGCCGGTGCGCACGCCCCGGCGGGCGGCCACCGAGATCACATAGAGCGAGTTCGGGCCCGGGAGGAGGACGATGAGGACGAGTCCGGCGAGATAGGTCGGCAGATCGGTGACACCCAGCATGCGGGCATTCTGGCACGGGTGTTCGGGGTGGTTCGACCCTGTTTCGAAGGGTGGACGGGGGCGGGGCGGCGGGCTCAGGGGACGCTCGGGCCGGCCAGGCAGGTGCCGTCGGCATCATACGGCCAGGCGTTGGCCGCACAGCCCTTCAGCCCGTCGATCTGCTGCATCATCGCGGGAGCGGGAGCGGGAGCGGGAGCGGGAGCGGGAGCGGGACGGCCCGGGCCGGGGCAGGTCTCATGGCCGCGGCCGATGCGGTGCCCGACCTCAGTTCCGCGACAGCGTCAACGACCTGGTCGCGGACATCTCACCGGCCCCCGCCCAGGAGGAGCTGGACGCCCTGGTCACCCGGCTGGCCCGGTCGCACGCCTCCCAGCGCTGGCACGTCCTCGCCACCTACCGCGACCGCACCGCCTCCCACGGCCCCCAGGACGCCTTCCGCGCACCACCGGCCGAGGTGGCCAGGGCGGTGGCCCGCAAACCGGCCGCCGTCTTCCAGCGGGTGCGCCAGGACGGCCAGGCGGCCCTGGTCGTCGGGCTGCCCCGTCAGCTACACCGCCGAGTCACCCGGCCGGGTGCCCTCCGGGCTGGCCTTCTTCCTGGTCGTCCCGCAGAGCAGCGAACAGCTCTACGTGGAGGCCCTGGTCACCGCCATCGAGCGGGCCACCCTGCCCGCGCTCGGGCTGGCCGTGCTGCTGGCGCTGCTGGTCGCCCGCGGGGTGCTGCGGCCGGTGCGCGCCCTGCACACGGCGACCCGGCGGATGGCCGAGGGCCGACTCGACACCCGCCTCGCCGTCCAGGGCTCCGACGAACTGGCCGGGCTCTCCCAGGCGTTCAACGAGACGGCCGCCGCCCTCGAACGCTCCGTCGCCGAACTGCGCGGCATGGAGGCCCGGGCCCACCGGTTCGCGGCGGACGTCTCGCACGAGATGCGCACCCCGCTGGCCGCCATGTCCGCGGTGACCGACGTACTCGACGCCGACGCGGCCGAGCTGGAGCGCCAGACCGGGGACGCGCTGCGCCTCGTCAGCTCCGAGACCGCCCGGCTGGCCCGGCTGGTGGACGACCTGATGGAGATCTCCCGCTTCGACGCCGGGGCCGCCGAGCTGGTCACCGACGAGATCGACCTCGCCGAGAGCCTGCACCGCACCCTCGCCGCCCGGGGCTGGACCGACCGGGTCACCACCGAGCTGCCCCCGCCCGGCACCATCCGCGCCTGGGTGGACCCGCGCCGCCTGGACGTGGTCATCGCCAACCTGGTCGGCAACGCCCTACGCCACGGCGCCCCGCCGGCACCCCCCGCCTGCACCCCGTCCGATCCCCCCACGCCGTCATCGAGGTCGCCGACTCCGGCCCCGGCATCCCCGAGCAGGACCTCCCCCTCGTCTTCGAGCGCTTCTACAAGGCCGACACCGTGCGCACCCGCAGCGAGAGCAGCGGCCTCGGCCTCGCCATCGCCCTGGAGAACGCCGCCCTGCACGGCGGCCGCACCACGCGGCCAACCGCCCCGGCGGCTGCGTCTTCACCCTCCACCTCCCCCTGGCCGGCTGCGGAGTCCCCACCTCCGGCGTCATCGAGGTCGGCGAGCCCGCCACCGGAGCCTCCTCCAACACCACCGTCTACTTCCTCGCCGACGGCGAGCTGCGCCCCTTCCCGCGCGGGGTGCCCTGGGGAGTGGACGCGGTACCGGCCGCCGTACGGCTGCTGTTCGACGGACCGGCCCCGTACGAGTCCGAGGCCGTGACCCGCCTCCCCCGGCTGACCGCCGCCCCGCGCACCACCCTCGGCGGCGACGGCTACACCGTCCACCTCCCCGCCGGCGCCCCCGCCTCACCCCCGAGGCCGCCCGCCAACTGGTCTGCACCGTCACCCACACCCGCACCGCCGCCCTCACCGGCCCCCTTGACCCCAGCCCCACCGCCCCCACCGCCGAGCCCGCCCCCACCGTCCCCCCGACTCCCGCCCCCGACACCCGACCGCAGCTCCGCGTCCGGGCCGGCGACTGGGCGGCGGCGCTCACGGACGAGGGATGCCCGGACGGTTGAGGGGCCCTGGTCTCGCGGATCGACGACGGGTGGCCGTGGTCGATGGCAAGAGCGGCTCGCTGAGCTCTCGGGCGGCGAGTCGCGGCCGACCCCACGAGTGCCTTGGGCCCGGCGGCGACGGGGGCGCGGCCGGGCCCAAGGCGGTCAGGGCGTCCCTACACCGGCGGAGTGCCGGGCGGGGACTGCGGCCGGGGCTTCGGCGGTGGATGGGGGCCGGGGTCCGGCGGCAGCTGCGGCGGGCCGGGCTTGCCGTGCTTCCCGTCGTCCATCAGCGGCCCCCACCGGACCGGCCCCAGCGGCGGGACCTTGCGGGCCGGGAGCCCGTAGATTCCCAGCGGCGGGAAGAGGTCCACCCGCGCCGGGCACCCGCCCGCCGCGCACTCGCCGCACAGGTCGCTGCTGTCCCGCCTGGCCGTAGCCGGCTCCCTCCAGCAGCTCTGGCAGACCGGTAGCTGCCTGGTGACCGGAACATCGGTCATCATCAGGGTCACGTACTGCTCACCTCGCTCTCGTGATGGGTGGTGCGGAATCCCGCCCGGGCCGCGGTCCTGCCGAGGAGTCGGACCGGGCGGGAACTCAGGCCTTCCTCCGCGCCGCGAGCACGGCGCTCACGGCGCCGTCGTCGGCCGTGGCCGCGGCCACGATCGCGGTGCGGTCCGATGTCCGGCAGGTGGCGCGGCGCCGGTCGGACCCGAGCGGGTCGCTCACCGGGACGCCACCGGGTTGCCGGCCGGGGCCGGGTCGATGACCGCGTACAGGACCGGTTCGCCGCGCTCATCGGCGCAGACGCGGTGCGCGTACACCGCGTAGTCCGGGCCGGACACGGCTGCCGAGATTCGGATGCAGACGTCGGCGCCGGGGTCGGGGCAGTGTGCGCAGGAGTACATGGCCACTCCCTCTCGTGGACCGCTGGTGGTGTGAGCGGTGGTCAGGGGCCACGACCGTACGGCCGTCTGTTTCTCGGATTCAGCCGTGTTTCTGACTGTTTCTCACGGACTCATGCTCGTTTCGCCGTGTTGCTCAGGAGGGCAGGGCAGCGGTCCGGGCGCGAGCGATGAGCCGGTGAGCGTCCCGGCCGTGAACAGCGTCGGCGGCCAGCGCGTCCCACACGGTGGCGTACAGCGTGATGTCCTCGGTGGAGTCGAGCCACATCTCGGCGTGCCAGGTCTCGGCGATGACGAGGCGGTCGTCGTGGATGGTGAAATCATCACCGGCCGCGATCCGTACGCTGGCGGCGAGCGGGATCACCCCGAGCTCCACGGAGGACAGGCCGTTCAGGGACATGAGCCGGTCCAGTTGGTCGGCGAGCACCGACGCCGAGCAGATCCGGGTATGCAGGGCGGACTCCCACATCAGCACCCGGTAGCGGCGGCCCGGCTGGTACAGCCCGTCCTGGCGGCGCATCCGGGACAGGACACCGGCCTCTATGTCGCGGGTCACCCCGTGCAAGTCGGCGTAGCGGGACAGCACCGCGCGCGCGTACTCCGGGGTCTGGAACACGCCGGGCACCACGCTGCCGGCGAAGGCGCGGAACACGCTGGTCCTCTCGTGCTGGGCGCCGAGGGCGTCCTGCACTGCGCGGTGTCCGCCGGCGAGCTGTCGACGCCAGGAACGGTAAGTGGATGTCAGGCCGGCCAGCCGCCCGCGCAGCTCCCCGGCGGCGGCCGGGTTGCCGACTCCGGCGGCCCAGGCGTCCAGGTCTGCGGTGGTCGCGGTCTGCTTGCCGTTCTCCAGCTTGGATACCTTCGATGGCGCCCACCCGCACTGCTCGGCCAGGGCCCGGACGGTCAGGCCGGCCTCGGCGCGAAGCTCGCGCAGCCGCACGCCGAGGGCGACCCGGGCCTGCTGGTAGTCGGTGGTCACACCGGGACGCTACCCGGTGAACTCCGCATAGGGGACGGCATGCTGCCAGGCCAGGTCGCGCGCCCGGCAGGCCGCAGCGATGGCGGCTGGGTCCGTGTCCATCTCCAGACGGCGTTCGGCGTTCGTCCAGTTGAAGCGGGCCAAGATACTGGAGTCGAACAGCCAGAAGTCGAAGTCGGGCAGCTCCAGGCCTTGGGCTCGCGTGCGGGTCAGGAACCGGATGTCCTCGCCCGCGGCGAGGTTGTCCGGTGTGGTGGCGAGCAGGTACCGCTGTCCGTCACTCGGCGGCTCGTCCACCAGGCGCACCCGCTCGATCCGCACACCCTGCGCCGTCCGCTCCCGCGCGTTGACGAACCACGGTCCGTCGACGTCCCTGGGCGGATCGATCCCACGGAGAAACTGCTGGTACTCCTCGGTCGCCTCGTCAGCTGTGTACGAACGGCGGGTTTCCAGCCGCCAGGCGCTGTGCCGGAAGCCGCTTTCGAAGAACTCGAGCATGCCACTCGCCGGGACGGCGTCGACCACGGTCACGTGCGGGGAGCGAAGTTGATGAGGAGGTCCCGGTCCACGACGACTAGGGACTCGCCCTTGAGGGGGTTGACCATCTGGGCCAGGACATCAGGGTCGGTGACGGTGTGGCCCTGCACCAGGATCTCCCCGGTGTCCACGTCCTCGTAGAGCGTGGGGCACTCGCCGGTCTTGGAGTTCGTGCCGAGCATGCGAATGGTGCGGGACATGGGTCTCCCTCCCGAAGGCCGGCGAGGCGCCGGCGCGGCAGCACGCTAGCTTGACGATCAAGAAACACGGAAGGTGCCGGCAGCGATGCCGGCTGTCCGCAGGCCCGAACCCGGGGCCGCGTTCGCCCTCGGTTTGCCCACCACGCGACAAAGATCAGGCCCTGACCGCGTTTCCGCAGGTCAGGGCCTGATCATCTAGGGTGAGTAACGGGACTCGAACCCGCGACATCCTGGACCACAACCAGGTGCTCTACCAGCTGAGCTATACCCACCACGACCGGTCTTTCCGACCGGCCGAGAAAAAGTGTACAGGGTCCGGGAGGGTGCTCGCGCACACGTTTCAGCGGGCCGGGAGGGAGCCGGAGACGGGGGTCGGGGAGGGGGCGGGAAGGGGCGGGGGAACGGGCGCGGCCCCGGTCGGGACGCCTGGGGCGGGGGCCGGGGCCGTGCGGGGTAGGGGGTGGGGAGGGGGTCAGGCGTCGCGGAGGGTGTGGCGGGCGGCGATCTGCTTGGCGGTGTCGGAGTCCGGGCCGGGCTGCGGCACGAAGACGGCCTCGCGGTAGTAGCGCAGCTCCGCGATGGACTCGCGGATGTCGGCGAGCGCCCGGTGGTTGCCGGCCTTCTCCGGACTGTTGAAGTACGCCCTCGGGTACCAGCGGCGGGCCAGCTCCTTGACCGAGGAGACATCGACGATCCGGTAGTGGAGGTGGGCCTCCAGGGTCGGCATGTCCCGCAGCAGGAAGCCGCGGTCGGTGGAGACCGAGTTGCCGCACAGCGGCGCCTTGCCGGGCTCCTTCACATGCTGGCGCACATAGGAGAGGACCTGCTCCTCGGCGTCGGCCAGCGTGGTGCCGGCGGCCAGCTCGTCGAGGAGGCCGGAGGAGGTGTGCATCTGGCGCACCACGTCCGGCATGGTCTCCAGGGCCGCGTCCGGCGGGCGGATCACGATGTCCACGCCCTCGCCGAGCACGTTCAGTTCCGAGTCGGTGACCAGCGCGGCCACCTCGATGAGTGCGTCGTCCGTCAGCGAGAGCCCGGTCATCTCGCAGTCGATCCACACCATGCGGTCGTTCATGGGTCCCACCTTAGAGGCGTCCCCCCTTCGGGGACCGTACGGGACGCCTGTCCGAAACCGGCCGCCGCGCGGAGTGCGCGGCGGCCGGTGCGGTACGGGTGGTGCTACGAGGCGCCTCGCGGGCCCGGCAGTGCGGCACCGCGGATCGGGGCGAAGGCGTCCGGTTCGTGGCCGGACGGGGGTCCGGCCGGTGAGCCCACCCCGGCGGGGGCAGGGCGGCGTGCCCCAGGGCCGCCCTGGGTGGGCAGTACGGCCTCCATCAGCGGCCCCGGCACGGGCGCCGGGTCGCCCTGGGGGCGGCGGGCCCGGTAGGCGGCCCGGTAGGCGGCGGGCGAGGAGCCGAGCTGGCGGCGGAAGTGCCCGCGCAGCGCGACCGGCGAGCGGAAGCCGCAGCGCCCCGCCACCTCGTCCACCGAGTAGTCGGAGGTCTCCAGCAGCCGCTGCGCCTGGAGCACCCGCTGGGTGATCAGCCACTGCAGCGGCGCGCTGCCGGTCAGCGAGCGGAACCGGCGGTCGAAGGTCCGGCGGCTCATGTACGCGCGGGCGGCCAGGGTCTCCACGTCGAACTGCTCGTGGAGGTGCTCCAGCGCCCAGGCGACCACCTCGGCCAGTGGGTCGGAGCCGATCTCCTCGGGCAGGGAGCGGTCCAGATAGCGCTCCTGGCCACCGGTGCGGCGCGGCGGCACCACCAGCCGGCGGGCCAGCGCCCCGGCGGCCTCGGCACCGTGGTCGGTGCGCACGATGTGCAGGCACAGATCGATTCCGGCCGCCGTCCCCGCGGAGGTCAGCACATCCCCGTCGTCCACGAAGAGCTCCCGCGGGTCCACATGGACCGACGGGTAGCGCTTGGCGAGCGTCGGGGCGTACATCCAGTGCGTGGTGGCCGGGCGCCCGTCCAGTAAACCGGCCGCGGCCAGGACGAACGCCCCGGTGCACAGCCCCACGATCCTGGCCCCCTCCTCGTGCGCCCGGCGCAGCGCCTCCAGCGCCTCGGCGGGCGGCGGCGAGGTGATCGAGCGCCAGGCCGGCACCACGACGGTCCCGGCCCGCCCGATGGCCTCCAGGCCGTACGGGGCGCTCAGCTCCAGCCCGCCGGTGGTGCGCAGCGGTCCGTCCTCACCGGCACAGACGAGCAGCCGGTAGCGCGGCACCCCGGCGTCCTGCCGGTCGATGCCGAACACCGACAGCGGGATGGAGCTCTCGAAGATGGGGCCGCCACTGAACAGCAGCACCGCGACGACCTCGCGACGGCGCCGTCCCGACAGTTTGCGCCCCGTCTCCGACACGGCGGAGTCCTGGCTCATGACGCTAAGCCCCCCTCGGTGTTCGCGTCTCCTAGGTCCTGTCGCACCTGCACGTTTCCCCTCGGTTTGGCACGGGTCCCCAGTCGGCGTTGGTCATGATCGAATCTACTGGTTCCCGCAGCGCCGGTGGGGCAAGTTCCACATCCGGCGCTATATCGACAAGGCAACTTGGCGCGAAGCATTCGATCACGAAGGGTTCCATCCGCGGGCCGCGCAGGGAAGTGCGCTGTCCGGGCATGGCCCAACCGCGTAGGGTGCGAACAACCCCCGCGACCCTGTCTTGCCTGGTGAGAAGGGCCCTGACGGGACGTTCGGACCGGGGGGCACCGTCAGCCGGAAGTTGGCTGAAAACCTACGGGTGCAGGTGTGCGAAAGCGTCAGCCGTACGGTACTCCCGGCCGGGCGGGAGGGACCGCCTCCGCTTACCGGGGCCTCAGCCCTTGTCGGCGGGGCCGGACCGCTCCGCGCGGCGCAGCAGCACCCGTCGGCAGGCGCCGGTCACCGCGACGAGGCACAGCGCCGCCGCCACCGCGCCCCCCGGGGACGTACCCGCGACCACGGCACCCACCGCCACCAGCGCGCAGCCGAACGCCGCCCAGCGGACCGTCTCGCCCGCCGCGCGCACGGGGCCCGGCTCGGCGCCGGGCGCGGACGGGGAGGCGGGCGGGCGCTGCGGGTGGACGGGCACGGGCGGCTCCCGGGGCGGAGGAGAGGGGCGGCGGGCGGTCGCCGGTACGGGGCCGCTCCCCGCACCCCGTGGCCAACGACCGGCCCCGCGGCCGGTCACCCCGCGTACCGCCGCCCGTGACGCGCCCCCGGGGTCGGCCGTCCCCGCGTACCGCCGCCCGTGACGCATCCGGGGCCGGGCCGCCGGCGCGTACCGCCGCCCGTGACGCACCCGGGGGCCGGGCCACCCGCGTACCGCCGGCCACCCCTCCCGTACGGGAACGCTGTACGACACAACCGGCATTGCCATACGGGTCGGGCTCGTGCATGCTCCCTGGAACGCCGTGTGACCGCCGCGGCAGGGCGGCGGGCGCGGGGCGGCCACTGGGCAGTGGCGGAGTGCCGCCGTACTCTAGGGGGTATGGGACGGGAAGGGTGAACCCCGGACCGGGAGATCGATTCCCGGACCGGACGGGTGAATCCCGGACGGAAGGGTGATTCCCGGACTGACTCCCGGACCACGGCACGAGGCCGCCACCCGGCGGAGCGATCCCCGTTCCCTGTTCCTTCCTACAAGGACCTGATTCGTCGAGACACCGATGGCCGGTCACGAAATCCCCGAACCCGCGGACCGCAGGCAGGTCGCCGATCCCACGGTCGACCCCCTGGCGGCGAACGAGCCACGTCATTCCTGCGACCCCGCCTTCATGTACGGGGTGGTGGTCGGCTTCGACGGCTCGATGTCCAGTGAGCGCGCACTCGCCTACGCCATCGGCATGGCCCGGCGCAGCGGCTCCGGACTGATCATCGTCCATGTGGCCAACCGGCTGCCCACCACGGTGTGGGCCGGCTGCGAGCCGCCCGTCTTCGTGGACCTTCCCGACCACCGTACCGAGGTGCTCGGACTGGAGCTGGCCTGCGCGGACTACCTCAGCGAGGTGCCCTGGATCCTGGTGGAGCGCGGCGGCGACATCTGCCACGAGCTGGAGGAGGTCGGCCGGGAGTACGCGGCCGACGCCATCGTGGTGGGCTCCACCCAGGGGATCGTCGGCCGGATCTTCGGCTCGGTCGCCGGGCGGCTGGCCCGCCGCGCCCAGCGCCCGGTGGTCGTCATCCCGTAGGGCGATCAAGAGGAACGGGGGCGGCCCCCGGTGCGTACGGAGATGCGATACGCGCCGGGGGCCGCCCCTTTCGCCGTGCGGCGGGTGGTCACTCCACGGTGACGGACTTCGCCAGGTTGCGCGGCTTGTCGATGTCCCGGCCGAGGGCCAGGGCCGTGTGGTAGGCGAAGAGCTGGAGCGGGATGCCCATCAGGATGGGGTCCAGCTCGTCCTCGTTCTTCGGCACCACGATGGTGTGGTCGGCCTTCTCCTGGATTTGGTGGGCCACCGCGAGGATCTTGCCGCTGCGGGCCTTGATCTCCTCCAGGGCGGCGCGGTTCTTCTCCAGCAGGTCGTCGTCCGGGACGATGGCGACCGTCGGCATCGCGGGCTCGATCAGCGCCAGCGGGCCGTGCTTCAGCTCGGAGGCCGGGTAGGCCTCGGCGTGGATGTAGGAGACCTCCTTGAGCTTCAGCGAGGCCTCGCGGGCCACCGGGTAGCCCCGGACCCGGCCGATGAACAGCATGGACTTGGCGTCCGTGTACTGCTCGGCCAGCGCCTTGATCTCGTCCTCGGTCTTGAGGATCTCGGTGATCTGGGCGGGCAGCTTGCGCAGGCCCTCGATGATCCGCTTGCCGTCGGCGACCGAGAGGTCCCGGATCCGGCCCAGGTGCAGGGCGAGCAGGCCGAAGGCGACCACCGTGTTGGTGAAGCACTTGGTGGAGACCACGCAGACCTCGGGGCCGGCGTGCACGTAGACGCCACCGTCGGTCTCCCGGGCGATGGCGGAGCCGACCACGTTGACCACACCGAGGACCCGGGCGCCCTTGCGCTTCAGCTCCTGGACGGCGGCCAGCACGTCGTAGGTCTCACCGGACTGGGAGACGGCGACGTAGAGGGTGTCGGGGTCGACCACCGGGTCGCGGTAGCGGAACTCGGAGGCCGGCTCGGCGTCGGCGGGGATCCGGGCCAGCTCCTCGATCATCTGGGCGCCGATCTGGCCGGCGTGGTACGAGGTGCCGCAGCCCAGGATCTTGACCCGGCGGATGCCGCGGGCCTCGCGGGCGTCCAGGTTGAGGCCGCCCAGGTGCACGGTGGAGAACCGGTCGTCGATCCGGCCGCGCAGCACCCGGTCGACCGCCTCGGGCTGCTCGGAGATCTCCTTGTGCATGTACGTGTCGTGGCCGCCCATGTCGTACGACTCGGCCTCCCACTCCACGGTGGTCGGCGTCGCCGTGGTGGTCGAGCCCTCGGTGGTGTACGTGCGGAAGTCGTCGGCCTTGATGGTGGCCATCTCGCCGTCGTCCAGGGTGACCACCTGGCGGGTGTGGGCGACCAGGGCGGCGACGTCGGAGGCGACGAACATCTCCTTCTCGCCGATGCCGAGGACGACCGGGGAGCCGTTGCGGGCCACCACGATGCGGTCGTTGAAGTCGGCGTGCAGCACGGCGATGCCGTAGGTGCCCTCGACGTGCTTCAGCGCCTGGCGGACCCGCTCCTCCAGGGTGTCCGCCTCGGAGCGGGCGATCAGGTGGACCAGCACCTCGGTGTCGGTCTCGGAGAGGAAGACGGTGCCGTCCGCCTCCAGCTTGGCGCGCAGCTCGGTGGCGTTGTCGATGATGCCGTTGTGCACCACGGCGACCTTCTCGTCGCCGGACATGTGCGGGTGGGCGTTCTCGTCGCTCGGGGCGCCGTGGGTGGCCCAGCGGGTGTGCGCGATGCCGGTGGTGCCGGTGAAGCGCTTGGGGACGCGGGCCTCCAGCTCGCGGACCCGGCCCTTGGCCTTGACCATCTTCAGGCCGGCCGCCTTGGGGCTGGTGATGACCACGCCCGCCGAGTCATAGCCCCGGTACTCCAGCCGCTGCAGGCCTTCCAGCAGCAGCGGAGCCACGTCGCGCTTGCCGATGTAACCGACGATTCCGCACATATGGTGAAAACCCCTCCGAGTGGTTCGTGTGTGCCCGGGGCCGCCCCCGCCTGTTCGACGGGGCGGGGCGGCCGGGTCAGCCGTAGACGATGCGGCGCAGCTGGCGGAGCGAGAGCCCCGGCGGCGCCACGGCGCGGTGCGGCAGCTCGGCCGCGATGCGCTCGAAGATCGTGGCGTTCACCGCGCCGCCCGCCTGCAGTTCGCGGTGGCGGCGGCGGACGAACTCCTCGGTCGTCTCGTCGAAGTACGCCAGCACGTCGAGCACCACCCGGGAGGCCTCACCGCGCCGCAGCGCGGTGCTGCGCACCAGGTGGTCGACGAGGTCGTCATGCGACGGGCGGCGTTCGAGCACCCGTAGATACTGAGGGCCGTGAGTCGCTTCGCGCAACATCCCTGCCCGGATTCGGGCAGGGATGGGCGTTGGGAGGGGCTTATTGGTCTGGACCCGGGGAATGAATGCCCCTATTTCGGGCGGTGGGGGGCCAGGGGGTTCTTCAGGGTGCCGACGAACTGGAGGGCGCCGGCCGGGTCGGCCAGGTCCACCATCTGCTCGTTGTTCCGCAGTTGGAGCCGGTTGAGGCAGGACAGCCGGAACTCGGGCGCGAACAGGTCATAGCGCCCGAACTTCTCCGCCAGCTCCGGCCGGGAGGCCTGGTAGTCGCGGACCGTCTCGGCCACCGTGCGCCAGAAGTCCTCCTCCGAGAGCAGGCCCTCGTCGGCCAGGGTGGCGGAGAGGAAGCGGAAGAAGCAGTCGAAGACGTCGGTGAAGATGGAGAGGAGTCTGGTGTCCTCGGGGACTTCGACGCGGATGCGCCGGACCTCGGGGGGAAGGTCGGCGTCCGGGTCCATCACCGCGATCTCCTCGGCGATGTCCTTGAAGACCGCCCGCACCACCGCGCCGTCCTCCACGACCAGGATGACGTTCTCGCCATGGGGCATCCACACCAGGTCGTAGGCGTAGAAGGTGTGCAGGATCGGCAGCAGATAGGCGTCCAGATAGCGGCGCAGCCACGCGGTGGGGCTCAGCCCCGACTCGATGACGAGCGCGGCGGCCAGGGAGGCGCCGTCCTCGTCGGTGTGGAGGAGGGAGGCCATGGTGGCGAGGCGCTGGCCCTCGGCCAGGGTCGGCACCGGGCTCTCCCGCCAGAGCGCGGCCAGCATCTTGCGGTAGGGCGAATAGCGGTCGGTGGCGGCCTCGTACTCCAGATGCCGGTAGCCGACGGCGGCGCGCTCCCGGATGATCGAGAAGCGGGCGGCGGTGAGGACGTCGTCCCGCTCGATGAGGTCCGCCAGCCAGTCGTTGATCAGCGGGGTGGCCGCCATGTACGCGGCGGACAGACCGCGCATGAAGCCCATGTTGATGACGGACAGGGCGGTCTTGACGTAGTGCTTGGCGGGGTCGGTGGCGTTGAAGAAGGTACGGATGGACTGCTGCGCCAGATAGCGGTCCCGCCCCTCGCCGAGCGGCACCAGCCGCCGCCGGGCGACCTCGGCGGCGAAGGTGACCGCGAGCTTGTTCCACCACTGCCAGGGGTGCACCGGGATCAGCAGGTAGTCGGCGAGGTCCAGGCCCTGGGCGGCGAGGGTCGCGGCGAAGCCGTCCACGGTCGCGTCGCCCAGCTCGGCCCGGATGAAGGTCTCGTAGTCGACGCCCTCGCCGCCGGTGAAGGCGGTGCGGTCGCGGCGGGCGGCCAGCCAGAGCAGCCGCAGCGGACGGGCCGCCTCCGGGGCGTAGGCGTGGTATTCGCCGATGCCGAAGCCCAGGCGCCCGTTGTTGGCGACGAAGCAGGGGTGGCCCTCGGTCATCCCGGTCTCGATCGACTGGAAGTCCGCCTTGGCCAGCTCGGCGGCGCTGATCCGCGGCTTGGTGGACTTGTACGCCGTACCGGAGAGGGTGGAGGAGATCTCCTCCAGATAGACCGGCAGGATCTGCTCGCTCAACCCCAGAGAGCCGCGCAGCTCGGTGGTGAACTGGAGGGCGTCCACCTCCAGTTCCTCCCCGCCTCGGTGCCGGGTGATCGACTCGGCGCGCACCTGCCAGTGGTCCAGGGCGTAGCGGTCGGCGGCGAAGCGGTACTCCACCGTCCCGTCGTCGCTGGTCACCCGGTAGCGGCCGTCCCCCAGCGGCTCGGGGGTGAGCAGCCGCTCATGGCTGAACTCGGCCAGCGCCTTGCGGACCAGCAGCCGGTTGGCGCGCGCCCAGCGCTCGGGGGTGAGATGGGCGACCGCGTCCTCGGGGGCGGGCACGCCTTGATGGGTGCTGGTCAGGGTCGTCTCGGTGATCGTCATCGGGCGGCTCCCACGGCGTCCTCGAACTGCTTTCTGGTGCATACGCTCAACAGAGCGTCCTTCTCGGGTTTGGCGATCTCCCGCACGGTCTCGAAGCCGACCGCCGCGTTGAGGGCGTGGACGGCCGCGTTCCGTACGTCCGGCTCCACCACCACCCGTACGGTGTCCGGGTCGGCGAACAGCTCCCGCATCACGGCGGTGATCACCGCCCGGGTGTAGCCGTGCACCGGGGTCTCGGCGGGCGGGACCAGGAAGTGCATCCCGACGTCGCCCGGCTCGGGCTCGTACAGCCCGACCAGCTCCACGTACCTCGGGTCGTACCGCTCCATCAGGAACGCGGGCCGCCCGGCCAGCTCCCCGACGAAGGCGTCATGGTGCGGGTGCGCGGCGATGGCGGCGTACTCGCGCTCCACGTCCTCCCGCCTCAGGTCCCGCATCATCCAGTAGGCCGCCTTGGGGTGGCTGACCCAGCGGTGCAGCAGCTCGCCGTCGGCGGCCGGGTCGACCGGGCGGAAGGCGAACGCCTCGGGGGCCGGGGCGGGGGAGCGGCTGCTCTCGGGGATGTCGGGGGTGCTCATATGCCGAACTCCTGGAAGGCGATGGACTTCTCCACCGGGTAGTGCTCGCGGCCGAGCAGCTCCCGGATGATGTAGGCGTTGCGGTAGGCGCCCATGCCCAGGTCGGGGCTGGTGACGGAGTGGGTGTGCACCCCGGCGTTCTGGAGGAAGATCCCGCGTCCGGTGGTGTCGATGGAGTAGTTGCGGGCCACGTCGTAGCGCCCCTGGCCGTCCCAGCGGATGCGGTCGCGGACCGGGGCCAGGAAGCGGGGCACCGCGTACCGGTAGCCGGTGGCCAGGATCAGCCCGTCGGTCTCGATGGTGAAGTCCTTGCCCTGCTCCTCCTGGCGCAGGGCAAGGGTGTAGCTGCCGTCCTTGTAGGAGGCGCCGGTCAGCGCGGTGTTGGTGAGCAGCCGGGTGGGGACCGGGCCGGCCACGTTCTTCTGGTAGAGCAGGTCGAAGATGGCGTCGACCAGCTCGCCGTCGATCCCCTTGAACAGCCCCTTCTGCTGGGCCTCCAGCCGGTAGCGGGTCTCCTCGGGCAGAGCGTGGAAGTAGTCCACGTACTCCGGGGAGGTCATCTCCAGCGTCAGCTTGGTGTATTCGAGGGGGAAGAAGCGGGGGGAGCGGGTGACCCAGTTGAGCCGGTAGCCGTGCACATCGATCTCGGACAGCAGGTCCTGGTAGATCTCGGCGGCGCTCTGGCCGCTGCCGACCAGGGTGATGGTCTCCTTCTTCAGCAGCTCCTCGCGGCTGTGCAGATAGCGCGAGTTGTGGATCAGGTCGCCGTCCAGCCCTTCGCAGGCCTCCGGGACGTACGGCGGGGTGCCGGTGCCCAGCACCAGCCGGCGGGCCCGCAGCGTCCGGCCGTCGGCCGTCCGCACCGCGTACACCTCCTCCGCCTCCTCGAACTCCACCGATACAACGGTGGTGTTGAAGCGGAGGGAGGAGAGCCGGGCCGCCGCCCAGCGGCAGTAGTCGTTGTACTCGGTGCGCAGCGGATAGAAGTTCTCGCGGATGTAGAACGAGTAGAGCCGGCCCTTCTCCTTGAGGTACTGGAGGAAGGAGTACGGGGAGGTCGGGTCGGCCAGGGTGACCAGGTCCGACAGGAACGGGGTCTGGAGGTGGGCGCCGTCCAGGAACATCCCGGAGTGCCACTCGAAGTCCGGCTTGGACTCCAGGAAGACGCCGTCCAGCTCCTCGATGGGCTCGGTGAGGCAGGCCAGCCCGAGGTTGAACGGGCCCAGTCCGATTCCGATGAAGTCCAGCGGTTCGCGGGGCTCAGGAGGCATGGACAAGGTTCTCTCCCAGGTACTGCTCGGCGTGGTCGGCGATCAGGTCGAGAACGGCGGCGATGTCCTCGGCGGTGGTCTCGGGATTGAGGAGGGTGAACTTCAGGTACTGGCGGCCGTCCACCGAGGTGCCGGCTACCACCGCGTCCCCGGAGGCGAACAGCGCCTTGCGGGCGTGCAGATTGGCCCGGTCGATCGCGTGGGGACCGGTGGCGTCGGCCGGGATGTAGCGGAAGACCAGGGTGGAGAGGGCGGGGCTGACCACCACGTCGTAGCGCGGGTCGGCGGCGAGCAGTGCGAAGCCGGCCGAGGCCAGCTCGCAGACCTCGTCGAAGAGCTGCCCGACCCCGTCGGCGCCCATCACCCGCAGGGTCATCCACAGCTTGAGGGCGTCGAAGCGGCGGGTGGTCTGGAGCGACTTGTCGACCTGGTTGGGTATCCGCTCGGCCACCGCCCGACGGGGGTTGAGGTATTCGGCGTGGTGGGTGGCGTGCCGCAGGGTGGCGGTGTCGCGGACCAGCAGCGCGGAGGAACTGACGGGCTGGAAGAAGGACTTGTGGTAGTCCACGGTCACCGAGTCGGCCCGCTCGATGCCGTCGAGCAGGTGGCGCCGGGTGGGGGAGGCGAGCAGCCCGCAGCCGTAGGCGGCGTCCACATGCATCCAGGCGCCGTGGCGGGCGGCGAGTTCGGCGATCTCCGGCAGCGGGTCGATGGAGCCGAAGTCGGTGGTGCCGGCGGTGGCGACCACGGCCATCGGCACCAGCCCCTCGGCGGCGCAGCGCTCCAGCTCGGCGGCGAGCCAGACGGTCTGCATCCGCCGCTCGCGGTCGGTGGGCAGGGACACCACCGAACGGGCGGGCAGGCCCAGCAGTTTGGCGGACTTCTCCACGCTGAAGTGGCTGGACTCGGAGGTGAAGACGCGGAGTTGGGCCGGGTCGTCATACTTGGCCTCCTCCCGGGCGAGCAGCAGCGCCTGGAGGTTGGACTGCGAGCCGCCGGAGGTGAACACCCCGTCGGCGGCCGGTCCCAGCCCGGCCCGGTCGGCGGTCCACTCGATCAGCCGGCGCTCGATGAGGGTGCCGCCGGTGCTCTGGTCCCAGGTGTCCAGCGAGGAGTTGACGGCGGACAGCACCGCCTCGCCGACCACGGCGGGGATGACCACCGGGCAGTTGAGATGGGCGAGGTAGCGCGGGTGGTGGAAGTAGACCGCGTCGTCCAGGTAGAGCCCGCTCAGCTCGTCCAACGCGGCGGAGGAGTCGCCGAGCGGCCGGTCGAGGTCGACCGCCGAGATCCGCGGCGCGAGCGCGTCGGGGGTGGCGCCGCTGAACGGCCTGCGGGTGGTGGCGAGTCTGTGCGCCACTCGCTCGACTCCTTCCGTGACGGAACGCCGGTACTGCTCCGCCGTCACGTCATTGAGCAGGTGCGAGCGCATGGGAATGGTCCTCCCGGGGCAGGGGGCATGGGGAAGGGCGGCTTCGTAAGTGAGGTTAGCCTAACCTAATTTACGTAAGCAACTCAGCAATGACGGTGCCTGGTGCGGGAGTTGTGAAGGCCTGGTAGGGCTCGCAAAGGCGCGATGGAGGGTTGTGCCGGGGCGGTGCGTTGCGATGGCGTACGGGACATGGGAAGCGGATGCGCGTACGGGGACGGGCCCGGGTGCGCGGACGGGCGGGAGGCCCGGTGGCCGATCCCGCCCGTGTCCCGCGCGTTCTAGTAGGTGTCCGGCTCCGCCGGGGCCGAGCGCAGGGCGTCCTCGGTCAGGCCCCGCCGCCAGTAGCCGACGAAGGTGACCCGGCGCCGGTCGATGCCGCGCTCGCCCACCAGATGGCGGCGGAGCGCCTTGACGGAGCCGGACTCGCCGGCGATCCAGGCGTACGGCCGCGCCCCCGTCAACTCGGCGGCCCGCACCGCCTCGACGGCGGACGGGGCGCCCTCCTCGCGGACCAGCCAGACGACCTCGGCGTCCGCGGCGGTGGCGGGCTCCAGCCGGTCGGCCGCGCACGGCACCGCCAGCCAGACCCGGGCCCGTATCCCCGCGGGCAGCGCCCCCAGGATGGCCGAGGCGGCGGGCAGTGCCGTCTCGTCGCCCCAGATCAGCACCTCGTCGGCGTCCTCGGGGAGCCGGAACCGCACCGCGGTGTTGTCCGCGACCGCCGGGCCGAGCACCACCGCGCGGTCGCCCTCGGCCGCGGCCAGGGCCCAGCGGCAGGCGGGGCCGCCGTCCTCGTGCACGGCGAAGTCGATGTCCAGCTCGTCCGGGCCCCTGCGCTGCTCGCGCACGGTGTACGAGCGCATCACCGCGCGCTCGTCGTCAGGCAGGGCCCGCCAGCCGGCGAGGACCGGAGGGTCCTCGCCGGTGGTGAACTCCGGCAGCCCCGGCTCGTCCCGCCCCGAGGCGGGCAGGAACAGCGACACGCTCTGGTCGCACCCGCCCGAGGCGAAGGCGCCCAGGCCGTCCTCGGCGGCCCCGGTGAAGGTGACGCGGACCAGCGACGGACCGAGCCGCCGGGTCCGGGCCACCCGCAGGGAGAAGAAGGTGAACGGGGCGGTGGCCGCCGTGGTCGCCATGGGGGTCAGGCCACCTTCTTCGCGTTCTCGATCGCCGCCGCGAGGTCGTCCAGGATGGTGGCGCACTTGTCGTAGGAGAAGATCGGCTCGGTGACCCGCGGGTACACCTGGCCGGCCTTGACCGCGGGCAGCCGGGCCCAGGTCGGCTTGGACGTCAGGTCGGCGGGCTGGATGGCCGAGGTGCGGTTGTCCATGATGATCACGTCGGCCTGGTAGGTGTCGACGTTCTCCCAGCTGAGGCTCTCGAAGAAGCCCGCCTGGTCCACCTTGGGCTTGACGAACTTGACGCCCAGCTCCTCGTAGTAGGCGGTGTCGGCGGAGGTCGAGGCGAGCGAGACATAGAACAGCTCGGCGCTGGCGGAACCGACCAGCACCCTGATCTCGGGGCGGGACTTGGCCGCGGCGCGCAGCCGGGCGGAGGCCTTCTCGAACCGGGCCTTGGCGTCGGTGACCTTCTTGCTCTTCAGGTCCGCGCCCAGCGACCCGGCCAGCTCGGCGTGGCGCCGGACGGCCTTGGCCATGGTGGTCTTGGAAGCCTCCAGGGCCACCGTCGGCGCCAGCTTGGAGATCTTGTCGTGGGAGGTGTCCGGGACGTACCAGAGCTTGCCGGGCAGCCACATCGCGGAGACCAGCAGCTCGGGCTCCAGCTTCAGGTACTTCTCGATGTCGAACTCGTTGTAGGCGTTGCCGATGACGGTCAGCTTGTCGACGTCCAGGTCGCCGGCCTGCACATCGGGCTTGACCTGCTTGGTCTTGGGGTCCTTGACGGTGGTCGGGCCGAAGACGCCCTTCACCTCGACGCCGTAGTCGTGCAGCGCGGCGGCGGTGCCGACGAAGGCGACGATGTTCTTCGGGACCGTCTTCGTCTCCACGGTCTTCTCGCGGTCGTCGGTGAACTTCCACGGGCCGGAGGCCTTGCCGTTCGCGCCCTTGTCCTCCTTGCCGCCGCCGCACGCGACCAGAGCGGCGCCGAGCCCGAGGGCGCCGCCCGCGGCGAGCAGTCCGCGACGGGTGAGGTGAGAGGCGCGGTCGTTGCCGGTCGTCATGGTGGAGTCGCTTTCGTACGGCCGGAATCCGGCCGGCGGGCAGGTCGGCGGTCAGGTTAGCCTAACCTCACGACACCTTCCATGCCGGGGCGGCCGGGACCGCCGCCACCCGGGCTCCCGGCTCCGTACACGCCGTGAGCCCGCCGCCCCGGGATCGGGCGGCGGGCTCGCGGGAGGGGCCGGGTCAGGCGGCGCTCAGGCCGAGTTCGCGGGCGATCAGCATCCGCTGCACCTCGCTGGTGCCCTCGCCGATCTCCAAGATCTTGGAGTCCCGCCACATCCGGGCCACCGGGTACTCGTTCATGAAGCCGTAGCCGCCGTGGATCTGGGTGGCCTCCCGGGCGTTGTCCACCGCGACCGTGGAGGAGTACAGCTTGGCCACCGCCGCCTCCTTCTTGAACGGCTCCCCGCTGACCAGCCGGGAGGCCGCGTCCCGCCAGCCCACCCGGGCCATGTGCGCCCGCATCTCCATGTCGGCGATCTTGAACTGGATGGCCTGGTTGTCACCGATCGGGCGGCCGAAGGCCCGGCGCTCCCGGGCGTACTTCACCGACTCGTCCACACAGCCCTGGGCGAGGCCGGTGGCCAGCGCCGAGATGGCGATCCGGCCCTCGTCCAGGATGCGCAGGAACTGGGCGTAGCCCCGGCCCTCCTCGCCCAGCAGGTTGGCCACGGGCACCCGGACGTCGGCGAAGGACAGCTCCCGGGTGTCCGAGGCGTTCCAGCCGACCTTGGAGTACGGGGCGGCCACCGTGAAGCCGGGGGTGCCGGAGGGCACGATGATCGAGGAGATCAGCGGGCGGCCGTCCTCCTTGCGGCCGGTGACGGCGGTGACCGTGACCAGGCCGGTGATGTCGGTGCCCGAGTTGGTGATGAAGCACTTGGAGCCGTTGATCACCCACTCGTCGCCGTCCCGTACGGCGGTGGTGCGGGTGCCGCCCGCGTCCGAGCCGCACTCCGGCTCGGTCAGCCCGAACGCGCCCAGCAGCTCGCCCGAGCAGAGCCGGGGCAGCCACTCGCGCTTCTGCTCCTCGGTGCCGAACCGGTAGACCGGCATCGCACCCAGCGAGACCCCCGCCTCCAGGGTGATGGCCACCGAGGAGTCCACCCGGGCCAGCTCCTCCAGGGCGATGCCGAGCGCCAGGTAGTCACCGCCCATGCCGCCGTACTCCTCCGGGAAGGGCAGCCCGAACAGGCCCATCCGCCCCATCTCCCGGACGATCTCGTACGGGAACTCGTGCCGCTCGTAGAAGTCGCCGATCTTGGGCGCCACCACCTCGTGGGCGAACTCCTCGACGGTGCGCCGCAGTTCCTCGTGCTCGGCGGAGAGCCGGTGGTCCAGGGACATGGTGATCAGGACTCCTTGTGGGAGGCCGCGCCGGTGAGGGCGCGGACGGTGCGGGAGGGGCTGGGCCGCCCCAGGTGTCCGGCCATCCACGCGCTGGTGGCGGTGAGCAGGCCGAGGTCGACCCCGGTCTCGATGCCGAGGCCGTTCAGCATCCACACGAGGTCTTCGGTGGCGAGGTTGCCGGTGGCGGACTTCGCGTACGGGCAGCCGCCGAGCCCGCCGGCCGAGGCATCCACCGTGGTCACCCCGTGCCGCAGCGCGGTCAGCGTGTTGGCGAGCGCCTGCCCGTAGGTGTCATGGAAGTGCACGGCGAGCCGGCGGCTGCCTATCCCCGCCTCGTCCAGCGCGGTGAGCAGGGCGGAGACATGGCCCGGGGTGGCCGTGCCGATGGTGTCGCCGAGGCTCAGCTCGTCGCAGCCCATCTCGGCCAGCCGCCGGCAGACGGCCACCACCTGCTCGACCGGGACGGCGCCCTCCCAGGGGTCGCCGAAGCACATCGAGAGATAGCCGCGCACGGTCAGGCCGTGCTCCACGGCCCGGGTGACCACCGGGGCGAACATGGCGAGCGCCTCGTCCACGGTGCGGTTGAGGTTGGCCTTGGCGAAGGACTCGGTGGCGCTGGCGAACACCGCCACCTCCCGGGCGCCCAGCGCCAGCGCCCGGTCCAGGCCGCGCTCGTTGGGCACCAGCACCGGCAGCCGTATCCCGGGCAGCGCGTCCCGCACCCGGGGGAACAGCTCCTCGGCGTCGGCCAGTTGGGGCACCCACTTGGGGTGGACGAAGCTGGTCGCCTCGATGGTGGTCAGCCCGGCGGCGGCCAGCCGGGTGACGAACTCGGCCTTGACCTCGGTGGGGACCTGGGCCTGCTCGTTCTGGAGGCCGTCCCGGGCGCCCACCTCGTGGATCCGCACCCGGGCGGGGAGGGCGGGGTCGCGGACCACCATGGGGAGGGCGGCCGTCGGGGGAGTGCTCATCGGGTCGCCTCCTGGCCGGTCGGTACGGCGGGCCTCGGGGCTACGGGGTCCCCGGCGGCCTCCTGGGCGCCCCCGGCTCCCTCGCCGGTCCCGGCGGCGCCGTCGTCGGCCGCCGTGTGGGGCATCACCACCGCCAGCACCTGGTCCATGGCGACCGCCGTGCCCGGGGTGACGTCCAGCTCGGCGACCGTGCCGTCGTGCGGGGCGGAGATGACGTGCTCCATCTTCATCGCCTCCACCACCAGCAGCCCCTGCCCGGCGGTGACCTCGTCGCCCACGGCGACCTTCACCACGGTGACCGTGCCCGGCATGGGCGCGGTCAGCGAGTCGGCGCCCGCGTGCGCGCTCGCGCCCAGCGAGGCGGCCACCGGGTCGTGGTCCGTGACATGCCAGCTGTCGCCGTCCCGGCCGAGCCAGCCGCCCGCCCGGTGGAAGGTGTGGGTGACCCCGTCGACCTCGACCGTCACCGCGTCCGGGGTGACCCGGGCGGTGCGGGCGCGGGAGCGGTGGGCCACCGGGTCGAGACCGGGCACCCGCAGCCAGTGGGTGACCGGCGCGGCCTCGCCGCCGAGGCGCCAGCCGCTCGGGACCGAGAACGGGTCCGTCCAGCCGCCCGCGTCCGGCTCGGGGCGCAGTGCCTCCTCGCGTACCGCCGCGGCCGCCTCGTACACCGCGTCCGGCACCCCGTCCGGCACCAGCCCGTCGGCCTCCCGCTCCACCAGACCGGTGTCCAGGTCGCCGGAGACCACGTCCGGGTGGGCCAGCAGCCGCCGCAGGAAACCGGCGTTGGTCGGTACGCCGAGGGTGACCGTGTCCGCCAGCGCGGCCCGCAGTCTGCGCAGCGCGGAGGGCCGGTCGGCGGCGTGCACGATGACCTTGGCGAGCATCGGGTCGTAGAGGCTGGAGACCTCGGTGCCCTCGCTCAGCCCGGAGTCGGTGCGGACGCCGTCGCCGGAGGGCTCGGCGAGGGCCAGGACCGTGCCGCCGGAGGGTAGGAAGCCGCGGGACGGGTCCTCGGCGCAGAGCCGGGCCTCGATGGAGTGGCCGGTGAGCCGGACGTCCTGCTGGCCCAGGCCGAGCTTCTCCCCGGCGGCCACCCGCAGCTGCCACTCGACCAGGTCCACGCCGGTGACCAGCTCGGTCACCGGGTGCTCCACCTGGAGCCGGGTGTTCATCTCCATGAAGTAGTACGCGGAAGGGTCGGTGCCCGGGACGATGAACTCCACTGTGCCCGCGCCCCGGTAGCCACAGGAGCGGGCCGCCTGCACGGCCGCCTCGCCCATCGCCGCCCGGGTCTCCTCGTCCAGCAGGACCGAGGGCGCCTCCTCGATGATCTTCTGGTGGCGGCGCTGGAGCGAGCACTCGCGCTCACCGAGGTGGATGACGTTGCCGTGGCCGTCGGCCAGCACCTGGATCTCGATGTGCCGGGGGCGGTCGATCCACCGCTCCACCAGCAGGGTGTCATCGCCGAAGGAGGCCCGGGCCTCGCGCCGGGCGGCGGCGATCTCGTCCGCGAGCGCGGCCTCCTCGCGTACCAGCCGCATGCCCTTGCCGCCGCCGCCCGCCGAGGGCTTCAGCAGCACGGGCATACCGATCTCCCGGGCGGCGGCGGCCAGTTCGGCGTCGCTCAGCCCGCTGCCGGAGGAGCCGGGCACCACCGGGACCCCGGCGGCCTCCACGGTCTCCTTGGCGCGGATCTTGTCGCCCATCAGCGCGATGGCGTCGGCGGGCGGCCCGATGAAGACCAGCCCGGCCTCCTCGCAGGCCCGCGCGAAGGCGGCGTTCTCGGCCAGGAAGCCGTACCCCGGGTGGACGGCCTGGGCACCGGTCGCGGCGGCGGCCGCCAGCAGCCGGTCGGCCCGCAGATAGCTCTCCCCGGCGGGCGGCGGCCCGATCCGTACCGCGGTGTCGGCCTCCCGTACGTGCCGGGCGTCCGCGTCGGCGTCGCTGAACACCGCCACCGAGCGGATGCCGAGCGCCCGCAGGGTGCGGATCACCCGGACGGCGATCTCGCCGCGGTTGGCGACCAGGACCGTGTCGAACATGCCCGTCCTCGCAGTTGAATTGGTCATGGCTTCTTGTGATTGGTCATGGCCGCCTCACATCCGGAAGACGCCGAAGCCGGCGTCCCCGAGCGGGGCGTTGGCGCAGGCGGTCAGGGCCAGGCCCAGCACCTGCCGGGTCTCCAGCGGGTCGATCACCCCGTCGTCCCAGAGCCGGGCGGTGGCGTAGTAGGCGCTGCCCTGCTCCTCGTACTGGGCGCGGATGGGAGCCTTGAAGCCCTCCTCGTCCTCCGCGCTCCACTCGTCGCCGAGCTGGTCGCGCTTGACGGTGGCGAGGACGGAGGCGGCCTGCTCGCCGCCCATCACGGAGATCTTGGCGTTCGGCCACATCCACAGGAAGCGGGGGGAGTATGTCCGGCCGCACATCGAGTAGTTGCCCGCGCCATAGGAGCCGCCGACCACCACGGTCAGCTTCGGCACCCGGGCGCAGGCGACGGCGGTGACCATCTTGGCGCCGTGCTTGGCGATCCCGCCGTGCTCGTAGTCCTTGCCGACCATGAAGCCGGAGATGTTCTGGAGGAAGAGGAGCGGGATGCCGCGCTGGTCGCACAGCTCGATGAAGTGCGCGCCCTTCTGCGCGGACTCGGCGAAGAGGATGCCGTTGTTGGCGATGATCCCGACCGGGTGGCCGTGGATCCGGGCGAAGCCGGTGACCAGGGTCTGCCCGAACTCGGCCTTGAACTCCTGGAAGCGCGAGCCGTCCACGACCCGGGCGATGATCTCGCGGGCGTCATAGGGGGTGCGGGAGTCCACCGGCACCGCCCCGTACAGCCCGGCCGGATCCACCGCCGGCGGCTCCACCGGCTCCACCGCCCAGGGCAGCGGACCGCGGCCCGGCAGGGTGGCCACGATGTTCCGGACGATCCGCAGCGCGTGGGCGTCGTCCTCGGCGAGGTGGTCGGTCACCCCGGAGATCCGCGAGTGCACCTCGCCGCCGCCCAGCTGCTCGGCGGTGACCACCTCACCGGTGGCCGCCTTCACCAGCGGCGGGCCGCCCAGGAAGATGGTGCCCTGGTTCCGGACGATGACCGCCTCGTCGCTCATCGCCGGGACATACGCCCCACCGGCGGTGCAGGAGCCGAGCACGGCCGCGATCTGCGGGATGCCCGCGCCGGACATCCGGGCCTGGTTGTAGAAGATCCGCCCGAAGTGCTCCCGGTCCGGGAAGACCTCGTCCTGCTTGGGCAGGAACGCCCCGCCCGAGTCGACCAGGTACACACACGGGAGGCGGTTCTCCAGCGCCACCTCCTGGGCGCGCAGATGCTTCTTGACGGTCATCGGGTAGTAGGTGCCGCCCTTGACGGTGGCGTCGTTGGCGACCACCACCACCTCGCGGCCGGAGACCCGGCCGATGCCCGCGATCACCCCGGCGGCCGGGGCCTGGTCGTCGTACAGCCCGTTGGCCGCCAGCGGCGCCAGCTCCAGGAACGGCGAGCCGGGGTCCAGCAGGGTGTCCACCCGGTCGCGCGGCAGCAGTTTGCCGCGCGCGGTGTGCCGGGCCCGGGCCCGCTCGCCGCCGCCCAGCCGGGCCGCCGCCAGCCTGCCCCGCAGCTCGTCCGCGAGCTCCCGGTGGGCCGCCTCGTTCGCCGCCCAGGCGGCCGAGCCCGGGTCCGCCGCGCTGCCGAGGACGGGCGCCTGGGACGAGCCCGTGCCCGGCGCCCGTCCGGTCGCCGCCGCTGCCTGTCGCATCGTGTCGAGCCCCCTTGCCCGTGCGCCTGCCCCGGCCCTGCCGGTTACCGACCGGTGTTAGTTAACGTTAACTCCGCGCTCAGGTTAACGAGCGCTAACGCCGCTGTCTAGAATCTCCCCATGACCACCAGGACCGACGCCCCCACCCGCCGCGAGCAGATCCTGCGCGAGGCCGCCCGCCTCTTCGCCGAGCGCGGCTTCCACGGCGTCGGCGTGGACGAGATAGGGGCGGCGGTCGGCATCAGCGGCCCCGGGCTGTACCGGCACTTCCCCGGCAAGGACGCCATGCTCGCCGAGCTGCTGGTCGGCATCAGCGAACGCCTCCTCGACGGCGGACGGCAGCGGGTCGCGGAGGCGGCCGGAGACCCCGAGGCGCTGCTCGGCGCGCTCATCGACGGCCATGTCGACTTCGCCCTCGACGACCGCCCCCTGATCACCCTGCACGACCGCGAGCTGGACCGCCTCCGGGACGCCGACCGGCGCAGGGTCCGCCAGCTCCAGCGGCAGTACGTGGAGGTGTGGGTCGCCGTGGTCCGCGAGCTCTACCCCGCCCCGCCCGAACCGGAGATCCGGGCCGCCGTGCACGCCGTCTTCGGCCTGCTCAACTCCACCCCGCACATCGGCCCGCTCGGCCGCGGCGAGATGGAGGCCCTGCTGCGGCGCCTGGCGCACGGGACGCTGGGGGCGCTGGGGGAGTAGGGCGGGAGTGCTCCGGGTCAGGGGCAGGTGTCGGGTGGCGCGCGGACCGGACCGGATCCGGCGGGCACCGGCCCGTCCACCGGGCGGAACGGTTCGGCCACGGCGCGTGGCGGGCGGCACAATGGGGCCATGTCCATACCCAGCCGCGCCGCCCTCCTCGACCACCTCGTCCGCAGCCGGATCGCCGGGAACGTCGCCACGCCGCGCGACAACAACCTCTCCCACTACCGCAAGCTGGCCAACGGCGACCGCCACTACTGGCTGGGGCTGGAACTGGGCGACCGCTGGACCGACGAGCAGGACGTGCTCGCGGTGATGGCCGAGCGGTGCGGGGTGAACGACGACCCGACCCACCGGGTGGGCCAGGACACCATCGACCCGGAGCTGACCGTGGCCGGGCTCGACCGGATGGCCGCCCGGCTCGCCAAGGCCGCCGAGGACCGGCAGCGGGTGCTGTTCGCCACCGGGCACCCCGGCGCCCTGCTGGACCTGCACAGCTCCACCGCCGCCGCGCTGCGGGCCGCGGGCTGCGACATCGTCCGCATCCCCGGCGGGCTCACCGCCGACGAGGGGTACGTGGTGCAGTTCGCCGATGTGGCCGTCTTCGGGCGCGGGGCCAGCCTCTGGCACACCCACTCGCCCGAGCCGATGAACGCCATCCTGGACCACCTGGAGACCCCGCCGGACCTGGTGGTCGCCGACCACGGCTGGGCCGGACGCGCCGCCCAGCGGGGCGTCGACTCCCTCGGCTACGCCGACTGCAACGACCCCGCCCTCTTCCTGGGCGAGGCCGAGGGCACGCTCCAGGTCGCCATCCCGCTGGACGACAACGTCCCCGACCCGCGCCACTACGAGCCGCTCGCCGCCTACCTGCTGGACGCGGCCGGACTCACGGGCTGAGGGTCAGCCGCCCGGCTGGTGGTACGCGTCCGGGCGGACGTCCGCGTCCACCTCGCGGGCGGCGTACGAGCCCTCGTACAGCGTCTCCTCGCGCCAGGGGTCACCCGCCCCGGCCTCCCGCCGGCCGTCCGGCCGACCCACCGCCGCGTACACCACCGCCGCCGTCACCGCGTCCTCCACCAGCGCGAACGGCCAGTCCGGCCAGTTCCGACCGGCGGCGATCCGCCGCCAGCGCGCCCCGGCGAACGAGGCCGCCGCCGCTGCCGCCACGCCCACCGCCGCGCCGATCAGCGCCGGGCCGGCGTCCGGGGCCGAGCGGGTGAGCTCCTCGCCGTCGGCCGCGTACTGGTACGCCTCCTCGTGCGTCCCGCCGTCCTCGGCCCGGGTCTGCTCCCGCGCCGCCAGCGCCCAGCCGGTCACCCCGCCCAGCAGCAGCCGGGGGAGGAGCCCCTGGGGGCTCAGCCTGCTCGGTGTCCGCGGCAGCTTGTCGCCCACCGCCTCGCCGACCGCGGCCACCACCGCGCCGATCCGGCCCCACCGGTGGGCGAGCAGCGATCCGGCCGGATCGTCCGGACGGGCGGTCAGCGCCACCCCGGCCAGTCCCGCCTGGCTGCGCAACCCGCTCGCCGCCCCGACCAGCGCGGCCCGCCGCACTCCGGCGTTCCCGCCCCCGCTCCCGTACCCGTCGTCACCCATGTCGCCGCTACCTCCCGGGCTCGCGTCTCGGCTCACCCGGCCACGAGTGTCCGCGTCACCCCGGCGCAAACGGCGTCGCCGGGTCGTCGGCGCAAAAGGCATCGGCGGGCGTCAGTGCACACGGCGTACCGAGGCCTCACCTCGGTACGCGGACGACACCCTCCTGGATGACGGAGATCGCCAGGCGGCCGTCCTGCGTCCAGATCCGGGCCTGGCCGAGGCCGCGCCCGCCGGAGGAGGACGGCGACTCCTGGTCGTACAGCAGCCACTCGTCGGCCCGGAACGGGCGGTGGAACCACATCGCGTGGTCCAGCGACGCCCCCACCACGTCGCCGACGGTCCAGCCGCCGCGCCCGTGCGCCAGCAGCACCGAGTCCAGCAGCGTCATGTCGGAGACGTACGTGGCCAGGCAGACATGCAGCAGCGGATCGTCGGTGAGCTTCCCCGCCGCCCTGAACCACACCTGGGAGCGCGGCTCGCGCGGGGTGCCCGCGGTGGCGAACGGCGGCTCGTGCACATACCGCAGGTCCACCGCGGCCCGCGCCTCCAGCAGCCGGTCCACGATGTCCGGCCCGGCGAAGGCGTCCGCGTACCGGGGCAGCAGCTCGGCGGCGGTGGGCAGGGTCTCCGGGTCCGGGGCGGCGGGCATGGCGGACTGGTGCTCCATGCCCTCCTCGTACGCCTGGAAGGAGGCGGAGAGGTGGAAGATCGGGCGGCCGTGCTGGACGGCGACCACCCGGCGGGTAGTGAAGGAGCGGCCGTCCCGGATGCGGTCCACGGTGTAGACGATCGGCGCGTCCGGGTCGCCGGTGCGCAGGAAGTAGGAGTGCAGCGAGTGGGCCGCCCGGTCGGCGGGCACGGTCCGGCCCGCGGCGACCAGCGCCTGGGCGGCGACCTGCCCGCCGAAGACCCGGGGGATGATCGCCGACCGGGACCGGCCGCGGAAGATGTCCTGCTCGACCCGCTCCAGATCGAGCAGGTCCAGCAGTTCCTCCAGTGCTTCCGGCCCCGGCCCCGGATCGGACATCGGTGGCCCTACAGCCCCATCGACTTGGCGATGATCGACTTCATGACCTCGCTGGTGCCGCCGTAGATGCGGTTGACCCGGTTGTCCGCGTACAGACGGGCGATCGGGTACTCGTTCATATAGCCGTAGCCGCCGTGCAGCTGGAGGCAGCGGTCGATCACCCGGTGGGCGACCTCGGTGGTGAACAGCTTGGCGGAGGCGGCCTCGGCGGCGCTCAGCTCGCCCGCGTCCAGGGCCTCCAGGGCGCGGTCGGCGACCGCCTCGGCGGCGTCCACCTCGGCCTGGCAGGCGGCCAGCTCGAACTTGGTGTTCTGGAAGGAGGCCACCGTCTTGCCGAACACGGTGCGCTCGGTGACGTACTGCTGGGCGAACCGGACGGCCGCCTTGGCCTGCGCGTACGCGCCGAAGGCGATGCCCCAGCGCTCGGAGGGGAGGTTCCGGCCGAGGTAGGAGAAGCCCTTGTTCTCCTCGCCGAGCAGGTCCTCGGCCGGCACCTTCACATCGACGAACGCCAGCTCGGCGGTGTCGGAGGTGCGCAGGCCCAGCTTGTCCAGCTTGCGGCCGATGGAGTACCCGGCGGACGTGGCGTCCACCGCGAACAGCGAGATGCCGAAGCGGCGGTCCTCGGCGGTGGGCGCGGCGGTCCGGGCGCAGACGATGACCCGGTCGGCGTGGACACCGCCGGTGATGAAGGTCTTGGCGCCGTTGAGCAGGTAGTGGGTGCCGTCCTCGGAGAGCTTGGCGGTGGTCTTCATGCCCGCGAGGTCGGAGCCGGTGCCCGGCTCGGTCATCGCCAGCGCCCACATCTCCTCGCCGGTGGTGAACTTCGGCAGGAAGCGCTTCTTCTGCTCGTCGTCGGCGAGCATCTTGAGGTACGGCAGCGCCAGCAGCACATGCACCCCGGACCCGCCGAACTGCACGCCCGCGCGGGCGGTCTCCTCGTAGAGCACGGCCTCGAACTTGTGGGTGTCCAGCCCGGCGCCGCCGAACTCCTCCGGCACGTTGATGCCGAACAGGCCCAGCTCGCCGAGCTTGAGGTAGAAGTCGCGCGGCGCCTGCCCGGCGGCGAACCAGTCGTCGTAGACGGGGACGACCTCGGTCTCGATGAAGTCCCGGATGGTCTCCCGGAACGCCTCGTGGTCCTCGTTGAATACGGTCCGGCGCACGGACGGCCTCCTTGGTACCGGTCGGTCACGGCTCGTCGCTCACGGCCATGTCTAAGCGCTTGCTCAGTCAGCCATACAAGTTACCGGCCGGTTGTCGACGCTGTCCATGGCCCGGCGGGCGCCGGTGACGTGACGCTGGGCACGTGGGCAACCCCGCACCCCACGGCGTCGTCCTTACGATCCGGGGGAGAGGAGCCGGAGGAGTGCCACCGTGGAAATGTTCTTCAAGGTCTCGTTCGTCATCGCGACGGTGCTGGATCTCGCCGTCCTGACCGCCCTGCTGCGGCAGGGCCTGCGCAGCGGGTCGGGGCGGGGCGGTCCGCGGGAGGCCGATCCGGACGCCCGCCCGGTGCTCGGCAAGGACGAGGCCCTCTCGGCGGCCGGTTTCTTCGCCGCCGCCATGGTCTTCACCACCCTGGCCGCCCACGGCTGGGACGCCCTGGACAGCTCCGACACCGTCCTCTTCGCGGCGGTCTTCGGCATCCTCACCGCCGCCCTGCTGGAGCAGCTCCGCTCGCGCTCGGCCAGGCTCGCGCTCGCCGCCTACGCCCTCCCGCTCGCCTACGGCGTGCTCGCCGGCCTGGCGGGGCCGGGGTTGTAGGGCCCGTAACGCCTCGTACGACCGGCGCGGAAACGGCGCCCCCGGGCCAACACCTGCCGTCACTTCTCCAGGCGCAGCACCAGCCCGCACCCGACGAGCTGGCTGTAACGCAGACCGGAGGAGGCGCCCCCTCGATGGCTATGAGCGGAGTGCCGCCCATGTCCCGGAGGTCGAACACCCCGTACCCCACGGCCTTCAGACCGGTCGGCAGGCCGACGATCTCCCCGCCGGTGATCTCCACATCCCGGCTCGACCGGTTGTACGGGGAGGGCAGCGCGAACCAGAAGACCTGGCCTTGACGGCGTGGACGTATTCCAGCTCGTTGTGTTCGAGGCCCCGGCCAGCGCGTGCCCGGGGCGAGGGCCATCTGCGTACTCCCTCGATCCTGGTGCCGTGTTGGCGCCGTGCCGAGCTGTGCCGTGCCGGAAAGCCGGTGAGGTTCGCACGGTGCGGGTACGGCCGGACGCCCGCGGTCCAGGGACTCTCCGATGGGAGATCTTCCCGTGGACCGCGAGCGTCGTCGGCCGGTCTCGGCCGTCATGCCGGTCGGACACGGCCGCCGGTCGTCAGGCGCGGCCGTCGGCGGTCACTCGTCAGGCGTCAGACGCGGCCGTCGGTGACGACCTGGTTCGCCGGCACCCAGTGCCCGGCCATCGCGCCCGCCGAGATCCGGCACATCGCGCGGCCGTTGACGACCGCTCGCCGGTCGAAGGTGAAGGACTGCTCGCTGCCCGACTGCAGTGGCATGGTCGTGCCGGTCACGCCGTCCGCACCGAACTTGTACGCCGTGACGTCCGCGTTGGCCACGATGGTGAGTGTGCGCGGGATGCGGTAGGTGGTCACCACGTACTCACCGCGCAGGAAGACGTTCGGCCACGCCTCACCGATCCACATGCCCTTGTAGGCGCCCTCGGAGATCCGGTACCAGATGCCCGCGCCCTTGATGCGGCGCCGCTGGTTGACGGGGGCCTGGGTGGCCCGGGCGAAGTTGACCTTCTTGGAGGACAGGATCTTGTCCTGGCCCTTGCCGGTCTTCTTGTCGTGGTAGTAACTGCCGTCCGCCGTGGCGTCGATCGTGTACAGCGTGTGCGTACCACTGCCGATCGCGATCTTCGCGCCCGCCGGGAGCACTGGCGACGGGAAGTCGTCGATCAGGGCACGACTCCGGTCTTGATGGGCGACGCTCGGGCTGAGCCGATCGAAAAAGTCCGCGTAGGCGACCAGGTTCTCGCCACTGACCCGAGGACCGGCCGCACCGAAGCGCAGCCCGTTCAGGCAACCATTGCCGGGCAGGGTGCCAAGGCACTCGTCGACGTGGCCGTCTCCCCATCCGAATCCGACTCGACGGATTCCGTCGCGGCTACCGGTACGCACCCTTTCTGGGTAGGTGGCTGCGTCAATTCCTGGACATATTCCGCGGACATCGAACCGGGCATGCTCCTTCGGACTTCTGCGGGCGCCACTGCGGAGGTTGCCGCGATCCGCTCCTGGAACGTACCGGAACAGCGGGTCCACAACCTGACCGTCGCAGAACTGCACACGTACTATGTGATGGCAGGAAAGAAGTCGGTCCTGGTCTACAACTGTGATGCGTGGACGAGTCCGGGTAACCTCGATGATCACTACACCAGGCATGGTCCGGAGATGGGCTATGAAACGCAGATCGAGTACGAGGAGGCGGCCAAGGACCTCATGTGCGAGTGCGATGGCACACGCCCGGGTGTGTTGGTCAAGGACGTAGCCGACGACGGTACGGTGCGATTCTTCGACCGCGAGAGCGGTGAGTTCGGAATGAAGAGCAAGAAGGGCATCATTACCTTCTATAAACTCGAGGGCGGATTGCAGGCGTTCAAGAACATGCCGGGCACCATACGTCCCAGAAGGCGGAGGCGGCGAAGTGAGCGAGGCAACTGACTTTGAACGAGGGGCTAGGCAGGCCGCAGTCCGCTATCCCTGTGTGTGTTGCGGCTCCAGGGTGTTCGAAGATCCTCCAGGATCCTCGATGATCTGTCCGGTCTGCAAATGGGAGGACGACATCACGCAACTTCGCTGGCCGACGCTGAGGAAGGGTGCGAACCGTGCGTCCCTCCTGGAAGCCCAGCAGAGTTTCCTGGCATCCGGGGCTTCGGAACCGCGGTTCGCGGGAAGCGCACGGCAGCGAACCGGTGGCGAGGAACCGCCATCCGGATGGCGGCCTATTGACCTGGCTCGGGATGCCTTCGAGAAGGAGAGCACCCAAATGGCGCCGTGGCCGCCGGATCGCACTGTCATGTACTGGTGGACGAAACGCTTCTGGTTGCGCGAGGGCTGACGAAAGGCCTACGCCCTGATCTGTTCCTCGCGGTCGTGGGCCAATCATCTCGGAAGGATGGCGTCAGGTTGAGGCCCGGTGGAGGTCGCCACTTTTCCAGGTGAACATCAATGCTGTAGGGGCGGTCTCGTCGAGACCGCCCCTACAGCATCGTGCGACAACGCCGCGGGTAGTGGCAGCGGCGATTGCTTGGCGCCGGCGGCGTCCGTTCGACCGACCTCAGCAGCACGCGGCTGCCCCGTCACTGGCTCTATCGCCGGCTCCGTCCTTAGACGAAATTGGAGTACCTCCGGTGGGAGGCGGAATGGGCCGCCGCCCCACCCTCTGTATCGATCACCGGCCTCACCCCGCCCGCAGCGCGAACCACAGCTCCATCCGGATGTCCGGGTCGTCCAGGTCGGTGCCGAGGAGGGTGGCGCAGCGGGCGATGCGCTGGCGGACGGTGTTGCGGTGGACGCCGAGCGCGGTGGCGGTGCGGTCCCAGCTGCCGTGCAGGGAGAGCCAGGCGCGCAGGGTGGTGGTGAGGGGGGCGCCGCCCAGGGGGGCGAGGAGGGCCGAGGCGTGGGTAGCGGCCTCGGCCGGGTCGACGAGGGCGGCGAGGCCCGAGGCGCGGTGGCGGGCGAGGGGGGTGTGCGCGGCGCGGGCGCGGCGCAGGGCGCGGGACGCCTGGGCGTCGGCGGCGGGCAGCTCGCCCGGGGCGGCCGGGGCGCTGACGCCGAGGGTCCAGCCGGGGTGCTCGGCCACCTCGTGCCCGTGGGGGAGGAGGGCGCGTACGGTGCCGTCGCCAGTGTCGACCAGCGGGGTGCCGAGTGCGGGCGGCGGGCCCTCGCCCTGGGCGTGGACGACGGTCCAGGGCGCCGGGCCGAGTGGGGCGGCGGCCTCCTCGGGGGCGGCGCCCAGCAGCAAACGGACCAGGGCGGCGGTACGGGTGGCCTCGTCGGCGCCCTGGTGGCGGGCGGTGAGCAGGGAGAGCAGCACCACGGCGACCCCGGCCACGGTGTGGTCGCCCGGTTCGCGGGGGCCGGTGGCGAGGGCGAGCGCCAGACCGTGGGTGCCGCCGAGGGCGTACGCGGTCAGCTGCGCGCCGTCCACGGTGTCGGCGGCGGAGGCGGTCCCCGTGGTCACCCGGGCCGCCAGGCGGCCCAGGGCCTGCTCGGTGCCGTCCGGCAGCGCGCGGCCGGCCTCCGCGTAACGGCGTCCGTCACCCGCGTACAGCACCGCCCGCCCCGGCAGCCGGGAGGCCAGCGCGTGCAGCACCGCCGGGACCGGGTCCGGGCGGGCCGCCGCCGAGGCGAGCGCCTGCTGCGCCTCGGTGACCCGGCGCAGCTCCCGGTGGCGGGCCTGCCCCATCAGCCGCCACACCGCCCGGCCCACCGCGGTGAACGTGGTGCGCGGCGGCACCTCCAGGAGGGGGAGGCGGGTGTGCGCGCACGCCTCGACCAGGGCGTCCGGGACCGTGTCGTACACCGGGGCCAGGCCAAAACCGAGCGCCGCGCCGCCCGCCGCCACGACCCGCTCGGCGTACGCCCGGGCGCCTCGCTCCGGCTCGGCCAGCTGCACCCCGGCGGTCAGCAGCAGCTCCCCGCCGAGCAGATACGGGAAGGGGTCGGCCATCTCCGAGGTGTGCACCCAGTGCACCGCCACCGCCGCCGGGTCCTCGGCGCCCGCGATCAGCCGCAGCCCCAGCTCCTCGTCGGCGAGCAGGGCGGACAGCGGGATCGCCGGGCCGGGCGGCGCTACGGAGGTGCCCTCCGGCCCGTCGGCCGCCGGTCCGGGCATGGACGTTTCCTCCACTTGCTCTCTCGGCAGTGGAGGAAACGTACACTTCAGGGTCGCTTTCCGGCCACCTAAGGTCGTGCCGACCGGCGGCCGCGGGTACGGGCGGATGTCCCCGCAAGCGCCGCCGCCCGAGCAGTACGTCCTTGCACGACACGCCACCGAGGTGAGCGAAGGAGGCCCCATGGCCGTCGACTACGCAGTGATCGTCGTCTACCTGGCCGGGATGCTGGCGATGGGCTGGTGGGGCATGCGCCGCGCCAAGTCCAAGAGCGAGTTCCTGGTCGCCGGACGCCGGCTCGGCCCCGGGATGTACTCCGGGACCATGGCCGCCATCGTCCTCGGCGGCGCCTCCACCATCGGCGGCGTCGGCCTCGGCTACACCCACGGGCTGTCCGGCGCCTGGATGGTCTTCACCATCGGCCTGGGCCTGCTCGCCCTCTCCCTCTTCTTCTCCGCGCGGATCGCCCGGCTGAAGGTGTACACCGTCTCCGAGATGCTGGACCTGCGCTACGGCGGCCGGGCCGGGGTCATCTCGGGCGTGGTGATGTGGGCGTACACCCTGATGCTCGCGGTCACCTCGACCATCGCGTACGCCACCATCTTCGACGTGCTGTTCGACCTGCCGCGCTGGGCGGCGATCGTCCTGGGCGGCACCATCGTGGTGGCGTACTCCGCGCTCGGCGGAATGTGGTCGATCACCCTCACCGACATGGTGCAGTTCGTCGTCAAGACCATCGGCGTACTGCTCCTGCTGCTGCCGATCGCGATCGTCAAGGCGGGCGGCTGGGCCGAGATGAAGGCGCAGCTGCCGTCCGACTACTTCGCGCCCTTCGGCATCGGCGGCCAGACGATCTTCACCTATGTCCTGATCTACACCTTCGGCATGCTGATCGGCCAGGACATCTGGCAGCGGGTGTTCACCGCCCGGGACGACAAGGTGGCCCGCTGGGGCGGCACCGTGGCCGGAACGTACTGCCTGGCGTACGCGATCGCGGGCGCGGTGATCGGCACCGCCGCCAAGGTGATGTACCCCGACCTCGGCAGCCCGGACGACGCCTTCGCCACCATCGTCACCGACGAACTCCCCGTGGGCGTGCGCGGACTGGTGCTGGCCGCCGCGCTCGCCGCGGTGATGTCCACCTCCTCGGGTGCCCTGATCGCCTGCGCCACCGTCGCCAACAACGACATCTGGGCGCGGCTGAAGGGCGCGGTGCGCCATGACGGCGGGGCCGATCCCTCCGAGCCCGCCCGCGACGAGGTCAAGGACAACCGGGCCTTCATCCTCCTCATGGGCGTCGCCGTGATCCTGATCTCCATCGCGCTCAACAACGTGGTCGAGGCGCTGACCGTCGCCTACAACCTGCTGGTCGGCGGGCTGCTGGTGCCCATCCTCGGCGGGCTGCTGTGGAGGCGCGGCACGGTGTACGGGGCGCTGGCGGCGGTCGCGGTGGGCGGGCTGACCGTGGTCGGGCTGATGGCCGCGTTCGGGGTCCTGGCCACCGAGCCGATCTACTACGGGCTGCTCGCCTCGCTCGTCGCCTACCTGGCCGTCTCCCTCGCCACCCCGCCGACAGACCCCGCGGTGCTGGCCGTCTGGAAGGCCCGGCTGGCCGGGCACGACCCGTCGGAGGCGGCGGACGCGGTGGCGGCGCGGGCCGCCTCGTGACGGCGGCCGGCCGGATTCCGCGGCGGGCTCCGGCGGCCCACGTGACGGCGGCCCTCGTGACGGCGGCCGGAGCACGGGCCGGACGCGACTACCCTCAGTACCGGACCCAAAAGGTCTGATAAGCCAACAAGCGGTACGGGAACGCCCGTGGCCGCCGCAGCAACGCAGCAGCGGTAAACGCAGCAGTAGAGGAAGGCCCTGGACATGAGCAGCACCGGCAGCAACGGCACGCCGCGCGGCCCCGTCGACTCGTCCCGCATCCCGCGGTACGCCGGACCGGCGACGTTCGCCCGGCTGCCGCGCCTGGACGAGGTCGGCCGCGCCGATGTCGCCGTGGTCGGCGTCCCCTTCGACTCCGGGGTCTCCTACCGGCCCGGCGCCCGCTTCGGCGGCAACGCCATCCGTGAGGCGTCCCGGCTGCTGCGCCCGTACAACCCGGCGCAGGACGCCTCCCCGTTCGCCCTCGCCCAGGTCGCGGACGGCGGCGACATCGCGGTCAACCCGTTCAACATCAACGAGGCCGTGGAGACCGTCGAGGCCGCCGCCGACGACCTGCTCGCCACCGGCGCCCGGATGATGACCCTCGGCGGCGACCACACCATCGCGCTGCCGCTGCTGCGCTCGATGGCCAAGAAGCACGGCCCGGTCGCCCTGCTCCACTTCGACGCCCACCTGGACACCTGGGACACCTACTTCGGCGCCGAGTACACCCACGGCACGCCGTTCCGCCGGGCCGTGGAGGAGGGCATCCTGGACACCTCCGCGCTCTCCCACGTCGGCACCCGCGGCCCGCTGTACGGCAAGCAGGACCTCACCGACGACGAGAAGATGGGCTTCGGCATCGTCACCTCCGCCGACGTCTACCGGCGCGGCGCCGACGAGGTCGCCGACCAGCTCCGCCAGCGCATCGGCGACCGCCCGCTGTACATCTCCATCGACATCGACTGCCTGGACCCGGCGCACGCGCCCGGCACCGGCACCCCCGAGGCGGGCGGCATGACCTCCCGCGAGCTGCTGGAGATCCTGCGCGGGCTGGCCTCCTGCAACCTGGTCTCCGCCGACGTGGTCGAGGTCGCCCCGGCCTACGACCACGCCGAGATCACCTCGGTGGCCGCCTCGCACACCGCGTACGAACTGACCACCATCATGTCCCGGCAGATCGCCGCCGCGCGCGCCACTTCGAACGACACGGAGGCTGACGGCAAGTGACCCACGACCACGACCTCGTCCTGCGGCCCACCGCCGCCCAGACCGAGGCGGCCCTCAACCCTCCCGCGGGCCGCAACGGCGGCGACCTCGTCGTCGAGACGCTCGCCGGCCTGGGGGCCACCACCGTCTTCGGGCTGCCCGGACAGCACGCGCTCGGCATGTTCGACGCGCTGCGCCGCTCGGACCTGAGGTACGTGGGTCTGCGGGTGGAGAACAACGCGGGCTTCGCCGCCGACGCCTACGGGCGGATCACCGGCGAGGCCGCCCCGCTGCTGCTCTCCACCGGCCCCGGCGCGCTGATGTCGCTGGCCGCCCTCCAGGAGGCGGCCGCCGCCAGCGCGCCGGTCCTCGCCATCGGCAGCCAGGTCCCGGCCGCCGGGCTCGGCGGTGGCCGCCACGGCTATCTGCACGAACTCCGCGACCAGCAGGCCTCCTTCCGCGACATCGTCAAGTCCGTGCACACCGTGCGGACGCAGTCGCAGATCCCCTCCGCGATCGCCGCCGCCTGGCAGTCCGCGCTCACCGCGCCGCACGGCCCGGTCTGGGTGGAGATCCCGCAGGACGTCCTGCTCGCCGAGACCACCCTGCCGGTCGTCACCGCCCTGGACGCCACCCCGGACGAGGTGGTGCCCCGGCCCGAACTCACCGCCGTCGCCGCCCAGCTGCTGGCGAACGCCGAACGCCCGGCGATCATCGCGGGCGGCGGGGTCGTCCGCGCCGACGCCTCCGGCAAGCTGCTCGCGCTCGCCGAGCGCCTCAACGCCCCCGTGGTCACCACCTTCGGCGGCAAGGGCGCCTTCCCCTGGAAGCACCCCCTCTCCCTCCAGTCCTGGCTGGAGGACCGGCACACCACCGACTTCCTGGAGGACGCCGACGTCCTGCTGGTCGTCGGCTCCGGCCTGGGCGAACTCTCCTCGAACTACCACACCTTCGCCCCGCGCGGCCGGGTGATCCAGATCGAGGCCGATGCCGGGAAGCTGGAGTCCAACCACCCCGCGCTCGGCATCCACGCCGACGCCCGGCTCGCCCTCACCGCCCTGCTGGAGACCGTCCCGCCGCGCCCCGACCGGGGCGACGCCGAGCGGGTACGCACGGTCCTGGCGGCGGTCCGCGAACGCATCGACGCCCAGCGACTCACCCTGGAGCAGCAGCTGCTGGCCGACGTCCGGGCGGCCCTCCCGGACGACGCGCCCAGCTTCTGGGACATGACGATCCTGGCCTACTGGGCCTGGTCCGCCTTCGACGCGCGGCGCCCCAACACCATGCACTCCGCCCAGGGCGCGGGCGGCCTCGGCTACGGCTTCCCGGCCGCGCTCGGCGCCGCCGCGGCCGAACCGGGCCGCCCCGTCCTCGCCGTCTCCGGCGACGGCGGCGCCATGTACTCCCTCGCCGAGCTGGCGACGGCCAGGCAGTACGGCCTCGACGTCACCTGGCTGATCGTGGACGACGGCGGCTACGGCATCCTGCGCGAGTACATGACCGACGCCTTCGGCGAGGCGACCGGCACCGAACTGGCCCGCCCGGACTTCACCGCCCTCGCCGAGTCCTTCGGCGTCCCCGCGGTGCGCACCAGCCCGGACGCCCTCCGCGAGGACCTGACCAAGGCCCTGAACACCCCCGGCCCCTCGGTGGTCGTCCTCCCCGCCGTCCTCCGCATGTTCGCCCCCACCCACCTCTGACCCCAGGCCCTTCCCGCCCGGGCTGACCTGCGACAAGGCGGCCCGGGCGGGCCCCGCCGGCAACGGACCCGTCCGATCCGTCACGGGGCTGTAACGAGCCACGGCAGGGACCCGGCATACGTACAACCTTCCGCCGCACGCCGAGTCCTTCGTCATGTGAAAAGACACCTCTCCATAGCCCAGTCCGCAGACCCGTCCATAGCCGAGGGGCCCGCGGCCCCCCGCACGTCCCCCCTCCGCGGCAGCGCCCGCCGCTCCGGAGCCGGGACCCTGTCCACCGCCCTCGCCCTCGGCCTGCTGCTGCCCGCCGCCGTCGCCGCGACGGCCACCCCGGCCGCCGCCGCGGCCGACTCCGTGGTCTGCACCTCGAAGACGCCCGGTCTCGCCGCCAAGCTGACCAAGGACATCACCGCGGCCGTCAAGGGCCGCAAGGGCACCATCGCCCTGGTCGTCAACGACCGCCGTACCAAGACCACGTGCACCCTCCGGCCGGACCAGAAGTTCGACTCCGCCAGCGTGGTCAAGACGACCGTGCTCGCCACCCTGCTCTGGGACGCCCAGAAGACCCGTCGTTCGCTGACCGCGACCGAGAAGTCCCGCGCCACGGCCATGATCACCAGGTCCGACAACGACTCCACCAGCGCGCTGTGGCGTCAACTCGGCACTACGAAGATCAAGGGCTTCCTCAAGGCCGCCGGGATGACCAGGACCGTGCCCGGGGCCGACAACTACTGGGGCCTCACCCAGATCACCGCCCGCGACCAGCAGGCCTTGCTGGCCTTGATCACCGCGAAGAACCCGGTCCTCACCGACGCCTCCCGTGCCTACCTCCTCAAGCTGATGAACGAGGTCGTCGCCGACCAGCGCTGGGGGACCCCGGCCGGCGCCTCCAAGGACGCCAGGATCCACGTCAAGAACGGCTGGCTGCCGCGCAAGACCCTCGGCTGGCGGGTGCACTCCATCGGCGCCTTCACCGGCACGAAGCACGACCACCAGATCACCGTCCTCACCCACGGCAACGCCGACTGGCAATCGGGCATCAACACCATCCAGGCCATCGCCAAGGCGGTGCACAAGGACCTCGCCGCCGCGTCCCTCCCGGCCCGCAGCGCCAAGCGGTCCCACGTCGGCTTCGTCCCGCCCGCCGCCCCGGCCGAGTCCATCCCCGCCGCCCCGGGCCGGCCCGCCCAGGACTCGATGACGGCCCCGCGGTAACCCCGCGGCACCCCCACGCTGCCCCGGGCCGGGGCACCGCCGGTCCTAGGACCCGGGCCCCGGCCCGGTGGGACTTCGGGCCGGGGTTTGTTGCGGAAGGATGAAATCCGGTCCGGGCCGCGTTGGAGCCTTCCGGAAGATCAGGTCCGTCGCCGGCCCCTTGAACAGGGCGGTCGCGGACGGGACGGGCCCCGGTGGGGCCGCTCCGGACGGCGCCTGAGCCGACGGGACCGGGACGGGTCCACAGGACGACGGGAGGCCACCGTGGCGGCGGGGCAGGCAGAGCAGGGCTGGGCGCGGAGACTGTCCGGGTACGCCTGGCGGTACCGGCGCAATGTGGTGCTCGCGCTGGGCTCGTCGCTCGCCGGGATGGGCGTGATGGCCCTCGTCCCGCTGATCACCAAGATCGTCATCGATGACGTCATCGGGGAGGGCACCGGCTCGCTGGCCCTGTGGACCGGGCTGCTGGTCGCCGCCGCGGTCGTCGTCTACGCCCTGACCTACGTCCGCCGCTACTACGGCGGGCGGCTCGCCCTCGACGTCCAGCACGACCTGCGCACCGAGATGTACGGCACCATCGTGAGGCTCGACGGGCGGCGGCAGGACGAGCTGTCCACCGGGCAGGTGGTCGGCCGCGCCACCAGCGACCTCCAGCTCATCCAGAGCCTGCTCTTCATGCTGCCGATGACCATCGGCAACGTCCTGCTGTTCCTGATCTCCCTGGTGATCATGGCCTGGCTGTCGGTGCCGCTGACCCTGGTCGCACTCGCCGTCGCCCCGGCGATCTGGGTGATCGCCAAACGCAGCCGGCTCCGGCTCCATCCCGCCACCTGGTACGCCCAGGCCCAGGCCGCGCAGGTGGCCGGGGTGGCGGACGGCGCCGTCAGCGGCGTCCGGGTGGTCAAGGGGTTCGGGCAGGAGGAGCAGGAGACCGGAAAGATCCGCGCGGCAAGCCGCAAGCTGTTCGCCGGCCGGCTGCGCACCATCCGGCTGAACGCCCGCTACACCCCCGCCCTGCAGGCCGTGCCCGCGCTCGGACAGGTCGCCATGCTGGCGCTCGGCGGCTGGCTCGCCACCCGGGGCCAGATCACCCTGGGCACCTTCGTCGCCTTCTCCACCTACCTCGCCCAGCTCATCGGCCCGGTCCGGATGCTCGCCGTGGTCCTCACCGTCGGCCAGCAGGCCCGGGCCGGCGTGGAGCGCGTACTGGAGCTGATCGACACCGAGCCCACGCTGGCGGACGGTACGACCGAGCTGCCGTCCGACGAAGCGGCCGGCGTCCGCTTCCAGGACGTCTCCTTCGCCTACGGTGACGGCCGCCCCGTCCTCGACGGGTTCTCGCTGAGCATCCGGCCCGGCGAGACCGTCGCCGTCGTCGGCGCCTCCGGCAGCGGCAAGTCCACCGTCTCGCTGCTGCTGCCCCGCTTCTACGACGTGTCGGGCGGCGCGGTGCTGGTCGGCGGCCACGATGTGCGCGAGCTGACCCTCGCCTCGCTGCGCAAGGCCATCGGCATGGTCCCCGAGGACAGCTTCCTTTTCTCCGACACCGTCCGCGCCAACATCGCCTACGGCCGCCCCGACGCCACCGACGAGGAGATCCGCCGCGCCGCCCGCGCCGCCCAGGCCGACCGGTTCATCGCCGACCTCCCCGACGGATACGACACCACGGTCGGCGAGCACGGGCTCACCCTCTCCGGCGGTCAGCGCCAGCGCGTCGCCCTGGCCCGCGCCATCCTCACCGACCCCCGCATCCTCGTCCTGGACGACGCCACCTCGGCCGTGGACGCCCGGGTCGAGCACGAGATCTTCGACGCGCTGCGCTCCGTCATGGCGGACCGCACCACCCTGCTGATAGCGCACCGGCGCTCCACCCTGAACCTCGCCGACCGGATCGCCGTCCTGGACGACGGCCGCCTCGCCGACCTCGGCACCCACGAGGAGCTCCAGGCCCGCTCCCCGCTCTACCGGCGGCTGCTGACCGACCCCGACGAGCTGGGCGGCGTCTCCCCGGGCCACACCCGGCCGGCCCTCCCCCGCGAGGACGACGACGCCGTGGCCGGGGGGCTGCGCGAGGAGCTGGACGCCGAGTTCGACGCCGAGCGCGGTATCACCCCGGCCCTGTGGCAGCGCGACGCCGACCGGGCCGGCGCACTCGGCAAGGGCGGCGCCGCGACGAGCGGAGCCACCGCGCGGCCGGACGGCAGCACCGGGCCGGCGGGCGACGGCACCAGGACCGGCACGGACACCGACACGGAGAGCGGGGCCACCCCGGAGCTGCTGGCCCAGCTCGCCGCCCTGCCCCCGGCCACCGACACCCCCGATGTGGACGAGGTCCGCGCCGTCACCCCCGAGGACTCCTACGGGCTGCGCCGGCTGCTGCGCGGTTTCGGATCCGTACTGCTCGTCAGCCTGGGCCTCGTCGCGGTCGACGCCGGTATGGGCCTCGCCCTGCCGATCCTGATCCGGCACGGCATCGACGACGGCGTCCAGCGCGCCGCCCTCGGTGCGGTCTGGGCGGCCTCCGCCCTGGCACTGCTCGCCGTCCTGGTCCAGTGGGCGGCCCAGACCGGCGAGATCCGGATGACCGGCCGGACCGGCGAGCGGGTGCTGTACGCCCTGCGGCTGAAGATCTTCGCCCAGCTCCAGCGGCTCGGGCTCGACTACTACGAGCGCGAGCTGACCGGCCGGATCATGACCCGGATGACCACCGACGTGGACGCCCTCTCCACGTTCCTCCAGACCGGACTGGTCACCGCGTTCGTCTCCCTGGTGACCTTCTTCGGGATCATGGTCGCGCTGGTCGTCCTCGATGTGCAGCTCGCCCTGGTGGTGTTCGCGACGCTGCCTGTGCTGATCATCGGCACCGTCTTCTTCCGCCGCTCCAGCGTCAAGGCCTATGAGCTGGCCCGTGAGCGGATCAGCGTGGTCAACGCCGACCTCCAGGAGTCGGTGGCCGGGCTGCGGATCGTGCAGGCCTTCGGCCGGGAGCGCTCCGGAGCCCACCGGTTCACCGAGCGCAGCGACGCCTACCGCTCGGCCCGGGTCCGCGGCCAGTGGCTGATCTCGGTGTACTTCCCGTTCGTGCAGCTGCTCGCCTCGCTGGCCGCGGCCGCCGTGCTGGTGGTGGGCGCGGGCCGGATCGAGGCGGGCACGCTCAGCGCGGGCGCGCTGGTGGCGTACCTGCTCTACATCGATCTGTTCTTCGCCCCGGTGCAGCAGCTCTCCCAGGTCTTCGACGGCTACCAGCAGGCCGCGGTCTCGCTGGGCCGCGTCCAGGAACTGCTGCGTGAACCCACCTCCACCGCCCCCGCGGCCCAGCCCCGGCCGGTGGGCGCGCTCCGCGGCGACATCGCCTTCGAGAACGTCTCGTTCGCCTATGGAGCGGAGGACGCCGTCCCCGGAGCGGCCGAGGACGGCACTGCCGGAGCGGAGAAGGACGGCACCCCCGCAGGCGGAGTCCCGGCCGGAGCGGACGTCGGCGCCGGCGCCCCGGGCGATGGCGGTCCCGGCGGGGGCACGGCCCGGGAGGGCGGCGGGGAGCGCGCGCTGAGCGGTGTCGATCTGCGGATCCCCGCCGGGCAGACCGTGGCCTTCGTCGGCGAGACCGGTGCCGGCAAGTCCACCCTGGTCAAGCTGGTCGCCCGGTTCTACGACCCGACGAGCGGCCGGGTCACCGCCGACGGCACCGATGTGCGCGAGCTGGACCTCACCGCGTACCGGCACCGCCTCGGCGTCGTCCCGCAGGAGTCGTACCTCTTCCCCGGCACCGTCCGGGACGCCATCGCCTACGGGCGGCCCGCGGCGAGCGACGCCGAGGTGGAGGCGGCGGCCCGCGCGGTCGGCGCCCACGACATGATCGCCACCCTCGACGGCGGCTATCTGCACGAGGTCGCCGAGCGCGGAAGGAACCTGTCGGCCGGCCAGCGACAGCTGATCGCGCTGGCCCGCGCCGAGCTGGTCGACCCGGATGTGCTGCTCCTCGACGAGGCGACGGCCGCCCTGGACCTCGCCACCGAGGCACAGGTCAACCAGGCCACCGACCGGCTGGCGGGCCGCCGTACGACCCTGGTGGTCGCCCACCGGCTGACCACCGCGGCCCGCGCCGACCGGATCGTGGTCATGGACCACGGCCGGGTCGCCGAGGACGGCACCCATGACGAGCTGCTGGCCCGGGGCGGACGGTACGCCGAGCTGTGGCGGACGTTCATAGGGATAGGCGAGGACGAACCGGTCTCGGTGTGACCCGGAGGCGGGAGGGGGCAGGGCGAGACCGGAGGGTGCGGGCGGGGGGAGCGCCCGTCACGGCCGCCGCGTACGGACACCCGGACGCGCAACCATGGGGCGGTCGGGTGCGTCGTACACGAGTGCGGGTCGTACACCGGGTGAAACCGGAGGCCGCCTCGCTCCCGCCCCGGTGAGGGCCGGGTCCCTGCTCAGGGTCGGGCGCGGTGCGCTGTGGCCGTGTGGGGGGTGCTCGTCAGGGCTCCCCGGCGTGACTGTGCCTGATCGCGACGGGGACGAGGGCGCACGCGGGTGCAGATGTGACACACGTAGATGCGGATCAGCGGATCAGCGGATCAGCGGATCAGCGGCCGAACGGCAGATCGGGCGGAACGGCGGAAGGACGTGCGGAGGTGGTCGTGTTCGGCTGGGCAGTGGTACCCCTGAGCGGCGGTCAGCCGGACCGTCGTCCGTCCGTCGACGGGCCGACCCGGGCGGAGAGGCCCGAGGGGCCGGTCCGGGCGGAAGCCTCAGGGAGAGGCCGTGCGCCGGGCCCGCGGCGGGCGCGGGCACTGGCCGGGCTGACGGCGCTGCTCACCGCCGTGGGCCTGATCGTCCTCGCCGGTCCGGCGGCCTCCTCCGCCCACGCGACCGGTGCCTCCTCCGCTCGCGCCGGTGTGTCCTCGGTGCATACGGCCGCCGCGTCCACCGTGCACGCCGCCGGCGCTTCCTTCGTCCGGGCCACCGGTGCCTCCTGCGCCGGCCGGCTCGTCAAGCGGATCAAGTTCGCCACCGGTGAGCTGCGGGTCTACCGCAACCGCCAGTACGTCTGCGCGCTCACCCTTGCCGCCAAGCCCGGCGCGCGCCGGGCCATGGCCGTGTCCGTGCAGGCCCGGGGCGGCCGGGCGGCCGTGGACCGGGGGCGCTTCACCCGGCAGGCCGGGCCCGTCACCGTACACGCGCTCAACCGCTGTGTCCGCGCGACCGGTTCGGTGGCGGGGCGGTCCGGGGCGACCGGCTGGTTCGGCTGCTAGCGGCGCGCTACGGTCACGAGGAGGGCAGGCCGCCGTATGACCTCTCCCACCATGGCGGAAACGCCTGACGGCCCGTCACCGCCGCGCACGTCGGTCCAACCTTCACACGAGCCGCACGTCCCGCGTCGTAATCGGGGCTGGCGGGGCGGGTGTTGCCCCCGCTAGGTTCGCGACGACTATCGCGAACCCACGTGGAGGGTGCATGCGCAACGCGCTCAGATGGCTGCTGTCACTCGTCGTGCTCATAGGCGCCGCGAGCACGGCCGGCACGGCGACCGCCGCCGAGGCCCCCGACAGCACCATCGCCGCCGCCCCGTCCGGCCCCGCAGCCGGGCCGCAGGCGGACATCAAGGACCGGATCCTGGCCATCCCCGGTATGAGCCTGATCGAGGAGCAGCCGTACCCCGGCTACCGCTTCTTCGTCCTCAACTACACCCAGCCGGTAGACCACCGGAACCCCCGCAAGGGGACCTTCCAGCAGCGTCTGACCCTGCTGCACAAGGACACCAGCCGCCCGACCGTCTTCTACACCAGCGGGTACTCGGTCCGGACCTCGCCCAGCCGATCCGAGCCGACCCGGATCGTGGACGGCAACCAGGTCTCCATGGAGTACCGCTTCTTCACCCCGTCCCGCCCTCAGCCGGCCGACTGGTCCAAGCTGGACATCTGGCAGGGCGCCAGCGACCAGCACCGGATCTTCACCGCGCTGAAGAAGATCTACGACCGCAAGTGGATCGCCACCGGCGGTTCCAAGGGCGGGATGACCGCGACCTACTTCGAGCGGTTCTACCCCCGTGACATGGACGGCGTGGTCGCCTATGTGGCGCCCAACGACGTCGTGGAGCACGAGGACTCCCGGTACGACCGGTTCTTCGCCACCGTCTCCACCCAGGAGTGCCGCGACCGGCTGAACGCCCTCCAGCGCGAGGCCCTGGTCCGCCGCGCCCCGCTCCAGGCCACGTACAAGGCCTGGGCCGAGGCCGAGGGCGCCACCTTCACCACGGTCGGCACCCTGGACAAGGCGTACGAGGCGGTCGTCCTCGACTTCGTCTGGGCGTTCTGGCAGTACTCCGGCGAGGCCCAGTGCGCGGACCTCCCGGCCGCCGCCACCGCCTCCGACCAGGAGGTGTACGACGTGATCGACCAGTACTCCGGCTGGTCCGCGTACACCGACCAGAGCCTGGCGGGCTACACCCCGTACTACTACCAGGCCGCCACTGAAATGGGCTCGCCCAGCCTGAAGATGAAGCACCTCAAGGGTCTGACCCGGTACGGCTACCAGCCCGCGCGCAACTTCGTGCCGAAGGACATCCCGATCCGCTTCAAGCCGCTGGCCATGGCGGACGTGGACTCCTGGGTGCGCACCCGGGCCCGTTCGATGCTCTTCGTCTACGGCGGCAACGACCCGTGGGGCGCCGAGCGGTTCCGGGTGGACCGGGGCGCCAGGGACTCGTATGTGTACACCGCGCCCGGCGCCAACCACGGCGCCAACGTGGCCGGCCTGGTCGAGGCCGAGCGGACCAAGGCCACCGAGCGCATCCTGACCTGGGCCGGAGTCTCCGCGCCGCAGGCGGAGCGGGCCGCGCCGCTGCGGACCTACGACTCGCGGCTGGACAAGAGCCAGCAGCTCGACCGGACGCGCACCCTGCGCCCGTAGCGCCACCGCGCGACGAAGCACACGACCGGCGGCCGTACCCCCCTCCCACGAGGAGATCCTCGGAGGAGGGGGTGCGGCCGCCGGCCTCTTGTACGGGCGGCCGCCGGGACCTTCCGGACCATGGCCGCAGAGTCCTTCCGGACCGGGCCTCAGGTTCCTTCCGGACCGGGCCCTCAGGTTCCTTCCCGGACCGGGCCCTCAAAGTCCTTCCGGACCGTGCCCTCTCAGTACGACAGGCCGTGGCCCACCGGGTAGAGCACCCGCGCCGGGTCGTCGGCCCGTTGCACCGGTACGGGCAGCCGGCCGCGCGGGCGGGCGCGGCCCGCGATGACCCGGGCGGCGGCCCGCAGTTCCACATCCGTCCACGAGTAGGTGGCGAGCACGGCGCGCTGGCCGGTGAGCCGGGCGACGTCGTACGGGTTGCGGATCGCCACCGCCACCACCGGCACCCCGGTCGCCGCCAGCCGCGAGACCAGCGTGCGCTGGGCGCCGGCCGCGGTGACGTTGTACGTGGCGACGATGACCGCGTCCTTCCCGGCCGCCGCCGCCACCGCCTCGTCGATCTTCGCCGGGGTGGGGTTGGTGCCGGTCGGCAGCGCGGTCACCGTGAAGCCCAGCTCGGTCAGCGCCCCGGCGAGCACCGGCACCGGCGGCCCGGTCGTCCCGGAGGGCGAGTTGGCGTCCGCGCCGACGACCAGGAGTCTCGGCTGACGGCGGCGGTTGAGCGGCAGCAGCCCGCCGGTGTTCTCCAGCAGGGTGGTGGTCCGCTCGGCGATCCGGTCCGCGGTGGCCAGATGGGCGGCGGTGCCGACGGTCCGGTCCACCTCCCGGTGCGAGGCGTACGGGTCGCGCAGCAGCCCCAGCCGGTCCTTCAGCAGCAGGATGCGCAGAACGGACTGGTCGATCCGCTCCTCGGTCAGCTCACCACCCCGTACGGCGGCGAGCACCGCGTTCCAGGCCACCGCGATGGACGGCGGGTTGAGCAGCTGGTCGCAGCCCGCTTTCAGAGCCAGCACCGGCACCCGGTCGTCGCCGTACTTGGTCCGTACGCCCTCCATGGCGAGCGAGTCGGTCACCACCACCCCGTCGTAGCCCAGCTCCTCACGCAGCACGCCGGTGAGAATGGGCCGGGAGAGCGTCGCCGGGTCCTCGCTGGGATCGAGCGACGGTACGACGATATGCGCGGTCATGATCGAGTCGATGCCCGCCCGTACGGCCTCCGTGAACGGCGGCCGGTCCAGCCGCTCCCACTCCTCGCGGGTGTGGGTGATGACCGGCAGCCCGTAATGGCTGTCGGTCTCGGTGTCGCCGTGCCCCGGGAAGTGCTTGCAGGTGGCGGCCACGCCCCCGCCCTGGTAGCCGGCGACCTGCGCCGCCACCAGGTCCCCGACGGCGGCGGGCACGGCGCCGAAGGACCGTACGCCGATGACCGGGTTGGCCGGGTTGACGTTGACGTCGGCGACCGGGGCGTAGTTCTGGCGGACGCCCATCGCGGCCAGTTCCCGCCCGGCGATCGTGGCGGCCCGGCGGGCGTCGCTCCGTGAACCGCCCGCGCCCAGCGCCATGGCGCCGGGCATCAGGGTGGCGGGTTTCCCTATCCGGGCGACGATCCCGTGCTCCTGGTCGATGGAGATCAGCAGCGGCAGCGGGGTGGGCTGGGCGAGCCCGGCGCGCTGGATGCCGTTGCTCAGGTCGGCGATCTGGTGCGGCTCGCGGGTGTTGTGCGCCCAGGAGAAGTAGATGATCCCGCCGACGTGGTACCTCGCCACCAGCTCGGCGGCAGTGCGGACGCCCAGCTCCTTCATGTTCAGGTCGATGTCGGCCTGGTCGGGATCGGTGGCGGAGTGCCCGTACACCCGTGACACGAAGAGCTGGCCGACCTTCTCCTCCAGGCTCATCCGGGAGATCAGCCGGATCAGCCGGCGGCGGGTTTCGGCGGCCTGTGCGGGAGCCGCCGTGGCGGAGCCGGTGCTGGCGGCGACCCCGCCGACGGTCGCGGCGACCACCGCGCTCGCGGCGAGGACGGCCCGTCGGGAGGGGGCGGGGGAGGGTGGCGCCGAGGGGGCGGTGGGGTGGGGGTGGGGGTTGGCGCGGTGGTGCACTGGTGCTCCTTCCGGCCGTACGTGAGGGGGCTCGTGAGGGAGGAAACGGCCCCTGGGAGATCCCCGAGGTGAAGGAAACTTCCAGGGATTCACGCATAGCCGGAAAGTAACTGCCAGGTCAAGGAGGTGCGCACGGCACGCCCGGCCCGGTGCCGCAACGGCTCTGGTCCGCCCGCCGCGACGGACGCCCGGAAGGGACCTTCACCAGGGAGCGGCGGCGACACCGCGCGGGCATCCCCACCGGGGCCCGCGGAGACTGGCCCGCGACCGCGGCCACCGCCGCCGCCCTTCTGCCCGCGCTCATCGGCACGGTGGCCGCGGCGGGCCTGCCTCGGCCGACGCGAACACGTGCGGGACCTCTCTGCTGGTCCAGGGGTACGATCTCACCCCGGCCGTCAACGCGGCCGCCTGCGCGCGGGGCGGCCGGGGCGGGGCCGAGGACCTGCGCGGCTGCGCCCTCCAGCTGACCACGTTCGGCGGGGCCCCGGCCCGTACCGCCCAGGAGGCCTGCCGGATCGCCGCGAGCCGAACCGGCGGCGGAGTCCCGGCCGGTGGACGTGCGGCCGACCGCCCGAGGACGCCCACGACCCCACCTCCGCACCTCACCTCACCCCCTCACCGACTCACTTCGTCAGCGAGCGCAGATGCTCCAGACCGGGCGCCAGCAGGGGCGGGAGCTCGGCGGCCTCCGGGTACCAGCGCTTCTCGTACTCCCAGCAGGCCCACACCTCGCCGCCCTCCAGCAGCGCGTCGTCCAGCAGAGCGTTGCTCGTCCGGGCGTCGTCCACCAGTGCCAGGCACTCGGCGAGCGGCACCGCGCCCTCGCCCAGCGCCAGCGGAGCCGTCTCGATCGCCGAGGCGGCGTCCTTCACCTGGACATAGCCGAGGTACGGGGCGAGCGCCGCGTGCGTCGCGGCCGGAGCCTCACCGGCGGCCCAGGGATGCAGTACGTCCCACAGGGCGCCCACGCTCTTGTGCCCGACGGCACCCACCACCCGGGCGATGTCCGCCCCCGTACGGTGCGAGTCATGGGTCTCCAGCAGGATGCGGACGCCCAACTCGGCGGCCACCTCCGCCGCCGCGCCCAGCCGCCGGGCGGCGATCGCGTCCGCCTCGGCCGGGTCCAGCTCCCCGCCGCCCGGGAACACCCGGACATGCGGCGCGCCCAGATCGGCCGCCAGATGCAGCAGCCCGTGCAACTCCTCGTAGACCGGCTCGTCGTCCCCGGGCTCGGCGACCCGGGCGTACCCGGCGACGGCCAGGATCGACACCTCCGCCCGCGCGAACTCCTCGGCCACCGCGCGCCGCTCGTGCGCCACCAGCCCCGGATGCACCGGTTCCTCGGGGTGGGCCCGCAACTCGACCCCCTGGTAGCCGTTCTCTGCGGCGAGGCGGACGACCTCGGGAATCGGCGTCCCGGGGACACCGAGGGTGGAGAAGGCGTACTTCACGGGGGGCTCCTCAGTACATCGACATATCGGCACGGTCACACCCGACGGCCCCGTGCGCCCCGCCGTACCCGCGACGCGGCACCGGCACCGGTCCGGCCCCCGGCAACGTACCCCGCGACCGTCCCCTCATGGCCCCGCCGCGACCACGGACCCGCCCTGCCGGGGTCCGGGCGGCCCGCCCCACCGGGTCCGGGCTCTCCGGCATACGGACTCCGGGCGACCCGGCGCACCGGCTCCTCCCGCCGCATGGCTCACCGCGCCCGCCCCGTGGAGGCGCGGACCACCAGCTCGCCGCCCATCGTCGCCAGGCCGCCCGGAGGCGGCGCCTCCGCGCCGGTGGCCAGCCGGCCGGCGCGCGCGCCCGCCTCGTGCAGCGGCAGCCGTACGGTGGTCAGCGCCGGTACCGCGTCCACCGAGAACGGCAGGTCGTCGAAGCCGGCCACCGACACGTCGTCCGGGATGCGCAGCCCCTGGTCGCGCAGGGCCGCGCAGACACCCAGCGCCACCGTGTCGTTCGCCGCGACCAGCGCGGTCAGCCCCGGCTCCCGGCGCAGCAGCTCGCAGGCCGCCTCGTAGCCGGAGCGCCGGTCGTACGGGCCGTGCACGGTCAGCCGGTCCAGGTCGGCGCCGAGGCCCGCCACGGTCATCGCCGCGCGGTGCCCCTCCAGCCGGTGCCGGGTGGTGGTCCGCTCGACCGGTCCGGCCACATAGCCGAGCCGCCGGTGCCCAAGGCCGAGCAGATGCTCGGTCAGCCGCCGCGCACCGCCCTCGTTGTCGAAGGTCAGCGTGGCCAGAGCTGCCCCGGCGTCCTCCCCGGCGGCGGGCAGCGGCGGACGGCCGCACAGCACCACCCGCGTCCCGGCGACCGCCAGCCGCGCCAGCTTCGCGGCCACCGCCGCGCCGTGCCCGGGATCGTCCACCGCGCCCCCGGTGAGCACCACGGCCGCCGCGCGCTGGCGCTGCAGCAGGGTGAGGTAGGTCAGCTCCCGCTCCGGGGAGCCGCCGGTGTTGCACACCACCGCCAGCTTCTCCCCTCCGCCCACCGCGCCCCCGCCGCCGGCCCGGCCCATCGCCGACTGGACGGCCCCGGCGATGATCCCGAAGAACGGGTCGGCGATGTCGTTGACCAGGATGCCCACCAGGTCGGAGGTGGCAGCGGCGAGCGAACTGGCCGGGCCGTTCACCACGTAGTCCAGCTCGTCCACCGCGCGCATCACCCGCTCCCGGGTGGCGGTGGCGACCGGGTAGTTGCCGTTCAGCACCCGGGAGACGGTGGCCGGGGACACCCGGGCGCGGGCGGCCACGTCGGCCAGGGTGACGGTCATCGTGCTCCTTCTCTTTCGCGGGATGGAGCCCTCGACCGAGGTGGGAAAAGGCTGTCACCCGGTGGGGCCCTTGTCCGAGCCGTTGTCCGCAGGCTAGCGTTCCCCTCCATAGAAAGCGCTTTCTATCTCTCCTCTCCTCTCCCTCGCCCACAGCCACCTCACCGCCCCCCCGCCCCCTCATCACTCCCCCCAACCGCCCTCGGAGGACGCACGCCATGACCCGCAGAACGATCCGCATCGCCATGAACGGCGTCACCGGACGCATGGGCTACCGCCAGCACCTGGTCCGCTCGATCCTCGCCCTGCGCGAGCAGGGCGGCCTCGACCTCGGCGACGGGGAGGTGCTGTGGCCGGAGCCGGTCCTGGTCGGCCGGCGCGAGCACGCGCTGCGCACCCTCGCGGAGTGGCACGGGCTGACCGAGTGGTCCACCGACCTCGACGCCGTGCTCGCCGACGAGCGCACCGAGGTCTACTTCGACGCCCAGGTCACCGCCGCCCGCCCCGAGGCCCTGAAGAAGGCGATCGCGGCCGGCAAGCACATCTACACCGAGAAGCCGACCGCCTCCGACACGGCCGGCGCCCTGGAACTGGCCCGGCTGGCCCGCGACGCCGGGATCAAGCACGGCGTCGTCCAGGACAAGCTCTTCCTCCCCGGGCTGCTCAAGCTGAAGCGGCTGGTCGACGGCGGCTTCTTCGGCCGGATCCTCTCCGTCCGCGGGGAGTTCGGCTACTGGGTCTTCGAGGGCGACTGGCAGGAGGCGCAGCGACCCTCCTGGAACTACCGGGCCGAGGACGGCGGCGGCATCGCCGTGGACATGTTCCCGCACTGGGAGTACGTCCTGCACGAGCTGTTCGGCCGGGTCACCTCGGTCACCGCCCAGGTCGCCACCCATCTGCCCGAGCGCTGGGACGAGCAGGGCAAGCCGTACGCGGCCACCGCCGACGACGCCGCGTACGGGATCTTCGGCATCGACGGGCCGGACGGTCCGATCACCGCGCAGATCAACTCCTCCTGGGCGGTCCGGGTCCACCGGGACGAGCTGGTCGAGTTCCAGGTGGACGGCACCCATGGCTCGGCCGTCGCCGGTCTGCGCGGCTGCCGTGCGCAGCACCGCTCGGCCACCCCCAAGCCGGTGTGGAACCCGGACCTCCCGGTCGGCCACTCCTTCCGCGACCAGTGGCAGGAGGTCCCGGACAACGCCGAGTTCGACAACGGCTTCAAGGCGCAGTGGGAGCTGTTCCTGCGCCATGTCGTACGGGACGAGCCGTACCACTGGGACCTGCTCGCCGGCGCCCGGGGCGTCCAGCTCGCCGAGCTGGGCCTGAAGTCCTCGGCCGAGGGCCGCCGCCACGAGGTCCCGGAGCTGTCCCTGTGACCATCGAGCTCCCGTACGGCAGCTACCACCCCCGTACCGACCCGCACCCCGCCCTCTCCTCCCGCCCCCGGCCGCAGTCCCCACCCCCCTCCTCGACCACCGGGTCGCAATCCCCACCTCCGCCCCCGCCCCTCTCCTCCCGTACGGTCTTCTCCGCCGCGCATGTCGTCGCCGACCCGTACGCCGACACCACCCCCGACGGGCCCGCGGCCCTGGACTGGGACGCGACCCTGGCCTTCCGCCGCCATCTCTGGGCACACGGGCTCGGGGTCGCCGAGGCCATGGACACCGCCCAGCGCGGCATGGGACTGGACTGGCCGCGCGCCGCCGAGCTGATCACCCGCTCCGCCGCCGAGGCGCGGGCCTGCGGCGGCCGGATCTCCGCCGGGGCCGGCACGGACCAGCTCACCACCCCGCCCAGCTCCCTCGCGGAGGTGAGCAAGGCGTACGAGGAGCAGCTCGCGCACATCGAGTCCGCCGGCGCCCAGCCCATCCTGATGGCCTCCCGCGCCCTGGCCGCCACCGCCACCGGCCCCGAGGACTACCTCACCGTCTACGGCGAACTGCTCCGCCAGGCCCGTGAACCGGTGATCCTGCACTGGCTGGGCCCGATGTTCGACCCGGCCCTGACCGGCTACTGGGGCTCCTCCGACCTCGACGCCGCCACCGAGACCTTCCTCCAGGTCATCGCCGCGCACCCGGACAAGGTCGACGGGGTGAAGGTCTCCCTCCTCGACGCCGACCGCGAAGTGGACCTCCGCCGCCGCCTCCCCGAAGGCGTCCGCTGCTACACCGGCGACGACTTCCACTACCCCGAACTCATCGCGGGCGACGACCCGTCCACCCCCGGGGCCCGTTTCAGCCACGCCCTGCTCGGCATCTTCGACCCCATCGGCCCGCTGGCCGCCGAGGCCGTACGCCTCCTCGACACCGGCGACCGCGCCGGCTTCCGGACAGTCCTGGACCCGACGGTCGAACTCTCCCGGCACCTCTTCGCCGCCCCCACCCGCTACTACAAGACCGGAGTCGTCCTCCTCGCCTGGCTGGCCGGGCACCAGGAGCACTTCACCATGGTCGGCGGACTCCAGTCGGCCCGCTCCCTCCCGCACCTCGCCCGCGCCTACGAACTGGCGGACCGCCTCGGCCTGTTCCCCGACCCGGCCCTCGCCGAGCACCGGATGCGCGCCCTCCTCACCGTCCACGGAGTCCCCCAGTGACCGCCTCCGCCCCTCCCTCCTCAGCCCTCTCCCGCTTCAGCATCAACCAGATGACCGTGAAGCAACTGCCCCTGCCCGCCCTCACCGAAGCCTGCGTCCGCCTCGGCATCCCCGGCGTCGGCCTGTGGCGCGAACCGGTCCACTCGTACGGGTTGGAGGCCGCCGCCAAGCTGGTGCGGGACGCCGGGCTGACCGTCACCACCCTCTGCCGCGGCGGCTTCTTCACCACGACCGCCTCCCCCCTGGACGACAACCGGGCCGCCATCGACGAGGCCGCGACCCTCGGCACCGACACCCTCGTCCTGGTCTCCGGCGGACTGCCGCCCGGTGGCCGCGACCTGGCCTCCGCCCGCTCCCGTATCGCCGACGCCCTCGCCGAACTCGCCCCCTACGCCGGCGAACGGGGCATCCGACTGGCCATCGAACCGCTGCACCCCATGTACGCGGCCGACCGCTGCGCCGTCTCCACCCTGGACCAGGCCCTCGCCCTGGCCGAGCCCTTCCCCGCCTCGCAGGTCGGCGTGGTCGTGGACACCTACCACGTCTGGTGGGACGACCGCGCGCCCGCCGCCGTGGCCCGGGCGGGCGCCCAGGGCCGTATCCACTCCTTCCAGCTCGCCGACTGGACCGTCCCCCTCCCGGCCGGCGTCCTCACCGGCCGCGGCCAACTCGGTGACGGCTGCGTCGACCTCCGCGCCTGGCGCCGCCTGGTCGACGCGGCCGGCTACACCGGCCCCATCGAGGTCGAGCTCTTCAACGACGACCTGTGGGCCCGGAACGGCACCGAGGTCCTGGCCGAGACGGCCCAGCGGTACGTAGAAGAGGTCTTCGAATCCTGAGGGCCTTCCCGGACGCCGACTGGAAGGAGGCGGGTCGGGCCACACCCGCTCCGGCCTCTGGCGCCTGAACATCGCGGCCGACGAACAGGGCAAGGGCTACGGCTCCTGTGCCGTCGAAGCCGTCTCCGCCGAACTCCGAGCCCGAGGCACCGACCGCTTCCACGTCACCTGGGAGCCCGGCGACAGTGGCCCCGAGGCGCAAGGCTCGGCATGGACGAGTCCCTCGCTGCGCGCTTGGCTGCCCGCTACTGACTGTCCCGCATGAAAACGAAATAGTCGTCAATCTCCAGGACCTCTTCCTTCGTGAGAGTGGGCGGGGTGCCTTCCTTGTCCAGCACGCTCTCAAGGAATTCGTCTCCCGGCGAGATCCCGTACTTTTCCACGTAATCAGCTGCGTCACCGCGCCAGAAGTAGTTCCCGTCGCTGAGGATACCGCTTCCGCCGGATGTTCCGAATTTCGCTGCGATGATGTCGGTCGTGTACTCCATGAAGGCGAGGATGATAGTCCCCTTGCGCATGTACGAGGCGATCAGCTGTCTTTCTTCGCCGTCCAGCTCATTGACCTTGCTGAGCAGCTCGCTCCTTCTCAGTGCGTACTCCTCTTGTCCTTCCAAATGGCTCAGAATTCCAAGCGGCCGTACTTCTCTCACTGTCTCTCCGGTTGGTTGCGGCGTGGATGGGCTACTTTACTATGGGATTTCCGCGCGGACCGTTCGGCCACTCTCTCACGAGTCCCGTTCGCGGATCGAGGTCCACCATGTGCGGACTGGCGTGTCGAACTTCCACCCCGAGTATCTCGGACAATTCCCGAGCGGCTGCAATTGCTCCGTGACATGTGACGAGTTGAATGGGCCCGCCCCCGTAGTGCGGATTCTCCAGGATGGCGTCTGCGATCTGCTGCGGATGGGTGATCATTCCATCCACGCGGAAGTGGCCCATGTCGTCCCCATGCACGATGACGTCGTGGCCGGCGGCTCCCTTTGAGCGTAGGAGGTTCTGCAAGGTGTTGAAGTCGTCGCCGATGGCGGTCGCCGTCTCTGTGTGCCGGACCGTGGCTCCGCTCGCAAGGAAGGAGTCCATCGGCGTACCGGCCCCGGACAGCGCACCCTCCGGCGGGCACGGAGCAAGACCCAAGGGGTCGACCTGCGCCTGTGGATTGACGACATAAGCGGTGGGGTTCGGGGCGGCGGCGAGCCCCAGCGGGTCAGGTGCGAGGAAGGTGGCGGCCTCCGGGTCGTAATGCCGGAAGTAGTTGTAATGCAGCCCCGTCTCCGGGTCGAAGTACTGCCCCGGGAACCGCAGCGGCGTGTACGTCGTGCTGTCCGCCGCCCACGCCGTCGTCCCCCACAGCGTGCCGCGTGCCCGCCAGGCGATGTCACCGGCCTCGTCCAGCAGTTCGCACGGTGTGCCGACCAGGTCGGTGACGATGGCGAAGAACCGCTCGTCCACCGCCTCCTGGGAGGGGTCCGCGGGGAGCAGGCGCTCCGTCTGGGTGAGGGGGCGCAGGCCGTCGTGGTCCCAGGTCAGGGTCACCGGGCGGGGGACTTCGGCCGCGACCGTGGTCTGCTCGCAGAGGGTGGTGCCGTCCCAGGTGAAGGTGGTCCACTCGGCGACCGTCGTGCCGTCGGCGGCCATGCGCTGCTTGGAAGTGCGGCGGCCGAGGGGGTCGTAGGTGTAGCGCCAGAGGGTGCCGTCCGGGGTCCTTACCGAGCGGAGGCGGTCCTCGGCGTCCCAGGTGTAGCGCCAGGTGTCCGGCTTGCGGGAGAGGCGGGTCTTCTGGCGGAGGGTGACGCGGCCGAGGCCGTCGTGCTCGTAGCGGACGCCGCCGGCCCGGGTGAGGGCGGTGCCGGTGTAGTCGCGGCTGCCGACGGCCTCCTGGCCGGGGTGGGAGGCGGGCCAGGAGGCGTGGGTCTGGTTGCCCGCCGCGTCGTAGGCGTAGCGCTCGCTCCAGCCGGCCGCGTGCACGGCGGTGACCCGGCCCACCGGGTCGAGGTCGAAGGTGCGGGTGCCGGTCAGCTGGTCGGTGAGCGCGGTGAGGTGGCCGTCGGCCCGGTAGGCGTAGTCGCGGCGCTGGATGGCGCGGCCGGCGCCGGTGACCTGCTGGCTGGTCAGCCGGCCCAGCGGGTCGTAGGTGCTGGCGAGGGAGACGGCGTCGCCGATGTGGCGGGCGCTCTCCTGACCGGCCGCGTCCCGCTCGAAGGTGAGGGTCCGGCCGGAGGCCGTATAGGAGGAGCGGCGTCCGGTGGCGTCGTGGCTCCAGGAGCTCACGGCGCCCGTGGGCGTGGTACGGCCGGTGCGCCGGCCCAGCCCGTCAAGGGTGTAGGAGAGGACGCGGCCGTCGACCGTCTCGCCGAGCAGGCGTCCGTACCGGTCGCGGAGGCGGGTGACCCGGGCGTCGCCGTTCACCGCCTCGGCGAGCTGGTCGAAGACGTCGTACGCATAGGTGGTGACGGCTCCGGCGGCGTCCTTGCGGATCACCCGGTCCAGGTCGTCCCGCTCGTAGCGGGTGGTCTGCCCGAGGGCGTCCGTGCGCGAGGTCAGACGACCCGCGGCGTCCCGCTCGTACACCAGCGCCCGGCCGTCGAAGTCCGTCTCCGAGACCAGCCGCCCGGCCGCGTCGTAGCCGTAATCCCAGCTCAGGCCCTGCGGGTTGCGGACCTGCGTCAGCCGCAGTTCGTGGTCGTGGCCGAACTCGTAGCGCACCCCGTCCGGTCCGGTCCGGGCGGTCAGCAGGTCGAAGTGGGTGTACTCGAACCGCGAGACCTGTCCGAGGGCGTCGGTGTGCGCGAGGCAGTTCCCCTCCCCGTCGTAGGTCCAGGACTGCTCCGCGCCGTCGGCGTCCACCCGGCGGGCGGGCCTGCCCTCGACCGTCCACTCCATCCGGGTCACGGCGCCGAGCGCGTCGGTGAGGGTGGTGGGCCGGCCGAAGCGGTCCCGGTCCACCAGGGTGGTCGCGCCGAGCGGGTCGGTCAGGCGCAGCGGCAGACCGGCCGGGTCGCACTCGACGTGGGTGGTGTGGCCGAGCGGGTCGGTGACCGACCGCAGGCGTCCGGCCTCGTCGTAGGAGTAGTGGGTGATGTTGCCGCTGGTGTCGGTGGTGGCGGTGCGGTTGCCCCGCTCGTCGTAGCTGTGGCGGACGACCGTACGGTCCGGGTGCGTCACGCGCACGGGCCACCCGAGCGCGTCGTACTCCACCGTCATGCTCCGGCCGTCCGGCCGTGTGGCGCTCAGCAGCCGTCCCGCCTCGTCGTAGTCGAAGCGGGTGGTACGGCCCAGCGGGTCGGTCTCGCTGACCAACCGGTTGCGGTGGTCGCGTTCGAACGCCGTCACCGCGCCCACCGGGTCGACGATCCGCACCACTTGGTGGGAGTCGTTGACGACGAACCGGTTGACGGCCCCGGAAGGGGTGGTGGTCGTGGTGACCCGGTACCCGGTCTCCTCGTCGACACCGTCGTAGGAGACGCGTAGTGCCATATGGCCGGCCGCGCCGCCCTCGGCGATGCAGCGGTCCTGCTCGTCGTAGACGTAGTCGTACCGGCTGCCGTTGGTGTCCGTCCACGAGGTGACCCGACCGCGGTCGTCGTAGGCGAACCGCAGGGGCAGGCCGGAGGAGTTGACCACCTCGGTGAGGTGGCCGCCGGTGTAGCCGTAGCGCAGGAGCTCCTGGTCGCCGCCGTCCGCCGCCCCACCCACCAGGTGCAGCGCGGTGACGCGGCCGTCCGCGGTGGTGAGCCGGAGGTGGTAGCCGCCGTGGTGGACGATGGCCACCGGGGCGCCGGCCTCGTCATGATCGAAGGCGATCCAGTTGCCGTTGCGGTCGTCGACCCGGGTGAGCAGGGCTTGGTCCTCGCCGTGCGGGCTGAACCGCCGCACCTGCCCGCTGATCGGGTCCAGGACGGTGTAGTCGCCGTCCGGGGAGCGGTCCAGCGGCCATCGCGGACCGTGACTCGGCAGCACCGGTACGCCGGTCGCGGGGTGCGGATAGGCGAGCAGCAGGCCGTCCTCGCGGACGTGGACGATCCCTTCCGAGTCGATCTCCAGCCGCTCGTCGGCGGTCGAGGACCACGACGGGCCGAACCAGCGGCCGGCCCGGTAGTCCGAGGCGACACGGCGGCGGAAGACGAGGGGCAGCAGGCCCGGCAGTACGACGTCCGTCTGCGGCAGGTACATCGCCCCGGACGCGAAGTCGATCGGATCCGAGTCCTTGGAGACGACGGAGTCCTCGGTCCGGGAGGGATTGTGCGGCTCCTCGACCCCTGCCCGGGCGGGAGAGACCTTGTCCGGGAGGGGCGGGTGGGACTTCCCCGTGAACGGCGTCTCCACGGGGGGCTGCACCGTGTAGGGCTTCTCCGCGGCATGGCCCTCCGGAAGGCGGCCCCGGGGGCTCGGCACGTTCGCCACATGCCCCGCCGAGTTGACCACCGTGCGCGCGCCCCCGCGCACCACGCCCAGCCCCTTCGGCCCCACCGCCTCCGGCAGCAGCCGGCCCCCGAACTCCAGCGGGTCGCTCTTGGCCGCCTCCCAGGAGTTCTTCAGCGCCCGGTCCGGGTTGGCGGCGGTCGACACCAGCCCGGCGAGCGTGGTGTTGACGCCCTTGGCGTACTCGGCCGGGTGGGTCACGTTGTAGGCGTCGTAGGGGTTGAGGGAGCGTACGAAGGTGACCAGCCCGGCCGTACCCTTCGCGACACCGCCGAGCAGGTGTGTGCTCTCCACGCCGAGGCTGATGTTCTGGTCCAGGAAGTCCAGCTTCAGCTTCTCGAGACCGGTCGGCTCCTTCGGCGCGTGCGCCATCGCCGCCGTGACCGCGGATTCGGCCGTCTCGGCCGCCTCGTCGCGCGCCCGCCGGGCGGCCGTCAGCACCTCCTGCGCCTGCTCCAGTTTCCCCTTGCCCGGATCGGAGAACTCGCCCGGACGGGGCAGCGGGTCGTCACCGTCGCGCGCCGCGTTGTAGGCGTCGACCTTCTTGTTGTACGCGGTGACCGCGGCCTCGCTCTGCTGCCGGCCCTCCTTGTACAGGGCGATGGCCTCCCTGGCCTTGCCCTGGGCGCCGGTGACCGCCGCGGCGTAGGTGTCCAGCGCGTCGGCGGCGTCCCCGAAGGCGTCGGCGGCGCGCAGCCAGTCCGCCGGCAGAGGCTGGAACTTCTCCCGGAAGGCGCCGGCGGCCTCACCCTTCCAGCCGCCGGGGTCGAGCTTCCTCATCCCGGCGCCCACCAGGTCGTAGGCGCGCTGGAAGTCCCGCAGGTTCCGCACGGTGGCGGTGATCTTCTCCGCCTTCCCGTGGATCAGGTCCTTCGGGTCCTCGCTCTGGCCGAGCTGCTTCTCACCGACCGCGGCGCCGAGCGAGGAGGCGGTCTCGTCGCCCCAGTCCTCGACCACCTCCGCGACCGCGTCGTGGCCGTAGTGGCGCAGCCCGCCGCCGACCTTGTCCGTGGTCCAGTCGACCCCCTCGCCGACGACCTTTTTGCCCTTGTCGATGCCCCGGTCGACGGTGTCGACGGCCTTGTCCACCAGCTTGCCGGTGAAGTCCCCGACGGGTCCCCAGTCGGGCATCAGCGGCTCTCCCCCCAACGGGGCTGCTCGGCCTGGTCCACGGTCGCCTGGTCCGGACCCAGCCGCTCGCGCAGCTCACCGTCCAACGCGTCGCGGTACTCCGGGTCCATCAGTCCGCCGCGCTCCATCGAGTCCAGCATCGAGTCCTCGACGTCATAGGCGGTGTTGCGCCAGGTCTGCGCCATCTCGCCCTGCGCCGCGGCCATGGAGCCCGCGCTCCAGTCCGCGTTGTCCGTGGCTCGCTGGTCGCGGACGGTCTCCCAGCTCAGCTGCTTGACCTCGTCCTCGGACAGATGCGGATTGCCGTTGACCGAGTTCACGCCGATCTTGATGCTGTCCTTGACGTAACGATCCTGTTCGGCGAACGAACCGGCCGAAAGCCCCACTGCCTGCGCGAACATGTTTCCGCGCAGGGTCAGTGCGCGCACCCCCCACTCCCATCGCTCGCAGAACGCCGTGAACTCCGCCGCCAGGCCGCCATGCCCCAACTCCAGTGCGGAGAGCCCCAGGTCGGAGAATCCCCGCCCGGCCGTCGCCTGGCCGATCATGCCGAGGTCCTTCAGCTCCGCGTGAGCCAGGTCGATCCCCTTCGCGATGTCGGCCAGCCCCTCCGCCGACGCCGCGAGAACCGGTTCCCCGCCGTTCATCCCATCCCCCCGAGATCTACTGCCACCGCGTCGGGCACCACGCCCTTGACCGGTGGGAAGAGCACTCCATCGGCACTGCCCGCGTCCAGCGCCACTCCGGCCGGGCCGGGCAGCATCGGCACCATCACATCCAGCAGCCTCGCCCCGAAGACGGTGCGATAGGGCCACTCCCGTCCGGCCTCGCCACGGGCGTAGGCGAACCGGGCCAGCGCATGCTCGTCGGAAAAGGCGCAGATCCACCGCACACCGCCGGAGTCGGCCGTCCACAGACTGCCCTGCGCGTCCAGCGGCACCAGCACCGCGCTGCGCCGGAACTCCCCGAGCAGACGCGCGAAGTGCCGCTCGGCCGAGCGTACTTCGGACTCGTCCGCCCCCACCGCGCCCCGGGCTCCGCCGGTGCCGGGGCCCGCCGGAGGCCGCGCCGGTCCCGCCTCCATGGGCGCACCGAGCGGCGCCGGCTCGTCCTCCGGTGCCACGAGCCGTGTCAGACCCGAAAGCCGCGAGGCACGGCCGGCGGCCGGGCGTATGTCGTCGTCCCCGTTGTCAACCACCCGGGGAATGCTGCCAAACGGCCTTTTCGCGAGCAACGTGGGCATCCGCTTTCCGGAAGCACGCCCGGCCCTGCGGCAGCGGCGGCCCCCGCTCCGGTGTCCGAGGCGGGCGATACGGTCGGGTCATGTCGTCGTCATCGTCCACACCGGCCACGCGGCCGGCAGACGTCCCGGGGCAGGGCGTCCGGCTCGCCGTGGTGGAGGGCGTGCTGGAGCGGATCACCTACGCCAACGAGGAGAACGGCTACACCGTCGCGCGCGTGGACACCGGGCGCGGCGGGGGCGAACTGCTCACGGTGGTGGGGTCGTTGCTCGGGGCGCAGCCGGGGGAGTCGCTGCGGATGGAGGGGCGGTGGGGGTCGCACCCGCAGTACGGGCGGCAGTTCACCGTGGAGAACTACACCACCGTGCTCCCCGCCACCGTCCAGGGCATCCGCCGCTATCTCGGCTCCGGGCTGATCAAGGGCATCGGGCCCCGGATCGCGGACCGGATCACCGAGCACTTCGGGGTGGACACCCTGGAGGTGATCGAGACGGAGCCCGGGCGGCTGGTGGAGGTGCCGGGGCTCGGGCCGAAGCGGACCAGGATGATCGGGGCGGCCTGGGAGGAGCAGAAGGCGATCAAGGAGGTGATGGTCTTCCTCCAGGGAGTGGGGGTGTCCACCTCCATCGCGGTGCGCATCTACAAGAAATACGGGGACGGCTCGATCGGCGTGGTGAAGAACCAGCCGTACCGCCTCGCCGCCGACGTGTGGGGCATCGGCTTCCTGACGGCGGACCGGATCGCGCAGGCGGTCGGCATCCCGCACGACAGCCCGGACCGGGTCAAGGCGGGGCTGCAGTACGCGCTGTCGCAGTCTTCGGACCAGGGGCACTGCTTCCTGCCCGAGGAGCGGCTGATCTCGGACGCGGTGAAGATGCTCCAGGTGGACACCGGGCTGGTCATCGAGTGCCTGGCCGAGCTCGCCGGGGACGAGGAGGGGGTGGTGCGGGAGGAGGTGCCGGGGGCGGACGGGCAGCCGGTCACGGCGGTGTACCTGATCCCGTTCCACCGGGCCGAGCTGTCGCTGGCCGGGCAGCTGCGCCGGCTGCTGCGCAGCGACGAGGACCGGATGCCCGGGTTCCGGGACGTGGACTGGGGGCGGGCGCTGACCTGGCTGGCGGGCCGTACGGGGGCGGAGCTGGCGCCCGAGCAGGAGCAGGCGGTCCGGCTGGCACTGACCGAGAAGGTGGCCGTGCTGACCGGCGGCCCCGGCTGCGGCAAGTCGTTCACGGTGCGGTCCATCGTGGAGCTGGCCCGGGCCAAGGGCGCCAAGGTGGTGCTGGCCGCGCCCACCGGGCGGGCCGCGAAGCGGCTGGCCGAGCTGACCGGGGCCGAGGCGTCCACGGTGCACCGGCTGCTGGAACTGAAGCCCGGCGGGGACGCCGCCTATGACCGGGACCGCCCGCTCGACGCCGACCTGGTGGTGGTGGACGAGGCCTCCATGCTGGACCTGCTGCTGGCGAACAAGCTGGTCAAGGCGGTGGCGATGGGCGCCCATCTGCTGCTGGTCGGGGACGTGGACCAGCTGCCGAGCGTGGGGGCGGGGGAAGTGCTGAGCGATCTGCTCGCCCCCGGCGGCCCGGTCCCCTCGGTGCGGCTGACCCGGATCTTCCGCCAGGCCCAGCAGTCCGGCGTGGTCACCAACGCCCACCGGATCAACGAGGGGCTGCAACCGGTCACCCAGGGCCTCGACGACTTCTTCCTCTTCGTGGCGGACGAGACCGAGGAGGCCGGCCGCCTCGCGGTGGACGTCGCCGCCCGCCGCGTACCGGCGAAGTTCGGCCTGGACCCGCGCCGGGACGTGCAGGTCCTCGCCCCCATGCACCGGGGCCCGGCCGGCGCCGGCACCCTCAACGGGCTGCTCCAGCAGGCGATCACCCCGGCCCGCCCCGACCTGCCGGAGAAGCGCTTCGGCGGCCGGGTCTTCCGGGTCGGCGACAAGGTCACCCAGATCCGCAACAACTACGACAAGGGCGCCAACGGGGTCTTCAACGGCACCGTCGGCGTGGTCACCGCCCTGGACGCGGTCGAGCAGCGGCTCACCGTGCTCACCGACGAGGACGAGGAGGTCGGCTACGACTTCGACGAGCTGGACGAGCTGGCGCACGCCTACGCGGTGACCATCCACCGCTCGCAGGGCAGCGAGTACCCGGCGGTGGTCATCCCGGTGACCACCGGGGCGTGGATGATGCTCCAGCGCAACCTGCTGTACACGGCGGTCACCCGGGCCCGGAAGCTGGTGGTGCTGGTCGGCTCGCGCAAGGCCATCGCGCAGGCGGTGCGCACGGTCTCGGCGGGTCGGCGGCACACCGCGCTGGACCACCGGCTGGCGGGCGGCCGGCCCGCCTCCGACCTCCAGGACGGCCGGACCGCCTCCGACCTGTAGGGGTGGCCAGGCCGCCTCCACCGCTGCCCAGGACGGCCGGACCGCCCCCGGTCCCGGAGACCCGAGGGATGATCGATCATTCGTGGGAAACATCACCTGAGGGCCCTCTCGACCCGGCGGGACTTTCGCAACCGGAGTGAAGGGGGCAGGATGAGCAGGTTGACGGCACTGAGTGCCGCCAAAAGGCCGAAAGGCCGACCCCGAGTGCACTCTGCTGGGCCAAGTGGGGGATGGTAGAGACAGTCAGGGCACCTCGAAGAAGAGGCACTACGTCGGTGAGGGATGACGTGAGCGACAACTCTGTAGTACTGCGGTACGCGGACGGTGAGTACACCTACCCGGTGGTCGAGAGCACCGTAGGCGACAAGGGCTTCGACATCGGGAAGCTCCGCGCCCAGACCGGTCTGGTGACCCTGGACAGCGGCTACGGCAACACCGCCGCCTACAAATCCGCGGTCACCTACCTGGACGGCGAGCAGGGCATCCTGCGCTACCGCGGCTACCCCATCGAGCAGCTCGCCGAGCGCTCCACCTTCCTTGAGGTGGCGTACCTGCTGATCAACGGCGAGCTGCCGCAGGTCGACGAGCTCGCCGGCTTCAAGAACGAGATTACCCAGCACACGCTGCTGCACGAGGACGTCAAGCGGTTCTTCGACGGCTTCCCGCGCGACGCCCACCCGATGGCGATGCTGTCCTCGGTGGTCAGCGCGCTGTCCACGTTCTACCAGGACAGCCACAACCCGTTCGACGAGAAGCAGCGCCACCTCTCCACGATCCGGCTGCTCGCCAAGCTGCCGACGATCGCGGCGTACGCGTACAAGAAGTCGATCGGGCACCCGTTCGTCTACCCGCGCAACGACCTCTCCTACGTGGAGAACTTCCTGCGGATGACCTTCTCGGTCCCCGCCCAGGAGTACGACCTCGACCCGGTCGTGGTCGCGGCCCTCGACAAGCTGCTGATCCTGCACGCGGACCACGAGCAGAACTGCTCCACCTCCACCGTGCGCCTGGTCGGCTCCTCGCAGGCGAACATGTTCGCCTCGATCTCGGCCGGCATCTCCGCGCTGTGGGGCCCCCTGCACGGCGGCGCCAACCAGTCGGTGCTGGAGATGCTCCAGGGCATCCAGTCCTCCGGCGGCGACGTGGACTCCTTCATCCGCAAGGTGAAGAACAAGGAGGACGGCGTCCGGCTGATGGGCTTCGGCCACCGCGTCTACAAGAACTTCGACCCCCGGGCGAAGATCATCAAGGCGGCCGCCCACGACGTCCTCTCGGCCCTCGGCAAGTCCGACGAGCTGCTGGACATCGCGCTCAAGCTGGAGGAGCACGCGCTCGCCGACGACTACTTCGTCTCGCGCAACCTCTACCCGAACGTCGACTTCTACACCGGCCTGATCTACCGGGCCATGGGCTTCCCGACCGAGATGTTCACGGTCCTGTTCGCCCTCGGCCGGCTGCCGGGCTGGATCGCCCAGTGGCACGAGATGATCAAGGAGCCCGGCTCCCGCATCGGCCGCCCGCGCCAGATCTACACCGGCGAGATCCTGCGCGACTTCGTCCCGGTCGAAGAGCGCTGAGTCCAGGAGCCTGAGTCCGGGAGCCCGAGTCCGGAAGCGCTGAGTCCGGGAGCGCTGAGTCCGGCGCTGAGCCGGTCCGGCTCCCTCCGCGCGAAGGCGCAGCGTGCAGAAGCGCCCCGCCGCCGATCCCCCCACGGGTCGGCGAGCGGGGCGCTTCCCATATCCCCGGAGCGGATTCCCCCCACGGGATCCGGGTCCGGGCGTCTGCCGGATTACAGCAGAGGCTCGCGGTGCGATCTGCCGGGGTACGTACGTACGGGAGGGCCGCTCAAAGCTCCCCGGTGCACGTGCCCCGGCCAACGCTTGCCATTTAGGGACGTCCCCCAAGACATCCCATGAACGTCCCCCAAGACGTTCTGGCATCAACCATTCAGACTCGCGAGCCGACCGAATGGTTACCCCCCAATATCTGTGATCTAGGTCTCCTTGTGAAGGACTTGTGAGTCACGTGAAGGTGAAATCACGCGTCCGCAGTCATCTGGAGACCCACCGTGACCGGAACGGTCGGCTACCCGGGCCGCCGGGGTGAGCGGCGTGGCCGGTGGTGTCCGGGTGCCGCCTGGGGAGGGAGTGGGGCGGGGCGCCGGGTGTCGGCTCCCCGTGGCCGGAAGTCTATGGCCGCCAGCCGTGGAGGTGTGGTGGCACGGCCGGTCTACGGGGAGTGTGCGGCGACGCGTCGGCGCGCGCAAGAGTCCGCAAGAGGCCGAAAGAGGTACGGCCGCAGGCGCGGCCCCCGTCCGGGGCCGCGATCCGGAGGCGGCCGGGTGGGCGTCCCGGATCGGGCCCCGGGTCAGGACGCCAGGCCCGCCAGCTCGTACCCGGCCTCGTCGACCGCCTCGCGTACCGCGGCCTCGTCGAGGGCCGACTCCGAGACCACGGTGACCTGGCCGGTCGCGGCGACGGCGGTGACCGAGGTGACGCCCGGCAGTGCCGAGAGCTCCTCGCTCACCGCGCCCTCGCAGTGGCCGCAGGTCATGCCGGTGACCTGGTAGACGGTGGTCACCCCGGCCGATCGGCCGGTCTCGGCCGCCGCGCCGTCGTGGCAGGAGCCGCTCGGCGAGCAGCAGGAGCCGGTGGCCTGGGGGAGTTCGGTCTTGGCGTCGGCCGCGGTCATGGCGTTCTCCTCGTCGTACGTCGATGGCGTCGGGGGTGCCAGTGGACTGGGACTCCCGAGCTCTGCACTCGCGCCACTTTATACCCCTAGGGGGTATGAGGGCCAGTCGGGTGCCTCGTGCGCCGGTGTGGTGTGCGGCGCACGGGACCGGCCCCGTACCGCGGAGGTACGGGGCCGGTGGTTCATCGGATGAGGTCCGTCAGTTCCGTCTCAGTTCCGTCAGCTCCGTCAGTTCTGTCGGTCCGGTCGGTTCTCCGGTTCCGTCGGGCCGGTCGCTTTCACCGGTTCGGCCGGTACGGCCGGAATCCGGTGGTCGCGGCGGTCGCGCCGGTTCGGTCGGGCCGGTCAGGTCTTGCGTCCGCGGTTGCCGGGTCGGTTGGCCACCCAGGTGCGGATGGTGTCCGCGTACCAGTACGGCTTGCCTCCCTCCTGGTGGTCGGGCGGCGGGAGCAGCCCGTGCTTGCGGTACGACCGGACGGTGTCCGGCTGCACCCGGATGTGCGCGGCGATCTCCTTGTACGACCAGAGCCTTCTGTCCGTCATCTGAGGCACCTCCTCGCGGGCGCCGCGGAGGCGGCCCGGGAGGGCCGTCGGGGGAGCCGCGGCGGTGCTGACGATCACTGAGCCTGTGCCCGGAGAACGACGGAGAGTGAAGGGCATGGGTGTCCGTCGCGCGCCTGTGACGGAAGACCCGCGTAATGGAGACATGTGTGACCGAGGGGTGACTCCGGTGACCTACCTGGTGCGGATACACGCCCCTGACGTGCAGAAACGGTCCGCCACATATGCATGCCCGGCAGTCGCCCGGGCTGCGGGGCGGGCTCAGGCGCCGCAGGAACGCAGGAAGCGGCGGGTCCGCTCGGCGATCGGGTACGGGCGGTCCGGCGGGCACGGATACATGTCCTGCTCGACGATGGCGAACAGGTCCACGTCCAACGCCTGGGCCGCGGCCAGCACCGGTTCCAGGGCGGGCACCCCGGAGGGCGGCTCGCACATCACGCCGCGCGCGACGGCCGGCCCGAACGGCGTGCCCTCCGCCACCACCCCCGCGAGGATCTCCGGGTCCACCTGCTTCAGATGGAGATAGCCGATCCGCTCCCCGTAGGTCTCGATCAGCTGGACGCTGTCGCCGCCGCAGTACGCGTAGTGGCCGGTGTCCAGGCAGAGCGCCACCAGCTCGGGATCGGTGGCGTCGAGGAACCGCGCCACGGTCTCCTCGCCGTCGATATGGGTGTCCGCGTGCGGATGGACGACGATCCGCAGCCCGAAACGATCCTGCACCTCGCGCCCGAGCCGTTCGGTCAGCCGGGTCAGATCGCGCCACTGCCCCGCGGTCAGCTCGCGGTCCTCCAGTACGGCGCCGGTGCGGTCGTCCCGCCAGAACGCCGGGATGACGACCAGGTGCCGCGCGCCCATGGCCTGGGCCAGCGCGGCGTTGTCGGCGACATGCGCCCAGGTCCGCTCCCAGACCGCCGCACCGTGGTGCAGCCCGGTGAACACGGTGCCCGCGGACACCTTCAGCCCGCGGCGGCCGGTCTCCTCGGCGAGCCGCTCGGGATCGGTGGGCAGATAGCCGTACGGGCCGAGCTCGATCCACTCGTAACCGGCCCGCGCCACCTCGTCCAGGAACCGCCGCCAGTCCACCTGGCGCGGATCGTCGGCGAACCACACCCCCCAGGAGTCGGGCGCCGAACCGACCCGGATACGGCAGAGCGCCCCCGCTCCAGACCCGGCGCCGGAGGGCTCCCGGCCGGCCCGGGTGGACGGCGATGGCGGCGGCTGCGGCGACGGCGTCATGCCGGCCAGCTTGACCACGCCCCGGACGGACCGTCAAGGACACCCGCGCGGGCGGGCAGCGGTACGGACGGACAGGTGGGACGGGCGTACCGCCACATGGCCGGGCGGACGCCGGGTACGGATCACCGCCACGGGGAGCGGGGTGCACGGACGCCCGGCCGCGACGAGGTGAAGGGGCACATATGCGGGAGCGGCGAGACGCGCGGGAGACCTCGTACGACGGCACCCCGGGCGCGGAGGCGTACGACCTCGTCGTCATGGGGCGGCTCGGCGTGGACCTGTATCCGCTCCGGACCGGCGTCCCGCTGGCGGAGGTGGAGACCTTCGGACGGTTCCTCGGCGGGTCGGCGGCCAATGTCGCGGTCGCCGCCGCGCGGCTCGGCCGCCGTACGGCACTGATGTCGCGGACGGGAGACGACCCCTTCGGGGCGTACCTCCACGAGGAGCTGCGGGCGTTCGGGGTGGACGACCGGTGGGTGACGCCCGTCGCCGCGTACCAGACGCCCCTCACCTTCTGCGAGATGTTCCCGCCCGACGACTTCCCGCTGCACTTCTACCGCCGCCCCAAGGCGCCCGACCTGGAGATCCGTCCGGAGGAACTGGACCTGCCCGCCATCGCCGCCGCCCGGGTCTTCTGGATGACCGGCACCGGGCTGTCGGAGGAGCCGAGCCGTACGGCCACACTCACCGCGCTCGCCCACCGCTCCCGGCGGCCGGTGACCGTCTTCGATCTCGACTGGCGGCCGATGTTCTGGCCCGACCGGGAGAGCGCCCGGCCGCTGTACCGGGAGGCGCTGCGGCACGCCACCGTGGCCGTGGGCAACCGGGAGGAGTGCGAGGTCGCCACCGGGGAGCGCGAGCCCTACGCCGCGGCCCGCGCCCTGCTCGCCGCCGGGGTCGAACTGGCGGTGGTCAAGCAGGGGCCCGAAGGCGTGCTCGCGATGACCGCCGACGGGCGGACCGCCAAGGTGCCGCCCATCCCGGTCGAGGTGGTCAACGGTCTCGGCGCGGGCGACGCCTTCGGCGGGGCGCTCTGCCACGGGCTGCTGGCCGGCTGGGAGCTGGAGCGGGTGCTGCGGTACGCCGGTGGCGCGGGCGCGCTGGTCGCCTCCCGGCTCGCCTGCTCCTCCGCCATGCCGCGCCCGGAGGAGATCGACGCGCTGCTGGAGAACGACGGGGAGAAGGGCGGGGGATAAGGACAGGGCGCCGAGCGGGGCCTCGCTGGGCGGGAGGCTTCCGAACGGAGTCTTGCGCCCGGAGGCTCCCGAACGGCGTCTTGCGGGAGCCTCCCGAACGAGGTCTTGGGCCGGAGGCTTCCGAACGGGGTAGGGGACGGCCATGGACCAACTGAGCACCGAAGCGCGGGGCGACCGCCCCGCCACCCTCTCCCCGGGCCAGGACACCGGCGGCGGAGACCGGTCGCGGCTGTACCTGCCGGCCGGTGCGGCCGCCGAGGGGCCGTACGCCCTCGGTGTGGACCCGGCGGGCGCGGGCTGGAGCTACTCCTCCCTCCGGGTCCTCGAACTGCCGCCCGGTGGTCTGCACCCGCTGGCCACCGGCGACAGCGAGTGGATCCTGCTGCCGCTCAGCGGTGGATGCACCGTGCACCTGGACGGCGGGATCATCGAACTCCAGGGCAGGGAGAACGTGTTCGCGGAGGCCACCGACTTCGCCTATCTGCCGCGAGACGTCCACGCCCGGATCGCCTCCGGCGCGGGAGGCCGCTTCGCCCTGGCCGGAGCGCGGTGCGAGCGCCGGCTCCCCGCTCGCTACGGCTCCGCCTCCGAGGTACCGGTCGAGGCGCGGGGCAGCGGGGTCTGCGCCCGCGAGGTGCGCAACTTCGCGGCCGCCGGGACCTTCGACTGCGACCGGCTGATCGCCGTGGAGGTGATCACTCCCGCCGGGCACTGGTCCTCCTATCCGCCGCACAAGCACGATGAGGACGTACCGGGGCGCGAGGTGCGGCTGGAGGAGATCTACTACTTCGAGACCGAGGGCGGCCGCGCCGGCTACCAGCGGATTTCCCCGTCCCGGCCCGGGGGCGCCGAACTGCTCAGCGAGGTGCGCTCCGGAGACGCGGTGCTCGTCCCGGACGGCTGGCACGGGCCCGCCATCGCCCCGCCCGAACATCCGCTCTACTACCTCAACGTCATGGCCGGCCCCGGCTCCGGCCCTGATCGCGACTGGAAGATCACCTTCCACCCCGACCACCGCGAAGAGGGATACCGATGAGCGGCGGTAACGTCGCTATGACAGGAGGGGGAAGGCGGCTCACCACCGCCCAGGCGCTGGTCGCCTTCCTGGCCCGCCAGTACACCGAGCGCGACGGGCGCCGGCAGCGGCTGATCGCCGCCACCTGGGGGATCTTCGGCCACGGCAACGTCGCCGGCCTCGGCCAGGCCCTGGTCGAGTACGCCGACCGGATGCCGTTCCTCCAGGGGCGCAACGAGCAGTCCATGGTGCACGCCGCCGTGGGCTTCGCCCGGCAGTCCGGCCGCCTCGCCACCCATGCCGTGACCACCTCCATCGGCCCCGGGGCCACCAACCTGGTCACCGGCGCCGCGCTCGCCACCGTCAACCGGCTGCCCGTCCTCCTCCTGCCCGGCGACACCTTCGCCACCCGCCCCGCCGACCCGGTGCTCCAGCAGCTCGAAGTCCCGTACGCCGGGGACGTCTCCGTCAACGACACCCTGCGCCCGGTCTCCGCGTACTACGACCGGGTCACCCGTCCCGAGGCCCTGATCCCGGCCGCGCTCGCCGCGATGCGGGTGCTCACCGACCCGGCCGCCACCGGTGCCGTCACCCTGGCGCTGCCGCAGGACGTACAGGCCGAGGCGTACGACTGGCCGGAGGAGTTCTTCGCCGAACGGACCTGGCGGGTACGCCGCCCCCGCCCCGACACCGCCGAACTGGCCGCGGCCGCGGCGGCGGTACGGGCCTCCCGGCGCCCGCTGCTGATCGCCGGGGGCGGCGTCCGGCACAGCGCCGCCGAAGCGGAACTCGCCGCCCTCGCCGAGGCCACCGGCATCCCGGTCGCCTGCACCCAGGCGGGCAAGGGCACCCTGCGCCACGACCACCCGGCCGACGTGGGCGGCGTCGGGCACACCGGGACCGCTCCCGCCAACGCGCTCGCCCGCGAGGCCGACCTGGTCATCGGTGCGGGCACCCGCTACACCGACTTCACCACCGCGTCCGGCACCCTCTTCGCCCACCCGGGCGTCCGCTTCGTGAACCTCAACATCACCGGCTTCGACGCCCACAAGCTGGCCGCGCTCCCCCTGGTCGCCGACGCCCGGGAGGGCCTGCGCGCCCTGCGGGAGGCGCTCGACGGCCACCGGGTCCCCCCGGCGTACGCCGAGGGCTACCGCGCCGAGCGCGACCGCTGGGAGGAGCAGGTCACCACCGCGTACGCCCCCTCCCGGCCCCTCACAGGCCGTCCCACCCAGGTCCAGGTCCTCGGCGCCCTCGACGCCATCACCACCGGCGAGGACATCCTCGTCAACGCGGCCGGTTCGCTCCCCGGCGACCTGCACCGGCTCTGGCGGCCGCGCTCCAGCGACCAGTACCACGTGGAGTACGGCTACTCCTGCATGGGCTACGAGATCCCCGCCGCCCTCGGCACCGCGCTGGCCGCGCCCGGCCGCCCGGTCTGGGCGCTGGTCGGCGACGGCACCTACCTGATGAACCCCACCGAGCTCGTCACCGCCGTCCAGGAGCGGATCCCCATCAAGGTCGTCATCCTGCAGAACCACGGGTACGCCTCCATTGGCGGCCTCTCCGAGGCGGTCGGCGCCGAGCGGTTCGGCACCGCCTACCGTTACCGGGCGGCCGACGGTACGTACACCGGGGCGCCGCTCCCGGTCGACCTGGCCGCCAACGCCGCCTCCCTCGGGATGCGGGTCCTGCGCGCCCGCACCCTCGGTGACCTGCGAGAAGCCCTCACCGAGGCCCGTGCCGCCGACGTCCCCACATGTGTCTACACGGAGACCGAAACGGCAGACACAGTGTCGCCCCCGCCCACCGGCGGGGCATGGTGGGATGTGCCCGTGGCCGAGGTGGCGTCCCGCGCGTCCGCGGTCCGGGCCCGTGCCGAGTACGACCGGAACGCGGCGGTCCGCCGCCGCCACCTGTGACCCCCAGACCCCGACACCCGTCCGCCGGCCCCCGCGAGCGCAGTCCCTGCTAAGGAGCACGATCGACATGACGAAGACCGTCCACCACTACATCGGTGGCAAGACCGTCGAGGGCACGTCGGGGGAGTGGGGCCCGGTGACCGACCCGGCGACCGGGGTCGTGACCACCCGGGTCGCGCTGGCGGACACCGACGAGGTCGGCACGGCCGTCGCGGCGGCCAAGGACGCGTACGCCACCTGGGGCACCTCCTCGCTGGCGCAGCGCACCGCCGTCCTCTTCCGCTACCGGGCGCTGCTGGACGCCCGCCGGGACGACATCGCCGCGCTGATCACCGCCGAGCACGGCAAGGTGCACTCCGACGCGCTGGGCGAGGTGGCGCGCGGACTGGAGATCGTCGAGCTGGCCTGCGGGATCACCGTCCAGCTCAAGGGCGAGCTGTCCACCCAGGTGTCCAACCGGGTCGACGTGGCCGCGATCCGCCAGCCGCTCGGTGTGGTCGCCGGCATCACCCCGTTCAACTTCCCGGCCATGGTGCCGATGTGGATGTTCCCGCTGGCCATCGCCTGCGGCAACACCTTCGTCCTCAAGCCCAGCGAGAAGGACCCCTCGGCCGCCAACCTGCTCGCCGAGCTGGCCTCCGAGGCGGGCCTCCCGGACGGCGTCCTCAACGTCGTCCACGGTGGCAAGACCGCGGTGGACGCCCTGCTCGCCCACCCGGACGTGGCCGCCGTCTCCTTCGTCGGCTCCACCCCGATCGCCCGGTACATCCACACCACCGCCTCCGCCAACGGCAAGCGGGTGCAGGCCCTCGGCGGCGCCAAGAACCACATGCTGGTGCTGCCCGACGCCGACCTGGACGCCGCCGCCGACGCGGCCGTCTCCGCCGCCTACGGCTCCGCCGGTGAGCGCTGCATGGCGATCTCCGCGGTCGTCGCGGTGGGCGCGATCGGCGACGAGCTGGTGGCGAAGATCCGCGAGCGCGCCGAGAAGATCAAGATCGGCCCGGGCAACGACCCGGCCTCCGAGATGGGCCCGCTGATCACCGCCGCCCACCGCGACAAGGTCGCCTCCTATGTCACCGGCGCCGCCGCCCAGGGCGCCGAGGTCGTCCTCGACGGCACCGGCTACACCGTGGACGGCCACGAGGACGGCCACTGGATCGGCCTGTCCCTGCTGGACAAGGTCTCCACCGACTCCGACGCCTACCGCGACGAGATCTTCGGCCCGGTGCTGTGCGTGCTGCGCGCCGACACCTACGAGGACGGCGTCGCCCTGATCAACGGCTCGCCGTTCGGCAACGGCACCGCGATCTTCACCCGCGACGGCGGCGCCGCCCGCCGCTTCCAGCTGGAGATCCAGGCCGGCATGGTCGGCGTGAACGTCCCCATCCCGGTGCCGGTGGGCTACCACTCCTTCGGCGGCTGGAAGGACTCGCTCTTCGGCGACCACCACATCTACGGCAACGACGGCGTGCACTTCTACACCCGCGGCAAGGTCGTCACCACCCGCTGGCCCGACCCCTCCGACGCCCCGGCCGGCGTCGACCTCGGCTTCCCCCGCAACCACTGACCCACATCGGCGGCCGGAAGCGCCTCCCCCCTTCCGGCCGCCCCCGCTTCCCGCCACCGTCCCTCCCGTACCTCACCGGCCGGGAAACTCGCTGGCCGGGGCGGGGCCCGAGCGTGGAGGCTGGGCGCATGCAGCACCAGGACCCCGCCGCCGAGCCCCGGTTCCGCATCCGGGCGGCCCACACCGAGCACACCGTCACCGTCTACCAGGCGTACGGCCCGGAGATCGGCGTCCCGGCGGCCCGCACCGGCCGGTTCCCGGAGGTCTGGAAGCGGGACCGGATGACCTGGATCAAGCCCTCCTTCCTGTGGATGATGTACCGCTGCGGCTGGGCCGCCAAGCCCGGCCAGGAGACCGTCCTGGCCATCGACGTCCGCCGGGACGGCTTCGAGTGGGCGCTGCGCCATGCCTGCCTCTCGCACCACGTCCCGGCGCTGCACGGCGACCGCGCGGAGTGGCAGCGGCGGCTGCGCGAGGCATCGGCGCGGGTGCAGTGGGACCCCGAGCGGAGCCTGCGGCTGGGGCCGCTGCCCCACCGTTCCCTCCAGCTCGGACTGGCGGGCGAGGCGTCCCGGCGGTACGCGGACGAGTGGACCGTCGCCATCAGGGATGTGACCCCGCTGGCCCACCGGGTCCATGAGCTGGTCCGCGCCGGGGAGCTGGAAGCCGCGGCCCGGCTGCTCCCGGAGGAGCCCCCGTACCCGGTGTCGGACGGCCTGCTCGACCACCTCACCACTGAGACCACTGGCACCACCGGGACCACCGATGTCGCGGCCGACCGCTACCCGGGATCGGCGTCGCCGAAGTCCCAGGTCAGCATGGCGAACTCGCCGTCGTCCGCCGCCCCGGTGGAGCGGTAGGTCGCCAGGGCGGGGTCGTTGTCGGTGTCCACGCCGACCCACATGTCGTAGCAGCCACGCCGCCGGGCCTCGGCGGCCAGCGCCCGGGTCAGCGCCCGCCCGATGCCCCGCCGCCGGTGGCCCTCGTCCACCGACAGCTCGTAGAGGCACAGCTCGGTGCCCTTGTCCGGGTGCAGCATCTCGACGCCGGAGACCATCCCGGCCGGGAAGCCGTCCACATAGGCGATCAACATCAGGTGCCCGGGCGCGGCGAGGAACCGCTCGGCCCACTCCCGCCGGGCCGGTCCGTCGTAGAGGTGCTGGGCGGCGACCAGCTCGCCGACCGTCGTCGCGCGGCGGATGTCCATACCCCGTCGTCCCCACCTTCGGCTCTCCGGCATACCGCGATCGCGGTACGGCGACGGTAGCGGGTACGACCTGAGGCTGCCTCCGCATTCCCCCCGGCACCGCCGGGGACCGGTGAGGACCCCGTCTAGGCTGGCGGTCATGCGAATCCGACTCCCGCGGTGGGCCGCGGTCACCGGCGTGCTCGCGGTGCTCGCGGGCGCCGGCACCTGGACCGCCGCCGCCTCGGACGACCCGCCGCCCGTGCACCGCGCGGACCAGGTGCTCGCGATGGACGGGGCGAGGATCGACACCTCCTACTTCACCGCCGGGGACGGGGACGGGGATGAGGGCGCGGGCGGCCGTCGGCCGGCGGTGCTGCTCGGCCATGGCTTCGGGGGCAGCAAGGAGGACGTGCGCGCGCAGGCGGAGGCACTGGCCCGCGAGGGGTACGCCGTGCTCACCTGGTCCGCCCGCGGCTTCGGCCGCTCGACCGGGCGGATCGGGCTCAACGACCCCGCCCACGAGGTCAAGGACGTCTCCCGGCTGCTGGACTGGCTGGCGAAGCGCCCGGAGGTGCGGCTCGACAAGGCCGGGGACCCGCGCGTCGGGGTGTCGGGCTCCTCCTACGGAGGGGCCATCTCGCTGCTGGCGGCCGGGTACGACCCGCGGGTGGACGCCATCGCCCCGCAGATCACCTACTGGAACCTGGCGGACGCGCTCTTCCCCGACGGGGTCTTCAAGAAGCTGTGGGCGGGGATCTTCTTCTCCACCGGCACCACGGCGCCGGCCGCCGCCCCGTCCCGCCCGGACACCGAGGACCAGGGCCCCGGCACCGGCGAGCAGCAGGGCGCCGAGGCCGGTGAGCGACAAGGCGCAGGCGCCGGCGAGCAGCCGGAGGGCGACGCGGGCGGCTCCGAGGGCGCGAACCGCCGGGCCGCGGCACGTGCGGCCGCCGCCGCGGCCGGGGTCACGGCCGACCCGGCGGCCTGCGGGCGCTTCCAGGACGTCCTGTGCGAGATGTACGAGCGGGTCGCCGTCAGCGGCACCCCGGACGCGGCCGCCCGCCGGCTGCTGGAGGCGCGCAGCCCGTCCGCCGTGGGCGACCGGATCAAGGTGCCCGCGCTCATCGTGCAGGGCAAGTCCGACTCGCTCTTCCCGCTCTCGCACGCCGACGCGATGGCCAAGGCGATCCGGGCCAACGGCGCCCCGGTCGCCGTCGACTGGACCGTCGGCGGCCATGACGGCGGCGACCGGGAGACCGCCCGGGTCGAGCAGCGGATCACCCACTGGTTCGACCGCTATCTGAAGGGCGACGGTGCGGCCGACACCGGGCCCGCCTTCCGGACCAGCCGCACCGGTGGTGTCGACTCCACCGACGGGCAGGCCCAGCTGCGCGGCGCCACCGCGGACCGCTATCCCGGACTGCGCGACGGGGCCCGGGAGATCCCGCTCACCGGCCCGGGCGCCCCCTTCCGCAACCCGGCGGGCGGCACCCCGCCGGCCATCTCCTCGGTGCCCGGTCTCGGCGGCGGACTCTCCCAGCTGTCCTCCTTCGGTGTGGGCGGCCTCTCGCTCGACTTCCCCGGCCAGCACACCCGCTTCGACTCGGCCCCGCTGGGCGAGCCGCTGCGGATCACCGGCTCGCCCACCGTCCGGGTCTCGGTCAGCTCCGACGGCGGCGACGCGGTGCTGTTCGGCAAGGTGTACGACGTGGGCCCGGACGGGCGGCAGCAGGTGCTGCCCGCGCAACTGGTCACCCCGGTGCGCGTCGAGGGCTCGGGCACCGCCGCGTCCGGCAGGACCGGCCCCGGATCCGGCAGGACCGGCACCGCCGCGTCCGGCAAGGCGGGGGCGGACTCCGGTGCCGCGTCCGGCAGGACCGGGACCGGCTCCGACAAGGCCTCTGGTCGGGCCAGGACCGTCGAGCTCACCCTCCCCGCCATCGACCACGAGGTCGAGGCCGGGCACCGGCTGCGGCTGGTGCTGGCCGCCACCGACCTCGGCTACGCCTCTCCGGCCACCCCCGCGAACTACACCGTCACCCTGGCCGGTGGCGGGCTCTCGGTGCCGACCGCTCCCGGCGTTCACGGCCAGGCCGCCGTACTGCCCTGGTGGGTCTGGGGCATGCCGGCCGGGGGCGCGGTGGTCGCCGCCGTGCTGCTGCTGACCGCCCGGCGCCGTACCGCCGCCCCCGCGCCCGACCCGGCCCTGGCCGCCGTGCCGCTCACCATCACCGGGCTGACCAAGCGGTACGCGGGCTCCGCCGATGTGCGCTACGCCGTGCACGAGCTCTCCTTCCGGGTCGAAAAGGGGCAGGTCCTGGGTCTGCTGGGCCCCAACGGAGCCGGCAAGACCACGACCCTGCGCATGCTGATGGGCCTGATCACCCCCGACGCGGGGGAGATCCGGGTGTTCGGCCACGCCATCCGGCCCGGCGCGCCGGTGCTGTCCCGGGTGGGCGCCTTCGTGGAGGGCGCCGGCTTCCTCCCGCATCTGTCCGGGCGGGAGAACCTGGAGCTGTACTGGCAGGCCACCGGACGCCCGGCCGAGGACTCCCGGATGGACGAGGCCCTGGAGATCGCCGGCCTCGGCGACGCCCTGGCCCGCGCGGTGCGCACGTACTCACAGGGCATGCGGCAGCGCCTCGCCATCGCCCAGGCCATGCTGGGCCTGCCCGATCTGCTCATCCTGGACGAGCCGACCAACGGGCTCGACCCGCCGCAGATCCGCGAGATGCGGGACGTGATGATCCGGTACGCGGCCGGTGGACGGACGGTCATCGTCTCCAGCCACCTCCTCTCCGAGGTCGAGCAGTCCTGTACCCATCTGGTGGTCATGGACCGGGGGCGGCTGGTCCAGGCCGGACCGGTCGCCGAGATCACCGGCGGCAGCGACACCCTGCTGGTCACCACCGACGGCGAGGTCGACGAGGCGGTGGCCGGCAAGGTCGCCGCGCTGCCCGGTATCGGCTCGGCGGTGCCCACCGAGGGCGGGCTGCTCGTCCGGCTGGACGGCGGCACCACCCCCGCCGCCCTCATCGCCGAACTGGTCCGCCTCGATGTGCCGTTGACCGGAGTCGGCCCGCACCGCCGGCTGGAGGACGCGTTCCTCACCCTGATCGGAGGAGGAGGCTCCGCATGACCGCCGTCACCCCGCCCCCCGGCGGCCCCTCATCACCGGCCCCCGGCACCCCACCCCCGTCGGCGCCCGGCACCCCGTCGTCCGGGGGCGGCACACCGCCCCCGCCGGCCTCCGGCTACCGCCCCGGCCGCACCCTGCCGCTGCGGGTGGAGGCCGTGCGCCAGCTGAAGCGCCGCCGCACCCTGGTGATGGGGCTCATCCTGACCGCGCTGCCGTTCGTCCTGATCGCCGCCTTCGCCATCGGCGGCGACCCGGGTGGCGAGGGCGGCGGCCGCCGGATCAACCTGATGGACACCGCCACCGCGTCGGGCGCCAACTTCGCCGCGACCTGCCTGTTCGTCTCCGCCGGCTTCCTCCTGGTGATCCCGGTGGCGCTGTTCTGCGGTGACACGGTCGCCTCCGAGGCGAACTGGTCCTCGCTGCGCTATCTGCTGGCCGCACCGGTGCCCCGGTCCCGGCTGCTGTGGTCGAAACTGGCGGTGGGGCTGGGCTTCAGCGCGGCGGCGATGGTGCTGCTGCCGGCCGTCGCCCTCGTAGCGGGCTCGATCGCCTACGGCTGGGGACCGCTGCGCATCCCCACCGGCGGGTCCCTGCCCCTGGGCGAGGCGCTGCCCCGCTTGGCGCTGATCGTCGCGTTCGTCTTCGTCTCCCAACTGGTCACGGCGGGGCTCGCCTTCTGGCTGTCGACCAGGACCGACGCCCCGCTCGGCGCGGTCGGCGGCGCGGTGGGCCTGACGATCATCGGCAATGTGCTGGACGCGGTCACCGCCCTCGGCGACTGGCGGGAACTGCTGCCCGCGCACTGGCAGTTCGCCTGGGCGGACGCCCTCCAACCGCAGCTGGAGTGGGGCGGGATGGCCAAGGGGACGGCGGTCTCGGTGACGTACGCCTTGGTCCTCTTCGCCCTGGCCTTCCGCGGCTTCGCCCGCAAGGACATCGTGTCCTGACCGGGTGGTCCCTCCCCGGGACGGGCGAGGGCGCCGCCCGGGGCCGGGCCGTGGACGATCGCGGTCGGCGACTCCTCCCCGGGGCGGCCGGGGAGGCCGTCAGAGCCAGCCACGGCGCATCGCCTCCGCTCCGGCCCGGAAGCGGCTGGTGGTGCCGAGGGCCGCGAACAGCTCGCCCACCCGGCGGGTGTAGGTGCGGCCCGATATCCCCAGCCGGGCCGCGGCCGCCTCGTCGGTGAGGCCGGCCAGCAGCGCGTCCAGCACCGGTCTCAGATGCTCCGGCATGGCCTCCGCCCCCGGCCCCGCGCACCCCGCCTCCCCTCCCGTCCCCGCCCCCGACCCGGGCGCCCGGGCTCCCGGCAGCGGGATCCGGTGCGGCAGCAGCTCCTCACCCGACTCCCACCAGGCCTGATGGGCCCGGACCAGAGCCTGCACCACCACCGGGTCGCGGATCAGCAGCATCCCGTTGTAGAGCAGTTCGAGATCGAGGGGGACGGCGGCGACGGTCCGGTCCACCAGGATCATCTTGAACGGGATCGAGTCCGTGAGCCGGGCCTGACCGGGCGGCGGCCCCGACCCGGAGGCCCCGCACAGGGCGGTGAGCGCGTCCCGCGCGTGGCGGGGCAGGACCCGGCGCACCGTCGGGACCCGCTCACCCGCCGTCCGCGCGCAGTCCCCGGCCAGCTGGAGGAACGACGCCGGCAGCGAGCGGGCCGGGGACGCCGCCGGATCGTCGAAGGTCAGCAGCTCGCGCCGGGCCGACTCGGCGAGCGCGGCGAGCGCCGCGCCGATCTGCCTGGTGCCGAGCACGGGCTGCCCGGACGGCCGAGGCGACCGGAGCGGCAGTATCCGCACCACCGCCTCCGTATCCCTTCCGTCCGTATCCCTTCCGTCCGCATTCCCTCTGTCCGTATTCCCTCTGTCCGTCCGGCCGAGTACGGCGCCCGGAACGTTGGCCATGATGACCACCCCCGTCATCCCCTTGGCATCCGCTGGAACTCACACAACTCCATGTACTCACGTGATTGCTCACCGTGACAAGAGCCAGCTCAGGGTTGGCTAGTCCTCGCCATTCCCGTCCCCTCCGGCACCCCTCCTCCCACACCGGCCCTTCCGCCACGACCGGCCCGCAAGTCGCCGTCGAGCGCCGGTCGTTGCCGCATCGAGACGCTTCCGCAACCGGTCCGCGGGCACCGCCGGGCGACCGCCGACGTCACACTCCCAGACACAACCGGCACCCCGGCCCGGCGGCCGGGGACACCACACTGACGGGGGATCCGGATGACGATGCGCCGACGCACCACGACACCCGAGCGGATGGGGCGGCGTCCCCGAGCCACCGCCGTCGCCCTGCTCGCCGCCGCCCTGCTGCTCGGCGGCTGCTCCGGTGGGCAGGACGGCACCGGCACCGCGGACCGCGCCGCGCGGAAGAGCGGGGGCGGCAGCTCCGGTGCCTACGCGCCCCCCGCCCCGAACGCGCCCCAGGACGGCAAGGGCGGGCCGGCCGGTAGGGACAGTGGGGGCGGAGCGGACGAGCCGTTCCGCGCGGCGCCGCCCGCCGAGCTGCTGTCCACCTTCGCGCTGGACGTGGACACCGCCTCGTACGGCTACGCGCGGCGCGTGCTCGCCGACGGCCGGCTGCCCGACCGGGAGACCGTCCGCCCCGAGGAGTTCGTCAACACCTTCCGGCAGGACTACCCCCAGCCCGAAGGGTCCGGCTTCACGGTGACCGTGGACGGTGCCCGCACCAAGGCCGGCGACTGGTCACTCGTACGGGTCGGGATGGCCACCCGCACCGCCGACCGGCAGGGCCCCCGGCCGCCCGCCGCCCTGACCTTCGTCGTCGACATCTCCGGCTCGATGGGCGACCCGGGCCGGCTCGACCTGGTCAAGGAGTCCCTCGGCGTCCTCACCGGCCAGCTGCGCGACGACGACTCCGTGGCCCTGGTCACCTTCAGCGACGAGGCCGAGGTCCGGCTGCCGATGACCCCGCTGAAGGGCAACCGCGAGCGCGTCCGGGAAACCGTCTCCGGGCTGGAGGTCTCCGCCTCCACCAATGTCGCGGCCGGGGTGCGCACCGGCTACGACACCGCCGTGGCCGGCCACCGCGCGGGAGCCACCAACCGGGTCGTGCTGCTGTCCGACGCGCTCGCCAACACCGGTGAGACCGACGCCCAGGCCATCCTGGAGCGCATCGAGGGCGACCGGCGCGAGCACGGCATCACCCTCTTCGGTGTCGGCGTCGGCAGCGAGTACGGCGACGCGCTGATGGAGCAGCTCGCCGACCGGGGCGACGGCCACACCACCTATGTCTCCACGCCGGAGCAGGCCCGCAAGGTCTTCGTCGACCAGCTCCCGGCCCATGTGGAGCTGCGGGCCCGGGACGCCAAGGCGCAGGTCGCCTTCGACCCCGACCGCGTCGAGGAGTTCCGCCTCGTCGGGTACGAGAACCGGAAGGTCGCCGACGAGGACTTCCGCGACGACCGGGTGGACGGCGGCGAGGTGGGCCCCGGCCACCAGGTCACGGCCCTGTACGCGGTCCGCACCCGTCCCGGCGCCGACACCGGCCGGCTCGCCGAGGCCACCGTCCGCTGGCTCGACCCCGCCACACGCGCCCCGCGCGAACAGTCCGGCGCGCTGGACGCCAAGGCGCTCGCCCCCGCGCTCTGGAGCGCCGAGACCGCGCCGGGCCTCCGGGTCGCCGCGGCGGCGGGCTACTTCGGCGACTCGCTGCGCGGCGGCGAACTCCCCGGCGCCCCCAGCCCGGGCGAACTGGCCGACCTGGCGGACGGCCTGGCCCGCACGACCGAGTCCGAGGTGGTCGCCGAGCTCGCGGACTCCGTCCGCCGGGCGAACCAGCTACGGGGGTGAGGCGGCCGGCCTGAGGACCGGCGGGGTCTGTGGAGGGCCGTCGGTGCCCTGCGGGCCCCGCCGCCCCGGGCGGGCTCCGCACCCGGGCGGGCTCCGCACCCGGGCGGGCTCCGCACCCGGGCGGGCCCCGCACCCGGGCGGGGCCGGCACCCGGGCGAGCCCCGCTGCCCGGACGGGGCCGGGGGCCGGGCGAGCCCCGCCGCCCCGGGCGGATCCGGCGGACCGGGGCGCGTGCGGCCGCCCGGAGGGGCGCCGGGGTGCGGGTGGCGGCCCGGAGGGGCGCCGGGGTGCGGGTGGCGGCCCGGAGGGGCGTAATGCAGCGGCCGGTTGTCAGTGCCGGCTGCCATGATCTGGGACATGCCGAATGTGCTGCTGGGACTCGCTGTCGTCGCCACCGGGCTGTACGCGGGCTTCATGCTGATCTTCCTGACCGGAGTGATGCCCGCGTTCGCCCGGCTGGACGACGACCAGTTCGTCACCGCCATGCGCCGGGTCAACGAGTTCGTGCCCCGGCCGGTCTTCCTGGCCGTGTTCGCCGGTGCGGTGGTCTTCCCGGCGCTCGCCCTCGCGATACCGGTGGAGGGGCGGTCGGCCGGTCAGACCTGGCTGCTGATCGCCGCGTCGGTCGGCGCGGTGGCCAACCACCTGGTCACCATCGCGGGGAACGTCCCGCTGAACAACGCCCTGGCCGCAGCGTCGGGCAGCCCGTCCGGTCCGGCCCGGGCCGCGTTCGAGTCCCGGTGGAACAGCCTCCACCGCATACGCACGCTGCTGATAACGGCCGCCTTCGCCCTGCTGGTGGCAGCCGCGGTGGCCTGACCGGCCGATCCCCCGGCCGACCCGTCGACCGAGCCGTCTTCCGCCTCCGTCCTCCGTCCTCCGCACCCTCCTGCGCTGTTTGCAGTACGGCCGCTGGCGGAGCCGGTCGCGCCGTGTCCGGATGGTCGGTAGGACCCCTACGAATCCAAGGGTCCGCACCGAACGACCGAACGACCGACCGACGAGAACGGACCCCCACGTGATGCGCACCCACCGCTGGGCAGCGGCTACGGCCCTCACCTGCCTCGCGCTCAGCGGCCTGGCCGCCGCCCCCGCCTCCGCCACCGGTCCCTCCTCCGAGGGCTCCGCCCCGCCCGTCCTGGACGAGGCCTTCGTACGCGCCTCCCACCAGGGCCATCTCACCGAGATCGCGGCGGGTGAGGACGGCCGGAAGCACGCGGTCTCCCCGTGTGTGCGGGAGACCGGGGCGGCCCTGGTACGGGACCACACCCGGATGGACGCCAGCACCAAGGCGCTCGCCGAGAAGCTGGGCGTGGACCTGCCACCGGCACCGACCGCCGATCAGCAGGCGCTGCTGGCCGGACTGATGGCGAAGCACGGGAAAGCCGGCTACGACGCGGCCTGGCTCACCGCGCTCGCCGGTGCGCACGAGAAGACCCTCGACCGCATCGACACCCAGCTTGCCAAGGGGAAGAACGCCCAGGTCATCGCGGCGGCCAAGGCGGTGCGTCCGATCGTCGCCTCCCATCTGGACATGGTCCGGGGCGGCACCTGCCACCACACCTCCGGCCCCAAGGCGATCCACGCCGGAGCGGGCGGGCAGTCCGCGACCCTGGCCGCCGGTGTGCCGGTCGCGGTCGCCGTGCCGGTCCTGGCGGTCGGTGGCCTCGTGGTCGCGGCCGGCGCGTTCTGGGCCGCTGCCCGCCTGCGCCGCAACGACAACCGCTGAGCGCGTTCGCCGCCGCCCACCCCGCCGACCGGCTGACGGGGCCGGGCCACCGACCGGTCAGGGACCACCCATGCGACTCCGCACCCCTCGAATGCTCATGCCCCCATATCTCATACCGCGACTTCTCACAGGCGGGTCCCGGCGCCTCGTTCAAGGATCACGACTCCTCATGCGCGGATCACGTCCCCTCATGGGGGGATCACGTCCCCTCATGGGGGGAGCGCGGCGCTTCTGCCCGTCCACCCGGTCGGGTCCGGTGGTCCCGCTCGCCGCCTCCGCTCCGGACAGCCTGACCCGGCGAGGCCATCGGATCCACCTCCATGGCACCGGCGGCCCCGGAACCGCCTGGTCCACCGGGCGCCCCTGGCCGGCGAGCGGGCCCGCCGCGCGGGCGCTACGGCGTGAGCGCCGGCTGCTGCGCCTCGGCACTGCCTCCTTCGCCCTGGCGGCCGCCGCCCTGCTGTGCCCCCTGCCGGTCGCCGTCCCCGTCCCTCCGGACGCCGGCTCCCTGCCCGTACGGGCCATGGCGGCGCCCGGCCCCGCCGCGGCCGTCCACTCACCGCCGGTCGCGCTCACCGTCCCGGGCCATCTGACCGCCGTACCGGTCGACGCGGTCACCGCCGACCGCCAGGGCGCCATGGCGGTCCCCGACTCCCCTCGGCGCCTGGGCTGGTGGGCCCTCGGCGCACTGCCCGGCGCCCCTCACGGCACGGTGCTGCTCGCGGGCCATCTCGACTCGGCGGCCGAGGGGGCGGGGCCTTTCCAGCGGTTGCACAGCGTGCCGGTCGGGGCCCGGGTCCAGGTCACCACGGCCGACGGCACTCGCCACCACTACCGGGTGACCGCCCGCCGCTCCCACCCCGCCGCCGCGCTGCCCCGCGACCTGTTCGGCTCCACCGGCACCCCCCGGCTCGTCCTGGTCACCTGCACCGGCGCCTTCGACCCGGTCGCCCACACCTACGCCGACAACCTGCTGCTGTACGCCGAGCCGGTCCCCGGCCCATAGCCCCGCCCCGGCCGGTAGCTCACCCCCAGCCCGTAACCCCGCCCCGCCTCGGTCCGCAGCCCCGCCCCGCCCGCCCCGTATCCCGCCCCCGGTCCGAGGGA
>NZ_JALPTH010000029.1 GCF_023218175.1 Streptomyces lichenis | reverse complement strand
TCGCTGCTCGGTCCGGGGCGCGGGGTGGGATGATGAAGGAGCGGACGGGCGGGATCCGGCGGGTCGAGGAGTCGCCATGGCGGAAACAGGGGTCCACCGGGAAGACGCCGCGGACGAGCGGCCGAGGCACGGGCGGGACGAGAGCGCCGAGGAGCGGGCGGATCGCCGATGGGTGGATCTGCTGCAGGAGCTGCGGGTGGCGCAGACGGGCATGCAGATCCTGTTCGGCGTGCTGCTCATCGTGGTCTTCCAGCCGGCCTTCGCCACCCTGGGCGGCGCCGACCGCACTCTCTACGTCACCGCGGTCACCCTGGGCGCGGCCACCGTGGCCGCGCTGATCGCCCCGGTGGCCCTGCACCGGATGGTGGCCGGCCGGCACATCAAGCCGGAGACGGTGGTGCTGGCGGCGGCCATCGCCAAGGCGTCCATGGGCCTGCTGGCCGCCACCATGTCCGCGGCCCTGCTGCTGTTGTTGCGGGTGGCGGTGGACGACACGATCGCCGCGGTGCTGACGGGCGCCTTCGTGCTCTGGCTGCTGATGCTGTGGCTGCTGCTGCCGATGTGGGCCAGGCGCCACTACTCCAGCCGGCGCTGAGACGGGAGAGCCCGGCCCGCCAAGTGTTGCCCACGCCTCATGTGTGCGTGCTGTTCAAGGGGAGTCCTCCCCGGCCAAGCTGTGCGGCGTGCCCGGAAGCTTCGCGGGCGTGTTTCTGATCGAGTCGGGACCACCGCCGTTGACGGCCAGAGCAGCGAACGGAGAACACTCGTGATTGTCGGAGTCCTCAAGGAGGCGCGGGCGGGTGAGAGCCGGGTGTCGTCCACCCCGGCCACCGTCGAGCGGATCCGCGCACTGGGGTACGGGGTGGTCGTCGACCCGGGCGCGGGCGCCGCGGCCGGCTTCCCCGACAGCGCCTACCAGGCCGCCGGCGCCACCGTCGGCGACGCGGCCGCGGCGGACGTGGTGCTGGGGGTCAACGCCCCCGTCCCGGCGCAGCTGGACCTGGTCCGGCCGGAGGCGACGGTGATCGCCCTGTTCGCGCCCGCCTTCGACCCGGCGATGGTCCAGGAGCTGGGCGGCCGCCCCTTCACCGCCCTGTCGATGGACGCCGTGCCGCGCATCAGCCGGGCGCAGTCCATGGACGTGCTGTCGTCCATGGCGAACATCGCCGGCTACCGGGCGGTGATCGAGGCGGCGCACGAGTTCGGCCGGTTCTTCACCGGCCAGGTGACGGCCGCCGGCAAGGTGCCGCCGGCGAAGGTGCTGGTCGCGGGTGCCGGGGTGGCCGGACTGGCGGCGATCGGCGCCGCGGGCTCGCTCGGCGCGGTGGTGCGTGCCACCGACCCCCGGCCCGAGGTGGCCGACCAGGTCCGCTCGCTGGGCGGCGAGTACCTGCCCATCGAGTCCCCCGAGGTGGAGGTCTCCGCGACCGGCTACGCCAAGGAGATGGGCGACGGCTACCGGGCGCGCGAGGCCGAGCTCTACGCCGCCCAGTGCCGCGAGGTGGACATCGTCATCACCACCGCGCTGATCCCCGGCCGTCCCGCGCCCCGGCTGATCACCGCGGAGATGGTGGCGGCCATGCGGCCGGGCTCGGTGATCGTCGACATGGCGGCTGCCAACGGCGGCAACGTCGAGGGCACGGTGAAGGGCGGGAAGACCGTCACCGAGAACGGTGTGACCATCATCGGCTACACCGACCTGGCGGGCCGACTGCCCGCGCAGGCCTCGCAGTTGTACGGCACCAACCTGGTGAACCTGCTGAAGCTGATGACCCCGGGCAAGGACGCCCGGCTGGTCCTCGACTGGGACGACCCGGTGCAGCGCTCCATCACCGTCGTCCGCCGGGGCGAGCCGGCCTGGCCGCCTCCGCCGGTCCAGGTCTCGGCCGCCCCGGCCCCCGCGCCCGCCCGGGCCGTGGCGGAGCCCGCGCCCAAGAAGGCCCCGGCGACGGCGCGGCAGCGGTTCGGCGGGGCGGCCCTCGGCGCCCTGGCGCTCTTCCTCACGGCGGCGTTCGCCCCGGCGGCGCTGCTGCCCCATGTGACGGTCTTCGTGCTCGCGATCGTGATCGGCTACTACGTCATCGGCCATGTGCACCACGCGCTGCACACCCCGCTGATGTCGGTGACCAACGCGATCTCCGGGATCATCGTGGTCGGCGCGATCCTGCAGATCGGCCACGCGAGCACGGCCGTCACGGTGCTGTCGGCCGTGGCGATCCTGCTGGCCAGTATCAATGTCTTCGGCGGCTTCGCGGTGACGCGTCGCATGCTCGCCATGTTCAACCGGAGCTGACATGTCTGCGACCACCGCCGCCCAGGCGGCCTACCTCGTCGCCGCGCTGCTGTTCATCATGGCGCTGGCGGGACTTTCGAAGCACGAGTCGGCACGGCTCGGCAACGCGTACGGCATCCTCGGCATGGGCGTCGCGCTCGCCGCGACGGTCGTGCTCGCCGTGGACGGCGACATCAGCGCCGCGGGCATCGGGCTGATGGCCCTCGCGATGCTGTTCGGCGCGCTGATCGGGCTGAGGAAGGCCCGCGGCGTCGAGATGACCGGCATGCCGGAACTGATCGCCCTGCTGCACTCCTTCGTCGGACTGGCGGCCGTACTGGTCGGCTGGAACGGCTTTCTGAACGTCGAGCACGACCCGGACGGGCACGAGGCCCGGGCCCTGGACGCGCTCGGCACGCTGGGTGTCCACCACGCCGAGGTGGTCATCGGCCTCTTCATCGGCGCGGTGACCTTCACCGGGTCCATCGTGGCGTATCTGAAGCTCGCCGCGAAGATCGACTCCAGGCCGCTGATGCTGCCCGGCAAGAACGCCCTCAACCTCGGTTCGCTGGGCCTGTTCGCGGCCCTGACGGTGTGGTTCACCATCACCCCGGAGCTGTGGCTGCTGATCGCCGTCACGGCCCTGGCGCTGGCGCTGGGCTGGCACCTGGTGGCCTCGATCGGCGGCGGTGACATGCCGGTCGTGGTCTCGATGCTCAACAGCTACTCCGGCTGGGCCGCGGCGGCCTCCGGCTTCCTGCTCGGCAACGACCTGCTGATCGTCACCGGCGCGCTGGTCGGCTCGTCCGGTGCCTACCTCAGCTACATCATGTGCAAGGCGATGAACCGCTCCTTCCTCGCGGTCATCGCCGGCGGCTTCGGCATCGAGGCGGCCTCGGACGCGGACACCGACTACGGCGAGCACACCGAGATCACCGCCGAGTCCGCCGCCGAACTGCTCGGCTCGGCCCGCTCCGTGGTCATCACCCCCGGGTACGGGATGGCCGTGGCACAGGCCCAGTACCCGGTCGCCGAGCTCACCTCGAAGCTGCGGGCCAGGGGCGTCGACGTGCGGTTCGGCATACACCCGGTGGCCGGCCGGCTGCCCGGCCATATGAACGTGCTCCTCGCCGAGGCCAAGGTGCCGTACGACATCGTGCTCGAAATGGACGAGATCAACGAGGACTTCGCCAAGACCGACGTCGTCCTGGTGATCGGCGCCAACGACACGGTCAACCCGGCCGGGGCCGAGGACCCCAGCAGCCCCCTCGCCGGGATGCCGGTCCTCACCGTCTGGGAGGCCGGGCAGGTCATCGTGTTCAAGCGCTCGATGGCCTCCGGCTACGCGGGCGTGCAGAACCCGCTCTTCTTCAAGGAGAACACCGCGATGCTCTTCGGCGACGCCAAGGCCCGGGTGGAGGACATCGTCGGCGCCCTCTGAGGCGCGGGGCCTCGTCGGCCCGCCGTACGAACGCGGGCGGGAGCGTTTGGCGGCGGCGACGAGGCCCGACGGGGGCCGGCGGGCCAGGATCGGGGCAGGCCCGCGGACGGAGGCGGGAACGACCGGAAGGCAGCCCCGTGATGCGCCACACGCCCCGCCCGGCTTCCGGCATGCTCGGCATCCTCGGCGGGATGGGCCCGCTCGCCACGGCGGACTTCTACCGCCGCCTGGTCGAGCGCACCCCGGCCGGTTCGGACCAGGCGCATCTGCCGGTGGTCCTCTGGGCCGACCCCGCCGTCCCGGACCGCACCGCGGCGCTGCTCGGCGAGGGGCCGTCCCCCGTCCCCGCCCTGGTGGAGGGCGCGCGCCGGCTCCGGGACGCCGGAGCGAGCTGCCTCGCCGTGCCCTGCAACACCGCGCACGCCTATGTGGAGCAGCTGTCCCGGGCCACCGGCGTCGAGGTCCTGGACATGGTCGGGGCCGCCCTGGAGGCGGCGGCGCGCCGGGTGCCGGGGGCCGGGCGGGTGGGGGTGCTGGCGACCCGGGGGACGCGGCTGGCCGGGCTGTACGAGCGGGCCGGGGAGCGGCTCGGACTCGACGTGGTCCAGGTGCCCGAACCCGTACAGCGGGAGTACGTGGATCCCGCGATCCGCGCGGTCAAGGGCGGCGCCGACCTCGCCGGGCCCGAGCGGTGGCTCGCCGTGGCGGCGGCGAGCCTGCGGGAGCGGGGCGCGCGGGTGGCCGTCGCCGCCTGCACGGAGCTGCCGCTGATCAGCGGGGCGGCGGCCCGGGTGCTGCCGCTGGTCGACTCCACCGACGCCCTGGCCGAGGCCGCCGTCGCCCGCCTCTGGCGCCCGGGCGAGGCGATTCGTACGGTGGTACGAACAGGCTGACCCGTTCTCGTCCACAGGCACCGGATCGCGCGGTCGCGGGCGGCCTACCCTGCGGAGATGATCAGGCACATGTCGGCGTACCCCGCGCGAAGCCTCAGCCGGGTGCTGGAGGACTTCGGCCACACCCTGCTGGATCTGCTCCACGGCGACCCCGGGGCGGCCGGGGAGATCGGCGGCGTCGGCATCCACGACCCCTACGACGAGCAGCACTACCCGGAACGCGCCATCGTGCTCGGTGTGGGGGTGCACGGCGCGGAGGAGACCGGCCGGCTGCTGCGCCAGCTCGGCGCGCTCGGCGCCACCGCCCTGGTCGTCCGCGGCCCCGTCGAGGACGAGGGCGCGCTGGAGCCGGTGGTGCGGGAGACCGGGGTGGCCCTGCTCGCCCTGACCCGCGGGGCCTCCTGGGCGCAGCTGGCGGCGATGCTGCGCACCCAGCTCGCCGAGGGCGATGTGGGGGAGGGGGAGGAGCAGACCCTCGGCGGAGTGCCCTCCGGGGACCTCTTCGCCGTGGCCAACGCCGTCGCCACCCTGCTCGACGCCCCGGTGACCATCGAGGACCGCCGCTCCCGCATCCTGGCGTTCTCCGGCCGGCAGGACGAGGCGGACGCGCCCCGGGTGGAGAGCATCCTGGCCCGCCAGGTGCCCGAGCGCTATCTGCGCCACCACGAGGAGCACGGGGTCTTCCGGGAGCTGTACCGGGGGGAGGGCCTGGTGCACGTCCCGGCACCGTCCCTCGGGGACGAGGGGGCGCTGCCCCGGGTGGCGGTGGCGGTCCGGGCCGGGGACGAGTTCCTGGGCTCGGTGTGGGCGGCGCTGCGCAAGCCGCTGACCCCGGAGCGGGAGCGGGCGTTCCTGGAGGCGGCCAAGCTGGTCGCCCTCCATATGCTCCGCTTCCGGGCGGGCACCGACGCCGAGAACCGGCTGCGGGCCGACCTTGTCACCACCGCGCTCGAAGGCGGGCCCGGGGCGCTCCAGGCGCTCGGCCGGCTCGGGCTGGTCGGCGAACCGGCGCTGGTCATGGCCATGGGCCTGGTGCCCGTACGGCCCGGACCGGACGAGGACCACGCCCAGGTCACGGCCGAGCGCCAGCGCCTGGCCTCCGCCCTGGCCGTCCACCTCACCGCCGTACAACCGCGGTCCGCCGTGGCACTGCTCGGAGACGTGGTCTACGCGCTCTTCCCGGTGCCCGGCGACACCTCGCACGCCCGGGAGCGGGCCCTGCAGGTGGCCGCCAACTTCCTGGCCCGCACCGGCGACCGGACCGGCGCCGTCCTCGGGATCGGCTCGGTCGCCGCGGACCCCGCCGCGTTGCCGCGCTCCCGGGCCAACGCCGACCGGGCGCTGCGGGTGCTGTCCACCGGCGGCACCGGACGGCGCGCCGCCTCGATCGCCGATGTGTACGTGGAGGCCCTGCTCATCGAGCTGCGGGACCTGGCCGCCGCCAACCGGGACGAGCTCTCCGGCCCGCTCGCCCGCCTCGTCGCGTACGACACCCGGCACAACGCCCATCTGGTGCAGACCCTGCGGGCGTGGCTGGACGCCTTCGGGGACGTGATGACCGCCTCCGCGAGCGTGTTCGTGCACCCCAACACCTTCCGCTACCGGATCCGCCGGGTGGCGGAGGTGGGGGAGATCGACCTCCAGGACCCGGAGGCCCGGTTCGCCGCGATGCTGCAACTGCGGCTGCTGGGACCGGGATCGGGAAGCTAGAGCGGGCCGTGGGCCGGGCCCGCCTCAGAGGCGGACGCCCGGGGGGACGGCAAGCTCCGCGTGGGTGTCGTGGAAGGCGTCCGCGTCCTGGATGGTGCGCACCCAGTCGTAGAACAGCTCCTTGGCGGAGAGCGTCTCGACGCCCTGGCCGGCCAGCCGCCGCAGGCCCCGCTCATGGGCGGGGCCGGGGGAGTAGGCGGCGTCCTCCACCACCACGACGCGCTTGCCGGCCTGGTGCAGCCGGATGGCCGAGTGGGCCACGCAGATGTCGGTCTCGATGCCGACGAGGACCATGGTCGTCCGGCCGGTGGCCTCGATGGCGGCGGCGATCTCCGGGTTGTCCCAGACGGCGAAGGCGTTCTTCGGCAGGGTGACCGCCGCGGCCGGCAGCGCCTCGCGGATCTCCGGGACGGTACGGCCGCTGGCGGACGGGTCCTCCTCGGTCACCACCACCGGGATCTCCAGCCGATCGGCCACCGAGGTGATCCAGGCGATGCGCCGCACCATGTCGTGGAACCGCTGCCGGTCCACATCGAGCCGCCGCGGCGGGTAGAAGTCGCTCTGCACGTCGATGACCACCAGGGCGCAGTCGTCGCGGTCGATCAGGGGCATCGTCGTCTCGTCTCCTCGTACCTCGGGTGCCCGCCACCCTAGGAACGCGACTCGCGTCCGGAGTCGTCCGGCGGGCCAAGCCCCGGCCCGCCCGTTCGTCCCCGCGCACCAACCGCCGGGGTGCCCTTCCTCCCTACGCTTCCGGTCGAATCACCGAACCACCGGAGGACCAGCGTGAGGGCCGACATCGAGCACTGGGCGGACCGCCTGGCGGCGCTGGCCGCCGACTCCCGGGTGCCGGGCGCGAGCCTGGCCTTCTGGTACGAGGGCGAGACGCACGCCTGCGCCACCGGGGTCCTCAACACCGCCACCGGGGCGGCCGCGCGCACCGACTCGCTGTTCCAGATCGGCTCGGTCACCAAGGTGTGGACCGCCACCCAGCTGATGCTGCTGGTCGAGGAGGGGCGCCTCACCCTGGACACCCCGGTGGCGGAGGTCCTGCCGGAGTTCCGGGTGCGGGACCCCGGCGCCACCGCGGCGATCACCCCGCGCCATCTGCTCACCCACACCTCCGGCATCGACGGCGACCTGTTCCTGGACACCGGCCGGGGCGACGACTGCCTGCGGCGCTATGTCGAGGCCTGCGCCGAACTGGAGCAGACCTTCCCGGTCGGCGACGCCCACTCCTACGGCAACTCCGGCTTCGTCATCGCCGGGCGCCTGGTCGAGCGGCTCACCGGCCGGGTCTGGGACCAAGACCTGCGCGAGCGGATCTGCGAGCCGCTGGGGCTCACCCACACCTGGACCCTGCCGGAGGACGTGCTGCGCTTCGGCGCCGCCGTCGGCCACGACGAGCACGGCGCCGTGGTGGAGCGCTGGTCGCTGCCCCGGTCCGTCGGCCCTGCCGGGCTGATCTGCGCCCGGGCCGCCGATGTGGTCGCCTTCGGCCGCGCCCATCTCACCCCCGGCGCGCTGCTGGCCGACCCCGCCGCCCTGCGCCGGCCCCAGGTCGACCTGGTCAACCCGCACACCGGGGGGCGCCAGTGGGGCATCGGCTGGAGCCTGGACGAGTGGGACGGCCATCGGGTCGTCTCGCACACCGGCGACACCATCGGCCAGCACGCCGTCCTGTGGATGCTGCCCGAACTCGGCACCGTCATCGCCGCACTGGTCAACGGCGGCCGGAGCGTGGAGTTCCAGCACCGGCTGGCCGCCGAACTCCTCCGGGAGCTGCACGCGATCGAGGTGCCCGCCCCGCTCGCCCCGCCCGAGCGGCCCGTCGAGGTCGACCTCGACCCGCTCACCGGGGTGTACGAGCGGGCCGGCAGCCGGATCCAGGTCACCGCGCACCAGGGCCGGCTGAGGCTGCGCACCGAGCCCACCGGCCTGCTCGCGGGCCTGGCCCGCCCCCGCACCCTGGACCTGGTCGCCGTGGACGCGACCACCTTCCTCGGCCGGGACGAGGGCGAGGCCGTCTGGGACGCGGTGGTGTTCGAGCGGCGGCCCGACGGGCCCGCGTACCTCCACTACAGCGGCCGGGCCACCCCCAGGACCGGCTGACCCTCCGCACGATGGGACCACCCCTCCATGGCAGCACCCTCCAGCGGCGGCGATGTGACGGCCGCTCTCCGCACGGTCTTCGAGGAGGCCGGAGTCGAGGGCTTCGTCCACGCCCGCGACATCGACGGTGACCGCGAGGTCGCCTTCCGCGCCGACGCCCCCGTCATCGTCGCCTCGATCCGCAAGATCCCCGTCGCCCTGACCTACGCCCGGCAGGCGGCGGCCGGGGCACTCGACCGGACCGCTCGCCACACCGTCACCGCCGCCCACCGCGAGGGCGGCGGCATCGGCACCGACAGCTGCCGGGACGATGTCACCCTGAGCACCCGCGACCTGGCCTTCCTCATGCTCTCGATGAGCGACAACGCGGCCACCGACAAGCTGATGGAGATCCTGGGCACCGACCGGGTGCGCGCCGTGGCCACCGAGCTCGGCTGCCCGCGCCTGCCGGTCGGCCGCTACCACGAGCTGTGGGACCCGGTGTGGAAGGAGCTCGGCCTCGACCCGGACGGCGACCTCGACGGCCAGCTGGAGCAGGTGAGCGAGGACCGGATCAGGGGCCTGGCCATGCTCGACCCCACCCGGTCGCCCGCCGCCACCCCCCGGGAGATCACCTCCCTGCTCACGGCGATCTGGCGCGACCGGGCCGGACCGGCGAGCGCCTGCGCCGAGGTACGGGCCCTCATGGGCCGTCAGCTGTCCGTGCACCGCCTCGCCGCGGGCTTCGGCGACGAGGTGGGCGTCGCGGCCAAGAACGGCTCCCTGTGGGGCGTGCTCAACGAGGCGGCCGTGGTCGAGTACCCCGACGGCGGCCGCTACGCCGTCGCGGTCTTTCTGCGCACCCCCGCCCTCGGGGGCGGGAACCCGGCCGCCGACGCCGCGATCGGACGGGCCGCCCGGACCGCGGTGGACCACCTGCGCCGGGCACCGGCTGCCGTCCGTACCGGGGGCGCGGTTCGGCCGTCCGGTCCGGTCCGGACCGTGCTCGCGTCCGTCTTCGCCGAGGCCGGGGTCGAGGGCCAGGTGCATGTCCGGGACCTGGACACCGGCGCGGAGTTCGGCCAGGGCGCCGACGCCCCGGTGGTGCTCGCCTCCGTCTTCAAGATCCCCATCGCCCTGGAGTACGCCCGGCAGGCGGCGGCCGGGGAGCTGGACCCGGCCCGCCGCCACACGGTCACCGCCGCCCACCGGGCCGGTGGCAGCGGTACCGACGGCTGCGCGGACGACGTGGAGATGAGCGCCCGCGACCTCGCGTTCATGATGATGACCATCAGCGACAACGCGGCGAGCGACCTGCTGCTGGACCTGGTCGGCCCCGAGCGGGTCCGTGCGAACCTCGACGGCCTGGGCTTCCCGGGCTTCGGCTTCTCCTCCTGCGCCGCCCTGGACGACGACATCCGCCGGGAACTCGGCCTGGACCCGGGCCGCTCCCTGGACGAGCAACTGGCCGGAATCCCCGACGCACGGCTGCTCGCCCTGCGCGCCTGCGCCCCGGGCACCAGTCCGTCGAGCACACCCCGCGAGGTGACCGCGCTGCTCGCCGCCCTCTGGCACGACCGGGCCGGATCGGCGGGTGCCTGCGCCGAGGTACGGGGCCTCATGCGGCAGCAGGTGTGGCAGCACCGCCTGGTCTCCGGCTTCCCCGAGCCGGGTGTGCGGCTCGCGGGCAAGACCGGTACCGACTTCGCCGTACGCAACGAGGCCGGGGTGGTCGAGTACCCCGACGGGAAGCGGTACGCGGTGGGCGTCTTCCTGCGCACCTCGACCGCCGCCACCCGGCAGCCCCTGGCGGACCGCGCCATCGGCCGCGCCGCCCGCGCCGCCGTCGACCACCTCCGCGCCCGGAGCTGAGGCGACGCGCCGCGCCCTCCGCCCCGCCCCGGACCGCCTCCCCGCGGTCCGGGGCTTCCGTTCGTCGGGGCCGTCGGCGGAGTTGGGGCGCCGCACCCAACGGGCCCGGCCGCTTTCGTCCCCCGGACTGAATCAATTCCGGCCATGAGCCGCGACTGTGGGGCGACTTCCCCACCCCCTCAGGAACCCGCCCCGAGGAACCCGCCCCGAGGACTCCGCCAAGGAATCCGCGCCGAGGAGCCCGCCCCAAGGAGCCCCCCTGTGAAACCCCCGATCCCCTCGACCAGGAGCGCCAAGGCGGTGTCCGCCTGTCTGTCGGCGGCACTGCTGGTGGCCGGCTGCGGGGGCGTCGCCCCGGCCGGATCGACCGGCGGTGACGCCTTCAGCTACGCGATCCGGAGCGACCCGGGACTGCTCGACCCCGCCCAGGTCCAGAACACCACCACGTACACCGCGCTCTCACTGGCGTACGACACCCTGGTGCACACCGGGCCCGACGGCCGCACGGTCCCCGGGCTGGCCGAGAAGTGGAGCGTCACGCCCGCCTCCGTCACCTTCACCCTGCGCCCCGGCACCACCTGCTCCGACGGCAGCCCGGTGACCGCGAGCACCGTCGCCGCGAACGTCGCCCACCTCACCGATCCGGCCACCAAGTCGCCTGCCTACGGGGTGGTGGTCCCCGAGGGGCTCACCGCCGAGGCGGACGACGCCGCCCGCACCGTGACGCTCTCCACCCCGGAGCCGTTCGCCTTCATCCTGCGGAGCACCCGCTACCTCTTCGTGGTCTGCGGGGCGGGGCTGAGGGACCGGGCCCTGCTGCGCAGCGGCACCTCCGGGTCGGGCCCGTTCCGGCTCACCTCCGCCGAGCCGGGGCAGAGCTACACCTTCGCCCGGCGCGAGGACTACACCTGGGGGCCTGACGGGGCGACCACCGCCGACCCCGCGATGCCCGGCTCGGTGGTGCTCAAGGTCGTCGGCAGCGAGGCGACCGCCGCCAACCTGCTGCTCTCCCACCAGCTGAACGGCGCCCAGCTCACCGGGCCGGACCGCGCCCGGGTCACCGGCGTACCCGGCATCACCACCAGCGACCAGGCCAACGGCACCCAGGAGTTCTTCTTCCACCAGGGCGCCGGGCACCCCGGCAGCGACCCGGCCGTCCGCAGGGCCCTGCTCCAGGCCGTGGACCTCGGCTCCCTCGGGGCGATCGCCACCGGCGGGACCGGCCGCGCCCCCACCGGACTGGTCATGGCACCGAGGCCCTGCCCCGGCGACACCGTCACCGGCCGGCTGCCCGCCTACGACCCCCGGGCGGCCGCCTCGGCCCTGGACACCGCCGGCTGGCACCGCGGCCCCGGCGGAGTCCGGGTGAAGGACGGCCGGAGGCTGACCATCCGGATGATCTACGGCGCCTCCTCCGGCGAGACCATGGCCGCCGCGGCCGAGTACCTGGCCGAGGCCTGGCGGACGGCCGGCGCCGAGGTCCGGCTGCGGGCCGTGTCCGACGCGGCGTACGCCGAGGTCGAGGCGGTCACCCAGGACTGGGACGTCAACTGGGCGCCCTTGGGCGTGACTCTGCCCACCCAGCTCCTCGGGGCGCTGTCCGGCCCCTTCACCCCCGACGGGGGCAACTTCGCCCACCTCACCAACACCAAGTACGAGCGGCTGACCGCCGAGGCGAGCCGGCTGCCCGACGCCACCGGCTGCGCCCTGTGGCAGCGCTCGGAGCACGCCCTCCTGGACAGCGCCGACATCGTCCCGGTCGTGGACAAGACCGTCACCACCGCCGCCCACAGCGCCACCTTCCGTATCACCTCGGGCCTCTTCGACCCGACCTCGATCCGGATGACGGGAGGCCGCACGTGACCGCCCTGTCCGACACCGACAGGGGTGCCCCGCCGCGCCGCTCCCGGCGGCTCACCGGGCGCCTGCTCGCCCGCCGGCTGCTGCGGCTGGCCGGTTCGCTCGCCGTCCTGGTGGTCGCCTCCTTCGCGATGATCCACCTCATCCCCGGCGACCCGCTGCGCCGGATGCTCGGCTCGACCGCCCCCAAGGAACTGGTCGACCAGCGCAGGGCCGAGCTCGGCCTCGACCAGCCGCTGCCGGCCCAGTTCGCCGACCACGTCCGGCAGTTGCTCTCCGGCGACCTCGGCACCTCCTTCTTCTCCTCCCAGCCGGTGGCCGACATCATCGGCCAGGGCCTCCCGCACACCCTGGCCCTCGCCGCCCTGGCCACCCTCACCGCGCTCGCCGTCGCCGTGCCGCTGGGCCTGTGGGCCGCCGTGCGCACCCGCGACGGACGCCGACGGGGCACCGAGACCGCGTTCACCACCCTCACCGGCGCTGCCGTCGCCGTCCCCGAGTACCTCTACGGGCTGGCGCTGCTGCTCGTCCTCTCCCTGGGACTCGGGCTGTTCCCGCCGGCCGGGCTCACCGGCCCCGCCTCCTACGTCCTGCCGGTCACCGCCCTCGCCATCGCCCCGGCGGCCATGATCGCCCGCCTCGCCCGGGTCGAGACCCTGCGCGAACTGGACAGCGACTACATGCGCCTGGCCCGCGCCAAACGGCTGCCCGCCTGGCGGCTGTACGCGGTCCATCTGCTGCCCAACACCCTCACCGCGACCCTCACCATGGGCGGTCTGCTGCTCAGCGGACTGATCACCGGAAGCGTGCTGGTCGAGAACGTCTTCGCCTGGCCCGGACTCGGTCTGCGCACGGTCGAGGCCATCACCCAGAAGGACTATCCCGTGGCGCAGGCCATGATCCTCGTCTACGGAGCCCTCGTCCTCGTCGTCAACTTCCTGGTCGACCTCCTGATCGACGTCCTCGACCCCCGGTCCGCCCTGTCCGCGTCCACCACCTCCGGGGAGGGCTGATGCGCCGCCTGCCGCGCAACCCCGCCGGTCTGCTGGGCGCCGGAATCGTCGCCCTGCTGGTCCTGCTCGCCCTGTTCGGCCCGCCGCTCTGGGCGGACGCCGCCGCCCGGATCAACCCCAGGGAGATCAGCCAGGGGTCGTCCGCCGCGCATCTGCTCGGCACCGACGCCCTGGGCCGGGACCTCCTCGCCCGGACCCTGACCGCCACCCGGCTGACCCTGGGGCTCGCTCTGCTGGCCACTCTGATCGGCACCGCCACCGGCATCCTGCTCGGCACCCTGCCGCAGGTCCTGCCCCGGCGCGCGGGCCGCGCGGTGATCGCCGCCGTCGACCTGCTGGTGGCCTTCCCCGCCCTGCTCCTGGCCATGTTCACCGCCGTGGTGGCCGGACTCGACGCCCAGGGCGCGGTGCTCGGCATCGGCGCCGCCCTCGCCCCGGCCTTCGCCCGGCTCACCCACACCATGACCGCCTCCGTCGCCGGAGCCGACTACATCGCCGCGGCCCGGATGCTGGGCGTGCCCCGCCACCGCGTCCTCACCCGGCACGTCCTGCCCAATATCGCCGAACCGCTGATCCTCAACACCGCGCAGGCCATGGGCGGCGCCCTGCTCGGCCTGTCCGCGATGTCCTTCCTCGGCATGGGCGTCCAGGCACCCGCCTACGACTGGGGCCGGCTGCTCAACGAGGCCTTCGGGCATGTCTACGTCACCCCGTCGGCCGTCGTCGCCCCCGCCCTGGCCGTCACCCTGGCCGGCCTCGGCTTCATGCTGCTCGGCGACTCCTTCGCCCGGGCCGCCGCCCACACCCGCGCACCGGCCGGCGGTCCGGCCGCCGCCCCCGCCGCCGTCCCGGCCCCGGACGAGCCCGCACCGGACACCGTCCTGGAGGTACGGGACCTCACCGTCGCCTTCCCCGGCGGCACCACCCCGGTACGGCAGGTGTCGCTGACCGTGCGCGCGGGCGAGATCCTGGGCCTGGTCGGGGAGTCGGGCAGCGGCAAGAGCATGACGGCCGCCGCCATCGGGCAGCTGGTGCCCCACCCCGGCCGCACCGGCAGCGCCCGTATCCGGCTCGGCGGGGTCGACCTGGACGGCCTGACCGCCTCCGAGCGCCGCAGGCTGCTCGGCTCCTCGCTCGCGATGGTCTTCCAGGACCCCACCAGCGCCCTCAACCCCGCCCTGCGGGTCGGCGGCCAGCTCGCCGAGGTGGCCACCCTGCACGGCGGGGCCACCCGCACCGAGGCGCGGGACCGCGCCGTGGAACGGCTCGACCGGGTCCGTATCCGCCATCCCGCCGACACCGCCCGGCGGCATCCGCACGAACTCTCCGGCGGGATGCGCCAGCGCGCCGTCATCGCCATGGGGCTGATGAACACCCCCCGGCTGATCATCGCCGACGAGCCCACCACCGCCCTCGATGTCACCGTCCAGCGCGAGGTGCTGCGGGTGCTGCGCGAAGCCGTGGACGAGACGCGCGCGGGCGCCCTGTTCATCTCCCATGACATCGCCGTCGTCGGCGAGGTGTGCGACCGGATCGCCGTGATGTACGCGGGCCGGGTCGTCGAGGAACTGCCCGCCGGCGCCCTCCACCAGGCCCGCCACCCCTACACCCGCGCCCTGGTCGGCTCACTGCCCGACATGGACACCGACCGCTCGCGCCCGCTCACCACCATCCCCGGCCGCCAGCCCGCACCCGGGGACGTCGGCGAGGGGTGCGCCTTCGCCGACCGGTGCGCCCTCGCCACCGCCCGCTGCGCCACCCGCCCCGAGCTGCGCACCCGTACGGGCACCCACTCCGTGGCCTGCTGGGAGGTCAAGTGAACATCAACGATCCGGTGAACATCAGCGGACTCACCGTCCGCTTCGGCTCCCGTACCGCCGTCGACCGCCTCAGCCTGGAGGTCCCGAAGGGCTCCACCACCGGTCTGGTCGGGGAGTCCGGCTCCGGGAAGTCCACCCTGGCGCGGGCGGTGGCCGGACTCCTCCCGTGCCGGGGCACGGTCACCGGGGTCGCGCCCGGCCGGGTCCAGATGGTGTTCCAGGACCCGTCCTCCTCGCTCGACCCCCGGATGAGCATCGGCGACGCCATCGCCGAGGGCACCCGCGTCCCGCGCGCCCGGCGGGCGGCGGAGGTGGGGCGCCTGCTCGAACTGGTCGCCCTCCCGGCCGGGTACGCGGGCAAGTACCCCCGCGAACTCTCCGGCGGCCAGTGCCAGCGCGTCGCCATCGCCCGCGCCCTCGCCGCCGGGCCGGAGCTGCTGATCGCCGACGAGATCACCTCCGCCCTGGACGTCTCCGTGCAGGGCGCCGTGCTCAACCTGCTGCGCGAACTGCGCGGTGAACTGGGCCTGACCATGCTGTTCATCTCGCACAACCTCGCCGTGGTGCGGTATGTCTGCGACGCCGTCGCCGTCATGCGCCACGGCCGGCTCGTGGAGTCCGGCCCCGTCCAGGACGTGATCGGCGCGCCCCGGCACGCCTACACCCGCGCCCTGCTCGACGCCGTCCCGCGCCTCAGTCCCGCTGCTTCCGATACGGAAAGGGTCCGCCGTGTCCGCTGACCTCCACCGCCGTGCCGTCGTCGCCGACGCCCACAACGACCTGCTGATGGCCGTCACCGCACGCCCCCCGCGACGCTGGGGCGCCTTCTTCCGCGAGCGCTGGCTGCCGCAACTGCGCGAGGGCGGTATCGACATCCAGGTGCTGCCGGTCTTCGTGGACGACCAGTACCGCCCCGAGGGCGCGCTCCGGCAGACCCTCCGCATGATCGAGTGCGCCCACACCCTCGCCGAGGCCAACGCCGACCAGGTCGCGCTCTGCCTGGACGGCGCCGGTATCGACGCCGCCCTGGCCGAGGGCAAGATGGCCCTGGTCCTCGCCCTGGAGGGCGCGCCCGGCATCGACGCCTCGGTGGAACTCCTGCCCACCCTCTTCCGCCTCGGCGTACGGATCGCCTCCCTCGCCCACTGGGGGCGCACCCCGTTCGCCGACGGCAGCCGGGAGGACGCCACCGGCAGCCGGCTGACCGCACCCGGCGTCCAGGCGCTGCGGGAGATGGAGCACCTCGGCATGCTCTTCGACATCTCCCATCTGGGGGCGAGCGGGGTGGCCCATGTCCTGGAGCTGGCCACCAGGCCCCTGATCGCCACCCACTCCTGCGCCCGGGCGCTGCGCGACCACCACCGCAACCTCACCGACGAGCAGATCCGGGGCGTGGCCGCCACCGGCGGGGTGGTGTGCGTCACCTTCGTACCGGACTTCCTCACCGACGACCAGGCGAAGGTGGGCACCGACCGGATCGCCGACCACATCGAGCACCTGGTCTCCGTCGCCGGGATCGACCATGTGGGCCTGGGCTCGGACTTCGTCCGCGAGGTCATGGCCGATGTCACGCCGCCCTGCTGCGAGAGCCCGGACGACGAGGACCCGATGTTCGACTTCCCCGGGCTGGAGGGGCCGGCGGGCATGCCCCTGGTGACCGAGGCGCTGGTCCGCCGGGGCCTGCCGGAGCCGGACATCCTGAAGATCCTCGGCGGCAACACCCGGCGGCTGATGTCCGAGCACATGGGCTGAAAGCCGGGCTCCGCCCGCGCTCCGGCGCGCCTTGGGTGCGCGGTACGAACCGGGCGGCCGGGTTCTGTCACCACACCACCAACCGCGTCCCCTCCGCCCTGCCTAGCGTGGCGGACGAACTCATCTGGAGGACCCACCGTGCCGGTTGACCGAGAACCCCGTCCACCGCGAGCGGACCACGCGTTCGACCTCGACGCCATGCTCGCCGACCTGGAAGCCCTCGTGACCTGCGAGTCGTACTCGGCGGACCACGCCGCCGTGGCCCGCAGCGCGCGGGTGGTCGCCGACCAGGGCGGCCGGCTGCTGGGCGCCCGCCCGGAGACGCTGGTGGTCGACGGCGTCACCCATGTCCGGTGGACCTTCGGCACCCCGCGCGTGCTGCTGCTCGGCCACCACGACACCGTCTGGCCGATCGGCTCGCTCGCCACCCACCCCTGGTCGGTGGAGCGGGGCGTCGCGCGGGGTCCGGGCGTCTTCGACATGAAGGCCGGGCTGGTGCTGCTGTTCCACGCCTTGGCCGCCCTGCCCTCCCTGGACGGGGTGTGCGTGCTGGTCACCGGGGACGAGGAGGTCGGCTCGGACACCTCCCGCCCGCTCATCGAGGAGCCGGCACGCCGGTGCGCGGCCACCCTGGTGCTGGAACCCTCCGCACCCGGGGGGGCGCTGAAGACCGGCCGCAAGGGCCTGTCCCACTACGACCTCACCGTGCACGGCCGGGCGGCCCACGCCGGACTCGAACCGGAGAAGGGCGTCAACGCGGCGACCGAACTGGCCCACCAGATCCTCGCGCTGAGCCGGATCGCCGACACGGTGACCGCCCAGACCGGGCCCGGGACCACGGTCACCCCCACCCTGGCCTCGGCCGGCACCACCACCAACACCGTGCCCGCCCGCGCCGACCTCAGCGTGGACGTACGCGTCCCCACCGCGGCGGCCCAGCAGGCGGTGGACCGCGCGATCAGGGCCCTGCACCCGCACCACCCGGACGCGCGCCTCACCCTCGCCGGCGGCCCCAACCGCCCGCCCCTGGACCCGGAGGCGTCCCGGCGGCTCTTCGCGCGGGCCGAGGAGACCGCCCTGCGGCTCGGCCTCGACCCGCTGCGGCAGGCGGCCGTGGGCGGGGGCTCCGACGGCAACTTCACCGCCGGAGCCGGCTGCCCCACCCTCGACGGCCTCGGCGCCGTCGGCGACGGCGCCCACGCCGACCACGAACACGTCCTCACCGCCGCCCTGCCGGACCGCGCCCGGCTGCTGGCCCACCTCGTCGGAGCCCTCCTGTGAACTCCTCCGCTGCCGGGGACGTCGAACTCCGGGAACTGCACACCATGGCGGAGCTCGACACCGTCTGCCGCCTCTACGCCGACATCTGGGGCACCGGCGCCGACAGCCCGCCGGTCTCCGCCGAGGTGATGCGCGCCCTGTCCCACGCGGGCAACTACGTGGCCGGCGCCTACGAGGACGGCCGGCTGGTCGGGGCGTCCGTCGCCTTCTACGCGGAGCCGGTCGGCACCACCCTGCACTCCCACATCACCGGCACCGCCATGGGACGCGGCATCGGGCTCGCCCTCAAACGGCACCAGCGCGACTGGGCCCTGGCCCGCGGGCTGAAGCGGATCACCTGGACCTACGACCCGCTGATCCGCCGCAACGCCCACTTCAACCTGGTGAAGCTGGGCGCCCGCCCCGAGGAGTACCTGCGGTCGTTCTACGGGGCCATGGACGACGCCATCAACGGCGGCGACGAGTCCGACCGGGTGCTGACCGCCTGGGACCTGACCGCGCCCCCGGGCCCGTACCCCCTCGACCTGCCCCCGGACACCGCCCGCGGCGTCCGCGACCAGGACGGCCGCCCCCTCCTCGGCCCCACCGACGCCGGCACCGTCCTCATCGACCTCCCCGACGACATCGAGTCGCTGCGCCGCACCGACCCGGGCGCCGCCCACGACTGGCGGCTGGCCGTCCGGCAGGTCCTCGGCGGACTGCTGGCCGACGGTGCCCGGGTCGCCGGGTTCCACGACCGCCGCAGCTATGTCGTCCACCGTGCCCACTCCCGTACCGCAGGAGCCACCCGCATATGAAGACCACGATCTCCGGCGTCGAACTGCGCCGCATCGCCATGCCGCTCGTCGCCCCGTTCCGCACCTCCTTCGGGGTCGAGACCCGCCGGGACGTGCTGCTCGTCCGCGTGGTCACCTCCGACGGCACGGAGGGCTGGGGGGAGTGCGCGGCCATGTCCGAGCCCCGCTACTGCTCCGAGTACGTGGACGGGGCCCAGGACGTGCTGCGCCGCTTCCTCGTCCCGGCGCTGCCGAAGGACGGCGTGGACGCCGCCGCCGTGGCCCGCCTCCTGCACCCCTTCACCGGCCACCACATGGCCAAGTCCGCCCTGGAGACGGCGGTGCTCGACGCCCGGCTCCGCTCCTCCGGCGAGTCCTTCGGCTCCTTTCTCGGCGCGGCCCGCGACCGCGTCCCCTGCGGGGTCTCCGTCGGCATCATGGACTCGATCCCCGAACTCCTGGACGCGGTCGAGGGATACGTCGCCGAGGGCTATGTCCGGATCAAGCTGAAGATCGAACCCGGCTGGGACGTCGCACCCGTCCGCGCCGTCCGCGAGCGCTTCGGCGACGACCTCCTCCTCCAGGTCGACGCCAACGCCGCGTACACCCTGGTCGACGCCCAGCAGCTGGCCAAGCTCGACGAATTCGGGCTGCTGCTGGTCGAACAGCCCCTGGCCAACGACGACATGGTCCAGCACGCCCGGCTGGCCCGGCTGCTGCGCACCCCGATCTGCCTGGACGAGTCCATCGAGTCGGCCGCCGACGCCGCCGCGGCGATCTCGCTGGGCGCCTGCTCGATCATCAACGTCAAGCCGGCCCGGGTCGGCGGCTACCTCGAAGCCCGCCGCATCCACGACCTCGCCCGCGCGCACGGCGTCCCGGTGTGGTGCGGGGGCATGCTGGAGACCGGCGTCGGCCGCGCCGCCAACCTCGCCCTCGCCGCCCTTCCCGGCTTCACCCTCCCCGGCGACACCTCGGGCTCCTCCCGCTACTTCGCCACGGACATCACGGAGCCCTTCGTCCTCGCCGACGGCCACCTCGACGTCCCGACCGGCCCGGGCCTGGGCGTCCAGCCGCTCCCCGACGTCCTGAAGGAGGTCACCACCTCCACCGAGTGGATCGGGCTCTAGCCCTGCTCAGCGCCCGGCGGCCTCATGCCGCGGAGGGCGGAGGCCGTGTGGCCGGTCCAGCGGCGGATGGCCCGGCGCAGGGTCCGGGCGTCGGTGTATCCGCTCTGCTCCGCGATCGACTCCAGCGTCAGTCCGGTGGTCCGCAGCAGCTCCAGGGTGCGTGTACGGCGCAGCAGTTCGAGCTCCGCCGTCCACGAGGTGCCGTGCTCGTCCAGCCGGCGTTGCAGCGTGCGCGGACTGACCGACAGCCGCCCCGCCACGGCGGACAGGCTCGGCGTGCGCTCCGCCCAGGCCTCGCGCAGGGTGCCGCGGAAGGAGTCCAGCCAGTCGCGGAGCGGGACGGCCGATGTGAGGCCCATCTCGGTGTGCCTGCGCACCAGCTCCGACAGCCCCGGCTGGGCGTGCGCGAGGGGTGTGCGCAGGTCGGCCGCCCGGAAGGTGATGGAGCTGACGGGGCTCTCGAAGTCGATGGCCGCCGTGCCGTACAGGTCGACCAGGCTCCGGTGCTCCCGGGGCGCCCGCGCGGTGAGCGCCACCCGGACGGGGACGATCTGCCGGAACGTGGCCTCCGTGAGCCGCTGGCGGAGCAGGCCGAGGCTGTAGGCGCGAATGGCCGAGGCGGTGTCGTAGGCCAGCTCGGCGGTGTTCACGTGGCTGACCACGATCTGGGGACCCTCGTCGGCGATGACCAGGGCTTCGGTCCGGGTGTCCGCGACGGCGGGCAGGAGGTCGGTGGCGTCCCGCAGACCCTGGAGCGGGGTGGGCGCGGAGGTGATCAGGTAGTCCCAGGCGCCGAGGCGGCCGAGGGCCGACTGGCGGGCCATCACCAGAGCCGCCTCGGTCCACGGGGCCCGGGTGGTCATCAGGTCCCAGATGCGCACATTGGTGGCCGCCGGGGTGCGGTACCGGTCGTCGTTCAGGTGCTCGGGAGCCAGGCCGAGCAGGCCGGCGAGGGCGTCCGGCCGGATCCCCAGGAGGTCGGCGCTGGCCACGTTCAGCCGGGTGAAGGCGGAGGGCGTCGTCCCCGGATGGGCGGTGACCGTCGTGGACGCCTCGGGGCCGCTCGCGGAACCGGCCGCCGGCCCGGCGGGCCGGGAGGCGGCGGTGGCGTCAGGCGCCCTGTGGATGGCGTCGTGAGCCCTCGGCCGTGCCGCACCCGCGCGTATACCGTCGTGATCGTTCTGGTTCGAGCGGTTCAGCGGACTCTCCGATATGCGGTGACCTGGTGTTCGAGCGCGTGGGACGGGGAGTTCGGACCGGGGAGGGGAGGCCGGGCCGGGGTGTCGTTCCCACCGCCTCGCGCCCGCCCCGCACCGGGGGTGGCGCCGCTGTCGCAGCGGCCCACTGTAACCGATGCCGACGCGCCTCACCTGGGCCGTCGTCGTATCGGGAGGCACACAGGCAGGCAGGCGGGCGCCGTCGCGGCGGTACGGGGGTCCCCCGCGCGGCGCCCTCCTGCCAAAAGACCCGGCTGATCACCCGCCGCACCAACCGCCGGGCCGCACCCGTCCAGCGCATCCCGCGGTTCCCCCGGTTAGCACTCCCCGCGCCAGACCACCTTGGTGAAGGTCACCCCGGGGGCGAAGTCGAGCTTGTACTCCCCGGGGCCCGGGTTGTAGTGCAGGCAGCGTTCCCAGGTGCCGCCGTTGTAGGTCCAGGTCAGCTGGATGTGGTCGGCGTCGGGGTAGGGGATGCCGTTGTTGAAGACCGACTGGCCCGAGACGCTTCCGGTCCAGTTGTCGGTGACCCGGAGGGCCACGGCGCCGGTCTGGCCCTCGCCCGCGTAGACGCAGAAGTTCTCCTTCGGGCAGCCGGAGGGGTCGGGTTCGGCCAGGGCGGTGGGCGCCGAGACCGCGCCCAGGAGGATGACGGCGCCGGCGGTGGCGGCGGCGAACGCGGACGTACGCATGGTGCTGCTCCAGGGGTGAGGTGGGGGTGGGGGCTTCGGCCGCTGACCGTTCTACCGGGTGGCCGAGAGCGGAGGCGACAGCTCCGGGAGCTTGATCCCGCCGACTTGGCGCACACCTGTACGAGCCGTGGCGGCAGCTCACCGGGTTGCCGGAGGTGCGGCAACGCCGTACGCGCTGCTGGCGGTTGGCGGGATCGGTGTCATACGGAAACAGTGGGGCGGGTCCACCCCTGCGGCGCCGCGGGCCGCGTGCCAGATTGGGCACCGCCCGGCGCCGGGAGCCGATCCGGACCGGGTGTGTCCGCAGCTCGTCCGCGTGTTCGGGTGCGGCGGTCCGCCGGTCTGACGGGTGGTCGGCTCGGGCACGACTCAGGCAGCTCCAGACATGGGGGGAACGTGTCACCCATCCGCACGCCCGGAAGCCCCGGGCGTCCCACCGCGCACCGCTCCGGCCGGCTGCTGGCCGCGCTGCTCGGCGCCCTCGCCCTGTGCGCCACCGCCGTCCCGATCGCGGCCGCCGAGCCGTCGCCGCCGCCCGCTCCCGGCGGGTCGCACTGGGGCGACCACGGCCGGGCGGCCATGCCCCCGGTGCGCGCCGGCTCCACCACCCCGCCCCGCAGCCTGCCCTCCGCCGCCCCCTCGGCCGCCGAACGCGACTGGCGGCAGCGGGCGCTGGAGCGGCTGCGCACCGGCCGGGTGCGGCCCGCGCCCCGGTCCGGGGACGGCGGGGACTCCCGTACCGCGGCGTATGTCCCGCGCGGACAGGGCCAGGTGCCCTGGCACCGGATCGCCGACTTCCGGGTCACCGACGCCCTGGTGGCCCGGGTCGACTACTCCACCGGCAACCTGATGCTGGCGGCCACCGACGTCGATCTCGCGGGCGTCGGCACCCGGCTCCAGCTGACCCGCACCTACAACTCCTTCGACGCGCCGGTGGGCCAGGTCAGCCGCCCCTGGTGGCTCGGCTGGGAACGCTCGCTGGACCTCAGCGGATCCGCCGGGCCCCACGCGGTGGTCCACCACGACCAGACCGGCTCCACCGTCGAGTTCACCCGCCAGGCCGACGGCGGCTACACCACCCCGGCCGGCTACTCGCTGGACCTGAAGAAGAACGCGGACGGCACCCACACCCTCACCGAGCGCGGCTCCGGGGCGGCCGACACCTATGACGCGGCGGGCCGGCTCACCAAGGTCAGCGACCGCAACGGCGGCACCACCACGGTCACCGCCCACACCACCTCCGCCGGCGGGGCCGCCGGCTTCAAGCTCACCGAGACCCGCTCCGGCCGCTGGATCGACCTCACCCACCCCACCGCCACCCGCTGGGAGGCGAAGGACCACACCGGGCGCACCGCCGTCTACGAGCTCTCGGCCGACCACGGCAACCTCACCCGTACCACCGACACCGCCGGGAAGTCGGTGGGGTACGCCTATGACGGCGACGGCCGGCTCACCCGGCTGACCACCTCCGAGGGCCGCTCCACCGCCTTCACCTACGACGCCGCCGACCGGGTCACCTCGGTGCGGCGGTACGCCGAGAGCGGCGGCGGCACCGGCCCCACCCACCGCTACGCGTACAGCGCGGCCGGGGCGCTGGAGGCCGGCACCACCACGGTCACCGACCCGCTGGGCCACGCCACCCGCTACGAGCACAACGCGGACGGCGAGGTGACCAAGGCCATCGACCCGCTGAACCACGTCCGGGCGGCCACCTACCTCAACCGGCTGCTGCAGACCGCCACCGACGCCATGGGCACCGGCAACGGCGGCCCCGGCGCCAATGTCACCACCTACGGCTGGGACGCCCGCAACAACCCCACCTCCGCCAAGCTCCCCACCGGCGCCACCGCCAGCGGCAGCTGGCAGACCGTCGCCGGAGCCGAGCGGCCCACCAGCACCACCAGCGCCGACGGGCAGAAGACCGAGTTCGCCTACGACGCGGCCGGCAACACCCTCTCCGTCTCCACCCCCGGCAGCGGCGGCGGCACCCGCACCTTCGCCTACAACGAGGCGAGCCCGCGCTGCGGCGGCTTCCAGGGCCAGACCTGCACCGCCACCGACGGCAACGGCAAGAAGACGGAGTTCCGCTACGACGCCCAGGGCAACCTGGAGAGCGCCACCCCGCCCGCCCCGCTGGGCAGGACCACGTACACCTACGACAGCCTCGGCCGCACCGCGACCGTCACCGACGGCCGCGGGGTCAAGGCCACCTACAGCTACGACAAGCGGGACCGGGTGGTGAAGGTGGACACCTCCGGCGGCGGCGCCGCGGTCATCTACGCCTACGACGGCGACGGCAACCTCACCACCCGTACCGACACCACCGGCACCCAGCGCTACCAGTTCGACGCGCTCAGCCGGGAGACCGTCCGCACCCTCCAAGACGGCTCCCAGACCATCCTGGCGTACACCGCCGACGGCAACGTGGAGACCTACAAGGACCCCGGCGGCACCACCGCCTACGCCTGGGACGCCGCCGACCGGCTGCTGAAGCTGACCGACCCGCGCGGCAAGCACACCACCTACAGCTACGACGACAACGACCGCCGCACCGCCACCACCTACCCGGGCGGCACGGTCCAGCAGCAGACCCTGGACGCCTCCGGACGGCCCACCGCCATCAAGGCCATCGCCCCCTCCGGAGTGATCCTCTCCCACCTCGCCTACGAGTACGGCTATGTCTCCGGGCAGCAGTCCCTGGACGGCGTCAAGATCCGCGCCCGCAGCGACCGCCTGGCCAAGAGCCGCACCACCTTCGGCTACAACGACGCCGGGCGCCTGGCGCTCGCCGCCGAGACCGGCCAGGACGGCGTCCGCACCACCTGGCAGTTCTGCTACGACGCGGCCGGCAACCGCACCTCCGAGGGCAGCTCCCCGGGCTGCCCGGCCAAGGGCGCCGCGTACAGCTACAACGACGCCTCCCAGCTCACCGCCCGCAACGGCGTCACCACCGGCTGGTCCTACGACAAGGCCGGCAACGAGACCGCCGCCGCCCCGGCCGCGGACCTGCCGCGCACCGCCGAGCAGTACACCGACCACAACCAGCTGAAGGACCTGACCAGCGCGGGCACCCGCTACACCGCCCAGTACGCCAGCACCGACAGCAGTGAGCGGACCCGGCTGGGCTCCACCGCCTTCCACCACGGCCCGCTCGGCCTGTCCGGGCAGACCACGGGCGGCAAGGACACCGAGTTCATCCGCGAGCCGCGCGGCACCCTGGCCTCGGTGACCACCGGCGGGCGCGGCTACTACTACCTCACCGACGCGCTCGGTTCGGTCATCGCCGTGGTGGACGAGTCCGGCAACAAGGTCAACAGCTACGCGTACACCCCCACCGGGCTGCCCCGGGCCGGTACGGCCGAACAGGTCCCGCAGCCCTACCGGTTCGCCGGCGGCTACCGCGACCCCAGCGGCCTGTACCACCTCGGCGCCCGCTACTACGACCCGCAGCTGGGCCGCTTCACCCAGCTCGACCCGGCCGGGAAGGAGACCAACCCCTACCTCTACGCCGACGGCGACCCGATGAACCGCATCGACCCGCACGGCACCTTCAGCGGCAACATCGGCGTCGAGGTCTGCTTCGTGCTCTGCGTCGGCGGCGGCGCCACCGGGGACAGCTCCGGCAACGAGTCCGGGTACCTCACCTTCGGGCTGGGCTCGCCGGGTGCCAGCGTGGACGTCGGCCTGTCCAGCGGTGACGTCCAGTCCGGTTGGTCCGGTGAGGTCTCCTGCGGCCTCGGCCCGGTGAGCGGCACCGTCAGTACCGAGGGCGATGTCGGGGTCGAATCCGGCGGTACCACCGGCAAGTGCTCGGGCTCCGCCCAGTACACCTTCTGACCCCTCTGTTCCACGGCCCGGGGCCGCCTGACCGGAGTGCTTCCGGCCAGGCGGCCCTGGTGTTCCCGCGCCCCGGAGGGGGAGCTCAGCGCCGGCGGCCGGTGCGCAGCGAGCTGCCGATCCCCGCGACGTGCAGGGCCAGGAGCAGCAGCCCGAGCAGCATGATGTTGGTCGAGGAGAACACGTCGTTGGTGCCGATGTCGGCGGCGTTGATCAGGAAGGCGACGAAGAACAGGACAGCGGCGGCAATGGCGGCCATGGGGCGGCTCCCTTACGCGGAACGGTGTGGTCGGTGCGATGTGCTGATCCGTCTGCCCCTCGGACGCCGGTGTAGGCGTGTACGCGTCAGGTATGGCTTTCTTGATTGTTCGGGGCTGCGTCTTGCGGCATGTTGCGCGACTGCCCTATGTTTCGCGCATCTTCGAGCTCCTGCTGTGGAGGATTGTCATGTCCCCAACTAGACGATGGATCGCGCTGCTGGTCTCCCTGGTGGCCCTCGCCGGGGCGGCGCTGGCGGCGCCGCCCGCCGCCAGTGCCGCGACGACCACCATCGGAAACCTGACCTCGGTGACCCAGTCCGGCTCGACCTTCACCCTCGCGGCCGGGGCCGACCGGGTCCGGGTGAGCTTCCTCAAGCCGGACGTGTTCCGGATCTGGCTGGGACCGGGCGGCTCGTTCACCGACCCCGGCGCGGGAGACATCCTCACCAGGACCGACTTCGGCGCGGTGCAGGCGACCTCCACCGACGCCGGTGACCACTACCGCCTCGCCACCGGCTCGGTGGTGCTGCGCGCGTACAAGACCCCGCTGCGCTTCGCCCTGTACAAGGCGGACAACTCCACGCTGATCTGGCAGGAGTCGGCCGGCCTGTCCTGGGGCGACGGCACGGCGCGCCAGCGGCTCGCCCGCGGGGCGTCCGAGCAGTTCTACGGCACCGGACTGCGCCTGGGGCAGTGGGCGCTGCGGGACAAGACCGTACCGGTGGCCATCGACAACAAGTGGAACGAGAACAACAACGCCAGCCCCGCGCCGTTCTACATGAGCACCGCCGGCTACGGCGTGGTGCGCAACACCTGGGCCCCCGGCAGCTACGGCTTCGGGCCCACCGTCACCACCACGCACAACGAGAACCGCTTCGACGCGGTCTACTTCGCGGGCGCGGGGCTGAAGGACGTGCTGAACCGGTACACCGATGTCACCGGCAAGCCGTTCCTCGCCCCGATCTACGGCTTCGAGATGGGCCACGCGGACTGCTGGAACGCCTCCAGCCCCGACTACCAGGGCGACCACGACCGGGCGGACCACCAGCGCACCCCGGACGTGGTGAAGTACGCCGACCAGGCGCGCGCCAAGGACATGCCGTCCGGCTGGTTCCTGCCCAACGACGGCTACGGCTGCGAGTACGTCGACCTGCCGAACACGGTCAAGCAGCTCGCCCAGCGCGGCTTCAAGACCGGCCTGTGGACCCAGCGCAGCCTGGGGAACATCGGCTGGGAGGTCGGCACCGCCGGCACCCGGATGGTCAAGACCGACGTGGCCTGGGTCGGCGGCGGCTACCGCGACGCCTTCCAGGGCGTGAAGTCCGCGGTGGCCGGCATCGAGGACAACAGCGACGCCCGCCGGTTCGTCTGGACCGTCGACGGCTGGGCGGGCACCCAGCGCAACGCCGTGGTCTGGACCGGGGACACCGAGGGCGACTGGGACAACATGCGCTGGCACGTCCCGGCCGTCACCGGCGCGGGCCTGTCCGCGCTCAACTACGCGGCGGGCGACGTCGACGGCATCTTCGGCGGCAGCCCTGACACCTACGCGCGCGACCTGCAGTGGAAGGCGTTCACCCCGGCGCTGATGAGCATGTCCGGCTGGGGCGCCACCAACCCGGGCGCCGGCTACCAGGACAAGCAGCCCTGGCGCTTCGACGACGCGCACACCGCGATCAACCGCAAGTACCTCAAGCTGCGCCAGCGGCTGCTGCCCTACCTCTACACGATGAGCAAGGTCGCCGCCGACACCGGTGTACCGAGCACCCGCGCCATGGTCCTGGAGTACCCCAACGACCCGGTCGCCCAAGGCAACGCCACCAGCCAGCAGTTCATGGCCGGTGACGCCTTCCTGGTCGCCCCCGTCACCTCGGCGGGCAGCACCCGCAGCGGCATCTACCTGCCCGAGGGCACCTGGACCGACTACTGGACCGGCACCGTCTACCAGGGCCCCGGCACCTTCAACGGCTACAGCGCCCCGCTCGACCGGCTGCCGCTCTTCGTCAAGTCCGGCTCCATCGTGCCCATGCAGCCCGCGATGAACCACACCGGCGAGAAGCCGAAGACCCCGATCACCTTCGACGTCTACCCGCGCGGCACCTCCTCGTTCGAGCTGTACGAGGACGACGGCGTCACCCGCGCCCACCAGAACGGCGCCTCCGCCCGGCAGAAGGCCACCGTGACCGCCCCGGCGAGCGGCACCGGCACGGTCAGGGTCGACGTGGGCGCCTCGGTGGGCACCTTCACCGGCAAGCAGGCGAGCCGCGCCTACGAGATGGAGGTCCACCTGGCCTCGGCGCCCTCCTCGGTCGCGCTCGGCTCCACCGCGCTGACCCGCCACACCACCCGCGCCGCCTTCGACGCCGCCGCCACCGGCTGGTTCTTCGACAGCGCCGACCGCTCCGGAGTCCTCCGGGTCAAGGCCGGCACCCAGTCGACCTCCTCGGCCTTCTCCGTGACCGTCTCCGGTGCCGCGCTGCCCACCCCGAAGGCCATCCCCGGCGGCTCGGCCGACCCGGTGACGGGCACCTTCTCGCTGGTCAACGACGGTACGTCGCTCGCCGCCGACGTACCCAACAGCTCCACCACCGCCGGCACCCAGCTCATCCAGTGGTCGCCGACCGGCAACGCCAACCAGAAATGGGAGATCAGCGCCGACGCCGACGGCACCTACCGGCTGCGCAACCAGCTCAGCGGGCTGTGCGCCGACGTCACCGGCAGCGCCACCACCTCCGGGGCGGCCGTCGTCCAGTACACCTGCACGGGCAACGCCAACCAGAAATGGCGGATCACCCGCGACGGCGAGGGCTACCAGATCAAGGCCCAGCACAGCGGACTCCTCCTCGCCCCCGCCTCGTCCTCCAGCGGCGCGGGCCTGATCCAGACCACCGGCACCGGAGCGGCCACCCAGCGCTGGCGACTGAACTGACCCCATCGCGACACCCGGCCTGAGGAGGGAAGGGCCCGCCCATCGGCGGGCCCTTCGCCGTGGGCGCCTGGGCCGTGCGGCGTGTGCGCCCCGGCCCCGTTTCCCGGCCGGAAATCCGCTGTTCTGCTCTGGTCACACCGTCGGATGAGTGTTTATGATTCACACACGCTTGAACGAAGCACATCGAATCAAAATGTGGGCCGGATCGTGACGCTCGTGCATCAACGCGCTCCTGGAGACTCCGCCCCGTGCTCGCTTCCCTCGTCGAACCAGCGGAGAGCGCCATGAACCGACGCACCCTCACCCTGTCCGCCGCCGGCCTCTGTCTGGCCCTGACCCTGTCGGCGTGCTCCGGCGCCTCCTCCGGTGACGCGGGCGACGGCACGCTGACCCTGGTGGCCGCCGACTACGGCGACAAGGCGTCCAACAGCTCCAAGGGCTACTGGGACGGCGTCGCCCGGGCCTTCGAGAAGGAGAACCCGGACATCACGGTCGACGTCCAGGTGGTCAACTGGAACGACATCGACAAGCATGTGCGGACCATGCTGCAGAGCGGCAACGTCCCCGACCTGCTCCAGACCGGCGGGTACGCCGACAAGGTCGCCGACGACCTGCTCTACAAGGCCGACGAGGTGCTCTCCGTCTCCACCAAGGCCAACCTCATCGACAGCTTCGCCAAGGCCGGCGAGGTCGACGGGACGCAGTACGGCATACCCTTCGTCTCCTCCGCCCGCGCGTTCTTCTACAACAAGGAGATCCTGCGCAAGGCAGGGGTGGCCAAGCCGCCCACCTCCTGGGCGGAGGTCCGCGCCGCCGCCGAGAAGGTCAAGGCCGAGGTGCCCGGCGTCACCCCGTACGCGCTGCCGCTCGGCCCCGAGGAGGCGCAGGGCGAGAGCATGATCTGGCAGCTCGGCAACGGCGGCGGGCCGACCAACGGTTCGGGTGCGTACACCCTGGACAGCAAGGCCAACGTGGAGACCTTCGGCTGGCTGCGGAAGAACCTGGTCGATCCCGGACTCACCTACGCCAACCCCGCGGCCACCGACCGCAAGACGGCCTTCGCCGACTTCGCCGCCGGCAAGGCGGCCATGCTCAACGGCCACCCCTCGCTGATCGAGATGGCCAAGGAGGGCAAGGTGGACTACGGCGTCACCGCCATCCCGGGCAAGGGCGGGCCGCTGAAGTCCACCCTCGGCGTGGCCGACTGGATGATGGCCTTCAAGGACAACGGCCACCGCGAGGAGATCCGGAAGTTCCTGGACTTCGCCTACGCCAAGGAGAACACCCTGGCGTTCGACGAGCGGTACAACCTGATGCCCGTCACCCAGGACACCCTGGACGAGATGCAGGGCAGCGGCAGGCACAAGGACCTGGAGCCGTTCTTCGCGCTGCTGCCCTCCGCCGTCTTCTACCCGCTGGGCGACACCAGTTGGGACGCGGTGTCCGCCGAGATCAAGAAGAGCGGCGGCAGCGCGGTGAAGGACGACCCGGCCGCCGTCCTCGGCGACCTCCAGAAGAAGGCGGAGGCCGCGGCCGCCGACAGGTAGGCCCCGCACCCCGCCCCAGCGACCCCGGGGCCGGCACCCTGACCGGCCGGCCCCGGACCCGGCCCCGGACCCGGCCCCGTCCGGCCGCGAGCCCCGCCCCCGCTCCCCGTACCGCTCCCCGTGGAAGGCGCCATCCGTGACCGCCAGTACCGCCGTCCGGCCGCAGCCGCGGGCGGACGAACCGCCCCCGGCCCGCCCCCGGCGGCGCCCGCGCCGGCCCCGCCGGTCCCTCGCCGACCATCCGCTGCCGTGGATCGGCCCGGCCATCGCCCTGATCGTCCTGGTCGTGCTCTGGCCGGTCTACGAGATGGTCCGCACCTCCACCCTGCGCATCAGCACCAGCGGCTTCGTCCGCGGCGACGCCGGACTGGACAAGTACCGCAAGCTGTTCGCCGAGCCGGACCTCGGCGCCGTCATCGGCTGGACCCTGGTGTGGACGCTCACCGTCGTCGGCCTCACCCTGCTGCTCTCGCTCGGCCTGGCCCAGCTGTTCCACCAGGACTTCCCCGGCCGCCGGATCACCCGCTGGGCGCTGATCGCCCCGTGGGCCGCCTCGGTGCTGATGACCGCCATCGGCTTCAAGTGGATGCTGGACCGCACCGCCGGCGTCCTCAACACCGCGCTCACCGACCTCGGCCTGACGTCCGGCCCCCGCGACTGGCTCGGCGACCCGGCCACCGCCCGGCCCTGGATGGTGCTGGTCGCCGTGTTCGTCTCGCTGCCCTTCACCACGTACACCCTGCTGGCCGGGCTCCAGACCATCCCCGCCGAAGTGTACGAGGCGGCCACCGTCGACGGCAGCGGCCCCTGGCAGACCTACCGGCGCATCACCCTGCCGCTGCTGCGGCCCGCCCTGCTGGTCGCCCTGGTAATTAACCTCATCAACGTCTTCAACTCCTTCCCGGTCATCTGGGGCATGACCCAGGGCGGCCCGGACAGCGACACCGCCACCACCACCGTCTTCGCCTACCAGCTCATGAACACCGACATCGGCGAGTCCGCGGCCATGTCGGTGGTCAACTTCGGCCTCATCGTGCTGCTGGTGCTGGTCTTCCTGAAGGTCAGCCGCTTCCAGGAGGACGACGCCCGATGACCGCCACCGCCACCGCCCCGGTCCGCCGGGCCCGGCGCGGGCTGCGCCCCCGTACCGCCGCGCTCGCCGCCACCGCCTGGCTGCTCGCCGCCTTCTTCCTGCTGCCGTACGCCGAGATGGTCGTCACCGCGCTGCGCCCGGCCGACCAGCTGCGCGACGCCACCTACCTGCCCGGCGGGTTCGCCTGGTCCAACCTGGTCAAGGTCTGGACCGACTCCACCCTCGGCGCCAACCTCCAGGTCACCCTGCTGGTCGCCGCCGGCTCCACCGTGCTGGTCCTGCTGGTCGCCCTGCCCGCCGCGTACCACACCGCCCGGCACCGCTTCCGCGGCCGCACCACCTTCCTGCTGCTGGTGCTGGTCACCCAGATGTTCCAGCCCACCTCGCTGCTGGTCGGCCTCTACCGGCAGTTCCACCAGCTCGACATGCTCAACTCGGTCTGGACCCTGATCCTCTGCAACGCCGCCTTCAACCTGGCGTTCGCGGTGTGGATCCTCACCGCCTACATCGGCTCCATCCCCGTGGCCCTCGAAGAGGCCGCGCAGGTCGACGGGCTGGGCCGGTTCGGCGCGCTGCGCCGGATCACCCTGCCGCTGGCGCTGCCCGGGGTGGTCACCGCCCTGATCTTCACCTTCATCTCCGCCTGGAACGAGTTCGTGATGGGGCTGCGGCTGACCACCGTCCCCGACAGCCAGCCGCTCACCGTCGGCATCAACAACTTCGTCGGCAACTACACGGTCCAGTGGAACTACCTGTTCGCCGGCTCGGTCGTCGCCATCGTCCCGGTGATCGTGCTCTTCGCCTGCATCGAGCGCCATGTCGTCTCGGGGCTGACCGCCGGGTCCGTCAAGTGACCCCCACCCCGTACCCGTACCGCCACACCGGCCACCGGCCGGACCGAGAGGAGCCGAGCGTGCCGCACATCGACACCGAGACCGCCAGCCAGCCCGAGTGCTGGCAGAGGGCCGCGGCCCTGGCCGACTCCCGGCCCGCGGGGCTGCCCCGGCCGGGCGAGCGCGTCGCCGTCACCGGCTGCGGCACCTCGCTGTTCATGGCCCAGGCGTACGCCGCGCTGCGCGAGGGCGCCGGACTGGGCGAGACCGACGCCTTCCCCGCCTCGGAGTTCCCGCTCGGCCGCCGCTACGACCGGGTGGTCGCCCTGACCCGCTCGGGCACCACCACCGAGGTGCTGGCCCTGCTGGCCCGGCTGTCCGGCGCCGCACCCACGCTGGCGGTCACCGCCGACCCGCACACCCCCGTCGCCACCGCCGCCGACCACCTCGTGGTGCTGGACTTCGCCGACGAACGCTCGGTGGTGCAGACCCGGTTCGCCACCACCGCGCTCACCTTCCTCCGCGCCGGCCTGGGCCTGCACACCGCCCGGGTGGAGGCCGACGCCCGGCGGGCACTGGCGGAGGTCATCGACCCGGGGCTGCTGGAGTGCGGCCAGTTCACCTTCCTCGGCCAGGGCTGGAGCGTGGGGCTGGCCCATGAGGCGGCGCTGAAGATGCGGGAGGCGGCCCGCGCCTGGACCGAGTCCTACCCGGCCATGGAGTACCGCCACGGGCCGATCAGCATCGCCGCGCCGGACACGGTGACCTGGTCGCTGGGCCCGGCGCCCGAGGGGCTGGCGGACGACGTGGCCGCCACCGGGGCGCGCTGGATCGGCGGCGGCACCCTGGACCCGCTGGCCGAACTCGTCCGCGTCCAGCGCCTCGCCGCCGCCCTGGCCACCAGCCGCGGGCTCGACCCCGACGAGCCCCGCAACCTCACCCGCTCGGTCGTCCTCGCCGATGACTGAGCAGCCCCGGCCCGCCCATGTCCTCGCCGTGGACGTGGGCGGCACCGGCATCAAGCTCGCCGTCACCGACCGCGCCGCCCGGACGGTCTCCGCGAGCCGGCTGCCCACCGGACGCGAGGCGGGGCCCGAGGCCGTGGTGCGGACCGTCCTGGACGCGGTCGCCGGCCACCACCGGGACGCGATGCGCACCGGGCTGCGCATCGCGGCCGTGGGCCTGGCCCTGCCCGGCATCGTGGACGAGCACACCGGCACCGCGGTCCGCTCCACCAGCATCGGCTGGCGAAACGTCCCCTTCCGGGACCTGGTCACCGAGCGCACCGGGCTGCCCTGCGCGGTCGCCCACGACGTACGGGCCGGCGGCCTCGCCGAGGCCGAACTGGGCGCCGGCCGCGGCCACCGCCGCTTCCTCTTCGTCCCGCTCGGCACCGGCATCGCCGCCGCCGTGATGACCGACGGACACGCCGAGGCCGGGGCCCACCTGGCCGCCGGGGAGATCGGCCATCTGCGGGTGCGGACCGGCGGCCGGCGCTGCGGCTGCGGCGGCCGGGGCTGCGCCGAGACCTACGCCTCCGCCGCGGCGGTCGCCGACCGCTACGCCCTGGCCACCGGGCGGCGGGCCGACGCCGCCGAGGTCGCCCGGCGGGCCGCGGCCGGGGAGAAGGCCGCCCGGCTGGTCTGGGACGAGGCCGTCGACGTGCTGGCCGACACCCTGCTGTGCGCCACCACCCTGCTCGACCCCGAACTCCTCGTCCTGGGCGGCGGACTGGCCCGCTCCGGCCCGCAGCTCTTCGACCCGCTGCGCGCCGCCCTGCGCGACCGGGCCCTGCTGGGGCGGGCCCCCAGGGTCGAGCCCGCGCAGCTCGGCGACCGGGCCGGCTGCCTCGGCGCCGCCCTGCACGCCCTGCGCCTGCTCGCCGACGACTCCGGCCACCACTCCGCCGACGCCGGACCGCCGGGGAGCCGCGCTCCGCGGGAGCGGGTCGCGTGATCATCACCGTCACCCCCAACCCGGCGCTGGACATCACCCACCGGCTGGACACCCTGCGCCCGCACACCAGCCACCGGGTGGCCGAGGTGCACGAACAGGCCGGCGGCAAGGGCGTCAACACCGCCAGGGTGCTCACCGCGCTCGGCCGACCCGCCACCGCGGTCCTCCCGCTCGGCGGCCCCACCGGCGACCTCCTCCGCGCCGATCTGGCCCGTAGCGGCATCCGCCACCGGGCCGTCCCCCTGGCCCATGGCTCCACCCGGCGCACCCTCACCCTGGTGCACGACGGGGACGCCACGGTGCTGAACGAGCCCGGGCCCCGGCTGGACCCGGCGGACTTCGGCGCCCTGCGCGCGGCGGTCGCGGAGCTGCTGCCCGGGGCCCGGGCGCTGACGCTGGCGGGCAGCCTCCCGCCCGGCCTGCCCGGCCACGCCTACCGGAGCCTGACCGAACTGGCCGCCGCCCACCGCGTACCGGTGGTGCTCGACACCTCGGGCAAGGCGCTGCTCGCCGCCCTGCCGGCCGGGCCCGCCGTCGTCAAGCCCAACGCCGCCGAGCTGGCCGAGACCACCGGCCTGGACGACCCGCTCGCCGCCGCCCGGACCCTGGCCGGGGACACCGGCACCGCCGTGGTGGCCTCTCTGGGCGCCGACGGGCTCCTCGCGGTCACCCCGCAGGGCAGCTGGCGGGCGCGGCTGAGCCGTCCGCTGCCCGCCGCCGGTCCGGCCGGCCGCAACCCCACCGGCGCCGGGGACTCCGCCGTCGCCGCACTGGCCGCCGGGCTCGCCGACGGCACCCCCTGGCCGGAACTGCTCGCCGACGCCGTCGCGCTCTCCGCCGCCACCGTCCTCACCCGCCACGCCGGCGCCTTCGATCCGCAGGCCCACCGGGAGCTGCGGCCCGCCGTCGTCGTCACCCGGCTACCCGAACCCTCCCGACCAAGGACCGCCCCATGCCCCTGAGCACCACCCGCGCACTCGTCGACCGCGCCGCCGCCCACGGCCAGGCCGTCGCCGCCTTCAACGTCATCACCCTCGAACACGTCGAGGCCGTACTCGACGGCGCCGAGAGCGCCGACCGGCCGGTGATCCTCCAGATCAGCGAGAACGCCGTCGCCTACCGGGGCGGCCGGCTCACCCCGCTCACCACCGCCGCCGCGCACTGCGCGCTCCAAAGCGGAGCGGAGGCCGCCCTGCACCTCGACCATGTCACGGACGAGGGGCTGCTGCACCGGGCCGCCGACGCCGGGTTCTCCTCCGCGATGTTCGACGCGGCCCATCTGCCGTACGCGGCCAATGTCCAGGCCACGCGCCGGGCCGCCGACTGGGCGCACCGCAACGGCCTGTGGCTGGAGGCGGAGCTGGGCGAGGTCGGCGGCAAGGACGGGCGGCCGCCGCTGGACGCGCACGCCCCGGGCGCCCGTACCGATCCCGCCGAGGCCGTCCGGTATGTGGCCGAGACCGGGGTGGACGCCCTGGCCGTCGCCGTCGGCAGCTCCCACGCCATGACCTCCCGGGACGCGGTGCTGGACCATGGCTTGCTGGCCGGGCTGCGTGCCGCGCTGGAGGTGCCGCTGGTGCTGCACGGTTCCTCCGGGGTGCCCGACGGCGAGCTGGGCCGCGCCATCCGCGCGGGCATCGCCAAGGTCAACATCGGCACCGCGCTCAACGTGGCGCTCACCGCCGCCGTACGCGAGCACCTCGACCGGCACCCCGAGGCCGTCGACCCCCGCCGCTATCTGGGCGCCGGCCGGGCCGCCATGGCGACGGCGGTCGTCCGGCTGTTGGAGGTGGTGGCCCGGGCGGACACCGCCACCGCCTGAGCGCCCGCGCCCTCCCGCGCCGCCGGGCCGGGTGTCACCGAACACGCCTGGTGAGCGAAGATGTTCTCCCGCGGGGCATCGGACGGCGCCCGCGAGCGGCACGGGACGGGCAACGAGGGGGACGGCATGAAGGCGCACGAGAGGTGGACCCGGCTGCTGGAGGTGCTCGCCGAGGAGGGAAGCCTCTCCGTCACCGACGCCGTCGAGCGCCTGGGCGCCTCCCAGGCCACGGTGCGCCGGGACATGGACGAGCTGGCCCGCCAGCAGTTGCTGACCCGTACGCGGGGCGGCGCGGTGGCCGGGGCCGTCTCCTACGACCTGCCGCTGCGCTACAAGACCTCCCGCCGTGCCGACGAGAAGCAGCGGATCGCCCGGGCGGCGGCCGAGGCGATCCCGCCGGGCGCCATCGTCGGCCTCAACGGCGGCACCACCACCAGCGAGGTGGCCCGGGAACTGGCCGTACGCGCCGACCTGAGCGAGCGCGGCCCCGGCGAGGCGCTGACCATCGTCACCAACGCCATCAACATCGCCAACGAGCTCGCCGTGCGGCCGCACATCAAGACGGTGGTCATCGGGGGAGTGGCCCGCTCCAACTCCTACGAACTCACCGGCGCGTTCGCCGCGGCGGTGCTCGGCCACCTCAGCCTGGACTACGCCATCCTCGGGGTGAACGCCGTGCACCCCGACTTCGGGGCGGCCTGCCACGACGAGGGCGAGGCCATGGTGAACCGGGCCATCGCCGAACGCGCCGAACAGGTCGTGGTCGTGGCGGACTCCACCAAGCTCGGCCGCCGCGCCTTCGCCCAGGTCTGCCCCACCGCCGACATCTCCCGGATCGTCACCGACCGGGAGGTCCCCGAGGACGTGGCGGACCGGTTCACCGGCCGCGACGTCGAGGTCGTCCGGGTCTGACGGCTCGCGGCGGAAGGGGCCGGGGACGGGGCGCGGGTTTCGGCCAGGGACGGCGCCCGGGCGCACCGGGCCCCAGGACGGGGCGCGGGTTTCGGCCAGGGTCGATCGTCGGCCAACTGAGGGGTCGCCAGGCCGGATTGGCTCATGGAATGATCGGTCGCTGTCCGAACGCAGTCGGTTACTGATCCGATGGGAGCCTCATGTCCACCGCGCAGCAGGTGCCCGACATCCTCTCGGCCGAGTTCGCCGCGGATCCCTACCCGGCGTACCGGGCGATGCGCGAGAGCGCGCCGCTCATCTGGCACGAGCCGACCCGGAGCTACATCGTCTCGCGGTACGAGGACGTGGAGTACGTCTTCAAGGACCGCAAGGGCGAGTTCACCACCGACAACTACGACTGGCAGCTCGAACCCGTCCACGGCAAGACGATCATCCAGCTCAGCGGCCGGGAGCACGCCGTGCGCCGGGCCCTGGTCGCCCCCGCCTTCCGGGGCGCGGAGCTTCAGGAGAAGTTCCTGCCCGTCATCGAGCGCAACTCCCGCGAGCTGATCGACGCCTTCCGGGACCGCGGCTCGGCCGACCTGGTCGCCGACTACGCCACCCGCTTCCCGGTCAACGTCATCGTCGACATGCTGGGCCTGGACAAGGCCGACCACGCCCGGTTCCACCGCTGGTACACCGCCGTCGTCGCCTTCCTCGGCAACCTGTCGGCCGACCCCGCGGTGACCGAGGCGGGGGAGCGGACCCGGGTCGAGTTCACCGCGTACATGATGCCGATCATCCGCGCCCGCCGCGACGCCCTCGGCGACGACCTGCTCTCCACGCTGTGCGCGGCCGAGATCGACGGCGTCCGGATGAGCGACGAGGAGATCAGGGCGTTCTGCAGCCTGCTGCTGGCCGCCGGCGGCGAGACCACCGACAAGGCGATCGCCGGCATCTTCGCCAACCTGCTGAGCCACCCCGACCAGCTCGCCGCCGTCCGCGCCGACCGGAGCCTGATCCCCCGGGCCTTCGCGGAGACCCTGCGGTACACCCCGCCGGTCCACATGATCATGCGGCAGTCCGCCACCGAGGTCGCCCTCAGCGGCGGCAGCATACCCGCCGGCGCCACCGTCACCTGCCTGATCGGCTCCGCCAACCGCGACGCGGAGCGCTACCGCGACCCCGACCGCTTCGACCTCTTCCGCGAGGACCTCACCACCACCACGGCGTTCTCGGCCGCCGCCGACCACCTGGCCTTCGCCCTCGGCCGGCACTTCTGCGTCGGCGCCCTGCTGGCCAAGGCCGAGGTCGAGACCGGCGTCGACCAGCTCCTGGACGCCATGCCCGACCTGCGCCTCGCCGACGGCTTCACCCCGGCGGAGCAGGGCGTCTTCACCCGGGGCCCGGCCTCCCTGCCGGTGCGGTTCACCCCCGCACGCGCCTGAGGCCGGGAGCCCCGGGAGGACCCCGAGAAGGCACGGCAGGAGCCCCGGGAGGAGAGGACTCCTCCCGGGGAGCTACCGCACCACCGGGCTGAACTCCACCGGCAGCGCGGTCAGTCCGCGCATCCAGATCGACGGACGCCAGGCCAGCTCCTCCGGCTCCACCGCCAGCACCAGGTCCGGCAGCCGCTCCAGCAGGGTCTCCACCGCCGTCCGCGCCATCACGTCCGCCAGCAGCGGAGCGGGATAGGGGCAGCGGTGCTCCCCGTTGGAGAACGACAGATGCGCGGCGTTCTCCGCCCCGACGTGCGACTCCGGCCAGATCTGCGGATCGGTGTTGGCGGCGGCCAGCCCCAGCACCAGGCAGTCCCCGGCCCGGATGTGCCGCCCGCCGAGCTGGGTGTCCCGCACCGCCCAGCGGCCGATGAAGTTCTGCGTCGGCGTGTCCAGCCACAGCACCTCGTTCAGCGCCTCGCCCACGCTCAGCCGCCCGCCGGAGACGTTGACCGCGAACCGCTCGTCGGTCAGCAGCAGCCGCAGGGTGTTGCCGATCCAGTTGCCGGTGGGCTGCTGGGCCGCGGCGATCACCGAGATCAGGTCCTGCACGATCTCCTCGTCGGTGAGCCCCGCCGGGTGCAGCAGCATCCGCGAGGTGACGTCCGGGCCGGGCGCGGACCGCTTGTCCTTCACCAGCTGCCGCAGCCGCTCGCCCACCCGCCCGTACGCCGCCACCGGGTCGTCGCCCTCGCCCGCGTCCAGCGAGATCCGCAGGTCCTCCACCAGCTGCCGGGTGTCCGCGCGGGAGTCCGGCATCCCGCACACCTGGACCGCCGCCCGCATCGGCAGGGCGTGCGCGTACTCCGCCATCAGCTCCGCCTGCCCGCTCCCGGCGAACCCGGCGATCAGCTGCTCGGCGATGTACTGGCAGTCCCGGCCCAGCTCGAACTGGTCGATCCCCTCCAGCGCCTCGGTGATCACACCCGACCGCCGCCGGTGCTCGTCCCCCTCGGTGAACAGCACCGACGGCTGGTACCCGACGAACGGCATCAGCGGCCAGTCCTGCGGAATGGCCCCCCACTGGTTCCAGCGCCGGGAGTCCCGCGCGAACAGCTCGTCATGCGCGGTCACATGGGAGACCTCCGAGTAGCCGAGCACCAGCCACGCCGGTACGTCCCCGTCCAGCAGCACCGGCGCCACCGGGCCGTGCTCCCGGCGCAGCGCGCGGTACAGCTGCGACGGCGTCTGCTGGTAGGAGACCCCCGCCAGCCGCACCGCGTCGGTGCGCACCGGACAGCCCGGCACGGCCGCGGGGCCGTCCGGGACACGGGGGCTGGGCTGGTGCTCGGTCACGGTGTCGCCTCCTGGGCCATCGCCAGTTCGTAGAGGTGGTCGACCAGGGTGATCAGCACGTCCTTGCCGGACTGCCGGACCCGGGCGTCGCAGTCGACCATCGGGACGTGCCCGGGCAGCGCCAGTGCCTGGCGGATCTCGTCCAGCGAGTAGCGCGCGGTGTCCTCGTCGAAGCGGTTGACCGCCACCACGAACGGCGTCCGATGGTGCTCCAGCCGGTCTATCGCGTACCAGGAGTCGTCCATCCGGCGGGTGTCCACCAGCACCACCGCGCCCAGCGTGCCGGAGAACAGCCGGTCCCACAGGAACCAGAACCGCTCCTGCCCGGGCGCGCCGAACAGGTACAGCACCATCCGCGCGTTGAGACTGATCCGCCCGAAGTCGAACGCCACCGTGGTGGACGTCTTGGACGCCACCGCGCCGGTCTCGTCCACGCCGACACCGGCCTGCGTCATCACCTCCTCGGTGTTCAGCGGCCGGATCTCGCTGACCGAGCGGACCAGGGTCGTCTTGCCGACGCCGAACCCGCCCACGATGACGACCTTCAGGCCGGTCTCGGCCGTGTCGGTCAGCGGTGTGCGCCGCAGGGGCAGCTCAGAGGTTGTGGAGCCCATGGAGCACCTCCTTCAGAAGGGCGGAGTCGGGGAGGTCGGCCAGCGAGCGCGTCGCCTGCGGATGGCGGGCGGTGATCCGGCCCGTGCCCAGCAGGTCGCCGAGCAGGATCCGTACCACCGTGATCGGCAGCCCCAGCTCCGCGGCGATCTCGACCACCGCGGTGGGGTGCCGGCACAGCCGGAGGATCCGGGCGTGCTCCGACTGCATCCCCGCCGTCGGTCCGGACTCGCTGACGATCAGGGTCACCAGGTCGAAGGAGTCGTCGGCACGGCTCCGCCCGCTGGTCACCGTGTACAGCCGGTCGGGGTCGCCGGTGTCGACGGGCTTGCGCGTCACGGCGTGGCACTCCTTCGGACGGTGGTACGGGGCTCCGCCCGCAGGTGCTCGCCGATCTGCTCGACCAGCTCGGTCATCTGGTGGCCGACCACACCGGGGTCGGCGTCCTCCGTGGCGAGCACCGCGAGGTGCGCCCCCTCGCCCGCGCCCACGATGAAGAGCAGCCCGCCGTGGTACTCGGTCATCGAGTGCCGGACCCCGCCGGAGCCGTCGCCGAACTCCACGGAGGCGCCCTGGGCGAGGGCCTGCATGCCGGAGCAGATGGCCGCCAGCTGGTCCGCCTGGTCGAGCGTCAGATGCTCGGTCCAGCACAGCTTCAGTCCGTCGCGGGACAGCACCAGGGCGTGCCGGCTGCCGGGGGTGTGCTCCAGCAGCTGCTGCAGGAGCCAGGTGAGGCTGTTGTCGGTGGTCTGCATGACGGGTGACGGGCCCGCGGTGCCCGGATGGCCGGCCGCGGTCCGTCCCTCCAATCTCGGGTGCGGGGGTGGGGTACGGGATCTGGGGTGCGTACGGGGAGGGGCGCGGCCTACGAGGACGAGGGGCCGCCCACCGGGGGCTCGGGCCGGGCGCCCTCCCCGGTGCTGCCGCGCGGGGACCGCCGGGCCCGGGCGAAGGCGCCGAATCGCGAGCCCGCGTCGCGCCCCGGGCGCTGCTCCGGCACCCCTTCACCCCAGGTGCCGGGCTCGGCGCCGGCCCCGGTGCCGCCTGGGGCGGGCGGGGCGGACCGCTCGCGTCCGCGCCCGCGCTCCCGCTCGGCCTCGCCCATGGTGCGGCCGGGGGTGCGTACCGGCAGCCCGTTGGGCGTGGAGCCCGCGGGACGGCGGTGCGCCACCGGCTCGGACGCCCCCGGGCGTACCGCCGGGCGCTCGGCGACCGCGGCGGCCTCGCCCGGATCGGCGAGGTAGTAGACGGCGGCGGGGTCGGCGGAGTGGGCGGTGCCGGGATCGGCGAAGTGGGCGGCGGCGGGCTCCGGCGCCGGGGCGGGGACCGGGGCCGGCTCGGACGGGGCCGCCGTCGGCGCCGGGGGTGCCGTCGGGGCGGGGACCGGGGCCGGCTCGGACGGGGCCGCCGTCGGGGCCGGGGGTGCCGTCTGGGCCGGGGCGGGCGCGGCTGTCGGCGCCGGCGCGGACCCGGCCGCCGCCTCGCGGGACAGCAGGCGCGGTGCGCGGCGCTGCTGCTGGGCGAGCAGCTGCCGGGGCAGCAGCACGACCACGCCGGTGCCGCCTCGGGACGAGGGGCGGTAGTTGACGCTGATGCCGTGCTTCACCGCGAGCCGCCCGACGACGGCGAGGCCGAGCCGGGTGCCCTGGAGCGAGACCAGGTCGTTCATCCGGCCGGCCACCGCGTCCGCGGCCCGCCGCATCGCCGCGTCGGCCATCTTCAGTCCGCTGTCCTCGATGGTGACGACGATGCCCGCGCTGCGCTCCTCCACGTAGACATGCACCTCGTCGATGGGCGGGGAGAAGTTCGCCGCGTTGTCCATCAGCTCGGCGAGCAGATGCATCACGCCCTCGGCGGCGAAGCCGGAGATGGCCACCGAGGTGGCGCAGTGCAGGCGCACCCGCTGGTAGGCGGCGATGCGTCCCACCGCGCCGCGCAGGATGCTCTCCATCACGATCGGCTTGTTCCAGGCGCGGCTGGAGCGGCCGCCCATCAGCAGGGCCAGCCGGTCGGTCATCAGGCCCAGCTGGGAGGTGCTGTGGTCCAGCCTCAGCAGGTCGCCGAAGACCTCCTCGCCGTGCCGGTCCTGCATCTCCCGCAGATCGGCCAGCATGCTGACGGACTTGGCCTGGACCCGGCTGAGCGCCTTGGCGGAGGCGGCCTGCGCGGCGGCGGCCCGCCGCTCGCTGAGCGCCAGTTCCCGGATGAACGTTTCCGTCGGTACGCGTACCAGCGGCATCCTCGGCAGCGTCAGCTCGGCCCGTACCGTGTCGGCGGACCGGCCCTCGCGCAGCCGGGCGACCGCGGCGGGCAGCGTCTCCCGGGCCAGGCGCTCCAGCTCGGCCGCCGCCTCGTCCAGCTCCTGCCGGGCCTGCCGGCGCTCGGCGTCCAGCGCGGTCGCCTGCCGCTCGCCCGCCTCGATCGCGGAGGTGAACAGATGCAGCACCCGCGCCAGTTGCGGATCGCTCGGCGGGAGCACGCCGCCGAACGCCTCGGCCGCCGCGGCGGTGCCGTCGCGCCGCTGGGCCAGACCGGGCAGCGTCACGTTGACCAGGTACGCGGTCTCCGACGACAGCTGCGCCAGGGCGGCCCGGTGCCGCTCGGCCTCGGCCGCCCGCGCGGTGGCCGCGCGCCGGGCCCGCCGTACGGACCGGCCGCCGACCAGGACGGCGGCGGCCAGGCACACCCAGGCGGCGGCCGCCACCAGCTGCGTCCAGGTCCGCACCTCGGACGGCGCCAGGACCACCGCCGCCCCGGCGGCCGCGGCGCTCACCGCCAGCACGGCCACCGGCGCGGCCCGGGAGGTGCCGGGGGCCTTTGCCGAACGGTGCTCAACGGGCGGTGCAGGCACGGACATTCGGCGGCCCCTCGGTCGGTGAGAGCAGACGGTTCGGGACGGTCGCCGCGCGGCGACCGGCGGTCGGGAAGGCCGGCATCAGGCGGCCGTGCGATCTTCCGTCCGGACAGGAAGTCATGCTAGCCAGCCTGCCCGGTGCGGAGATCGCTCTGACCACTCAGTCCGCCTCACGGTCGACTTCGTCGTGAACCCATGGGTCGGCACGCGGAGTTGTGATAGGGGAGCCGCCGCCCGTGCCCGCCGTCGCACAGCGGCTCGGTGGCGTCCCGCGTCCCGCCCCGGCGCGGTCGGCCGGGGCGTGGACACCCGCCCACCGGCCCGGCCACCCGCCTTCGGCAGCCTCTTTCCGGCCAACTATCCCGGCACGGACCGTGCCGGCGCCCCGCCCCGGCCGCCGACGAAGCCGGCACCGGCCCGCAAAAGACGTCACCCCGTGGAGGGGCGAATTCCGGGAACCGCCGACGGCGGCCCGGGCCAGTGGGCACGATGAGGACATGGAACGTGGGAACGCAGGACCGGGCGCGCCCCGGCCGTTGGTGGTGCGGGTGCCGGTGGAGCCGGTGGAGGCGGCCATCGAGGCCGACGCGGTCGACGCCGCCACCTCCGCCGACGGGCTGATGGTGCGCGGCCCGCTGTTCGGGGTCGCCAGGCAGGGGCCCGAGGACGGGATCCGCTGGCGGGTGGTGGTCTCGGTGACCTCCGGCTGCCCCCAGGTGGCGCGGGACAGCCTCCAGTCGCTGCTGTGGTTCCGGGCGAAGGACGAGGCCCGGGACCGGGCCGAGCGGCGCGCCCTGCTGGCGGCGGTCGCCCGGCTGGAGGCCGACTACGTGGACGAGGTCACCGTGGAGGACACCCGGTACCGGGTCCTGCGCGCGGAGGAGTACGCGGGTGCGGGGCCCGGCGGGATCGAGCCGCCGCGCCCCACCGACCCCGAGCCCCTCACCCCCGACTGGAGCCTCCAGGCCTCGGAGCCGTCCATCGACGAGGACCTGGTCCTGGATCCGGACGCGCCGGTCACCCCGACCCAGGCCCTGGAACAGCTGTGCCTGCATGATCTGCGCTACACCGGTGAGCGGTTCCCCGAGGAGGTGCTGGCCGACTCCGCGCGGGCCGTCACCACCCACCCCGACATCCTGCTGCTGCCGCCGACCTTCTCCGTGGTGGAGCGCACCGACGGCGGATGGCGCGGGGCCGGCGGCTCGCACGCCACCGCGCACGCCGCCCGCAGGGGGCTGGAGTTCTCTCTGCTCTGGGCCTGGCCCCGGATCCGCGGCCTGATCCCGATCGAGACCGATCCGAAGACCAACGCCCGCAACCCGCCCGCCGACAGCCCGGCCGCCGCGGAGCTGGCCGTCTACGCCGAGGCCGCCGACCGGCTGCGGGCCGGGGTCCGGGTCAACCGGCTGGAGGTCGGGGACACCGTCTACCAGATCGCCCGCACCCGCCGGCTGCTGCGCTGGGGCCCGGACGGCCCCGAGGGCCCCCGCCCGTCCGACGTCAACGGCCAGGAGCCGATGCGGATGCACCCGCCGATGGACGAGGACGGGAACGTCCTGCCGGAGCACTGAGACCGGCCCCGGCGGCCCGGCCCCGGCGATGCGGCGCCACCGCCCCTCGGCACCCGTGCGGGCCCCGAGGGGCGCTCGCGGTCACCCGGTCATGCGGTCACCCGGTCACTCGAAGCGGGACGGGTCGCCCGCGCCGCGGCGGACGATCTCGACCTCGCCGCCGGAGAAGTCGACCACGGTGGTCGGCTCCGTGCCGCAGTCGCCGGAGTCCAGCACCGCGTCGACCTCGTGGTCCAGGCGCTCCTTGATCTCCCAGCCCTGGGTCAGCGGCTCGTCCTCGTCGGGCAGCAGCAGGGTGCTGGAGACCAGCGGGTCGCCCAGCTCCGCCAGCAGGGCCTGGGTGACCACATGGTCGGGGATGCGCACGCCCACCGTCCGCTTCCTGGGGTGCAGCAGCTGGCGCGGCACCTCCTTGGTGGCGGGCAGGATGAAGGTGTAGCTGCCGGGGGTGGCCGCCTTGATGGCGCGGAACACGTCGTTGTCGATCTGCACCAGCTGCCCCAGCTGCGCGAAGTCCCGGCAGACCAGCGTGAAGTGGTGCCGGTCGTCGAGCTTGCGGATGGAGCGGATCCGGGCCAGGCCCTCGCGGTTGCTCAGGCCGCAGCCCAGCGCGTAGCAGGAGTCCGTCGGATACGCGATCAGCGCGCCGGAGCGGATGCTCTCGGCGACGGTGGTGATGGTCCGGCGCTGCGGGTTCTCGGGGTGCACATCGAAGTACTTCGCCATCCGTCGAGCGTAGGCGATCAGCGGGCTCCGTACCGCCCGTGGGGACGCGGGCCCGGGTCGCGCCCCTCCGGGGCCGGTGCCGGGCGCCGGTCGAGGCGGCGGGCCACGGGCGGCAGGACGAGCAGCAGACCGAGTACGGCCGCCAGCACATGCCCCACGGTGGTGAAGTCGGGCAGCGGCCCGGCCCACTCCGCCCCGCCGAACGGCCAGGCCACCACGAACAGCGCCCAGGGCAGCCGGGCCAGGCGCGGCAGCGCGAGGGTGGCGGCGGCCATCATGGTCTGGGCGCCGTAGCTGATGCCGTAGTCCAGCGCCCGGCGCACGTCGTCGGCGTACCAGCCCTGCCGCAGGGCCACGGTGATCACGGTCGCGGTGAGCAGGGTGGCGCCGAGGTGCCCCGCCAGGAACACCCCGAACGCCCGCAGCGGACCCCATCGCCGCTCCGCCCACGCCAGGGCGCAGCAGACGCCGAGGCCCAGGGTGATCACGGTGGCCGGGAAGTACAGCGAGGTGACATCGGTCAGTGTGCCGTCGAAGAACAGCGCGCTGCCGAGCACCGCGGACACCGGGTGGTCGGCCAGGTTGTCCAGGTTGGTGCTGACCTGGCGCAGCAGCTCGTCGGCGCGCTCCGCCGTCAGGCCGTACAGCACCCAGGCGTGGGTGAGCAGCAGCAGGCAGACATAGCCGAAGGTGACCGGCGAACGCCTGGGGTAGCTCCGTAGGGCGTCCAGCACCCGGCGGCCGCTCACCGGCCGGCCGGCTGGGCGGTGGTCTTCTGCGAGGACGTGCTGACGCGGGCGGCGCGCGCGGTGACGGGCCGGGCCGTGAGGGCGCGTCCGCGCCGGGCGGTGATGCTCATGGGTGGCGTGTCCTTCGGTCCACTGGGCCCGCGGCGGTTGCCGGGCCGCTCCGTCCGGGGAACGGGCTGTCCGGAAATCTACGGTGCCGGAGCCGTACCGCCACACGGGGCACTCCACCGGCCCGTCGATCCTGCCCTTCCGTACAGCCCTTCCGGCCCACCGTCCTGCCCGGACGGCCCTCACCCGGGGTCAGGGCCGTCCGGCCGGAGGCACCGTGGGTCAGGGCGCCGCGGTCCGGCGCAGGTGGAGGGCGCGTAAGGCGGCTTCGGTGGCGAAGCAGTGGTCGGGGTCGGTGAGTTGGGGGCCGAAGGTGGCGTCGAGGTTGCGCATGCGGTAGCGGACGGTCTGGGGGTGGATGTGGAGGACTTCGCCGATCTGGGCGGCGGTGCCGCGGGTGGCGAGCCAGACCCGGAGGGTTTCGGTGAGGCGGGCGCGGCGGGTGGCCGGCTGGCCGTCCAGTGGGGCCAGTTCGCGCCGGGCGAGCTGTTCGAGGAGGGCGGGGTCGGTGGCCAGCAGGAGGGTGAGGAGGTGGTTCTCGCAGTGGACGACGGGGCCGTCCCGGATGATCCCGGACTCGGCCAGGGCCAGGCACTGGCGGGCCCAGCGCGCCGAGTCGGTGGCGGTGGCCAGCGGGACGGTGGGGCCGACGGCGGCCAGGGTGCCGGACAGGGCGTGCTCCAGGGACGCGCGGCGTACCGCGTCGAGCGGGCCGGGCAGCAGCAGGGCGGGCTGCGGGTCGGTGAGGTCGACCAGGACGTCGGGGGCCAGCGCGGTGCGCGCCGGGCGGGCTCCGGGCGAGAGCGCCACCAGGCTGACCTGCTCGGGCAGTTGCCAGCCGGTGCGCTCGGCGAGCTCGCCGAGCGAGGTGTGTGCGGTGGTGCCCGAGGCGATGAGTTGCAGCAGACGGCGGCGTAGCCCGTCCTGGTCGTCCTCGACGGTGGTGCTGCCCTCCATGTAGCCCTCGATCGCCAGCCCTTCGAGCTGGTTGACATAGCCGAAGAGGGTGTCGGCGAAGGAGAGCATGAACAGCGGCGAGAGGTCGCAGTGCCTGCTCACCTTCTTGGCGCGGTGCAGGGCGAGGCGGGTCCCGATCCGGCAGGTCCCGCGCAGTGCGTTGAGGGAGTAGCCCTGTTCGGCGGCCGTGCGGCCCAGGGCGCGGAACATCTCGTCGCGCAGCGGTGAGGGAGGCGAGGGGCGGGCCACCTGGTCGACGAAGGCGGTCAGGCTCTGCTCGATGGCCACGTCGATGTGCGAGGCCTGCGGTCCGGTGAAGACGGGGGCGAACTCCGGGTAGGCGGTCAGGACGTCGGCTCTGATCTCCTGGCGGAGGCTGGGGATCTCCCGTCGCATGGCGGCGGCGAACCTCGGTGAGAGCGGCGGCGGTTGCTCGGAGACGGCCGAGCGGGAGGCGGCCGGGTGGGGGCTGGCTGAGTGGGGGGTGGGGTCGGACACGGGGCTGTCCCTCTCTGACCGGCGGCGGGGACGCGCCGGGAGGCACAGAGTGCGGTGGCCCTGCCGGGTCCGGCGCGTCATGGCGGAGTGGGGGAGTCCGGCCGCCCGCCCCCGTCCCGCCGCTTTACCCGGTCTTTAACCGATGCGGCCGGGACGGGGGCCCGTACGTCCGTACGCGTGGGGGACCTCTCCGCCGGGCGGGGGTCAGCGCGGCGAGGTCACCAGGCTGGTGCCGAACTTGCGCAGCGCCTCGTTGACGGGCTGGAAGATGGTGTACTTCTGCCCGCTGCCGCTGGAGCAGGTGGCGCTGCCGCCGCCGGAGTGCAGGCCGACCGCCTTGCCGCCGGAGGCCGTGACATAGCTGCCGCCGGAGTCGCCGCCCGCGGAACAGGCGTTGGAGTAGGAGAGCCCGCCGATGACCACGGAGCCGTAGTCCACGGTCTGGTTGACCCGGGTCACCTGGCCGCAGCGCAGACCGGTGGTCTGCCCGGAGCGGCAGATCGAGGTGCCGACCACGGCCTCGGCCGAGCCGGTCACCGCGATGTCGCCCTGGCCCCAGCCGGCCACCGTCGGCACCAGCCGCCAGGCGGACTGGTCGACCTCCACGATGCCGAAGTCCCCCTCACCGGAGTTGACGCTGCCGGTGCCGCCGCGGTTCGAGGTGCCGAGGCGGCTGCCGTCCTTGCCGTAGGCGGCCTGGTTGACGTTGTCGGTGCAGTGCCCGGCGGTCAGGAAGGCCCGGCCGCCGCCGGAGCGGGTGACCGGGAAGCCGATCGAGCAGGCGCCCTCCCCACTCGGCACCCACTTCTGCCCGCCGACCACATCGCCGCCCTGCTGGCGCGGGGTGTCCGACACCTCCACCACCCGCACCAGATCGCCCAGTTCGGCGGCGAGCCGCTGACGCAGGGCGGCGGTCGCGGCGGTGGCCCGGGCCGGGTCGACGGTCAGCTCGACGCGGTCACCCGAGGCGGCGGGCCCCCAGGAGGTGACCCCGGCCACCCCGTGGGCCTGCCGGCCGACGGCGGCCGTCGCGGCGTCGAGCCGGGCCGCGCTGAGCCGCGCCCGGTGGGCCACGGCCCCGGACCGCTCGACGGCGGCCGCGTCGGCCGCCCCGCGTACGGCGGCGTGCAGCCGGCCGTCGGCGGCGTCGAACCACAGCGCGGTGACCCGGTCGCCGACCGCGGCGCGGACGGCCTCGGCGGCGCGTTCCGCCCGCTGCTCGGCCGCGACGCGCTCGCGGACGCCGTCGGCGGTGAGGCCGAGGTCGCGGGCCATGGCCGCCTGGACATCGGCGGGCACCGACGGGGCCGGGTCCCGCGGCGCGGGCGGCGGGGCGGCGTGGGCGGAGACGGCGGTCAGCGCGGCCACCGAGGCGGCGGCCAGCAGAGCGGCGGTGAACGGGCGTGCTGTCGCGGGGGACATGGGGGGTCCTCTCGAAAGGGGGGTACGGGCCGGCCGGACCGGCCCGAGCGCGGTGACGGGCGCCACCGGCGGATGCGCACGCTTCCCCCCCCGTGGGGACGCCCGGCCCGAGGCTCACCGGGTGTGCCGGACGGGATGCGAGGGGGAAGGCCGCCAGCGTCTCGGGCCGGGCGCCGTCGCGGTATCCGGTGGATCCCTTGCGTCGGCCGCCGGTGCGGCGACGGGTCCGGTCGCGGGGTGGGCGAACCGGTCGCCCGGTGGACCAGCCGGAGTCGCCGGGCCCATGGCTGACGGCGGTACGCGGCCCGGGCGGTCGTGCGGTGCGCCGCGCCGTCGGCGGTACGCGGCCCGGGTGGTCGTGCGGTGCGCCCGCGCCCCCGCACGACCATCCGGGAGATCCCTTGTATCGAGGGCGAGTCGGTACCTCACCCTTGGCGTGCCCCGTCTACCGCCCTACCGTGCGCGGTGTGAACGGACCTCGGCAGCACACATGCCCCGAACCCGCCCCGTCCGAGGCGGAGGACGGTCAGGAGGGCTGGCCCGCACTGGTCCGCGGCGTGCACGCGCTGCTCGCCGAGCGGGGGCGGGTCGCGCTGCACGGGCCGTGGGGCTCGGGCAAGAGCACCCTGCTCGACGAGCTGGCCGAGACGGCGGAGGTCCGCTGCCTGCGGGTCTACGCCCAGGACGGCGACCGGCACCTCCCGTACGCGGCGCTCACCCGGCTGCTGGACGGCGCGGACGCCGCCACCGCACCCGAGGCGCAGCCCCTCGGTCAGTTGACCGCCCGCCGGGCCACGGCCCGGTTGCTGGCGCGGGGCGGCCCGGTGCTGCTGCTGATCGACGACGTCCAGTGGATGGACGCCGCCAGCGCCGACGTCCTCGCCTCCTGCCTCCGCGGACTGCCGCCCGGCCGGCTGGGCGTGGTGGCGGCCGAGCGCACCGCCGCGTACCCCCGTACGGCGAGCCGGCTGCTCGGCGGGCACCCGGACGTGCTGCCGGTGCCGCCCGCCGACGCGGAGGAGACGGCGCGGCTGCTGCACCGGCGGGGGCTGCCCCTGCGCTGGGCCGAGCCGGTGCACCGGCTGTGCGGCGGCCACCGCGCGCTGCTCGCCGTCTGCTGCCGGGCGCTGGCCGCGGCGGGGGAGGGGCACGCCACCGCCGGGCGCCATCTGCCCGACGTCCCGCGCGAGGTCACCGAGGCCGCCGCACAGTGGCTGGACACCCTGCCCGCCGAGGTCCGCGCCACCGTACGGGCCGCCGCCCTCGCCCACCGCCCCGACGCCGACCTGCTGCGCCAGGCCGGGCACAGCGGGGCCGACGACCATCTCGACCACGCCGTCCGGGCGGGCGTGCTGGCCCCGGCCGGGGCGGAGCAGCACCGGACCGGCACCCTGCCCGTCCCCGTACGCTTCACCGCCCGGGCGCTGTCGCTGGCCGCGGCGCGGACCGTGCCGGCCGCCGAACGGCGCCGCGCGCACGCCGCGTTCGCCCGCGCCGTACGGGACCCCCTGCACCGCGCCCGGCACCGGGCGCTCGCCCAGGACGGCACCGACCAGGCGGTGGCGGAGGACACCGCCGAGGCCGCCGCCACCGCACGCGAGGCGGGCGAACGCGGGCTGGCCGCCGAACTGCTGCTGCTGGCCGCCCGGCTCACCCCCGCCGACCGGCCCGCGCCCCGGCTGGAACGCCTCACCCAGGCCGCCCGGGAGGCCGCCGCCGGGGGCCGCGCGGACCTCACCCGGCACGCCGCCACCCTGATCGCCGAGGAGCGGGGCAGCAACGCCCAGCGGGTGCACAGCCTGCTCGCCATCATCGACGCCCAGGGCCAGGACCTCTCGGACGCCGAGCCGCTGCTCGCCGCCGCCCGCACCGCCGCCGCCGGAGAGCCCGTCCTGCTGGCCGCCACGGAACTGCGCGCCGCCGTCCAGGCCAACGTCACCGGCGGCGACACCGCCCGGGCCCTGCACCACGCGAGCGACGCGGCCGCGCTGGCCCACCAGGGCGGCGACACCGCCCTCCAGGCGGCCGCCCTGGCGATGACGGCCCGGATGCAGCGCGTCCTCGGCCAGGCGAAGGCCGCTCCGACAACGCTGTCAGCCGCCCTGGCGCTCGCCGTGCCGCCCGCCCGGATCGGGATTCGCAACAGCCCCGAGTACGTGTCCGCCCGCCACGCCGTCTTCGACGGACGGCTGGACGAGGCCCGCCGCAGTCTGCTGGACCTGCTCCCGGCGGCCCGCGCCTCCGGGGAGCCGGAGGACCTGGTCGACCTCTGGCGCAGCCTCGCCGAGGTGGACGCCGGGCTCGGCTCCTGCGCCCGCGCGGTGGACTGGGCCTCCGACGCCCTCGCCCTCACCGCGTCCGCCGGGATCTCCCCCGGACCCGCCCACTACACGGCCGCCCTGGCCCAGAGCCACGGCGGCTCCTTCGCCCAGGCCCTGCGCCACGCCGACCAGGGGCTGCGGGCCTCCCGCGAGGAGAACGACACCCTGCACACCACCCGCAGCCTGTGGGTCCTGGGCGCCGTCCACCTCCACCTCGGCCACGCCGACCCGGCCGCCGCCGCGCTGGCCGAGGTCGCCGCGCTGGAGGGGCGCCACGGCGCGGCCGACCCCTCCGTGCTGCGCTGGCAGCCCGACGCCGCCGAGGCCTTCGCCGCCACCGGCCGCACCCCCACCGCGTACGCCCTGCTGGACCAGGCGCACCGGCAGCTGGACGACACCGCGGACCACACCGCGCTGCGCGCCGCCCTCACCCGGGCCCGGGCGGCCTGCGCCGACCAGGACGGCGACCCCGAGCGGGCCGTGGCGCTCCTCGACCAGGCCGCGCGGGACTTCGCCGCGCTCGGGCGGGCGGTGGAGGAGGGCCGCACCCGGCTGCTCCAGGGCCGTATCGAGCGCCGCCGCCGACGGGCCGCCGCCGCCCGCGCCGCATGGCAGGCCGCCCGCGGCGCCTTCACCACCGCCCAGGCCCGGCCGTGGATCACCCTGACCGAGCACCACCTCGCCCATCTGGCGGGCCGCCCCGCCACCGTCGCCGCCGACGAGCACCGGACCGACCGGCTCACCGGGAACGAACTGCGCCTGGCCGCGCTGATCTGCGCCGGGGCCACCAACAAGGAGGCCGCGCAGCGGATGTTCGTCTCGCCCAAGACCGTGGAGGCCACGCTCAGCCGCATCTACCGCAAGCTCCATGTGCGCAACCGCACCCAGCTCACCTCCACCCTGGCGCCGCTGCTCGACCAGGGCGGCCCGTCCGGGCACGACCACGACGCCCCGCGGTGACACCCCCGCCGGTCACCGGCGGACGCGCGGGGTCGTCCGGCGCCGGGCCGGGGCGGCGGCGCTCTGGCGCAGATGGAGGGCGCGCAGGGCGGCTTCGGTGGCGAAGCAGTGGTCGGGGTCGGTGAGTTGGGGGCCGAAGGTGGCGTCGAGGTTGCGCATGCGGTAGCGGACGGTCTGCGGGTGGATGTGAAGGACCTCGCCGATCTGGGCGGCGGTGCCGCGGGTGGCGAGCCAGACCCGCAGGGTCTCTATCAGGCGGGCGCGCCGGGTGGCCGGCTGGCCGTCCAGCGGGGCGAGTTCACGCCGGGCCAGCTGCTCGACCAGGGCCGGATCGCTCTCCAGCCAGAGTGTGACCAGGTGGTTCTCGCAGTAGACGACGGGCCCGTCGCGGACGATCCCGGACTCGGCCAGGGCCAGGCACTGGCGGGCCCAGCGCATCGAGTCGGCCGCGGACGCCAGCGCGACGGTGGGGCCGACGGCGGCCAGGGTGCCGGACAGGGCGTGCCCGAGCGATTCCCGGCGCGCCTCGTCCAGCGGGCCGGGCAGCAGCAGGGCGGGCTGCGGGTCGGTCAGGTCGACCAGGACGTCGGGGGCCAGCGCGGTGCGCGCCGGGCGCGCGTCCGGGGAGAGCGCCACCAGGCTGACCTCCTCGGGGAGTTGCCAGCCGGCACGCTCGGCGAGCTCCCCGATCAGGGCGTACGCGGTGTTGCCCGAGGCGAGCAGCCGCAGGATGCGGCGGCGCAGTCCGTCCTGGTCGTCCTGGATGGCAACGTTGCCTTCCATGTAGCCCTCGATCGCGAGGCCTTCGAGCTGGTTCATGTACTGGAAGAGGGTGTCGGCGAAGGAGAGCATGAACAGCGGCGAGAGGTCGTAGTGCCTGCTCACCTTCCTGGCGCGGCGCAGCGCCAGCCGGGCTCCGATCCGGCAGGTGCCGCGCAGCGCGTCGAGTGAGTAGCCGTCCCCGGCGGCCGTCCGGCCGAGCGTGCGGAACATCTCGTCACGCAGCGGGGAGGGCAGCGAGGGGTGGGCCACCTGGTCCACGAAGATGGTCAGGCTCTGCTCGATCGCGGCGTGCACATAGGAGGCCTGCGGGCCGGTGAAGGCCGGGACGAACTCCGGGTAGGTGCGCGTGACTTCGTCCTTGATCTCCTGAAGCAGGCTGGGCAGCTCCGGCCGCATGATCGCGGCGAACTCCCTGGGCACGGGCTCCAGCGGATCGGAGGCCGCCGGGCTGGGCGAGGAATCGCGCATGGGCTGTCCCTTTCTGGCCGGCGACGTGGGGGACCGCCGGAAGACGCGGACTCTATCGGTCTGCCCGGCGCCTTCGAGGGTGGGGAGATCCCCCGCCCGTGGAGGTGGGGGGAACCCTGACGCCTTGCGCATGACCGCGGTGGTGGGGGTGGCACGCACGCTGACCGGTCCGTGGACGGGTATCGACGGACAGTACAGGCAAGATAGACCAGCAGCGCTCCCGGAAACACTGTTTCTGCCGGTAATTCTGTGAGGCACGTGAGCGCCGGGAGCGGCTCGGGCTCAATTTCTTATGAATGCGGGCGGCGACTTTTGTCGCCCCCGGCCAATGTCCGCGCGGTGCGGGCGCCGTGTGGTCGGCATTCGCTCGGATGTTCCCCTCCTGGAGGATTGCCGGAGGAGGGCACCGGGTCCGGACGGTGCCGGTGGCTGGTCCATACCTGAAGGTCAGGGCGGGTTGACGAGCCGGGGCGCGCTAAGTGACAAATCGTGAAGGCCGTTCTGTGAGGCCGCTGACAGACTTTTGCGTCCGTGTTTTGGATGGCCGGTTCGGTGTGTGCGGTGTATTGCGGCGCCTGGCTACTCGCACGTAATGTCGCGGCCGTTCGAGCGCCGTCAGGTGAACGGCCGATTCCGAAATCCGTCAGGAGTGGGGCAATGAGGGCTTCAGCCGATTCGCGCGCCGCCGCAAAGGGCGTCGCACTCGGTGTGCTCGTCCTCGCCGCGTCCCTGTCGCCGGCCTCGGCGTCGGCCGGGAAGGGGCGGCCCCCGGCGGTCGCGGCGGACTACTCCTGCGCCGCCGCCGGTGCGGAGGCGGAGGACGGCCGACAGCGCGTCCGGGTCGTCTTCGACGGCCGGTTCCCGGACCGGGGGCGAGCGGGAACGGCGGTGCGCGTCGGGGAGTTCACCGTACGGCCGGAGCTGACCGGCGAGGCCGTGCGCGCCCTGCTGCCGGCCGGCGCCACCGCCGTGTCCGGGACGGCGCGGCTCGCGGCGGACCTCGCGCTCGACGGCCGGGGGAGGACCCGGGCCGACTGGTCCGGACTGGTCACCGCGCGCACCCCTCTCGGTGCCGAGGGCGGTGCGGCCCCGTCCTTCACCGGCGCGCTGCCGGAGCTGACCGCCACCCGGGCCGGGCATCTCACGCTCACCGCCGGGGAGTTGGCGCTGACGCTGGCGGTCGAGGCCCCCGGACCGGAGGCGGGTGCGGGGCCCCTGGCCGCCGCCCCGGTCGAGCTGCGGTGCGCCCCGCTGCGTACCCCCGGGCCGCGCCTCGCCTCCTGGGAGGTCACCGCACCGGCGACGACGGCACCGCCCCGGGCTCCTGTCGATGCGTCCCCCGACCCGGACCCCACCGCGTCAGGCGCCCCCGCCGCCGAACCGCCGGTCCGCGCCGCGCGGGCCCCGGGCAAGGCCCCGGACTGCCCGGTGGAGCCGCCCGAGGGCGAGCTCGACCCGGCGCGGCTGCCCAAGCCGCCACCGGGGGCGATCGAGGGCGGCATCGGCGGCTCGCTCTGCACCGTCCCGGTGGGCTACGCCACCGTGCGCAAGCAGCACGCCGCGATGATCGTCAACGACCCCCGCAGGGCACCGGGGCTGATGCACCTCAGCCTCGGCAAGCGGACGGTGTCCACCCCCGACGGCTCGTACACCGAGTCGGACTCCCTGGGCATCCTGCACCTGCCCGACGCCGACTCCACCTTCCTCACCTTCGGCTTCCAGCCGGTGTCCGCCAGGGTCACCTTCGAGCCGGACCCGGTGACCATCGTCAACATCCTGCGCGGCGGCCGGCAGACCACCACCGTGGGCTACTGGCAGCATCTGCGCATCCACCGGGTCCGGCTGGGCGGCGTCCCGCTGGACGTCGGCCCGCGCTGCCGCACCGCCCGCAAGATCGACACCTCGCTCTCGGGCGAGTACCCCTTCCTCACCGGCGGGCTGCTGACCGGCAGCATCACCATCCCTCCGTTCACCGGCTGCCGCACGCCCTCGGGCGAGGACCTGTCGCGGCTGTTCACCGCCGCCATCTCGGGCCCCGGCAACACCCTGCGCATCCAGCAGGGCGGCCTCACGGGAGGAGGCGCCTCACCCCCCGTGCCGCCGCTGCCCAGTCGCTGACCCGCAGGCCGGTGCCGAGGGGCGCCACCGACGGGAGAGCCGTGAACAGAGCCGAACCAGGAGAGCAGATGGGAATCGCAGTGGAGGTCGAGGGGCTGACCAAGTCCTTCGGCCGGCAGACGATCTGGCAGGACGTGACGCTGAACCTGCCGCCCGGCGAGATCAGCGTCATGCTCGGACCGTCCGGCACCGGCAAGACCGTCTTCCTCAAGGCCATCGTCGGTCTGCTCCGCCCCGACCGCGGCCGGGTCCTGGTGAACGGCGTCGACATGGCCAACAGCCCGGAACGGGACATCTTCGAGGCCCGCAAGCTGTTCGGGCTGCTCTTCCAGGACGGCGCGCTCTTCGGCTCGATGAGCCTCTTCGACAACATCGCCTTCCCGCTGCGCGAGCACACCAGGAAGAAGGAGTCGGAGATCCGGCGCATCGTCATGGAGCGCATCGAGCTGGTCGGGCTGGTGGGCGCGGAGGGCAAGCTGCCCGGGGAGATCTCCGGCGGGATGCGCAAACGCGCCGGACTGGCCCGCGCGCTGGTGCTCGACCCGCAGATCATCCTCTGCGACGAGCCGGACTCCGGGCTCGACCCGGTGCGCACCACCTTCCTCTCCCAGCTGCTGGTGGACCTCAACGCCGAACTCGACGCCACCATCCTGATCGTCACCCACAACCTGGAGATCGCCCGGACCGTGCCCGACAACATGGGCATGCTCTTCCTGCGCCGGCTGGTCACCTTCGGGCCCCGCGAGGTGCTGCTCACCAGCGACGAGCCGGTGGTGGAGCAGTTCCTCGGCGGGCGGATGGCCGGGCCGATCGGCATGTCCGAGGAGAAGGACCAGGCCGCCCTGGACCGGGAGGCGCTGGCCGGGCCGCTCCCCGAGCGCACCGGGGCCCGCGAGGTCGTCCCGCAGATGCGGCCCAGCGCGGGACTGCCCGAGCGCCAGGCCGTACGGCGCAGGCGCGAACGGGTCCGGGGCCTGCTGCACACCCTGCCCCCGGCGGCCCGTGCCGCCGTCGAGGCCGACCTGCGGGCCGAGGACCGGGACACCGCGGTGTACGCCGTCCCGCACGCTCCCAAGGACGGCCGGGGCACCCCGCCCACGGCCCGTACCGCCCTGCTGCCCCGGTTCGGAAGGCGGCGGCCGTGAGCGCCCCCACCACCCCGCGCCCCGCGCCCGGAGCGCCACCGCCCCGGCCGCCGCTGAAGGTGCTCGAACCGCTGCGCGAGACCGGCCGGCTGTTCGCCCTGGGCGCCCAGGTGCTGCGGCTGATGTTTAAACGCCCGTACCACCCGCGGGAGTTCGTGGAGCAGTTCTGGTTCATCGCCAGCGTCACCATTCTGCCCGCGATGCTGGTCACGATCCCCTTCGGCGCGGTCATCGCGCTCCAGGTCGGCTCGCTGCTCCAGCAGTTCGGCGCCCAGTCGTTCACCGGCGGGGCCAGCGTGCTGGTCATCATCCAGCAGGCCAGCCCGCTGATCGTCTCGCTGCTGATCTCCGGTGTCGCGGGCTCCGCGATCTGCGCGGACCTCGGCGCCCGCACCATCCGCGAGGAGCTCCAGGCCATGGAGATCATGGGCGTCTCGCCGGTGCACCGGCTGGTGGTTCCCCGGGTGCTCGCCGTCACCCTGGTCGGCGTCCTGCTCAACGGGCTGGTCTCGGTGGTCGGCACGGCCGGCGGCTACTTCTTCAACGTGATCATGCAGAACGGCACCCCGGGCGCCCATGTCGCCAGCTTCTCCGCGCTCGCCCAGATCCCCGACCTGGTCATCAGCGAGATCAAGGCCCTGGTCTTCGGCTTCATCGCCGGGGTGGTCGCCGCCCACCGCGGCCTCAACCCCAGGGGTGGGCCCAAGGGGGTCGGCGACGCGGTCAACCAGTCCGTGGTCTTCACCTTCCTTCTGCTGTTCTTCGTCAACATGGTGCTGACCGCCCTGTATCTGCGCCTCGTCCCGGCGAAGGGGCTGTGAGCGCCATGGCCCTGAGTCAACGCCTCGTCCCCGGCCGCCTGTTCGGCTGGCTGGACCGCGCCGGTGACGAGGTCACCTTCTATCTGACCGCCCTGCTGTCGGTGCCCCGGGCCGTGCGCCGCTACCCCAAGGAGATCCAGCGGCTGCTGTCCGAGGTCGCCCTCGGCTCCGGCGGGCTGACCGTCATCGGCGGCACCGTGGGCGTGATGGTCGGCATCACCGTCTTCACCGGCACCGTCGTCGGCCTCCAGGGCTACGCGGCCCTCAGCCAGATCGGCACCGACGCCTTCACCGGCTTCGTCTCCGCCTACTTCAACACCCGGGAGATCGCCCCCCTGGTGGCCGCGCTCTCGCTGTCCACCACGGTCGGCGCCGGCTTCACCGCGCAGCTCGGCGCGATGCGGGTCAACGAGGAGGTCGACGCCCTGGAGTCGATGGGCATCCGCGCCGTCCCGTACCTGGTCTCCACCCGGATCGTCGCCGCCACCGTGGCGATCGTGCCGCTGTACGGGATCGGGCTGCTCGGCTCCTATCTGGCCTCCCGCCTGGTCACCGTCGCCTTCAACGACCAGTCCACCGGCACCTACGACCACTACTTCGCGCTCTTCCTGGTCCCCACCGACGTGCTGCTGTCCTTCCTCAAGGTCATCGTCTTCTCGGTGCTGGTGATCCTGGCCCACTGCTACTACGGCTTCCGCGCGGCCGGCGGGCCCGCCGGGGTGGGGCTCGCCGTCGGCCGCTCGGTGCGCACCGCGATCGTGCTGATCAGCGTGACCGACTTCTTCCTCAGCCTGGCCCTGTGGGGCGCCACCACCACGGTGAAGGTGGCCGGATGAACCCGCCCGTCGCCACCCCGCCGCGCCTCGTGCCCCCCATCGCCCCGGCGCCCCCGCGCAGGCGGCCCTCGGAAGCCCGTGTCCGTATCCGCCGCCGGCTGGCCGGGGCGCTCTACCTCCTCCTCCCGCTCGCCCTGATCTGGCTCTCCCTCGCCGTCTACCACCGCGACTTCGAGACCAGCGACCGGGTCACCGTCGAGAGCGGAACCGCCGGCAACGAGATGCACCCCCAGGCCGACGTCAAACTCCGCGGGGTCGTGGTGGGGCGCGTGGAGCGGATCGACACCCGGGGCTCCGGGGCCCGCCTCACCCTCGCCCTTCAGCCGGGGGTGCTGCGGCGCGTCCCCTCCGACGTCACCGCGCAACTGCTGCCCACCACCCTGTTCGGACAGCGGTATGTGGCCCTGGTGCCCCCGGCCCGCCCCTCCGGCCGCCCGCTGCGGCCCGGCGCGGTCATCCCGCCCGACCGCAGCCGCAACGCCGTGGAGCTCCAGCAGGCGCTGAACAACCTGCTGCCGCTGCTGACCGCCGTCCGGCCCGACCGGCTCTCCGCCACCCTCACCGCCGTCTCCCAGGCCCTCGACGGCCGGGGCACCCAGCTGGGCGCCACCCTCACCCGGCTCGACGGCTACCTCCGCAAGCTCAACCCCGAACTGCCCCACCTCAACGCCGACATACGGGAGTTCGTGGAGGTCAGCCGGTCGTACGAGGAATCCCTGCCCGGGATCGTCGACGCCCTCTACGACGCGACCACCACCAGCGCCACCCTCGCCGACCAGCGTCCGCGCCTGGCCGCCCTCACCACCTCGGTCACCGCCTCCGCCCAGAGCCTGGACAGCTGGCTGCGGGGCAACCGGGCCAATCTGATCCGGCTCACCGCCACCGGCCGGCCCACCCTGGAACTGCTCAGCCGGTACGCCCCGGCCTTCCCCTGCACCCTGAAGACCCTCGCCGACTTCGTCCCGGCCATGGACCGGGCACTCGGCAAGGGCACCGCCCGGCCCGGACTGCATGTCGATGTGACGGTCCTGCCCGGCCGGGGCGCCTACCGGCCCGGCACCGACCGCCCCCGCTACGAGGCCACGGGCGGCCCGGCCTGCTACCCCGTCCCGTACGGCGGCCCGGCAGCCGCCTCCCCGAGCACCCCGGCGACCGTCACCACCCCGCAGGGCGGCCTCGGCATCCCCAACTCCCCGCAGGAGAACACCCTTGTGAACGAGATCCTCCGGGCCGGCTCCGCCTCCGGGGCCGCCGCCCTGCCCGACTGGTCCAGCCTGCTCGCCGGGCCCGTGCTGCGCGGCACCGAGGTGAGGCTGAAGTGAACCGGGCACGGCTGACCGGGCCGCTCGTCAAGTCGGCGGTCTTCGTCCTCGTCACCATCCTGGCCACCGGCACCCTCGCCGTCAGCGTCAGCAACTCCGGCACCGGCCCGGGCCCCACCTACAAGGCCTGGTTCACCGACGCCACCGGGCTCGTCCCCGGCGACTCGGTGCGCATCGCCGGGGTCACCGTCGGGCAGGTCGACTCGATCCAGGTCGTCCAGCAGCGGTACGCCCAGGTCGCCTTCCACATCGAGCACGGCCGCGTCCTGCCGGGCACCACCACCGCCGCCATCAAGTACCTCAGCATGGTGGGGCAGCGGTACATCTCCCTGGACCGCGGTGCGGGCGTCCCCGGCCCGGCACTCAGCCCCGGCGCCACCATCCCGCTGCGCCGCACCCAGCCGGCCGTGGACATCACCCAGCTGTTCAACGGCTTCCAGCCGCTGTTCCGGGGCCTGTCCCCGGCCGACACCAACCGGCTCGCCGCCTCCCTCGTCCAGGTGCTCCAGGGCGAAGGCCCCACCGTGAGCAGCCTGGTGAGCACCATCGGCTCGCTCACCGGCACCCTGGCCGCCAAGGACACCGTGATCGGCGAGGTCATCGACAACCTCAACGCCGTGCTGGCCACCGTCACCACCCATGAGTCCGGCTTCACCGACCTCATCGACACCCTGGACCAGCTGGTCGCCGGACTCGCCGAGGACCGCGCACCCATCGGGGAGGCCGTCAGCGGCATGGCCGCGCTGACCACCAGCACCGCGTCCCTGCTCCACGAGGGCCGGGCACCGCTGAAGCAGAGCATCGACCAGCTCGGCCGGCTCTCCACCAACCTCGCCGACAACGCCCCGGTCATCGAGCGCTTCCTCCAGCGCACCCCCGGCAAGATGGACGCCCTCACCCGGCTCACCTCCTACGGCTCCTGGCTCAACCTCTATCTCTGCGAGGCCCGGGTCAGCGGGGTGGCCACCAACGACGGCAGCCCGCCGCCGACCGGCATCGCCCTGAAGGACCAGAGGTGCCGCCGATGAGCGCACCCCGGCGCAGGAGGAATCCCAGGAGCTGGTGGAAGCGGCGGCAGGGCAACCGGCCGCTGGTCGAACGACACCCGGCGGCCATCGCCGTGGCCGGCCTCACCGCGATGGCCCTGATCGGGTTCGGCGTCTACCACGCGGACGCCCTGCCGATCACCGGCGGCGGCACCGCCTACACCGCCGACTTCGGCGAGTCCTCCGGCCTCAACCCCGGCGACGACGTGCGCATCGCGGGCGTCAAGGTCGGCAAGGTGGACACGGTCGCGCTCGACGGGCCCAAGGTGAAGGTGGCGTTCACCGTCAAGGGCGCCTGGGTCGGCGAGGACAGCACCGTCGCCATCGGCATCAAGACCCTGCTCGGCTCCAAGTACCTGGCCGTCGACCCCCGGGGCGCCCGGGCGCAGGACCCGGCCCGGCGCATCCCGATCACCCGCACCACCTCCCCGTACGACGTGCTGGACGCCCTGGACGGCCTGGGCAGCACGGTCGGGGAGATCGACAGCGCGCGGCTGGCCGAGAGCTTCACCGCCGTCTCCGGCGCCTTCCGGGACACCCCGCCGCATGTCGGCCGGGCGGTCAAGGGGCTGGCCGAGCTGTCCATGACCATCGGCAGCCGCGATGCCCAGATCGGCGAGCTGCTGAGGAACGGCAACGCGGTCACCCGCACCCTCGACGGCAAGAAGGACCGGCTGGCCTCCCTGCTCGGCAACGGGCGGCTGCTGCTCGCCGAGGTCAACGACCGGCGGGCGGCCATCGCGAGCCTGCTCCGGGGCGCCACCGACCTCGGCACCGAGCTGACCGGCCTGGTGGGCGAGAACAACGCCACCCTCGGGCCCGCCCTGGACGCGCTGGACCGGGTCACCGCCGTCCTGGTCGCGAACAAGAAGGGGCTGGACCGGATCCTCGCCAAGGCCGGCCCGTACTACCGCCTCCTCGGCAACGCCCTCGGCAACGGCCGCTGGATGGACAGCTATCTCTGCGGCCTGGTCCCGAAGTCCTATCTGCCCGAGGGCACCCCGCCCCGCCGCGGCTGTATGCCCCCGCCGTCCACCTCCTGAGCCGTCCACGTCCTGAGCCGCTCACGTCCTGAAGGGAGCGAGGCCGATGCAGAAACCGCCCTGGATACGCCGTCCCCACCCGCTCGCACTGCTGGCCACCGGCCTCGCCGTCGTCCTCACCGCCGCGGTGCTCACCGCGGTGCGGACCCTCGGCGAGGACACCACCCGGATCACCGCCTACTTCGAGCGGACCGTCGGCGTCCACCCCGGCTCCGATGTCCGCGTCCTCGGCGTACGGGTCGGCAGTGTCGCCTCGGTACGCCCCGAGGCCCGGCGGGTGAAGGTCGAACTGGAGGTGGACGAGGGCGTGCGGATCCCCGGGACGGTACGGGCCGTGGTGGTCGCGCCCAGCGTGGTCTCCGGCCGCTTCGTCCAGCTCGCCCCCGCCTACAGCGGCACCGGCCCCACCGCCGACGACCGCACCGTGATCCCGGTCGCCCGCACCTCCTCGCCCCTGGAGGTCGACGAACTCGCCAAGAGCCTCACCGAGTTGTCCGACGCGCTCGGCCCGAAGGGGGCCAACAAGGACGGCGCCCTGGCCGAGCTGGTCGCCACCGGCGCCAGGAACCTCAAGGGCAACGGGGCCGATCTCGGCGCCAGCATCCAGCAGCTCGGCGGCGCCTCCAAGGTCCTCGGCGACTCCGGCGCCGACCTGGCCCAGACCGTGCACCAACTCGCCGGAGTCGTCTCGGTGCTGAAGGAGCACGACACCGACGTACGGACCGTGGAGCGGCAACTCGCCGATGTCACCGGCTTCCTGGCAGGCGAGAAGGCCGACCTGGCCGCCGCCCTGCGGGAGCTGGGCTCCGCCCTCGGCACCGTCTCCGGCTTCCTGCACGAGAACCGGGCCCGCCTCACCAAGGACGTGGGCCGGCTGGCCACGCTCACCCAGTCCCTGGTCGACCAGCGGGTCTCCCTCGCCGAGGCCCTGGACACCCTGCCCCTGGCGGCCGGCAACGTCGAGAACGCCTACAACCCGGCCACCCGCACCATCGACGGCCGCGCCGACATCCGCGAGGTCAGCGCGCTGCCGCTGCCCGCCGCCGAGACCTACGGCCCGGCCCGGACCGAGGGGCGCCCATGAAACCCCGTACCGCCCGGATCTGCCTCGCGGGGGCCGCCGCCGCCCTCGCCACCGGCCTGGTCCTCACCGCCCGCGCCGGACTGCCCGGCCTCCCCGGCATCGGCACCCTCCCGCTGCCCGGCGGCGCCGACCTCGGCCCGCACCCCTACACCGTCACCGCCGTCTTCCGGGACGTCACCAGCCTCTACCCGCAGTCCGCCGTCAAGGTCAACGACGTCCCGGTGGGCCGGGTCCAGGAGATCACCGTCGACCGCGACGACTGGCACGCCCGGGTCACCCTGCGGATCAACGGCGAGGTGCGGCTGCCCGAAGACGCCTACGCCACCCTGGAGCAGTCCAGCCTGCTCGGCGAGAAGTACATCGAGCTGTCCGGCCCCGGCGGCCTCACCCCCCGCCCCGACCTGGACATCCGCCAGGCCGCCGACACCCGGGAAGCGGCCACCGGCCGGCTCGCCGACGGCGACACCATCCCGGTCGCCCGCACCAACCGCAACGCGGAGGTGGAGGAGGTCTTCGGCGCCCTGTCGATGCTGCTCAACGGCGGCGGCATCGGCCAGCTCAACACCATCAGCCGGGAACTCGGCCAGGCGCTCGACGGCAACCAGGACACCGCCCGCTCCGCACTCCGCCAGGTCTCCGTCCTGGCGAAGAACCTGGACGCCCACAAGGGCGACATCACCCGGGCCCTCGACCACCTCAACACCCTCTCCGCCACCGTCTCCGCCCGGGACCAGAAGGTCGGCGCCGTCCTCACCCGGCTCAGCCCCGGACTGAAGGTGCTCAAGGAGCAGCGCGGCGGACTGGTCACCATGCTCAAGGCCCTGGACACCCTGTCCGCCACGGCCGTCACCACCCTCGACCGCACCCAGGCCGACCTGGTGGCCGACCTCCGCGCCCTCGCCCCGACCCTGCAACGCCTCGCCGACGCCGGGCAGTCCCTGCCCGACGCACTGCAGGTGCTGGTCACCTATCCGTTCACCGACGAGGTGCTCACCGGTGTCAAGGGCGACTACCTCAACGTCTACCTCCGCAGCACCGCCCCGCCCGGCACCACCATCCTCCCGGCCCATGACACCGCCGCCACCCCCGGCACCGTTCCGCTGCCCTCCGTACCCGCGCAGGGAGGCGGCACCCCGTGATCACCCGGCTGACCCACCTCAAGAACCTCGCCTTCCTCCTCCTCGGCGCCGTGGTCCTCGCCTATATCGGCGTCCACTACGCCGACCTCGGCCGCCATGTCGGAGCCTCCGGCACCTACACCGTGCTGGTCGAACTCGACCGGACCGGCGGCCTGTTCGACGGATCCAACGTCACCTACCGGGGCGTGGACGTCGGCCGGGTCCGCACCGTCCGGCTCACCGACCAGGGGGTGGAAGCGGAACTGGCCATCGACAGCGCCACCCCCCGTATCCCCGCCGACCTCACCGCCGAGGTCGCCGACCTGTCCGCCGTCGGCGAGGACTACCTCGACCTCGCCCCGCGCACCGACCGGGGCCCCTATCTGCGCGACGGCTCCCGGGTGCCGCGCGGCCGCACCACCACCCCGGCCCCCATCACCGACCTGCTCACCAGCGTCACCGCACTGTCCAGCTCCGTCCCCGCCGGCGAGCTGCGCACCGCGGTGGACGAACTGGGCAAGGCCTTCTCCCACCAGGGCCAGAACCTCCAGGTCCTGCTGGACAGCGGCAGCCGCTTCCTGCACTCCGCCGACACCGCCTTCCCCGACACCCGCCGGCTGCTCATCGACTCCCGGACGGTGCTCCGCACCCAGGCGGAGAGCTCCCGGGCGCTCGCCGACTTCGCCGACGGCGCCCAGCAGCTCGCCCGTACGCTCAAGACCTCCGACGCCGATCTGCGCCGGCTCATCGGCGACGCCCCCGCCGCCGCCGAGCAGGTCACCGCCCTCCTCAAGGACACCGACCCCGGGCTGAGCGTGCTGCTCGCCAATCTGACCACCACCTCCGAGCTGTTCGTCACCCGGCGAAGCGGCGTCCGCGAACTGATGGTCCGGCTGCCCCGGGTGGCCGCCAAGGGCGCCACCGCGATCACCGGGGCGGGGGTGAAGCTGGGCCTGGTCACCACCTTCTTCCAGCCGCTGCCCTGCACCACGGGCTACGGGGGCACGCCCCACCGCAACGGACTGGACACCTCCACCGGACCCGTCAACACCTCCGCCGCCTGCACCGCCCCACCCGGCGGCGGGCAGAACGTCCGCGGCTCGGCCCAGGCCCCGCGCGGCGGCGTCCCCACCCCCGCCCGGCCCGGCCCGGGTGAGGGGAGCCCCCGATGACGGCCCGCCGCCTGCTCCGTACCGTGATCCTCCCCGTGGCCCTCGCCGTCTGCGGCTTCTCGGGCTGGCGCCTGCACCAGGCGCTCACCGACCCCGGCACGGCGGCCGCCCGGGCCCGGGACAGCGCGCTGGCCGACGGGCGGAGCCGTATCGCCCGCCTCAACTCCGCCGACCCCGCGCGGGGCGGTGCCGATCTCGACGCCTGGCTGGACGCCACCACCGGCCCGCTCCACCACGAGTACCGCCGGCTGCGCGACCAGCGGGCCGCCGCTCCGGCCGAGTCCGGCACCGCGACCACCGCCCGGGTCACCGACGCGGCACTCACCTCACTGGACGAGCGCGCGGGCACCGCCCGCATGATCGCCACCCTCCGGATCGAGGCCGCCGCGCGCGGCGGCGAGCGCACCGCCGACCGGGGACGCTTCGAAGCCGTCCTGGCCCGGACCGGCGACGGCTGGAAGCTCACCTCACTCTCCGCCGTCCCGGTGAGCCGACCGGAGGACGCATGGTGACGGCCCCGATCGCCGAGTCGGGCGTACGGCGGTGGTGGGCGCCGGTCCTCGCCGCGCTGTTGCTCGCCTCCTCCGCCGCCCTGCTGCTCACCGCGCAGCGGTACGGGGCCGGGGCCCGGGCCAACACCGCGCTGACCGACGCCACCGCCACCGGGCAGGTGCAGGACGCCGTGGAGACCAGCCTCACCCGGGTGTTCAGCTACACCCCGGCCACCCTCGACACCACCCGGGAGGCGGCCCGCGGGCTGCTGGACGGGGCGGCCGCCCGGCAGTACGAGGCGCTGTTCGCCCAGGTCGACCGGCGCGCCGCCGACCAGCGGCTGACGCTCACCACCCGCGTGGTCCGCAGCGGTGTGCGCCGGGTCTCGGACGGTACGGCGGAGGTGCTGGTCCTGCTGGACCAGCGCGGCTCCCGCCCCGGCGAGGAGGCCACCGTGGTCGCCGCCCAGCTGTCGGTGACCGCCCGTCTGGACGGCGGCGGCCACTGGCGGATCACCCGGATCACGACACGATAGGCGGTACACCGCATGACACGCCCCAACCGGCCGACGAGAGAGCGGAAACCTCCGCCCACCCGGCTCGCGCTGCTCGCGGCGCTGCTGCTGGCCGCCGGCTTCGCCGCCTGGTCGTCCGCCGACTGGTACGCGGCCGCCCATGACGAGCGGGTCGCCTACAGCCGCCAGCGGGACGCCGCCCTGGACGCGGCGGAACAGGGGGTGCGCAACCTCAACACCCTGGACCACGCGGAGCTGGAGCAGGGTCTCGCGCTGTGGGAGGAGTCGGCCACCGGCGAGCTGCTGAAGGAACTGAAGGGCAGCAGGGCGGAGTTCACCCGGCAGGTGCGCTCGGCACGGACCGCGACCAGCGCCCGGGTGCTCTCGGGCGCGCTCACCGAACTGGACGACCGAGCGGGCCGGGCCAGGGCCATGGTCGCCGTGCGCATCACGGTCCGCACCCCTGACCGGAAGTCCGCCGTCAAGGACAGCCGGATGCTCACCGAGCTCACCCGGACGGGCGGCGGCTGGAAGCTGAGCGCCCTGGGTCAGGCGCCCCTCGGCGACCCGGGCACCACCGGTGGCGAGGCTCCGGACGAGGAAGCGGGGAGCCGCTGATGTCGACCACCCGCCATCTGGTCAACCGCAGACGCCGCATCGACCGGCTCGACCGGCCCGACCGGCCCAGTCGGCACGACGGCCGCCCCGCCGAGGCCGGGCCCACCACGTCCCGTAAGCCCCTGCCCCGTACGCCCACGTCCCCGCCACCCGCTGCCCGTACGCCCGGGCTCCTCAGCCGGGGCGAGTGGTGGACCTCCGCCCTGCTCGCCGCGGTGGTGCTCCTGCTCTGCCTGGGCGGCTACGCGGCCGTCCGGACCCGCGCCCTCGACGAGCGGCCGGTCCGCCACAACACCGCGCTCACCGACACCGCCGCCACCAGCCAGGTCAAGGGCGTGGTCGAGGCCGCGGTGCGGGACCTCTTCTCGTACCGCTACACCGACCCGGACCACGGGCGGACCGCCGCCGAGGACCGCCTCACCGGGGCGGCGGTGGGCCGGCACGCCGCGCTGATGAAGCAGATCCGCGCCCAGGGGCCCGCGCAGAAGCTGGTGCTCACCACCACGGTCACCGACAGCGGGGTCCAGGTCCTGGACGGGGACCGGGCGCGGCTCCTGGTCTTCGCCGACCAGGTCAGCACCCGTACCGGCAAGGACGGCGGCGACACCGTGGCGGCGGCCATGTTCGCGGTGGACGCCGTACGGCAGGCCGGCACCTGGCGGATCGCCCGTATCGACACCTTCCCGACCAAGGAGTAGGCCCCCATGACGAACCGATCCCTCGCGCGCACCGGCGGGCTGACCGCCCTGCTGGCCGTGGTCCTTGCCACCGGCGGGTGCGGCGGCTCCCCGCCCGAGCAGCAGCGGGAGCAGGCCCACGCCCAGGCACCCGCGCCCAGGCCCCAGGTGGAGTGGGCCGCCGGCGTCTGCCGCCATCTGGACACCGGTGGCGCCGAGCTCTCCGTACCGGAGCTGGACAAGAAGCGGCCGGACACCGCACGGCAGCAGTTGGTGACCTTCCTGACCACCGTGGACCAGCGGCTCGGCTCCGTGGAGAGTGCCATGAAGCGGGACGGCGCCCCGCCCGTCAGCGGGGGGCGGGCCGCGTTCGACAAGGCCATGGCCAATCTGGACGGCGTCCGCACCCGGCTGGCCGCCGCCACCGCCGACCTGGCGAAGGCCGAGGTCACCGACCAGGCCTCGCTGCGGCGCGCGATGCGGGAGGCCGGGGCGCCGCTGGAGACCCTCGGCGGCTATCAGGGCCCGGCGCACGACCTGAAGACGCAGGTCCCCGAGCTGAAGAAGGCGTTCGAGGGCAACCCCGACTGCGTCGGGTCCGACGGGACCGTCCCCCAGAGCGACTGAGCAGGCCGGGAAGGAGACCACGGACCATGCCTGAGAGAAGCCCCACCGCGACCGCGGAACGCGAGCCGTCCTCCGCACACGAGTCCGCCGACGGACCCGAGCCGCTGGACCGTTCCGATGCCCCGCCGCCGCCCGACGCGCCGCCGCCCGACGCGCCGCCGCCCGACGCGCCCCGGGACCAGCTGGCCGGCTTCACTCGCGCCCAGCGGATCGCCGCCGGTACGGCGACCGTGCTGGTGGCCCTCGCGCTGGTCCTGCACACCGCCGCGACCTTCTTCACCGTGTCCCCGGCGAACGCGGTGACCGACAGCCACGGCGACCGCATCCGCGCCTATATGGGCCCCGAGTTCAAGCAGAACTGGCAGCTGTTCTCGCCGGACATCACCCGCACCATGGACCATCTGTACGTCCGCTGCCGGCTGCGCGCCGCGGACGGCTCGGTCAGCACCACCGGCTGGACCGACCTCACCGCCGTGGACCTGGCCGAGCTGCGGGGAAACCTGGTGCCCAGCCGCTTCCGCCTCCAGCTCAACAACGCCTGGAGCGCGCTCGGCGGCAGCCATGACGCCGAGCAGCGCCCGCTGGGCCAGCGCGGTCTGGACAGCGAGCGGTACCTCAAGCGGCTGGCGCTCACCCGGACCCCCGCGCCGCCGCCGGGCTCGCGCACGGTGGGTGTGCAGTTCCGCGACATCGTCACCACGGTGCCCGCACCGCCCTGGCAGTCCGGGCAGACCACCCCCGACCCGTCGGTGCGCACCACACCCTGGTGGCCGGTGGAGCCGGCCGACCTCGCGGAAGGGCACCGGGCATGAGCGCCGTCCGGCGGGTCCTCAACTGGGCCTGCGATCCGCACCGCTGGCGCTATCAGAGCGCGGCCGTGCGCATCGGCATGGCGCTGAGCTGGCTGATCCTGCTGCTGCACGAGTTCCCCCGGCGCGGGTCGATCTGGGGCCCCAACGCCCCGTGGAGCTGGGAGCTGGCCCAGCGCCAACTGACGGAGTCGGGCGCCTTCAGTGTGCTGCTCTGGTGGCGCGGCGGGCTGTGGTTCGAGGTGTTCTACGGCCTGGCCGTGGCCGTCGCCGTGGCCCTGCTGCTGGGCTGGCGCACCCGCACCATGTCCTTCCTCTTCCTGATCTGCGTCCTCTCCCTCAGCCACCGCAACGAGTGGGTCCTCAACGCGGGCGACACCGTCTATCGGCTCACCGCGTGCTATCTGGTCCTGATGCGGCCCGGGCGGGTGTGGTCCCTGGACGCCCGGCGCGCCCGGCGCCCGGCCCGCCCCGACCGGACCGGCCCGGTGCTGTGGACCCTCGCCGGCCTGCTGCTGACGTACGCCACCCTGGGCGCGATGGTCACCGGCGGCTGGGCGCTGCTGCTCTGGCTGTACTGGCTGGCGCACGCGGTGCGCGCGATCGGGGCACGGCACGACGGGGTGCGCGGCACACTCGACCTGGTCGGCGACATCGTCCACAACGCGGCCGTGGTCATGCTGATGGTCCAGGTGTGCGTCGTCTACGCCACCGCGGGCTGGTACAAGATCCAGGGCCGCCAGTGGCAGGACGGCTCGGGGGTGTACTGGGGGCTCGGGCTGGACTGGCTGACGCCCTTCCCTGCCCTCACCCAGCTCATCACCGCGCACGCCCTGCTCGTCCTGGCGCTCTCCTACGGCACCGTCATCCTCCAGGTGGCCTTCCCCTTCGCCGTGTTCAACCGGCGCCTGAAGAACGTCATGCTGGCCCTGATGATCGCCGAACACATCGGCATCGGGGTCCTGATGGGGCTGTTCTCCTTCTCGCTGTCGATGATCGTGGCCGACCTGGTCTTCCTGCCCACCGGCTTTCTGCGGGGCGCCGAGGAGTACGGCCGGCGGGTTGTACGCCGGGCCCCCCGGCCGCCGAAGGTGCTCCGCCGCTCGCGCCCCGAGGCACCGGCCCGGGCGGCCACCTGAGGACGGAACCACCCGGCACAGCCGCGGGGGCGGGCCCTTGCCATCGGCAGGGCCCGCCCCCCGTTTCCTCCGTTCAGCACCGCCCTCGTTGCGGCACCGTCCGCCACTCACCCCTGCTTCATGGTGAGCTCCATGGTGTTGTCCGGTCCGCCGACCGCCGCGTTGATGGCGTCGTTGAAGAAGCCGCAGCCGGTCAGCGGCGGCAGGGTGTAGCTGCCCTTGAAGAGGCGGGGCTCGGCGGCCGTCGCCGCGAGGGAGAGCTCGACCGGAGCGGTGGTGCGGCAGCCGTCACCGCCCCCGACGGGCAGCCCGAAGAGCGTCACCTGCGGCACCGTCAGGACGGTCGGCTGGCGCAGGGTCTCGCCCCTGGTGTCCGAGTAGGTGCCGGAGGACTGGCCCTGCGGGGTGAAGCGGTAGGAGGCGGTGGCCGGCAGGAAGCCGAACAGGGGGAGCGGCCCACCGGTGGAGGTGAGGTGCAACTCGCCCCGCGTACTGCCCTCCTTGCCGCTCTGCGGGGTGTACGTGGCGGTGTAGCTGCCCTGCACCGGTGCGCTGCCGCCCGTCGCCTTGATCCCGGTGGAGCCGGCGGCGGTGTAGGCGCGGGTGGTCGGCCCCGGGGTCGGCGAGGTCGGGGAGGTCGGTGGTGTCGCGGGCACCACCTTGATGGTGTGCAGGGTGGTGTTCTGGCCGGGCGGGTCCAGGGTGCAGACCGACTCGAAGGTGTCGATGGCGGTCTTGTTCCCCTGGGCGTCGCGCGGGGTCAGCCTCAGCTGGAGCCCGGTCACCTCGAAGGCCACCGAGCCGGGCGAGCCGAAGGAGAGCGGCGGGGCCTGGCCGTCCGCCTCCACGGTGAACGGCGCGGGGGTGTCGGGGATACGGGTCTTGCGCAGGGTGTTGTCCACCGTGAGGCTGAGCGGTCCGTCGGGGGTGCGTACGGTGACGGCCGCGGACGCGGTGCCCTCCACGGTGACCCCGCCGACCGTGGCGAGCCCCTCGGCGGCCCGCCCGCTCACCGTGGAGACCGAGTGGATCCTCAGCGCGCCGGTGGAGGTGCCCACCGGGTTCTCGGCGGGCATGTCGGTGGAGATCTCGACCGTCACGGGATCGGCTTCCAGGAGGGGGAAGACGCAGCTGTACGTCTGCTTCAGCTGCACCGGCACCGCTCCCGCCGGGGCGGGCGCGACGAACGTGATGAGGCCGGCCAGGGCGCCGGCTGCCGCGAGCCCGCTCATGGCCTCGCGTCCGGCCGCCGTCTTACGCATGGGCATGACTGCCTCTCAGGGGTGTGGGGGTACGGGGACGGCCCCCGGCGCGGTGGGCCGGGGGCCGTCGTGGGTGGAACATGTACGCGGTGGCTCGGCTCAGCTCTTCTTGGCGAGCGTGAGGTCGATGGTGTTGCCGGGACCCGCGGTGAAGGCGCTGATCATGTCGTTCAGCCCACCGCAGCCCTGGAGCGCGGGCAGGGTGTACGTGCCCTTCAGCTTGCCGCCCTCCAGCGGCTTGAAGGGACCGTCCGACTTCAGGTCCACATCGGCCGGGGTGCCGGTCTTGCAGGTGTCACCGCCGCCGATGGGCAGTCCGAAGACGGCGACGCTGGGCAGCTTCACATACATCCGGGACTTGGTCGTGAGGTCACCGGCGGTGTTCAGGGTGCCGGTGGTCTTGCCGACCTGCTCGAAGGCGACGCTGGCGCTCGCCGGCAGGAACCCCAGCACGGTGAAGTTGCCGTTGGTGGGCTTGAGCGTCAGATCCGCGACATACGAGCCCTTGTCGATGTCGTAGTCCGCCTCGATCCCGCCGGACAGCGGCACGGTGCCGTTGGGCGCCTTGATGAAGGAGCTGCCGGTCAGGCCGTAGCTCAGGTGCACGGGGGCGCCCGGGCCGGTCGGGTTGGTGGTCGATCCCGTGGGGTTGGTGGTGGACCCGGTCGGGTTGGTGGTCGAGCCCGTCGGGTTGGTCGTGGACCCCGTGGGGTTGGTCGTGGCCCCGGTCGGGTTCGTGGTGGAGCCGGTGGGGTTGGTCGTGGACCCGGTCGGGTTCGTGGTGGACCCGGTGGGGTTGGTGGTGGACCCCGTCGGGTTGGTGGTCGAACCGCCGTCCGTCACCTTGAACTTGGCGAGCACCTTGTTGGCCGAGGTGAGCACGCACTTGGCGTCGAACGAGTCCTGCCCGGCGACCAGTTGGACCGGCTTCCCGGCGGCGTCCCGGGCGACGAGGTTGTGCAGGTCGATGCCGTTGACCTGGATGTCGCCGTCACCGGCCTTGTCGAAGGTCAGGGAGGGGGAGCGGCCCGCGGCGCTGACCGTGAACGGGGCGGCCGGGCTCGGGATGGCGGTCTTGCCGAAGGTGTTCTCCACCTTGATCCCGGTGAGCGGGCCCGACGGGGTGTTCACCGTGACATCGGCGGTGGCCGCGCCCTCCAGGGTCTTGGCCCCCACCAGGCCGAGACCCTGGGCCGCCCGCGCGCTGACCTCGGTGGGCGACTCGATCTGGAACGACGGCACCGGCTGGCCCACGCCGATGGAGGAGGGGATGTCCGCCTTGATGGTGACCTTGATCGGGTCCTCGTTGATCAGCGGGAAGGTGCAGGTGTAGTCCTGCTTGAGCTGGACCGGGTCGGCCGCGGCCGGGCTCGCCACGGACAGCGTCACCATCGCGGCGACCACGCCGGTGGCGCTGGTGAGGGCGAGGGCGGAGACCGTGCGGCGACTCCGCGTACTGCTTGCGCTCATGATCTGCCTCTCGTGAAATCGCCGGTGGGGAGCCGGGATTTCTGCAGGGGGAAGTGAGGGGAAGGTGCTGGGGGGAGTGCTTCCGGAGTGCTTCAGTGGTGTTACCCGAAGGGAAACTACTGAGGGGTAAGGGCCTGGGCAAGGGAAATGACAGGGCCGGACGCCCGGAAATTCATCATTGGCGGCCGATGATGAAAGCGCGCCTTTGCATTGTCACCCGAAGTCGTGTCCGGTCGTACGGGCGCGTGTGATACCGCACTTGGGCCCGGACCGCCTTGACCCTCTCCGCAGCGGATGCGTACGTTCCCGAAAACGCGGGACGTGACTTTCGGGAAACGAGGAAGTTGAGATGGCCCTGTATCGGACGGTCATGGTCGGCACGGACGGCTCCGACTCGTCGTACGCCGCGGTCGAGGGGGCGGCCCGGCTCGCCGCCGCCTTCGCCGCCGACCTCGTCGTCGCCTGCGCGTATCTGCCGATGCGCGGGACGGAGCTGGACCGGGCGCGGGACCAACTGGGCGAGGAGGCCCACCAGGTGGTGGGGTCCGCGCCGGCCGAGGACACCCTGCGCACCGCCCGGGACCGGGCCCGCGCCCAGGGCGCGATGAGGGTGCGCACGGTGGCGGTGCCGGGCGAGCCGGTCGCCGCCCTGGTGCGGACGGCGCGGGACTGCTCGGCCGACCTCCTGGTGGTCGGCAACCGGGGCCTGCGCTCCCTGACCGGGCGGATCCTCGGCTCCGTACCGTCGGATGTGGCCCGCCGGGCGGGTCTCGACGTGCTGATCGTGCACACCACATGAGCGCGGACGAGGCGGTGGGCCCGCTGGACGCCGACGTGCTGCGCCGGGCCGTGGAGGAGCTGCTGCTCGGCGGGGGCCGCGCCTGGACGCGGGCGGAGATCGCCGAGCGGTCCGGGGTGACCGCCGACCGTACCGAGCAGATCTGGCGGGCCCTGGGCTTCCCGGTGGCCGAGGACGGCGAGCGGGTGTTCACCGACGCCGATGTGGAGGCGCTGCGCGCGGGGGAGCGGCTGATCGAGGCCGGGCTGATCACCGAGGAGAGCGAGACGATGATGGCCCGTGCGCTGGGCCATCATCTGTCCCGGCTCGCCGAATGGCAGGTGGACACCCTCTGGGCCTGGCTGCGGCGCGACATGGGCGCCGCGCCGGACGGGGCGGGGCTGATCGACCGGGCCGCCGGGCTGCTGCCCGAGATGGAGCTGATGCAGCAGCACGTCTGGCGCCGGCACCTCGCGGCCTACGCGGGACGTGCGCTCACCGAGGCGGCCGGGGCCTTCGGCGGGGGCGCGGGGCACGAGGCCCCGCCCCCCACCGCGTACGACCCCGGTGCCGAGGTCACGGGTGCCGCGCCGGTGAACGGGGACCGGGAGTGGGGCGGTATCCGCGACCGGGCCGTGGGCTTCACCGACATGGTCGGCTACACCCGGATGAGCCGGGGACTCGACGGCGCCGAACTGGGCCGGGTCATCGACTGGTTCGAGAGCCTGACCGGGGGAGTGGTGGCCGACGGGCGGGGCCGGGTGGTGAAGACCATCGGTGACGAGGTCTTCTTCGTCTGCGACACGGCGTCCGACGCCGCCGACATCGCGCTGGAGATCACCGCGCGGGCCGAGCGGGAGCAGGGGCTGCCGCAGCTGCGGACCGGGCTCGCCCACGGTCCCGTCCTCAGCCGCTTCGGCGACCTGTTCGGGGCGGCGGTCAACATCGCGGCCCGGCTGACCGCGCTGGCCCGCCCCGACACCGTCCTGGTCGACACCGCGTTCGCCGGGGAACTGGCCGGCGGGACGGCGTACGACCTCCGGGCGCTGCGCCCGGTTCCGGTACGCGGCTACAGCCGGCTCCGCCCGGTCCTGCTCCGCCGCGCCCCCACCACCCCCACCCGGCGTCCCCGGTCATAGAGCGCAACCCCCCCCGGGCGCGGGGCCTCGGGTCCGCCCCGCCCCGGCCGCCCGCGCTCGTCGCCCCGCCCGCGCCCGCTGCCGCCCGGCGCCTACCCGGCCGCGACCCCGCCCCGCCGCGCGCCCCGGCGCCGTACCAGCCAGATCGCCGCGGCCGCCACCAGCACCGCGGCGATCAGCAGCAGCACCCCCCAACTGACCGTCCGGTAGCCGACGCTGGTGCTCTGCGCCAGCAGCCCGCCGGTGTCGCTCGCGGTCACCTCGACGCTGCCCCAGTCGACCAGCGGCGGCCCGCTCCACCGCTCCGAGACATGGACCCGCTGCCCCGGCAGCAGCTCGGCGGGCAGCCGGCGCGGCTCGGGGGTGAACGCGGTCCGCCCGAACAGCCCGCTGGCCCGCAGGCCCACCCGCGGCGACAGCATCACATTGCCGCTGTTGACCAGTTCGTACGAGATGACGGCCGTCCGCTCGCCGCCCGGGAACCACGGGGCCTCGTACGAGAAGCGGGCGTCGCGCACCTCCAGCGCCGGCTGCCGCTTCCCGCCGACCCGCAGATAGAGGCGCGCGCCGACCGCCTGGCGCACGGCCACCCCCTGCCGGGCGCTCGGCGAGAGCCGCTGGTCGACGGCGACGACCGCCCCCGGATGGTCGCCCGGCTGGGCGTCTCGCGGCACCCGCAGGGTCAGCCCCACGGTGGCCGTACCGCGCCCGGCGACCCGTACCGTGGAGCGGTCCAGCCGCGTCCAGGCGCCCACCCCCGACATCCGCTCACCCCGGTCGCGTACCGCGAACCCGCCGTCGCGCGGGGTGTTGTAGCCGTCGGCCGCGTAGAGGCGGAAGGTGACCGGGGTGTCCCGCAGATTGCGCACGGTCACCTTGTCGTGGAGGGTCCGGCCGGGGTCGGCGTCCAGCCGGAAGTAGGCGCGCTGCCCGGGCGGGCCGGCCGGGAAGACGGACCACTGCCCGTTGTCGGCGGCCTGTGCCGCGGGCGCGCCGAGCACCAGGGCGAACAGGGCGAGGGCGGCGGACACCGGCCGGTGCCACCGGGGCCGGGGTGGAGCGGACGGGAAGCGCACGGCGGTTGACCTCTCGGCAGGGGGGAGGGGACGGGAAGGGGCCGGCCGCACGGGGCGGCCGGCCCGAGGGGTGTCCCGGTGGACCGGGACGGCGCGGCTCAGGTCAGGGTGAGGGTGAGCACGGCCTTGTAGTCGCCCGCCGCCGCGTCGGCCGGGACACTCAGGTCCAGGCCGCCGTCGACGGTGAACTTCCCGCCGGTGGCCGCCCCGTCCGGGGCGCTGGCGAGGGTGGCGCCGGTGGTGCCGACCGGTCCCGCCGTGCCCGGGGCGCAGTTGCTCGCGGAGCCCGGAGCGGGGGTGCAGGACGGCTTCCAGCTGAGCTTGGACGCGGCGATCTTGCCACCCCCGGTGGCGGTGAAGTCGGTGACCTTGCCGGTCAGGGACCAGCCCTTGGTCCCGCCCCGCTGGTCGCTGACGGTCACCGTCTGGAGCTTGCCGGAGGAGGTGCCGCCCTTGCCCTGCTCCACCGCGGACAGCGCCACGTCCTGACCGGCCTGCGACATCGACAGGCTGCCGGTGCCGCTGCCCGGCTTGACCGTGGCGGTGAGGTTCTGGTCGGCGGAGGAGCCCGTGGGCGGCTTCGGGTTCACCGGGTCGGGGTTGGTGGGATCGGTGGTGTTCCCGCCCTTGGTGACGGTGAACGCGGCGAGGACCTTGTCCGACGAGGTCAGCTTGCACTCCACGTCGAACGTGTCCTGCCCGCTGACCAGCTGGATGGGCTTGCCGTTGGCGTCCCGCACGGTCATATGGTGCAGCCGGATCGAGTTGACCTCGATACGGCCGCTGCCGGGGGTGTTGAAGGTGAGGGACGGCGCCTTGCCCTTGGCCGGCACATGGAACTCGGCGGGCGGGCTCGGCACCGCGGTCTTCGCCACCGCGTTCTCGACCTTGACGCCGGTGAGCGGCCCGTCCGGGGTGAAGACGGTGACATCGGCGGTGGCCTGGCCCTCGATGCTCTTGCCGCCGACCAGGCCCATGCCCTGCGCGGCCCGCGCGCTCACCACGGTGTCCGTGTTCACCTCGAACGCGGGCGAGGGCTTGCCGGCCTCGATGGAGGTCGGGATGTCGGCCGTGATGGTCGCCGTGATCGGGTCGTTGTTGATCAGCGGGAAGACGCAGTCGTACTTCTGCACCAGCTTGACGGGGTCCGCGGCGGCCGGGCTCGCGGTGGCGAGGCCCAGCATGCCCGCGAACAGGCCGCCGGTGGCGAGCGCGGCGAGGACGGGCCTCGCCGCGCGCTTTCGGTGGGTACTCATGAGATGCCTCTCGTGAGTCACTCCGCCGCCGGCTTCCCGCGAAAGGCCGTGGAACGCCCGGGGAGGCAGGAGCGGGTGAAGGATGGGAAACGCGGAGAAGTCCGTGTTTCGGCTGCGTAACGTACTGGCGGGTAAGTCGGAGGGTCAAGGGGAGGGGAAATAATGGGGCCCGGTAATTCGGCTCTTTCTTTGACGCTGTCATGGGAGTGAGTAAAAGGGTCCGGGTATTTCTCACTCGCGGATGGCCGGGGGAGGAGGTTGTGCCCCGGTGACAAAAGGCCCGCGCCGACTGCTCACTCCGTTCGCAAAAGGCCTGCTGCCGCTATCCGTTCATTGACCCTGCGCTGTACGGCGGAGTAGCTTTTCAGGCCGGTATCCGGTTGCCCCTCGCTTTTCCCCGCCTGGTCGACTGCCCCGGTCGGCTGCCCTTGTCGACCGCTCTGTCGGTGCGTACGCCGATGACCGGTCCGTTCCGACATCCGCCGGCGAGGGGCGCACCGGTCCGCGAGCCGCCGTCCCCCACCGTGCCGCCGCCACCGCGTCCGCTCATCCCAGGAGGCCGATCCATGTCCGCTCCCCCCAGGCGCCGCCGCGCCCGGACCGTCCTCGCACTGCCCCTCGCCGGGGCGCTCGGCCTCGCCGGCGCGCTCGTCCCGCCGGCCGCCCAGGCCGCCCCGTCCGCTCCGGTGACGGCCGCCCCCCTGCCCGCCGACGACTTCTACGTACCGCCCAGCCCGCTGCCGGCCGGCCGGCCCGGCGACGTCATCCGCTCCCGCAAGGTCGAACTGCCCCAGCCCACCCCCAACCGGCTGGCCGACACCTGGCAGTTGATGTACCTGTCGACGGACGCCCTCGGCCGCCCCGACGCGGTGACCGGCACCGTCCTGGTCCCGAAGGGCCGCAACCCCGCCACCCTCCCGGTCATCGGCTGGGGCCCCGGCACCCAGGGACCCGCCTTCCGCTGCGCCGCCTCCCGGATGATGGCCAGGGGGGCGCTGTACGAGCAGTGGGTCGTCAACGACATGCTGGCCCGGGGCTACGCGGTCGCCGTCACCGACTACGAGGGCTACCGCCCGGACCCCGAGACCACCTATGTGGTCGGCAAGTCCATGGGACCCGCGCTCATCGACGCCGTACGGGCCGCGCAGCGGCTGCCCGCCACCGGGCTGTCCCCGGACGCCAAGGTCGTCTTCCGCGGCTACTCGCAGGGCGGCGGCGCCGCGCTGTGGGCGGGGGAGACCCAGCCCGCCTACGCGCCCGAGCTGAACGTGCGCGGTGTCGTCGCCGGCGGGGTCCCCGGCAGCCTGGTGGACGTGGCGCTGCCCCTCAACGGCGGCCCCGGCTCGGGCTTCCTGCTCGACGCCCTCATCGGCCTCGACCACGCCTACCCCGAACTGAAGCTGGACGACGCCCTCAACGACGCCGGCCGCACCGTCGTGGCCGACCTGGAGAGGAACGCCTGCGCCCTGGACCTGCTCACCACCTACGGCGGCAGGTCGCTCTCCGACCTCACCACCCGCAGCCCGCTGGCCGACCCGGCCTGGCAGAAGCGCTACACCGAGAACACCCTCGGCGGCTCCACCCGGTTGACGGTCCCGGTGTACCTCTACCACGCCACCAAGGACAGCCTGGTCGACGCCGGCCAGGGCGCCCGGCTGCGCGCCGCCCTGTGCAGGCTCGGCGCCAACGTGACCTGGAAGGCGTACGACACCGACGGCCTCGCCCCGGTCAAGGACCATATGTGGCCCATCCAGGCCGGCAACGCCGAGGCCGCGGCGTTCCTCGCCGACCGCCTCGCGGACCAGCCCGCCACCCCCAACTGCTGACCGCACCCCCGTCCCCCGGCCCTGCTCCCGTCTTCCGGGCCGCGCCCCCGCTCCCTTTCCCCCCACCCCTCCCCGGTGCGGCCATCCCGCGCGCCCCGCTCTCCCCGGCCCCCCTGGGCACGGCGCCCACACGCGCTCCCCGGGGCGACCCAGGCCTCCCTCCACCCCCGCGTCGGATTCGAGGTGTCATGACCCGTCCTGTGTCGAGTGAACTCGTCATCGGAATCAGCCCGTTCGGCCTGCCCGACGCCGGGCTCGCCGCCGCCGTCAGCCGCTGCGGCGGGCTCGGAGTGCTCGACCTCGGCGACGGCGACCGGACGGCCCGCGCCGCCCTGGCGCGACTGAGGGAGCTGGCCGCCCCGGGCACCTACGGCATCCGGGTCGGACCGCGCTGCGCACTGGACCCGGAGGACCTGGACGGCCCGTTCCCCGCCGTGGTGGTGCTGGCCCCGGAATCCGCCTGGGGGCCCGCCCGGCTGCCCGCCCACTGCCTGGTGCTGGCCGAGCCGGGCCACCCGGACGAGGCGCGGCGGCTCGCCGCCGAGGGCGTGGACGGCTTCCTCGCCCGGGGCAGTGAGTGCGGGGGACGAGCCGGGGAGTTGAGCACCTTCGTCCTCCTCCAGGCGCTGCTGGCCGATCCCGAACTGGCCGAGCACCCGGTCTGGGCCTGCGGGGGCATCGGCCCGCGCACCGCCGCCGCCGCGGTGGCCGGGGGCGCGGCCGGGGTGGTCCTCGACGTCCAACTGGCCCTGCTCGCCGAGTCCCGACTGCCCGAGGAGGCCGCCGCCGCCCTGCGCACGGCGGACGGCACCGACACCTCCGTCATCGACGGCGTACGCTCGCTGCGCCCCGGCCGCCCCGGGGCCGGACTCCCCACCGGGCAGGACGCCTACCTCGCCGCCCGGTTCGCCGAGGAGTACGGGACCGTGCCCCGCGCCGTCGCCGCCGTCCGGGCGGCCGCGCTGCGCGGTGCGGGCGACGCCGCCTCCCTCCTTCCCGGCTCCCCGATGAGCGCCGCCCTCGGCACCCTGCTGCCCATCGCCCAGGGGCCGATGACCCGGGTCAGCGACCAGCCCGCGTTCGCCGCGGCCGTCGCCGCCGACGGCGGCCTGCCCTTTCTCGCGCTGGCCCTGCTGGACGGCGAGGCCACCGGCGAACTCCTCACCCGCACCCGCGCCGCGCTGGGCGAGCGGCCCTGGGGCGTGGGCATCCTCGGCTTCGCCGACAGCGCCCTGCGTGCCGCCCAGCTGGCCGCCGTCCGCGCCGCCCGCCCCAGCCACGCCGTCATCGCCGGCGGACGGCCCGGCCAGGCCGCCGAACTGGAGGCAGCCGGCATCAGCACCTTCCTCCATGTCCCCTCACCGGCCCTGCTGCGCCAGTACGTGGACGCCGGTGCGCGCAAGTTCGTCTTCGAGGGCGCCGAATGCGGTGGCCATATCGGCCCGCGCAACAGCTTCCCGCTCTGGGAGGCCCAGCTCGCCGTCCTCGAACAGCGTCCGCGGGCGGCCGAGTTCCAGGTCCTGCTGGCCGGCGGCATCCACGACGAGCGCTCCGCCGCCATGGCCGCCGCGCTCGCCGGACCGCTGGCCGCGCGCGGGGCCGCCGTCGGTGTGCTGATGGGCACCGCCTACCTCACCACCGCGGAGGCCGTGGCCAGTGGCGCGGTGGGTGAGGGCTTCCAGCGGCAGGTGCTGGACGCCACCGGCACCGTCCTGCTGGAGAGCGCCCCCGGGCACACCACCCGCTGCGTCCCCAGCCCCTACACCGAGGAGTACGCGGCCGAGCGCGCCCGGCTGGCCGCCGAAGGCGTACCCGACCGGGAGGCCTGGGACCGCCTGGAACGCCTCAACCTCGGCCGGCTGCGCCTCGCCAGCAAGGGCCTGGAACGGCGGGACGGCCGGCTGCGGCCCGTGGACGAGCGGCGGCAGCACGAGGCCGGGATGTTCATGGCCGGCGAGGTCGCCGCACTGCGCACCCGCACCACCACCATCGCCGCACTCCACCACGCGGTCACCGAGGGGGCGGCCGAGCACACCGGGCGCCGCGCCGCCGAGCTCCGGTCCACCCGGGGCGCCCCGGCCGAGGACACCCCGCGCCCCGCCGCCCCGCTGGACATCGCCATCGTCGGCATGGCCTGCGTGTTCCCCCAGGCCCCCGACCTGTCCACCTACTGGTCCCACGTGGTCACCGGGGTGGACGCCGTCACCGAGGTCCCCGCCGAGCGCTGGGACCAGGCCGTCTACCACGACCCGACCGGCGAGCGCCCGGGCACCACCCCCTCACGCTGGGGCGGCTTCCTGCCCGAGATCCCCTTCGACCCGCTGGCCTACGGCATCCCGCCCGCCTCGCTCGCCGCCATCGAGCCCGTACAGCTGCTCGCCCTGGAGACGGCCGCCCGGGCCCTCGCCGACGCCGGATACGACCGGCGGGACTTCCCACGGACGCGCACCGGTGTGGTCTTCGGCGCGGAGTCCGGCAGCGACCTGGCCCATGCCACCACCCTCCGCACCACCCTGCCCTCCTACCTCGACACCGTGCCGGACGCCCTCACCGAGCAACTGCCCCGGCTCACCGAGGACTCCTTCCCCGGCATGCTCGCCAACGTCGTCTCCGGGCGCATCGCCAACCGCCTCGACCTCGGCGGCGCCAACTACACCGTGGACGCGGCCTGCGCCTCCTCGCTCGCCGCCCTGGACACCGCCTGCAAGGAACTCGGCTCCGGGTCCGCCGACATGATGCTCTGCGGCGGAGCCGACCTGCACAACGACATCAACGACTATCTGCTCTTCTCCTCCGTGCGGGCGCTCTCCCCGACCGGCCGGTCCCGCTCCTTCGACGCGGACGCCGACGGCACCGTGCTCGGCGAGGGCGTCGCCTGTGTCGTCCTCAAACGCCTCGCCGACGCCGAACGCGACGGCGACCGGATCTACGGCGTGGTCAAGGGCGTCGGCAGCGCCAGCGACGGCCGCTCCCTGGGCCTGACCGCGCCCCGGGCCGAGGGCCAGCGCTCCGCCCTGGACCGCGCCTACACCTCGGCCGGGATCTCGCCCGCCCAGGTCGGCCTGGTGGAGGCGCACGGCACCGGCACGGTCGTCGGCGACCGCACCGAACTGGGCGTACTCACCGAGCTGTTCACCGAGGCGGGCGCCGAGCCGGGGCGCTGCGTACTGGGATCGGTGAAGTCCCAGATCGGCCACACCAAGTGCGCCGCGGGCCTGGCCGGGCTGATCAAGGCGACCATGGCCCTGCACACCGGCGTCCTGCCGCCCACCCTGCATCTGCGCACCCCCCACCCGGGCTGGGACGAGCGGACCAGCCCGTTCGCCTTCCGGGCCGAGTCCTGCCCCTGGCCCACCCCGGCGGACCGCAGGATCGCCGGGGTCAGCGCCTTCGGCTTCGGCGGCACCAACTTCCATGTGGTGCTCAGCGGCTATGAGAACGGGGCCCCGCCCGAGCACGCCCTGCCGCACTGGCCCGCCGAGCTGCTCGCCTTCCGCGGCGAGGACGAGGAGGCGGCCCACCGCGAGATCCGCCGGCTGCTCGACGAGCTGGAGGCGAACCCCGGGGCCGGCCTCCGGGAGACGGCCGCCGCGGTCTGGCGGCGCCCCGGGAACCGGCGTACCACCCCCGTCCGGGTCGCCGTGGTGGCGACGGACCCCGCGAACCTCCCCGCACAGCTGCGGCGAGCGCTGGAGGGCGGATCCGCCCCCGCCGAGGGCGTGTTCGCCAGCGCGCCCGGGACGGACGGCTCCGCCCCCGGCCGGACCGCCTTCCTCTTCCCCGGCCAGGGCAGCCAGCGTCCCGGGATGCTCGCCCCGCTGATGACGGCCTTCCCGCGCGAGCACGGCCCCCTCGCCACCGGGCACGCCTACGCCCACCTGCTCCACCCGCCGGCCGCGTTCGACCCGGCCGGGGCCGCCCGGCAGCGCACCGCGCTCACCGACACCCGGACCGCCCAACCCGCGCTCGGCATCACCGCCTTGGCCACCGCGCGGCTGCTGGAGCGGTTCGGCGTACGGCCCGATCTGGCGGCCGGGCACTCCTACGGCGAGCTGGCCGCGTTCGCCGCCGCGGGCGCCCTGGACACCCGTACCCTGCTCGACCTCAGCGCCGAACGGGCCGCGGCGATCCTCGCGGTGGCCGGCGAGGACCCCGGCGCCATGGCCGCCGTCACCGCCGCCCCCGAGGAGGTGGCGGCGGTGCTCGCGGCGGCCGGACTCGACGGCCAGGTGGTCATCGCCAACCACAACGCGCCCCGCCAGTCGGTGATCTCGGGGCCGAGCGCCCCGGTCGCCCGGGCGGTCGAACGGCTGGCCGAGTCCGGTCACCCGGCCAAAAGGCTTCCGGTCGCCTGCGCCTTCCACAGCCCGGTGGTCGCCGACGCCGCCCCGCGCTTCGCCGACGCCCTCGCCCACCACCCGCTCCGGGCAACCGAGTTCGACGTCTGGAGCAACCGCACCGCCGCCGTCCACGCCCCCGACCCGGACACCGTGCGCGAGGAACTCGCCGCCCAGCTCGCCGCCCCGGTGCGGTTCGCCGAGCAGATCGAGGCGATGTACGAGGCGGGCGCCCGGGTCTTCGTGGAGGCCGGCCCCGGCACGGTGCTGACCACCCTGGTCGGCCGCGTCCTCGGCGACCGCCCCCATCTGGCGGTCGCCTGTGAGCCCCGCCCGGACGAGGGGCTGCGCGGCTTCCTGGAGACCCTGGCCCGGCTCGCCGTCGCGGGCGTCCCGGTGAGGATCGGACGGCTCTTCGACGGCCGCGTCCCCGAAACTCCGACCGCTCCCGAGGCGGTACCCGGCTGGCGGGTGGACGGCCGCCATGTGCGCACCGCCGCCGGCGACCCCCTGCCCGGCGGCCTCAGCCCCGCCCGACGCATCCGCCTGGAGGCCCCCGCCATGACAGCGCTCCCCACCGGGGACGACCCGGGCCGGTCCACCGGCCGCGACGATGAACTGATCAGGGAGTTCCTGCGGACCACCCGGGAACTGGTCGCCGCCCAGCGCGACATCCTGCTCACCTACCTCGGCGGCGGGGTGCCGGGGCCGCTCCCCGCCCCGCCGCCGAGCCCCACCCCCGTTGCGCCGCCCGTGTCCCTGGAGCCGGACGCCGTCGCCTCCGAAGCCCTCACCTCCGCGGCCACCGCGGGAGCCCCGGCGGACACCGCCCCCGATGTCCGGGACACCGTCCTGACCGTGATCAGCGAGCGCACCGGCTACCCCGCCGAGATGATCGGCGCCGATCTGGAACTGGAGGCCGACCTCGGCATCGACTCCATCAAGCGCACCGAGATAGCCGGTGAGCTGGCGCGCCGGCTGGCCGCCGAGCGGGCCGCGGACGACGACTGGATGGAGCAGCTGTCCCGGGCCCGCACGGTCGCCGGCATCACCTCCTGGCTCACCGGCGGCCAGTCCGCGGGTGACCCGGAGCCGGCCCCCGCCCCCGTACCGGTGGGCGACCCCGATCCCGACCTCATCCCCGCCGTCGCCCCTCGCCGCTTCGTGCTGCGCGAGCAGCCGCTGGACACCGTGGAACGGCCCGGACCCGGCGCCCTGCGCGGCAGGCGGTTCGCGCTGCTGGGCTCGCACGAGGTGGGCGCGCTGCTCGCCGACCGGCTGATCGCGGCGGGCGCCGAGGCGGTGGTGTTCGACCCCGCACGGCGGCTGGCGGCCGATGACGGCCCGTTCCACGGGGTGGTCCACCTCGGCGCGCTGGCCCCCGACGGGATACCCGTGCTGCCGGCCGCCTTCGAGGTGCTGCGGGCCGCGCTCGACCTCGCCCCCGCCCGGCTGCTGTGCGCCAAGCACACCCCCGGGAACGCCGAGGACCCCGGGGCCGGGCTGGGCGGGTTGTTCCGCTCCATCGCCCGCGAGTACCCGGACCTCGACGCCCGGGTGGTCGAACTCGACCCCTCGGCGCCCGTGGCGGAGCAGGCCGACGCGCTGCTGGAGGAGGCCTGTGCCGGCGACCGCGTACCGGTGGTGCTGCGCGGCCCGGCCGGGCGGCGTGGGCTGGAGCTGACCGAGGCCGCTCTCGACCCCGAGAGCCGGGCGCTCGCGATCGACCCCGCCGACCTGGGGCTCGACCAGGACTCCGTGGTCGTCCTGGCGGGCGGGGCGCGCGGGATCACCGCCGACCTCGCCATGGCGCTCGCCGCCGCCACCCGGTGCCGGTTCGAACTGCTGGGCCGCACCCGGCCGTCCACCGCCCCCGAGCCCGCCGACCTCGCCGACGCGGGAGACCTGCCCGCCCTGCGGGCCGCGCTCGCCCGGCGGGGCACCCCCCTGGCCCAGGTCGACCCCGAGGCACGCGCGATCCTTGCCGTACGCGAAGTCGACGCGACCGTGGCGGAGTTGACCCGCCTCGGCAGCCGGGTCGGCTACCGTTCCCTCGATCTGCGCGACTCCACCGCCGTCAACCGTGCCGTCAAGGAGATCCAGTCCGAACACGGCCGGATCGACGCGGTGTTCTACGCGGCCGGGGTCATCGAGGACCGGCGGCTCGCCGACAAGGACGCCGAGTCCTTCCGCCGGGTGTACGACACCAAGGTGGAGGGCGCCCGCGCTCTGCTGGACGCCCTCGCCCAGCTCCCGCCGGCGCCCCGCCTCGCCGTGCTGTTCGGCAGCATCGCCGCGGTGCTCGGCAACCGAGGCCAGGGCGACTACGCCGCCGCCAACGACGCCCTCGCCGCCCTGGGGGAGCGGTGGGCGCGCGGCGGCCCCGGGCGGCGCGCGCTCACGGTCCACTGGGGCCCCTGGGCGCCCTCGGGCAGCCACCACGGCATGGTCACCCCGGAGCTCGCCCGGGACTACGCCCGGCGCGGGATCGCCCTCATCGACCGGGCCAGCGGCACCCGGGCCCTGCTCGGCGAGATCGCCCATGGCGCTCCGGGCGCCTCCACCGTCGTCCACACCGCCTCGGAGTGGTGAGATGACCGCCTCTCCCTCAACTGTTCCGGCGGTTCCGGTGGCCATCACCGGGATGGCGGTGCTGCTGCCCGGCGCCCCCGACCTGGCCACCTACTGGACCAATCTGCGGGACGGCGTGGACGCCGTCACCGAGATCCCCCCGGGCCGCCTGGACGCGTCCTACCACCGGCCGCCCCACCGGGAGGCGGGCGCCGACCGGCTCTACTGCCGTCGCGGTGGGTTCGTGGACGGTTTCGCCGAGGTGGACGCCGCCGGTCTCGGCATCATGCCGGCGGCCGTCCCGGACACCGAGCCGGACCAGCTGATCTCCCTCACCACCGCCGCCCGCGCCCTGGCCGACGCGGGCGGCGAGGACCGGCTGCCGCCCCGCGAACGGATCGGCGTCGTCCTCGGCCGGGGCGGCTACCTCACCCCCGGCCTGGTCCGGCTCGACCAGCGGGTACGCACCGCGCACCAGCTCACCCGGACCCTCGGGGAACTCCTGCCCGGCCTCGGCGCCGAGCAACTGGCCCGGGTCCGCGAGGCGTTCACCGCGACGCTCGGGCCCGAGCGGCCGGAGGCAGCCATCGGCCTGGTGCCCAACCTGGCCGCCTCCCGGATCGCCAACCGGCTCGACCTGCGCGGCCCCGCCTACACCGTCGACGCCGCCTGCGCCTCCTCGCTGGTCGCGGTCGACCACGCGGTGGCCCAACTCGCCCGGGGCGGCTGCGATCTGATGCTGGCCGGGGGAGTGCACCACTGCCATGACATCACCCTCTGGTCGGTCTTCACCCAGCTGCGCGCCCTCTCGCCGACCGACCGCATCCGCCCCTTCCACTCGGGCGCCGACGGCCTGCTCATCGGCGAGGGCACCGGTGTGGTGGTCCTCAAGCGGCTCGCGGACGCCGTACGCGACGGGGACAGGGTGTACGCGGTGATCCGCGGCACCGGCGTCGCCAGCGACGGCCGCTCCTCCGGGCTGATGCACCCCGACTCCGGCGGCCAGGCCCGCGCCGTCCGCCAAGCCTGGCACGCCGCCGGACTCGACCCGCGCGCCCCGGGCTCGCTGGGCCTCCTGGAGGCCCATGGCACCGCCACCCCGGCCGGGGACACCGCCGAACTCGCCACCCTGGCGGAGGTGTTCGGCCCGCCGGCACGCGCTGGCGAGGCCCGCGCCGCCCTCGGCAGCGTCAAGTCGATGATCGGCCACTGCATGCCCGCCGCCGGGATCGCCTCCCTGGTCAAGGCGGCCCTGGCCACCTACCACGCCACCCTGCTGCCCACCCTGCACTGCGACACCCCGCACCCCGCCCTGGAGCGCACCCGCTTCCACCCGCTCGCCTCCTCCGCGCCCTGGGACGCCCCGCTGCGCCGCGCCGCCGTCAACGCCTTCGGGTTCGGCGGCATCAACGCCCATGTGGTCCTCGAAGAGGCACCGTCACCCCGCCCCGTACGCCGCCCGGCGAGCCCTGCCGCCGCCCCCGCGGCCGTACGCGAGCCGGAGCGGGTCCTGCGCCTGTCCGCCGCCACCCCCGCCGCCCTGGCCCGGCTGCTGGACACCGACGACAACACCCTCCTCGCCACGGCACGCGAACTGCGGGACCCCGAGGAGACCGTGGCCCCCGGTCCGGTCCGGCTCGCGATCGTCGCGCCCGACGCGCGGCGCCTCGCGCTGGCCCGCCGTATCGTCCCGCAGGGGCGCCCCTGGCGCGGACGGAGCGATCTGTGGTTCACCCCGAGCCCGCTGCTGGGACGGGCCGGCGGCGGCAGGCTGGCCTTCCTCTTCCCCGGGCTCGACGCCGAGACGGCCTCCGGCGCCGACGAGGTCGCCGCCCACTACGGGCTGCGCCCGCCCGGCCGCGCGGACTCCGGCACCGGCGATGTCGCCCGGCACGGGCTGGCGGTGCTCCGCACCGGGCGCGTGCTGGACACCGCCCTGCGGGCCGAGGGCGTCCACCCCGACGGGCTGGCCGGGCACAGCGTCGGCGAGTGGGCGGCCATGATCTCCGGCGGGATCTTCGCCGCCGACGCTGCGGACGCCGTGCTGGCCGCCTTCGACCCCGACACCTTCCGGGTGCCCGGAGTGGTCTTCGCCGCGCTCGGCGCCTCCGCCGAACGCGCCCGGCAGGCCATCGCCCCGTACCCCGGCCTCGTCCTGTCCCACGACAACTCGCCCGGCCAGTCGATGGTCTGCGGACCCGAGGAGGCCGTCCGCGCCCTGCTCGCCGAACTGCGCGGCGCCGGGGTCATCTGCCAGGTGCTGCCGTTCCGTTCGGGCTTCCACACCCCGATGCTGGAGCCCTACCTCACCCCCCTGGCCGAGGGCGTCCAGGCGACCGCCGTCCACCCCGCCCGCGTCCCCGTCTGGTCGGGCACCACCGCCGAGCCCTTCCCGGCCGGGCCCGCCGAGGTCCGCGCCCTGTTCCTGCGGCATCTGCTGGAGCCCGTACGGTTCCGGCAGCTGACACAGTCGCTGTACGAGGCCGGGTTCCGGGCCTTCGTCCAGGTCGGCGCGGGCGGGCTGACCTCCCTGGTCGGCGACACCCTGCGCGACCGCGACCACCTCTCCGTCGCCGCCGACAGCCCCCGGCACGGCGGACTCGCCCAAGTGCGGCGGGTGCGCGCCGCGTTGTGGGCGGAGGGGTACGAGGAGAGGCGCCGCGCCACCACCCGTCAGGCGTCGGTCCGCCTCGACCTGGGCGGCGCCCTGCTCGCCCTCGACCCGGACCGCCGCGACGCCCTCCGCGCCGAACTGGCCAGCGCCACGGCCACGGCCCCGCCACCGGTCACCGCCGCCCCGCTGGCCCGCTTCCACGGCAGCCACCCGCTGGCCGCCGAGGTCGACGCCCTGCTCGGCGACACCGCCTCCGCCGTCGCCGCCGTCCTGCACGCCGCTCCGGGTGCCATCGACGCACCCGGGAAGAGCCCGACCGCCACCGCCACCGCCACCGCCGCACCCGCCACGAGCGCCACCACCGCCCCACTCCCCGAGCCCGCCGCCGGCGCCCTCCTCCGGGTCTCCGTCGAGACCATGCCCTATCTGCTCGACCACTGCTTCTTCCCGCAGCGCCCCGGCTGGCCCGAGCCCGCCGACCGCCACCCGGTGGTGCCCGCCACCACGGTGCTGCACCACCTCACCGCCGCCGCGCGGCGCGCCGCACCGGGCCGGCAGGCCGTTGCCGTACGCGATCTGCGGCTGGAGAAGTGGGTGACCGCCCTGCCCCCGGTGGACGTGGCCCTGACCGCGCGGCCCCGTCCCGACGGGCGGTACGACACCGCCTTCGGCCCCTACGCCCGCGCGGTGGTCGAGACGGCCCCCGCCTACCCGGCCCCACCGCCCCGCTGGGAGCCCACGGAAGGGGCCGAGGAACCCTGCGCCCTGCCCGCGCACCGGCTCTACGCGGACCGCTGGATGTTCCACGGCCCCGCCTTCCAGGGCATCACCGAGCTGACCGCGCTCGGGCCGGACCGTGTGCGCGGCACGATCACCGTGCCCTCCGCCCCCGGCGCGCTCCTGGACAACGTCGGACAGCTGCTCGGCTACTGGCTGATGGCCACCCACCGCACCCGTACCGTGCTCTTCCCGGTCGCCCTGCGCGAACTGCGGCTGTACGGCCCCGACCCCGTACCCGGCACCCGCGTCCACTGCCGGATCGCGGTCACCGCCGTCACCGAGGACACCGTGGTCTGCGACGCCCAACTCACTCTGGACGACGGCACGGTGTGGGCCGAGATCGCAGGCTGGCGGGACCGCCGCTTCGCCGCCCCCGACACCCGCCGCGACCACGGCTACCCGGAACGCCGCGCCCTCTCCGAGGAGACCGGCGAGGGCTGGACCCTGCTGAGGGACACCTGGCCCGACCTCGCCTCCCGCGACCTGGTCATGCGCACTCATCTGGGCCAGGACGAACGGGCCGCCTACGAGCGCCGCTCCCCGCGCGCCAAAGGCCCCTGGCTGCTCGGGCGCATCGCCGCCAAGGACGCGGTCCGCCACTGGCTGTGGCGGCAGGGCGCCGGCGACGTCTACCCCGCCGAGCTGCGCATCCGCAACGACGAGCAGGGCCGGCCGCGGGCCGAGGGGGTGCACGGCCGCGAGCTGCCGCCGCTGCGGCTCTCGCTGGCCCACCGGGGCCGCGCCGCCGTCGCCCTGGTGCGGTCCGCCGAGAGCGCCGCCGCCGTCGGCATCGACATCGAGGAGGTCGCCGACCGCTCCCTGGCCACCGTGCGGGCGGCCCTGGGGGCGGGGGAGCTGGCCCTGCTCGCCGGATGCGCCGGCACCGGCGGCCCCTCGCTCTGGTTCACCCGCTTCTGGGCGGCCAAGGAGGCCGCCGCCAAGGCCGAGGGGACCGGACTCGGCGGCAGACCGAGGGACTTCGAGGTGACCGAAGCGGCCGCCGAAGCCCTCACCGTCACCGTCGGCGGCCGACGCCACCTGGTGCGCTGCACCCTCATCACCGACTCCGACCGGGCCCATGTCGTGGCCTGGACGGTGACACCCCCGGAGGAGAACCCCCTGTGACCAGCACCGACCCGGTACGCGTCTACTCCGCCAGGAAGGACGCGGCCTACCCGCCGCCCCCGGAGGCCGTCCTGGCCGAGGTCGCCTCGATGATCGAGCTCATCCTGCACGAGTACGCCGACGGGCTGCCCGAGATCACCCGGGACACCCGCCTCGGTGACGACCTGGAGCTGGAGAGCATCGACCTGGTCACCCTCTCCGGGCTGCTCACCGAGTGGTACGGCGAGAGCGTCCACCTCGCCCGGTTCGTGGCCGGGCTGGACCCGGACGCGATCATCGCCCTAACCGTGGGCGACCTGGTGGACCACATCGTGGCCCGGCTCGCCCCCGCAGCGGGGGAGTGAGCGATGGTGATGGTCCGCGCCGGCGGCCTGCTGCACCATGTGGCCCGCCTCGGCCCCGAGGACGCCCCCGGGGCCCCGCCCGTCGCCGTCTTCCTGCACGGCGCCTTCATCGACACCCTGGCCAGCTTCTACTTCACCCTGGCCCCGGCGTTCGCGGCGCACGGCTGGGACACCGTGATGTACGACCTGCGCGGCCACGGCCGCAGCGAGCGCCCACCCAGCGGCTACCGCGTGGAGGACTTCACCGCCGACCTGGACGCCCTGCTGGACGCCCTCGGCCTCACCGAACCCGTCCATCTGGTCGGCAACTCCTTCGGCGCCACCCTGGCCTTCGACTTCGCCGTCCACCACCCGGACCGGGTCGCCAGCCTCACGGCGGTGGAGGGCTGCCCGGCCGGTTCCGGCTGGGCCGAGGCCATGGCCGGGGCGCTGCACCGGGCCACCGAGACCCTCCCCGAGGACCAGGCGCTGGCCTGGTTCACCGAGCAGTACGGCACCGTGTCCTCCACCCGCACCGGCGACCCGGTCCACGACGCGCGGATCGCCCGCCTCGGCCGGAACGCCGGCCGCCTCATCAGGGCGACCACCATCACCCGGGACATCCCGCGCAGCCGCCGCCCCACGGCCGACCAACTGGCCGCCCTGAGCTGCCCGGTGCTGCTGGTGAACGGCGAACACGGCCTGGTGGCCACCGAGTCGGCCCACCTCACCGCCGTACTGCCGCACTGCCGCCGGGTCATCGTCCCCGGCCACAAGCACTCCGTCCTGGTCGAGGCGCCGACCGAGGTCACCGCCCTCACCCTGGACTGGCTGGACGAGCACACCCACACCCACCCGACGCCGACCACCCCGAGCTCGGCCCGCCCGGCGTCGACCGTCCCCAATGCGGCCCACCCGGCGACCGTCCCGGGCGAAGCCCGTCCGGGGTCGACCGTCCCGGACGCGGCGTACCCGGCGGGAACCACCCCGGGCTCTGCCCACCCAGCGGGGACCACCCCGCACGCGGCCCACCCGGCGTCCACCCTCCCGCACGCGGCGCACCCGGTGACGGGAACCGCCCGGTGAGCCGTTACCTCTTCGTGGTGCCGCCGCTCAGCGGCCATGTCAACCCCGCCGCCGAGGTCGCCGCCGAGCTCACCTCCCGGGGCCACACCGTGGCCTGGGCGGGCCGCCCCGGCATCATCGGCCGCCTGGTCGGCGAGGAGGCGGAGGTCTATGTCTGCGCTGGCCCGGACGGCCTGCACGGGCGGCCCCCGGAGCTGCGCGGGGTCGCCGCCCTGCAGTTCCTCTGGCGGGACTTCTTCGTCCCGCTCGCCGACGCCATGGCGGACGGCGTCACCGCCGCCGTCGACCACTTCCGCCCCGACGTGGTCGTCAGTGACCAGCAGGCCCTGGCCGGCGCCCTGGTCGCCGAACGGCTCGGCGTCCCGTACGCCACCTCGGCCACCACCTCCGCCGAACTCACCGACAGCCTGGGCGGAATGCCCTCGGTGGCCGCCTGGCTCACCGAGCTGCTCACCGGCGCCCGCGCCCGCCTCGGAGACCCCGCCGCCACCGGCGACCCGCGCTTCTCCCCGTACCTCACCCTGGCCTTCACCACCCCCGAGTTCCTCGGCGCCGCGCACCAGCCGCGCCAGGGCGTCCGGTTCGTGGGCCCCGCGCTGCCGGGCCGCCCCGGCTACGGCGACTTCCCCTGGGAGTGGCTCGGCCGGCAGCCCGACGCCGCCCTCGTCCTGGTGACCCTCGGCACCGTCAACCAGGACGCCGGGGCCCGCTTCCTCGCCGAGACGGCCGCCGCCCTGCGCGAACGCTCCGACCGGCTGCGGGCCGTGGTCGCCGACCCGGGCGGCGCCCTGGCGTCCGCCGACCCCGGCCCCACCGTGCTGGTACGCCCCTTCGTCCCGCAGCGCGCCCTGCTCGGGCATGTCTCCGCGGTGATCTGCCATGCCGGGCACAACACCGTCGCCGAGACGCTGTGGCACGGGGTCCCGCTGGTCGTCGCACCCATCCGGGACGACCAGCCGGTGGTCGCCCGGCAGGTCGTGGACGCGGGCGCCGGGGTGCGGCTGCGCTTCGGCCGCGCCGGCCGGGCCCAGATCGGCGCCGCGCTCGACACCGTCCTCACCGAGCCGCGCCACCACGAGGCCGCCCGCCGGCTGAGGGCGTCCTTCCACCGCGCCGGAGGAGCCGGCGCCGCCGCCGAACACCTCGAAGAGCTCGCCCGGCACCCCACCCGGCACCCCACGGCCGCACCCGGCCGACCCGCACCAGCCCCGGCCCCACCGGGCCGGGCCCCACGAGCCCAGGAGGAAGGAACTCCCCATGGCAGCGACCAGTGAGCAGATCGCCAAGCTCCGCACCGCCTACCAGGCCGAACTGGCCGGCGGCACCGACCGCTTCTTCCTGCCCCGCCGCACCGGCTGCCCCTGGTGCCTGGGACCCGATCTGAGGGTCAAGCTGCGCACCGTCGACCATGTGCAGCGCAAGCCCGGCCGGTTCGTCCTGGACGAATGCCTCTCCTGCGGCCATGTCTTCCAGAACCCGCGGCTCAGCCAGGAGGGCCTGGACTTCTACTACCGCGACTTCTACGACGGCCTCGGCGCGGAGACCACCGCCCGGATGTTCGAGGGCCGGGGCAGCGAGAAGCGGTTCCAGCGCAGTGTGCGCGCCCTGCTGCCGTACACCCGCCCCCGCCGCTGGCTCGACGTCGGCACCGCGCACGGACACTTCCCCGCCAGTGCCGGAAAGCTGCTGCCCCGGACCCGGTTCGACGGGCTGGACATGGGCGAGAGCGTGCTGCTCGCCCGGCGGCAGGGCCGTATCACCGAGGCCCACCAGGGGCAACTCACCGACCTGGCCGAGGGGATGGCGGGCCGGTACGACGCGGTCAGCATGTTCCACTACCTGGAGCACACCCTCGACCCGCACTCCGAACTGGCCGCCGCCCGCACCGCGCTGGACCACGGAGGGCATCTGCTCATCGAGGTGCCGGACCCCGAGTCCCTCACCGGCCGCCTGCTGGGCAACCTCTGGATGCCCTGGTTCCAGCCCCAGCACCTCAACTTCATCCCGCTGTCCAACCTCTGCGACCGGCTCACCGGCCTGGGCTTCACCGTGGTGGCCGCCGAACGCACCGACGCCCACATCCCCGTCGACCTGGTCTGCGCCGTGTGGTTCCTGCTCGGCCGCGTCCTGCCGCCCGACGACGTGCCCTGGGCGGCGACCCGCCCCACCCGCGCGGCCCACGCCGCCCGCTGGGCCCTGGTCTGGGCGGCGGCCCCCTTCCTGCTCGCCGCGTACGGCGCCGACCTGCTGCTCGACCCCCTGCTGCGCCGCAGCCGCTTCTCCAACGCCTACCGCGTCATCGCCCGCCGCGACTGACCTCCGTACCCCTCTGCCCCCGCCCCCACCCGTCGGCCCCGTGCTCCCCACCCCCCGGGGCCGACCCGAGGAGCCCCCGTGACCCCCACCCACGACCAGCACCCCGATCCGGCCGCCGCGCCCCCGCCCCGGAGGTCCCCCCGGCACGCGGCCCCGCCCCGGCGCTTCCGGCTCCGCCGCACGGCGTGCCGCCGGATCCGCCGCGCCGCCCTGGCCGCCGCCGCCGTCACCCTGCTCACGGCCTCCCAGGCGCCGGTCAGGGGAGGCGCCCAGGGAGGCGGGGACCAGGCCACCGCCCTCGCCGCCCCAGGAGGCATCGGCACCCCGGGCATCGCGGCCCCCGGAGGGTTGCCGGCCCTCGGCCCCCTCCTCCCGGGCCAGAGCGACGGCGCGTACCACACCGAGCTTCCGCCCCTGGCCGCCGTCACCGGCCCGCTCGCCCCGCCCGCCGCCGCGCTGGTACGGGCCGAGTCCGGGATACCCGCCACGGTGCTGGCCGCCTACCGCGCGGCCGAGGAGTCCGTACGCCGCAGCGACCCCGGCTGCCGGCTGCCCTGGCACCTGCTCGCCGCCATCGGCAAGGTGGAGTCCGGGCACGCGCGCGGCGGGGCCGTGGCGGCCGACGGCACCACCCGGGGCCGCATCCTCGGCCCGGTCCTGAACGGCAACGGCTTCGCCGTCATCGCGGACACCGACCACGGGGCGTACGACGGCCATCCGCAGTACGACCGGGCCGTCGGCCCGATGCAGTTCATCCCCTCGACCTGGGCCAGGTGGGGCGCGGACGGCAACGGCGACGGACGCGCGGACCCGGACAACGTCTTCGACGCCGCCCTCGCCGCCGGCCGCTACCTCTGCGCCGGCGACCGCGACCTGGCCCTCCCGGCCGGCCTGGACCGGGCGGTGCTCAGCTACAACCACTCCACCGCGTACCTCAGGACCGTCCGCCACTGGCTGGCGTTCTACCGCACCGGAGCGCACGGGGTGCCCGACGGCAGCGGCACCATCCCGCACAGCCCCGGCGCCGGCGGCACCACCCCGGCCACCCGCCCCACCGACCCGGACATC
>NZ_JALPTH010000028.1 GCF_023218175.1 Streptomyces lichenis | reverse complement strand
GTCTCCGCCTCCCTCAGCAGCGCCTCGACCGCCCCCGGCAGCCCGCCGGTGCGCCTCTGCACCAGCTCGGCGAGCTCCCCTTCCTCCCCCGTCCCCTCCCCGACCCCATCCCCCGACTCCCCCGACTCCCTCGGCCGCCCGTCCCCAAGCCCCCGCTCCCGCAGCCACCGCTCCCTCACCCACCGCCGGACGAACTCCCCCGTCTCCTGCGCCGTCCACGGCCGGACGTCCACCTCCACCAGCTGCGCCTGCCGCGGGGCCTGGAGCCCGAGCATCGGCAGCCCCGGCGCGGAGCACTCGGTGACCACGACCCGCAGCCGGGGCGGCAGGGCCGCGAAGAGGTGGTGCAGCAGATCGAGGGTCGCGGCGTCGGCCCGGTGGACGTCCTCCACCACCAGCACGGTGTCGCCCTGGGCCGCCAGCAGCGCCCGTACCGCGCGCGGCAGCAGCGCCCGCCGCACCTCGGGGTCGGCCGCCGAGGCGGGCGGCTCCGGCAGCCGGCCGGCCAGCTCGGGTACGACCAGCCCGACCACCCCGGTCACCACCGGCAGGCCCTGCCCCGGCTCTGCCGTCCCACCCGGCTCCCCCGGCTCACCCGCCCGGTACGGCAGCGCGGCCAGCGCGTCCGCCACCGGCCCGAGCGGGACCGAGTCCACCCCGTCCGGGCACACCGCCCGCAACTGCGTCCACCCCGCGAACCTGTCAGCGCCTTCCCGTCCCGCCAGCACCTCGTCCACCAGCCGGGACATTCCGCTCCCGGCCTCCCCGCGCACCACCGCCACGCACGGCCCCGCGCGCAGCACCTCCCGCAGCCACCGCACCTCCCCCACGCGCCCGACGAACCCGCCCCCGCCCGCCGCACCTCCGGCGAGCCGCGCGTCGGCCGTACTCCCACCGGGCCGCCCACCGGCCGGCTCCGCACCGCACCCCGCACCGAAGGAACGTCTCTCCACCGGGTACTCCTCCCGCCGCGCACCGCCCCGGCGGTCCGCTGCGGCCCGTTCGCGCACGCCGGAGCCCCGTGGCTCGGGCACCGTGGTCCGGTCCCCTCCTCGGGCCGGACCACGGCACCCGCTGGTCAGGTGGTCTACCCGTCCGATGGCCGAGGTCGCAATAGGGGTCCACCACCTACGGAATGCGCGCGGCCGCCCCGGCCACACCCGGCCGACCGGTCCGCACCGCCCCGAACGGGTCCGGACGGGCCCGGAGACCGGCCGGACGGACGGTGTCACGGGGGCCGGAGCGGGGCTCCCTTCTTTGGGTAGCGCTACGCATTGCTGGGTGCCGAGCGGGTGACCGAAGCTCTGGGCGGTCCGGCAACGCCTCCCCGTATCCCGGGGTCCTCCGCCGGGAGGAGCCCGGGGTACGGGGCGACCGCCTCCCCACGCGGACGTCCGGCGCGATCCGGTCCCGGGCCGCACGAAGCCCCACTCCGTGCGGCCCGACCATCACCCCCCACCCCATCGCCTGTGGACGCCACGAGCCGCGGCCTCCACCACCGACTGTCATGGCCGCGACAGCGTTGTCCCGGTCGGGCGGTCCGCCCCCCGGGCCCGGCACGCACATGCCGGGCCCGGGGAGCAGCGGGCGCTGGGGGCCGCCTTCCGGGCCATGAGCCGGCCCGGACAGCCCTCAAGGGAGAGAAACCCATGGAGTTCGACGCTCGCGTGACCCGGCGCCTGCTCGCCGGGGCCGCCAGTGCCGCCCTGCTCATCGGGGCCGCCACCACCGCCGGGGCGGTCGCCGCACCCGTACCGCCCGGCGGCGGCGAGGGCCGCATCGTCGGGGCCGACCGCGCCGGAGCCATCGAGGGCTCCTACCTCGTCACCCTCAAGGACAGCGTCGCCCGCACCGACATACCCGCCTCGGCGAAGGCCCTGGCCAAGCGGCACCAGGGCAGCCTGCGGTACACGTACACCGCCGCCCTGCGCGGCTTCGCGGTGAACATGACCGAGGAGCGGGCCAAGCAGCTCGCCGCCGACCCCTCGGTGGCCCGGGTGGAGGCGGACGCCGTCGCCTATGCCGTGGACACCCAGAACAACCCGCCGTCCTGGGGCCTGGACCGCGTGGACCAGCGCGACCTCCCCGTCGACAAGGCGTACAGCTACTCCACCACCGCCTCCAACGTCACCGCCTACATCGTGGACTCGGGCGTCCGCCTGAGCCACCGCGACTTCGGCGGCCGGGCGGTCAGCGGCTACGACTTCATCGACAACGACTCCAACGCCTCCGACTGCCACGGCCACGGCACCCATGTCGCCGGCACCGTCGGCGGCGGCTCCTACGGCGTCGCCAAGGGCGTCAAGCTGGTCGGGGTCCGCGTCCTCAACTGCCAGGGCAGCTCGGGCGACTCCTGGGCACCGGTGCTGGCCGGCATCGACTGGGTGACCAAGAACGCCAAGAAGCCCGCGGTGGCCAACGCCAGCATCGGCGGCGGCAAGACCCAGTCCGTCAACGACGCGGTGGCCGCCTCCATCGCCTCCGGGGTCACCTGGGTGGTCGCCGGCGGCAACAACAACGCCGACGCCTGCTCGTACTCCCCGGCCTCCACCCCGGCCGCCATCACCGCCGGCGCCACCAACAGCCGCGACGCCCGCGCCACCGGCTGGTCCAACGGCCAGGGCTCCAACTACGGCTCCTGCCTGGACATCTTCGCCCCCGGCGACTCCATCGTCTCCACCTCCAACTCCGGTGACACCAACTCCCAGACGATGAGCGGCACCTCGATGGCCTCCCCGCACGTGGCCGGCGCCGCCGCGCTGATCCTGGCGGCCAACCCCACCTGGTCCCCGGCCCAGGTCCGCGACAAGCTGGTCGCCGACGCCACCCCGGACAAGGTCACCGACGCCCGCACCGGCTCCCCCAACCGCCTCCTCTACACCGGCACCGGCGGCACCACCCCGCCCACCGGCAAGAAGTTCGAGAACACCGACGACTACCCGATCCGCGACAACGCCACCACCGAGTCGCCCATCACCGTCACCGGCGTCACCGGCAACGCCCCCGCCAACCTCTCCGTCGCCGTGGACATCCGCCACACCTTCCGCGGTGACCTGAAGGTCGAGCTGGTCGCCCCCGACGGCAGCGCCTACCTCCTGAAGGACTACAACAGCGACGACAGCGCCGACAACGTCCAGGCCACCTACCCGGTCAACGCCTCCAGCGAGACCGCCAACGGCACCTGGAAGCTCCGCGTCACCGACAACTGGACCAACGACACCGGCACCGTCAACGCCTGGTCCCTCCAGTTCTGACCCGTCCTCCCTCCCCCCTCGACACCCCAGCGCCGGCCGCCCTCCCCACAGGCGGCCGGCGCCCCACTTCACCTCGCCTCACCTATGCGCCCGCCCTACAACGCCCTCCACCGCCGGTTCAACTCCCGCACACGCGCGCGCAGCACCTCCCACGGGTCGGCCGGCGACAGCTCCTCCGGCGGGCACTCCCACTCCCGCCCCCCACCGGGCGGCCGCAGCCGTACGAGGCCGCCGCCCCACCCCCGCACCTCCCCCAACCGCCCGTCCCGCCCGTCCACGGCCCACTCGCTCGCCCTCACCCGCGCCCCCCGCGCAGCGCCTCGACCAGCCGCGTCGCCGTCTCCAGGTTGCACCGCCCGAGGTCCACCAACGGCTCCACGGCCTCCCCGATCGCCGTCACCGGATCCACCCGCAACGACGGCAGGACCACCCCCACCTCCCCCAACTCCCCCCGCAGCCGCGCCACCACGTCCTCCACCGCCGCCAACCGCTCCATGCGCACTCCTCTCGATCCGGCACTCCGCACGCTGCCCCACACGCTGAGTGTTTATGTTCTGCACACAGAGTCGCCAAACCGCCCCGGCCGCAGAGGTCGCACGGACAATCAGGCCAACCTTCGGTGCTGCAACGTTTCTGAACTGGCCGACTCTGCCAAGTCGCTTGACGACTGGTGGAGTCGGCCCGGATGGTCGTGCGGCCGGCGCGTCCACCACCGGCCTTGCCGCATCCAACGGAGGAAACCATGACGTTACGCTTTATCGGAAAGGACCCTGAGTCGGGCGATCGCGGCTCACCGGCCGTGTGGGTGCACACAGAGACCAAGGATCTGATCTTCCAGGGATGGAACGCTTCCGAACCGGTGCTGGCCGAGAGCCGCGCCTATGTCGAGCTACCTGACCATGAGGGCGTCGTCCACGTCCCGCGTCGCATGATTCCGCCCCTCCAGGAAGCCCTGCGTGTCGCAGAGTCTGACCGACTTCTCCGACTTACTTCGGCGGACGACCAGGTCAACAGTCCACCTCGGAATGCGCGACGTCTACGGGGTCGGCAACGAAGAGAAGGCGTTGGCCGACTGGCAGGCCGGGCACCGGTTGAATCCCGCTGACCGAGCCTCGTGGTGGCGGCCTTGGCTCGACCTCGTGCAGGAAGTGACGAGCAACGGCGTCGTCGTACGACGCGCCCGCATCATCTCCGAGCCCGCCAGCGACTACATCCATTTCGAGCACTCCGGCACCTTCACGAACGTCGTTGCCGGAGAGCAGATCCGCTGGCTGCCACGCAGGCGGGCGCAGGCGGGCATCCGATCTGGCCCTGCCCGGCAACGACTTCTGGCTCTTCGACGAGCAGGTGGTGCAGTTCGACTTCTCCGACGGAGACGGCCGATGGGTACACACCGACCAGACCGACGATCCCGCTGTCGCAGCTTTCTGCGCCTTGGCGTTTGAGGCGGTGTGACACCGTGCCGTCGCACACGAGCAGTGCTCCACCGGGCCGTCCCACCGACCAACTCATGTCTTCATCGCTCTCCAGCGCCCAGGCCGCCCGCGCCGCGGTGGCCATGCGCCTACAGTCCCTGATGAAGGACGCGGGGCTGTCCGGACACGAGCTGGCCGTCCGCTGCGGCTGGCACAAGTCGAAGTCCTCCCGCATCGCCCGAGGAGTTACCCCTCCGTCGGACGCCGATATCCGCGCCTGGTGCGCGGCCTGCGGAGCCGAGGACCAGGTCCCGGACCTCATCGCGGCGGCGAGGAACGCCGAGGGCATGTACGTCGAGTGGAGGCAGCTGCACAAGGACGGCATGCGCCGCGTACACGAGCGAAACGTGCCGCTCTACCAGCGGACCCGCCTCTTTCGCGTGTACGCCTCGAACCTCGTTCCCGGGATGACGCAGACAGCCGGGTACGCCACAGGCCTGCTCACCTCGATCACCGAATTCCAGGGCACTCCGAATGACGTTCCGGAGGCAGTCCAGGCCAGGCTGTCCCGCTCCCGGGTGCTCTACGAAGGTCACCACCGCTTCGCTCTGCTCCTTGAGGAGGACGTCCTCCACCACCGCGTCTGCCAGGACGATGCGATGCGGGCACAACTGCGTCACCTGCTCACCGTGATGCGCCGTCCGAACGTCTCGCTGGGAATCATCCCGCGCCGGGCGCGGCGCTCCGTCTGGCCGCTCGAAGCCTTCTACGCCTTCGACAGCGCGCAGGTCGCCGTGGAGACGCTGACCGCTGAGATCAACGTGACCGCGCCCAGTGAAGTGCACACCTACCTGCGTGCCTTCGCCGAGCTCTCGAAGTCGGCGGTGTACGGCGACGCCGCACGGTCCCTGATCCAGGAGGCCGTCGACGCGCTCGGGTGAACCACTGCAACCCGATGCAACCCGATGGCCGCACCACCTCCCGGCTCCCTAGCTTCCTGTCAGCGATCGAAGGGCGACCGAGAGGGACGCGGTGATGACGGCAGAACCCACACGGTGGCATGAGCCGCCCGTCGAGCTGTCCGAGCAGGCATTGCCGACGCCCCGGCCGGTGGCCGGCTGTCCCGAGTGCGAGCGACTGGCGGCGTTGCGATGTAAGGCGGCCGACCGCCAGGACCACTCGACCGTCGTGGACTGCAACGTCCTGATGCGGATGCATCCGACGGGACACCGGTAGCGCGTCCGCCCTGTGGGACACAGCCACCTTCAAAGCCTCCGCCCGAGTACGTACGGGCGGTGCTCAGGCGGCCCGCCTGGGGTCGTCTGCCCTACTCCCAGCAGGAGGTAGACCACCATGCACATGCGCGACGACCTGTACGCGCTCGACGCGAGCGGCGCGGAGTTCCGCAGGGCCTGCGGCGGCAACACCCATCCCGACGGCGAGTCCTGCGTGACGCTCGCTCGGATCGGGGCCGGTGCCTGGGCGCTGGGTGACAGCAAGCGCCCGGGCGGCGAGCCGCTGAGGTTCACCACCGCCGAACTGAACGCGGCCGGTATCGACCCGGCGCGCTTCGGGCTCTCCGCCTGAGGAGTGAACCCCCGGCGGCCTCGTTCCACGCCGGGCGGGGCCGCCTTCCCAGCGAACAAGCCCGAACAGAGAGGCTCTCGTGCACCACCACGGATACAGCTGGCTCGGGGAGAAGAAGGCCTTCGACAACGAAGGGGTACGGCGGCCCGCGCCCGGGCACACGCCGCCGAGCGGCGGGGACGAAGGGCTGCGGGAGCGGCACCGGGCGGCTGTCGCGGACTTCCCGCTCACTCCGATTCCGCCGATCCAGACCGCACACTGGCTCGTGAAGCCTGCCTCGCTGGTACGCGGCACCTGGGCCGAGCCGGGGGAGGCCGGGCAGTGGCTCGGAACCGAACTCACGGCGTACGCGGCCCGGTTCGCGAGCCCGGCGGAGCGGGCGGACGAGTGGCTGGAGCTACTGGTCCGTGGAGCGGTCGGACGGCTGGCCTGGGGCGGCGATGTGTCGCTGGGGCACTATCTGGTCGGCACCACCTTCCACTCGGTGGCACTGGTGACCTGCTCCCCCAACCGCGCCGATCCGAGGCTGCGGTGCCCGGTCGGCACAGGGGAACGATGACCCTCGTACGTACGCGCCCCTATCCCAGCCCCACTCAGTGTCAGCAGAACTCCTCCAGGTACAGCAGCACACACCCGTCCTCGGAGCGGAAGTCGTACGCCCGGTACCCCTCCCCCTCGGCGGTGTCCAGCCTGTCCTTGACCAGGGCCCACGCCTCCTCCCGCCCCTCGGCCGGCACGGGCCGCAGCACCTCCCCGGCGCCCTCTCCGATGAGCATCGCGTCGGCGCCCCTCACCAGCCGCCTGACCAGCCGGACGTCCATGGGCCCCCGGTGCCTGGTCCACAGGCGGCCCTGCTCGTCGACGAGTTCACCCGAGCTCGCGGGCGAGAGCAGGTCGGCGCCCGGGCCAGAGCCCTCCGCAGGCCCCAGGGAGGCCACCACCTCGGCGAAGCTCCGGTCGGTTTTGCGCTTCTTCGGCATGGGATCAGTCTGACGAGCCCCGGCATCCTCCCCGACCCGTGTTCCGGGCGGCTCGGCGCGACGTACGTTGTGCGCATGGACGACGAGAACGGTTCCGTCCAGTGGAGGAAGTCCCCGGAAGACGGCGGCGGCGATGGCGTCAGCGAGGAGAGCGGCATCGAGATCGCCGGCCATGGGGACGACATCCTGCTCCGGCAGGGCGATGACGACCTGGTGTGACCGGTCAGACCCGCCAGGAGTCCTCCGGGTCGTCCAGCCAGGCGCGGTGGCCGTCCGGGGTGACGGTGAGGCCGAAGCGGGTCACGTCGGGACGGCCCCGGTCGAGCCACCAGCGGTACGCGCCGCTCACCTCGGCCCACAACCGGCGTGGGCCGGACTGCCAGACCGGGGCCTCCCGTTCCCCGTCCCGGAACATCACGCAGGCCCAGGACGGGTCCGATGTGCTGTAGAACCAGACGGGGCGGCGGCCTTCGCGCTTGTCGGCCACGGTCTGCACACAGCGCGGGACCCGTAGGCCCAGAACCAGGGGCAGGGCCGTGTACGTGGCCGTGGTGAACTCCGGCTCCGTGATCTCCGTGGCGGAGACGTCTGCCGCCTCGAAGGCGTCCGCGGCCAGGTAGTCGTCGTGGGACACGCGCGGCGCCCGCTGGGTCCGCAGCTTCATGAACTCCACGAGCCGGGTGAACCTGCCGGAGGCGACGCCGTTCCCGACCGTCAGGCCCACTGTGGCGTCACCGGTGCTGAAGTGCGTGCCCCACGGGGCGAGGATCAGGCCGCCGGGTCGCGACTGGGTGATCCAGGCCCCGGGGATCTCCCGCAGTCCGACGGTCGCCAGGACGCGATCGTACGGGGCACGGCCCGGGTGCCCCTCGAACCCGTCTCCCACCACCGTCTCCGGGAGCAGGTCGAGGCCGTGCAGCCGCTCGCGGGCATGCGCCGACACCTCACGGTCCACCTCGATCGTGGTGACCCGGCCTCGGCCCAGGCGGTGGGTCAGGGCTCCGGCCGTCTCGCCGGTGCCGGTGCCGACGTCCAGCACGTTCATGCCCTCTTCCACGGCCAGGTCGTGGAGGAGCGGCCAAACGACGGACGGCATGGAGGAGGAGCTGGTCGACAGCCTCCCGGGTCGGCGGCCGGTGTGCGTGCCGTCGTCCCACTGGGTCACGATCGGGACGTCGGCGTCCGCCGCCTCGTACCAGGCGTCCGGGTCCTCCCGCCGGTCCACCGGAGCGCTCGTCCGCGTCTCCAGGTCGAACGGCCACATCAGGTCCGGGAGGAGCGCTGCCCGGTCCACGGCCCCGAAGGCCGGAACCCAGTCCGACGACAGGGCGTGCGCCTCGATCAGAAACCGCCCCAGCTCCTGACGGCCGGGGCGGCCCATCGACCCCGAGTCGGCGGTCACTTGCGGTGGCCGCCGTCGCCGGGCGGGGTGGAACCATTCGGGCTGGGCTCCTGGGTGGGACCCGGCCACGGCTGGCCGGGATGCCCGTCACCTCCCTGACCCCCGCCTGAACCGTGACCGCCGTCGGCGGACGGGATGAACGGTGCCTGGCGCTTCTTCATGGGTGGTGCCTCCTGGTCGTCGGGCGGCGGCACTCTCGCCGCGTTCCGCTCTCTCCAGCTGTGAGTGCTACGGCGCAGAACGTAGCGGCGGGGGCCCGGCGGGCGCGGGCAGGTTGCACGAAGTTGCGCGTGGTTGCGTGCAGGTACGGGGCCAGGCCTCGACGGCGGCGAAATCGTCGTACACAGCCCGGACCGCATCGACCCCGGGAGGCGTTTCCGCAGGTCAGGGCCGAGGCTTGGGTGTCGGGGGCCGAGTGCTCTTCACAGTGGAATGGGATAGGGGTCTGGTGGTGACCCGCCCGCCCACCCGTGCGGTGGGCGAGGGGCGGGGCGGCGGCTGACCGTTTCATATGACTAACGGTGACGCATTTGCCACGCGGTGTGGTCAACCCTTAGCGTGCGGCTCAGAAAGGTCCCAGACGCAGAAAATGGACAGCCCCCGGGTGCGCCAACACCGAGGGGGCCTGACCAGACGAATCGAAGATAGAGGTTCGATCCATGGCTGATGCCGATTTTAGTGCCCTCACCCACCCCCTGGCCAACCCCGGATACGGCAAGCGGACCGTTCCCGGCCAGGAGCCTCCGACGACCAGCGACTTCGGGCATCTGCCGCGTCGTGAGGCGAGTATCGCGGGCTATATCGAACGGTTGACGGACGGCTCCGACATCGCGGTGAAGACCCTCGCGGCGGTGCTGCCGGACTACGGGCAGTGCGCCGTGCGGACGGCGCTCAGCCGGCTGGCGGCAGCCGGGCACTTGCGGCGCGGGCGGGAGTGCATCGTGCGTCCGGACGGCGCGCGGTGGATCACCCGGACCTGGTGGTCGCGCACACCGAGGGACGACGCCTGGTGGGCGGCGTACCAGCGCGGGGAGATCACCGAGGACAAGCCGCCGCCGCGCCGACGGCAGACCCGTTCGCGGGCCTTCGTCCTGCTGGCCGCGCTCGGCCGGCAGAACCCGATGATGTCGCTGTCGGACGGCGAGTGCGTGGCGCTGGAGCCGCTGGTCAGCGAGTGGTTCGCGCGCGGCGCGGACGAACGGGTCGTGCTGAACGCCCTGACGGCCGGACTGCCCCGGCAGGTGCACCGCCCGGTGGCCCTGGCCCGCACCCGGCTGACCGGCAAGATGCCGCCGGAGCCGATCGAGGCGGAGCGGCCGGTGCTGCGGATGCTGGAGTGTGCCAAGTGCCGGGTGCCAGGGCGGCCGGAGGTGCTGGCCGACGGGGTGTGCGGGCGGTGCCGAGGCGAGCCCGCCCCGGCACCGCCCCCACGGCCGCTCTTCCCGGAGCAGGTCCGTGCCCATGTCGCCGAAGCCAGACGCGCGGCAGCACGCCCGCATACCCCGGAAGGGAGCGTCACATGACCACGTACGCCGAGAGCAGGGCACGCTGTAGGGGAGGAGGCGACACCATGACCCCAGGCACCGCCCAGCGCCCGCAGCTGACCACCGAGGAGTTCGAGCAGCTCGCCCGCCGGGCTCCCGAAACCGTCACTCTCGAACTCGTCAAGGGAAAGTTGAAGGTCAAGCCCGTGCCTGACGGCGATCACACCAGCATCTTCATGTGGCTCCTCCGCCAGTGCATGCAGCAGCGTCCGGACCTGGACCTCCACCCGGAGCAGGGGCTCGTGGTGGAGGCGTACCGTCAGGGCCGCGCTCGGCCGGATGGCAGTCTCGCTCCGGTCGAGCACTTCGCGGGCCAGGGCGAGTGGGCCGACCCCGCCGGTGTCCTGATGACCGTCGAGGTGACGTCCTACGACTCCGACACCGACCGCCGCGACCGGGAGGAGAAGGCAACCGGTTACGCGGCGGCCGGCATCCCGGTCTACCTCCTGGTCGACCGGGACCGAGGCGCGCTCCTCGTCCACAGCGAGCCGCACAACGGCGAGTACCGCCAGCGCACCACCTATGCCTACGGCGACACCGTCACCCTCCCCGACCCTGTCGGCATCACCCTCGACACGGAGAAGCTGAAGGAGTTCGCGGGCTGAGCCCGAGGGAGGGCGGGGGGTGCCGGGGGTGCCGGGAACGCCCGAGGGCGGCACCCCGCTCCCGGTCAGGGGAGTCAGGGGTGCCGCCCTCGGGGACGGACGGTGATCGGCCGGGGCCCTTCGGAGGGAAGGGCGCCCGAGGGGGCCGATCAGAAGTCCATGTCACCGCCCGGCATGCCGCCCGGGGCGCCCGCGGGGGCCTTCTCCGGCTTGTCGGCGATGACGGCCTCGGTGGTGAGGAACAGGGCCGCGATGGAGGCCGCGTTCTGCAGGGCGGAACGGGTCACCTTGGCCGGGTCGAGGATGCCCTCGGCGATCATGTCCACGTACTCACCGGTCGCAGCGTTGAGGCCGTGGCCGACGGGGAGGTTGCGGACCTTCTCGACGATGACGCCGCCCTCAAGGCCGCCGTTGACGGCGATCTGCTTGAGCGGGGCCTCCAGGGCGAGCTTCACGGCGTTGGCGCCGGTCGCCTCGTCGCCGTCGAGCTCCAGCTTGTCGAAGACGCTGGACGCCTGGAGCAGGGCCACGCCACCACCGGCGACGATGCCCTCCTCGACGGCGGCCTTGGCGTTGCGCACCGCGTCCTCGATGCGGTGCTTGCGCTCCTTGAGCTCGACCTCGGTGGCGGCACCGGCCTTGATGACGGCCACGCCGCCGGCCAGCTTCGCCAGACGCTCCTGGAGCTTCTCGCGGTCGTAGTCCGAGTCGGAGTTCTCGATCTCGGCACGGATCTGGTTGACGCGGCCCGCGACCTGGTCGCTGTCGCCGGCGCCGTCCACGATCGTGGTCTCGTCCTTGGTGATGACGACCTTGCGGGCGCGGCCCAGCAGGTCCAGGCCGGCGTTCTCGAGCTTGAGGCCGACCTCCTCGGAGATGACCGTGCCACCGGTGAGGATGGCGATGTCGTTCAGCATGGCCTTGCGGCGGTCGCCGAAGCCCGGGGCCTTGACGGCGACGGACTTGAAGGTGCCGCGGATCTTGTTGACCACCAGGGTCGACAGGGCCTCGCCCTCGACGTCCTCGGCGATGATCAGCAGCGGCTTGCCCGACTGCATGACCTTCTCCAGCAGCGGAAGGAGGTCCTTCACGTTGCCGACCTTGGAGTTGACGATCAGGATGTACGGGTCGTCCAGGGACGCCTCCATACGCTCCATGTCGGTGGCGAAGTACGCCGAGATGTAGCCCTTGTCGAAGCGCATGCCCTCGGTGAGCTCCAGCTCCAGACCGAAGGTCTGGGACTCCTCGACGGTGATGACGCCTTCCTTGCCGACCTTGTCCATGGCCTCGGCGATCAGCTCGCCGATCTGGGTGTCGGCGGCGGAGATGGAGGCCGTGGAAGCGATCTGCTCCTTGGTCTCGACATCCTTCGCCTGCTCCAGCAGCGCACCGGAGACGGCCTCGACGGCCTTCTCGATGCCGCGCTTCAGAGCCATCGGGTTGGCGCCGGCGGCGACGTTGCGCAGACCCTCGCGGACGAGCGCCTGCGCGAGGACGGTCGCGGTGGTCGTACCGTCACCGGCGACGTCGTCCGTCTTCTTGGCGACCTCCTTGACCAGCTCGGCGCCGATCTTCTCGTAGGGGTCCTCCAGCTCGATCTCCTTGGCGATGGACACACCATCGTTGGTGATCGTGGGCGCGCCCCACTTCTTCTCCAGGACGACGTTGCGACCCTTGGGGCCGAGGGTCACCTTGACGGCGTCGGCGAGCTGGTTCATCCCGCGCTCAAGGCCGCGCCGTGCCTCCTCGTCGAACGCGATGATCTTGGCCATGTGAAGTGGTCCTCCCGGACGGGGTGGAAGCAAAGCCGGACCTGGCTGGCGCCCGCGACGGACGGCTCGCGACCCTGTGGTTCCTTGCCCCACGGGCCAGCGGGCCTCACCGACCCGGTCCTTCGTTGTCACTCTCACTCGTAGAGTGCTAACGCCAATGATTAGCACTCGACCCCGGTGAGTGCAAGCGACTCAGGGCCCCGCCCCACCTCCGGGGGCAACTGTGGCGGGAACACGACGAGGGGCCCGTATCCCTCCTCGGATACGAACCCCTCGGCGCGCTTGAGTCCAAGCGCCTTCAGTCCAAGGTCGGACGCGCGGCTCAGCCGGCGGCGAGCTTGACCATGTCCGCCTGCGGACCCTTCTGGCCCTGCGAGATCTCGAACTCGACCCGCTGACCTTCTTCAAGGGTGCGGTAACCGTCCATCTGGATCGCGCTGTAGTGGACGAATACATCCGCACCACCGTCGACCGCGATGAAGCCGTAGCCCTTCTCCGCGTTGAACCACTTGACGGTGCCCTGAGCCATGCCTAACTCCCCTATTACTGGCCCTTGCACAGGACCGCACTTCGCGGACCCGGGTCAGACCTCGCCCCCTGACAGGTGCCCCCCGCCGGGCGGCGCGGGGGCCGAGGGCGTGCGCCGGAACGCGTCGACCGCCGCTGAATGTATCTGCCCAACTGCCGTCTGCAACAGGTCAATCGGACGAGAATTCCCGGCGCGCGTCATCGGAAACGGCGGGCTCAACACACCGAATCCGGGGCAACTCGGGCCGGACAAACCCTCACATCAGGGGCATCTCGCGGCCGCACATTGCCCGCATCTTGTCGCCGCGGAGCCGGCCCTGAGGGCGGCGCTCCCGGGCGGCGGCGCGGGGTACCCCAACTCTACCGCGCTCAACCATGCGAGATTGCCCCCTCCGTCAAAAGGCACGGAGGGGGCGGAAATGGTACGGACCATTCCGGTGGCCGATAACCGATGGCCGACGGCGGCGTCAGCCGCCGGCGACGGCGGGGATGATCGAGACGCCGGCGCCTTCCGGGGTGGCCGTGGCGAGGCCGTTCTCGAAGCGGACGTCGTCGTCGTTGACGTACACGTTGACGAAGCGGCGCAGCTTGCCCTGGTCGTCCAGGACGCGGGCGGCGATGCCCGGGTGGGCCTTCTCCAGGGACTCGATGACCTCGGAGAGGGTGGCGCCCTCGGCGGTGACCTCGGCCTGGCCGCCGGTGTAGGTGCGCAGGATGGTGGGGATGCGGACGTTGACGCTCATGGGGGCGGTTCCTCTCGCGAACACGCGTGAAGCGAAGGCTCGGTCAGTGGTCGTCGGTGGCCAGGCCGGCCGCGCGGAAGGCGTCCAGGCTCGGGCGAATGGTGGCGGTGGGCCCGGTGGTGGGGGCGACCGCGTCCAGGGTCTTCAGCCCGTCGCCGGTGTTGAGCACCACGGTGGTGAGGGAGGTGTCCAGGACGCCGGCCTCGATGAGCTTCCTCGTCACGCCGACGGTGACCCCGCCGGCCGTCTCGGCGAAGATGCCCTCGGTGCGGGCGAGGAGCTTGATGGCGTCGACCACCTGCTCGTCGGTGACGTCCTCCACCGCGCCGCCGGTGCGGCGGGCGATGTCCAGGACGTACGGGCCGTCGGCCGGGTTGCCGATGGCGAGCGACTTGGCGATGGTCTTCGGCTTCTGCGGGCGGACCACGTCGTGGCCGGCCTTGAAGGCGGTGGAGACCGGGGAGCAGCCCTCGGCCTGGGCGCCGAAGATCTTGTACGGCCGGTCCTCGACCAGGCCCAGCTTGATCAGCTCCTGCAGCCCCTTGTCGATCTTGGTGAGCTGGGAGCCGGAGGCGATCGGGACCACGATCTGGTCCGGCAGCTTCCAGCCGAGCTGCTCGCAGATCTCGTACGCGAGGGTCTTGGAGCCCTCGGCGTAGTACGGGCGGAGGTTGACGTTGACGAAGCCCCAGCCCTCGCCGAGCGGGTCGCCGATGAGCTCCGAGCAGAAGCGGTTGACGTCGTCGTAGTTGCCCTCGATGCCGACCAGCTCGCCCCCGTAGACGGCGGCCATGACGACCTTGCCCTGCTCCAGGTCGTGCGGGATGAACACGCAGGAGCGGAAGCCGGCGCGGGCGGCGGCGGCGCCCACGGCGCCGGCCAGGTTGCCGGTGGAGGAGCAGGACAGGGTGGTGAAGCCGAAGGCGCGGGCGGCCTCCAGGGCCTGGGCGACGACCCGGTCCTTGAAGGAGTGGGTGGGGTTGCCGGAGTCGTCCTTGACGAACAGCCTGCCCGGCTCGACGCCCAGCTCGCGGGCGAGGTTGTCGGCCTGGACGAGCTTGGTCCAGCCCGGGGCGAGGTTGGGGCGCTCGGCGACGTCGGCGGGGACGGGCAGCAGCGGGGCGTACCGCCAGATGCTGGTGGGACCGGCCTCGATGCGGGCGCGCAGCGCCTCCGGGTCGCCGGTGGGCAGGTCGTAGGCGATCTCCAGGGGGCCGAAGCACAGCTCGCAGGCGAAGATCGGGCCGAGCGCGAACCGCTCGCCGCATTCGCGACAGGAGAGGGCGGCGGCGGGACCCAGGTCCACGACATCGGAGGTCGTGGTGGCGGGGGCGGTGGCGACGGTCTGTGCAGCCATGAGTGGCGAGGCCCTTTCTCCTCATCTTCCCCACGACGCGTTTCGCCGTGAGACGGAATTGGCACCTTCCCGAGCCGGGGCCTCGCGGTGCGGTGTGCGAGTGCCGGCTGGAGGGTTGCCGGGGCTTCAACGGGCCGTGTCCCTCTGCCCCTCTGGATGAGCGGTATGCGGTTGTGGACCGGTCGTGGAGACCCGCGGTCCGGCGCGGTGTCGCGACCCCGACATGCGGGGCCGGTACGCGTTGTTCAAGACTGTAACCGAACCCCTCGGGGGGTCGAGATGGTCGTCCGATACGCGAGATGGAGATCACGTGCTGGAAGAGGTGGAGCGCTGGCTGGCCCGGCGGTCCTGGTCCGCGGCCGACCGTTCGCTCGACCGGCTGCTGGACGCCAAGCGCGGGACGAGCGTGAGCGTGGTGCTGCCGGCGCTGGACGAGGAGGCCACGGTCGGGGAGATCGTCTCGGTGATCCGGCGTGAGCTGATGGCCCCGGGGGCCGCGCTGGTGGACGAGCTGGTGGTGCTGGACTCCGGTTCCACCGACCGTACGGCCGAGGTGGCCGCGGCGGCGGGGGCGCGGGTGGTGGCGCGGGACGCGGTGCTGCCCCGGATACCCGCGGTGCCGGGCAAGGGCGAGGTGCTGTGGCGGTCGCTGCTGGCGACCGGCGGGGACGTGGTCTGCTTCGTGGACGCGGATCTGCGGGACTTCTCGGCGGACTTCGTGTCGGGGATCGTGGGCCCGCTGCTGACCGAGCCGGACGTGGACTTCGTCAAGGCGGTGTACGACCGGCCGCTGGCGGACGCGCCCGGGCGGGGCGGGCGGGTGACGGAGCTGGTGGCGCGGCCGCTGCTCAACCTGCACTGGCCGCTGCTGGCCGGATTCGTGCAGCCGCTGGGCGGGGAGTACGCGGCCCGGCGCTCGCTGCTGGAGCGGCTGCCGTTCCCGGTCGGGTACGGGGTGGAGCTCGGGCTGCTGGTGGACGCGCTGCACACGGTGGGCCTGGACGCGCTGGCGCAGGTGGACGTGGGGGTGCGCAAGCACCGGCACCAGGACGAGCGGGCGCTGGGGCGGATGGCGGCGGCCATCTACCGTACGGCGCAGGTACGGCTCTCCCGGGCCCATCTGGTACGGCCCCGGCTCACCCAGTTCGAGCGGGGCGAGCGCGGCTTCGAGGCGCGGACGCACCAGGTGGACGTGCAGGAGCGGCCGCCGATGGTCGAGGTGGCGGAGTACACGGCACGGCGCCGGGTGGCCTGAGGACCCGCGTACGGGACCTGGGGACCCGCGTACGGGAAGAGCTGTACCGGGGACCCGAGGGGCCGCCCTCCCGGGTGCCGGTGACCGTGGCCGAAAGACGCCGCCACCAGCAGTCGACCACCGGCCGGCCACTGACCGACCACCCGATCACCGCACGTTTGAGCGTTTCCGGTACGGGCTAGGTTCGTGACCATGGCAGCCCAGATTCTCGTCGCCTCCAACCGCGGTCCGGTCAGCTACGTCCCCCGGGACGACGGCACCCTCGACGCCCGGCGGGGCGGTGGCGGGCTGGTGTCGGGGCTCTCCGCGATCGGCCCGGACGCGGGGGCGCTGTGGGTCTGCTCGGCGCTGAGCGAGGGCGACCGGGAGGCGGTACGGCGCGGGGTGTCCGAGCCCGGCGTGAAGATGCTGGACATCGACGCGGCCGTGCACGGCGACGCGTACAACGGCATCGCCAACTCGGTGCTGTGGTTCGTCCACCACATGCTCTACCAGACGCCGCTGGAGCCGGTGTTCGACGCGGAGTTCCGCCGGCAGTGGACCGCGTACCGCCTCTACAACCGCGCCTTCGCCCAGGCGCTGGCGGAGGAGGCGGCCGACGGGGCGGCGGTGGTGGTGCAGGACTACCACCTGACCCTGGTGCCGGGGATGCTGCGCGAGCTGCGCCCGGACCTGAGGATCGGGCACTTCTCGCACACCCCCTGGGCGCCGTCGCAGTACTTCCGGATGCTCCCCGACGAGATCGCCGAGGAACTGCTGCTCGGCATGCTGGGCGCGGACCGGCTGGGCTTCCTCACCCGGCGGTGGATGTCCGCGTTCATGGAGTGCTGCGGCACCTCGCTGGGCGTGATGGGCTCCTGGCCCAAGGACTCCTCGCCGCACATCGACCACCTGTCGCAGGTCACCGGGCAGGCCCGGCGCACCCTGCTCGGGGTGCACGGCCTCGGCGCCGACGCCGAGTTCCTGCGGGAGCGCGCGCACCGGGCCGACGTGGACGAGCGGATGGCGGCGCTGCGGGAGCAGATCGGCGACCGGAAGACGATCGTCCGGGTGGACCGCACCGAGCTGTCCAAGAACATCGTGCGCGGGCTGCTGGCGTACCGGGCGCTGCTCGCCGAGCATCCCGAGTGGCGGGGCGAGGTGGTCCACCTGGCCTTCGCCTACCCCTCCCGCCAGGACCTGTCCGTCTACCGCGACTACACGGCCGAGGTCGCCCGGCTCACCGACGAGATCAACGCCGAGTACGGCCGGGACGGCTGGACGCCGGTGGTGCTGCACGTCGAGGACGACTTCGCCCGCTCCCTGGCCGCCTACCGGCTGGCGGACGTGGCCCTGGTCAACCCCATCCGGGACGGGATGAACCTGGTCGCCAAGGAGGTCCCGGTGGTCTCCGACGCGGGCTGCGCCCTGGTCCTCTCCCGCGAGGCCGGCGCCCACGAGGAGCTCGGCGAGCACGCGATCACGGTCAACCCCTACGACGTCTCCGGCACCGCCGCCGCGCTGCACGAGGCCCTCTCCATGGACCCGACCGAGCGCGCCGAGCGTTCCAAGCACCTCGCCTCCGCCGCGACGGCCCTCCCGCCGGAGCGGTGGTTCCTGGACCAGCTGACGGCGCTGCGGGAGCTGTAGGCGCCCTTTCACACAGACGAGGCCGCCGCCTTCCTTCTCCGGAATCCGGAAGGGGGCGGCGGCCTTCGATGTGTGTGCGGCCGGGTGCTGCTCAGGCGGTGGGGGCGGTGGCCTCGGCGAGGGCGGCGAGGAGAGCGACGACGGCGGGAGGGCCGGGGATGGTGAGGTCGGCGCGGGTGGCGACCTCGGGGACCTCGTCACTGCCGCTGCAGACGAGGAGGCCGGGCATGCCGTCGGAGCGCAGCTTGTCGACGGCGGCGAAGGCGGGCAGGTCGCCGAGGTCGTCGCCGGCGTAGAGGACGGCGGTGGCGCCGGTGTCGCGGAGGTGCTCGGCGAGGGCGACGCCCTTGTCCATGCCCGGGGGGCGGAGCTCCAGGACCAGGCGGCCGGGTTCGAGGATCAGGCCGTGGCGGGCGGCGAGGCCGGCCAGCGGGGTGTGCAGGGCGTCGAAGGCGGCGTGCGGGTCGTCGGCGCGGCGGGTGTGCACGGCCAGCGCGCGGCCCTTGTCCTCGACCCAGGTGCCGGGGCGGGCGCCGGTCTCGCGGAGGAAGTCGGGCAGTTCGGCGCGGACGGCGGTGACGCCGGGGTGCTCGGGGGCGGCGGTGACCTCGCCGGTGGCGGCGTCCCAGCGCTCGGCGCCGTAGTGGCCGAGGACGACCAGGTGCTCCAGGCCGCTGACCCCGGCGAAGCCGCCGTACTCCACGGCCGTGGCGGCCGGGCGGCCGGTGATGACGGCGACGGAGGCGACCCGCGGGGCGAGCGCGGCGATGGCGGCGACCGCGCCGGGGTGGGCGCGGGACCGCTCGGGGTCGTCGGTGATCTCGGCGAGGGTGCCGTCGAAGTCCAGGGCGACGACCGCCCGGCCGGGGTGCGCCAGCAGCGCCGCGAGCCCCTCCCGGCCGGCAGCGGTGGCGGGCTCGGGCAGGGCGCGGTCGGGGACGGCGGGGGGCGGTGGGGTGGCCATGGTGGGGAACCTATCCCCGGTGCGGGGCGGGCACACCTGGGCCGGGGGGCCTCGGCCGCCGTGGGGGGACAAGCGGCCCACGGGACGGGTGGCGGGCCCGGGCGGGCTGCTGGTGCCGGGGACGCGGCGGGGGCTCGGGCCGGCGGGGGTGGGCACACCTGGCCCGGGCGCCGGGGGCACAGGTGGGCCGGGCGCTGGGGGACGCGGGCTTTGGGTGCCGGGGGTGGGCGCATGTGGGCTGGGCGCCGGGGGCGGAGACGGCCGGCGGGACTGCCCCACAGGCCGGGCGCCGGGGGCACAGGTGGGCCGGGCGCCGGGGGCGGGACTTGGTCGCCGGGGGCACACGTGGGCCGGGCGCTGGGGGGCACACCCGGCGCCGTACGCCAGGCTGGTCAGCGGTGGGACTCGCGGGTGGTGCGGAGGCGGCGGAGGCGGTTGACGGTGACGGGGTCGTGGGCGAGCGCGGCGGGGTCGTCCAGGAGGGCGTTGAGCAGTTGGTAGTAGCGGGTGGGCGAGAGGGCGAGCCGCTCGCGGATGGCGCGCTCCTTGGCGCCCGGGCCGGGCCAGGAGAGCCGCTCCATGGCGAGCAGGGCGCGGTCCCGGTCGCTGAGCCGCCGGGGCTCCGGGGACGGCGGGGTGGCGGGGGCGGTCATACGGCCAGGGTAGTGACCGCCTCCGACAGTCCCGGTCCCGTCGCTACTCGGCGGCCTCGGCGTCCGCGGCCTCCTTGGCTATGCCGTTGAGGACGGCCTCCGGGTCGCCGTCCGGGGTGACGGCCTTGCCGATGTTGGCCTTGACGCTCTTGCTGACCCGCGCCCAGGAGGTCTTGCCGACCGGGTAGAGCTCGGAGTTGTCCAGCTCCCGCAGGAAGGGGCGGAGCTTCTTGTGCTTGGAGTCGCCCTCCATCGCGGTGCTGGCGGTGACCGTGACCGGCAGGATGTCGTACGCGTCGGAGAAGTCGAGGACGTTCTGGTCCTCGTAGACGAACTTCAGGAACTCGCCGATCTCCTCGCGGTGGCCGTTCTGCTTGAACGCCATCATCCAGTCGGCGACGCCCATGGAGGGGGTGGCCTCGCCGTCGGGGCTGGGCAGCGGGACCATGCCGAACTTCACACCGGCCTTCTCGGCGGCCTCCATCAGGGTGGGGTGGCCGTTGAGCATGCCGACCTCTCCCTTGGTGAACGCGTCGAACGCCGCCTGCCGGTCGAGCTGGCCGGGATCGATGGGCCCGGTCAGGCCGGGGGTGACCAGCTTGTCCTTGAGCCAGGTGAAGGTCTGGATGTTGGCGGCGGAGTTGATGTCGTAGCCGGTGTTGACGGCGTCCTGGTAGCCGCCGCCCCCGCTGAGCATCCACATCATCGTCTCGGCCTGCGACTCCTCGGTGCCGAGCGGCAGGGCGAAGGGGTACTTCACGCCCTGCGCCTTGAGCTTGGCGGCCGCGGTGACGATGCCCTGCCAGGTCTTCGGCGGCTCCAGGCCGGCCTTCTCGAACAGCTCCTCGTTGAAGAAGAGCAGCCGGGTGCTGGCGGCGAAGGGCATCCCGTACTGGACCCGGTCCACCTCGCCGGCCTGGTTGAGCCGCTGGAGGAAGTTGGCCTGGGTGGGGATGGGCAGCAGCTCGCTGGTCGGGTAGAGCTTGTCCTCGGCGGCGAAGTCCGCGTAGGCGCCGATCTGCGCCAGGTCGGGGGCCTCGTCCTTGGCGACCATCTCGGCGACGTCCCGGTCGACGTCCTTCCAGGACCGTACGTCCACCTCGACCGCGATGTCGGGGTGCTTCTTCCGGAACGCCGCGACCAGCTCGTCCCAGTACTTCTGGGAGGTGTTGGACGCGTTGCTGCCGTAGTCCGCCGCCACCAGCTTCAGCGTGACCTCGCCGGAGCCGGTCCCGGCGCCGCACCCGGAGAGGGTCGCGGCCAGGCTGAGCGCGGCGACCGCCGCGAGGGTTCCGTAGTAGCGGCGCTGCACGCTCGTCCCATCGTTGTTGCTGCTGTCACACCGGCACGACCACCGGTGTGACTGTCATCCCGGCTCGGCTCGGCTGGTCTGGCATCGTCTCCCACGCGCGAGCGCGAGGTCTACACCAGTCGGGTATCGCTTCCGCAACTCTAGCCCCGGGCGCCTCCCGTCCCGCGGGCGGGCGAGCTCCGTGCCCCGCCATTTGTATGGGCTGACAACAATCGGCGTAAGTGGACTAGACCTTTCTCGGGTGACCGGGGGACACTGTCCCCGTGAGACACGTCATCGCCCTCGATGTGGGCGGCACCGGGATGAAGGCCGCCCTGGTCGGAGCCGACGGGACCCTGCTGTACGAGGCCCGCCGCGCCACCGGGCGGGAGCGCGGGGCGGACGCCGTCGTGGAGACCATCCTCGGCTTCGCCGCCGAGCTGTACGCGTACGGGCGCGAGGAGTACGGCGCCGGGGCGGTCGCGGCCGGGGTCGCGGTGCCGGGGATCGTGGACCCGGACACCGGCACGGCCGTCTACGCGGCCAACCTGGGCTGGCGCGACGTACCGCTGCGGGCGCTGCTCTCCGAGCGGCTCGGCGGGCTGCCGGTGGCGCTCGGGCACGACGTACGGGCCGGCGGGCTGGCCGAGGGCCGGGCCGGGGCCGGGCGGGGGGCGGACCGGTTCCTGTTCGTCCCGCTGGGCACCGGGATCGCCGGGGCCATCGGCATCGCCGGCGCCATCGAGGCCGGGGCGCACGGGTACGCGGGCGAGATCGGGCACATCGTGGTCCGCCCGGGCGGCCCGGAGTGCGGCTGCGGGCAGCGCGGCTGCCTGGAGACGCTGGCCTCGGCGGGCGCGGTCAGCCGGGCCTGGGCGGCCGCGAGCGGCGACCCGGAGGCGGACGCGGCGGACTGCGCCAAGGCCGTGGAGTCCGGAGATCCGGCCGCCGAGCGGGTGTGGCGGGAGGCCGTGGGGGCACTCGCCGACGGACTGGTGACCGCCCTCACCCTGCTGGACCCGCGCGTCCTGATCATCGGCGGCGGCCTGGCGGAGGCCGGGGACACGCTGTTCACCCCCCTGCGGGCGGCCGTCGAGGAGCGGGTGACGTTCCAGCGCCTGCCCGCCATCGTGCCGGCGGCCCTCGGGGACACCGCCGGATGCCTGGGCGCGGGCCTCCTCGCCTGGGACCTGCTCTCCCGTCCGCTCGCCAGTCCTTCCGCCACTTCGGAGGTGTCCGCCTGATGGCCGATCACACAGTTCTCACCGGCGCCCGTGTGGTGCTGCCGGGCGGGACCGTCGAGAACGGGCGGGTGGTCGTCGAGGGCTCCCGGATCGCCGAGCACGCCCCGGCGGGCGCGCCCGCGTACGACCTGGCCGGGCACTGGATCGTCCCCGGCTTCGTGGACCTGCACAACCACGGCGGCGGCGGGGCGTCCTTCACCTCCGGCACGTTGGAGGAGGTCCTGAAGGGCGTCGAGACCCACCGCCGGCACGGCACCACCACGCTGGTCGCCTCCACCGTCACCGGGGAGCTGGACTTCCTCGCCCACCGGGCCGGGGAGCTGGCCGAGCTGGCCGAGCAGGGCGACCTGGCGGGGGTGCACTTCGAGGGGCCGTTCATCTCGCCCTGCCGCAAGGGCGCGCACAGCGAGCAGCTGCTGCGCTACCCGGACCCGGCGGAGGTCCGCAAGCTGGTGGACGCGGCCCGCGGCCACGCCCGGATGGTCACCCTGGCCACGGAGCTGCCCGGCGGCCTCGACTCGGTGCGGATGCTGGCCGAGCAGGGCGTGATCGCCGCGGTGGGGCACACCGACGCGACCTACGAGCAGACGAGGGAGGCCATCGACGCGGGCGCGACGGTCGCCACCCACCTCTTCAACGCCATGCCCCCGCTCGGGCACCGCGCGCCCGGGCCGATCGCGGCGCTGCTGGAGGACGAGCGGGTCACCGTCGAGCTGATCAACGACGGGGTGCATCTGCATCCGGCGGCGCTGGAGCTGGCCTTCCACCGGGCGGGCGCGGGGCGCGTCGCCTTCATCACCGACGCGATGGACGCGGCCGGCTTCGGCGACGGGCTCTACCGGCTGGGCCCGCTGGAGGTCGAGGTACGCGACGGGGTCGCCCGGCTCGCCGAGGGCGGCTCGATCGCCGGGTCCACCCTCACCCTGGACGCCGCCTTCCGCCGCGCGGTCACCGTGGACGGCCTCCCGGTGGAGGACGTGGTCCGCGCGGTCTCCACCAACCCGGCCCGGCTGCTGGGCCTGGACGACCGCATCGGCTCCCTGGAACCCGGCAAGGACGCCGACCTGGTGGTCCTGGACGCGGACTTCGCCCTGGTGGCTGTCATGCGCCAGGGCCAGTGGGTCGTCGCCCCCCCGCGCGGCGCCACGGCCCCGGAGCCCCGACGGGAAGCGGCCGCGGGGGTCTGAGGGCGGCTGGGGGGTACGGGGGCACGCTGGACGCTACGGGGGCGCGCCGGGCCCGGTGGGCACGGCCTGCCCCGCAACGCGTTAGCGGCGCCCCGGCAGCGCGGCGGTCGGTTCTGGACGGCGGCGCCGGTGGCACGGGGCGGGTGCCCGGCCCCGTAGCGACGCATCCGGTTCCGAGGGGCCGTACGCGCGCGGGGCCGAGGAGGCGGCACGGGCCGGGGCGGCGGCCGAGGCGCTGTACGCGCGGGGGGCGCGGCCGCGCGGGCCCGCCTCCTCACGCGGCCCCTGCGGCCTTCCGCGGCGCCCGCGGGGCCGGTGGATCGTCACGGGCGGCGGTGGTGGGGTGGGCCAACCGGCTCCGGTTTGGCATGATCAGAACCCGATACGAAAAGCCAGCGCGCACGTCTCGGGTCGTCGCGCACGTCTCGGGGGTGCACCGGTGATCCTCACGGTCACGCTCAACACCGCGCTCGACGTCACCTACACCGTGGACGCCCTCGTGCCGCACGGCTCGCACCGGGTGCGGGGTGTCGCCGAGCGGCCCGGTGGCAAGGGCGTCAACGTGGCCAGGGTGCTCGCGGCGCTGGGTCACGAGGCCGTGGTCACCGGTTTCGCGGGCGGGCCCACCGGTGAGGCGCTGCGCCGGCTGCTGGCGCCGCTGCCGGTGCGCGACGCGCTCGTCCCGGCCGAGGGCACCACCCGGCGCACGGTCGCCGTGGTCGACTCGGCGAGCGGGGACACCACGCAGTTCAACGAGCCCGGGCCGCAGGTGTCCGCGGGCGAGTGGGCGGCGCTGCTCAGCGCGTACGAGGAGCTGCTGGCCGGCGCCGAGGCGGTGGCGCTGTGCGGCAGCCTGCCGCCGGGCATCCATGTGGGGGCGTACGCGGACCTGGTGCGGCGCGCCCGCGCGGCCGGCGTCCCGGTGCTGCTGGACACCAGCGGCGAACCCCTGCGCCGGGGCCTCGCCGCCCGCCCCGACCTGGTCAAGCCCAACGCGGACGAGCTGGCCGCGCTCACTGGCTCCCGCGAGCCGCTGCGCGCCGCCCGGGACGCCCGCCGCAGGGGCGCCCGCGCGGTGGTCGCCTCGCTCGGCCCGGACGGGCTGCTGGCCCTCACCCCGGAGGGCATCTGGCGGGCAACTCCGCCCCAGGCGGTGCGCGGCAACCCCACCGGGGCGGGCGACTCCGCGGTGGCCGGGCTGCTGTCCGCCCTGGTTGAGGGGCTTCCCTGGCCGGACCGGCTGGCCCGCGCGGTCGCCCTCTCCGCCGCCACTGTGCTGGCCCCCGCGGCCGGCGAGTTCGACCGGGCCGCCTACGGGGAGCTGCTGGAGCGGGTCACCGTGGCGGAGGACACCGCGGCGGCCTGAGCCGGCCGCCGGGAGAGAAAGGGGCCGCTACTCGACGCGGCCCTCCACCAGCCAGACCTGGTCCATGTACGCGTCGCAGGTGTCGCCCTGCTCGCAGGACATCTTGAGGGTGTTGTCACCCTTCTTGAGGTTCACGTACGAGTAGGTGCGGGTCCAGCCCTTCTCCCAGTCGCCTTCCTTGGCGTGGGCGAAGTTCTTCATGTTGATGCCGCGGGGCTGCTCGCCGTTGACGGTCAGCGAGGTCTTGGCGTCCTTGCCGGGCACCGAGTAGGTGATGTACAGGGTGTACTCGCCGTCCTCGGGGACCTTCGCCGACCAGCTGGCCGAGCCGCCGGTGCCGTTGAACATCACATAGGCGCCGTTGACGCCCTGGGCGCCCGGGGTGTCGGTGCCCAGCTGGGCCGGGGCGCCGAGTTGGAGGGTGGCGGCGTCCTGCTTGGGGAGTTCGGCGGGTTCCTCGGCCTTGGAGCCGGAGGGGGAGGGCTCGGCGGTGGGGGACGTGTCGCCGGGCTTCTCGGGGGCGGTGGAGGGCTGGGCGGCCTGCTCGCCGGCCTTGTCCTTGTCCGAGCCGTTGGTGAGCAGGGCGACCGTGATTCCGGCCACCACGACCAGGACGACCGCGATCGCGCCGATCAGCAGGCCCTTGGTGTTGGGGCCGCGCCGGCCGCCGCGCCCGGGCGGGGGGCCCTGGGGGGCGGGGCGGTTCGGGGGGCCGCCGGGGTAGGTCTCGGGGGCCGCGTACTGCGGGTGCGGCTGGCCGTAGGGCTGCTGCGGGGGGAGGGGCTGGGCGGCGGGGGCCTGCCCGTAGCCGGGCTGCTGGCCGTACGCGGCCTGGCCGGCGGCCGGGGGCGGGTAGCCGTAGCCTCCGCGGGCCTGGCCGGACTGCGCCGCGGGGTAGCCGTACTGGCGCTCGCCGACCGCCCTGACCTGGTTGTACGAGGTCCGGGGCCGACCGGGCTGGGCGGTGGGACCGGGGTAGCCGTAGCCGCCCTGGCCCGGTGGCTGCGCGCCCGCGGCCTGCCCGTCGGCGTAGAGGTAGCCGAACGGATCGTCGTCCTCCGGCGTACTCGCGCCCTGGGGCCCGCCGTGGGGTGCGCCGTTGTCACCGGCAGCCATCCCTGGTCACTCCTCACCCTGATCGACAACCCTCACCGAGCGACCGAGCCTACCTCGTATGGGCTAGCCCGTTCTCTGCTCAGAGAGGGGGTGGGAGGCGGACGGGGGCTAGCCGGCGCGGCGGTGGATCTTGGAGCGGGAGCGCTTCTCGACGTACATCCGCTGATCAGCGGAGTTCAGCACCTCCTCGACGGTCATCCCGCACTCCGCCCAGCCGATGCCGAAACTGGCCCCCACCCGGACCGCCCGGCCGTCCACCCGGATCGGCGGGATGATCGAGTTGCGCAGCCGGACGGCGAGGTCGGAGGCGTCCGCGGCGCCGAGGCCGTCGGCGAGCACCACGAACTCGTCGCCGCCGAGCCGGGCCACCGTGTCGCCGTCCCGGACGCCCGCGCTCAGCCGGCGGGCCACCTCCACCAGCACCGCGTCCCCGGTGTGGTGGCCGAACCGGTCGTTGATCGACTTGAAGCCGTCCAGGTCGCAGAAGAGCACCGCGAGCCCCTTGGTCCCGTCGTCCACCTCGTCGTCCGGGGCGACGGAGTGCACATGGTGGTCGTACGGGCCGGCCGCCCCGGCGAAGTCGAAGCCGTCCCCGGCGCGGTAGGCGTGCTCGCCCGGGGCCCCGTACTCCGGGCCGTGGTCGCCGTGTTCCGGGGCGTACGGCTCGCCGTACCGCTCGCCGTACTCCTGCCCGTAGCCGCCGGCCTCCGCGCTGTCGTAGGCGTCCTGCCCGGCGCCCTCCGGGTAGCCGGGCTGGTAGCCGGCGCCGGCCGGGGGGCCGGGGTAGGCGGCGGTGCGCAGGGCGCCGGGGCGGGCGCAGAGCCGGGCGCTCAGCCGGGAGCGCAGCTCGGCGCTGTTGGGCAGGCCGGTGAGCGCGTCATGGGAGGCGCGGTGGGCGAGCTGGAGCTCGTGCCGCTTGCGCTCCTCGATGTCCTCGACATGGGTGAGCAGGAAGCGGGGGCCGTCGGCGGTGTCGGCGACCACCGAGTTGCGCAGCGACACCCAGACGTAGGAGCCGTCCCGGCGGGCCAGCCGCAGCTCGGCGCGACCGCCCTCGGGCGAGGTGCGCAGCAGGGTGCCGATGTCCTCGGGGTGGACCAGGTCGGCGAAGGAGTAGCGCCGCATCACCGAGGAGGGCCGGCCCAGCAGCCGGCAGAGCGCGTCGTTGGCCCGCAGCAGCCGGCCGTGCTGGTCGCCGCCGAGCTCGGCGATGGCCATGCCGGAGGGCGCGTACTCGAAGGCCTGGCGGAAGGACTCCTCGCTGGCCCGCAGCGCCTGCTGCTCGCGCTCCAGCCGGACCAGGGCGCGCTGCATGTTGGAGCGGAGGCGGGCGTTGCTGATCGCTATGGCCGACTGGGAGGCGTACATCTGGAGCGCCTCCTGCCCCCAGGGCCCGGGGTGGCGGCCGTTGCGGGGGCGGTCGACGGATATCACCCCGAGCAGTTCGCGGCCGCTGCCCGGTACGGGTCCCTCCGGGCGGGGGGAGCCGAGCCTGGGGGAGTACATCGGGGCGTAGAGGCGGTCGTGCGGGTGCCACTCGTCGGCGAAGCGGGGTTCGGGGCCGTCGGTGTGCCACTGCGGCACGTCGTCGTCCATCAGGACCCAGCCCTCGGTGTGCGGTATGAACCGCAGCTCGCCCCAGGCCTCCCCCATGCTCAGGCGGCGCTCCCAGGAGAGGCGGGAGCCGACCCGGCCGGTGATCAGCGCCTCGGCGGCGGGGCTGCCGGCGAACGCGGCGACGACCAGGTCACCGTCGGGGCGGACGAGGTTGACGCAGGCGAGTTCGTAGCCGAGTCCGGCGAGGATGCCGTCGGCCACGGTCTGGAGCGTGTCGGCGAGGCTCCGGGCCGTGTTGAGGTTGGCGACGACCTGATGCAGCTGCCGCAGGGTGGCCAGGCGGACGTACGGCTCCGACTCGGTCTCCATTGTTCGCTCTCCCCGAGACCTCGACAGCAACTCCAGTGTTCTCATCGGCGATCGTGTTGCACGGTCTCCGCCACTGAATCACAGCGCGCTTCGCACCCGGTACACAGGGTCAACAAAATGTGCCTTCTGTGACTCAAGTCACAGGATGATCACATGAGATGGGTCACGATGCCATGGGTCGGGGAGAACGCATGGGGGCGGGGTGGCAGCGGGCGTCGCGTTCCGCCCGTGCCGGGTCGGCCTCGGCGGCGGTCGCGGGCGTCGCGTTCCGCCCGCGCTGAATCGGTCGCGGGCCGGGGCCGAGCCCGGACGACCCGCGGGGCGTATCCGTGGTGGAGGACATCAGTCGCCCGGTGCGGTGCGGTGGAGGACATCAGCCGTAACGCAACGGAGCGGTTGTCTCACCCGTATGTGACATCCGAGCAACGTCCCGGTAACGCCGCGGGCCCAGCCTCTGGTCCATGGGCATTTCGGGCACCTCCGCTGACCTCACCCCGACCGACGGCCCGCTGACCGGCTTCACCGTCGGGGTGACCGCCGCGCGCCGGCGCGAGGAGCTGGTGGCGCTGCTGACCCGCTGCGGGGCCCGGGTGGTCAAGGCCCCGGCGCTGCGCATCCTGCCGCTGGAGGACGACGGGGCGCTGCGCCGGGCGACCGAGCGGTGCCTGAGCGCGCCGCTCGACTATGTGGTGGCGACCACCGGGGTGGGCTGGCGCGGCTGGATGAGCGCGGCCGAGGGCTGGGGCCACGGCGCCGCGCTGGCCGCCGCCTGCCGGGGTGCCGCCGTGCTGTCCCGCGGCCGCAAGGCGACCGGCGCGGTGCGGGCGAGCGGGCTGGACGAGACGTACGCGCCCGAAAGCGAGGCCACCGGCGAACTGCTGACCTGGCTGCTGGCCCGCCCGCTGGCCGGCCGCCGGATCGCGGTGCAGGAACACGGCCTGCCGCTCACCGCGTTCACCGCGGCGCTACGGGAACGGGGCGCCGAGGTCGTCCCGGTGCCGGTCTACCGGTGGGCGCCGCCGGAGGACCCGGGGCCGGTGCGCCGGCTGGTCGAGCAGACCGTACGCCGCGAGGTGCACGCGCTCACCTTCACCAGCGCGCCCGCCGTCACCGCCCTGCTGGAGATCGCGGCCGCCGACGGGCTGCGGGAGCGGCTGCTGGAGGCGATGGCCGCCGATGTGCTGCCGGTCTGCGTCGGCCCCGTCTGCGCCCGGCCGCTGCTGGACGCCGGACTGCCGGCCGTCTGGCCCGGCCGGGGCCGGCTCGGCGCGCTGGTGCGCACCCTCACCGAGACCCTGCCCGCCCACGGCCGCCGCACCCTGGACCTGGGCGACCGCACACTCGTCCTCCAGGGCAACGCGCTGCTGGCCGACGGCACCAGCCACTGGCTCTCCCCGAAGGGCGCGGCCCTGCTGCGGGCGCTGGCCGACAAGCCCGGCTGGGTGCTCAGCCGCGCCGAACTGCTCCGCCGCGCCTGGCCCGACACCCCGGCGGACGAGCACGCCGTGGAGACCGCGATCGCCCGCCTGCGCACCTCCCTGGGCCCGCACGGCAAGCTCATCCGCACCGTCCCCAAACGCGGCTACCGGCTGGCGGTGCCCTGACCCCCAGCCCGCCCCCCTCCCCCGCCCCCGGCACCCCTCTCGCCCCTGCGACCTAGGTCCCGGCTGGTCCTTCGGCCCGATGCGGGCGTTCGGGGCCCCGGTTAGCGTTCCCGGTGTGCTGCCCTCATCGACCACCACCGCGTCCCAGTCCCCCACCGCCGCCGGTGACCCGCGCGGCGGGCATGCTGAGGGGGTGAGCGACGAGGAGTTCCGTGCCGCGATGTCCCGGCTGACCGGCGGAGTGGTGCTGGTGACGGCCCATGACCCGGACGAGGGCCCGAGGGGCGAGGACATCGGGATGACGGCGACGGCCTTCCTGTCGGTGTCCCTGGACCCGCCGCTGGTGCTGGTGAGCCTGCGCAACGGCTCCCGGATGGACGATCTGCTGGCCGAGCAGCCGCTGTGGGGCGTGTCGGTGCTCTCCGAGGCCCAGCGGCAGGTGGCCGGCCGGTTCAGCATGAAGGGCCGGGTCAGCGACCGACTGCTGTTCGCGGACGTCCCGCACGGGCGCGGCCCGGCGAGCGGGGCGCCGCTGCTGGCGGGCTCGCTGGCCACGCTGGAGTGCCGTACCCATGAGCGGGTGGCGGCGGGCGACCACACCCTGGTCATCGGCCGGGTGCTCGCCACCGAGCTGCCTGCCCCGGAGGCCAGGCCGCTGACCTACTTCCGCGGCCGCTACCACCACCTGGGGTAGGCATGGGGACGGGGTGGGGATACGCCGGTCAGCGCCAGTCCACGAGATACGCCGGTCAGCGCCAGTCCGCGGGATACGCCGGTCAGCCCCGCTCCCGGGCTGGTCAGCCCCAGTCCTTGGGCGAGCGGCCGCGCTTGGTCTGGGAGCGCTGCTTCTTCTCCCGCAGCCGTCGCTCGTTGATCCCCCGCGGCACCTTGGTGGGCCGGCGCGGCCGGGGCGGCGGCGCGGTCGCCTCGGCGAGCAGCGCGGCCAGCCGTACGGCGGCGGTCTCGCGGTTGCGCCACTGCGAACGGTGCTCCGAGGCGCGTACCGAGACCACCCCGCCCACCAGCCGCCCCTCCAGCCGCCGCAGGGCGCGCTCCTTCCACACCGGCGGCAGCGCCTCGGTGCGCGCCAGGTCGAAGCGCAGCTCCACCTGGGAGTCGCTGGTGTTGACGTGCTGGCCGCCCGGCCCGGAGGAACGAGAGAAGCGCCACTGGAGCTCGGCCTCGGGCAGGCAGACCGAACCGCGGATGACATGGGGACCGGACATGTCCTCCATGGTTCCCGCCGCACCCGCTCCCGTCACCCGTTTTTCCTGCCCGGGGTGACGGGGCGCTGGAACCAGGCGGGGCCGCCGCGCGTTCCTGGCTGTGACGCCCTCAACGGCGCACCCGCAAGACACCGAGGAACCGAGGAAAGGGATCCCATGGCTGTAAGCCTGTCCAAGGGCGGCAACGTCTCGCTGACCAAGGAGGCCCCGGGCCTGACCGCCGTCACCGTGGGCCTCGGCTGGGACGTCCGCACCACCACCGGCACCGACTTCGACCTCGACGCCTCCGCGATCGGCGTGGACGGCTCGGGCCGGGTCGCCTCGGACGCGCACTTCGTCTTCTTCAACAACAAGTCCACGCCGGACCAGACGATCGTGCACACCGGCGACAACCGCACCGGTGAGGGCGGCGGCGACGACGAGCAGATCAACGTCAACCTGGCCGGGCTCCCCGCCAACGTCGACAAGATCGTCTTCCCGGTCTCCATCTACGACGCGGTCAGCCGCTCGCAGAACTTCGGCCAGGTCCGCAACGCCTACATCCGCGTCGTCAACCAGGCCGGCGGCGGCGAGATCGCCCGCTACGACCTGAGCGAGGACGCCGCCACCGAGACCGCGATGGTCTTCGGCGAGCTGTACCGCAACGGCGCCGAGTGGAAGTTCCGCGCGGTGGGCCAGGGTTACGCCTCCGGCCTGGAGGGCATCGCCCGCGACTTCGGCGTCAACATCTGACCCGGATACGTCACGGGGCGCCCGGCGGGCACGGTCACCGGCCGGCCGCCGGGCGCCCCTCCCCGTACAGCCAGGCCTGCCACAGCGCGGACAGGTCCCGCCCGCCGGCCCGCCGCTCGACGAAGGCGGTGAAGTCGGCGGTGGAGGCGTTGCCGTGCCGGTGCGCGGCGGCCCAGTCCCGCAGGACGCCGAAGAAGACCCGGTCGCCCACCGCCCGGCGCACCTGGTGCAGCACCATCGCGCCCCGCTCGTAGACCGGCGCGCCCGAGATGTCCGCGGCGCCCGGCGGGTCGGCCGGCGGGAACGCCCAGTTGCGGTCGTCGGCGTACGCGGTGGCGAACCGCCGTGACACCGGGGTGCCCTCGGTGTCCTCCCCGTACAGCCACTCCGCGTAGGTGGCGAACCCCTCGTTGAGCCACATGTCCCGCCAGGACGCGGGCGACACCGAGTTGCCGTACCACTGGTGGGCCAGCTCATGGACCAGGGTGGCCAGATCCAGGGTGCCGCTGCCGAAGAAGGGGCGGTTCTGGGTCTCCAGCGCGTACCCGGCGTCCACCGACGGATCCACGATCACTCCGCTGGAGGAGAAGGGGTACGGCCCGAAGCGGCGCTCGGCCCAGGCCAGTACCTCGGGGAGACGGTCGGTGGGCCCGTCCGCCGTGCCCCGCACCGCGCTGTGCACGGGCAGGCCGTCCGGGGTGCGGTCCGCGGTGGTCCGGTAGCGGCCGATGGCGAGGGTGGCGAGATAGCTCGCCATGGGCTGGGTGGTCCGCCAGACGTAGGTGGCCTTGCCGGGGGCGGGGGCGGGTACGGCCTCCGGGGCGGCCGGTTCGCCGTTGGAGACGGCCGCCAGGCCCCGCGGCACGGTCACCGCGAGGCGGTAGGTGGCCTTGTCGGAGGGGTGGTGGCTGCCGGGGAACCAGGTGGCCGAGCCGGCCGGCTGCCCGAGCGCCACTGCCCCGTCGGAGGTCCTCAGCCAGCCCTCGCGCGACCCGTCGGCGTCGGTGAGGGTGCGCGGGCGGCCGGTGTAGCGGACGACGGTACGGAAGCCGGCGCCCTCGCGCAGGGCGGTGCCGAGCCGCACGGTCAGCTCGCCGCCGGCGCGGGTGACGGGGGTGCTGCGGCCGTCCACGGTGACGGAGGTGACGGTGAGCCCGGTCAGGTCCAGGTTGAAGGCGCTGAGGTCCTGGGTGGCCCGGGCGGCGATCCGGGCGGTGCCGGTCAGCCGGGCGGTCGCCGGGTCGTAGGCGAGGTCCAGGTCGTAGTGGCGGACGTCGTAGCCGCCGTTGCCCAGCCGGGGGAAGTACGGGTCCCCCACCCCGGCCGCGCCCGGAGTGGCCCGAGCCGCCTCCTCCGCCGGTCCGCCGCCTCGCGCCGCGCCCCCGCAGCCCGTGGCCGCGCCCGCGGTGAGCACCCCGGCGAGCAGCACCGCGGCGGCGCGGGAGGGGGTGCGGCGGATATTTCCGGCGCGGTGGGCGCTTGGGGTACCGGACGGGGCGGCGGGGGTACGGGGGCGGGGGCGCACTCCTCCGATCGTACGAACCCCGCCGGTGATCGCACCCGGGGCCGCCGGTTCGCGGCTGTGGCTCGGCGGTCCGGCCGCTGCTCCGGGGTGTGGGGCGGCCGCCGTGGGCCCGTCGGCCCGGGCCCCGTCCGCTCAGCGGCGCTCAGCGGCCGAGCGCCGCCACGCCCGCCTTCGCGTACTGCTCGTCCTGCGCCCCGCTGGGCGCGCCGGCGACGCCGACCGCGGCGATCGGGCCGCCCTCGGCGGTGACCGGGGCGCCGCCCGCCAGGAACAGGGTGCCGGGGATGTCCTTCAGCTGGGGCGCCGAGGCGAGCCGGCCGGCCAGCTCGGAGGTGGGGGCGTTCCAGGAGACCGCGGTGAACGCCTTGCGCTCGGCCGACTCGTAGGACTGCGGGCCGGCGCCGTCCCCGCGCAGGGTCACGATGGTGTTGCCGTTGCGGTCGACCACGGCGACGGTGACCCGCTGGTGGTCCTTCTCGGCGGCGTCCAGCGCGGCCTGGGCGGCGCGGACGGCGGCGTCCACGGTGAGATGGGTGGTGCGGGTGGTCAGGCCCCGGGGCACGGAGTCGGTCCGGGGCACGGAGTCGGTCGCGGCGGGTGCGGCGGGCGCGGCGGCGCTGGCGGAGAGCGCGCCGAAGGTGCCGGCACCGAGTGCGGCGGCCGCGGCGACGGCCCCGGTCAGCAGCCCGGCCCGGACCCGCCGGGACGGCCGACGGCGGGTGCGGGGGGCGGGGGTGGTGTCCATGAGGCTCTCCTCGTGTCGGGTGGTGCGGGGTGGTGGCTGGTGCCTCTGGATCGATGCTCGGGCCGTCCGGGGCGGGAGCGGGTCAGCCGATCGGTTGATACGGGGCCGAGGGGCCGGGGGGAGGATGAACGGACGGCCGGGACGTAGGAGAGGAGGCGCCGGTGGAGCATCCGGAGCGACTGCGGACGGCCGCCGACCCGGACGGGCGGTGGCTGGCGCGGGTCATGCGGGCCGCGTTCTTCCTGCTGCTCGGCGCCTCGCTGGCCCGCTTCCTGCTGCGCCACCCGTGGGCGGACCGGGGCGGCTGGGTGGTCGCCCTGTCGGCGGTGCTCGCGCTGCTGTACGTGGTCGGGGAGAGCGCCGACCGGTCCGCCGCGCCGTACTCCCGGCCCGGCGCCCGGGACACCCGGCGGCTGGGGTGGCTGGGCGCGGTGGTCGCGGTGTGGGTGGTGCTGGTGGTGCTCGCGCCCAGCTTCGCCTGGTGCGCGGTGCCGCTGCTCTACACCGGGCTGCGCACCCTGCCCACCCGCGCCTCGCTCGCCCTGGTCGCGCTGCTCACCGCGTTTGTGATGGCGGCGCAGCTGCGGCTGGCCGACGGTGCTGGGTTCGATCCGAACCTGCTGGTGGCGCCGCCCGCGGTGGCCGCCGTGGCGACCGCGGTGTTCGTGCACGCCCAGCGGCAGTCGGCCCGCCAGCGCGCGCTCATCGACGACCTGGTGCGCACCCGGCGGGCGCTGGCGGAGACCGAGCGGCGGGCGGGCGCGCTGGCCGAGCGGCAGCGGCTGTCGATGGAGATCCACGACACCCTGGCGCAGGGCCTGTCCAGCCAGCGGATGCTGCTCCAGGCGGCCGAGCGGGTCTGGGACGAGGACCCGGCGACCGCCCGCCGCCATACGCGTACCGCCGCGGCCGGTGCCGAGCACGGGCTCGCCGAGGCCCGCCGCTTCGTCCACGACCTGGCCCCCGCCGACCTGGCGCGCGGCGGCGGTCTGGAGGAGGCGCTGGCAGCGGTGGCCGCCCGGGAGTCGGCGGTGCTGCGGGTGGACGGGGCGCCGGGCGTGGCGGTGCCCGAGCGGGTGCGGGCGGCGCTGGTACGGATCGCCCAGGGCGCCCTGGCCAACGTACGCGAGCACGCGGCGGCAGGATCGGCGGCGGTGACGCTGACCTATCTGGACGACGAGGTGGTGCTGGACGTCAGCGACGACGGCCGGGGCTTCGACCCCGGGGCGGCGGCGGCCGGGCCGGGGGCCGGTGCGGGGCGCGGGCACGGGCTGCCCGCGATGCGCGCCCGGGTCGGGCAGCTCGGCGGCACCCTGACCGTGGAGTCCGCGCCCGGCGAGGGCACCGTGCTGTCCGCCGCGATCCCGCTGCACCACCCGGAGGCGACCGGATGACCGGGCCAGGCCCCGCCCCCGTACGGGTGCTGATCTGCGACGACCACGCGGTGGTGCGCGCCGGGCTGCGCGCCCTGCTGGACAGCGCCGAGGGCATCGCGGTGGCCGGGGAGGCGGCCGGCGGGGAGGAGGCGGTCGCCATGGCGGCCAAGCTGCGGCCGGACGTGGTGCTGATGGACCTCCAGCTGGGCCCGGGCATCGACGGGGTGGCGGCCACCGCCCGGATCACCGCCGCCACGGCCTCGGACACCGCCCCGCCCCGGGTGCTGGTGCTCACCACGTACGACACGGACGCCGACGTCAGCCGGGCGATCGGCGCCGGGGCGACCGGCTATCTGCTGAAGGCGGAGCGCCCCGAGGAGCTGTTCGCCGCGGTGCACGCCGCCGCGCGGGGCCGTACCACCCTGTCCGCCCCGGTCGCCCGCCGCGCCACCACCGCGCCCGCCGCGCCCGCGCTCACCCCGCGCGAACGGGACATCCTGGCCCAGCTGGCCCACGGCCTCGGCAACCGGGAGATCGCCCGCGCCCTGTTCATCAGCGAGGCCACGGTCAAGACCCACCTGGGCCGGATCTACGCCAAGCTCGGCGTGGACACCCGGGCGGGCGCGGTGGCGGTGGCGAAGGAGCGGCGGTTGCTGGGGTGAGCGGCCCGGGCCCCGGGATCAGGGGAACTCGGCGGTGTCGAGGTCGAAGCCGAGCGGCTCGGGGAGGGGGATGGTCTCGCCGAACTTGTAGGTGGCCTTACGGCGGTAGTCGTCATCACCGCCAGTGGGCCCCGAGGGCTCGGTGCAGAGCACGATGTGCCGGGCGTCACGGTCGATGAGCAGATAGACCGGGATGCCGGCCCGGGCGTAGCACCGGGACTTTCTGACCCGGTCGTTGAAGGCGGTGGCGGCCGAGGTGACCTCCCCGACGAGCAGCACCGCGGCAGGGTCCTGGTACAGGTCCTCGTTGCAGAAGCTGCGCCGGTGTGCCACCACGATGTCGGGCTCGGCCCGGCCGGCCGCCGGTTCGGGCTCGCCCGGTACCGGCCCGGCGGGCAGCAGCAGGCCGAGCCTGCGGTAGCAGTTCAGCCCTCGGCGCTGGTCCGCGACCTGGTCGGCGATCCGCGCCAGGATCACCGCGTGGTTGCCGTCCATGAGGGGCCAGAGGTGGATGACCCCCTCCAGCAGTTCCACCCGCCAGCCCTCGGGGGCGACCGCCGTGAAGACCTCGAAGGCCTCTCCGGTGAGGAGGCACGGGACGCGTTCCCGCAGCCGATCGAGCAGCGCCCGGTAGTCCTCGTCCTCGTCGGACTCGTCACCGTCCCAGGCGTACGGCTCCCCCGCCGTACCGACGGCGTGCGCCTCCGCCATCTCCCCCACCTCCGTCACCTCGTCGTTCCCCGACGGCTCACAGCCTCCGCCGGCGATCCGTCCCCCGCCGCCGGATCCGCCCCCATTCGCTCGAACGTGTGAGCAGCGCCCCGCCCCGCCATGGCACCATCGCCTACGTGCTCGACATCGGCTACTCGCTCTCCCGCCGCTTCCCCGACCCGCCGCAGACGGACTACCGGCGGGCGGAGGTGCACGCCCTGCGGCACGACCTGTTCTGCGGGGACGTCTACCTCGCCGACACCAAGGCCGACCGCGAGGTGTCCACCGCCTGGGGATGGGTGCCGGTGCTGGACTTCGCCTGGGCGCTCTGCGACATCGTCGAACGGCTGGACACCGACCCGCTCGGCAACCGCGCCGCCCGCCCGCAGTACGCCGAGCTGGACTTCACCGAGTCCGCCGACCGGATGCTGTTCGAACGCCGCTTCGGCTGGGTGGACGTCGAGGCGGACTGGATGCCGGGCGACGAACCGCCGCTCACCTTCGGCCACGCCGAGCTGCGCCGGGAGGCCCGCGACTTCCTGCACGACCTGCTCGCCGACCTCACCGACATGCACGAGGGCCTGGCCGACAACCCGGCCGTCTGGGACCTCCAGGCCCGCTTCCCCCGGCTGCCGTAGCCCCTGCCGCGGCGCGGGTCCCGGCCTCAGGGGGTCAGGGCGTCAAAGCGAGGCTGCCGGGAGGTCCAGGTCGAGCACGGTGATCCCCGGTAGTGCGGTCAGGTGTTCCGCCGTACCGGGGCGTACAGGAACCAGCCGGCCTGGGCATGGGCGCGGTGGATGAGCCGGGAGGCGAGGACGTTGCCCTGGCCGGCCGCGGCCATCGCGGTGTGCTCCGTCCATGCCTACGTCGCCGGGCTCTCGATCAGCGCGATCCGGTTGCCGTCCGGGTCGTGCACGGCGGCGAACCGCACCCGTCCGGTGCCCGGCTCGACCGGGCCCGCCGTGATGCCCCGGTCCGCCAGCTCCGCGAGCGCCCGGTCCAGGTCGTCCACGACCAGGTTGAACATGCCCGCGCCGGCCTGTTCCGGCGCCCGGTAGACCTGGACCCAGCCGGAGGACGCCACATGCCAGTCGGCGAGGCCGTCCATCGGCGTGGCGTCGGCCGGGCGCCCGAACAGCCGCTCGTACCACTCGGTCGCGGTGGCCATGTCGCGTACGGCCGCGACGGCGAGAACATGGGTGAAGGACATGGGGCGGTTCCCTTCCGGTCATCACCGGTCGTCGGCGTACCGGCTCTCCCAGGATCCCCCGGGATCACCCGCCCCGCACAGGTGTCAGACCCACGGGTGTCAGACCCACCGGTGTCACATCCGGACGACGGCCGGAGTCCTTGTGACCAACGACCGGCACCCACGCCTCAGGGAGCACCCCATGCCGAGCACCCCGCCGTCCGCCGCCGCTCGCCACCCCGCCGTCACCGTGGTCGGGGCCGGGCTGGCCGGGTTGACCGCCGCCATCAGCGCCGCCGAGGCCGGGGCCGCCGTCACCGTGTACGAGGCGCACACCCGGCCCGGCGGCCGGGCCCGTACCGCCGACGGCCCGTACCGCACCAACGAGGGCCCGCACGCCCTCTACCGCGGCGGCGCCGCATGGGCCTGGCTCGCGCCGCGCGGGCTGCTCCGCCCGCTCGCCGCACTGCCGCTGCGCGAGGCCGCCCGCTTCCGGTTCCTCCGGGACGGGCGACTGCGCCGCACTCCGCCGCCCGGTCTGCTCCGGCTGACCCGGGTGCGTGCCGACGCCGCTCCGGTCGACCTCTCCTTCACCGACTGGGCGACCGGGCTGGCCGGTCCCGCCGCCGCCCGGGCCGCGGCGCACTTCGCGGCGGTGGGCACCTTCCACCACGACCCCGGCTCGCTCTCCGCCCGCTTCGTCCAGGAGCGGCTGCGCCGGTCGGCCGCCCTGCCGCCGCAGGCCCACTTCGTACGCGGCGGCTGGGGGCGGCTGGTGGACCGGATGGCCGCCCGCGCCCGGGACCTCGGCGTGGTGATCGAGACCTCCGCCCGGCTGGACGCGCCGCCCTCGGGGGGCGGGCCGGTCATCGTGGCGACCTCGCTCGACGCGGCCCGGACCCTGCTGGGCGACCCCTCGCTGAGCTGGCCCGGGGGCCGCACGGTGCTGCTGGACCTGGCGCTGCGGCAGCGGACCGGCGACCCGTTCGTGGTCTCCGACCTGGACGCGCCGGGCTGGCTGGAGCGGTACACCGCCCAGGACCCGGGGCTGGCCCCGGCCGGGGAGCAGTTGTTCCAGGGGCAGTTCCCGATCGCGCCCGACCAGGCCAAGGCCGACGGGCTGGCCCACGCCGAGCGGGTGCTCGACACCGCCTGCCCCGGCTGGCGCGACCGCGAGCGGCACCGTGCCGTCGCTGTGGCGAGCGGGCGCACCGGCGCGGTGGACCACCCCGGCACCACCTGGCGGGACCGCCCCGCGATCGACCGCGGCGACGGGCTGCTGCTCGCCGGGGACCAGGTCGCGGCGCCGGGCCTGCTGGCCGAGGTGGCCTTCGCCAGCGGCGCGCGAGCCGCCGCACTGGCCCTGCGGGCGCTCCGGCCGGCGCCCGGCCGCGTCTGACCGCCGGCCGGTTCGGTCCGCCAGACCCTTGACCTCAAGCAAACTTGAGGACCGAGGCTCGTCGGCGTACCCACCGAGTTGACGCGTCTGAGGAGCCCGCCATGCACGCCGTACGTCTGCACGCCTTCGGCCCCGCCGAGAACCTCGTATACGAGGAGACCGCCGACCCCGTACCCGCCCCTGGACAGGTGCGGATCGCCGTCGCCGCCGCCGGGGTGCATCTGATCGACACCGTGCTGCGCGAGGGCGAGCAGGGCCCGTTCCCCGCCCCCGTGGAGCTGCCCACCATCCCGGGGCGGGAGGTCGCCGGGACGGTGGACCGGCTCGGCGAGGGCACCGACCCCGGGTGGCTGGGCAAGCGCGTCGTCACCCATCTGGGCATGGTCCCCGGCGGCTACGCCGAGCTGGCCGTCACCGACACCGCGCGGCTGCACGAGATCCCGGACCGGCTGGACGCCGCCGAGGCCGTCGCCATGATCGGCACCGGCCGTACCGCCCTCGGCATCCTCCAGTCCTCGGCCCTCCGACCCGGCGACACCGCCCTGGTCCTGGCGGCCGCCGGCGGCATCGGCACCCTGCTGGTGCAGCACGCCAGGACGGCCGGGGCCACCGTGGTCGGCCTGGCCGGCGGACCCGGGAAGACCGCCCTGGTCCGGGCCAACGGCGCCGACCTGGCGGTGGACTACCTGCGCCCCGACTGGCCCGAGCAGGTCCGGGCGTATCTGGGCGAACGCCGGGTCACCGAGGTGTTCGACGGCCTCGGCGGGGACACCGCACGGGCTGCCGTGGACCTCCTCGGCCCGGGCGGGCGGCACCTGGGGTACGGCTGGGCGGGGAAGGGGCTGCGCGACGGCGAGCCGCTCATCGTCGCCGAGGAGGAGCAGGCCGACCGCGCCATCACCTCCCTCCAGGTGCTCGGCCCGGAGATGATCCGCAAGGCGGGCGGGGACATCCGCAACCTGGAGCTCCGCTCACTCGCCGAGGCCGCCGCCGGCCGGCTGCGCCCCGCCGTCCAGCGCTTCCCGCTCGCCGAGGCGGCCGCCGCCCACCTGGCCCTGGAGACCCGGGCGACCGTCGGCAAGGTGGTCCTCGTCCCCTGAACCGCCCGCCACCCAGGGACTCGCCCTGAGCCGCCCGCCACCCAGGGACTCACCCGGGTGAAAGCCTTCACGCGACCGCCGCAGCGCCGGGTGTGGCGGCGCGGCCCGCCCCGTCCCGCTCCCGCACCATCCATGCCGACCGCGGACCCGGGACCGGAGGGCAGGGACATGACGAGCACAGGCATGGCAGACGGGGGCATGGACGGGCGGCTTCCGAGGGGACGGGTCCGGCGGGGGCGGTACGCGGCCGTCGCCGGGTTGGCAGGAACGTTGCTGCTCTGGCCCGTCGGGTCCTCCCCCGCCACCGCCTCGGGCCTCGTCCCCGCGCCCCCCTCGCCCGGGACGCTGGCCGAGGGTCCCGCCACCCAGTGCGCGCCCGCCGGGACGGTACGGGGGCGGCTCGGGCAGTACGCGGAGGTCACCCTGTGCGTCACCGCCGGCGGCGGCAGCATGACCGTCACGGCCGCCGCCGACTGCCGGACCACCGCGGCCGGTGCCCGTGCGCGGGTGTGCCGTACCGCCGGCGACTGGACCATGCACCGCGAACCCGGCGGCGGCCCGGCCGTCACCCCGATCCCGGTCCCGGCCGGCGAGGCCCCCGCCACCGGCGCCCTCGCCGGCCGCACCGACTACCCGGGCCCCGGCACCTACCGGGTGGAGGCCGACGTACGGATCACCGCGGCCCCTCCGGCGGACGCCCCCGCGGATTCGCACGCCCCCGCCGAGACCCTGCGCGGCCGGGTCGGGGCCGTCTTCACCCTGACCGAGCCGAAGCCGCAGCCGGCCTACCGCACCGAGGTCGCCGGCCCGGACGGACGGGCCGCCGCCCTCGCACCGGGGACGGCGACCCTCCTCACGTACACCGTGACCGCCACCGGCGAGCACGGTGACGGCAGCGCGCGGCTGGGCCTGATCGGCGAGGCCGGCAGCGGGATGGAGGTCACCTCCGCCGACGCCCGCTGCGTCAACCCGCTGCCCGGGCGCTACCCGTCCACCACGCGCACCCGGCACGCCCTGGACTGCACCCTCACCGACATCCAGCCGGGGCGCCCGGCCACCGTCACGGTGCGGGCGACCGTGCGGGACGTCTGCTCCACGCTGGTGGCCAAGCTCGGGCACTGGACGCCGAGGGGCCAGAGCCCCACCGGCGGCATGCTCGACGGCCCGACCGTCCCCTGCGAGCCGTCCGGGGACTGACCGCCCGCCCCCGGCCGCCCGCCGGTGGCTACCCGTCCGCCGCGGCCAGCTTCACCAGCGCCCCGTCCGACACCCGGTTCACCGTCCACTCCGACATCGGCTCGGCGCCGATCGAGCGGTAGAACTCGATGGCCGGGGCGTTCCAGTCCAGTACGGACCACTCCAGCCGCCCGTAGCCGCGCTCCACGCAGATCCGCGCCAGCTCCCGCAGCAGCGCCCGGCCGTGCCCGCCGCGCCGGGCCTCCGGCCGGACGTACAGGTCCTCCAGATAGATCCCGTGCGTCCCACGCCAGGTGGAGAAGTTGCGGAACCACAGGGCGAAGCCGACCGGCTCCCCGCCCCCGTCCTCCGCGATATGGGCGAAGGCGGCCGGGTGCTCCCCGAACAGCGCCTCGCGCAACTGCTCCTCGGTGGCCAGCACCTCGTGCGAGGCCCGCTCATAGGCGGCCAGTTCATGGACCAGGGCGAGGATGACGGGGACGTCTTCGGGTACGGCGGTACGAATCATGGCCCGCAGCCTGCCGAACCTCCCCGCCCCACCGCCACCGACTTCCACCTTGTGGACGGCCCGTCCCGCACATGCGCCTTTCTCACTCCAGCAACATCCGCCCCACCTCCCTCACCTCCCCCTCCAGCACCGCCTCCCCGCTCTCCCCCACCTGCATCTCCACCCGCCACAGGGCGTCCTGGAGCACCCGGGCCAGGGTCCAGGCGCGGGCCCGCTCCCGGTCGAGGTCCAGCACCTCGGTCAACAGGTCGAACCGCCACCGCACCTCACCGGGCTCGAACCGGTTCCACAGCGCGGGCAGCAGCTCGAAGCCGGGGTCCCCGGCGAGCGGCTTGGGGTCGATGGCCAGCCAGGGTTCGCGGTCGGCCGCCAGCACATTGCCGTAGTGCAGGTCCCAGTGGAGCAGCCGGTCCCCGGGCTCGCCGGCCACCTCGGCCAGCGCCGCCGCGCATCCCCGTACCAGCCGCCGGTCCTCCGGCCGCCCCAGCACGGTCAGGGCGGGGGGCGCCCGGTCCAGCAGCCGCCGGACGATGGCGTCCAGCCGCCGCAGTCCGTCCGGCGCCCGCACGGCCGACAGCCGCGCCGCCAGCCCCGCCGGCACCCGCACCGCCGACCGGCTGTCCGGGACCGCCGACAGGGGCCGGTGCTCGTCCAGCCGCTCCAGCAGCAGGGTGCCGGTCCCCGGGTCGTCGCGGAGCAGCCGTACCGCGCCCGCACCCCGCCAGGCCCGCAGCGCGTCCGCCTCGCCCGCGCTCTCCTCGTCCGGCGACGTGAGCTTCAGCGCGGCCCGGGTGCCGTCCGCCACCGCCTCCACCGGCAGCACCAGCGACCCGATCCCGTACATCGCGGGCCCGGTGCGCCGCAGCCTCCACCCGGTCAGGAACAGCTCGGCCCGCTCCGGCAGCGCGGCGAGGAAGGCCCGCCCCCGCTCCCCGCCCCATCGCAGCTGCGCCCTGACCAGCCCCTCGGGGATCTCGACCACCGGACCCCACCTCCGTCTCCTGCTCGGGCCACCATGAAGTAACGTCCCGCCTCACGCCCCCCGTCGAGGATCGCGAGTCCCCCATATGAACAAGGCCCTGATATGAACACCGTCAACGGCGGCATATCGTTCTGGTACGCACAGCAGGGCGCGCCCGTGCCCCGGGAGCCGCTGCCCGGCGACGCCACGGCCGACGTCTGCATCGTCGGCGGCGGGTACACCGGACTGTGGACCGCGTACTACCTGAAGAAGGCCGTGCCCTTCCTCAACATCACCGTCCTGGAGGCGGCGTTCTGCGGGTACGGGGCCTCCGGCCGCAACGGCGGCTGGCTCTACAACGGCATCGCCGGCCGCGACCGCTACGCCAGGGCGCACGGGCATGAGGCGGCGCAGCGGCTCCAGCGGGCGATGAACGACACCGTCGGCGAGGTGATCACGGTCGCCGCCGAGGAGGGCATCGACGCCGACATCCACCAGGGCGGCGTCCTCGAAGTGGCGTACACCCCGGCCCAGCTCGCCCGGCTGCGCGACTTCCACTCCGTGGAGCTGGCCTTCGGCGAGACCGACCGGCTGCTGTTCGGGGCTCGGGAGACCGCCGAGCGGATCCGGGTGGCGGGCGCCGTCGGGTCGAGCTGGACGCCGCACGGGGCGCGTATCCACCCGGTGAAGCTGGTGCAGGGGCTGTCGGCCGCCGTGGAGGCCCTCGGCGTCACCATCCACGAGTCGACCCCGGTCACCGAGATCAAGCCCAAGCACGCCGTCACCCCCTACGGCACGGTCCGCGCCCCCTACGTACTGCGCTGCACCGAGGGGTTCACGCCCACCCTCAAGGGGCTCAAGCGGACCTGGCTCCCGATGAACTCCTCCATGATCGTCACCGAGCCGCTGCCCGCCGAGGTGTGGGACGCGATCGGCTGGAACGGCCGGGAGACCCTCGGCGACATGGCGCACGCCTATATGTACGCCCAGCGCACCGCCGACGACCGGATCGCGATCGGCGGCCGGGGTGTGCCGTACCGCTACGGCTCGCGCACCGACAACGACGGCCGTACGCAGCCGGCGACCGTGCTCGCCCTGCGCGAGATCCTGATCCGCCTCTTCCCCCGCCTGGCGGGCGCCGCCGTCGAGCACGCGTGGTCAGGCGTCCTCGGCGTGCCCCGCGACTGGTGCGCCACGGTCACCCTGGACCGCTCGACCGGGCTGGGCTGGGCGGGTGGCTACGTCGGCTCCGGTGTCGCCACCGCCAACCTCGCCGCCCGCACCCTGCGCGACCTCATCCAGCAGGACTCCGGCCAGGCCGGCCCCACCGAGCTGACCACCCTGCCCTGGGTCGACCACCAGGTGCGCACCTGGGAGCCGGAGCCGCTGCGCTGGCTCGGGGTGCACACCCTGTACGCCGCCTACCGGGCCGCCGACCGCCGCGAGTCCGCCGCCCGCTCCACGGCCACCGACCGCATCGCCACCCTCGCCGACCGCATCTCGGGCCGGTGAGCCGCACCATGCCGGAGTCCGTCAACGGGCACACGGAGGCTCACGCCACCTCGATCCCGAAGTCCCCCACCAGCTCCGCCAGCCCGCCCCGGTAGCCGCGCCCGCCCAGGACGAAGGACCAGTCCCCGCCCCGGCGGCGGAACGACCCGAGCACCAGGGCCGTCTCGCCGGGGCGCCCGTCCGACACCGCCAGCCGCTCCAGCTCCTCCCCGCCCGCGTCCCGCAGCAGGATCGCCGCCTCGGCGAACCCGCCCAGGTCGGCGCCCGGGTCCGCCTCCAGGTCCACGGCCGCCGCCAGCACCAGCCGGTCGGCGCCGGCCGGCAGGGCGTCGAACTCCACCCGTACCGCCGCCCGGTCACCGCCCCGCGCACTCCCCCGGTCGGCCCGCCGGGGCAGCATCCGCACCGCCCCCTCCGGGGTGGCCGGGTTGTTGTAGAAGACGAAGTGCTCCTCGCTCAGCGCCCGGGAGCCGGCGCAGACCAGCGCGCACACATCCACCGCCACCGCCCCGGTCCACGCCATCCCCAGCACATTGAAGTCCCCGTCCCTGTCCCCGCCCCTGTCTCCGTTCCCGTCCCCGGAGGCCTCCTGCGGCCGGGCCGGCTCCGGAGTGCCAGTCCCCAACCGCCCCCGCAGCCCGTGCCGGTGCAGCAGGTCCACCAGCTCCGCGCCCGAGACCAGGGTGAGCGGCTTGCCCTCGGCGAAGGCGTACGAACCGGGGCCGAAGCCGGAGGTTGTCACCAGCACGCCCTTGTTGGCGCCCGCCCCCTGCACGGTGCCGTACAGGTCCCGTACCGCGCTGGGCGGGACGGTGTTCCGGTACCGCTTGACCTGCACCAGGATCGAGCCGCCGCTCAGCGGGTCGGGGTCGACCGCCTCCACGTCCACCCCGCCGTCGTTGGACCGCCGGGTGGTCACCGCCTGGAGGCCGCGCGCCCGGAACAGCTCGGCCACCAGGTGCTCGAACTCCACCGGGTCCATCGCCAGCAGGTCCGGTTCCTCGCCGCCGCCGTGCGAGACGACCCCGGTGCCGACCTGGCCCGGGGTGCGCACCGCCCGTACCGGGGTCCGCGCGTCCGGCTTGGCCGACAGCCGCCCGCCCAGGGCACCGGTCAGGCACTCCACCGCGCTGACCAGCTCCATCCGTATCCCGGCGAAGGCCGCCCGCTCCACCGCCGCCGTCGCCAGCACCACCCGCGCCGGGCGCCCGGTCGCCGGATCGGGCCCGTCGGTGAAGCCGCTCAGCACCACCGAGTCGAGCACCCCCGCCTCGTCGGCGGCGAACAGCTCCCGCAGTGCCAGCAGCACACTCTGCGCCAGCACGTCCCGGTACAGCGCCCGGCGCTGGGTGACCGGCCGGGGCACCTCCTTGTGCTGGTCCGCGTTGATCAGATAGCGCACCATCCGGTGCTCGGGCACCACCTCGAAGCCGGGCAGCTCCCACTCCACCACCAGCTGCCGGGCGCCCCGGTCGTACGCGGCCGTCAGCCGGCGCGGGAACCCCTCCGGCCAGCACTCCGACGCGTACAGCGCCGCCGAGAAGTACTCGACCACGGTGTCCGGCTCGCCCGCCCGCAGGGCCCGGTCCATCTCCGCGATGGAGGCGTTGTGCTCCCGTATCTCCGCCAGCCGGCCCGCCGCCCAGCTGTCGTACTGGGCCCGGTACGAGGCGAGTTGGCGGCGCCGCTGCTCCTCGGCCGCACTGGCCGCCGCCCAGTCCCGCTCGAAGCGCGCCCGCGCCTCGGTCTGCTGGTGCGGCCAGCGCCCCGCGCCCGCCAGATACGCCCCGAGGTCCGGCTCCGGCACCGGCCGGGCCAGCGCCCCGGGCGCGAACGGCTCCACCGCCTCCGGCCGCCGCAGCGCCGCCACCCCGAACGCCCTCCCGGCGCACCCGGCGGCCAGCAAGCCCTCCAGCTCCCGTACCCGGTCCTCCAACTCCCCGGTCGCCCGCAGCGCTTCCGCCTCCCGCTGCCTGCGGTACGCGTCCCGCTGCTCCCGCTGCATCCGGTTCACATCCCGCTCGTACGCCCGCTGCCGCCGCTCGGCCTCCCGGTACAGCCGCGCGGTCTCCCGCTGCTCGGCCTCCCGCTGGCGCTGCGTCTGCCGCTGCGCCTCCGCCCAGGTCGCGATCAGCCCACTGGCACGACGCCCCATCGACGCACCCCTCCCCTGCTCCCGCCGTACTCCCCGCGCACTACCGCCCGTTGAAGTATCAAGTGTCCCGGACGATCCACCCCCGAGGGAGACTTCCGGCCGAAACTCCCCGTCATCCTGCGTCTTGCTGCGTCTTGCTGCGCGAACGCGACCGCTCCGACGGGCTGCCTTCGGGTCGCCCCTGAGCGATCATGACCCCATGACCGACCGAGCGGCCCCCGACCCCGAACCCGAACCCGGCCCTGACCCCGCCCCCTCCCCGACCTCCTCCCCCTCCCCTTCCCCCTCTCCCGACCCCGAGTTGGGCGAGCGGGTACGGCGGCTGCGGCGGGAGCGCGGCCTCACCCAGCGGCAGGTGGCCGAGCCCAACTACACGGCCGGCTACATCTCCACCCTGGAAGCGGGAAAGGTCCGCCCCTCCGAGGCGGCGCTGCGGCATATCGCCGCCAAGCTCGGTGTCGGCCTGGACGAACTGGCCACCGGGCGCTCCGCCCGGCTGGTCGGCGAGGTGCGGCTGCGCGCCACCGACGCCCGCCGGGAACTGGCCACCGGGGACGCCCACCAGGCGCGGGCGCTCTTCGAGGCGGTCCGCGCCGACGCCGTACGGCTGGACCTGCCCGACGAGGAGGCGGCGGCCCTGCTGGGACTCGGCGACTGCGCCCTGGAGACCGGCGACCTCCAGCGTGCCATCGAGCTCTTCCGCTCCTGCGAGGAGGTCCTCGCCGAGGCGCCGCTGCACCACCGGGTGCCGGCCCTGCGCGGCCGGGCCACCGCCCACCTCCTGGCGGGCGACCTGCGGTACGCCTGCTATCTGCTGGAGACAGCCATCGACCGGCTGAACGCCTCCGGTCTGCCCGACCCCGAGGCGCTGGTCCTGCTCTACACGGCGGTGATCGCCCCGTACATGGACATGGGCGCGCACACCCGGGCCGCCCAGGCCGCGAACCTCGCGCTCTCCCTGGTGCCCCGGATCGAGGACCCGGCGCTGGTGGCCCGGATGCACCGGGGGGTGGCCCGCACCCTGATCGCCGAGGGCCGCACCGAGGAGGCCGCCGACCACCTGGTCCGGGCCCAGGAGATGTACCGCCGGCTCCAGATCCGCACCGAGCTGGCCCACTGCCACTGGATGCGCGGCTATGTCCACGCCCAGGTCGGCGAACTGGACCGTGCGGAGACGGAGTTGCGCACCGCGCACACCATCCTGGTCGAGCGCCGCGCCGAGCTGTTCGCCACCCAGGTGGGCGTGGAGCTCGGCGATGTGCTGCGCCGCCGGGGCCGGGCCGAGGAGGCCGCCGAACTGCTCACCGGGCTGCTGGAGCGGCTCGGCCCCGAGCACGGCGCCGTCCACGCGGGCGGCGCGCACCGGCTGCTCGGGCTGCTGGCCGAGGACCGGGGCGACGACACCGGCGCCGAACGGTCCTACCGGCACGCCCTGGACCTGCTGCGCCCGGCCGGGGCCGCCGGCGACATGGCCGACCTCTGCCGGCTGCTGGGCGATCTGCTGCACCGCACCGGCCGTACGGAGGAGGCGATCACCGTCTACCGCAGCGGCCTCACCCGCTACGCCGCCACCGGCGCCACCACCCTGGGCCCCGCCCCGCAGGAACCCCCGGTCTGAGCCGACCCGGGTGCCCCCGCGCGTACGCCAAGCCCCGGGCGTACGCGGATGGGCCGCCGGCCCTCCTCAGCCGGCGGCCCATCCGCCCGTCCCCTCGTCCCTACCCCTACCGGCGCACGGTCCAGGTGAGGGTGCGGGTGAGGTCGGCCTTCAGCGCCGGGTCGCGCACCCACGGGGTCCGGTCGACGACCGTCGCCGTAACCTTGTGGGCGCCCTTCCCCTTCAGCAGCCCCTTGGGCAGCCGCGAGGTGTCCAGCCAGGAGCCCTTGTGGGCGTACGGCTTGCCGTCGATCGCCCACTTCACCGTCAGCGCCGCACCCTCCGGCCGCTGCGCCTCCACGCCCAGCCGCTGCCCACCGGACGAGCCCTTGGTGGTGGCCGCCTTCTGCGCGACCCCCGCCTTCCGGTAGAACGCCGCGATCATGGTCTCCCGCCCCGGGGCGTTGAACTCCCTGCCCAGCGTCCGCATGATCGAGTTCTGGCTGGGCCGGTAGATCCCCTGGGTGGCGTACTTGGCGCCCTCGAAGGTGCCGATCGTCCCGCCGTCCGGGGTGGGCTGGCCGAGCCAGCGGTGCCACTTCAGCTTGTACTGCTTCATGGTGGCCTGCGGGTAGACCGAGACGTTCGGCTCGGACGGCTCGCCACCCTGGTAGCGGCCCGGGCTGTCGTACTCGTCGGCCAACCCGCCCAGCGAGTGGCCCAGTTCGTGGACCATGATCTGCCCGGCCTGGGCGTTGCCGCCGGCCGCGGTGGCCGCCGTGCCGCCGGCGCCGCCGTAGGTGGTGCTGTTGGCGAGGGCGACGACCTGGTCCACCTGCGGCGCGGCCGCCGCGTACTGCGCGGCCTTGGCCTCGTTGACGCACAGCAGCCGGGCCATGCCGCCGCAGTAGTAGTTCATGTCCAGCGCGGTGTCCCGGCGGACGCCCTGGGTCGGGTCGTCGTCCACCCCGGACTCCCGGGAGACCACGTTGACCTGCCAGACGTTGAACATCGAGCGGTAGCTCTTGAACGGCTCGACCGCGAACAGCTCGTTCACCTTGGACTTCACATGCCCGCGGTAGGTGGCGATCTGCGCCGAGGTGTAGCCGTCACCGACGAAGACCAGGTCCACCTTGCTGCTGCTGGGCCCGTTCACCTCCACCGGCTCCACGGTGGCCGCCGCCGCTGCCCTCGACGACCGCGCGTCCGGCGCCGCTTCGCGCTGCACGGGTATCTCGACCGTCCGTATGGACCCGTCCGGCGAGAACACCTCCCGATGCTCCGTCCCTACCACCCCCGCCGGGCTCTCCACTCCGGCGGGGGCCGCCTCCACCCGCGAGGCCGCGAGGCCCAGCGCGCCGACGGTCAACGCCCCGGCCACCGCGGCCGTCATCAGCCTCCGGCTGCGGGACATCGGGCGGGCGGGCGCCACCAGGGCGCCCCGATCTGGGTATCTGCTCATGGAAACGGACTCCTTGGCGTGGGGGAGGCCACCGGCCGGCGCACCGGGGGAGCGGTGCGCCGGGGGGATCCGGCGGCGCGGGGTGCAGCGGCGGCCCGCGACTCAACTACCGACTTAAGTCGATTGACACGGTCGCTTAACTGGGCGCTCAACCTAGGGCAACCCGTCTCCCACCGCAAGGAGTTGAACGCCCCTACCTCTCACCGGCCACCAGCCGGTACCCCTCCCCCTCCCGCACCACCAGCCCACCCGTGGGCGGCGCGAAATGGGTCCCCAGCAGCAGCGTCCCGGTCCCGGCCAGCTCCCCGAGCAGCGCCCGCCGCGTCTCCTCCGCCGCCTCCGGATCGATGTCCACACACGACCCGATCCCCGGCCGGACGAGCTGCACCGGATGGTGCACACAGTCCCCCGTGATCACCGCCCCCGCCCCACCATCCCCGTCGACCCGCACCGCCACATGCCCCGGCGTATGTCCGGGCGTCGGCACCAACCGCACCCCCGGCACCAGCTCACGCCCCTGGGCCCCCACCTCCACCGCGTCCATCAGCCCCGCCCGCTCCACCGGCTCCACCGAGTCCCGGAACATCTGCCGCCGCGCCTCGTCCATCGCGTACCCGGCCCAGAACTCCCGCTCCACCCGCGACACCACATACCGCGCATTCGGAAACGTAGGCACCCAACCCTCTTCGGTGATCGTGGTGTTCCACCCCACATGATCAGCATGCAGATGCGTCAGCACCACCACATCCACCGACTCCGGCGCGAACCCCACCGCCGCCAACCGCTCCAGGTAGTCCGTCCGCAGCCCGTGCCACGCCGGATTGGCCCGCTCCTTCCCGTTCCCGATCCCGGTGTCCACCACCACCTTCACCCCGCCCACCTCGAACGCGAAGCTATGGCTGGCCAGCCGCAACACCCCCTCCGCATCCGCGAAGTCCGGCCGCAACCACTCCTCCCGCCCCACCACCTCCGGCGTGGCCCCCGGCAGCAACCAGGCCCCCGTCCCCTCCGCCAGCAGCAGCTCATCCACCCGATGAACCACCACATCCCCCACCGCCCAAGCCGCCCCGCTCCCGCCTACCGCCTGGCCACCCATCTCCACCACTCCCTCTCGTCGTTCCCTTCCGTCTGATAGCTCTCCGCGCGCCGCGGTTGACCGGCTCACGCGTTGACGGAACGTCTGAGATCATCACGCCGTGTCCGGGCGATAGCGTGGCCCGGTGGACAAAGGGGGGTTCAGCAGTGCCGTGGGACGAGTGGGAACGGCTCAAGAGCGAGGCGGCGGGGCGCGAGCCGACGTCGATGAGCTTGAACCAGGCCGCGGCCGGGCCGGGCGGCGGGTTCTCCGAGGACCTGAAGACGGACAAGAAGGCATGGGCGGAGGCCGGGTCGGGTGTGATCGGCCTGAAGGAGGGCATCGCCTCCTCGCTCACGAAGCTGGACTCCGGGCAGGCCGGGCTGGGCGACACCGGCGGGATCGCGAGCGCGGCCGCGCAGAAGGAGCTGTACGCCTCCTGGAAGAAGTACGTCGGGGACGTGAGCGGCCGCTGTGACGCGCTGGGCGGTCTCCTCCGGCGGGCCGGGCACGACCTGGCGAAGACCGACGAGTCGGTCAAGCAGGAGCTGGACGCGATCACCGCGCGATACGGGGACACCGAGCCCGTCGGCGGCGGCGCGAAGGCGAAGTGAGCGCGGTCATGGACATCAAGACCCTGCAAGCCTTCCGGCAGTCCGAGTACGAGGAGGCGGCGGACGGCTACCGGGCCGTCGCCGACATGGCGCGCACGGCCAAGGACACCCTCGACGGCCGGATCTCCATGGGCGTCAGCGCCCGGCTGCAAGGCGAGGCGGCGAGCACCGCCCTGGACGAACTGAAGAGCCTATCGGGCAACTTCCACTACACGCAGGTCGAGTGCGGTCTGGTGAGCACGGCGCTGAACGCGTTCGCCTTCGACGTCGGGGCGGCCAAGCGGCGGCTGGACGTGGCGCTCGCCGACGCCCAAGCCGCCGGATGCACGGTGAATCCGGACGGATCGGTGGCCTTCCCGGCGGGTGCGAAGCCCGGCGCGGAGAAGGCCGCCGAAGGCGGCACGGTGACCGGCAGCGCCGGGGGCACCGCCACGTCGGACGCCATCGAGCGCCAGGCGATCAACATCCACCCCAACCCGAACTACGGCAAGGCGATCGAGTTCGCCAACCGGATCGCCGACGCGCTCAGGGAGGCTTCGGACGCGGACGCGAAGTGGGCGCCGAAGCTGCGGGCGCTGAAGGCCGACGACGACCTGATGGTGTCTGACGCGGACTGGGCCGACGCGCAGTCGGACATGGCCGGGGTCGAGCAGGCGGGCGCGGCCTACCGCGACTCGCTCCCCCAGCCGCCCAAGGACGGCACCCCGAAGGACAACGCCGCCTGGTGGAAGGGGCTCACTGCCGAGCAGCAGGAGGCATGGCTGTCACTCCGGCCCGCGGCCACGGGGGCCCTCGACGGCCTGCCCGCCACCGTGCGCGACGAGGCGAACCGGACGGTGCTCGCGGAGAGGCGAGGCCAGTACCAGCTGGAACTGGCCTCGATTCCCGAGCCACCCCGCAACGAATGGACGTGGGTCACCACGGGCCGCGCCCCGGTCAGGGTGCACACGGACGAGTACATGGAGTGGCACCGCGCGTACAACGATCGTTACGAGCGGCTCAACAACTCTCTGAGGGGCATGAACGCCATCCAGGCCCGGATCGACCGGTCAGGTGAGCGGGGCCTTCCCGAGGCCTATCTGCTCGGCTTCAGCGCCGAGGGCAATGGCCGGGCGATCGTCGCCAACGGCAACCCGGACACGGCCGATCACCAGGCCGTCTTCGTACCCGGCACCAAGTCCAACCTGAGCAGCATCAACGGCGACATCAACCGGATGGAGAACGTCTGGCGGGCGGCCGAGGGCGCGAACAACGGCTCCGTCTCCACGATCACCTGGCTCGGTTACGACGCCCCGCAGGACATCGTGAAGGACTCGCCGTTCAGCCACTACGCCGATGACGGCGCACCGGCCTACAACCGCTTCCTCGACGGCCTCGACGCCTCGCGCACATCCGACACGGACCCGCACCGCACGGCGATCGGCCATTCGTACGGCACCACCGTGATCGGTTCGGCGGCCCGGCAGGGGGACCTGAACGCGGACGACGTGGTCCTCGCCGGCAGCCCTGGCGTGCAGGTGCCCAAGGCGGAGCAGCTGGACGTGCCCAAGGGCCCACGTCTGGAACCAGGAGGCGGACGGGGACATCGTCCCGGACGTCGGCCGGTTCGGACACGGTGGAACCGACTGGGACGGCCCGTGGACGAACCCCAGTGACGAGCGCTTCGGCGCCAACCAGATGACCACGGACACCTCGGGCCACAGCGACTACTGGAAGGAGAACACCAGGAGCCTGAAGAACCAGGGCCTGGTCGTCGCAGGCAAGCAGGATGAGGTGCACCTGAAGCCGCCGCCGAACCCCACACCAGGAGTGCGTTAGTCAGATGAAAGCCAGGCCAGGTGCGTTCGCACTCTTCGTGTCCCTCGCCCTCACGACCCTCATCGGATGCAGCATGACCAACACCGAAGACTCCCTCCCCTCCGCGGGCACCGCCACCACCGATGCCGCCGCCGACCAGGCGGAGAAGGTCTCCAGCGAGCTCTACGACCTCATCGGCCTCCAGGGCAAGGCGACCAACACGGGTCCCGGCGTATCGGAGTGCTCGGACAAGGACGCGGAGAAGTACTTCACGGTCTTCCACCCGTGGACCTTCACCCCCAAGAGCCCCGACGAACTCACCGGCGTGATGGAGCGGCTCAAGGAGGAGATGCCCAAGCACGGCTGGAAGATCGTCTCCTACGGTCCCAATACCAGCAAGAACCGAAGCGTCACCCTGGTCGCCGACAACGACCGGAAGAAGTACAGCGTCGAGATCACCCACTGGGCCAACGAGGACCCCCCGAAGCTGAACCTCTTCGTCACCAGCGGCTGCTACCAGGTCCCCGACGGCCAGAAGGTCGAGCGCTTCTGAGGGCGACCGGGGCGGCTGGAGCACTGCGGACACCTCCGGCCGGCTGCCACGACGGTCCCGTGGTCGACCTGGAGCGCATCGAAGCGGAGACCGCGACGTACATTCGCGCCCTCGCCCAAGGCGCCACTCAGCGGCACCACTTCCGGCACGCTGATGAGGAGGGCGGCCTCTGGTACGTCGAGGCCGTACCCGACCGCGGCGAGCTGGTCGTCATCAGGCAAGCCGAGCTCACCTCCACCGGCCGACTCCTACCAGTACAGCTGGAAGCACCTGGCGGACGAGCACGGCTTCCTCACGGACCAGGCGATCGAGCCTGAAGCGGATCTACTGGAGGCCGTCCCCGCCGAGGAGTTCCAGCAGGTGGTCTGGAACCGGTGAACACGCCGGCTGGCCTCTTCAGGTCCTCTCGATGGCCTCGAAGATGTCCGCGTCCGTCTCCTGTTGCCACCCGGGCAGCTCTGCCCAGTCGGCCACATACCCCGGCTTCGGGTCGCCGAAGTGCTTGTACATCTGAGCGATCCAGCAGATGGCCACGAAGCGGCCCTTCTGCTCGCGGCTGAGCCGGGCCGTGGTGCCGCCGCTCACGGCGACGAACTGGCGGACCTGCTCGTAGACCGCGCCCGCGGCCTCGCGCTCCCACTGCGGGGTGTCGCCCCAGGGCGTGATGTACCCGGCCTTCGGCTCGCCGGGGAGGTGGCGGCGGACGCCGTCGATCCAAGCCTCGCGGAACAGTCGTGCACCCTCGGTCTGCGACATGGCCATCCCTCTTCATCTCGGCGCACATGGCGCGACGGCTTCGGCTCGGCTGCCCGAACCGCTGGGCAGCGCGGGGAGTCTATGAGCTCGCCCGAGCCGATTTCGTCCTTCTGACGTAAATGACTCCAACGAGGCCACCGTCGGCGGTCGTTCCGCGATCCTGAGAACGATCGAGAGGGGCTGCGGCGATGCGGTGGAAGATCCACGGGGAACGACAGATCTACGAGAACCCCTGGGTGAACGTCTGGCTGACGGAGGTCGAGCAGCCGGACGGGTGCCGGTGGGAGCACCATGTGCTCAAGCTCCGGCACCTGGCCGTGGCCGCCGTCGTCAACGACCGTCGCGAGGTGCTGATGATGTGGCGGCACCGCTTCATCACGGATGCCTGGGCGTGGGAGTTGCCCATGGGTCTGGTCGAGGTGGGCGAGACGCCCGGCGAGGCCGCCGCCCGCGAGGTGCTGGAGGAGACCGGCTGGCGACCCGGCCCGATGAAGCCGCTCATCTACGCCGAGCCGGCCAACGGCATCACCGACTCCCAGCACCATGTCTTCCGCGCCTGTGGAAGGGCCGCAGCTCCTCGTACAGCTCCAGCAGATGGCCGGTGAGGCGTGGTGAGTCCACCCCTCCGGCTGGTACGAGGGCTACGGCAGCCGTATGGCATGCCTGGTCGAGACCTCCCCGCCGGAGCTGGACGCGGGCCAGCCAGAAGGCATGGAAGGCACGGCTGCGATGGTGTGCCGATGGCTCGCGGCGCAGGGCGTCCGCGATCAGCGGCTCGGCCAGGGCCACCTCGCCGAGCTGGCCGTGCACGATGCCGGTGTCCGCGATCAGCTTCGGCTCGTTGAAGTACGCCACCCAGGTCGGATCGGGGTCGTGGACGCTGACCCGATCGAAGGAGGCGTGGGCTGCCGAGATCGCCGAGTGAGCGGCGCTGCGGTTACCGAGACTCGCATGGGCGAAGGCCTTACGCACGGCGAGCATGGCTGTGAGGCGGGGAGTCGCCATCGAGGACATCTCCGCTTGGTCCTGTGCCACGCGGACGAGTGCCAGAGCATCGGCGGACTTGTCCTGGTAGGTGGCCTGAAGGCTCATACACGCAAGCACATTGGCGACGAACAGGCTGTCATCGATGGCCTTCGCCAGTCCGAGGGCTTTGGTGCGGTGCCCCGCGCATGGGAATGCCGGCGGGCGTCGAAGTAGGTCCATCCGGTGAGGCGCGCCAACTCGGCCGCCACGCCGTGCAGGCCATTGCGGATGGCCGGGGAGGGCCGCTCGTGCAGCAGGGCCAAGACGTAGCGCAGGTGGTCCAGGAGGGCCGGCCGTAAGGTCTCACCGCCGTGTTCGTCGTCGCGGCGCCAGTAGTCCGTTATGGCGGAGTGCAGCGCGATCAGGGTGGACGCGGTGAGGTCGCGCTCCGCTACCAGGGTGAGGACGTCGTCCAGTCCGGCGCCCGGAAACGCGGCCGCTGCACTGGACGAGCGAGGCCGGTGTTGTTCTCCGAGGGACCCGCTTGGAGTCTGCGGGGGCTCCCAGTCACGCCGGGCCAGCCCGAGCATGTGCCCGGGGATTCGCAGACCGTCCGCGATCCGCTCGACCACGTCCATGTGGAGAAGCTGGCGACGTCCGGCCATCACCTCCCCGACGCGGCTCGGGATGAGGTCACAGCACCGAGCGATCATGGATGGATAGACACCGGCCCGGTGCTTGGCCAACTGGAAGATGCGGCCGAAGTCCTTGACCCGGCATGCCTCGACCATCATCGGGTCACTGAGCAGTTCGAGGGGAAGTCCCCGCGGACGGGACGGCTGGGGCATCGGCCACTCGCCGGCGCTGAAGCTACCTAACGCTGTTCACTGCCAACCGTTCGTGATGTTACCCAGGTTGCGTACCCGTTGGCCCTTCTTCGCCGTCCGCGGATCTCGCGCGACTCCGGACGCACCTGGGGGACGCCCACCGAAGTGCGTGTGGACGAGGACACCCCCCTACCCGTCAGCCCCACCGTCTTCCCGCCCTGCGGGTGCGCGGTATGTCGAGCGGCGGCGGCTCCACTCCCTCACCTCCGTGCGGAGGGTGCCGTGATGCGGTGCACGCGGACGCGGCGGGTGCCGCTCGACCTGATGCGGGAGGCGCGGGAGCGGTCGGGGGCGGGGGACGTGGACCGCAGCGTCCAGTGCCAGCTGGGGGCGCATGGCGACGGGGAGCACTTCGGGCTGCTGGACGATGAGCAGGAGTACGGGACGGCGCTCTGGCTCCGGTGGCGGGGGGACGGACAGGTGGCGCCGGCGGTGCTAGCGGACTGTCCGACGGCGGAACCAGGGGCGGACGGGAAGGGGTGCAGTCTGTTCGCTCGGCATGCCGCGCCACACACGTGGACGGAACACGGCGACCTGCCCAGCTTGACCACGTAGACGCAGATACGCTGCGTCACTCACGTGGAAGGGGTGGCACCCGGGACCCCGGACGCCGGCCGTTCCCCCGGTGAAACACCCACCGGGCCCCGTCCCCGGATCACACGCCCAGGAAACGCATGCGGAACGGCCTCGCTCCTTGCCCAAAACGCCTACGCGACGAGGCACGCCCTACTACAATGCCACTTAGGCTGTGACACACATCACAGCCGAGCACCAAAGTGGGTGCTGTGGGTGTTTGTTGCCCGTTCTCTAGGGGTACGGGTTGATTAGGTGCATGGCGCGCCTTCGGTGCGCCACCGTGCTGTCAGCTGGGGGCCACATGGCGTGGAAGAAGAACGTACGGGCCGGCGTGCTGAGCGTCTTAGCCCCCACAGGCGCTTCGCCTCCAACGCACTATGTGAGCGAGGGGTGCTCAGGCGACCTCAATGGCAGGCTAGAGGAGCTCAACGCCCTGCTGAGCGCTATCACCAGCACCATGCCGGAGGCAAAGGGGCCTGCGGACAGCAAGGCGCATAAGCGACTTTCCTCATTACGCCTCGCTGCCGTGATGGGTAGCTTCGTGTCCGCCGCCGTGTCAGCTGGCCTTGCCGCGGTCGCCCTCGCCGCCGATACACGTTGGCCAATCCTGGTCATCGGCTTGGTCTCGGCATTTTCCCTGGTCGCGGTCGCCTTCTTTCTTGCCGCCCTTAGATTCTCCCTGGATCGAAGGATGCGTCGCAACAGTGAGTTGTACGCGACTCTGCACTCCTTGGCGGACGAACGGGTCGAAGACCTCACGGTCAACCGGCTCGTACGCAAGAGTCAGACGGATCCAACTGCGGCGCTCACTCTGCTTATGCAGATCGTGGCAGAGTACGGACAGGCATCCGGCCTCCGTGACGGAACGGCAGACGCCGACCACCACCATGACACGGCACGCCGGGTCATGCAGAGCGTCGATCCCAGCCACCCAGTGAAGCAGACACTCACCTTGATGGTCTCAGACCTGCAGGAGAAGAGCGCTTGAACGACCGCTCGGAGTCCTACGCCGCTGCAGACTCCCACCTGGCCGGGCAGCTACTTGAAATGATCAAGCACTTAGAAGTAGCGAATAAGAAGAACCTGCGAATCGTACTGCGTACCCTGACCACCGACTATCGGGCGCAACGGCTAGAGGCGATCGGCAAGATGCTTCAAGTGCTGGTCGGCCAACTCGCCGCCGCCGGGCTCATTCTCGGATTCACCTTGTTGGCATTTGAGATGGTGAAAAAGGGGGAATCCGGTTACGCCGTTCTGCTGGTAGGTATGCCAGCGAGCTCGATCGCAGCCATATTCGTTCTGCGCAAAATGCCGGATTTCAAGGCCATGAGCAGCTTTGCCCGTCAGGTGAACGCCATGGCTGCCAACACCGCTCCAACGGTGCCGCCTCAAGCCGGTTCCCCACCGGCGGCCGCAGGCGGCATCCCCCCAGCCCCACCAACCGCAGGGAGCGCGGTCTAGGGACTTTCAGCGTAGTACATGAGTAATTGGCCGAATGCTTTCCGGCTGCGCGTCCCTGCTGTTCGCCGCCGGCGTCGCGCCCCGCACCGTCAGGGAGATCCTCGGCCACTCGCAGATCGCGGTGACCATGAACGTCGACACCCACGTCAGCGACAACCACCGCTGGGAGGCTATGGCTGCCTGCTGAAACGGCGTCGCTGAGCGGGACTGCCGTCAAGAACTACCTCAACGCCCCCGCGGTCCGAGACCGCGGGGGCGTTCACCCTGGTAGGGATCGAGCCCCCTGTCGGGTTCGAACCGACGACCCCCGCTTTACAAGAGCGGTGCTCTGGCCAGCTGAGCTAAGGAGGCGCTGGGGTGAGTGTAGCCGGACACGGAGGGGTCACGGTCGGGATTACGGGGGTAGAGGAGGGCTGACAGGAGGGGGCGGGCGGGGTACCGTCACGGCAGTCCGCGACGTGGACTAGACCCCTGGGAGAGAGGGGAGGGCACTCCTCACCCTCGAAACAGGGGGCTTCCTTCCTTTACTCGGATCGTCCGGCACGTTCCTGCCGGTGAAGGGACCGCATCACCATGGCTTCTGTCACGTTCGACAAGGCGACCCGGCTCTACCCGGGCGGCACCAAGCCCGCCGTCGACCAGCTGGAGATCGAGATCGCGGACGGGGAGTTCCTCGTCCTGGTCGGTCCGTCCGGCTGCGGCAAGTCCACCTCGCTGCGCATGCTCGCCGGGTTGGAGGACGTCAACGGCGGCGCCATCCGCATCGGTGACCGCGATGTCACCCACCTGCCGCCGAAGGACCGGGACATCGCGATGGTGTTCCAGAACTACGCGCTGTACCCGCACATGACCGTCGCCGACAACATGGGCTTCGCGCTCAAGATCGCCGGGGTCAACAAGACGGAGATCCGGGCGAAGGTCGAGGAGGCGGCGAAGATCCTCGACCTCACCGAGTACCTGGACCGCAAGCCGAAGGCGCTCTCCGGCGGTCAGCGCCAGCGGGTCGCGATGGGCCGCGCCATCGTGCGTGAGCCGCAGGTGTTCCTGATGGACGAGCCGCTGTCGAACCTCGACGCCAAGCTGCGCGTGTCGACGCGTACGCAGATCGCCTCGCTGCAGCGCCGCCTCGGGATCACCACCGTGTACGTCACCCACGACCAGGTCGAGGCGCTGACCATGGGCGACCGGGTCGCCGTCCTCAAGGACGGGCTGCTCCAGCAGGTGGACACCCCGCGCAACATGTACGACCGCCCGGCGAACCTGTTCGTCGCCGGCTTCATCGGCTCCCCCGCGATGAACCTGGTCGAGGTGCCGATCACCGACGGCGGGGTGAAGTTCGGCAACAGTGTCGTCAGGGTGTCGCGGGACGCGCTGGCGGCGGCCGCCGACCGGGGGGACAAGACGGTGACCGTGGGCGTCCGCCCCGAGCACTTCGACGTGGTCGAGCACGGCGGCATCGCCGGCGCCTCGCTGCGCAAGGACGACGCGGCCGACCCGGCCGGTGTGGCCCTCACGGTGAACGTGGTCGAGGAGCTCGGCGCCGACGGGTACGTCTACGGCTCCGCGCGGGTCGGTGGCGAGGACCACAAGGACCTGGTGGTCCGTGTCGGCGGCCGCGCCATCCCGGAGAAGGGCTCCGTGCTCCACGTGGTGCCCCGCTCGGACGAGATGCACGTCTTCTCGACCTCCACCGGTGAGCGGCTCTCGGACGTCTGACTTGGCTGAGTGATCAACGCTCCTGGACGGCCTCGTACTTCGGGTACGGGGCCGTCCGTGCGTCGGGCGGAGGGGACGCGCTCAGGCCGTGGTTCACATGATCATCTTTGGGGACAAATACCCCGGCACAGTGGTCAATTCGGGCAGCCGCGTCAACTCTCCATTCGAAAAGGAGCATCGAACCATCCCTCGTGGGGGTGACTAAATGTCTCCAAATCACTACCGGCCGCTACGCTCACGTCCGTGACCCACAGCGCACGCCGTATCGGCCGTTCCCTCGCCTTCGTCCTGCCCGTCGTCCTGGTGCTCTCCGGGACCCTCGCGGTCGCCAGTGTCCCGTGGGCCGGCAACACCGCCGGGACGCAGATGCTCACCGCCTCCTCGGAGAACGTCTCCGTCCCGGCCGCCAAGAGCCGCGCGCCGCAGGACGTGCTCCGGGACAAGCTCCTCGTCGAGCTCCAGCAGAAGGACCCGGGCTTCGCCCTCACCAGCCTCCAGCGCGAGGTCGAGGAGCGTCCGTCGCTCGCCAAGCACTGCATGTCGATCGCCAAGGCCCTCGGCCGCGCCGCCGTCGAGCACTACGGCCCGGTGCGCGCCCAGACCTACTCCCGCCCGGTCTGCGACACCTCCTTCGCCTCCGGCGTCGCCCACACTGGCTGAGGGCGGTCGGGCCCAGCCGCGCCGCGCCCGCCCCGCCCCGTGGCACCCCCACCGCGCCCGCGCCGCGCGGCCGTTGGCACGCCGCCTGGGCGTCAGCGCGCCTAGGGTGCGGCCCATGGACACCTCACCCACGCCCCGTACCGCCTCCGGGGCGGCGCAGGGCCCGACGCAGGCCGTTGTGCTGGCGGGCGGGCAGGGCTCGCGGCTGCGCCCCTACACCGACGACCGACCCAAGCCGATGGTCGAGATCCCGGGCACCGGGACCCCGATCATCGGCTTTCAGCTTGCCTGGCTGGCCCAGGAGGGCGTGACGGACGCCGTGGTCTCCTGCGGGCATCTGGCCGGTGTGCTGCAGGCGTGGCTGGAGACGGCGGAACTGCCGCTGCGGGTCAGCACCGTGGTGGAGGAGGAGCCGCTGGGGCGGGGCGGCGGGCTGAAGTACGCGGCGGCCCGGCTGCCGCACCCCGAGGAGCCCTGGTACGCCACCAACGGGGACATCTGGACCCGCTTCCCGCTGCGCGAGATGGCCGCCTTCCACGCCGAGCGGGACGCCCTCGCGACCTTGGCCCTGGCCCGGCCCCGTATCCCGTGGGGGGCCGTGGAGACGGACGCCTTCGGGCACATCACGGACTTCGTCGAGGCGCCCCCGTCCCCGTATCTGATCAACGCCGGGGTGTACGTCTTCGCCGCGGAGTTCGCCGCGCTGCTGCCCGACACCGGGGACCACGAGCGCACCACCTTCCCCCGGCTCGCCCGTGAACGGCGGCTCGCCGGCTTCCCGTTGCCTCAGGGCGCGTACTGGCGCGCCATCGACACGGCGAAGGACCTGAGGGAGGCGGGGAGGGAGCTGGGCGGCCGATAGGGACTTGGGAGACGGAGAGGGGCGCCGCCCGTGGATCGATCCACGGGCGGCGCCCCTGCGGGGGGAGAGAGCGGCTCAGCCGAGCAGGCCGCCCAGAGGGTTGCGGTTGCCGCCGCTGCCGCTGGAGCCGCCGCTGGTGGAGGAGGAGCCACCGGTGGAGGAGGAGCCGCCGTCGGTGCCGCCGCCGGTGGAGGAGGTGTTCTCCTCGCTGCCGCCGCTGCCGCCGGAGGAGCCGCCGTCGTAGGAGGGGGCCTCGTCGCCGCCGCCGCTGGAGCTGGGGCCGGCGCTGGAGGACGGGGGCGGGACCGGCTCGGACTGCTCGGGGGCCTCCTGGCCGGTGCCCTGGGTGGCGGCCGGCTGCTCGTCCACGCCCTGCTCGGCCTCGGGGGCGGCCTCCTCGGTCGGGGTGGCGGTGCGGTCCTCGGCCGAGGTGCCCGCGGGGCCGGCGGTGGAGGCGGACGGCTCGGGGCTGCGGGTGGCCGACTCGGGGGAGGTGGAGGAGGAGCGCTGCTGCTGGCGCTCGCGGGGCAGCACCTGGCCGGGCAGGTGGTTGATCGGGTCGCCGTCCGGGCCGGGCACGGTGACCATCTGGGTGGAGCGGACCGCGCCGCCGAGCACCGAGCCGACCAGCAGGGTGAGCCCGACGACCACGGCGGCGATGATCCCGCCCCGGCGCAGCACCCGGCGGCGCAGGTCGCGCAGGTCGGAGCGCGGGCCGAGGGTGCGCCAGGCCTCGCCGGCCAGCCGGCCGTCCAGCGAGTACACCGGGGCGCCCGCGATCAGCAGCGGCGACCAGGCGGCCAGGAAGATGAAGTCCGGGGCCTCGTAGACCGGCACCGACTTCCAGCTGACGGTCAGGATCAGCGCGGCCGAGAGCAGGGCGCCGAAGACCGCGGCGACCCGCTGCCAGAGGCCGAGCACGGTGAGCACACCCACGATCACCTGGGCGAACGCCACGGTGAGGCCCGCGCCGACCGGGTGGGCCAGGGCGAAGTCCCGCAGCGGCTCGGCGAGCGGCCAGGGGTGCAGCGAGGTCAGCCAGGTGACCATGGAGCCCCGCTCGCCGCCGTCGAAGTAGACGGGGTCGCAGAGCTTGCCCATCCCGGCGTAGATGGAGATGAAGCCGAGGAAGACCCGGAGCGGGAGCAGGACCACCCCGAGGTTCATCCGGCGGCCGGGGTAGTAGGCGTGGCGGTGGGAGGCGGCCGGGAGGGCGCCGGTGGCGGGGCCGTCGATGTCGGCGTCCTCGCGGACGTCGGCGGAGCGGTGGTCCTCGTAGCCGTACCGGTCGTCGCCGTGACCGGAGGGGCCGCCGTAGCCGGGGAAGGCGGTGGTCTCGGCGGGGCGCTCGTCGTAGGCGCCGACCGCCCGCCGCATGGGGGGCAGGATCGGCCCGGCGTCCGGGCTGCGGCGGGGGGCGACCACCGGGTTGGGCATGGTGTCGCCGGTGAGGTCCACCCGGGGGATCAGCTGGGTGGAGCCGGCGTCCACGGTCCCGATGGCACCGGTGTCCCGGAGCGCGCCGGCGGCGGCCGGCACGGCGGCGGTCTGGCGGACGGCCTGGAGGAGGCCGGTGGCGCCCGGGTCGCCGGGTGAGGACTTGCCGCTCCACACCACCGGCGCACGCCGGCGGGCGGGTGCCCCGGCCCGGGGCACGGGCTTGGCGCCCGCGCCGAAGGCGGGCACCCGGGTGGGGTTCGCCGTGTACCGGGGCTGCTGCGCCGGGGCGAGCCTCACACGGAAGCTGGCGTGGTTCACGATGACCTGCGCGGGATCGCAATCCACCTTGACCATGCTCAGCGCAGGCTGGTCGTCGAACCCGGGCCGGGGCGTTCTGGTGTCCACACTCATCTAACCGAGTGATGCGGCGATAGGACACTGCTTGACGGCCGCGGAATGTCCGAGACCCGTCAAGATCATGTACGCCCGGCCGGGCTACCGGACGGCGGCGCCGTCAGACGCGGCGGCGGGCCGCCTCGTACAGCACCACACCGGCCGCGACACCGGCGTTGAGCGACTCGGCGCCGCCCGGCATCGGGATGCGGACCCGGATGTCGCAGGTCTCGCCGACCAGCCGGGACAGGCCCTTGCCCTCGCTGCCGACCACGATGACCACGGGGCCGCCCAGCGCCTCCAGGTCGCCCACCTCGGCCTCGCCGTCCGCGGCCAGGCCGACCACGGTCAGCCCGGCCTTCTGGTACGCCTCCAGGGCCCGGGTCAGGTTGGTGGCGCGGGCCACCGGGGTGCGGGCGGCGGTGCCGGCGGAGGTCTTCCAGGCGCCCGCGGTCATCCCGGCGGCGCGCCGCTCGGGGACGACCACGCCGTGGCCGCCGAAGGCCGACACGGAGCGGACGACGGCGCCGAGGTTGCGCGGGTCGGTGACCCCGTCCAGGGCGACGATCAGCGGGTCCTCGCCCTCGTCGAAGGCGGCCGCGGCCAGGTCCTCGGGGTGCGCGTACTCGTAGGCCGGGACGCTCAGCACCAGGCCCTGGTGGTTCAGCCCGTTGGTCATCCGGTCCAGCTCGGCGCGCGGGGCCTCCATCAGGTTGATGCCGCCGCGGTCCGCCGCGAGCTTGAGCGCGTCGCGCACCCGCTCGTCGTTGTCGATGAACTGCTGCACGTAGAGGGTGGAGGCGGGCACGCCGTCGCGCAGCGCCTCGAAGACCGGGTTGCGGCCGACGACCATCTCGGACTGGCCCTTGCCGCCGCGCCGGACGACCGGGCGGCGCTGGGCCTGCTTGGCCTTGGCGTTGGCGGCGCGGTTCTTGACGTGGCCCTTGCGCGCGGAGGCGGGCGGCGTGGGGCCCTTGCCCTCCAGGCCCCGGCGACGCTGGCCACCGCTGCCGACCTGCGCGCCCTTCTTGTTGGACGTGCGGCGGTTCCTGCGCTGGCTGTTCCCGGCCATGACTTACCTGCTTCGTGACGTGGTGTGGCGTGTGGGGTACGCGAAAGGGGTGCGGGCCCCGCGCGCGTACGGGTGCGGCGACGCGTACGGACGCGGTACCGCGTACGACAAGTGTGCCGCGCCGCTGGAGCGGGCGGCGGCCGGGAGGTCAGCGGGCGGCGCCGCCGAGGGTCCAGCGCGGGCCTTCCGGGCTGTCCTCGATGGTCAGCCCCGACTGGCCGAGCTGGTCGCGCAGCGCGTCGGCGGTGGCCCAGTCCTTGCGGGCGCGGGCGGCCTCCCGCTGGTCCAGCACCATCCGGACCAGGGTGTCGACCACCCCGTGCAGGTCCTCGCCGGCGCCCCCGGACTCGCCGGCCCAGTGCGGGTCGAGGGGGTCCAGGCCGAGCACGCCGAGCATGGCGCGGACCTCGGCGAGGCGGGCGGCGGCGCCCTCCTTGTCGTCGGCGGACAGCGCGCTGTTGCCCTGGCGGACGGTGGTGTGGATGACGGCGAGCGCCTGCGGCACGCCGAAGTCGTCGTCCATCGCCTCGGCGAAGGCGAGCGGCACCTCGGCGGCCGGCTCGATCACCCGGCCGGCCTTCTCCACCACCCGCTGGACGAAGCCCTCGATCCGGGCGAACGCCGACTCGGCCTCGGCCAGCGCCTCCGGGCTGTACTCGATCATGGAGCGGTAGTGCGGGGTGCCCAGGTAGTAGCGGAGCACGATGGGCCGCCACTGCTTGACCATCTCGGAGACCAGGACGGAGTTGCCGAGCGACTTGGACATCTTCTCGCCGCTCATGGTGACCCAGGCGTTGTGCACCCAGTACCGGGCGAACTCGTCGCCGTACGCCTTGGCCTGCGCGATCTCGTTCTCGTGGTGCGGGAAGATCAGGTCGAGCCCGCCGCCGTGGACGTCGAAGACGGGTCCCAGGTACTTGTGGGCCATCGCCGAGCACTCCAGGTGCCAGCCGGGGCGGCCGCGGCCCCAGGGGGTCTCCCAGGACGGCTCGCCGGGCTTGGCGGCCTTCCACAGGGCGAAGTCCCGCGGGTCGCGCTTGCCGGTCTCGCCGTCGGCGGAGGGCTGGCGCAGGTCGTCCAGGTCCTGCCGGGACAGCTCCAGGTAGCCGGGGAAGGAGCGGACGTCGAAGTAGACGTTGCCCTCGGCCTCGTAGGCGTGGCCGCGCTCGATCAGCCCGCGCATCATCTCGACCATCTCGGTCATATGGCCGGTGGCGCGCGGCTCGTAGCTGGGCGGCAGGCAGCCGAGCGCGTCGTAGCCGTTGTTGAACGCGCGCTCGTTCTCGTAGCCGATGGCCCACCACGGGCGGCCCTGGTCGGCCGACTTCTGGATGATCTTGTCGTCGATGTCGGTGACGTTGCGGATGAAGGTGACGTCATAGCCGCGGTACGCGAACCAGCGGCGCATGATGTCGAAGTTCAGCCCCGAGCGGATGTGCCCGATGTGCGGTGCGGCCTGCACGGTGGCACCACAGAGGTAGATCGAGACACAGCCCGGCGTGAGCGGGGCGAAGTCGCGGATCTGCCGGGCGCTGGTGTCGTACAGGCGAATAGTCACCCTCCCAGGGTAGTGGGCCCCCGGCAGTGCCCCGCCCCGGTTTCGCGGTTCCGTGGTAACGGGTCCGCGACCCGGTCCTCCGGGGAGGCCGGAAGGGCCGGTGAGGCCGGGAAGGGCCGAGAAAGGCCGGAAGGGCCGGGGGGGAGTCCCCTGCCGGGGTCGGCCCCCGCTGCCCCGGGGTCCTTCCCCGGGACGATCCCGGGGAAGAACAGGGGTCAGATCGAGCCGACGATCTTCTCCGGGGTCACGCGGACGGTCACCCGCTGGGCGTCCTCGGCGGAGGCGGGGTTGAACTCCGCGTACGGCTTCCCGGTGTACTTCATCGACAGCTCGTCGATCAGCGCGTCGGCGCCCTCGGTCTCCAGCTCGGCGGTGCCGCGGATCTCGGCGTAGCTATAGGGCGCGTCGAAGGGCTGGAGCAGCACGGTGACCCGGGGGTCACGGCGGAGGTTCCGCTCCTTGCGGCGGCCCGCGGTGGTGGAGATCAGCACCTGCTCGCCGTCGCGCTTGACCCACACCGGGGAGACCTGCGGACGGCCGTCCGGCTGGATGGTGGCGATGTTGACGAAGACGGCGCTGTCGAGCAGGGCCTTGAGGTGTTCGCTGAGCGAGGCGTGGGCCATCCGGGCTCCCCATCGGTTCACGGGTCCGTTCACGGGCGCACGGTCGCGCCCGGCGGCCGGGTGCTCCGTTACGGGGCGGGGAAACGGACCCGCACCCGAACGCCGCACGCCCCCACCCCAACGGCCCCGAGGCCGCGGAGTACGGGACTGCCGGACTACGGGGCGCGGTAGACCAGGGCGGTGGCGATGGCGGCCAGCCCCTCGGCGCGCCCGGTGAGGCCCAGTCCGTCGGTGGTGGTGCCGGAGACGGACACCGGGGCGCCCGCCGCCGCGCCGAGCGCCTTCTGGGCCTCCTCGCGCCGCTTGCCGACCTTGGGGCGGACCCCGATGACCTGCACGGCGATGTTGCCGATCTCGAAGCCCTCGGCGCGCACGATCCGGGCCGCCTCGGCGAGCAGGGTGGTGCCGGAGGCGCCGGACCACTCGGGGCGGGAGGTGCCGAAGTGGGCGCCGAGGTCGCCGACCCCGGCCGCGGAGAACAGCGCGTCGCAGGCGGCGTGCGCGGCCACGTCGCCGTCGGAGTGGCCGGCCAGGCCGTACTCCTCGCCCTCCCAGCGCAGCCCGGCGCACCACAGCTCGCGGCCGCGCTCGAAGGCGTGGACGTCGGTGCCGACGCCGACCAGCGGGAGGACCGGGTTCCGGGGGTCAGAAGCCATCGTTGGCCCTCCTGCGGGCGAGTACGGCCTCGGCGAGTACGAGGTCCAGCGGACGGGTCACCTTGAACGCCTCCTCGTGCCCGGGCACCACCACCACGAGCTCGCCCAGCTGCTCGACCATGCTCGCGTCGTCGGTGACGTCGGCGGTGATCTCGGCGTGCGCCCGGACCAGGGTGTCCCGGTCGAAGCCCTGCGGGGTCTGCACGGCGCGCAGCGCGGCCCGGTCGGGGGTGGCGAGCACCGGCTCCGGTTCGCCGTGGGCGCGCGGGGCGACCTGCTTGACGGTATCGGCCAGCGGCACGGCGGGGACGACGGCGACCGCCCCGTCCCGTACCGCCTCGACCACGGCGTCCACGGTCTCCACCGGCACCAGCGGGCGGGCGGCGTCGTGCACCAGCACCGCGGAGACACCCTCCGGCAGGGCCTCCAGACCCAGCCGGACGGACTCCTGCCGGGTGTCCCCGCCGGGCACCACCAGGTAGTCGGTGCGCTCGGGCAGGGCGTGCGCGTCCAGCAGGTTCTTGACCTCGCCGGCGCCGTCCGGCGGGGCGACCACGACGACCAGCGAGACGGCCCGGGAGGCGGCCATGGCGCGGACGGCGTGGATGAGGATCGGGGTGCCGTTCAGCGCGCGCAGCGCCTTCGGGGCGCCCGGCCCCAGGCGTACCCCGCGGCCGGCCGCGGGGATGACCACGGCGGTGCGGACGGGCGTGCTTGCGTCAGTCATCGGATGCGCTCCGGCAGGTTTGTCGGCTCGGGAGTCGTGGGTATGGCCATGGGTGCGCCCTCGTCCGCAGGGTATCCGCGGAGTGGGGGAGCATCGGCGCGACGCCTCGACCGGCCCCTTCCGTGACGACCGGTGGAGCGCACCGCGCCGACCTGCCCGGGAATCTCCGGATTCCCGGCTTCGGGCTCTCCGGGGCTCCCTGGGCTGTCCGGGGGCGGACATGCCGCAGCGCCCGGCGACACGCTCCGGGCCACACGGGATGTGTGGCGGACGGCGGGTCAGCGGGCACCGCGGCATCACTGCTTCGGAGTCCTGCTCTGACGGGTGGTGCGTCAGGGGTCCCGCTTACGACGGGCGCCGGGGCGTCCGCTGCCTGTGAGGTCCGCCGATGCGGGCAGGACGTTCATGGGCGACGAGCGGGGTGTCAGGGAACTCGCAGGCCGTACGGGGTGCGTACCGGCTCTCAGGAGGCGAGGACCTCGTCGAGCAGCGCCTCGGCCTTGTCCTCGTTGGTGTTCTCGGCGAGCGCCAGCTCGCTCACCAGGATCTGGCGCGCCTTGGCCAGCATCCGCTTCTCACCGGCGGACAGTCCGCGCTCGCGCTCGCGGCGCCACAGGTCGCGGACGACCTCGGCGACCTTGATGACGTCGCCGGAGGCGAGCTTCTCCAGGTTCGCCTTGTAGCGGCGGGACCAGTTCGTGGGCTCCTCCGCGTACGGTGCGCGCAGCACCTCGAAGACCCGGTCCAGTCCGTCCTGACCGACCACATCGCGCACACCGACGAACTCCGCGTTGTCCGCGGGTACGCGCACCGTCAGGTCGCCCTGGGCGACCTTGAGCACCAAGTAGGTCTTGTCCACGCCTTTGATCTGACGAGTTTCGATAGCCTCGATCAGCGCGGCCCCGTGATGGGGATAGACCACGGTGTCGCCAACCTTGAACGTCATGTGACAGGTACCCCTTCCGTGGCTATCCAGGGTAACACGGATTCGGGTTCTTCTGAATGACGTTTTCGCAGGTCAGGGCATATCTCGGGGCTTGACAACAGTGACCGGGACGTGCTGCGACCGGCATGCGGAAGGGGGTATTCGCAGGTCGGAGCGGCTCTGCGGACACAGGGAAACGCGTACGCTACACGCTTCGACGGATGGTTCGAAGGGGCCTTACGTCCGGTTTGCCGGGTTCCCCGGAGTGGACTTCCCGTACTCCGTTCGGCCTCCGCGCACCCGCCCGTACATCCGCCGGCACGGCGTCCCGGTGATTCCGGAAATGCCGCGCCCGATCACCCGCGGGCGGCCTCCGCAGGCTTTTCACCGGGGAAATCCCGGCCGCCGACAGAATTGATCAAGGACGGTCGGGGCGGCTTGTACGGCGGTTCTCCGGCGCTTGTCCGGCCGGGTTGTCGGCGGCTTATGTGAACGCGGTGCGAAGTCCGGGTGACGCGGCTCACCGCCGGTCGCGCGGACGGGGGCCGCACACGGGTGCCGGGCGGGTGCCGGACACCGGCGGCAGGGGGTCGGTGGAGCCTCGGGGCGGGTCGGATGCGGGTCGGTGACACGGGGTCGGTAACCTGAGCCCGCCGAACCGGCCGCCGTCGCCCCGTGCGATCCGTGCGACCGGAGCGGCAGTTGCCGTCCGTGCCCCGTAGTCCGTACGTCATAGGAGTTGCCGCCGCCGTGAGCCGCAGCCTTCGACGCGGCGCCCTCGCCGCCACCGCCATCGTGTTCTCGATCGCCTCGCTCTCCGCCTGCGGTGCGGGCAACGACGCGCAGACGCTGGGGGTCCGGCCGGACAACGCCGCGGCCACCGTCGGGGACATCCAGATCCAGAACGTCGCGGTCGTCACCCAGCCCGAGCGCGAGGCGGCGGGCCCCGCGGTCGTCACCGCGAAGATCTTCAACAACGGCTCCAAGCCGCAGACCCTGGACCGGATCGCGCTGCCGGACGCCGACGCGCCGGTGAAGCTGACCGCCGCGCAGGGCGGCGGAAAGATCACCGTTCCGGCGGGCGGCTCGGTGCTGCTCGGCGGCGAGGGCAACGCCTCCGCGGTGATCGCCCAGGGCCGTGAGGCGGCCCAGGACGGCAACGTGCAGGACATCGTCTTCTCGCTGAGCGAGACCGGCGAGGTGAAGATGAAGGCGTTCGTCACCCCGGCGCACAGCTACTTCACCGGCTTCGGCCCCTCGGAGATGCCGAAGGCCCCCTCCACGCAGCCGTCCGGCCCGGCCACCTCCCCGTCCCCGACGGCGTCCTCCACCCGCGGCCCCGCCGTGGGCCAGGAGGGGGCCGAGGGCGAGGGCCAGGAGGACGGCGCCCCGGCACCGGACGCCTCGGACTCGGCCTCCGCCTCGGTGGACGCCCAGGAGGGCCAGGAAGGCCAGGCCGACGGCCAGGAGTGACGGCCGGGAGCGGCCGTGGCGGCTCGGCGTGGTGAGAGCCGTGCGGGCCGGATACGAGGAGGGGCGCCCCACCAGTGGTGGGGCGCCCCTCCTCGTACCGTCACCGCGCCACGGCGCCGGCCCGCGGCCTACGGCTCGAACTTGTAGCCCAGTCCGCGGACGGTGACCAGGTAGCGCGGGGCGCCCGGGTCGGGCTCGATCTTGGCGCGCAGCCGCTTCACATGGACATCGAGGGTCTTGGTGTCGCCGACGTAGTCCGCGCCCCAGACCCGGTCGATCAGCTGCATCCGGGTCAGCACCCGGCCCGCGTTGCGCAGCAGCATCTCCAGCAGGTCGAACTCCTTCAGCGGCAGGTCCACCTTGCCGCCGGAGACGGTGACCACATGGCGGTCCACGTCCATCCGGACCGGGCCGGCCTCCAGCGCGGCCGGGGTGACCTCCTCCGGCTCGCCCCGGCGGCGCAGCACCGCGCGGATGCGGGCGACCAGCTCGCGGGAGGAGAACGGCTTGGTGACGTAGTCGTCGGCGCCTATCTCCAGCCCGACGACCTTGTCGATCTCGCTGTCCTTGGCGGTGACCATGATGACCGGCACGTTGGAGCGGCCGCGCAGCTGGCGGCAGACCTCGGTGCCGGGCAGGCCGGGGAGCATGAGGTCGAGCAGCACGAGGTCGGCGCCGTTGCGCTCGAACTCGTCCAGTCCGTCGGGCCCGGTGGTCGCGACCGCGACCTCGAAGCCCTCCTTGCGGAGCATGTAGGACAGGGCGTCGCTGAAGGATTCCTCATCCTCGACGACAAGCACTCGGGTCACGGACGGACCTCCGGGGCGATGAGCGGTTCATGGGTACGGGGAAAGGCTTGGTGGCGCTGCGGGTGCCGGGCGGTCGGCCCGGCGGGGCGGTCGGCGGCCGCCTGGGACGCCCGCTCGGCGGGCCCGCCACCGGACGGGGCGGCGCCGGGCCGGCCGGTGCCCAGGCCGGGGTCGAGGTCCGCCTCCTGGTCGGGGCGGGCGGTGCCGGCCTCGGGGAGGCGGAGGGTGAAGGTGGAGCCCTGGCCCTCGGTGCTCCAGACGGAGACCTCGCCGCCGTGCGAGGCGGCCACGTGCTTGACGATGGCCAGGCCCAGGCCCGTACCGCCGGTGGCCCGGGAGCGGGCGGGGTCGACCCGGTAGAAGCGCTCGAAGATGCGCTCCTTGTCCTTGTCGGGGATGCCGATGCCCTGGTCGGTGACGGCGATCTCTATCGCGTCACCGCCGGGGGCGGCGATCCGGCGGGCGGCGATGCCGACGCGGGTGTGCGCCGGGGAGTAGTTGACCGCGTTCTCCACCAGGTTGCCGAGGGCGGCGGCGAGCTGGCCGCGGTTGCCCCAGACCTTCAGGCCCGAGGCGCCGCCGGCGGCCATGGTGATCTGCTTGGTGGAGGCGGTGTGCCGGGAGCGGTCGACGGCCTCGGCGACCAGTTCGTCCACCCGGACCGGCTCGGCGTCCTCCAGCGGGTCGTCGTTCTGCACCCGGGAGAGGTCGATGAGCTCCTGTACGAGGTTGGTGAGCCGGGTCGCCTCGATCTGCATCCGGCCGGCGAAGCGGGTCACCGCCTCGGGGTCGTCGAAGGCGTCCATCACCGCCTCGGAGAGGAGGGAGAGCGCGCCGACCGGGGTCTTGAGCTCATGGCTGACATTGGCCACGAAGTCGCGGCGGACCGCCTCGATCCGGCGCGCCTCGGTCAGGTCCTCGACCAGCAGCAGGACCAGCCGGGAGCCGAGCGGGGCGACCCGCGCGGAGACCGCCAGCGCCCCGCCGAGGCCGGTGCCGCGCCGGGGCAGCTCCAGCTCCACCTGCCGTATCTCGCCGTCCCGCCGGGTGTCCCGGGCCAGGTGCAGCATGGGCTCGATGGCCAGCTTCCCGCCGCGGACCAGTCCCAGCGCGTACGCCGCGGAGCTGGCCTTGACCACCGAGTCGCTCTCGTCGAGGACCACGGCGGAGGAGCGCAGCACCGACAGCACGGTGTCCACGCCCGGCGGCAGCACCGCGTCGGTGTGCGGGGAGGCGCGGACCCGGGGGCTCGGCCTGCGCTGCTCGCGTTCGCTCCAGCGGAACGCCAGCATGGCGATGACACCGGTGCACGCCCCGGCGATCGCGGCCACTGCGGCGACCGCCGCGTTCACGTCCATGGCTCCCAGGTTAGGCGGGCCCTCGGACATGCTCCCAGCCGTCCGGGGGCCGCCCCGGACAGTCGTCGCCCAGAGTTCACCGAGGGGCAAGTGCCGGTTCACTTGGGCGGACGGCATCCGACGCCTTCGGCCCGGACCGTGGCGGTCACGGGGGCCGAGAGCGGCCACCCGGACCCCGGACGCAGTACGGACGCGGTACGAGCACCCTGCCGCGCGCAGTGAGAGAGGGACAACCCATGCGGGACGCGTACCACGAGGAACTGGACTCGATCGGCGACGCACTGGTCGAGATGGCCCGGCTGGTCGGCTCGGCCGTCGGCCGGGCGACCACGGCGATGCTCGACGCGGACCTCAAGCTCGCGGAGGCGGTGATCGAGGGCGACCGCCGGGTCGACACCCTCCAGCACGACCTGGAGGCGCGCGCCATCGCCCTGCTCGCCCGCCAGCAGCCGGTCGCCACCGATCTGCGCATCGTGGTGACCTCGCTGCGGATGAGCGCCGACCTGGAGCGGGCCGGGGACCTGGCCGAGCATGTGGCGAAGCTGGCCCGGATGCGCTTCCCGGACACGGCGGTGCCGCGCGACCTCCAGGCCACCATCCTGGAGATGGGGCAGCTGGCCCAGCGGCTGATGGCGAAGGCCGGCGAGGTGATCATCACCAAGGACGTGGACCTGGCGATCCAGCTGGAGCACGACGACGACGAGATGGACCGGCTGCACCGCACGCTGTTCCGGCACCTGATGGACGACCGCTGGAAGCACGGCATCGAGACCGCGGTCGACGTGACGCTGCTGGGCCGCTACTACGAGCGGTTCGCCGACCACGCGGTGTCGGTGGCCAAGCGGGTGGTCTACCTGGTGACCGGCGAGCACGCCGACGAGCTCCAGCAGCAGCAGGAGGGGCCGGCGGAGTCCCGTACGGAGACGGCGGCCGGGGAGGCGTAGCGGGCGGGGGCGGGTGTCCTCGGACGATCGGCCCGGGGCGCGTACGGCGGGCGGCGGGGGCGGTCGCAACCCCGTGCGCCGTTGATGCGCCCTGCCCGCCGGTCGTCCAATGGGGTGAGGCTGCGCACGCCGACGTACGCCTTCGAGGAGGGAACCCCATGGCCGACGCACCCATGACCGACCCCCGTCAGGACACCCCCGCCGATGTGATCCCCCTGCCCCTCCTCGGTGCCTGCGGCTGCGGCTCGGGCTGCGGCTGCGGCTGCCAGTCGGGCGCGCCCTGCCAGTGCGGCGGCTGCTGCGGCTGACCCGCGGACGGGGCTGGGACGGCGGGAACGGCGCCCGGCACGGGAAACGCCCGGCCGGGCGTCCCCGGCCGGGCGTTCCCATGTCCTCCGCGCTCGGCTCGGCGGCCGTGCGGGCGTCAGAGGACGTCGACGAGCACCTTGCTGATGTCGATCGGGATCGACAGCTTGTTGACGTAGGTGTCGACGGTGACCAGGGCCAGGTCGACCTTCTGGAGGATCACCGAGGTGCCCGCCTTGACGTCGGCGACGTCCTCCAGCGACGTCTCCAGGATGTTCAGCTCGTTGCCGCTGAGCACGTTGATGTCCGAGATGTCGATGTCGACGTTCTTCACCACGTTGCCGATGCCGGTGATGGTGCCCACGCAGTTGACGATGTGGGCGGACCCGCTGCCGGAGTTGGAGCAGGTGTAGGGGTGGGTCGTGGTGGCGGGCGCCGGTGCGGCCGCGGACGCCGGCAGGACGGCTCCGGTCAGCACCAGGGTGCCGGCGGCACCGATGGCGGCAAGCACGGACCTCGTACGCATGGGGACTCCGTTCGGAAGGGGCCTACGGCCCGGTGGACGGATGAGCGGAAGTGGTGCGTGGTGGTGCGCTGAAGTGCTGCCTTGCTGTGTGCGGGGACGACACTGCCGCTGCCCGCGCCGGCGCTGCCAGTAGCCTTCCGGTCCCCTCGCCCCGTACCGCCTTCCGGCGCGAAGCCGCCCCCGCGGCCCCGCCGGCGGCTGGTCCGCACCGGAGCGGACCCGGCCCAGCCCGTACGCCCGGCCGTGGTCCGCACCGCGCGGGCGGCGCGTTGCCGGCGGCATGGGCCCGTTGGCATCTGCCGAGCAGAAGTGACCGGCGGTCGGCCAACGTCACGGTGACGGTATTCCGCCTCCCAGCCGCCCCTCGGGCACCAGCACGGGCGTCGGCCGGCGGGTGCGCGGTCGTGAGCAGGGGCGGCATCATCGCTGCCGTGCGGCAACAGTTCACCTCCCGGGATGTCCATGGCATATCGAGCCGCCGTGCGGATGACCGGTAGCCGTCGCGCGTGCGCCCCGCGGTCGCGGGAAGGCAACACAACGGCGAGGCGCCCGGGAGGCAGGGCGGGAGACAGAGGGGGAGGCGCGCGGTGGGGACCGTGGTGCACGTTCCGCAGACCCGGGACATGATCGGCGAGGAGCTCTCCGGGGACGAGGCGTTCGCCGCGCTGCGCCGCTACGGCGGCCGCCGGCTGCTGCTCGACTCCTTCGCCCGGTTCCGCTACGCCGACGGCTTCTCGTTCGCGCGCTCGCTGGCATACCAGGTGGTGCTGGGCATCGTCCCGTTCACCATCGCGCTGGTCGGCGTCGCCGCCAGCCTGCACACCGGCAGCGCGGGCCGGGTGGTGGAGCTGACCCTGGAGGGCATCGTCCCGGGCGCGAGCGCCGAGGTGGTCCAGGAGGCGCTGGAGGGCACCCGCCAGGCGGGCGCGGACACGGCCGCCGCCGTCGCCATGTGGCTCGGCCTCGGCTTCGCGCTGCTCAACCTCGCCTCCGCGATGGGGCAGGTGGAGCGCGGCTGCAACCGGATCTACGGAATCGAGCGCGACCGCCCCTTCCTCCGCAAGTACCTGCGCGCGCTCGCCCTGGCCGTGGGCGCCGGGCTGCCGCTGGGCGGCGGGTTCCTGATCCTGGTCGCGGGCCGGGAGACGGGCGAGGCGGTGGTGCGGGCGCTGCACTGGCCGCCCGGGCTGCTCGACTGGTGGGGCCCGCTGCACGTACCCGCCGGGGTGCTGCTGGCGGCCCTGGCCTCCGCGGTGGTCTTCCGCTGGGCCCCGCGGCGCGACCAACCGGGCTACACCTGGCTGGTGTTCGGCTCGGCCGTGCATCTGCTGCTGTGGATCGGCGCCACCTGGCTGCTAGGCCTGTACGTGAACCTCAGCGGCTCCTTCGGCGCCGTCTACGGCCCGCTCACCGCCTTCGTCGCGCTGCTGCTGTGGGCCAATGTGACCGGGGTCGCGCTCTTCCTCGGCATCGCCTTCGCCGCCCAGCTGGAGGCCGCCCGCGCCGGCATCACCCAGACCGTCCACCCCGACCCGGGGCCGGGAGCCTGAGGGGGCCAGGGCCGAGGGCCCGAGGGGCGCGGGCCCGGGGGCCTGAAGGGCGGGCGCGGGCCCGGGGGCCCGAAGGGCGGGCGCGGGCCCGGGGCCCTGAAAGGCGGGCGGGGGCCCGGGGGCCTGAAAGGCGGGCGGGGGCCCGAGGGGCGGGCGCGGGCCCGGGGGGCGCGGGCCTTGGCGGCCCGCCTCTCCCCCGCCGTACGCGAGAAGGCCCCCCGCCCGCCGGGAAACCGGCAGACAGGGGGCCCTCCCAGCACGCTGTGAAGCTGCTACTTCTTCTTGCCCTGGTTCTTGACCGCCTCGATGGCCGCCTTGGCCGCGTCCGGGTCGAGGTAGGTGCCGCCCTTGACCACGGGCTTGAAGTCGGCGTCCAGCTCGTAGGCGAGCGGGATGCCAGTGGGGATGTTCAGCCCGGCGATGTCCTCGTCCGAGATGCCGTCCAGGTGCTTGACCAGGGCGCGCAGGCTGTTGCCGTGCGCGGCGACCAGCACCGTGCGGCCGGTGAGCAGGTCCGGGACGATGGCGTCGTACCAGTACGGCAGCATCCGGACCACGACGTCCTGCAGGCACTCGGTGCGCGGCCGCAGCTCCGGGGGGATGGTCTGGTAGCGGGCATCATGGGCCTGCGAGAACTCGGCGTCGTCGGCGAGGGCCGGCGGCGGGGTGTCGTACGAGCGGCGCCAGAGCATGAACTGCTCCTCGCCGAACTCGGCGAGCGTCTGCGCCTTGTCCTTGCCCTGGAGCGCGCCGTAGTGCCGCTCGTTCAGCCGCCAGGAGCGGTGGACCGGGATCCAGTGGCGGTCGGCGGCCTCCAGCGAGAGCTGGGCGGTGCGGATGGCCCGCTTCTGCAGGGAGGTGTGGACGACGTCGGGGAGCAGGCCGGCGTCCTTCAGCAGCTCACCGCCGCGTACCGCCTCCTTCTCGCCCTTGTCGGTGAGGTTGACGTCCACCCAGCCGGTGAACAGGTTCTTCGCGTTCCACTCGCTCTCGCCGTGGCGGAGCAGGATCAGCTTGTACGGTGCGTCGGCCATGCGTACGAGGTTAATGGACGCCCCTGACGCTCGGCGGCGGACGGTCGGGCGGCGGACGCCTGGCGATCGGCCCGCGGCCGGCTGGCGGTCGGGCGGCGGCACGGTTGACGGTCGGGCGGCGGCACGGTTGACGGTCGGCGTCAATTCGCTGGCCTCCCGCACCCCCGCCTCGTAACGTCCGAGTACCGGGTAGGGCACTTACAGGGTTACGGGGGCGGGACATGTCGGTCGCAGCGGTGGGACGGGCCGCACGGGAGAGCGTGGCGGGTATGCCACGGGCGTTCTGGTGGCTGTGGACCAGCACCCTGATCAACCGGCTGGGCGCCTTCGTCGCCACCTTCATGGCGCTGTACCTGACCCTTGAGCGGGGCTACTCCGCCTCGTACGCGGGGCTGGTCGCGTCCCTGCACGGGCTCGGCGGGGTCATCTCCTCGCTGGTCGCCGGCGTGCTGGCGGACCGGCTCGGGCGGCGGCCCACCCTGCTGGCCGCCCAGCTGGCCACCGCGGGCTCCGTCGCCCTGCTCGGCTTCATGGAGCACCCGGTGGCCATCGCCGCGGTCGGCTTCCTGGTCGGCGCGGCCTCGAACGCCTCCCGGCCCGCCGTGCAGGCGATGATGGCGGACATCGTGCCGCCCGAGGACCGGGTGCGGGCGTTCTCCCTGAACTACTGGGCGATCAACATGGGCTTCGCGGTCTCCTCCGCGGCGGCCGGGTTCATCGCCGAGCACAGCTATCTGGCCGGCTTCCTCGGCGAGGCGGCGCTCACCCTGATCTGCGCGGTGCTGGTCTTCGTCAAGCTCCCCGAGACCCGGCCTGAGGCGCGGGAGAAGACCGGCGGCGAGGGCGCGGGGGCGCGGAAGGGGGCACGGGCCCGGGACGGTGTCCGGCTGCGGGACGGTGTCCGGCTGCGGGACGTGGTGGCCGACGGGCGGTTCATGGGTGTCGTCGGGCTGTCGTTCCTGATCTCGCTGATCTTCCAGCAGGGTTATGTCGGGTTGCCCGTGGCCATGGGGGCGGACGGCTTCGACGCGGCGGACTTCGGCCTGGCCATGGCGATGAACGGGATGCTGATCGTGGTCCTCCAGATCCCGGTCACCCGCTGGCTGGTGCGCCGCGATCCGCGCCGGCTGCTGATCGTGTCCTCGATCCTGGCCGGGTACGGCTTCGGGCTCACCGCCTTCGCCGACTCGGTGGCCGTCTACGCGCTGACCGTCTGCGTGTGGACCCTCGCCGAGATCGTGAACGCCCCGACCCAGACCAGCCTGGTGGTCCAGCTCTCCCCAGTGCACGGCCGCGGCCGCTACCAGGGCGTCTACAGCATGTCCTGGTCGGTCGCCGCCCTGGTCGCCCCGCTCGTCTCCGGCGCGGTGATCGACCACTACGGCGCGGGCTGGCTGTGGGCGGGCTGCGCGGTGATCGGCACCCTGGCCGGTGCCGGGTACTGGCTGCTGATGCGCGGCCTGCCCGCCGCGCTGGGCGAGGCGCCGGACGATCCGGAGGCGTCGGCCCCACCGGCCGGCACGGCCCCGGCTCCGACCGCCGCCCAGTCCCCGGCTCCGACCGCGGCCCCGGCCCCGGCACCTGCCCCGGCCGCCGCCCCGGCCGAGTGACCGCACCGGCTCCCCGATCGGCTGACGACCGCACCCACCACCGGGACGGGTGAACGCCTCCGGGGCGGTTGTCCACCGGCATCCACAGGGATCCACAGGGGTGTTGGAATCCCCCGTCCCATGGCACGATCTCGTGTGCCGCTAAGTTACTGGCGGTTAATCAGGAGGGGCTGGAGGGGGACGTCGTGGACCGACGCCGTGGTGACGCTCGGCCGGGTGAGGGGCGCGGGCGCCGGAGCACCGCCGCCGCGATCACCGTCATCTGCGCGCTGACCGTGCTCGTACTGCCCGCCCAGGCGGCCTACGCGGTCCCGGGCGCCCCCGTGGCCCCCGACCCCACCTCGGCCTCCGCCCCCGCTTCCGGGGAGGGCCGTTCCCTGGAGCAAGTGCGCCAGGAGATAGAGGACTTGTACGGACAGGCCGCCTCCGCCACCGACGCGTACAACCTCGCGGAGGAGCAGGCGGAGAAGCAGTCCACGGAGATCGTGCGGCTGTCCCGGGCCATCGTGGACGGCCAGCTCCGCATCGACGACCTCCAGCGGCGCGCGGGTGCCGCGGCCCGGGCGCAGTACCGCGCCGGAGGGATGCCCGACCAGGCCCGGCTGGTGCTCACCGACGACCCGGACCTCTTCCTCGACGGGGTCGGCCGGCTGCGCCAGGGCCAGAAGGCCACCAAGGACCTGCTGGTTGAACTGAAGCAGAAGCAGGGCGACCTGGAGCAGTACACCAAGGACGCCAGCGCGCACTGGACCCGGCTGGAGAACGCCCGGGCCCGGCAGGCGGAGCGGAAGAAGGAGATCGAGGCCAAGATCGACGCGGCCGAGAAGCTGGAGTCTCGGCTGGAGGCCGACGAGCGGGAGCGGCTGCTGGAGTTGGAGCGGCAGGAGCAGGCCAGGGCCCAGCGGGCGTGGCTGGAGTCCGGCGCCCTGAAGTCGGCGGAGAAGCCGACCGGGGCGGGGGCGGAGGCGAGCACGGCCGGTGGCAAGGCGGTGGCGTTCGCGACGGCCCAGATCGGCAAGCCGTACGTCTGGGGTGCGGAGGGCCCGGACTCCTACGACTGCTCGGGGCTCACCTCCCAGGCCTGGGCGGCGGCCGGCACGCTCATCCCCCGCACCTCCCAGGAGCAGTGGCGGCTGCTGCCGCGCGTCGACGTCGCGGACCTGCGCCCCGGGGACCTGATCATCTACCACGCGGACGCCAGCCATGTCGGGATGTACATAGGCGACGGCCAGATCGTGCACGCCCCCCGCCCCGGCCGGCAGGTGACGATTGCGGGCGCGGGCTCGATGCGGATCCTCGGAGCCGTACGCCCCGACGCGGCCACCTCCGCCTCGGCCGCCGAGTAGACACACCGGTCCGGCCGGCCCCCGGACCTCGAGTCCCGGGCCGGGCGGCGCCGGGAGCCGTCGGCCTGGCAGACCGCACCCCGGGCGGCCGGGACCGGCAAGACATCCGGTCGCCCCAGGCGCCCGGCCGGCCCCGCGAGGCATCCGGTTGCCCCGGGCCCGGCAAGGCGCTCACGGCCCCGGGAGCCGTCCCCCACCGCGTCCGGCATGTGACCGGGCCGACACCACACGCGTGATGTTCGTCATGAGGCGGGGCCAACTACCTCCCACTGCGCGGCATATGCCAACAGCCATCCCGTGATCGCCATTCCGTTGGGCCGCCGCGTACCGCTATGGTCCCGTCGGCGGTGTGTCGTCCGACGTGCCGCCGTGCCCTCGGGGGGAGGGAAGGAAGCAAGCCATGCCCGTACCCGTACCGCGGCAGAGGGTGGACCCATCGGACCGCGCCGCCGGCGCGGAGCACACAGGCGGCACCGACCTCACCCTGCTGGTGATCGAGGACGACCCGGCGGGCACCTTCACCGCACCGGAACTGACCGACGCCTCCGGCAACCGCGTCCGTATCCGGACCGCCCGCAACCTCACCGAGGCCGAGCGGCTGCTCACCGACGACGTGCACTGCGTGCTCGTCGACCTCGCCCTGCCCTCCTCCACCGCGGCCGGGCCGGTGGACGCCGACCGGCTCACCGCGCTCCGCCACGTGCTGCGCCTCGCGCCCCGGCACGCCGTGCTGGCGCTGACCTCCGCCGGGGACGCGGAGCTGGCCGCCGAGGCGGTGCGCACCGGGGCCCAGGACCATCTGCTGCGCGAGGAGCTGGACGGGCCGCTGCTCAGCCGTGCCATCCGGTACGCGGTCGAGCGCAAGCGGGCCGACTCCGTACAGGTGAAGCTGGCCGAGTCGCGGCTGCGGGCCCAGGAGAACGCCCGGCTGGAGCGCGGACTGCTGCCCACCCCGCTGCTCCAGGGCTCCGACCTGCGGTTCGCCGCCCGCTACCGCCCGGGCCGGTCCCGGGCACTGCTCGGCGGGGACTTCTACGACACCGTGCGCACCCCCGACGGGACGGTGCACGCGATGATCGGCGACGTCAGCGGGCACGGGCCGGACGAGGCCGCGCTCGGGGTGGAGCTGCGGATCGCCTGGCGGGCGCTGACCTTCGCGGGGCTGTGCGGGGACGAGCTGCTCTCCACGCTCCAGAAGGTGCTGGAGCACGAGCGGGAGAGCGAGGAGATCTTCGCGACCCTGTGCACCGTGGACATCGCCCCGGACGGGCGGCGGGCCGGGCTGTGCCTGGCCGGGCACCCCTCGCCGCTGATCGCCCGGCGCGGCGCGCCCACCGGACTGCTGCCCTACGAGGACTCCGGCCCCGCCCTCGGGGTGCTGCCGCGCGCCCGCTGGCCTCGCAAGCAGGTCGAGCTGGGCGGCTCATGGAGCCTGATGATGTACACCGACGGGCTGATCGAGGGCCGCACCGCCGGGCCCGGCTCGCCCCGGCTGGGCCAGGAGGGCATGGTCGAGATGGTCTCCCGCCAGTTCGCCCAGGGCCTGGACGGCGAGGAGCTGCTGGAGTCGGCGGTCGCCGAGGTCCGGCAGCTGAACGGCGGGGAGCTGACGGACGACGTCGCCGTCCTGCTGCTCTCCCGCCACCGCCGCGACCGCCGCTGACGGACGGCCCCGCCGCCCGCCCAATCGGCTACCGGCTACCGGCTACCGGCCGCCGTTGTACGGCCCGTAGGGACCGTCGCTGCTGGAGCCGCCGCGGCGGCCGCCCCGCTTGCCGCCGCCGGAGACCTGCCGGAGGGCGGGGCGCACGTCGACCATGAAGACGATCGACGCGATCAGCCCGGCGATCTGCAGGAACAGCATCGGCACCAGCAGGTTCACCGCGACCGTGATGCCCAGGATGACCAGCCAGAAGGTCTTGCTCTGCTTGTCGGCCGCCCGGTACGCGTCCTCGCGGGCCGTCACCGCGAGCAGGAAGGCGGCCACGGCGAGCAGGGTCATGGCGAGATACAGCAGCGAGATGAACGTGCCGAACCCCTGGAGCAACATGGTGAGCACCGCCTAGTCAGTCGTGGGACCCCGTCGTACCGTCGTATCCCCTCGCGGCCAAGGTACTCGTACAACGCGGCCGCGCCGCCGAACGTGCCCGAGCCCGCGCAGCCGGGGTGCTCCCCCGGGTGCGCGGGCCGGACAGGCTCACGGCTACTCGGCGCCGCCGGCCGGCTTCTTCGCGGCCGGCTTGCGCGCGGCGGGCGCCCTCTTGGCGGCGGCCCGCTTGGGCGCGGCCGCCGCCGGAGTGTCCGCGGTCGCGGCCGGGGGCTCGACCGGGGCCTCCGACACCTTGGTGGCGGGCTGCGCCGGCTTCGGGGCCGGCTCGGGCTCGACCACCACGGCGATCTCGGTCAGCTCGTCGGCGGCCTCGCCGCGCCAGGTGCGCACGGCCTGCTCACCGTGCTCGGCGACCCGCTCGTAGGCCTCACGGGCCTTGACCGCGTACTCGGCGGCCACGCCCACGCTCCGCAAGGCCAGGCCCTGGGCGGTCTCGCCGATCTTCTTGAAGTCGGTGTCGATGCTGCCGAACGCCTCGGTGACCCGGGCCTGCACGGTGGCCTGCGCCTCCTTGGCCTGGGTGCTGACCCGCTCCTGCACGGCCTTGGGGTCGGTCCGGCGTACCGCGTCGATCCGCGCCGGCGCCTCGGCGGCGATCTGCTCGATCAGCCCGGGGACCTTGCGCGCCTGCCGCACGGCGAGGTCCGCCGTACCGGCGGCGAAGTAGAAGGGGGTACGCAGTTCTTCGATGATGGCCACGGTGGTGATCCTCCGGATCGCACAGTCGGGAGAGTCGGAAATCTGGGAACTGGTTCGGGACCGGGCAAGGGGCGCAGCCCGCCACCCGGGGCGCGGGCCGCCGCTCAGGTACGGCCCTCAGGCGCCGTACCGGCCGCACCGGTACCGGCCGCACCGCCGATGCCCACGCCCTCGCCGGCATCGCCGCCGTCTTTGACACCCTCGGTCGCGTCGAGGCCGTTCTCCTTGCGGAACGAGTCGTAGATCTGGAGCAGCACCTGCTTCTGCCGCTCGTTGATCGAGGGGTCGGCGAGGATGACCGCACGCGTCTCCAGCTCCTCGCGCTCCCGCTCGTCCAGGATCCCGGCCCGCACATACAGCGTCTCCGCGGAGATCCGCAGCGCCTTGGCGACCTGCTGGAGCACCTCGGCACTCGGCTTGCGCAGCCCGCGCTCGATCTGGCTCAGATACGGGTTGGACACCCCGGCCGCCTCCGCGAGCTGCCGCAGCGAGAGCTGCGCACTGCGGCGCTGCTCCCGGAGGTAGTCACCGAGGTTGCCGACGTTGAGCGATGCCATGCCTCCGATGGTGCCCCCACTCGCTAACTTTTGCAAGCAACCGCTTGCAAAAGTCTGCCAACCCGGCCGTCCGGAACAACAGCGCGCTAGCGTGATCCGCGGCAACGACCTGTCTCACCGAAGGGGCAAGGATGCGCATCGCGGTGACGGGGGCGGCGGGCAGCCTCGGCGGGCGGGTGGTGCGGTTGCTCGCGGGGCCGGACGCGGACGTCGTGGCGATGACCCGGCGGAAGCCGCCTGCTGAGGCGTTTCCGCCGGGGGTGGAGGTCGCCGTCGCCGACTACGGCGATCCGGCGGCGCTGCGGGCGGCGCTGAAGGGCGTGGACACGCTGGTGTTCGTGTCCGGCGACCGGGCCCGATGCACGGGTGCTGCTGCACCACCGCAATGTGGTCGCCGCCGTGGCCGCTGAGCGTGTCGGCCATGTCGCGGCGCTGAGCAGCGTTGACGCCGACGCGGCGTCGGCCCGCACCTGGCTGCACGGGGAGGCGGAAGTCATCGACACCACGCACCGCACACCCGCCCAGGCCGCCCTGCGGATCGCGGAGGCCGTCAAGGGGTGAGGGGCGAACTCCGGTGAGGGTGGTGGCCGGCAGGCCTCCGGTCGGGGGCTGGTAGGGACGGGGCTGCTGCTCCGTGTTCCATTCCGGCGTTCCAGCCGGGGCACAGGAGCACTGGTCGGAGGTGGTGCGGGCGTTCCGGTGTCCCGGGCCGGCCGTGGGCCGTGGCGGCTGGGACGGATCGGGCCGCAGGCTGCTGATCCGCCCGGGTGTCGACCCGATGGACAGAGCTTGGAGTGGCCCCGATGGCCTTGCGGATAGCGATCACCGCCGAACCGATCCCCTCGCACGTGTCCGCGCTGGACTACGTCATCTGCCCGGCCGTGGAACAGGGCCACCGGGTCACGCTGCACGCCCCGCCCGTGTTCCGCCGCGAAGCCCGGCTGCGCGGGGCGGGGTTCCGTGGCGCGGGTACGGAGTGGACGTGCGACCCCGCCGTCCAGCGGGCGGCGAGCGAGGTGTGGCGGCGGCACGGGAACGCCGCGTTCAACCGGTACGTCTTCGGCGGCCTCTGGCCCGGGCAGGCCGAGGTGAAGGCCCGTGACCTGCTCACCGCGTGGAGCCGGGAGCGTCCCGATCTGGTGATCGCCGAGTGCAGCGACCTCGGCGCGCATCTCGCGGCCAGGGTGCTGGAACTGCCGCTGCTCGCGGCGGACAACGGCCTCGGCCCGGTGCTCCTGGACCTCTGGGACGCCCATGTCGCGCCCGCGCTGCTCCCCCTCCACAAGCGGTACGAGCTGGACCCGCCCGCACTCCCGCCGATGCTCGGCCCGGCGCCGATGCACTGGTTCCACGGGGAGAGGGAGATTCCGCCGCCGCCCTCGGCGCGGGTGGTGCGGCGCACCCTCGCACCCTTCCGTACCGTGCCGGCGGAGGGTCCGGTTCCGGCCCTGACCCTCCGCCCGGGGCGCCCGCTCGTCTATGTGAGCCTCGGCACCCTGACCACCGCGATGTCCGGCCTGCGGAGAGTCGCCGGGGAGGCGTACCGGGAGATCATGGCGGCGCTCCGGGCGATCGACTGCGACGCGATCGTGTCCGCGGGGGACCTCGCGGGCCGGCTGCCGAGCGGGAGCCCGCACATCAGGGTCGTCCGGCACGCCCCGCAGCCCGCGCTGCTGCACCGGGCCGACCTGTTCGTGACGCATGGCGGCCGGGCGTCCCTGCTGGACGCGGTGCAGGGCGAAACCCCCGTCCTGGGCATGGGCGTTCTCGGCGACCAGCCCGGCAACACCGCCGCGTTCGTCCGCCGCGGCCTGGGCCGGGCGCTGGGCATCGCGGCGGGACACGAGGCGATCGCCGACGCCCTGACGGACCTGCTGGACACCCCGGGCTACGGCGCCGCGATGAGCGCGGCCGGCGCCGAGCTGGCGCGGCTGCCGCCGCTGGATTTCGGGGAGATCCGGGGCATGCTTGGCGGATGACGAGGGCGAGTGGGACCGGTGGACGGCGTGACTGGCATCTCACGGAGGATGTCGACGACTTCCTTGCCCACGCCGGTGACTTCCTGCGCTCGCGGCCCGGCCCGCATGTCATGCCGCTGACCTGGACCGCGCGGCTGCGGGCGCGCGGCGCGGGCGCGTTCGGCACCGGACCCGCCCTGTTCGGCCGGCTGGAGCGGGCGGGCGAGGTCCACGCCGCCTTCTTCCGCCTGCCCTCCCGCGGGTTGGGCCTCACCCCGCTCACCCCCGAGCAGGCCGACACCCTCGCCGCGCAGCTGGCCGCCCTCGGGCACTCCCCGCCCTACGTCAGCGCGGACCACGGCAGCGCCACCGCCTTCGCCGAGGCCTGGCAGCGGCACACCGGGGTGACGCCGAGACTGCGGGACGTACGACTGCGGCTGTACCGCCTCGGCACGCTCACCCCGCCGGACCCACTGCCGGCCGGCCGGGGCCGCGTCCTGGGCGAGGAGGACCTGGACCAGGCCGTGTACTGGTGCGGCGAGTTCGCCAAGGCGGTCGGGGAGTCCGCCTCCCTCAGCGCCGAGTCATGGGCCAACTCCCGCTTCGCCGACAAGTGCTACACGCTCTGGGAGACCCCGGACGGCACCCCCGTCTCCGTCGCGGGCATGAACCCGCTGATCGGCGGCCAGATCCAGGTGGACATCGTCTACACCCCGGCCCGGCTGCGCGGCCACGGCTACGCGGGCGCGGTGACCGCGGAGGTGAGCCGGGCCGCGCTGGCCGCGGGCGCGCGGGAGGTCGCGCTGTTCGCCGATCTGGCCAACCCCACCAGCAACGCCCTCTACCAGCGCCTGGGTTATCGGACGCTCACCGACTGGGCGGTGTACGACTTCCTGGGGCCCGCCGACCACGCGCGTACGAGCCGGGGTTGACCTTGTCCTTGGGGCAGGCCCCAGCATCGGCCGGGCCGGGCACCGAGCGCCCGGCCCGAGGAATCCGAGGAAGACAAGGGACGGGGAGCCATGCGGTTGCTGACCATCGGAGCGTTCGCCAGAGCGTCCCGGCTGTCCCCGAAGGCCCTGCGCCTCTACGACGAACTCGGCCTGCTGACCCCCGCCCGGGTCGACCCGCTGACCGGATACCGCCACTACGCGCCCGAGCAGTTGGAGCACGCGCGGCTGGTCGCCTGGCTGCGCCGGCTGGGCATGCCGCTCGCCCGCATCCAGCGGATCGGCACGCTGGACGCGGACGCGGCCGCCCAGGAGATCCGGGCGTTCTGGGCACGGGTCGAGGCGGAGACCGCCGAACGGCGGCACCTGGCCGCCTTCCTCGTCGACCATCTGAGCCGAAGGGGTTCCGACATGCCCGCGATCACCACACCACCGCTGGAGATCCGCTACGCCGCCCTGTCCCACCAGGGCCTGGTCCGCAGCAGCAACCAGGACACCGCCTACGCCGGCTCCCGGCTGCTCGCGGTCGCCGACGGCTTCGGCGGGGCGGGCGCACCCGCCGGCTCCGCCGCGATCGAGGCGCTCAAGCGGCTGGAGGGCGACGCGTGGGAGGGGGACGAGGGCGGGTTGCCGGTCGGCAGTCTGCTGGGGGCCCTTCAGGACGCGGTCGAGCAGGCCGGACGGGCCGTACGGAGCATCACCGCCGAGGGCGGGGACGGGGACGGGCCCGGGGAGGAGGCCGGTACGACGCTCACCGCGCTGCTCTGGACCGGGTCGCGGCTGGCCCTCGCCCACGTCGGCGACTCCCGCGCGTATCTGCTGCGCGACGGCGAGCTGTTCCAGATCACCCATGACCACACCCTGGTCCAGTCGATGGTGGACGAGGGACGGCTCAGCCCGGACGAGGCCGGCTCCCATCCGCAGCGGTCCCTGCTGACCAGGGCCCTGGGTCTGCACGCCCAGGCCGGCAACGGGGCTGCCGGGACGGCCCCGGCGGACGTGCGGCTGCATGACGCACGGGCCGGCGACCGCTGGCTGCTCTGCTCCGACGGGCTGTCCGCCGTCGTGCCGGCCGAGGAGCTGCGCCGGGTGGTCGCCTCGGCCGACGGCCCCGAGCAGGCGGTGCACCGGCTCGTCGAGCTGGCCAACCGGTACGGCGGCCCCGACAACGTCAGCTGTGCCGTGGCCGACCTGCGCGAGCCGGCGGCTGCGACGGCTTCGCCTCTTCCGACCCCTCCGCCCCCTCCCACCGCTCCGACCACTCCTGGCGCGTAAGGGCGTACTCGACCTCGCCGTGCTCGGAGCCGGGGATCGTTTCCGGCCAGTCGTCGCGGTAGGCGCGTACGAAGGACAGCCCGGCCTTCTCCATCACGCGCCGCGAACCGGTGTTGACCGCCATGGTGTCGGCGGTCACCCGCTCGACGCCGAGCTCGGTGAAGCCCTTGCGGATCAGCGCCCGCGAGCCCTCGGTGGCGTGCCCCCTGCCCCATGCCTCGCGCCTCAGGCGGTAGCCGAGCTCCACCACGGCCGGGCTGCCCTCCTCCAGGGGGCGGAACTCGAACCAGCCGAGGAACGCCCCGGTCCCACGCTCCTCCGCCGCCCAGTAGCCGGGGGTGCCCAGGCACGGGTGGATGTGCAGCAGCCTCGGCAGGACCCGGGTCACCAGGGCCTCCCGGCTGGTCGGCCGGCCGCCGGTGAGGAAGCGGGTGACCTCGGGGTCGCTGTCGAGTGCGAGCAGACGCTCGATGTCGCGGTCCCCGCCGGTGAACGGCCGCAGCACCAGCCGCTCCGTCGTCAGGAACGGCCGGGGGGAGGGGGGCCGGGAGGTGTCCATCCGCCGATGGTGACCGTCGGGTGACCGGGGCGGCCACCGGATTTCCGGGCCGCCGGGCCCCTCGGCCGCAAGCACGCCGAGATCGCGCTTCGGACGCCGCGGGCGCGGAGTGGCGACCGGGCGCGCCCGCCTCTTCGGACCCGCCCCCGTCAGAAGACGTCCGGGCACCACGGCCGGCGGGAGGTGCGCAGCAGGGCGTCGGCGCGGGCCGCGGCGCCGGGGGCCGTCTCCTCGACCCGGCCGAGCGCGGCCAGCCGTACCGCCGACTCGTCGCCCAGGTAGAGGGTGCCCAGCTCCGCGACGCCGAGGGTCAGCTCGGCGGAGGCGGTGGTCGGCGCGCAGCTCGCGCCGCCCGGGCCGGCCTCCAGCCGGAACCGCCCGCCGGAGAGCCCCGACTCGTCGCGCACCTCCAGGACGAGGGCGCCCTCGGCGGCGTAGCTCCGCGCCTCCAGGGCCCGTGCCACGTCCATGATCCGCAGCCAGAGGAAGTCGGCGTGGGTGGTGACCCTGGCCGCGCGGGGGTCGGGCAGCAGCAGCGGCAGCAGGTCGTCGGGGGCGCGGTGGCCGGTCTTGACCAGGGTGATCCAGTCGACGGAGCAGAGGAAGAGCCAGAGCGCGCGCTCGGCGGCGGGCGTGGCGGCGACCAGCTGGCGGACGGTCGCCGTGTTCAGCGGCTGCTTGCCGTCCTCCCAGTGGTCGTCGGCGGTGTACGCGAGGTAGCCGTCCGGCTCTCCGGAGGCCGAGCGGTACACCGCGAAGAACGGTTCCTTCCACGGCTCCTCCGGAATCCGGTGCATCCCGGTGCTCCGCTCCCACCAGCGCGCGGAGCGGCTGACCATGCCGTGCCGGACCGCCCGTACCCGCTCGAAGAGGTCCGGCCCCAGCTTGCGCAGCTCCTCCGGGGTGACCAGGTCGATCCGGCCGCCGTCGCCCGGACCGGACCGGCGCGGGTCCAGCCCGGCCCGGCGCAGGTCGACGGTCCACTCGGTGGACCAGGCGGCGGGCCCGAATCCGTACCGCCCGTAGATCGGGTACTCGGCGGCGATCAGGGTGGACAGGACGTCACCGCGCTCCCGGGCCGCCGCCAGGTCGGCCGCCATCATCCGGCTGAGCAGCCCGCGCCGCCGGTGGGTAGGCGAGACGGTGACGTTGGTGACCGCGTTCGCCTGGACCAGGGCGCCACCCGGTACGGAGACGTCCTGGTCGTGCGAGCGGAAGGTGGCCACACAGCGCTCGTCCTCGAAGGCCCCCTGGGTGCGGGTGACATCGATGTTCGCGCCCCGCACCCTGAGCACCTCCTCGCTCACCGACGGCGGGAACAGGAACCCGACGTGCATGGCGCGTATCCAGTCGGCCAGGTCGGCGTCGGTGTCGGTGAGGGTGCGGATGTGGGGGCTCATGGCGGCACAGGCTAGGTGCGCGTACGTGCCCCTCGCATCCGATTTCCGCACCCGCCCCCGTGTCCCGGCCGCACGGGTTCAGAACGCGGCGCGGACCTCGCCCACCCGGCGCCCGCCGCCCAGCAGCGGGGTGTCCGCGATCCGCTCCAGTACCGGGTCGGACACCCCGAGCAGTTCCAGGGCGCGCGCCAGCACCGGGCCCAGCGCCCGGGTGGAGCCGTCGTCGATCTTGAAGGCGAGCGCCCGGCCGTCCGCCAGCGCCACCGCCTGCACCGCCTCCGCGCCCATCTTGGACAGGGTGCCCGGGACGGCCCGCATCAGCCAGGTGTCCGGGCGCCGGGTGCCCGCCACGTACTCCGGGTGCGCCCGCATCGCGTCGGCGACCCGGCGCTGCGGGGTGCCCGGCTCCGCCAGGACGTAGGAGCGGAACGCCCGGGCGAGCCCCAGCAGGCTGATCGCCATCAGCGGCGCCCCGCAGCCGTCCGTGCCGACCGAGGCCACCGGCTCCCCGGCGGCGGCCTCCACCTCCTCGTGGACCAGGCGCTGGAGCGGGTGCGCCGGGTCCAGATAGCTCCCGGGGTCCCAGCCGTTGAGGGCGCAGGCGGCGAGCATCGCGGTGTGCTTGCCCGAGCAGTTCATGGCCAGCCGGGCGCGGCGGTGCCCGGCGGCCAGGTACGCCTCCGCCTCGACCGGGTCCAGCGGCAGGTCGGGCGGGGTCTGGAGGTCGGCCTCGGTCAGCCCGTGCTCGGCCAGCATGGTGCGGACCAGGTCCAGGTGAATCGTTTCGCCTGAGTGGCTGGCCGCGGCCAGCGCCAGCCGCTCACCGGAGAGCTCCAACCCGGCCCGCAGCAGCGCCGCCGCCTGCATCGGCTTGTTGGAGGAGCGCGGGTAGACCGGCGCCGCCGGGTCGCCGACCGAGTCCAGCACGCTGCCGTCGGCGGCCAGCAGCACCAGCGACCCCCGGTGGTGGCCCTCGGTGAAGCCCGAGCGGACCACCTCGGCGAGGACCGGCGGCGCGGCGGCGGCCGGGGATGCGGCGGGGGCGGAGGAGGTCATGGGACGGCGGCCTTCCGGGAGGGACCCGCCGCCGCTGCCTCAGCGCAGCAGGTCGTCTACTTGAGCTTCGCCCTCACGGTACCTGCGGGCGATCTCGGCACTGCAACCGTCCGCCGTCCGCTGGAGCTGCTGGCGGCGGCGCGAGACCTGCTGCTCGTAGCCCGCCAGCCGCCCCAGCCCGTCGTGCAGCTCCTGGTCCGTCCGGGCGGCCAGGTCGGACAGCTCCACCTCGGCCAGCACCTCGGCCGCGAAGCGCCGGTACTCCTCGCCGCGCGGGGTGGAGAGCGTCACATGCCGGGCCGAGGAGCGGTGCCGGGAGGGGGTGTCCGCGAGGATCTCGGACAGCCGGTCCACCACCGGCGGCTGCGCCCCGCCGCGCCGGGCCAGCTCGGCCCGGAGGATGTCGATCCGGCCCTGGAGCAGCCGGCGGACATAGCTGAGGTCGGCCTCGTCGGCACCGGAGTCCCGGCGCAGCGCCCGCAGTTCCGGCAGCCGCAGCGCGGACAGGTCGTACGGCGGCTGCTCGGCGGCGGGCAGGCCGCCCGGTTGGCCGTCACCGGGAAGCACGGCGGCGGCCGTGCCCTCGCCGCCCGGGGCGCCCGGGCCCGGCTGACCGGCCGGCACCCCGGTCCGCTGGGCGGGCGGGCGGTCCGCCGGTCCACCACCTCGCCTGCCGGTGGCACATGTCATCGGTACGGGATGCGGCGACTGCCCGGCGCCAGAAGTGCTCATGTGATTCCGTCCCCTCGACCGGTGCGTAAGGCACCGCCTGAGAGGAATGGTGCCAGTTGTGCCACCGCCGGTGCAGGCGGCTGCACCCGTTCGGACGCGTACGAATCACGCCGGGGTTCGCTTCGGGAGCGGGACGGGCGGGGCGATAGGTTGGTCGCCATGCGTGCGGTGGTGCAGAGGGTGGACGGCGCGAGCGTCGTGGTGGCGGGCGAGACGGTGGGCGGGATCACCGGCGAGGGGCTGTGCGTCCTGGTCGGGGTCACCCATGACGACACCCCCGAGAAGGCGGAGCGGCTGGCCCGCAAGCTGTGGTCGCTGCGGATCCTCGACGGCGAGAGGTCCTGCTCCGACGTGGACGCCCCGCTGCTGGTGGTCTCGCAGTTCACGCTGTACGGGGACGCCCGCAAGGGCCGCCGCCCCACCTGGAACGCCGCCGCTCCCGGCCCGGTCGCCGAACCGCTGGTCGACGAGGTGGTCGCCCGGCTGCGGGAGCAGGGGGCGACGGTGGCGACCGGCCGGTTCGGCGCGGACATGCGCCTCTCGCTCACCAACCACGGGCCCTTCACGGTCCTCGTGGAGGTCTGAGCACGCCCCAAGGTGGCCCCGGGATCCACCCCGGGGCCGTACGGGCTACGGCTCGACCACCGTCTCCTGGGCGGCGGCCGTGGTGCCGGCCAGCAGCGGGGCGTCCACCGGGACGTTCCGCTTCACCAGGGCGAGCGCGATCGGGCCGAGCTCGTGGTGGCGGGCCGAGCTGGTGATGAAGCCCAGCTGGCGGCCCTCCTCCCCGTCCGAGGCCAGCCGCACCGGGGTGCCGTGGCCCGGCAGGTGCACCTCGCTGCCGTCCAGGTGCAGGAAGACCAGCCGGCGCGGGGGCCGGCCCAGGTTGTTGACCCGGGCCACCGTCTCCTGGCCCCGGTAGCAGCCCTTCTGGAGGTGGACCGCGCTCTCCAGCCAGCCCAGCTCGTGCGGGATGGTCCGGTGGTCGGTCTCGAAGCCGAGGCGGGGCCGGTGCGACTCGACCCGCAGCGCCTCGTACGCCCACACGCCGGCCGCCGGGCCGTGCCGCTCCGCGAACGCCGCCAGCTCGCCGCGCGGCAGGAGCACGTCCCGGCCGTGCGGGGTCTCGCGGACCACGGCGCCGGGCGGGACCTCGGCGATGGAGCCCGCGGGCAGGTACACCACGGCGAAGTCCTCGGTGCGGTCGGCGACCTCCACCCGGTAGAAGAACCTCATCGACTCCAGATAGCCGATCAGCGCCTCCTGGGTGCCGGGCTCCACATGCGCCCAGACCGTCTCGCCGTCGTCCACCAGGTAGAGGGCGTGCTCGATGTGCCCGTTGGCGGAGAGCACCAGCGCCTCGGTGGCCTGCCCCGGGGGCAGCTCGCTGACGTGCTGGGTGAGGAGGAGGTGCAGCCAGGTGAGCCGGTCCGCGCCGCTGACCGCGACGACCCCCCGGTGGCTCAGGTCGACCAGGCCCCGGCCGTCGGCCAGGGCGCGCTGTTCCCGGAACAGGTCGCCGTAGTGCGCGGCGACCCCTTCGTCCGCGCCCTCGGCGGGCACGGCACCGGGCAGGGAGAGCAGGGGGCTGGTCGGTGACTGTCGCAGCATGCGATCAGCCTACGACTCCCCCGTACGGGCGTCGCCCGTGTCACCCCCCGCGGTGCGGGCGTCCGCCTCGGCCTTCTCCGTGCAGTCGGCGCAGCGGCCGAAGATCGCGAAGTGCTTGAGGTCGGTGTCGAAGCCGAAGGTCTCGCGCAGCTTGGCGGTGAACTCGGCGGCCACCTCCACCTCCGCCTCGATCACCTCGGTGCAGTCCCGGCACACCAGGTGCAGATGGTGGTGCCGGTCCGCCAGGTGGTACGTCGGCGCGCCGTGGCCCAGATGGGCGTGGCTGACCAGCCCCAGCTCCTCCAGCAGCTCCAGGGTCCGGTAGACGGTGGAGATGTTGACCCCGGAGGCGGTCCTGCGCACCTCGGTGAGGATGTCGTCGGGCGTCGCGTGCCCCAGCACGTCCACGGCCTCCAGGACGAGCTGGCGCTGGGGAGTCAGCCGGTAGCCGCGCTGCCGCAGGTCGCTTTTCCAGTCGGTGCTCACCACGCGTCCAGTGTAGGAGCCCCGGCCCGTCCGGCTCAGGGCTCTGATGGCGGTCAGCGGCCGTCCCGCACAAGCGAGCGTCCGATCCACGCGCCGCGTACCGCCGGTCCTCGCGCGAAGGGCCTACTTGAAGAAGGCGATCCCGTCGTCGGGGAGGTCGCCCAGGTCCTTGGCCCACGCCTCGACCTGCTGCGGGGTGACGACCTTCTTCAGCTGCGCGGACATGTACGGGCGCAGCGGGACCTCCGGGGTGGCCTTCTCGCCGACCCACATCAGGTCGCCCTTCACATAGCCGTAGAGCCGCTTGCCACCGCTGTACGGCCCGGAGGCGGCGGTCCGCGCGACCGCGTCCGTCACCAGGTCGATCTGCGGCTTCTTGTCGGCGATCTCGCCGTACCAGACCTCGACGACCCCGGAGTCGCGCACCATCACGACCTCGACCTTGCGGTCCTTGTCGACGCGCCAGAAGCCGCTCTCGGTCTCCAGCGGGCGGACCTTGTTGCCCTCGGAGTCCAGCACCCAGGTGTGCGACACGTACTCGATGAAGTCCCGGCCGTCATGGCTGAAGGTGGCCGACTGGCCGAAGTTGCACTTCTCGGCGCCGGGGAAGTCCGAGACGCCCGCGCCCTCCCAGGTGCCGAGGAGGAACGCGAGGGGGACGAGTTCCGGGTTCAGGTCGGACGGGATCTCGATCATGGGCTGCTCTGCCGGTCTCTCGGGGCGTAGGGGTCGTTCGGGAAGGTCGTTCTACGAGGCCAGGGGGGCGCTCAGCGCTGGCCCTGGTACAGCTTCTTCACGGTCAGGAAGGCGAAGGCGAGCACGCCGACGCAGACCAGGACCAGCAGGGCGGAGAAGAAGGTCTCAAGCACGGGTGCTCCTCGGTGAGCGGGGCTGACGGCGGCGCCGGGGTGGTACGGCGGGTACGCGGACCGCCTCCCAGCCTAATGGGTGGCACCCCGCCGCTCCTCGCGAGGTACGGGGCGCGGCCCGGGCGGGCCGTACCCCGCGCCGTACAGTTCCCGGTATGGCGAAGAAGCTCGTGATCAAGGTGACCGCGGGGGCCGACGCCCCCGAGCGCTGCTCGCAGGCGTTCACGGTGGCGGCGGTGGCCGTCGCCAGCGGGGTGGAGGTGTCCCTCTGGCTGACCGGTGAGTCCTCGTGGTTCGCCCTGCCGGGCAAGGCGGCCGAGTTCGAGCTGCCGCACGCGGCGCCGCTGCCGGACCTGCTCGACTCGATCCTGGCCGGGGGCCTGATCACCCTGTGCACCCAGTGCGCGGCCCGCCGCGAGATCACCGAGCGGGACGTGCTGGAAGGGGTGCGGATCGCCGGAGCGCAGGTCTTCGTCAGCGAGGCGACGGCCGACGGCGCCCAGGCCCTCGTCTACTGATCTACGGGGATCTGGTCTACGGGGATCAGGGACTGGGCCGGCGGGGGCGGCGGCGCCCGTCGAGCTCGTCCCACCACTCGTCGGACTTCTGGTCCCCGGAAGGCATCTCGTCCCACCAGCGGTCCTCCGGGCCCCGCCGGTTGGCGACCATGGCCGCGATCGGCGGGATGACCATGGCGACCACGCACATGGCGATGGCGGCCGGCACCGACCAGAGCCGGACCACGGCCCAGGCCCCCACGAAGAGGACCAGGCAGACCGCCATCATCCCGAAGTAGAGATGCCGACGCCGTGCGTACATACCTCCAGGGTACGAGCCGCCGCCGGCCTTCGGGCAGTGCCCGGACGGGCCGACCGGCGTCCGGGCAGACCGAAGGGCCGTGCCCCGGTCCCGGTAAGCGTCCAACCCCCAGGAGGCACGGCCCTTCGACCGCTCTGCGGGCCTCGCGGCCCCGGTACTGCGGTGCTCAGACCGCGATGGCGACCTCGGCGAGTCCGCCCTGCTGGGCGACGACCGTGCGGTCGGCCGTGCCGCCCGGCACCAGCGCGCGGACCGTCCAGGTGCCCTCGGCCGCGTAGAAGCGGAACTGCCCGGTCGCGGAGGTCGGGACCTCGGCGGTGAACTCGCCGGTCGAGTCCAGCAGGCGCACGTAACCGGTGACGGGCTCGCCGTCGCGGGTCACCTGGCCCTGGATGGTGGTCTCGCCGGGCTTGATCGCCGAAGCGTCCGGGCCGCCGGCCTGTGCTCCACACATAAGGGGTACTCCTAGGTCAAACGGGGGGGAGGGAGGGGTCGGGGGCTGCTGCCTACTTGGCGGCGCCGAGCTCGATCGGCACGCCGACCAGGGAGCCGTACTCGGTCCACGAGCCGTCGTAGTTCTTGACGTTCTCCTGGCCGAGCAGCTCGTGCAGCACGAACCAGGTCAGGGCCGAGCGCTCACCGATGCGGCAGTAGGCGATGGTGTCCTTCGCCAGATCGACCTGCTCGTCGGCGTAGAGCGACGTCAGCTCGTCGTCCGACTTGAAGGTGCCGTCGTCGTTGGCGTTCTTGGACCAGGGGATGTTGCGGGCGCTGGGCACGTGGCCGGGGCGCTGCGACTGCTCCTGCGGGAGGTGTGCCGGGGCGAGCAGCTTGCCGCTGAACTCGTCGGGGGAGCGCACGTCGACCAGGTTCTTGGCGCCGATCGCGGCCACCACGTCGTCGCGGAAGGCACGGATGGAGGTGTCCTGGGCCTGGGCCCTGTACTCGGTGGCCGGGCGGCTGGGCACCTGGGAGCCGTCGACCAGGTCGCGGGAGTCCAGCTCCCACTTCTTGCGGCCGCCGTCGAGCAGCTTGACGCTGTCGTGGCCGTACAGCTTGAAGTACCAGTAGGCGTACGCCGCGAACCAGTTGTTGTTGCCGCCGTAGAGGACGACCGTGTCGTCGTTGGCGATGCCCTTGGCGGACAGGAGCTTCTCGAAGCCCTCCTGGTCCACGAAGTCGCGGCGCACCGGGTCCTGGAGGTCCTGCTTCCAGTCGATCCGGACGGCGTTCTTGATGTGGTTCTTGTCGTACGCCGAGGTGTCCTCGTCGACCTCGACGATGACGACCTTCGGGTCGTCGATCCGGGCCTCGACCCAGTCGGCGTCTACCAGGACGTCGCTGCGGCTCATGCTGTTCTCCTCCGGGGCAGTGGGCGGCGGGCGGTGTGGTGCGGGGTGTGGAGCTCGTACCGGAGCCGGTCCGGTCCTGGCGGCTTCCCTCGGTGCGGCGTGCTCCGCCGCGCCGGTGCGGATGCCCGGTGCCGGAGCGGCGGGCCCGGTCTCGGATCGTGCGGTGCGGTCGACGGGCGCTCGCGCGCCCCGACCGCTCACCCTGTCCTTCGTCGGGCCTCGCTCGCCTCTTCCTCGCCTCTGCGCGTCTCGTGTCGCGGCCGTGCGGGTCCGTCTGGCGGCTCGTACGGCACTGCTGCGGGTACGGGATCGTTGGCTGGTGCGGCTCGGGCACGGTCCGGGTCCGGCCGGGGGCGTCGGAACGCGCGGGGACCTCGGGGCTGCGGAAGACCGGGCTCCCGTCTCAGAGGGAGCGACAGAGCATGGCGGCGACGCGGCACAGGTCTACTGCCCGCCGCTTCGTGAGATCCGCCTGTCGCTGCTTCATGCGTCCGATCGTAGGGACGGACCGGCGGCCGTGTCACCGGCGTGTCGAATTCTGAGACGAGAATGCCCGAATGGTGGGACGGCGGGAGCGAAAGACCACTCAGGCGCCACCCCGGAGCACCCGTTTCGCCCGGCTCCGCCTGCGGAACGGACGGCTCCGTCTCACCATGTGGGGCAGGGCGCGGTCAGCCGGCCAGGGCGACGTCCTTGCCGGTCAGCGAGATCCGCAGGCCGTCCGCGGTCGCCTCGGCCTTCTGCAGGCTCAGCCCGGTGGGCAGCCCGCTGATGGTGCGGTCGAAGTCGGTGCGCTCGCGGATCCGCCCCTCCACCCCGGGTATGGAGTCGCCGGGCACCTTGTCGGCGCGCACCCGCAGGGTGTTCCCGTCCACCACGCTCACCGTGGACAGCACGCTCTCGCTGATCTTGCCGAGCACCGGCACCTCGATGGAGCCGGTGAGCTTCACCTTGCCGTTGTCGCCGTAGGCGAGGGTGACGTCCTCCTGGGCGGCGGCGGCGAGGTCGCCGTAGCTGATCCGGGCGGTGCCGGTGGCGGTGGCCGCGATGGCCCGGTCGAAGTTGCCCTGGATCCGCACATCGCGCAGGGAGGCGTCCATCTCGGTGATCCGGACCGCCCGGCCGCCCGCCGAGGCCTCCGCCCCGGTCAGGCCGATGTCGACCTGCTCCAGCTCCCGGCCGGCCACCTGGGTCAGGAACGGGAAGCCCTTGATGGACACCTCGGGGGTGGACGACAGGCCCCGGCTGGCCTTCACCCGGTCCGCCACCTCGGACTCCGCGTACTTCACCGCCAGCCGGTCCGCGAGGACGAACAGCCCCCCGAGGACCACGGCGGTGATCAGAAGTATCCGCAGTGCACGCATCGTTCGGTGTCCCCCACCCTGGCCGTCGCCGGTCTGTCCTTGCCGACCCCGGTCGTCACGTCATGATCGACGTTCGAGGGGGCCGTTCGGTTCCTGTTCCCGCCCCCGGCCCGCGCAGACCCCGGCCGCCGGACCAGTGCCCGCCGTCACACCAGGGCCCGCCCCAGCAGGTACACCGCGGGCGCGGCGGCCGCCAGCGGCAGCGCCACCCCGGCGGTCATATGGACGAAGCGGGACGGGTAGTCATAGCTCGCCACCCGGTGGCCGATCAGCGCGCACACCCCGGCGCCCGCCCCGAGCAGCGCCGCCCGCAGCGGCTCAGCCCCGGTGAGCAGGCCCGCGGCCGCCCCGGCACCGGCCGCCGCGAGCAGCCTGGCCACCAGGGAGACCGGGCCGGGCAGCGGCAGCGCGCGCACCGGGACGGCGGCCGCGACCGCCAGCGCCCCGATCACCACGGCGTCCTGGACGGCCGCCAGATGGCCCGCCGCCAGCACCGCCAGCGCGGACGAGACGACCGTGGCCATCAGCCCGTACTGCCGCTCGTCCGCACCGGCGTGGCTGCGGAGCTGGAGGACCAGCACCAGCAGCACCCACACCCCGAGGGTGCCGATGATCGCCGCCGGTGCGTGCTGCCGGCCGGTCGCCAGCAGCGCGGCGTCGGCGGTGACCCCGCCCGCGAAGGCCAGGGCGATGCCCTGCCGGGCCGGCCACATGCCGTTGAGCCGGAACCAGCCGGCCGCGGTGACCGCCTGGAGCAGGACGAGCGGCAGCAGCAGCCCGTACGGCCCGAGGGCGGCGCCCCCGGCGAGCAGACAGCCCAGTACGGCGGTGAGCGCCGCCGGCTGCATGCCCGGCTCGATGATCGGCGACCGGCCCTCGGCCCGCGCCCGCTGGGCGTCGGTCAGCCGGACCTCACCGGAGGTGGTCGGCGCCCCGTAGGCCGGCTCGGCGGGGCCGGCCGGGGCGGGAACCGCGGCGGCGGGCCCCGGTACGCTCTGGCCGGCCACCGGGCCGGCCGCCCCGGGGGCGGGTTCGTCGTCGGTGATCGGACGCAGCATCGCGGTGGGCCGGTCGTAGGGCACCTCGGGCGGCAGCGGAGCACCGACACCCGTCTCCGGTGCGGCCGGCGGATGGCCCACCGGGTGGCTCCGCTGTTCCGCCGGCCGCCCCTGCTCGTCCCGGACCGGCCGCAGGATCGCGGTCCGGTCCACGGGAGCGGGACCGGGGGCGGGGGCAGGAGACGGGGCGGTCTGCCGGAGGGAGGGCTGGACGTGGGTGTCCCAGGTCTGGCCCTCCCAGGTCTGGTCGCCGTAGGACTGCTGCGACTGCTGCGCGCCATAGGGCTGCGGAGTGCCGTGGGACCCATGGGCCCGGGATGGCTGCTGAGCGCCGTACGGCTGCTGGGCATCGGATGGCTGCTGAGCGCCGTACGGGGGCTGGGTGCCGTACGGGGGCTGGGTGCCGCCGCTCTGCGCCGGTGCGCCGCCGTAGGACGGGGCGCTCTCGTACGGCTGCCCCTGGTACGGCTGCGTCTCGTACGGCTGGTGGCCGACGGCGCCGCTCGCGTAGGGGTTCGGCTCGGCGGGGCGGGACCCGTCCGGGTAGCCGGAACCGGGCTGCCCGTACGGAGCCTGGGAGGTCTGGGAAGCCTGCGGGGTCCGCGGGGCATAGGGCCCGGGCTCGTACGGAGACGGCTGCCCCTGCGCGTACGGCTGCCCGTCCGCGTACGGCTCCTGGCTCCCGTACGACTGGCCGTTCCCGTACCGCTGCTCGTCCCCGTACACCTCCCCGTTTCCGCTTCCGTTTCCGTACTGCTCGCTCGGATACTGCTGCTCGCTGCTGCTCATGCTGCGCGGCTCACCCTCCTGCGAACGGCGGGAGCACCTCGACCGTGCCGCCCTCGGCGAGGGCGACCGTGTCGTGGCCACGGGTGCCGACGGGGTCGCCGTCGACAAGGAAGGAACACCGCTGGAGCACCCGCACCAGCTCGCCGGGGTGCCGTTCACGGGCGGCGGCCAGCGCCTCGGCCAGGTTGTCCGCTGCGTACGGCTCCTCGGGGGTGCCGGCGGCGGCCTTGGCCGCGGCCCAGTAGCGGATGGTGCCCGCTGCCATAGCGACGCTCCTTTCGTCGGCATCCATGATGGGCCATGCCACCGACAACCCCGCCGCACGCCCTCCCGCCCGCACTCCTATGCCCCCGCCAGCCACTCCCCCACCCGGGCCAGCAGCGGCTCGTCGGCCGCGTCCTCGGCATGGCCCATCCCGGGCTCCAGCCACAGCTCGGCGGGGCCGGCGGCGGCCAGCATCCGGGGGTGGTCGAGCGGGAAGTACGGGTCCGCGGTGCCGTGCACCACCAGCAGCGGGACCGGGGCGATCAGCGGCACCGCCTCCACCGGGGAGAGCGGCACCGGGTCCCAGTCCCGGTCGTGGATGCGGGTGCGCAGCCCGTACCGCCCCACCAGCCGCCCGGCCGGCCGAGTGACCACCCAGTGCAGCCGGCGCATCGGCGCCGTACCCCGGTAGTACCAGCGCGCGGGCGCACTCACCGAGACCACCGCGTCGGTTCGCGCCCCCGGATCCTCCCGGTAGAGCGCGGCGTGCCGCAGCACCACCGAGCCGCCCATCGAGAAGCCGACCGTGACCACCCGCCGGTAGCCCAGGTGCCGGGCCCAGCCGACCGCGGCCGCCAGGTCGAGCACCTCCCGGTCGCCGACCGTCGAACGGCCCCCCGAACGGCCGTGGCCGCGGAAGGAGAAGGTGACCACGGCCGCCCGGCGGCGGAGCACCTCGGCCGCCCGGCGCAGCGCGGGCCGCTCCACCGAGCCGGTGAAGCCGTGCGCGACGACGATGGCGGTGTCACCGTGGGAAGACGCCCTGGTAGGAGGCGTGTGGACGGCCTCGATCGGGACGCCGTCGGATGTCCGCAGGGTTGCGCGGAGAAGACCGCCGGGCCGACCGCGGGTGACCGGCCGATCATCCACAGTGTGAAACGCCCCCTCCGGCTCGGAACTCATATGAGCTATTGTGCTGCGGAGAGGACTCGGGCGAAGCAGCCCCCGGGTCCTTTTGTGTTTTCCGACCGTTGTTACGGGCGGATGAACAAAAGCTCACGGGGCGGGCTCTCAGGGCGCGAGAGTCCCGCACCACCGTACGAAGCAGTTCCGCGCAACTCCCCCGCGGGCGACAGGCCGCGGGAGGTGCCCCAGCAAGGGACCGAGGAGGAACCGACGTGATGGGCCGCCGAACCGTGCACGACGAACAGACGACCGCCCCGATGACGGGGGAGGCGCGATGAGTTCCCTGCTCCTGCTGACCAACGCCCTGCAGCCCTCCACCGAGGTGCTGCCCGCCCTCGGACTGCTGCTGCACCACGTCCGGGTGGCGCCGGCCGAGGGCCCGGCCCTGGTGGACACCCCCGGCGCCGACGTGATCCTCATCGACGGGCGGCGCGACCTGCCGCAGGTGCGTTCGCTCTGCCAGCTGCTGCGCTCCACCGGCCCCGGCTGCCCGCTGATCCTGGTGGTCACCGAGGGCGGGCTGGCCGCCGTCACCGCCGACTGGGGCGTGGACGACGTGCTGCTGGACACCGCGGGGCCGGCCGAGGTCGAGGCGCGGCTGCGGCTGGCCATGGGCCGCCAGCAGATCACCGCCGACGACTCCCCGATGGAGATCCGCAACGGCGACCTGTCGGTGGACGAGGCCACCTACAGCGCCAAGCTGAAGGGCCGGGTGCTGGACCTGACCTTCAAGGAGTTCGAGCTGCTCAAGTACCTGGCGCAGCACCCCGGCCGGGTCTTCACCCGCGCCCAGCTGCTCCAGGAGGTGTGGGGCTACGACTACTTCGGCGGTACGCGGACGGTGGACGTCCACGTCCGGCGGCTGCGCGCCAAGCTCGGCCCCGAGCACGAGTCGCTGATCGGCACCGTACGGAACGTGGGCTACCGGTTCGTCGCCCCGGAGAAGGTGGAGCGGGCGGCCGAGGAGGCGCGGGCCAAGGAGGCCGAGAAGTCGCGCGGCCGGGACGCCGAGGACCGCGGGCCGCGGGAATCCGACGACCGGGCGGCGAAGTCGGCCGAGCCGGCTCGGGCGGCGGCCGGACGGCCCGCCAAGAC
>NZ_JALPTH010000027.1 GCF_023218175.1 Streptomyces lichenis | reverse complement strand
CGGCCGGTGGCTGCCGGGGGGGGCGCCCGGGGTGGGCGCCCCCGGCGGGGGCGGGGGGTCAGGCGGGCTGGTTGGCCTGGCGGACCTGGAGGGCGCGGCGGAGGTCGTCGAGCCGGTCGACGAGTTGGCGGCGCAGGGCGGGGGTGAGGGTGTCGTCTCCGGTGTGGGTGGCGAGGTGCTGTTCGCCGAGGTGGAGGTGGTCGGGGGTGACGTGGTGGGCGGGGAAGGCGTGGCGGCCGGCGGCGGTGGCGATGGCGGGGCCCCGGCGCTGGGCGAGGGCGGTGGCGTCGGGGTAGTAGCGGGCGGTGTGGTCGGCGAGGAGCTCGGCCTGCTCGGGCTGCCAGAAGCCCTGGGCGGTGGCGATGAAGAGGTAGTTGGAGAGGGTGTCGGTGTGGAACATCGCCTGCCAGGCGGCTTCCTTGGCCTCGGGGGTGGGCAGGGCGGCGCGGCAGCGGGCGGCGCCTTCCTCTCCGGTGGCGCTGGGGTCGCGGTCGAGGGCGGCGGCGATGGCCGTCTCGTCGGTGGCGCCGAGGGCGGCGAGCCGGGCGAGGATGCGCCAGCGCAGTTCGGGGTCGAGTTCGGGGCCGCCGGGGACGGTGTCCTCGTCGAGCCAGGCGGTGAGGGTGGCGGGGCCGGCGGCGTCGATGTAGTGGCGGACGGCGGTGAGGCGCAGTCCCGGGTTCTTGCCGTCCTCGGTGCGGCGGATGAGGTCGCGGGTGAGGTCGGTGAGGAGGGCGAGGGCGGCGGGCCGGTCCTCGGGGGTGAGGTACTGGTCGGTGAGCGGGCCGGCGGCGAAGGCGAGGACGCCCTGGACGAGGGCGAGGTCGGTTTCGCGGGGCAGGTGGGTGCGGGCGGTGTCGAGGTAGGCGGTGGGGGCGAGTTCCCCGTCGCGGACCATGTCGCGGGCGGTGTTCCAGACGACGGCGCGGGTGAGCGGGTCGGGGATGCCGGAGAGGGTGCGGAGGGCGGTGGTCCAGGAGTCGGGGTCGAGGCGGATCTTGGCGTAGGTGGTGTCGCCGTCGTTGAGGACGATCAGGGCGGGGCGGGGGCCGGGGAGGGCGAGCGGGGCGGCGAGCGGTACGTCGGTCTCGGTGCGCCGGCGCAGGACGAGGCGGCCGGTGTCGGCGAGGTCCTGGTCGTAGAGGCCGAGGGCGACGCGGTGCGGGCGGCTGCCGTGGTGGTCGACGGTGAGGGTGGCGTCGGCCGGGTGGTGGGCGGGGGTGAGGGTGTCGACGCCGGTGGTGCGCAGCCAGGCCTGGGCCCAGGCGTGGACGTCGCGGTCGGTGGCGGTGGCGAGGTTGTCGAGGAAGTCGGCGAGGGTGGCGTTGCCGAAGCGGTGGCGGGCGAAGTGGCTGTTGATGCCGGCCAGGAACTCCTTCTCGCCCATCCAGGTGACGAGTTGGCGCAGCGCGGAGGCGCCCTTGGCGTAGGAGATGCCGTCGAAGTTGAGCAGCGCGGAGGCGGTGTCGGGGACGGCGTCGGGGTCGGGGGCGACGGGGTGGGTGGAGGGCCGCTGGTCGGCGTCGTACCCCCAGGACTTGCGGGCGACGCCGAACTCGACCCAGGTGTCGGGGTAGCGGCTGGTGGCCTCGTTGAGGGTCTGGTAGCCCATGTACTCGGCGAAGGACTCGTTGAGCCAGATGTCGTCCCACCAGCTGAGGGTGACGAGGTCGCCGAACCACATGTGGGCCATCTCGTGGGCGATGACCATGGCGCGAGTCTGGCGCTCGGTGACGGTGACGGCGGAGCGGTAGACGAACTCGTCGCGGAAGGTGACCAGGCCCGGGTTCTCCATGGCGCCGGCGTTGAACTCGGGGACGAACGCCTGGTCGTAGGAGTCGAAGGGGTAGGGCTCGTCGAACTTGCGGTGGTACTGGTCGAAGAGCCGCTTGGTGGTGTCGAGGATCTCGTCGGCGTCGGTGTCGAGGTGGGGGGCGAGGGAGCGGCGGCAGTGGATGCCGAAGGGCAGCCCGGCGTGCTCGGTGCGCACCGTGTGCCAGGGGCCGGCGGCGACGGCGAGGAGGTAGGTGGAGATCGGCGGGGTGGCGGCGGCCTGCCAGCGTCCCTGGCCGGTGCGGGTGGTGATGCCGTTGGCGAGGACCGTCCATTGGTCGGGCGCGGTGACGGTGGTCTCGAAGACGGCCTTGAGGTCGGGCTGGTCGAAGGCGGCGATGACCCGCTGGACGTCGTCCAGGAAGAGCTGGGTGTAGAGGTAGGTCTCGCCGTCGCTGGGATCGGTGAAGCGGTGCATGCCCTCGCCGGTGCGCGAGTAGCGCATGGCGGCGTCGACGCGCAGGGTGTGCTCGCCGGCGGTGAGGGTGAGCGGGAGCCGGTTGTCGTCCAGGGCCGCCGGGTCGATCGGCTCGCCGTCGAGGACGGCGCTGCGCAGGGTGGCGGGCTTCAGCTCGACGAAGGTGTCGCCGGCGGCCCGGGCCGTGAAGTGGATGGTGGTGGACGAGTCGAACACGTCGCCACCGCCGGTCACGTCGAGGTCGACGGTGTACCGGTGGACGTCCAGGAGCTGGGCACGGGTCTGCGCTTCGTCGCGCGTCAGTACGGGCATGGGGCCATGCTGCCCGATGGGAAGGGTGCTCGGCACTGGGGTTGCCTGGAGAGTTTCGGCGGGGGTTTCTCCCAGCTCGCGGCTGGTTTCGCACCCCTCGGTGGTACGCGCCGGGGCGCGCGGAGGCGGCCGCGCGCCGATCGTACGCCGGTCGTCTACCGCCACCGCCCGGTCCGGCGCCGCCCGGTCCGCCGCCGCCTGGGCCAGCGCGGCCCGGCCGGCCGGCGGCCCCCGGACCCGTACGGGAAACGCGCCGATCCCGTGCGAGGCAACGCCCCCGGTCCCGTACGGGGCAACGCCCCGGGTCCCGTAGGAGGCAACGCTCCAGACCCGTACGGGGCAACGCCCCCGGTCCCGTACGAGGCAACGCCCCAGACCCGTAGGAGGCAACGGCCCCGGTCCCGTACGGGCAGGGGCCGCGCACCCTCCGTCCTGGCCTCTCGGCTTGCGCACCGGCGTACGGCGACGGCCCGGAAGGCTCCGGAAGGCTCCCGGGGCTGAAAGCGTCCCGGAAGGCCCCGGAAGCCTCCCGGGGGCTGGAAGCGTCCGGGGGCCCGGAAGCGTCAGCGGGGGCTCGGAGCGTCCGGGGGACCGCCCGGGTGGGCCCAGAACGCTCCGGAAGGACCCCTAGTGGGCGGACCCGGCCTCGTCCTCGGTGGTGCCCGCGATGGTCTCGTGGTGCCGGATCACCTCGGCGATGATGAAGTTGAGCAGCTTCTCGGCGAAGGCCGGGTCGAGGTGGGCGCTGACGGCGAGTTCGCGGAGCCGGGCGATCTGCCGGGCCTCCCGGTCGGGGTCGGCGGGCGGCAGGTGGTGGCGGGCCTTGAGGTGGCCGACCTGCTGGGTGGCCTTGAAGCGCTCGGCCAGCATGTGGACCACGGCCGCGTCGATGTTGTCGATGCTCTGGCGCAGCCGGGTCAGCTCGGCGCGTACCGCCCGCTCGTCCCCGCTCCCCCGCCCGTGCTCGTTGTCGCCCGACTCGGCCTGGTGCCGGCTGGTCCCGTGGTTCTGGCTGGTGGTCATGGGGTGCGAGCTTAGACGTGTCCGGTGATGACGGTAGGGGGGTGTTCGGCATCCGGGACCCGCTCGCTCCATCCGCCGGGCACGGTGTGGCCCTGCTGCTCGCGGAAGCGGACCGGCGCGGTGCCCACCCGGCGGGTGAAGAGCCGCGAGAAGTAGGCGGGATCGTCGTAGCCGACCCGCCGGGCGACGGCCGCGACGGGCAGGTCGGTGGCGGCCAGCAGCTCCTTGGCACGGCCGAGCCGGATGGCCAGCAGGTAGTCCTTGGGGCTGCACCCGGCGGTGCGGCGGACGGCGGTGCGCAGCTCGGCGGGGGTCATACCGTGCCGGGCGGCGTGTTCGGCGACGGTGAGCGGCTGGAAGGCGTCCCGGGCGAGGGCGTCGAGGACCGGGTCGCCGTCGGCGTTGGTGTCGGCGCGGGCGCGGCGCAGGACGACCAGGAGTTCGTGGACGGCGGCGGCGGTCTCCACCTCCAGCAGGGGGTTTCCCCGGCGGGCGGCCCGGGTGATGCGGCCGATCACGGCGCGGGCGGGGCGGGCGTCGGTGAGCGGGACGACGGGCCGGTCGGGTTCGAGGTAGCCGAGCTCGGTGTAGGTGGCGGTGGCGGGGCCGGTGAAGTTGACGAAGCCCTCGTCCCAGCCGGTGGCCGGGTCGGGGGCGTAGTGGTGGGGGACGCCGGGGGTGAGCCAGAGCAGGGCGGGCGCGGTGACGGTGGTGCGGCGGCCGTCGGGGGTGCGGTACCAGCCGCTGCCGCTGCTGATGACGACGGCCACATGGTGGTCGAGGGTGCGGGGGCCGACGGTGGGCAGGGCGCCGTGCTGGAGGCCGACGCCGAGGCACACCAGGCCCAGGCGCTGGTGCAGCGGGCTGGGTGTGAAGAAGCGCATCCAGGTGTGGTACATCGCGGCCTCCTCGTGTCCGTCCCTGCCCGCTCCGCACGCGCCTGCCGGCATCCGGCCCGCGCGTCCAACCAGCGCCGATCTTTGTCCATGGACCGCCCGGCCGCCAGAGGCCGAGGGTGGATCACGGAACGCGCGGGGCGCAGTCAAGGGGTCGAGGGCCGAGGGCCGAGGGGTCGAGGGGTGGGATCGTGGCGGTTTTCACGGTGGGTGAGCGGGACTTCCTGCTGGACGGGGAGCCGGTGCGGCTGCTGTCGGGGGCGCTGCACTACTTCCGGGTGCACGAGGGGCAGTGGGGGCACCGGCTGGCGATGCTCCGCGCGATGGGGCTGAACTGCGTGGAGACGTATGTGCCGTGGAACCTGCACGAGCCGGAGCCCGGCCGCTACCGGGACGTGGGGGCGCTGGGCCGGTTCCTGGACGCGGCGGCCGAGGCGGGCCTGTGGGCGATCGTGCGGCCCGGCCCGTACATCTGCGCCGAGTGGGAGAACGGCGGGCTGCCGCACTGGCTGACCGGGCGGCTGGGGCGGCGGGTGCGCACCGAGGACCCCGAGTACCTGGACCGGGTGGACCGCTGGTTCGCCGCGCTGCTGCCGCAGGTGGTGGAGCGGCAGGTGGACCGGGGCGGGCCGGTGCTCATGGTGCAGGCGGAGAACGAGTACGGCAGCTACGGCTCGGACGCGGCGTATCTGCGGCACGTCGCGGGCCTGCTGGAGTCCTGCGGGGTCACCGTGCCGCTGTTCACCTCCGACGGCCCGGAGGACCACATGCTGACCGGCGGTTCGGTGCCGGGGGTGCTGGCGACGGTGAACTTCGGCTCGGGAGCGCGGGAGGCGTTCGCGGTGCTGCGCCGCCACCAGCCGGCCGGGCCGCTGATGTGCATGGAGTTCTGGTGCGGCTGGTTCGCGCACTGGGGCGAGCGGCCGGCGGGGCGGGAGGCGGCGGACGCGGCGGCGGCGCTGGCGGAGGTGCTGGAGTGCGGGGCCTCGGTCAACGTCTACATGGCGCACGGGGGGACCAACTTCGCCGGCTGGGCGGGGGCGAACCGGGCCGGGGCGCTGCATGACGGCCGGCTGGAGCCGACGGTGACCTCCTACGACTATGACGCGCCGATCGACGAGGCGGGGCGGCCGACGGAGAAGTTCTGGGCGTTCCGGTCGGTGCTGGAGCGCTTCCGCGGCGAGGGGGCGGGTCCGCTGCCGGAGCTGCCGCCTCCGCCGCCGCGACTGGCGGCGAAGGACGGTCCGCTGCGGGCGGTGGTACGGGAGTGGGCGCCGTTGCCCGAGGTGCTGGAGGTACTGGGCGACGAGGAGTGGGACGGTCCGGTTCCGCCGTCGTTCGAGGAGCTGGGGGTGGACCGGGGGCTGGTGCGGTACCGGCTGCGGGTCCCGGGCCCCCGGCAGCCGTACCCGCTGACGGTGACCGGTTTGCGGGACCGGGCGGTGGTGTACGTGGACGGGGTGCGGGCCGGGGTGCTGGCGGGCGCCGGGGCCCGGGACGAGGCGGTGCTGCTGGAGCCGGTGGCGGGTCCGGCGGAGGTGGAGCTGTGGGTGGAGTCGCTGGGCCGGGTCAACTACGGGCCCCGGCTGGGTGAGGCCAAGGGCATCGCGGACGGGGTGCGGCACGAGCGGCAGTATCTGCACGGGGTGCGGGCCCGGGCCCTGCGGCTGGACGCGTTCACCCCGGAGGCGGTGGAGAAGGTGCCGTTCGCCCCTGTTCCGGACCAGGGCGGGGACGCGGGTGGCGGCGCGGGCGGTGGAGGCGCGGAACGGGGCGCTCCGGGGTTGTACCGGGCGGCCGTGGAGATCGGCGGGGACGGTGTGCCGGGGGATGCCTGGCTGGAACTGCCGGGCTGGGTACGGGGCTTCGTCTGGGTGAACGGTTTCTGCCTCGGCCGCTACTGGGAGGCGGGCCCGCAGAGCGCCCTGTTCGTGCCCGGCCCGGTGCTCATCGCCGACCGCAACGAGGTGTGGGTGCTGGAGCTGGAGGGCGCGGGAGCGGCGGTGCGGCTCACCGGCTGACACCCGCCGAGGAAACGCGGGAGACGCAGGGGGAAACCCGGGAAACCCGGCGGGCCCGCGGGGAAAGCCCGGGAAACGCAGCGGGCCCGCGCCGGGACCACGGGGAAACGCAGGGGGACCGCGGGGAACCGGCCAGGACCCCGGGAGACCCCGGGAAACGCAGGGAGGGGCGGCGCCGGGTGGCGCCGCCCCTCCCCGTACTACCGGATGCCGCTACAGCGTGGCCGCGGCGGACTTGATGGCGGAGGCGAAGGTGGACACCTCGGTGTAGACACCGGGGTAGTTCGGCCGGGCGCAGCCCTGGCCCCAGCTCACGATGCCGACCTGGATCCAGGCGCCCGCGTTGTCACGCCGGAACATCGGGCCACCGGAGTCGCCCTGGCAGGTGTCGGTGCCGCCCTGGGCGTAGCCGGCGCAGATCTCCTCGGCGGGGATCAGGCTGCTGCCGTAGGACTGCTTGCAGCTGGCGTCCGAGACGAACGGGACCTGGGCCTTGAGCAGGTAGCGCTGCTGGCTGCCGCCCTCGCGGTTGGCGCCCCAGCCGGCGATGGTGAAGGTGCCGGAGTTGTACGCGGTGGTGTCGGCGATCTTCAGCGTGGGCTGGTTGATGGGCTGGGCGAGCTTGATCAGCGCCCAGTCCTTGCCGCTGCCGTTGTAGCCGGGGGCCTGGAGGACCTTGGTCGAGCGGACCTTGACGACGCTGGAGCTCTGCAGGTCCACGTTGCCGGCGGTGGCGGTGATGCTGGTGTTGTTGCCGGAGCCGTTCACGCAGTGGGCGGCGGTGAGCACGATCTGCTGGGTGAGCAGGGAGCCGCCGCAGCCCATGGAGAGGCGGACCATGAACGGGAACTCGCCCTGGGCGGCCCTCGTTCCCCCGACGACGGGGGCGGGGGCGGCGGAGGCGTTGACGGGCTGGAGGCTGACGGCGGCGAGGGCGACGGCGCCGATGACGGCACATCTCTTGAAGGCGCGCAGGATCGACTTCACAGTGCTGCCTTTCGTGGGGGGTTGATGCCTTGTCACGTCTCTCGGAGCCCCGCCGCGGTCGTTCGGGATGGCATGGGCTCGTCAAGGCGTGCCCAGGATTATGGGGAGGCCGCTCCCCCGCCCACAAGGCGGTGTTTTCAGCCAACCCGGCCCCATCGCGACCGACTGCGGCCGACCGCGGCGCGCATCCGGCCCCCCGCGGCGGCTCACGCGGTGGCTGGTTCGGCGACTCGTACAGTGGGAGGTCGGAGCGCGGCGAACCCCCTGGGGGCTGAACGTGGCGAACGGCGGCGGCGCCGGAACGGGCGGCGGCAGAGCGGGCGGCAGTGGCGGAAACCCTGCCGGCGGAGCCGAGGGCGGCGGGCGAGCCGGCGCAGGCAGGGCCGGGGGCGGCGGGGGCGAGGTCGTACGCGGCTACCCGCACCTGGACACCGTGCGGGCGGCGATCACGGCGCTGTACCGGCGGCTCACCCCGGAGGGCCTGTACGCCTACGCCGGCAGCGTCGTCCCGGCCGACGTGGCCTTCTCGGACGCCGACGACTGCCATCTGGGCGCCCAGCGGGTAGCGCACGCGCTGGTGCGCCAGCTGCGGTTGCCGGACGCCCGGATGATCGTCGGGTTCCGGGAGATGCGGCACGCGGCGAGTGTGGAGTTGGCCGCCGGGCCGGAGTACTTCGTCGAGCTGAACGACCGGTTCCGCACCCATCGCCGGGACATCGGCGCGGCCCTGGCGCACGAGATCACCCACGTACTGCTGCACCGGCTGGATCTCGCCTTCCCCGGCACCCGCGACAACGAGATCCTCACCGACACCGTGACGACCTATCTGGGCGCGGGCTGGCTGCTGCTGGACGCCTTCCGCCAAGACGCGGTGTCCAGCCAGAAGCTGGGCTATCTGACGCCCGAGGAGTTCGGCTATGTGCTGGCCAAACGGGCGCTGGTGTTCGGGGAGGACCCTTCGCCGTGGTTCACCAGCCCGCAGGCGTACCAGGCGTACACCGAGGGACGGGCGCTGGCACTGCGCGACGCCCGGCAGCCCCCGCTGACGGCGGCGGGCTGGGCGGGCCGGCACCGGTACGCCAAGGAGCGCAGGCACGCCCGCGAGCACCCCGGGGCGCCGGGCAGTGCCGGTCTGCCGTACGCCTTCGAGCCGGTGGACGGCCCGGCCGGCGGTACGGACCGCGAGGCAGTGGCACTACGGGTGGTGTTCTCCTGCCCGACCTGCCACCAGCGCATCCGGGTGCCGGTACGCGGTCGCGTCCGGGCACGGTGCGGGCTGTGCCGCACGGTGCTGGAGTGCGACACCTGAGCCCCGCCGGGCACGCCCGCGTACGGGGAGGAGGGGCTCAGCAGCCGTGGTCCACCTTGTCGAACGACGCGTAGTGGTCGGCCGTGTAGTAGTCCTCGTCCGCGCTGCCGGTGACGATGCGCCGGGCGCCGCGGTTGTCGGCACCCGGGGTCTTCACCGTGTACTCGTGGTAGTAGCCGGTGGTCCGGCTGGGCAGGACGCCCTCGCGGTTCCGGAAGACGGTGCCGTCCTGCTCGTAGGGGTAGGGGCCGCCCGCCTCGATGAGGTCCAGGGTGTCGTGCGCCTGGCTGGGCAGCCGGCTGTGGCAGATCTCGCCGACGGCCGCCGCCTGGACGGCGGTGTACGAGAGGGGGGCGGTGTACGGGACGGGGGCGGGCGCGGCGGCGGCCGGACCGGCGACCAGCGCGGACAGCAGGGCGGCGGCACCGCCGAGCAGACTGAAGCGTGGGGGGATCGTCATGGACCGATGATGACGCGCGTAGACGTGTGCACGTCAACGGCAGGCGGGCAACGTCCGCAGGATGTCGACCGAACGGCCACCCAGGCGGCCGGACGGTGAACGAACGACGGGTATCCGACGAAGGACCATGGCCGCCAGTCCTCCGCGGATACCCGACAGCTTCTGCCGGGTATCCGCCAGGAGTCATCCGCAATCGGCCCGCACCGCTCAGAAGCCGAGGTTCGCGGTCCCCCGGTACGGGTTCCTCGCCGTGTACGGGGACACACACTCGTCACCGGCCCGGAACCCCTGCCCGGAGCCGGAGGTTCCACCGAAGCCGCCCACGCCCGAGGCGGCCCCCGCCGGGCGGCAGATGCTGAGCGTCACCCTGCTCAGCCCGGCCGCGTTCCCGGCCCGTACCAACCGGGTCTCGGCGGTCTTGCCGCAGCCGGCGGTACGCGGTGTGGTGGCGAGCGGGACGGCGGCCCCGTTTCCGGCCACGGCGGTGACCACAGCGTAGACCGGGGCGTCGTCGCAGGTCAGGTCGGCGACGGTGAGGGTGCCGCCCTCGATGGTGATCGCGTCCGTCCAGGTGAACTGGACCCGGGCCCGGTCGCCCCAGTGGGCGCTGACCTCACCGGTGGTGGTGGTCGTGGCCCAGCCGGGCGCGGCCGGGCCGAGGGCGAGTACGGCCGCGGCGGCCGCGACGAGTCCGGCACGGTACACAGAGCGATGCATGGGGGCTGTCTCCTGTCCAGGGGCGCCCCGGACAACCCGGGGCGCAGGGGATTCGGGGAGCGACAGCCCTACCCGCCCGCGCTACCCGGCCCACGCCCCGGTCGAGCGCCTCACACGCCCGGCCCACTCCCGTACACCACCCTCAGCAACAGTCCGACCATCGGCTCATCGGACGATCCCCCGCTCCCGGGCCGCGGCCAGCCAGTGCGGGAACTCGGCCACCAGCCGGTCGTACAGCTCGGCGTCCGGCACCCGGCGCGGGTCGGTGCCCGCGTGGAAGAAGCCGGCGTTGTCCACCGGGCGCCGCGCGGGGACGGGCAGCTCGTCCAGTCTGCGCAGGAAGTCGAACTGGCGGCTCGCCGGATCGCCGAAGCCGATGAACTGCCAGAACAGCGGCAGCTGCGCGGCCTTGCACAGGTACGCCTCGGCCGCGGGCCGGCTGATCGGGCCGCCGTCGGTCTGGAAGACCACCAGGGCGGGTGTGTGGTCGCCCCGCTCGGTGTAGTGCTCCAGATAGTGCTCGATCACCGCGTCCATCGCCAGGTGGTAGCTGGTCTTGCCCATGTGGCCGAGCCCGCTGACGATGCGTTCGATCTGCCCCTGGTGGTCTTCGAGCGCGATCTCGCTCTCGGCGTCCACCTCGGTGGAGAAGAAGACCACCGGTACCCGGCCGTCGTCGTCCAACTGCGCGGCGAGCCCGAGCACCCGGTCGGCCAGCGCCTGCACACTGCCGTCCCGGTAGTAGGGCCTCATGGAGCCCGAGTAGTCCACCACCAGGTAGACGGCCACCCGCTGCCCGTCCAGCCCGTGCTTGCGCAGCGAGACGCCCGCCTGCCGGTAGAACCCGGTCAGCGCGGGCGCGGTCCGTTCGATCTTCTCCAGGCTGATGGTCATGGGATCCCCCTCGCGTACGGCGGCGGGGCACGGTCCCCCGGCGCGCTGGCCCGAGCGTACGCGGCCCCGACCAGGCGCCCCTCGACAGGGACGCACCGCCTGCCCCCGGCCCCGCCATGTGGCGACCTCTCGCCACTTTCACCGACCGGGCACTCCCGGCCCCCGCCGACTCGTTGCCCAGATAAGAAGGAGGCAGCAGGGCGGTAAGCAGGGCCGGCAAAGGGTGCAGCGCCTGCCCGGGTCCGGTCGGGGACGAGGCAGGCGCTGCGTGTTCCGCACGCCGTTGTACGGGACGATGAGGGGCGGGCCGACGGGATACACCGCCGACCCCGGTCAGACCGCCAAGGCGGTCACACCGCCAAGCGCTCACACGGCCAAAGCGGTCACACCACCAGGCGATCACACTGCCAGAGCGGCCAAGGCGGTCACGCCGCCGCGCCGCCAGGCGGTCACACCGCCAACGCCCGGTCCGTCGGGCGGATCGGGGCGGGCAGGGCGCTGCCGCCGGTGAGGTAGCGGTCCACGCCGCGCGCGGCGGAGCGGCCCTCGGCGATGGCCCAGACGATCAGGGACTGGCCGCGCCCGGCGTCACCGGCCACGAAGACGCCGTCCACGTTGGTGGCGAAGTCGGCGTCGCGGGCGACGTTGCCGCGCTCGTCCAGCTCCAGGCCGAACTGCTCGACCAGGCCGTTGGAGCGGTCGGTGCCGGTGAAGCCCATGGCGAGGGTGACCAGCTGGGCGGGGATACGGCGCTCGGTGCCGGGCTTCTGCTCCAACTTGCCGTCCTTGAACTCCACCTCGGCCAGGTGCAGGGCCTGGACGTTGCCGTCCTCGTCGCCCTCGAAGTGGGTGGTGGAGACGGCGTACACGCGCTCGCCGCCCTCCTCGTGGGCGGAGGTGACCTTGTAGAGCATCGGGAAGGTCGGCCAGGGCTGGCCCGCGTTCCGCTCCTCACCCGGCCGGGGCATGATCTCCAGCTGGGTGACGGAGGCGGCGCCCTGGCGGTGGGCGGTGCCGACGCAGTCCGCGCCGGTGTCACCGCCGCCGATGACGACCACGTGCTTGCCCTCGGCGGTGATCGGCGGGGCGATGAAGTCGCCCTCCTGCACCTTGTTGGCGAGCGGCAGGTACTCCATGGCGAAGTGGATGCCCTTGAGGTCCCGGCCGGGCACCGGCAGGTCGCGGGAGACGGTGGCGCCGGCGGCGATGACCACCGCGTCGTAGCGGCGGCGCAGCTTGGCGGCGTCGATGTCGCGGCCGATCTCCACCTCGGTGCGGAACTTGGTGCCCTCCGCGCGCATCTGCTCGATGCGCCGGTTGATGTGGACCTTCTCCATCTTGAACTCGGGGATGCCGTACCGCAGCAGTCCGCCGATGCGGTCGGCACGCTCGAAGACGGCGACGGTGTGGCCGGCCCGGGTCAGCTGCTGGGCGGCGGCGAGTCCGGCGGGGCCGGAGCCGATGACGGCGACGGTCTTGCCGGACAGGCGCTCCGGGGGCTGCGGGGTGACGTCCCCGTTGTCCCAGGCCTTGTCGATGATGGAGACCTCGACGTTCTTGATGGTGACCGGCGGCTGGTTGATGCCCAGCACACAGGCCGACTCGCACGGCGCGGGGCAGAGCCGGCCGGTGAACTCGGGGAAGTTGTTGGTGGCGTGCAGCCGCTCGGAGGCGGCGCCCCAGTCCTCGCGGTAGGCGTAGTCGTTCCACTCGGGGATGAGGTTTCCGAGCGGGCAGCCGTTGTGGCAGAACGGGATGCCGCAGTCCATGCAGCGGCCGGCCTGCTTGCTGATGATCGGCAGCAGGGAGCCGGGGACGTAGACCTCGTTCCAGTCCTTGACCCGCTCGTCCACGGGACGGGTCCGGGCGACCTCGCGCCCGGTGGTCAGGAAGCCCTTGGGGTCAGCCATTGGTCGCCGCCTCCATCATCTTCTCGGTGGTCTCCCGCTCGGAGAGACCGGCGAGCTCAGCGGCGTCCTTGGCGGCGAGCACTGCCTTGTACGTGGTGGGGATGATCTTGCTGAACCGGTTGACCGCGCTGTCCCAGTCGGCGAGGAGCTTCTCGGCGACGGTGGAGCCGGTCTCCTCCTGGTGGCGGCGCACGACGTCGTGCAGCCACTGCTTGTCGCCGTCCTCCAGGGGTTCGACGGCGGTGAGGTTTCCGGGGTTGACGTTGTCGCGGTCGAGGTCGACGACGTAGGCGGTGCCGCCGGACATGCCGGCCGCGAAGTTGCGCCCGGTCTCGCCGAGGACGACCGCGTGGCCGCCGGTCATGTACTCGCAGCCGTGGTCGCCGACGCCCTCGGAGACCACCAGGGCGCCGGAGTTGCGGACGCAGAAGCGCTCGCCGGTGCGGCCGCGCAGGAACAGCTCGCCGCCGGTCGCCCCGTACGCGATGGTGTTGCCCGCGATGGTGGAGAACTCGGCCAGGTGGTCGGCGCCCCGGTCGGGGCGGACGACGATCCGGCCGCCGGACAGGCCCTTGCCGACGTAGTCGTTGGCGTCGCCCTCCAGCCGCAGGGTCACGCCCTGGGGGAGGAAGGCGCCGAAGGACTGGCCGGCCGAGCCGGTGAAGGTGATGTCGATGGTGTCCTGCGGCAGGCCCGCGCCGCCGAACTTCCTGGTCACCTGGTGGCCGAGCATGGTGCCGACGGTGCGGTTGATGTTGCGGATGGCGACCTGGGCGCGGACCGGCTGGGCCTGCTCGGCGCTCTCCGCGTTCAGCGCGTCGGCGGCGAGCTTGATCAGCTCGTTGTCGAGCGCCTTCTCCAGGGCGTGGTCCTGCTCCACCAGGTGGTGGCGGACGGCGCCCTCGGCCAGTTCGGGGACGTGGAAGAGCGGGGCGAGGTCGAGGCCCTGCGCCTTCCAGTGGTCCACGGCCCGGGTGGTGTCGAGGAGTTCGGCGTGGCCGACGGCCTCGTCCAGGGTGCGGAAGCCCAGTTCGGCGAGGAGTTCGCGGACCTCTTCGGCGATGTACCGGAAGAAGTTGACGATGTACTCGGCCTTGCCGGAGTAGCGCTCGCGCAGCACCGGGTTCTGGGTGGCGATGCCGACCGGGCAGGTGTCCAGGTGGCAGACGCGCATCATCACGCAGCCGGAGACGACCAGCGGCGCGGTGGCGAAGCCGAACTCCTCGGCGCCGAGCAGCGCGGCGATGACCACGTCCCGGCCGGTCTTGAGCTGGCCGTCGGTCTGGACGACGATCCGGTCCCGCAGCCCGTTGAGCAGCAGGGTCTGCTGGGTCTCGGCCAGGCCCAGCTCCCAGGGGCCGCCCGCGTGCTTGAGACTCGTCAAAGGCGACGCACCGGTGCCGCCGTCGTGGCCGGAGATGAGCACCACGTCGGCGTGCGCCTTGGAGACGCCGGCCGCGACCGTGCCGACGCCGACCTCGGAGACCAGCTTCACATGGATGCGGGCGGCCGGGTTGGCGTTCTTCAGGTCGTGGATGAGCTGGGCGAGGTCCTCGATGGAGTAGATGTCGTGGTGGGGCGGCGGGGAGATCAGGCCGACGCCGGGGGTGGAGTGGCGGGTCTTGGCCACCCACGGGTAGACCTTGTGGCCGGGCAGCTGGCCGCCCTCGCCGGGCTTGGCGCCCTGGGCCATCTTGATCTGGATGTCGTCGGCGTTGACCAGGTATTCGGATGTCACGCCGAAGCGGCCGGAGGCGACCTGCTTGATCGCCGAGCGGCGGGCGGGGTCGTAGAGCCGCTCCGGGTCCTCGCCGCCCTCACCGGTGTTCGACTTGCCGCCGAGCTGGTTCATGGCGATGGCGAGGGTCTCGTGCGCCTCCTGGGAGATGGAGCCGTAGCTCATCGCACCGGTGGAGAAGCGCTTGACGATCTCGGAGGCGGGCTCGACCTCGTCCAGCGGGATGGACGGGCGGCCGGAGGCGAAGCCGAACAGGCCGCGCAGGGTCATCAGCCGCTCGGACTGCTCGTTCACCCGGCTCGTGTACTGCTTGAAGATGTCGTAGCGGCCGGAGCGGGTGGCGTGCTGGAGCCGGAAGACGGTCTCCGGGTCGAACAGGTGCGGCTCGCCCTCGCGGCGCCACTGGTACTCGCCGCCGATGTCCAGGCGGCGGTGCGCGGAGGCGATGCCGGAGACCGGGTACGCCTTGGTGTGCCGGGCGGCCACCTCCTGGGCGACGACGTCCAGCCCGGCGCCGCCGATCTTGGTGGCGGTGCCGTTGAAGTACTTCTCCACGAAGGCCTCGTCCAGGCCGATGGCCTCGAAGACCTGGGCGCCGCGGTAGGAGGCGACGGTGGAGATGCCCATCTTGGACATCACCTTGAGCACGCCCTTGCCGAGCGCGTGGATGAGGTTGCGGATGGCCTGCTCGGCGGTGACGCCCTCGATGAAGGTGCCGGCCCGGACCAGGTCCTCCACGGACTCCATGGCGAGGTACGGGTTGACCGCGGCCGCGCCGTAGCCGATGAGCAGCGCGATGTGGTGGACCTCGCGCACGTCGCCGGCCTCGACCAGCAGGCCCACCTGGGTGCGCTGCTTGGTGCGGATGAGGTGGTGGTGGACGGCGGCGGTGAGCAGCAGCGAGGGGATGGGGGCGTGCTCGGCGTCGGAGTGCCGGTCGGAGAGCACGATGAGCCGGGCGCCGGCCTCGATGGCGTCGTCGGTCTCGGCGCAGATCTGCTCGATACGGGCGGCCAGCGCCTCACCGCCGCCGGAGACCCGGTAGAGCCCGGAGAGGGTGGCGGCCGTCATCCCGGGCATGTCGCCGTCGGCGTTGATGTGGATGAGCTTGGCCAGCTCGTCGTTGTCGATCACCGGGAAGGGCAGGGTGACGCTGCGGCAGGTGGCCGAGGTCGGCTCCAGGATGTTGCCCTGGGGGCCCAGCGAGGAGTGCAGCGAGGTGACGAGCTCCTCGCGGATGGCGTCCAGCGGCGGGTTGGTGACCTGCGCGAACAGCTGGGTGAAGTAGTCGAACAGCAGCCGGGGCCGGTCGGAGAGGGCGGCGATCGGCGAGTCGGTGCCCATGGAGCCGATCGGCTCGGCGCCGGCCCGGGCCATCGGCGCGAGCAGGACGCGCAGCTCCTCCTCGGTGTAGCCGAAGGTCTGCTGGCGGCGGGTGACCGAGGCGTGGGTGTGCACGATGTGCTCGCGCTCGGGCAGGTCGCCGAGCTCGATGATGCCGGTGTCCAGCCACTCCTGGTACGGCTGCTCGGCGGCGAGGCCGGCCTTGATCTCGTCGTCTTCGATGATCCGGTGCTCGGCGGTGTCCACCAGGAACATCCGGCCGGGCTGGAGGCGGCCCTTGCGGACCACCTTGGCGGGGTCGATGTCCAGGACGCCGACCTCGGAGGAGAGGACGACCAGGCCCTCGTCGGTGACCCAGTAGCGGCCGGGGCGCAGCCCGTTGCGGTCCAGTACGGCGCCGACCTGGACGCCGTCGGTGAAGGTGACGCAGGCGGGGCCGTCCCAGGGCTCCATCATCGTGGAGTGGTACTGGTAGAAGGCGCGCCGGGCCGGGTCCATCGAGTCGTGGTTCTCCCACGCCTCGGGGACCATCATCAGCACCGAGTGCGGCAGCGAGCGCCCGCCGAGGTGCAGCAGCTCCAGCACCTCGTCGAAGGAGGCGGAGTCGGAGGCGTCCGGGGTGCAGATCGGGAAGATCCGGTCCAGGGCTCCGGTGCCGAACACCTCGGAGGCGAGCTGGGACTCGCGGGCCCGCATCCAGTTGCGGTTGCCCTTGACGGTGTTGATCTCGCCGTTGTGGGCGACGAACCGGTAGGGGTGGGCCAGCGGCCAGCTCGGGAAGGTGTTGGTGGAGAAGCGGGAGTGGACCAGGGCCACGGCGGTGGCGCAGCGGCGGTCGGAGAGGTCCGGGAAGAACGGCTCCAGCTGCCCGGTGGTGAGCATGCCCTTGTAGACGATGGTCCGCGAGGACAGCGAGGGGAAGTAGGTGGCGGCCTCGCGCTCGGCGCGCTTGCGCAGCACGAACGCCTTGCGGTCCAGCGCGATCCCGCTCGACTCGCCGTCGCTGACGAACAGCTGGCGGAAGACCGGCATGGTGGCGCGGGCGGTGGCACCGAGCAGCTCGGGCGCGACCGGCACCTCGCGCCAGCCGAGGACGGTCAGGCCCTCCTCGGCGGCGATGGCCTCGATACGGGAGACGGCGGCGGCGTTGTCGTCCGCGTCGGCCGGGAGGAAGGCGATGCCCACGGCGTACGAGCCGGCCTCGGGCAGCTCGAAACCCGCGGTCTCGCGGAGGAAGGCGTCCGGGACCTGGAACAGGATGCCCGCGCCGTCGCCGGAGTCCGCCTCCGCGCCGGTGGCGCCGCGGTGCTCCAGGTTGCGCAGTACGGTCAGCGCCTGCTCGACCAGCTCGTGGCTGGCAACGCCGGTGAGGGTGGCAACGAAGCCGACGCCGCAGGCGTCCTTCTCGTTGCGGGGGTCGTACATACCCTGCGGGGCGGGGCGACCGTCCATGGGCGACCAGGCGTCGGAACGCATCGGCTCTCCCGTCGTCGTCGTGGCATACAGCGGTGCCGAAGGGACGACGTTGGCCCTCCGCAAAATTTCGTGCAGGTTACATGATGGAAGCTTTCTCGAAAAGCGGATAGCTCATTCCAGCATGCGGACAACCCGGAGTGGTGCGAGGTGCTGCGGGGTGGTGCTCAGGGGCCCACGAGTCAGAGCGGAGACGGCGGAGCCCCGTGTACGGAAGGCCTGGTGTCGACGCCCTCGGCGCACCCGAAAGCGGCTCGGTGCTGGGGCCGGTCCGACGGCCCGTGGAGGTCGCGCGGGCTTCGTTGCCCGCGGCGCTAACGGCTCATGCCCACGTCCATGGGCATCGAAACCGCCAGCCTGACCGACTACCTATGAGCCAGGGTGCATAGTCTCTCATCGGCATGGCGCATGGTGCTATTGGACGTTCGTCACAACGGTGGCGGCGGTGGCGGCCCTGCTGGTGGTGCGATCCGGGGTCTCCGGCGGCTTCCACGGTACGGCCAACCGGCCGCCCCCGCCCATCGGGCACCGAACACCCGGGCGACTATGTCAGACCGCCGCCCCGGCACAGGGCCCTGGCGTCAGACCGCCGCCCCGAACAGCGCGCCCAGCCCGTAGGTCAGCGCCGCCGCGGTCCCGCCCAGCAGCAGCTGGCGCAGCCCGCTGTACCACCAGCTGCGCGCGGTCACCCGGGCCACCACCGCGCCGCAGGCGAAGAGCCCCAGCAGCGCCGACAGCACCGCCGGCCACAGCGCGGCGGCGCCCAGCAGATACGGCAGCAGCGGCAGCAGCGCGCCCAGTGCGAACGACCCGAACGAGGACACGGCCGCCACCAGCGGCGAGGGCAGGTCGTCCGGGTCGATGCCCAGCTCCTCCCGGGCGTGGATCTCCAGCGCCTGCTCCGGGTCCCGGGACAGCTGCATGGCGACCTCGCGGGCGAGCGCCGGCTCCACTCCGCGTGCCACGTACAGCGCGGCCAGCTCCTCCATCTCGTCCACCGGGTGCTTGCGCAGCTCGCGCCGCTCGACGTCCAGCTCGGCCTCGACCAGCTCGCGCTGGGAGGCGACCGAGGTGTACTCCCCGGCGGCCATCGAGAAGGCCCCGGCCGCCAGACCGGCCAGCCCGGTGATCACGATGGTCTGCTGGGAGACGGCCCCGCCGGCCACCCCGGTCATCAGCGCCAGGTTGGAGACCAGGCCGTCCATCGCGCCGAACACGGCCGGCCGCAGCCAGCCGCCGTTGACGTCGCGGTGGGTGTGGTTGTCGCGATGCGCCTCATGGAGCGTCGCCTCGGTCTCGATGATGGACACACTTCTCCCCGGCGGTACGTGGTGCGTGGAACGGCGGGGCCGACCCACTGGTCCCGCGCCCCTCGACACCCTCGAACCTACGCCCGATGTAAGGGGCGCGCCAGCAAGGCAGGCTTTACTTACCGATCATCGCCCGAGACTCGTTTACGCAGGTCAGGTACGCCTTACCGGGGAGCGAGCGGTCAGGCCGGGGAGTCGGCGGCCGCCCGGCACGCGGGGTGGCCCCAGCGGCTGCCGAGCTTGGTGATCGACTCACCGGCGGCGTACGGCGCGCCGCACGGGCAGGTGCCGCGGAACTTCGCCTTGATGGTCCGCGTACCGCCGCTCCCGGAGCTCCCCGAGCTCTTACGGGCCTGGCGGCCGGCCTTGCCGCCCCCGCCGGCCGGGGCGGCGCGTTCCGGCGCGGGCTCGGGCACCGCGGCGTCGCCGTGCGCGGTACCGGCGGCCCGCTGGCTGACCGCCGCGTCGCTGGCGGCCTGGTCGGCGATAGCGTTCAGCCGGTCACCGTCCACCCGGTGGGCGGGCACATAGCGGAACTCCACGTCCCGGTCGGCCAGCAGGGAGTCGATGGACTGGACCAGCTCCTGGTTGGCGACGGGCTTGCCGGCCGCCGTCTTCCAGCCGTTGCGCTTCCAGTTCGGCAGCCACTGGGTCACCGCCTTCATGGCGTACTGGGAGTCCATCCGCACCTCCAGCGAGGTGCCGGCGGGCACCGACCGCAGCAGTTCGAGCAGCGCGGTCAGCTCTCCCACGTTGTTGGTGGCGCGGCCGAGCGGGCCGGACTCCCAGCGCTCGGGCCGGCCCTCCCCGTCGGCGATGACCCACGCCCAGGCGGCCGGGCCCGGATTTCCCTTGGCCGCCCCGTCACAGGCGGCGATGATGCGATCGGACATTCCCCCGATCATGCCGTACGGCCCGGGCACCCCCGGCCCGGGGTCAGCTCAGGACGACGGCGACGGTCGCCGCGGTGACGGCCACCATCGCGGCCTGCGTGTTCCTGATCGCCTCGCGTACGCCGTCACCGGCCCACTGGCCCTCGGCGATCTCCGCCATACGCGGCTCGACCCGCGCGCGGTCCACACCCGGGAAGGCGAGGCGGTGCAGCTTGGCGGCGTGCAGCAGGGCGACCAGGCCGCCGGTGCGGGCGTCGGGCTCCGCGCCGTCCAGGACGACGGACTCCAGCCGGGCCCGCAGTTCGCGCTCCACCGAGCCGTCGGCCTCCGGATACCGGCGGACCGGGAAGAGCCCGAGCACCCGGCTGCGCTCCTCGGTGACCAGCCCCCGCCCGCACAGCGACTCCACGGTGGCGGCGACCGCCTTCGACTGGTCCTTGGTCAGCCAGTCGGCGACCTTGCGCGGGCTCCTGCGCGCCGTCCACTCACGCAGCAGCTCCAACCGCCCGTCGAGCAGCGCCGTCCCGGTCGGCGAGGTGTCGATCACGGCGAGCCCGCCCTCGGCGACCGAGACCCGCTCCGCCATGGCCAGCTCCAGCAGCGCACCGCCGGCCACGGCCCACCCGGCCGACGACCGCTCCTCGGCGGCCCCCGACTCGTCGTCCAGCGAGAGGAGGGCGATCTCCTCGCCCAGCGTGACGGCCATCCGTTGTCTCCTTGATCATCTGTGCTCACCGGTGTGACGCCGCGAGGGCGCCGGACGGTTCCCCGACCCGCCGCGCCCACCGCCCTCCCCCGCGCCGAAGGCCCCGGACGGCACCCTGGAACGGCACCGTTTCGATCTTCGACAGCAGGAGAGACGTCGCCCATGACCCACATCGTGGTACTCGGCTCCGCCAACATGGACCTCGTCGCCTACGCGAGCCGCGCGCCCGGACTCGGCGAGACCGTCACCGGCCGGGAGTTCCGCACGGCGCCCGGCGGCAAGGGCCTCAACCAGGCCGTCGCCGCGGTACGCGCCGGTGCCGAGGTCTCGATGATCGGCGCGGTCGGCTCCGACCAGTACGGTGCGGTACTGCGCGCCTCCCTGCAGGGCGCCGGGGTCGACATCGACCTGCTGCGCACCGTCGAGGGCCCCTCCGGTACGGCGCACATCACCGTGGACGACGAGGGCCGCAACGCGATCGTGGTGGTCCCCGCGGCCAACGGCACCGTCGAGTCCCTGCTCCCCGGCGACGAGACGCTCATCGCCACCGCCGACGCCCTGCTGCTCCAGCTGGAACTGCCGCTCTCCGCGGTGGTCGAGGGCGCCCGGGCCGCCCGCCGCCACGGGGTGCGCACCATCCTCACCCCGGCGCCCGCCCGCCCGCTGCCGCCGGAGCTGCTGGCCGCGACCGACCTGCTGGTGCCCAACGAGCACGAGGCCGCCGCGCTCACCGGGATCGCCGACCCGCACGGCGCCGCCGAGGAGCTGCTGCGGCACGTCCCGCAGACCGTGATCACCCTGGGCGCGGCCGGCAGCCTGCACGCCGCCCGGGGCACCGACCCCGTCCTGGTGCCCGCCCCCGTGGTGGACGCGGTGGACACCACGGCCGCCGGCGACACCTTCACCGGCGCCCTGTCGGTCGCCCTGGCCGAGGGCCGGCCGGTACGGGACGCCCTGGCCTGGGCCTCCTCAGCCGCCGCCCTCTCGGTGCAGCGGCTGGGCGCCGCGCCCGCCATGCCGTACCGCAAGGAGATCGACGCCCTCTGAGGCGCCTCAGGGATGACGGCGAGAGGGGCGGCCACCGAGATCGGTGACCGCCCCTCCGCACAACCCCTACGGGCTCCGGGCACTCCCCCGGTCAGCCCTTGCCGGCCGCCTTCGACGCGCCCCCGGCCGGCTTCGCCGTACCGCCGGAACCGGCGCCGGCGGGACCGTCCTTCTCAGGATCAGGCTCGGCCTCGGCGTCCACCGTGGCCGCGCCGCCCTTCGCCGCATCCGCCTTCGCCGCGTCGGCCTTGGCCTGGTCGGCGCGGGCCGCGGGCTCCACGACCTCCTCGCGGCCGGGCCGGACCCGGGCCGAGATCACGATGTAGGCGACGGCCAGCAGGAACACCACGATGGCGGTCCAGACGTTGAGCCGCAGGCCCAGCACATGGTGCGCCTCGTCCACCCGCATGTACTCGATCCAGCCGCGCCCGGCGCAGTAGGCCGCCACATAGAGGGCGAACGCCCGGCCGTGGCCCAGCTTGAAGCGGCGGTCGGCCCAGACCACGAGCAGGGCGACGCCGACGCACCACAGCGACTCGTAGAGGAAGGTCGGGTGGTAGAGCCCGGCCTCGCGGTTGGCGCCCGCGCTGATCTTCAGCGCCCAGGGCAGATCGGTGGGCTTGCCGTAGAGCTCCTGGTTGAACCAGTTGCCCCAGCGGCCGATGGCCTGGGCCAGCGCGATACCGGGGGCGATGGCGTCCGCGTACGCGGGCAGCGGGATGCCGCGGCGGCGGCAGCCGATCCACGCGCCCACCGCGCCCAGCGCGATGGCGCCCCAGATGCCGAGGCCGCCCTCCCAGATCTTGAAGGCGTCGACCCAGTTCTCGCCCTCGCTGAAGTAGAGCTGGTAGTCGGTGATGACGTGGTAGAGCCGTCCGCCGACCAGGCCGAAGGGCACGGCCCAGACGGCGATGTCGGCCACCGTGCCGGCGCGGCCGCCGCGGGCGATCCAGCGCCGGTTGCCGAACCAGACGGCGACGAAGACACCGACGATGATGCAGAGGGCGTAGCCGCGCAGCGGGATGGGTCCGAGGTAGACCGCACCGGTCGACGGGCTGGGGATGTAGGCAAGGTCCATGGCAGCACCGACGCTACCCTGCCGGGCGGTGCCCACGGCAACCCGCCCGGCAAAGACTGGATAACACCACAGGGACCAACGGGCGGCCCAGTCCTCCGGGGACTCCTACTCCTCGAAGCCCGCGCCGTTCCCCGGCCCCGTGTCCTGCCCGGCGGCGGGCGAGGAGGCGGAGGGCGCGGGGGAAGCGGGGGAGGGCGGTGCGGGGGTGGCGGTGCCGGGGCGCTTGCCCTTGTTGGCCTCGGCGACCCACTTCTTCAGGTTCTCCGGGGAGATCTGCTCGTTCCCCTTGGTCGGGAAGACCGACTCGCCGTTGAGCAGCACGGTGGGCGTGCCCCGGAAGTCCCCGCTGCGGAAGGCCTCGTTGGACTTGTTCACCCAGCCGTCGTGGTCGCCGTCGGCGACACAGGACCGGAAGGCCGGGGTGTCCAGCCCCGGCACCTTCTTCGCCAGCTCGAACAGCTTGCCGTCGGCGGCGAAGGCGTCGTCGGGCTCCGGCGGCTGGTTCTGGTAGAGCACGTCGTGGTAGGCGGTGAACTTCCCGCCGTCCTGGGCGCAGGCGGCGGCGTTGGCCGCGTTGAGCGAGCCGCTGCCGCCCATGTTGCCGTCGATGATGGTGGCCAGGTGGTACTCCGCCTTGAGCTGGCCGGACTCGGTCAGCTGGTGGACGGTGTCCCGGAAGGCGTTCTCGAACTGGGCGCAGGCCGGGCAGCGGAAGTCCTCCCAGACGGTGAGCGTCGAGGGGGCGTCGGTGGCGCCCACGGTGATCGACGGCTGCTCTCCGCCGGCCGCCCCGGACGGCACGCTGACCGCGCCGGAGCCGGAGCCGTCGCTGGAGCCGCCGGTGTTGGCGGCGATCAGCCCGGCGACGGCGGCCAGCCCGAGCACCCCGACGACGGCGGCCGACACGATCAGTGTGCGCCTGCGCCGGTCGCGGGACCGCTCCCGCTCGCGTTCCACCTGGAGGCGTTCGCGCGCGCTCCGCTTGCCTGCGTTGTTCTTGTCGCTCACGACCGGCAAACGAACCGGGGAGGCACCCGCGTGCCTCCCCGGTCCACTTCCATCCCTTCGGGTGACGGGCCCCCGAACGCTTTACCCGGCCCCGGCCCCGGCCCCGACCCTGGTCGCCGTCAGGCGTTCCGCCGCACGCCCCGGGCGAGGTCGGCGGCCAGCTCCCGGACGGCGGCCAGTCCGGCGGCCTCGTCCTCGGCGTCCAGCAGCCGCTTCACGAACGCGGAGCCCACGATCACCCCGTCGGAGAAGGCGGCCACCTCGGCGGCCTGGGCCGCGTCGGAGACACCGAGGCCCACGCAGACCGGCAGTTCGGTGGTGGCGCGGGTGCGGCGGACCAGGTCGGCGGCCTGGGCGCCGACGGAGGCGCGCGTTCCGGTGACGCCCATCAGCGAGGCCGCGTACACGAAGCCGGAGCCGGCCTCGGTGATGGCGGCCAGCCGGGCGGCCTTGCTGCTGGGGGCGACGACGAAGACGGTGGCCAGCCCGTGCTTGTCGGCGTGCTGCCGCCACAGCGCGGACTCCTGGACGGGCAGGTCGGGCAGGATGCACCCGGCGCCGCCCGCCTCGGCGAGCTCGGCGGTGAAGCGCTCGACGCCGTAGCGGTCGATCGGGTTCCAGTACGTCATGACCAGCACCGGCTTCCCCGTGGCCTGGTGGGCCTCGCGCACCGTGCGCAGCACGTCGGCGATCCGCACCCCGCCGCGCAGCGCGATGTCGTCGGCGGTCTGGATGACCGGGCCGTCCAGCACCGGGTCGCTGTGCGGCAGCCCGACCTCCACGATGTCGGCGCCGCCGTCCAGCACGGCCCGCACGGCCGCGATGCCGCCGTCCACGGTCGGGAAGCCGGCCGGGAGGTAGGCGATCAGCGCGGCCCGGTCCTCGGCCTTTGCGGCCGCCAGGGTCTCGGTCAGCAGTCGGATGTTCCCGCTCACTTGCTCTCCCCCAGTCCCCGCTGGTCGGCGGTGTCGCGCTGGATCTCGGCTCCGCCGTCCTCGGCGGAGGCGCCGGCCTCCACCGGCGCGTCGGTCACCGGCCCGCCTTCGGCTCCCTCTCCGTCGTACAGCCCGAAGTAGCGGGCGGCGGTGTCCATGTCCTTGTCGCCGCGGCCGGAGAGGTTGACCACGATCACCGCGTCCGGGCCGAGCTCCCGGCCCAGCTCCAGGGCGCCGGCCAGGGCGTGCGCGGACTCGATGGCCGGGATGATCCCCTCGGTACGGGAGAGCAGCCGCAGCGCCTGCATGGCGGCGTCGTCGGTGACGGCCCGGTACTCGGCGCGCCCGGAGTCCTTGAGGTAGGCGTGCTCGGGGCCGATGCCCGGGTAGTCCAGTCCGGCCGAGATGGAGTACGGCTCGGTGATCTGGCCCTCGTCGTCCTGGAGGACGTAGGAGCGGGAGCCGTGCAGGATGCCGGGCTCGCCCGCGGTGAGGGTGGCGGCGTGCTCGCCGGTCTCCACCCCGTGCCCGGCGGGCTCGCAGCCGACCAGCCGGACATCCGCGTCCGGGATGAAGGCGTGGAACAGGCCGATGGCGTTGGAACCGCCGCCGACGCAGGCCACCACGGCGTCGGGCAGCCGCCCGGTGCGCTCCAGGGTCTGGCGGCGGGCCTCGACGCCGATGACCCGGTGGAAGTCGCGGACCATGGCCGGGAAGGGGTGCGGGCCGGCGACGGTGCCGAAGAGGTAGTGGGTGCGGTCGACGTTGGCGACCCAGTCGCGGAACGCCTCGTTGATGGCGTCCTTCAGGGTGCGGCTGCCGGACTTCACCGGGATGACCTCGGCGCCGAGCATCCGCATCCGGGCGACGTTCAGTGCCTGGCGCTGGGTGTCGATCTCGCCCATGTAGACGGTGCACTCCAGGCCGAACAGGGCGCAGGCGGTGGCGGTGGCCACGCCGTGCTGCCCGGCGCCGGTCTCGGCGATGACCCGGGTCTTGCCCATCCGCCTGGTCAGCAGGGCCTGCCCCAGCACGTTGTTGATCTTGTGGGAGCCGGTGTGGTTGAGGTCCTCGCGCTTGAGCAGGATCCTGGCGCCGCCGGCGTGCTCGGCGAACCGGGGCACCTCGGTCAGGGCGCTGGGCCGGCCGGTGTAGTGGGCGAGCAGCTCGTCCAGCTCGGCCGCGAAGGCGGGGTCGGACTTGGCCTTGTCGTACTCGACGGCCACCTCGTCCACGGCGGCGACCAGCGCCTCGGGGATGAAGGCGCCGCCGAAGGCGCCGAAGTAACCCTCGGCGCTGGGGACGGACCCCTCGGCGTCGGGGATGAAGAACTCACTGGGCATGCGGAAACGCTCCTGTACGGGGCGGGTGCCCCGGATGCGGGCGGGCTCGGGTGGTCGGCCGGTGGCGTCCACCTCCGCGTACCCCGCGAGGCGCCGTCCGGTACGCCCTCCGCTACGCCCTTCTGCGGGCGTAGCGGATACGGCGAGGCGGCGTCGGTCGTCAGGGGTTACGCGGGGAGGCGGCGCCGAGCGGGCGCCATCGCATGCCGTTCACCTGGCCGGGCTCGTCGCCGATGACGTAGCGGACCCGGCGGCCGTGCACCCGGCGGGCCGGGGCGCGGCAGCCGCGCGGCCGGCAGCCGCGGGCGAGCCGGGCGTACGGATCACGCGGCGCGCCCGCACGGGAGTCGCGGGCCTGGGCCATGGCACCGGCGACCGCGCACCCGGACGGCCCGGCGGCCGGGCGCACGGGGCGCGCGGCGGTCGGGTCCGAGGCGGTGGCGGTCATCGCGGTCGTGGTCATGGCCCTGAGGTGTCAGCCCCGTCCGTGGCGCAGCGCCGGGTGGGCGCCGGCGGCGACCAGGTCGGCCACGGCGGACTTGGGGTCGCGGCCGGTCACCAGGGACTCGCCGACCAGCACGGCGTCGGCGCCCTCGTTGGCGTAGGCGATCAGGTCGTGCGGGCCGCGCACCCCGGACTCGGCGACCTTGACGATGTGCGCCGGGATCTCCGGGGCGACCCGCTCGAAGGTGCCGCGGTCGACCTTGAGGGTCTTGAGGTTGCGGGCGTTGACGCCGATGATCCTGGCGCCGGCGTCCACCGCGCGCTCGACCTCCTCCTCGTCGTGCACCTCGACCAGCGGGGTGAGGCCGATGGACTCGGCCCGCTCGATGAGGGAGACCAGCGCGGGCTGGTCCAGCGCGGCGACGATCAGCAGGGCGAGGTCGGCGCCGTAGGCGCGGGCCTCCCAGAGCTGGTACGCGGTGACGATGAAGTCCTTGCGCAGCACGGGGATGTCGACCTTGGCGCGGACGGCCTCCAGGTCGGCCAGGGACCCGCCGAAGCGCCGCTGCTCGGTGAGGACCGAGATCACGGCGGCGCCGCCCGCCTCGTAGTCGGCGGCCAGCCCGGCGGGGTCGGCGATCGCGGCCAACGCCCCCTTGGACGGGCTGGACCGCTTGACCTCGCAGATGACCTTGACGCCGTCGCCGCGCAGTGCGGCCACGCCGTCCTTGGCCTGCGGTGCCTTGGCGGCCCGCTCCTTGAGCTCGTCGAGGGAGACCTGTGCCTGTCGCTCTGCGAGGTCGGCGCGGACGCCGTCGATGATCTCGTCGAGCACGCTCACGCGAGAGGCCCCTTCCAGGTCGGTGTCACGGGACCGGAACCGGTCACGTCGATGGTATCCGCAGGTGGGCCGAAGCTTCGCATCCGGTTGACGCCGCAGCGCTACCAGACCCGCTACATACACTTCTGACCTGCGGTTTTCCGCCGATCGGCGGAAGGTGCGGCCGTCTCACGGTGCGAGAGCGGACCCGAAAGGCAGGTTGCGGACCACCGCGAAGACGGCCAGCAGGGCACCGGTGGCCCACCACCACACCGGCGCGATCGTGACGCGTACCGGCCGGGCGCGGACGGCCGCGGTCAGCCACCAGACCATCCCGACGGCGAAGACCAGATAGCCGAGGACCGCGGCGGCGTTGGCGCCCAGCGCGGCGGGCAGGTCGCCGTGGATGAAGGCGTGGGCGCTGCGCAGCCCGCCGCAGCCCGGGCAGAGGACGCCGGTGAGGCGGAACAGCGGGCAGACCGGGTAGTGGCCGGGCTCGTTGGGGTCCACCGCTCCGACATAGGCGAAGGCCGCGGCGACGGCGGCGAGGGTGCCGACCGGCGCGGCCAGCCGCCGCGCGAGCGAGGGCGGGGCGGCGCCGGGCCGGGTTCCGGTGCCCGTTCGGGGTTCGGGTCGGGGGCCGGTTCCGGGGCGCGGGGTCACGGGGGTCGTCTCCATGGCGTCGTCCACCGGGCGATTGTCCCCGCCGCGGCGGAAAGGCGCAGCCCGGCCGGGGCCGGACCGCGCCTGGAAGGGTCTGGAGGGACCGGTTCGCCCGGACGGGTCAGGCGTGGGCGTCGGCCTTGGCGGTCTCGGGGGTGCTGTCCCGGCGGGCCGCCGCCTCGCGGGCGCGGATGAGGTCCGGGGACTCCTTGGAGCCGAGGCCGGCGAGCTTCATGGCGCCGCCCACCACACCGCCGAGCAGGATCACGCCGATGCCCACCCAGCAGAGCACGGGCTTGTTGGCCACCATGAAGGCGCCGGCGACGCAGAAGCCGACGAAGGAGATGATGCTTCCGGTCCAGGCGGCCGGGGTGTGTCCGTGGTCGGTGCCCGCCATGAGTTGCTCCTTGTTGATGTTGCTCGGTTACGGCCCCGCCGGGTGCGGACGCTCGGGGTCATTGTCCCGCACCCGTGCGCCCGGGGTGATCCGGGGGGTGGGCACCGGACGGGGCGGCGGACGGACACCGACCGGGACGCCTACGAAGCGCCGGCCGGGCGCCGACCGGGCGCCGACGAGGCACCGCCTTGGGCACGGCCCGGCACCGACAGGCCACCGCACCCAGCCCGTCCGATCCCCGGATCATCGTCCTCGGACCGTCGTCCTCAGATCCTCGCCCTCAGATCGTCGTCGGATCCTCACCGCGGTCGAGGGCCTTCCACAGGTCCTCGGGCCGGTCCGGGTCCACCGGGGCGGGGCTCTTGCGCGCGCCGCGGGGGCCGGTTCCGCGCTCGTAGCGGCCGGACATCGCGGGCCAGGCGCGGCCGTAGCGCAGCGCGAGCAGCCCGGCGAGCAGCAGCAGCACCCCGCCCGCGGCGGTGACGTACGGCCATGCGGTGTGGGTCAGTTCGGCCACCCGGGCGGCGGAGTCGCTGGTGGTGACGGCGGCCCGCTCGTCCAGGGCGGCGCTGTCGCCGGCGCCGAGCAGGGCGGCGGTGGCCGCTCCGGCGCCGCTCAGGGTGAGCAGCCCGGCGACCAGGAACCGCCCGGCCCGGCGCACCGCGAAGACGGCGACCAGCGCGGCGAGGCCGACGATGGCCAGCGCGGTCGGCAGGCCGGTGACATCGCCGCCGGTGGCGGTCAGCGGGACGCTGCCGCCGCCGATCCCGACCGTCCCCCGGGACCAGGTCTGGCCGGAGGCGAGCAGGACGACGGCCGCTCCGGCGGCGCCGAGGAACAGGGCGGCGGCGAGGCTGCGGCGGCCGCCGGGGGCCGCCGCCTTCTCGTCCTCGTCACCGCGGGCGGCGGTACGGGGCTGGGGTACGGATGCGGCACTCACGTACCCCACTATCCCCTACGCCTCGGACATCCCGTTCATCCGGTTGGCGGTGTGCACGGCGCGCAGCACCGCGGCGGCCTTGTTGCGGCACTCGGTGTCCTCGGCGACCGGGTCGGAGTCGGCCACCACCCCGGCTCCGGCCTGGACGTACGCGGTGCCGTCGCGCAGCAGCGCGGTGCGGATGGCGATGGCGGTGTCGGAGTCCCCGGCGAAGTCGAGATAGCCGACGCAGCCGCCGTACAGGCCGCGGTGGGTGGGCTCCAGCTCCTCGATGATCTGCATGGCGCGGGGCTTGGGCGCGCCGGAGAGGGTGCCGGCCGGGAAGCAGGCGGTGAGCACGTCGAAGGCGGTGCGGCCCTCGGCGACCTCGCCGGTGACGGTGGAGACGATGTGCATCACGTGCGAGTACCGCTCGATGGACATGAAGTCGACCACCTCGACGGAGCCGGGGGCGCAGACCCGGCCGAGGTCGTTGCGGCCGAGGTCGACCAGCATCAGGTGCTCGGCGCGCTCCTTGGGGTCGGCGAGCAGCTCCTCGGCGAGGGCCTGGTCCTCCCGCGGGGTGGCGCCGCGGGGGCGGGTGCCGGCGATCGGGTGGAGCAGGGCGCGCCCGTCCTCGACCTTGACCAGCGCCTCGGGGCTGGAGCCGACGACGTCGAAGCCGTCGAAGCGGAGCAGGTACATGTACGGGGAGGGGTTGGTGGCCCGCAGCACCCGGTAGACGTCCAGGGCGGTGGCCTCGCAGGGGGTCTCGAAGCGCTGGGAGGGCACCACCTGGAAGGCCTCGCCGGCCCGGATGCGCTCCTTGATGTCCTCGACGGCGCCCTGGTAGGCGGCGCCGCCCCAGCGGCTGACGGTCTCCGGCAGGGCCGATTCCGGCAGCGCGGTGGGGGCGGTCGCGGCGGGCTGGGCGAGGTCGGCGGCCATGGCGTCGAGCCGGGCCACGGCGTCCGCGTGGGCCTCGTCCACGCCGGTGTCCAGGTCGTTGTGGTTGATCGCGTTGGCGATCAGCAGGACCGTGCCGTCCCAGTGGTCGAGGACGGCGAGGTCGGAGGTGAGCATCATGGTCAGCTCGGGCAGGCCGAGGTCGTCCCGCCCCCGCTCGCCGACCTTCTCCAGCCGGCGCACGATGTCGTACCCGAGGTAGCCGACCATGCCTCCGGTGAACGGCGGCATCCCCTCCACCAGGTCCCGGGGCGTGTGCAGGGTCTCGACCGTGGCCCGCAGCGCCTCCAGCGGGTCCCCCTCGGCCGGCACGCCCACCGGCGGCGTACCGATCCAGTGCGCTCCGCCCTCCCGCACCGTCAGCGTGGCGTGGCTGCGCACCCCGATGAAGGAGTACCGCGACCAGGTGCGGCCGTTCTCCGCGGACTCCAGCAGGAAGGTGCCGGGCCGCTCGGCGGCGAGCTTGCGGTAGAGGCCGACCGGGGTGTCGCCGTCGGCGAGCAGGCGCCGGCTGACGGGGATGACGCGGCGGTCGGCGGCCAGCTTGCGGAAGGTCTCCAGATCCATGGCGCCCGACCCTACTTGCCGAGCGGCAGCACGTCGGCGTCGAAGCAGGTGCGGTCGCCGGTGTGGCAGGCGGCGCCCACCTGGTCGACCTTCACCAGGACCGTGTCCGCGTCGCAGTCCAGGGCCACCGCCTTGACGTGCTGGACGTGCCCGGAGGTGTCGCCCTTCACCCAGTACTCCCGGCGGCTGCGGGACCAGTAGGTGGCGCGCCCGGTGGTGAGGGTGCGGTGCAGCGCCTCGTCGTCCATCCAGCCGAGCATCAGCACCTCGCCGCTGTCGTACTGCTGGGCGATGGCCGGCACCAGCCCGTCGGGGCTGCGCTTGAGTCGGGCCGCGATGGCCGGATCGAGGTTGCTGCTCATGCCGCCCATTGTGCCGCCCCCCACTGACACTCCCTTCCCCCGTCCACTGGGCGGACCGTCCACCCCCGCCGTACGCTGATCACCATGTCGACCCATGCCAAGCGTGAACGACTGCTCCTCGCCGACCTGCTGGAGGCCGCGGGCCCCGAGGCCCCGACCCTGTGCGACGGCTGGAAGACCCGCGACCTGGCCGCCCACGCGGTGGTGCGGGAGCGGCGGCTGGACGCGGCGGCCGGACTGCTGGTCCCGCTGCTGCGCTCGCGCCTGGAGCAGGCGCAGGCGGAGTACGCGGCCAAGCCGTACGAGGAGCTGGTGCACCTGATCCGCACCGGCCCGCCGAAGGGCTCCCCGTACGCGATCAAGCAGGTGGACGAGGGCGCGAACACGGTCGAGTTCTACGTCCACGCCGAGGACGTCCGCCGCGCCCAGCCCGGCTGGACCCCGCGCCAGGTGGACCCGGTCTTCGCCGACACCCTCTGGTCCCGTCTGGAGAAGACCGCCCGCCTGGTCGGCCGCAAGGCCCCCACCGGCCTGGTCCTGCGCCGCCCCGACGGCCGGACCGCCGTCGCCCACCGCGGCACCCCCGTCGTGACGGTCACCGGCGAGCCCGGCGAACTGCTGATGTTCGCCTTCGGCCGCCAGGACACGGCCAAGGTCGACGTCGACGGCGCCCCGGACGCGGTGGAGCGCCTGCGGGAGTCCAAGCAGCTCGGCATGTGACGGTACGGGCCGGGGCAGGCCGTAACGCCTACCCCTGGCCGACGGCGGAGTGGACGGCCACGTCCTTCGCCGCCGCGTCCACGTCCAGCTCCGCCCACACCCTCTTGCCGACCACCAGCCGTTCCACCCCCCACCGCGCCGCCAGTGCGTCCACGATGGCCAGCCCCCGCCCGCACTGCTCCTCCACCCCGGCCTCCCGCTGCTCCGGCAGCCGCTCGCCCCGGGCGTCGGTGACCGCGACCCTCAGGACCTTGGCGTCCAGGGACACCTCCACCCGGAACATCCGCCCCGCCACCCGGCCGTGCAGCAGCGCGTTGGCCGCCAGCTCGCCCGCGATCAGCGCCGCGTCGCCGGCAGCGCCGGGGTGGCCCCACTCGATCACCAGCGCGGCTACCCGCCGCCGCGCCCGACGGACGCTCCGGCGGTCGGGGGTGTAGGTCATCGAGTCGGTCAGGGAGCAACTGCCGGTCATAACGGACCTCCTTGAGTACGGATGAGTTGCTCGCCGACGACACGGTGGCTCGGCCGCGCCCGCGCAGGGCGGGGCGGTGCACTTCCGCGGGGTCGCTGCGCTGTGCGAGCGGGTGCGTACCGAAGGTAGCGATGCAGTTCGTTGTGCAGCAACCTGCTTGGGCATAAATTTCTATCGAACGTGAGTTGTGGGTGGCGTGCCCGGCGCAGCAGACTGTGGCGACTCGTCAGGAGGCAGGGGCGGATGGCTGGTACGAACCCGGATCGCGGGGTGTCGGTATCGACGGTGCTCGGGCGACGCCTGGGCGGTGAGCTGCTGCGGATGCGCGAGGCCTGCGGACTGCGCCAGGCCGCGGCAGCGGAGGCGCTGACCGCGTCGGTGGCGAAGGTCGCCAAGATGGAACGCGGACTCGTACCGATGCGGGACCCCGACGTCCGTGCGCTGTGCCACCTCTACGGGGAGCGCGACGAACAGGCGATAGGGCGCTTGTTGGAGCTGGCCAAGACGGATCGCGGCCGACGCAAGGCGCGCGGCTGGTGGAACCAGTACCCCGAGCTGCGCGCCATGATCGAGTACGTGGCGTTGGAGGACATCGCGAAGGGCGTCCGGACTTGGCAGGGCGCCTTCGTGCCCGGACTCCTCCAGACACCCGCGTACGCCCATGCCCTCGCGGTGGGCAACGCCGAGTGGGAGGATCCCGACGAGATCGAACGCTTCGTCGCGGGCAAGATGGCACGCCAGGGGCGGCTTGCGGACGACACCCCTCTCGATCTCTGGGCCGTGATCGGTGAAGGTGCGCTGCGCCAGCTCGTAGGCGGCCGCGAGGTCATGCGTGAACAACTTGCACACCTCGTCGAGGCAGCCGAACTCCCGAACGTCAGGGTCCAGGTCGTACCGTTCCTCGCGGGCTCCCACCCCGGCCTGTCCAGCGCTTTCAGCATCGTCTCGTTCGCCGAAACCGGAGCGATGGACGTGGTCTACATGGAAACCACTTCGTCTACGCTGTGGTTGGAGAGCCAGGCCGATGCCCTGAGCCACGGCATGACCTTCAACCGCATCGTCCGGAACGGGCTCGTACCGCAGGAGTCGATCGCCCTGATCGACGGAATCCGCAGGGAGCTGTAGGCATGTCGCCGTTCGAATTCGTCAAGTCGACGTACAGCAAGGGCAATGGCGAGTGCGTCGAAGTCGCCGTCAACATCCCCCACACCGTCGCCATCCGCGACAGCAAGCGCCCCGGCGGCCCCCTCCTCCGCGTCACCCCCCGCGCCTGGAAGGCGTTCCGCGCGCACATGTGAGGCGGGCCGGGGGCGCGGCGCCGGACCGTTCCGCCGACCGCCCGGCGCAGGGAACTCCCACCCCTCCCCCGGCCGTTGGCCCGTTATGGAGCCGAGGACGCGAGCGGGGTACGCGGGATCGGGGTCCGGGGCCATCACCCCGGACGGATGCGCGGTCGAGGTGTACACCCGGCTGCCGGTCTGGGACGAGCCCGACATCATCACGGCCGCGGTGCCCGCCGGAGCGCACATCCGGGAGCTGGGCAGCGGCGTCGGCCGGATCACCCATCCCCTGCTGGAGCGCGGCTTCACGGTGACCGCGGTGGACGAGTCGCCCGAGATGCTGGAGCGGGTGCCCGGCGCGCGGACGGTGTGCGGCCCGATCGAGGAGCTGGGGACCTCGGCGAGACCTTCGACGTGGTGCTGCTGGGCTCGTTCCTGGTGCACACCGGGGACGCGGAGGTCCGGCGGGGCCTGCTGCGCACCTGCGCCCGCCATGTCGCCGCCGACGGCTGCGTACTGATCCAGCGGGAGGGCCCGACGGCCCACACCGATGTGCCGCGCGAACGCGTCGACCCGAGCGGGCTGACCCTCCGCATCCTCTCCTCGGAGCCGGTCGGCGACGGAGTGCACTCCGTACGGGCCGAGTACGAGTTCCCGGACGGCGTCTGGACGCAGACCTTCCGCTCCCGGCCGCTGAGCACCGAGGAGTTCGAGGAGGCGCTGGCGGGGGCGGGCCTCCGGGTGGACGCCTATCTGACCGGCGACCACACCTGGGTACGGGCCGTGCCCTCGGCGTGGAAACCCGCCTGACCCGAAGGCGGCTGCCATGCCATGCTGACTGTCATGATCTCCCTCCGAAAGGCCTATGCCGCGTAGACGGCCCGGCGCCTTGCGCGCCGCACCCCCGGCTGCCCTCCGCTGGGACGCCCCGCCGCCCGAGCGGATCCACGGGCTCTCCACCGCCACCAGTCTCGCCGTCCACCGGGCGGAGGCGCTCGCCCCCGACTTCGACCTCTACCCCGGCGCCACCGACTGGGCGCTGAGCCGCTACCGGGAGTTCCTGATGCCGCCCGGGCGCAGACCCCGCTATCCCCGGCCGTCCCTGTGCCCGTGCCCGGGGGTGCTCGATGGATGACGTCCGGCACGCCCGCGATGTGCTGGAAGCGGTGCTGGCACACCTGCCCGACCGCGCCCGGGCCGAACTCGGGCGGTATGTCGCGCGCTGGGACGCCGCCTATCTGCGACGCACCCTGCCGGACCCGTTCGCCCTGGACCGGCAGTGGCGGGCGGACCGGTGGTGGCGGCGCAGGCTCGCCGACGGCGAGGAAGGCAGCTGAGGTCCACTCCCGAGGCGCAGCGTGGAGAACACACCGCGCCCCGGCTCCACTCGAACGGCCCCGGCGCTTCACCCGGTTGCCGGGCATCCGTTCGGCGACCAGGCGCGTTAGTGAGGCATGACGCCGACGACATGCTCGTGGCATGTGCTGAAAAAACGGTCTTCCTACGCATGGAGGCGGAGGACGCGGACGACGGGACCGGGCGCACATGTATGACACTCCACCCCCCGAACGGGCACGCAGGCTCGACGGCTACGGATACGCCTACGGCTACGGGCAGGAGCCCGAACCGGGGCCCGGCTTCACCGGGCGCGACCGGGGGCGCGTCGTGGAGGGGCGACTGGTCCAGGACGGTTACGGCAACCCGGGGTCGGGCATCCCGGGCCCCCGCTCCGGGCTGGACCCCGGGGCGCTGGACGCCGAGTGGGACCCCTCCGACGAACTGGCCTCCCTGCTGGACGATGCCCTGGCCCGGTCGACCGCCGACTTCGACCAGCCACCGGCTCCGATGCCCATGCCGACGCCCATGTCGATGCCGATGCCGGACGAGTGGGACGCACCGGTGGCCCCGGAGCGGCGGGTGGAGGACACCACCGCCGAGCTGCCGCCGCTGCGCCGCGCCCGGGCCGACCACCGCAGACGGCGGGTGCGCGAACGCACCTGGACCTGGGTGCGGACGGTCAGCTTCTGCATCGCCGCCGTGGTCGCCGCCCTGGTCGCCATGGTCAGCGTCTTCAGCGGCGTCGTCGCCTACGACCCGCTGCGCGGCGTCGCCGCGGACCGTACCGGCATGGGGGTCGCGGGGTGGTGGCCGGTACTGGTCTACGGCCCCTGGGCGGTAGCCTCCCTCTCCATTCTCCGCGCCGCCCTGCACCGGCGCCGGGCCCTGCACTCCTGGCTGGTGGTCCTGCTCTTCTCCACCACCGGGATGCTCCTCGGCGTCGCCCACGAGGCCCATACGATCATCGACGCGGCGGTGGCCGCACTCCCCGCCGCCGCCTCCCTGGCCTGCTTCCAGCAGCTGGTGCGGCTGGTCACCCTGACCCGGCCGCCCAAGCAGGCGAACCCCCGGCACCGCGTCCTCACCCCCCGTCGCCCCTCGGCCGCACCCCCACCGGCCCGAGGCCGCCCGGAGACCTCAGCCAGACGCTGACGCCTGCACCCCTCCCGCGCCCCTCACCCCCCTCCCTCACGACCGGGGCGTGGGGCGGCGCGGCGGGGGTATCGCGCGCAGCAGCTCCCACAGGGGAGTGGAGCCGGCCGCCCACCGGCCCAGCAGCCGGCGGTCCACCAGATGCAGCCGCTGCGAGGCGGCGAAGTCCACGGCGTTGGCGGTGAAGCGGCCGTTGGTGACCAGCACGACCACATCCCCGCCGTGCACCGGGCGGCCGGTGCCGTTGAGGACATGCAGGTCCGGGGTGCCGACCGCCGCCCCGGCCGGCCCGGCCCGGCGGTGCTTGCACTGGATGACCCAGCGCCGCCCGTAGGGGTCGGTGGCCTTCACATCGGCGCCGTGATCGCCCGCGCCACCGACCTGGACCGCGTCCGGGCAGCCGTCGCGGTGCATCAGGTCGCGTATCGCGTGCTCGAACTGCCGGTGGTGCAGGGCGTCGATCTGCGGCAGGCCGTACCGCAGGCCGGAGGCCCGTATCCGCTCCCACCGCGCCGCCTCCGCGCGCCGCCACATCCACCAGGCCCCCGCCGCCAGCGCGGCCAGGAGCAGCAGCACGGGCACCCAGGGGTGGTCGGCCAGCCAGCGCAGCGTCCCGACGAACAGACTCCAGGCCGCCATAAGCACCAGAAGCAGCCCGACCATCTCCTGCCAGCCGATCTGCGCCTTCCTCGTGCGCCGGCTCCCCGTACGCCGCCGGGTCGCCGAGGGCCGGCGCGACACCGCCGCCCGGCGCCGGGCCGGTGGACGCCTGCTCATCGCGCGCCTTGCTTCGGGAAGACGATCGGATACGAGACGGTCGGGGACGGCTTCGGCACGGGCTTGTCCCAGCCCGGCCAGGTGATGGGGTAGACGGTCGTCGGACGCGGCCCCGGTAACCGCTTCCCCCCTCCGCCCCGCTCCCCGTTCGCCCCCGAGGCCCCACCTCCCGACGCGGCGAACACCACCAGCACCACGGCCGCGAGCAGCGCCACCTGGCCGTTGGACCGGGCGGCGTTGCGCCAGTGCGCACGCACCTTGGTCCCGTTCGCCCTGAAGTACTCCCTGACAGCAGGCATGACCCCACCCCTCTCGCCATCCGTCCGGCCGTCACCACCCCTCCCCGAGGCGGTCTCCGGCAGTACCGACATCAAAGCACCCGGCACTGACAATCCGTCAGGGTGTGATCACGATCGGTGCGAGAGAGCGAACAGCGGCAGGCAGCCGGCCGTCACGCCTTCGTGGGGCCGCCGAGCCGCTTCTCCAGGCGGACGGTCACGGTGTCGCCCCGCTCCTTGCCGATGGCCTTGCGGATGTCGGAGCGGACCGGCAGCTTGTGGGTGCCGTCGCCGAGTGCCATGAAGGAGCTGGTGAAGGGGCAGCCGTCGATGGTGCCGCTGACCTTGACCAGCCCGCGGGTGCCGAAGAAGGCGACGGACTCCGGCCAGATCACGAACGTCCAGCCGCCCTGCTCGGGGCTCTTGCGCAGCACCGCGGTGAACTCGGCGAGCACCTCATCAGCGGCACCCGCATCCGCATCCGCACGTGGTCTCGTTTGCCTGCGCTTGACGTCCATGGCGGTCGACCTCCCTGGTCCGGGTCTGTCTCCAGTAGACCTCCGGGGGCACGGAAACTCATCGCGAAGGGAGGACCGGGCCGAGCATGACCGTGCCCCGCCCCGGCCGGTCACGGACCGGAGCGGGGCACAGGGAGCTCAGCGAAAGCACGGGCTCACCGCACCGGGTGGCCCGCCTCCCGCAGGGTGTCCTTGACCTCGCCGATCCGCAGGTCGCCGAAGTGGAAGACGGAGGCGGCCAGCACCGCGTCCGCGCCGGCGGCGATGGCGGGCGGGAAGTGGTCGGCGCGGCCGGCGCCGCCGGAGGCGATGACCGGGACGGAGACGTGCTCGCGTACCGCGGCGATCATCTCGGTGTCGTAGCCGTCCTTGGTGCCGTCGGCGTCCATGGAGTTCAGCAGGATCTCCCCGGCGCCCAGCTCGGCGGCGCGGTGGGCCCACTCCACGGCGTCGATGCCGGTGCCGCGGCGGCCGCCGTGGGTGGTGACCTCGAAAGTGCCCTCGGGGGTGCGCCGGGCGTCCACCGACAGGACGAGGACCTGGCGGCCGAAGCGCTCGGCGATCTCGCGGATCAGGTCGGGGCGGGCAATGGCGGCGGTGTTGACGCCCACCTTGTCCGCGCCGGCCCGCAGCAGCCTGTCCACATCGTCGGCGCTGCGCACCCCGCCGCCCACGGTGAGCGGGATGAAGACCTGCTCGGCGGTGCGGCGCACCACGTCGTAGGTGGTCTCCCGGTCGCCGGAGGAGGCGGTGATGTCGAGGAAGGTCAGCTCGTCGGCGCCCTCGGCGTCGTACAGCCGGGCCATCTCGACCGGGTCCCCGGCGTCCCGCAGGTTCTGGAAGTTGACGCCCTTGACGACGCGGCCGTTGTCCACGTCCAGGCAGGGGATGACCCGTACGGCGAGGGTCATGAGGGCACCTCCTCGGCGGGCGTGCCAGGGGTGGGCGCGCCGGGGGCGCGGTAGGCCTCGACCTCGACCTCCACCACCAGGCCCGGGTCCACGAACCCGGACACGATGATCATGGAGGCGGCGGGGCGTACCGCGTCGAACAGCTCCTTGTGGGCGCGGCCGACCTCCTCCACGTCCCGGGCGTGGGTGAGGTACATCCGGGTGCGGACCACGTCGGCGGCCGTGAGGCCGAGCCGGCCGAGGGCGGCTATGGCGACGCCGAAGGCGTTCACGGCCTGCTCGTACGGGCTGCCGCCGGTGATCTGGCCGTCGACCACGGAGGTGCAGCCGGAGACCAGGACCAGGCCGCTGGGCAGCTCGACGGCGCGGGAGTAGCCGAACTGCTCCTCCCAGGGCGCGCCGGAGGCGACCCGGCGCAGGGCGCCGCTCATCCGGCGACCACGGCGAGCGCCTCCTCCAGGGTGAAGGCCTTGGCGTACAGCGCCTTGCCGACGATGGCGCCCTCGACGCCCTCGGGGACGAGCGCGGCGATGGCGCGCAGGTCGTCCAGCGAGGAGACGCCGCCGGAGGCGACGACCGGCTTGTCGGTGGCCGCGCAGACGCCCCGCAGCAGCTCCAGGTTGGGGCCCTGGAGGGTGCCGTCCTTGGCGATGTCGGTGACCACGTAGCGGGCGCAGCCCTCGGAGTCCAGGCGGGCCAGCGTCTCGTACAGGTCGCCGCCGTCGCGGGTCCAGCCGCGGCCGCGCAGCGTGGTGCCCCGGACGTCCAGGCCGACGGCGATCTGGTCGCCGTGCTCGGCGATGACCTTGGCGACCCACTCGGGGGTCTCCAGGGCGGCGGTGCCGAGGTTGACCCGGGTGCAGCCGGTGGCGAGCGCGGCGGCCAGCGAGGCGTCGTCGCGGATGCCGCCGGACAGCTCCACCTTGATGTCCATGGCGCGGGCGACCTCGGCGATCAGCTCCCGGTTGTCGCCGGTGCCGAAGGCGGCGTCGAGGTCCACCAGATGCAGCCACTCCGCGCCCGACCGCTGCCAGGCCAGGGCGGCCTCCAGCGGGGAGCCGTAGGAGGTCTCCGTGCCGGACTCGCCGTGGACGAGCCGTACGGCCTGGCCGTCGCGGACGTCGACGGCGGGGAGGAGTTCGAGCTTGCTCATCTCAGCGGGTCCTCGATCGCAGATCGTAGAGAGGGGAACAGAAGGAGAGAGTGGGTCAGAGGGTCCTGAGCCAGTTGGCGAGCAGCTGGGCGCCGGCCTCGCCGGACTTCTCGGGGTGGAACTGGGTGGCCCACAGGGCGCCGTTCTCCACGGCGGCGACGAACTTCTCGCCGTGGGTGGCCCAGGTGACCAGGGGGGCGCGCATGGCGGGGTTGGTGATCTTGAGCGACCAGTCGTGGACGGCGTAGGAGTGCACGAAGTAGAACCGGGCGTCCGCGTCGAGTCCGGCGAAGAGCTCGCTGTCCTCGGGGCTCTCGACGGTGTTCCAGCCCATGTGCGGGACGACCGGGGCGTCCAGCGGGCCGACGGTGCCGGGCCACTCGTCCAGGCCCTCGGTCTCCACGCCGTGCTCGATGCCCCGGGCGAACAGGATCTGCATGCCGACGCAGATGCCCATGACGGGGCGGCCGCCGGCGAGCCGGCGTTCCACGACCCAGTCGCCGCGGGCCTCCTTCAGCCCCTTCATACAGGCCGAGAAGGCGCCGACGCCGGGGACGAGGAGGCCGTCGGCGTTCATCGCCTTGTCGTAGTCGCCGGTGATCTCCACGTCGGCGCCGACATGGGCGAGGGCGCGTTCGGCGGAGCGGACGTTGCCGAAGCCGTAGTCGAAGACCACGACCTTCTTCTCAGGAGTGCTCATCGTCCTCAGTCCCAGATGCCCTGGATGCGCAGGATGCCGGCCACCAGGCACATCGCGGAGGCGATGGAGAGCAGCACGATGACGCCCCGGGGCATGCCCTGCTTGGAGAAGGAGTAGACGCCGCCGGCCAGGAAGAGGCCGACGACGATCAGGATGGTGGACAGTCCGGTCACAGCGCGGCCCCGGTCCGGTGGGTGCGGTCGGTCACAGGGCGCCCTTGGTGGAGGGCAGGATGCCGGCGGCGCGCGGGTCGCGCTCGGAGGCGTAGCGCAGGGCGCGGGCGAGCGCCTTGAACTGGCACTCCACGATGTGGTGGGCGTTGCGCCCGTACGGGACGTGGATGTGCAGGGCGATCTGCGCCTGGGCGACGAAGGACTCGAAGATGTGCCGGGTCATGGTCGTGTCGTACGACCCGATCATCGGCGCCATGTTCTCCGGCTCGGAGTGCACCAGGTAGGGGCGGCCGGAGAGGTCCACGGTGACCTGGGCGAGGGACTCGTCCAGCGGGACCGTGCAGTTGCCGAAGCGGTAGATGCCCACCTTGTCGCCGAGGGCCTGCTTGAAGGCGGCGCCGAGCGCGAGGGCGGTGTCCTCGATGGTGTGGTGGGTGTCGATGTGCAGGTCGCCGTCGGTCTTGACGGTGAGGTCGAACAGACCGTGCCGGCCGAGCTGGTCCAGCATGTGGTCGTAGAAGCCGACACCGGTCGTGACATCGACCTTGCCGGTGCCGTCGAGGTCTATCTCGACCACGACGGAGGTCTCCTTGGTGGTGCGCTCGACCCGTCCAACACGGCTCATGAGCTCTGCTCCTTCTTCAGTGCGCGTACCGCGTCCAGGAACGCGTCGTTCTCCTGCGGTGTTCCGGCCGTGACCCGCAGCCAGCCCGGTACGCCGTTGTCGCGGACCAGCACGCCCCGGTCGAGGATGCTCCGCCAGACGGCGTGGGCGTCCTCGAAGCGTCCGAACTGGACGAAGTTGGCGTCGGACTCGGTGACCTCGTAGCCGGCGGCGAGCAGCTCGGCGACGAGGCGGTCGCGCTCGGCCTTGAGCGCCTCGACGTACCCCAGCAGCGTATCGGTGTGCTCCAGCGCGGCGAGCGCGGTGGCCTGGGTGACGGCGGAGAGGTGGTACGGCAGGCGAACCAGCTGGACGGCGTCCACCACGGCCGGGTGGGCGGCGAGGTAGCCCAGCCGCAGCCCGGCGGCGCCGAACGCCTTGGACATGGTGCGGGAGACCACCAGGTTCGGCCGGCCCTCGATCAGCGGCAGCAGGGAGGGGCGGTGGCTGAACTCGACGTACGCCTCGTCGACGACGACCAGGGACGGCTTGGCTGCCTGGGCGGCCTCGTGGAGCGCCAGCACGGTCCCGGCGTCCACGGCGGTGCCGGTGGGGTTGTTGGGCGAGGTGACGAAGACGACGTCGGGGCGGTGCTCGGCGATGGCCGCGGTGGCCGCCTCGGTGTCGATGCGGAAGTCCTCGCGGCGCGGGCCGGAGATCCAGCCGGTGCCGGTGCCGCGGGCGATCAGCCCGTGCATCGAGTAGGACGGCTCGAAGCCGATGGCGAGCCGGCCCGGCCCGGCGAAGGTCTGCAGCAGCTGCTGGAGGACCTCGTTGGAGCCGTTGGCGGCCCAGACCTGCTGCGGGCCGACCTCGTGCCCGGCGGTGCGGGTGAGGTAGGCGGCGAGCGCGGTGCGCAGCTCGACGGCGTCCCGGTCGGGGTAGCGGTTGAGCGTACGGGCGGCCTCGCGGACCCGCTCGGCGATCCGCTCGACCAGCGGTTCGGGCAGCGGGTACGGGTTCTCGTTGGTGTTGAGGCGTACGGGGACGTCGAGCTGGGGCGCGCCGTACGGGGACTTGCCGCGCAGCTCGTCGCGGATGGGGAGGTCGTCGATGCCGATCTCGCTGGTCACTTGCCGGGCACCTTCCAGCCGAACCGTGCCTTGATGGCCGCCCCGTGCGCGGGCAGGTCCTCGGCCTCGGCGAGGGTGACCACGTGGTGGGCGACCTCGGCGAGGGCGTCGCGGGTGTAGTCCACGATGTGGATGCCGCGCAGGAAGGACTGCACGGACAGGCCCGAGGAGTGGCAGGCGCAGCCGCCGGTGGGCAGCACGTGGTTGGAGCCGGCGCAGTAGTCGCCGAGGGAGACCGGGGCGTAGGGGCCGACGAAGACCGCGCCGGCGTTGCGCACCCGGTGGGCCAGCGCGGCGGCGTCGGCGGTCTGGATCTCCAGGTGCTCGGCGCCGTACGCGTCGACCACCTTCAGCCCCTCCTCGATGCCGTCGACCAGGACGATCGCGGACTGCCGGCCGCGCAGCGCGGGCTCGACGCGGTCCTCGACGTGCTTGGTGGCGGCGATCTGCGGGGTGAGCTCCTTCTCCACGGCCTCGGCGAGGTCGAGGGAGTCGGTGACCAGCACGGCGGCGGCCAGCGGGTCGTGCTCGGCCTGGCTGATCAGGTCGGCGGCCACGTGCACCGGGTCGGCGGTGCGGTCGGCGAGGACGGCGATCTCGGTGGGGCCGGCCTCGGCGTCGATGCCGATCCTGCCGGTGAAGTACCGCTTGGCGGCGGCCACCCAGACGTTGCCGGGGCCGGTGACCATGTTGGCGGGGGCGCAGGACTCGGTTCCGTACGCGAACATCGCCACGGCCTGGGCGCCGCCGGCCGCGTACACCTCGTCCACGCCGAGCAGGGCGCAGGCGGCCAGGATGGTGGGGTGCGGCAGGCCGCCGAAGTCGGCCTGGGGCGGGGAGGCCAGCGCGATGGACGCGACGCCGGCCTCCTGGGCCGGGACCACGTTCATGATCACGGAGGAGGGGTAGACCGAGCGGCCGCCGGGGGCGTAGAGCCCGACCCGCTCGACCGGCACCCACTTCTCGGTGACGGTGCCGCCGGGCGCGACCTGAGTGGTGTGCTCGGTACGGCGCTGGGCGCGGTGGACCGCGCGGGCCCGGGTGATGGACTCCTCCAGGGCCGCGCGGACGGCCGGGTCCAGCTCCGCCAGGGCGCGGGTGAGCGCGGCCTCGGGCACCCGGATCCGGTCGAGGGCGACCCCGTCGAACCGCTGGGCGTAGTCGATCAGCGCCGCGTCGCCCCGATGGTGCACGTCCTCGCAGATGGGCCGGACCTTCTCCAGGGCGGCTTCCACGTCGAGCTCGGCACGGGGCAGCAGGTCACGCAGTGCGGCGCCCTCGGGGAGGGCGTCGCCGCGCAGATCGATTCGTGAGATCACGGCTCAATTCTCGCAGACGGTCTCCCGGGGCCCGTCCTCCGTATCACTGGCTGATACACGCCCCGGTGGCGTCTTCTCGCCACCGCTGACCGTTAGCGTTCGGTCCGTCACACAGGGGGAAGAACACGCGTACGACGTACGAGGTGGGGGCGGGTGCCGCGCCTCGTGCAGCGAGGTCGTGCCCCGGCAGGGCGCCGGGACCGAGCCCCCGCCGGACGCCACGGGGAGACGAGGGGGGGCCGCGGTGAGCGCACCGCACGAGGACGACGTACCGGACGGTCTGACACCGGCCGAGGTGGGCATGTGGCAGGCGTTCCGGATCGGCGCCGTCTACGACCTGAGCGCGGGCAGCGCCCTGCTGGACGACCCGTTCGCGGCGCGGGTCTGGCCGCCGGAGCGGACGGTGCGCGCGGAGAAGGTGGCGCTGCTGCTGCTGGCCGGGCCGCCGGCGCTGGCCGGGCGGGTCTCGGCGCTGAAGCTGCGCGGGGTGCGCATCACCGGCACGCTGGACCTGGCCGGCGGCACCATCGGACCCTATGTGGAGCTGCACGGCTGCCGCTTCGAGCGGGAGGTGCTGCTGCCGGAGTCCCGGTTCACCACCCTGCGGCTGGCGGGCTGCGCGATACCGAGGCTGGAGGCGGCCCGGCTGCAGACCGAGGGCGATCTGCATCTGCCGCGCTGCCGGGTGGAGCGCGGGATCCGGCTGACCGACGCCCAGATCGGCACCGACCTGCTGATCAGCCAGATCCATGTGGGCCCGGACCGGCGCGGCCGGGCGGTGGTGGCGGACGGCCTGTCGGTGGCGCAGGACCTCCAGGCGGACCTGATCGAGACCAACGGGGAGCTGAGCCTGCGCGGGGCGAAGGTGGGGGTGTCGATGAGCCTGCGCGGCGCCCGGCTGCGCGCTCTGGAGGGCCGCCGGGCGCTGAACGCGCCGCAGCTCACCGTGGAGCGCACGCTCCATCTGACCGACGCCTGGGTCAGCGACCGCACGGGCGCCCCGCCGGAGGGGGCCACCCCGCCGGGCGGGCTGTCCACCTTCAACACCCCGCTGCGCGGCACCCGGACGCGGCCCTTCGAGTGCCGGGGCGGGCTGCGGCTGGACGACGGCCGGTTCGGGGACGCGGTCGACTTCCACCATGCCCGCTTCCTGCTCTCCTCCCAGGCCCGGGAGGAGGTGTCGCTGCGCCGGATCGCCACCCCGGAGCTGCGGTTCACCTGCGAGCGGCCGGAGGAGGGCCGGGTGGTGCTCAACGGGGCGAGGATCGTCACCCTGGTGGACCAGTCGACGAGCTGGCCCGGCCCGGGCGGGCTGGCGATGAGCGGCCTGGTCTACGAGAACCTCGTCCCCTACGGGCACTTCCCGCTGACCCGGCGGCTGGAGTGGCTGGCGGCGGCCACCCCGGAGTTCAACCCGGAGCCGTACGAGCGGCTGGCGGCGGTGCTGCGGGCGGGCGGGGAGGACTCCGACGCCCGGGAGGTGCTGCTGGCCAAGCAGCGGCGGCGGCGCGAGACGCTGCCGCTGGCCGCGAAGGCCTGGGGCTACCTCCAGGACTGGACGGTCGCCTACGGCTACCGGCCGGGGCGGGCGGCGCTGTGGATGGCGGTGCTGTGGGCGGCCGGGACGGTGGCCTTCGCCCGGGCCGACCCGCCGCCGATGAAGGCCGAGGAGCATCCGCAGTGGAGCGCCGCGCTCTACGCGCTGGACCTGCTGCTGCCGGTGATCGATCTCGGCCAGGTCGGCCAGTGGCGGGTGACGGGTTACTGGCAGTGGGTGACCGTGGCGCTGATCCTGCTGGGATGGGTTCTGGCCACCACGGTGGCGGCCGGCGCCTCCCGGCTGCTGCGCCGCAACTGACCCCGGACGGGTCGCCGGAGCCCGCCCGGGGCCGTCGGCGGCCCATCCCGCCCCAGTCGCACCACCGTCACCACGGTCACCGCCCCCGCCCCTTTCTTTACGTTCTCTTGACATTCGCCGATACAACCTTCCGGCCGCTACCAAAGCTTCACAGCACACCTCTGGCGCTGCTGTGACCTGCGGTTTTCAATGGTCGATACCATGACACTGCTGCGCGCCCTGATGAGCTCCGCACGCCTGTCCCGGCCCGTCGACCGCCACCCCGCCGACGGGTTGCCGCCGGACGGCGCGGTACTGCTCGACGCCCCCGACCAGCGGCTGGCCCCGGCCCTGGTCGCCGCCGCGCTCGGGGATCACTTTCCAGCCGCCGCGCTGCTGCGGGCCACCCGCGAGTCGGCCGACTGGGAGGGCCGCGACCGGTACGCGGGCCAACTGGCCGCTTTCGCCCGCAACCGGGACGAATGGCTCGTCCGCTGGCAGGCGGCCGCGCCCGGCGATCCGGACGCCGCGCTGATCGCCGCCGAGCTGGCGCTGCGCCGGGCCTGGGCCAGCCCCGCACGGGCCGAACGGCTGCGCGAGGTGGGCCCGCTCATCGACGCCGCCGCCGTCGCCTCCCCCCACGACCCGGTGCCCTGGCGGCTCGCCCTGGAGCACGCCCGCGGCACCGGCGCCGCCCCGGCCGCCTTCGAGGCGCTGTGGGAGCAGGCGGTACGCCGCGCCCCGCACCACTACGGCTGCCACACCGCCGCGCTGCGCTACCTCTTCGCCCAGCACCGCCACCGCTCCCGGCCCGAAGGGCTCGACTCCTGCTTCGACTACTGCTTCGACTTCGCCGAGCAGGCCGCCCAGGACGCCGGGGCCGGCTCCCTGGTACGGGCGCTGCCGGTGCGGGCCGCCTTCGCCCGGCTGCGGGCCGCCGCCGGCAGCGGGAACGCCACCGGCGCCGTGCCCGGGGCCCGGATCGACGCGGCCGCGGACCTGGCCGCCGAACTGTCGGCCCGCCACCCGGCCGGCGACCCCTGGCCCGCCGAGGTGCGCAACATCCTCGCCCACGTCCTGGTCCGCCGGGAGCGGTGGACCGACGCGCTGGAGCAGTTCCGGCTGATCGGCCCGTACGCCACCTCCTACCCGTGGAGCGCGGCGGCCGGCGCCTGGGCCGCCGAGGGGGACGATCCGCTGGGGCGGTTCCTGGACGCGCGCGAGCTGGCCCGCGGCGCGGTGGCCGCCGAAGCGGACCCCGCCGCGCGCCCGGGCGGACGTGCCGCCGGACGCGTGGCCGGATGGGGCGGACGGAGCCGTGCGGGCGGCCATTACGCTTGACCGCTGTGACCACCGCTCGCCTGCCCCTCTTCCCGCTGAACGCGGTGCTGTTCCCCGGCCTCGTGCTGCCCCTGAACGTCTTCGAGGAGCGTTATCGCGCCATGATGCGCGAGCTGCTGAAGACCGACGAGTCGGAGCCCCGCCGGTTCGCCGTGGTGGCGATCCGCGACGGCCGCGAGGTCGCACCCACCGCGCCCGGCATGCCCGACCCGACCTCCGTACCGGAGAAGGGCCCCGCCGCCGGCTTCGGCCCCGACCCCATCCAGGCCTTCCACCGGGTCGGCTGCGTCGCCGACGCGGCCACCATCCGGGAGCAGCCGGACGGCACCTTCGAGGTGCTGGCCACCGGCACCACCCGGGTCAAACTGCTCTCCGTGGAGGCGAGCGGCCCGTTCCTCACCGCCGAACTGGAGGAACTGGAGGAGGAACCCGGCGACGGCGCCGAACCGCTCGCCGAAGGCGTCCTGCGCGCGTTCCGCTCCTACCAGCAGCGGCTGGCCGGGGCCCGGGAGCGCACCGTCGCCTCCTCCCAGGAACTGCCCGACGAACCCTCCGTCGTCTCCTACCTGGTGGCCGCGGCCGCCGTCCTGGACACCAGCGCCAAGCAGCGGCTGCTCCAGGCCCCGGACACCGCGACCCGGCTGCGCGAGGAACTGCACCTGCTGCGCGCCGAGACCGCGGTCCTGCGCCACCTCCCCTCCCTCCCCGCCGTCGAACTCACCCGCACCCCCACCAGCCCCAACTGACCCACCGGCCCCTTCTGCCTCAGGGGGCCCACCGGCCCCACCCCCGCCCCATCCACCCCTCTGACCGCGCCGGAGACGAGACGTCCGTGGCCAAGAAGCCCAAGAAGCAGACGGCCGGCGGCACCCCGGCGACGGTCGCCCTGACCGCCGCCGGCACCGCCTTCACCGTGCACGCCTACGACCACGACCCGGCCGCCGAGTCCTACGGCGAGGAGGCCGCCGAGGCGCTCGGCGTCTCACCCGACCGGGTGTTCAAGACCCTGGTCGCCGAGGTCGACGGGGCACTGACCGTCGCGGTCGTCCCGGTCGCCTGCCGGCTCGACCTGAAGGCGCTCGCCACCGCGGTCGGCGGCAAGAAGGCCGCCATGGCCGACCCGGCCGCCGCCGAACGCACCACCGGCTACGTCCTCGGCGGCATCTCCCCGCTCGGCCAGCGCAAGCGGCTGCCCACGGTGCTGGACGCCTCGGCGTCCGGCCACGCCACCATCTGCGTCTCCGCCGGCCGCCGCGGACTGGAGGTCGAACTCGCCCCCACCGACCTGGCCGCCCTCACCGCAGCGGTCCTCGCCCCCATCGGCCGCGCCTGAACGCCCCCGGCCGCACCGGGGGGCGGACCCGGGGGCGGACCCGGCCGCGGGGCCGCGCAATCGCCGTCCACGCCCCGTCGGCCGTGGTGGGCACCCGCGGGACGACGTCCCTGCCGGACCGTGATGCCCGCCGGGCAGCATCGCGCCGAGGTCAGTGACCGCGGTCGTCCGAGGCGTCCCGGAGGCCGGTGGGCCCGCTCGTGCCCGAGGCCGGGGGATCCTGCCCCGGCGCCGGGGAGGTCGCTCCGGGCGCCGGGGCCGGGAGGCCGGCCCAGTCGTCCGGTTCGGGATCGCGGGGGCCGAACAGGGCGGTGAGCGCCAGATGGACGAGCATCGCCGCGATCGGCCAGGCCAGGATCGCCCCGTACGCCTTCAGCTCCAAGGGGGCGTCGAACGCCACGCCCGCCCCCAGCTCCCGGGCGTGTCCCGCCACATCGTGGGTGGGGCCGAGCAGGGTGCCGATGCCCCAGCCGAGCAGCGAGCCGAGCAGCCCGCCGAGGGCGAGGCCCGCCACCACCGGGATGCCGCCGCGCCGCTGGTACCAGAAGACGCCCGCCGCGCTCAGCGCCCCGAGGCCGAGCCCCAGCAGCGCGAACACCGCGTCGGCGCCGATCGCGCCCTCGCCCTCGGTGTCCCGCAGGAAGACGGCCTTGCCGTCCGAGATCAGCGGCACGCGCGGCGCCAGCCAGAGCCACAGCAGCCCCAGCAGCACTCCCAGCGCGGTCACCGCGAACGCCACCAGGACGCCCTGCCGCACCTCGCCCGCCAGGTCGGCCTTCTCGTCCCGCCCGGCACCGTCCCGGTAGGCCGCCGAGGGATAGGGCGGCGGCCAGTCGGCACCGCCGGCCGGCGAGGGGGCGGGGCCGTCGGACGACCCGTGGGGCGGCTGGTGGGGCGGGGTCAGCGGTGCGGTCACCCTGCCATCGTGCCAGGCACCCCCGGCGCACGCCTCACCGGTCCGCCATGGCGGGGGTCAGCGCACCGCGGCCCGGCGGTAGGCCCAGGTGGCCAGGGCCAGCGACACCACACCGACCCCGGCGCAGACCGCCAGGTCCAGCCCGACCACCGCCCAGTCCGGCCGGGCGTCGAAGGTACGGGCCAGGGCCTCCACCCCGTACGTGGAGGGCAGCAGGTCACGCGCCCAGCCGAGCGCCTCCGGCATCCGCTCGGCGGGGAGCACCCCGAGCAGCAGCGCCGCCGACATGCCCAGCTGGCCCAGCAGGGTGGCCAGCTCCTGGCGGGGTGCCAGCAGTCCGAGCGCCGCGCCCAGACCGGCCAGCGCCGCCCCGGAGAGCGGCACCACCGCGGCCAGCACCCACAGATGGGTGAGCGGCAGCCCGAACAGCACCGAACCGGTGACGGCCGTCACCACCGTGCCGGGCACCGTGAAGGAGGCGTACGCGCCGGCCGCGCCGAGCACCACCGCGGCGGGCGGCACCGGCAGGGTGGCGTAGTGGTCGAGCCCGCCGCTCGCCCGCAGCTGCCCGAAGTACTGGGCCAGCAGGTTGAGCGCGACGAACGCCACGACCAGCACCGAGGAGCCGGCGACCACGGCCCGCGCCTCGGTTCCGCCGTCCACCACGCCGCGCATCAGGACCATGATCCCGACGGACTGGAAGGTGGCGACGAACAGCAGCGGGATCCGGGCCACCCGGGCCCGGGACAGCTGCGCCCGGTACACCGCGGCGAGCGCGGGCAGCAGCCGCGCCCGGGGGGCGAGGTCTGCCGCGCCCGGCCGGTCGTCCCCTGCCCCGGCGCGCGTCCCGCGCACCACCGTGGACGGCAGGGCCTTGGCGGACACGGTGCTCACGTGGTGTCGCTCCTGTTCCCGCGCTTCCCGCGCTCTCTCCTGGCCACCGGCGTACCGGCCGGGGTCCCCGGCGGATACGTCCATGGCGCTCGCGTACGGTCCGAGGCCCCCGCCAGACGGCCCGGGCGCCCCCGCAATCCGTCCGAGGCCACCGGCGTCCGGTCCGGCCGCACCTGCAACGCGTCCGAGGCCACCGGCACCCGCATCGGGCGCTCCCGGCACGCGTACGCGGTCTCGGTCACCCGTTCCGGGCACTCCCGGCGTCTGTACGAGGTCTCCGGCGTACGTTCCGGGCGCCTCCGGAACACGACCGGGGAGCGCGGCAGTACCACCGGGGGTCCTGGTCGTACGTCCCCGGGGCCCGGGTTCACGGTACGGGATCCCCGGCCCCTCCCCCGCCCAGCCGTCATCCCCGCCGCTGTCCCCGTCCTCGTCCCCGTGCCCGGCCTCACGTCTTGACCAGGCCCTTCGTCCGGCCGCCGAGGGCCAGGTAGACGTCCTCCAGGCTGGGCACCGCCAGGGTGAAGTCGTCCAGGGCGGCGAAGGCGGCGCCGCCGGTGACCGCGGCGACGGCGGCCCGGGCCTCGTCGGGGGCGAGCCGCAGGACCCAGCGGCGGCCGGACTCCTGGGCCGAGGGGCGCAGCGCGGCGACCTCGGGGACGTCCAGCGGGGCGCGCTCGCGCCACACGAGCTCCACCCGGACCTCGCCGGCCACCCGCTCCTTCAGCCCGGAGGGCGTGTCGCAGGCGATGACCCGGCCGCGTTCCAGCACGGCGACCCGGTCGAGGACCGTCTCGGCCTCGATGACGTTGTGGGTGACCAGCAGCACGGTGGCGCCGTGCTCGGCGCGGCGGCGGTCGACGGCGGCCCAGACGGCGCGGCGGGCGACCGGGTCCATTCCGGTGGTCGGCTCGTCCAGGACGAGCACCGGGCGTTCGCCGACCAGTGCGGCGGCGAAGCAGGCGAGCCGCCGCTGGCCGCCGGAGAGCTTCTTCAGGGGCCGTCCGGCGAGCTCGGCGAGGCCCAGTTCGTCCAGGACGGCGTCCCGCCCGGCACGGGCCTCGCGGGCGGTCAGCCCGCGCAGCCGGCCGGTGGTCTCGGCGGCGAGGGCGACGGTCAGTTCGTCCAGCGCGGTGGACTCCTGGCCGAGGTAGCCGACCAGCCGGGCGGCCCGCTCGGGGTGGCGCACCAGGTCGTGGCCGAGGATCTCGACGGAGCCGGAGTCGGGGCGCATCAGCCCGGTGAGCTGGCGGACCAGGGTGGACTTGCCGGCGCCGTTGGGACCGAGCAGTCCGAAGATCTCACCGCCCCGTACCTCCAGGCAGACGCCGTCGGTGGCGCGCACCTCGGGGGCCGCGGGGGCGCCCCGCCGACCGCGCGCGGCGGGGTACGTCTTGACCAGGTCCCGCACCACGCACACCGTACTCACGAGGGATGAGCCTAAGGGGTCCGATGGGCCACCCCGCGCCCGGGGGCGTGCCCCGGGCGCGGGGCGAGAGGGGAGACGGGCGGCGGCCGGCCAGGTCGGCTACTCCCCCGCCGCGGTGTGCCCGGCGGCGGTGCGGACATCGATCTCGCGCCAGAACCCGGCCCGGATGGCGTACCGGTCGTGTTCGTCGATCTGGTCGTCCTTGTGGGCGAGCAGTCCGAAGCGGGCGGCGTAGCGGAGGAGTTCGCCGTCGACCCGGTGCGGGATGCGCGGGTACATGGCGGAGAGGGTCTGGACGTGGGCGGTGTCGGGGAGCCGGTCCAGCCAGCGGCGGGCGAAGACCTGGCCGACCTCGAAGGGGTCGCCGCCGACGGTGGTGATGTCCTCCTCGCGGTCGGCCCAGCGCTGTTCGGCGCTGGTGAGCTGGGCGAGGGTGGGCAGTGAGGCGGTCTCGGGCGGTTCGCTGCCCGGGCCGCCCGGGCGGTCGATCCAGCCCCGGTCGGAGGACCAGCGCAGGGTGGCGCTCGCGGGGTGCGGGGCGGCGGGGCCGGGGTGGTGCTGGCCGGCGCGGAGGGCGGCCAGGTCCTTGGGGGTGGGCACGCCCTTGACGCTCGCGCCCGGTGGTACGGGGGTGGCGGGGCGGGCGCTGCCGTTGACGGGCGCGGCGGGGGCGGGGGCGCCCTGGTCGGGGGTGGCGGTGGCGGCCCGTTCGGCGGCGGCACGCTCGGCGGAGGCCCGTTCCGCGGAGGCGGAGGAGGCGAGCGCCGACTCGGGCAGCGGCGCGGAGAGGATGGCGGCGATCTCGGGGCGCGGGGCGGGGGCGGGGGCGCAGACCCCGGTGAGGTCCTTGGCGCGTACGGCTCTGGTGATCCAGGCCCGGTCGAGGACGCGGCGCTCGTCGGCCTCGGCGACCAGGTCCTCGGACTGGTTGTAGTCGCCGTCGGCGGCCTGCACGGCCCACAGGTGGACGGCGACGCCGTGTTCCTTGGCGGACATCAGCCCGGGCAGCAGGTCGCCGTCGCCGGTGACCAGCACGATGTCGGAGCAGGCGCGGTTGCGGGCGAGTTCGGTGAGTTCGGCGTGCATCGCCGCGTCGACGCCCTTCTGCGCCCAGCGCCCGTCGCTGCGGGTCAGGGCGCCGAGGCGGACGGTGACCCGGGGCATGACCCGCAGCCGCCGGTGTTCGGGCTGCGGTACGCGGTCGGGGGCGCCGTCGAACCAGTAGATCCGCAGCAGGGGTTGCTGGGTGTCGATCTCGGCGCGTTCGCGCAGGCCGCGGATGAGGGCGGCGTGGTCGACGGTGATCCGGGAGCGGGCCGGTTCCCCGGCGAGAAGGCTGGCGGCGGCGCCCAGCAGATAGCCGGCGTCCACCAGAACGACGCAGCGGTCCACGTGTTCCACCCTCTTTCGGGAACCTCGGGATCGGGAGTTGCTTCGGGTTTCCTTCGAGTCTGCCCGACTGGCCGGGGGTTGACGGCCGGAACTGGATCATCGGCGTGGCGGATCGTCGGAAAGGTCCCGGAAGGCGCTGCGGGGGCGCCCCTCACCGGGGCGCGGCGCACCCTCGCCATGCCTCCGCTCACTGTCCGCAATGATCCAATATGCGGCGTAATTAGGCGTATGTGAGGCTGAGGGCGTCCCGGACCCCGCAGTCCCCCAGGAGGCACCACCATGGCCAAGGACAGGAAGCAGAACCGCGGCAAGTCCACGTCCTCGCCGGCCGAGCGCGGGCAGCAGGCCGCGAAGGCCTCGTCCATCGAGGAGCGCGCCGAGCAGCGCGTCTCGCAGATGACGTCCACCGATGTGGCCCACAAGGGCCGGCAGAAGCGCTTCGGTCACAACTGACGGCACAGCCGGCCGCCGTGCCGACGCCGGAAGGGGCGCTCCCGTGACGACGGGCGCGCCCCTTCCGCGTACGACCGGGTCCGGCAGGGCTCAGCCGGCCAGGCAGGACGGGCCGAGCAGCACCTTCAGGTCGCCGAAGAGGGCCGGGTCCGGCTGGACCCGGTGCCGGTCGAGCCGGAGCACCGTGGTGGAGCGGGGGCCCTGGAGCTTGATCCGCACCTCGGTGTTGCCCCGGTGGTGGGTGAGGATCTCGCCGAGGCGGCTGATCATCGGCGGGGTGACCTTCACGGTGGGGATGGTGAGCACCACCGGCGCGTTGGTCCCGGCCGAGGACAGGTCGGGGACCATCAGCTCCATGGCGACCAGCCGGGGCACGTCCTCCCGCTTGTCCAGCCGTCCCTTGACGAACACGACGGTGTCCTCGACGAGCTGGGTGGAGACCAGCTGGTAGGTGGCGGGGAAGAACATGCACTCGATGGAGCCGGCCAGGTCCTCGACGGTGGCGATGGCCCAGGCGTTGCCCTGCTTGGTCATCTTGCGCTGCAGCCCGGAGATGATGCCGCCGATGGTGACCACCGCGCCGTCGGAGTGCTCGCCTCCGGTGAGCTGCTGGATACCGGCGTCGGCCTTGTCGGACAGCACGTGCTCCAGCCCGAACAGCGGGTGGTCGGAGACGTACAGGCCGAGCATCTCGCGCTCCTGGGCGAGCAGATACGTCTTGTCCCACTCCACATCGGAGAACTCGATGTCCAGCCCGAAGCCCGGCTCGTCCCCGGCAGCCGCCTCACCCATGCCGCCGAAGAGGTCGAACTGCCCCTCGGCCTCCTTGCGCTTGACCGCCACCACGTTGTCGATCATGCCTTCGTGGTGGGCGACCAGGGACTTGCGGGTGTGGCCCATGGTGTCGAAGCCGCCGGCCTTGATCAGCGACTCGATGGTCCGCTTGTTGCAGACCACCACCTCGACCTTGTCCAGGAAGTCCGGGAAGGTGGCGTACTTCCCCTTGGCCTTCCGGCACCGGATGATCGACTCGACCACGTTGGTGCCGACGTTGCGCACCGCGGTGAGCCCGAAGAGGATCATGTCGTCACCCTGGGCGGCGAAGTTGGACTCGGACTCGTTGACGTCCGGCGGCAGCACCTTGATGCCCATGCGCCGGCACTCGTTCAGATAGACGGCCGACTTGTCCTTGTCGTCCTTGACCGAGGTCAGCAGCCCGGCCATGTACTCGGCCGGGTAGTTCGCCTTCAGATACGCGGTCCAGTAGGAGACCAGCCCGTACGCGGCGGAGTGGGCCTTGTTGAACGCGTAGCCGGCGAAGGGCACCAGCACGTCCCACAGGGCCTGGATCGCCTCGTCGGTGTAGCCCTTCTTCCGGGCGCCCTCCTGGAACAGGACGAAGTTCTTCGCCAGCTCCTCGGGCTTCTTCTTGCCCATCACCCGCCGCAGGATGTCGGCCTCGCCGAGCGAGTACCCGGCGATGATCTGGGCGGCCTTCTGCACCTGCTCCTGGTAGACGATCAGGCCGTAGGTGACGTCCAGGACCTCCTTGAGCGGCTCCTCCAGGGCCGGGTGGATCGGGGTGATGTCCTGCTGGCCGTTCTTGCGCAGCGCGTAGTTGGTGTGCGAGTTCATGCCCATCGGGCCCGGCCGGTACAGGGCCGAGACGGCGGAGATGTCCTCGAAGTTGTCGGGCTTCATCAGCCGCAGCAGGGAGCGCATGGGCCCGCCGTCGAACTGGAAGACGCCGAGGGTGTCGCCGCGCTGGAGCAGTTCGAAGGTCTTGGGGTCGTCGAGCGGCAGGCTCAGCAGGTCGATGTCGACGCCCTTGTTGGCCTTCACCATCTTGACGGCGTCGTCCATGATCGTGAGGTTGCGCAGCCCGAGGAAGTCCATCTTCAGCAGGCCGAGCGACTCGCAGCTCGGGTAGTCCCACTGCGTGATGGTGACGCCGTCGGTGTGCCGCACCCAGACCGGGACGTGGTCGGTGATGGTCTCGCTGGACATGATCACGCCGGCGGCGTGCACGCCCATCTGCCGCACCAGGCCCTCCACACCGCGCGCGGTGTCGATGACCTTCTTCACGTCCGGCTCGTTCTCGTACATCCCGCGCACCTCGCCGGCCTCGGAGTACCGGGGGTGGGAGGAGTCGAGGATGCCGGAGAGCGGGATGCCCTTGCCGAGGACGTCGGCGGGCATCGCCTTGGTGATCCGGTCGCCCATGGCGTACGGGTAGCCGAGCACCCGCGCCGAGTCCTTGATCGCGTTCTTCGCCTTGATGGTGCCGTAGGTGCCGATCATGGCGACCTTGTCGGCGCCGTACTTCTCCGTGACGTACCGGATGACCTCCACGCGCCGGCGCTCGTCGAAGTCGATGTCGACGTCGGGCATGGAGATGCGCTCGGGGTTGAGGAACCGCTCGAAGATCAGTCCGTGGGTGAGCGGGTCGAGGTCGGTGATCCCCAGCGCGTACGCGACGATCGAGCCGGCCGCCGAGCCGCGGCCCGGGCCCACCGCGATGCCCTGGTTCTTGGCCCACATGATGAAGTCGGCGACCACCAGGAAGTAGCCGGGGAAGCCCATCGAGATGATGGTGTCCATCTCGTACTCGACCTGCCTGAGCCGGTCCTCCGGGATGTTCCCCTCGTACCGGCGCTCCATCCCGCGCATGGTCTCCTCGCGGAACCAGGAGACCTCCGTGTACCCCTCGGGGATGTCGAAGCGCGGCATCAGGTTGCGCTCGACGAACATGCCCTCGGTGTCGATCTGCTCGGCCACCAGCAGGGTGTTGGCGCAGCCCTGCTGCCAGGCGTCCGAGGAGTCGATGGCGTACATCTCGTCCGTGGACTTCAGGTAGTAGCCCGTGCCGTCGAACTTGAAGCGGTCCGGGTCGGAGAGGTTCTTGCCGGTCTGGATGCACAGCAGGGCGTCGTGCGCGGTCGCCTCGTGCGCGTAGGTGTAGTGCGAGTCATTCGTCACCAGCGGCGGGATGCCGAGCTTCTTGCCGATCTCCAGCAGCCCGTCGCGGACCCGGCGCTCGATCTCGATGCCGTGGTCCATCAGCTCCAGGAAGTACCGGTCCTTGCCGAAGATGTCCTGGTACTCGGAGGCCGACTTCAGCGCCTCGTCGAACTGCCCCAGCCGCAGCCGGGTCTGCAGCTCGCCGGACGGGCAGCCGGTGGAGGCGATCAGACCCTCCGACCACTGGGAGATGGTCTCCTTGTCCATCCGGGGCCACTTCTGCAGCCAGCCCTCCTTGTACGCGTCCGAGGAGAGCCGGAAGATGTTGTGCAGCCCGGTGGCGTTCGCCGCCCAGATCGTCTTGTGCGTGTAACCACCCGAACCGGACACGTCGTCCCGCTTCTGGTGCGGCTGCCCCCACTGGATCTTGCGCTTGTTGCGCCGCGACTCCGGCGCGACGTACGCCTCGATCCCGATGATCGGCGTGACCCCGGCCTTCTTCGCGGTGTGGAAGAAGTCGTACGCCCCGTGCAGGTTGCCGTGGTCGGACATGGCGATATGGGTCATGCCCATCTCGTTGCACGCGTTGAACATGTCCTTCAGCCGCGCGGCACCGTCCAGCAGCGAGTACTGGGTGTGGACGTGCAGGTGCGTGAACGGCGGCTTCGACACGGTGGCGCCTTCCGGGGTCGAGGACGAGGGGGGCGGCCCTCAACTCTAGACCGCCCCGCCGACAGCCATCCCGCACCCGGGAGTACGGTCACGCTGTGGCGGCCACCCCCTCATGGCCCGCCCACCGGAAACACCCCGCACCCCCAGGAGGCACCCCGCCATGCCGGTCCCCCAGCCCGCCGCCGAGGAACGCGGCGAGCAGATCCTCTCCGTCTTCGGCACCGCCTTCGGCGAGCTCCTGGCCGCCGACCCGGCCGCCTTCCGGGTCAAGTTCCGCAAGATGGCCGGCTCCGCGTTCGCCTTCTACCGGGGCTCGGCCTGCCTGTTCTACGCCGACCTGGAGCAGGAGCAGCACGGCGGCCCCTTCCTCGACGAGTGCACCTCCCGGGTCTGGATCCACGGCGATCTGCACGCCGAGAACTTCGGCACCTACCTGGACGCCAACGGCCGCCTGGTCTTCAACGTCAACGACTTCGACGAGGCGTACGTCGGTCCCTTCACCTGGGACGTCAAGCGGCTCGCCGCCTCCCTGGCGCTGATCGGCTACGCCAAGGCCCTCGGTGACGACCAGATCACCGAGCTGGTCCGGATCTTCGCCGCGGCCTACCGCGAGCGGATCCACGCGCTGGCCACCGGCACCCGCAGCGACGAGGCCCAGCCCTTCACCCTGGACACCGCCGACGGCCCCCTCCTCGCCGCGCTGCGGGTGGCCAGGGCGCTGACCCGGTTCGGGCTGCTGGACTCCATGACCGAGGTACGCGACTTCGAACGCCGCTTCACGCCGGGCGGCGGCACCATCGACCTGGACGCGGCCACCCGCTACAAGGTGCTGGACGCGTTCGGGGCGTACCTGGAGACCCTGCCCGAGGCGAGCCGGGCCCGCCCGGACACCCACCGGGTCAAGGACGTGGTCGGCCGCCGGGGCATCGGCATCGGCTCGGCGGGCCTGCCCTCGTACAACATCCTCCTGGAGGGCAACAGCGACGCCCTGGAGAACGACGTCGTCATCTACATGAAGCAGGGCCAGACCCCGGCCGTCTCCCGCCACCTCACCGACCCCGCGGTCCGCGGCTACTTCCGCCACGAGGGCCACCGCACGGTCATCTCCCAGCGCGCCCTCCAGGCCCACGCCGACCCCTGGCTCGGCTGGACCGAACTGGACGGCGCCGGCCAGCTGGTCGCCGAGGTCTCGCCGTACGCGGTGGACCTGGACTGGTCCGACATCGACGACCCCCAGGAGATCGCGGCGGTCGTCGCCGACCTGGGCCGCGCGGTGGCCGCGATGCACGCGGCGGCGGACGACGAGAGCGGGCACTCCCTGGTGCCGTTCTCCACGGAGCGCGCCATCGACGCGGCGATCTCCGCGGACGAGACGGGCTTCCCGGAGCTGCTGGTCGACTTCGCCCACACCTACGGAGCCCGCGCCCGGGCCGACCACCAGATCTTCGTCGACCTCTTCCGCAACGGCCGAGTACCGGGTCTGTAGTCGCCGGGCCTTCATCCGCGGACCGGTGGCCCCGCGTGGGCGGCTTGCGCCGCCGGGGGCCGCGTCTGCCCGGAAGCCTCCGCCGGTCAGGTGGAGTCCGGACGAGACGGTCCGGGCCCCGGCCCGATAGTGCGCGACCACGGCGAATCGGTCAGTGCGCCGCCGGTCGGGTGGGGGTACGCAGGGTCGCGCGCGGAGCGGCCGAGCGTAATGAGGCGGTGCGCTTGAGCGTCGAACGGTGAGCGCGAGCCGCGAGCACGTGAGCCCGGAGTGCCCACGCCCCCACCCACCGCAGAGCGGACCCGACCACCGGGCCTGGAAAAGGCCACCGAACCCACCCCGAGACAGACCCACCCGCGTCAGCGCGCCCACCAGGCAGCGGCCCGACCACCGGACCGGAACCAAGCACAGACCCACCCGCGTCAGCGAAGCCACCAGGCAGCGACCCGGACACCGGCGGCAAGAGCCGCCCAGGTCAGCGAGGCCACCGGGCAGCAGCCCGGCCCGGGCACCGGCGGCGCCAGCCGCCCACTTAGCCGCCGCTTACCCCGCCGCATGGCACACTCGTTCCCGCGATGGACGCGAACGGCATATCCGGGACCCGGCTCAGGGGGGTGCGCGCGGCGGTCTTCACGGCGTTGACCGTGACACTGTCCGCGGCCTCCCACGTCCTGCTGTCCCGCGTCCCGCTGCCCCTGGGCAGCCTCGCCGCCGTCGTCGCCGCCGTGTTCGCGGCCGCGTACGCGCTGGCCGGGCGGGAGCGCGGGTTCTGGTCCATCGCCGGGCTGCTCGTCCCGCTGGAGCTCGCCGCGGACACCGTCTTCACCACCGGCCAGCACGTCTGCTACGGCCCCTCCGGCGGCCCCGTCGCCGGTTCGCTGCGGGCCGTCGGCGTGGACGTGCTGTGCGGCGGCGGCCCGGTGGGCGCGGCGCTGCCCGGGGTCGCCGGGACCGGGGCCGCCCCGGAGGCCCTGAGCGACCCCAGCCCCGCCCTCCCGCTGCTGCTGCTCGCCGTGCACGTCGCGGTGGGCCTCGCCGCGGCCGGCTACCTCCGCCGGGGCGAGAGCGCACTGGCCGGGCTGGCCCGCACGGTCGCGGCACTGGCGTTCCGCCTGCCCAGGGTGGCCTCGGCCCCCGCCCTGGCTCCTCGCACGGCGCCGCCCCGGTCGCGCCCCACCACCGCGCCCCCGAAGGCCGGCCGCGGCCGGCTGCTGGTGCACTCCGTCGGACGGCGTGGACCGCCGTGCCCGGGCCTCACCGCCTGAGCGACGAACGTCCACCCTTTCCCACCCGTACGGAGAAGACCCATGAGTGCACGGAACAGCAAGGCCAACAAGGCCGCCGCCCGCGAGCGGCTGCGCGAGGAGCGCGAGCGCGAGGCGAAGAAGGCGAAGGTCCGCCGGCAGGTGACGGTCGCCCTGTCGGTGGTCGGTGTGCTGGCGCTGGCCGGCGGCATCAGCTACGCCGTGGTGCAGATGAACAAGCCGTCCCACTGGGAGGCGGCGATGGACGCCAAGGACGTGAGGAAGCCGAAGAACACCTCGGGCCCGGACGGCACCACGGTCGTCGTGGGCAAGGCGTCCGCGAAGAAGACCCTGGAGGTGTACGAGGACTCGCGCTGCCCGGTCTGTGCGACGTTCGAGCAGCAGGTCGGCAAGACGGTCGACGAGGACGTCGCGGCCGGCAAGTACAAGCTGCGGTACATCGGCGCCACCTTCCTGGACGGCGACAACATCGCCGAGGAGAAGGTCGGTTCCGTCGGCCAGGGCTCGAAGAACGCGCTGAGCGCGCTGGGCGCGGCGCTGGATGTGAGCCCGGAGGCGTTCCTGGCGTACAAGAGCGCGCTGTACTCGGCCGAGTTCCACCCGGAGGAGTCCGAGGACGCGTTCGCCAAGGACGACTACCTGCTGAAGGCCGCCGACTCGGTGCCGGCGCTCAAGGGCAACGCGGCGTTCAGGAAGAACGTGGAGGGCGGCACCTTCGACGCCTGGGCGCTGAAGATGTCCGCGGTGTTCTCCAAGAGCGATGTGCAGGGCACGCCGACGCTGAAGATGGACGGCAAGCCGGTGACGGGTGCGAACGGCAAGAACGCCCCGCTGACGGCCGAGGAGTTCACGACCGCGATCGACAAGGCGCTGAAGGCCTGAGCCCCGTCGGGGTGGCGCCCGGACCACGGGCGCCACCCCGGCCCCCTGCGTCCCACCCCGCTCACCACCGGCCCCCGCATGGGTCAATGGACGGTCAAACGACGGCGGTTCTTCATCCGAACCACCTGCCATCGGCCATACCGGTCGGTAATCTGATTGTCTGTGACCAGTCGTGAGCTCTCCGTTTCCCCCAGCCGCCGCACGGTCGTGAAGGCCGCGGCCACCACCGCCGTCGCCGCGCCCGCCCTGGCGGGCCTCGCGGGCCCCGCGAGCGCCGTGCCCGCCGCGCCGGGCCCCGCCTTCGTCCATGGCGTCGCCTCCGGTGACCCGCTGCCCGACGGGGTGCTGCTCTGGACCCGGGTGACCCCGGTGCCCGACGCCATACCGGGTTCGGGCGCGGGGCCGGACACCGAGGTCGGGTGGGAGGTCGCCGAGGACGCCGGGTTCACCCGGATCGTCGCCCGGGGCGCGGTGAGAGCCACCGCGGCCGGCGACCACACCGTGAAGGCGGACGTCCGCGGGCTGGCCCCGGCCACCGCGTACCACTACCGGTTCACCGCCGACGGGACCGTCTCCGCCACCGGCCGCACCCGGACCGCGCCCGCCGCCGGGGTGACCGCCCAAGGGGTGCGGTTCGGGGTGGTGTCCTGCGCCAACTGGGAGTCCGGCTACTTCTCCGCGTACCGCCATCTCGCCGCCCGCCCGGACCTGGACGCGGTGCTGCACCTGGGCGACTACGTGTACGAGTACGCGTCCGGGACGTACCCGGCGGCGAAGTACACGGTGCGGCCGCACCTCCCGGCGCACGAGATCACCACGCTGGCCGACTACCGGCTGCGGCACGCCACGTACAAGACGGACCCCGACCTCCAGGCGCTGCACGCCGCGCATCCGGTGGTGGCGATCTGGGACGACCACGAGTTCGCCAACGACGCCTGGACCGGCGGGGCGGAGAACCACACCCCGGGCGCGGAGGGCGACTGGGCGGCCCGGGTGGCGGCGGCGAAGCGGGCGTACTTCGAGTGGATGCCGGTGCGCGCCTCGACGGAGGGGACGGTCTACCGGCGGCTGCGGTTCGGCGGTCTGGCCGATCTGCATCTGCTGGACCTGCGCTCGTTCCGCTCCCAGCAGGTCTCGGTGGGCAGCGGGCAGGTGGACGACCCGGAGCGGACGGTCACCGGGCGGGCCCAACTGGACTGGCTGAAGGCGGGGCTGTCGTCCTCGGACGCGGTCTGGCAGCTGGTGGGCACCTCGGTGATGATCTCCCCGGTGGCGTTCGGCTCGCTGCCGGCGCATCTGCTGGCGCCGCTCGCGGAGCTGCTGGGGCTGCCGAAGGGCGGGCTGGCGGTCAACACCGACCAGTGGGACGGCTACACCGACGACCGCCGGGAGCTGCTGGCGCATCTGACCGGGCGGGCCGTCCGCAACACCGTGTTCCTGACCGGGGACATCCACATGGCCTGGGCGAACGACGTGCCGGTGACGGCGGCGACCTATCCGCTGTCCCGGTCGGCGGCGACCGAGTTCGTGGTGACCTCGGTGTCCTCGGACAACCTGGACGACCTGCTGCGGGTGCCGGCGGGCACGGTGTCGGTGGCCGCCGCGACCGCGCTGCGGGCCGCCAACCGCCATGTGAAGTGGGTGGATCTGGACCGGCACGGCTACGGGGTGCTGGATGTGACGGCCGAGCGGACGCAGATGGACTACTACGCGGTGTCCGACAAGGCCCGCCCGGACGCCACCTCGGCGTGGCTGCGCTCGTACCGGACGCTGAACGGGACGCAGAAGGTCGAGCGGGTGTACGCCCCGGTGCGGTGATCGGCTCCTGAACGGCCGTGCACGGTCCTCTACTCTGTGCGCCATGAGTGCGCCGGGGGATGTGGTGGACGGCCGTTTCACGCTGGTGGAGCGGCTGGGCAGCGGCGGGATGGGCACGGTGTGGCGGGCCCGCGACACCGTGCTCCAGCGCGAGGTGGCCCTGAAGGAGGTCCGCTACGGGGCGGACGCGGACCCGGCGGTACGGGAGCGGGTGCTGCGGGAGGCGCGGGCGCTGGCCCGGATCAGCCATCCGCATGTGGTGACGGTCCACCATGTGGTGGACCAGGGGCCGCATCCGTGGATCGTGATGGAGCTGCTGCCGAACACCTCGCTCCAGGACCGGATCGCGGCCGGGCCGATCGGCCCGGCCGAGACGGCGCGCACCGGCCGGCAGCTGCTGTCGGCGCTGCGGGCCGCGCACGCGGTGGGCATCCGGCACCGCGACGTCAAGCCCGCCAACGTACTGCTGCGGGCCGACGGCTCCGCGGTGCTGACCGACTTCGGGATCGCCGCGCTGCCGGGGGCGACCTCGCTGACGGCCACCGGGGAGCTGGTGGGCTCGCCGGAGTTCATGGCTCCCGAGCGGGTGCGGGCGCTGGGGGACGGGCCGGCGGCCGACCTGTGGTCGCTGGGGGTGGTGCTGTACCTGTGTGTGGAGGGCGTCAGTCCGCTGCGCCGGGCGACCGCGCTGGCCACCCTGGCCGCGGTGCTGGACGAGCCGGTGCCTCCGCCGGTGCGCTCCGGGCCGCTCGCCCCGGCGCTGGCCGCGCTGCTGGTACGGGATCCGGCGGCCCGCCCGGACGCGGAGCGGCTGGACGCGATGCTGGCCCGGGCCGAGGCGGAGGCGGACGCTCCGGAAGGCGCGGCGCCGGACCGGACGGCGCCGACCCTGCGGGCCGCCTCCGCCCCCGCCCCTTCGCCAGACCCGTCCCCCTCCACGCCCGCCCCCGTACCGCGCCGCCGCGCCCGCCACCGGACCGGGCGCCGGACCGTCCTCGCGGTCACCGCCCTCGCGGTGGCCGTGGCCGCCGCGGCCGTCACCGCGTACGCGCTGCGCGGCACCACCGTGCGGGACGACGACGACCGGGGCGCCTCCGCGACCCCGACCGCCTCCGCCTCCGCCGCCGCCCCGGGGAGGGACCCGGACCTGGCCGCGGGGGCCTGGATCGCCCAGCTGGGCACGGTGGGCAAGCCGGCCGGCACCGCGGCCCGGGACCGGATGGGGCGCGCGCTGGAGGAGAAGGGGGTGCGGGAGAAGGAGTACCTGGACAGCGACGGGTACGCCTCGCTGCGCCCGGGCTTCTGGGTGTTCTACGCCAAGGGGTTCGCCGACGGGCGGCAGGCGGTGGAGTGGTGCCGGGCGCAGGGTCTGGTCCGCGACGAGTGCCTGGGCCGCTATGTGAGCGGGGACTCACGGGACTTCGGCTACCAGTGCCTGGCGTCCGGAGCCGGGGTCAGCGGGCGCTGCGTCCGGGAGTGACCCGGGCCACAGCGGGGGTCCCGGCCCGTATGGCCTTGCTCACAACCGGCCCCCGCTCCACGCCCGCTCAGAGGCTGTTCAGGAAGCCGAGCGCGGTGCGCCAGGTGCGCTCGGCGGCCTCCTCGTCGTAGTCCGGGAGGCCGGGGTCGGTGTAGAGGTGCCCGGCGCCCCGGTAGCGGTGCACCTCGGCGTCCGCGCCGATCCGGCTCATCGTCAGGTACCAGGTCGTCAGCCAGTCGTCCGACTCGTACGGATCCGGCTCCGCGACGTGCAGTTGGACGGGCAGCCCGTCCACCGAGGCGTTCGGCGCGATCTCCGAGGTGCCGTGCAGGAGCAGCAGTCCGCGGGCCTTCGCGTCGCCCAGGGCGAGGGTCTGCGCCACCGAGGCGCCGAGCGAGAAACCGGCGTAGACCAGGCCCTTGTCGGCGTACGGGGCGGCCGCCAGCACGGCCCTGCGCAGCAGCTCGTCGCGGCCGATCGCGTCCTTCACCGCCAGGCCCTCCTCCAGGGTGCCGGCCGTTTGACCGCCGTAGAGGTCGGGCACGCGCACGTGGTGCCCGGCGGCGCGCAGGCGCTGCGCCGCGGCGTCCACGGCCGGGCGCGGACCGAGAGCCGAGTGGAAGAGCAGGATGTCCATCCGGTCATCCTGCCAGTCGATCCAGATGGATTCGGAGTCATGGACAACGCACTGCGCCCCCTGTTCGTCGTGGGCGGAGCGATCGTGCTCACGCTGCTCGTCGGCTACGTCGTCGACGTCACGCTGCGCCGGGCCGACGCCCGCCACCCCGAGACACCCCTGTGGGGGCTGCTGCGCCGCTGCCGGCTGCCGCTCCAGGTGGTGCTGCTGACCGGGGCGCTGCGCGGCTCGTACCGGCAGACCAAGTGGAAGATCATCGAGGACCACGAGGCCGGCATCGGGCAGGTGCTGTCGCTGGTGATGATCGGCGCCTGCGCCTGGCTGGTGATCCGCATCGCCTCGGCGATAACGGAGTCCAGCTACGCCCGGTACGCCACCATCTCGCACGACCGGGCGCGGGTGCGCCGGGTGCGCACCCAGGTGACGCTGATCATGCGGATCGTCACGGCGGTGGTCGGGGTGGTCGCCGCCGCGGCGATGCTGCTGACGTTCCCGCAGTTCAAGGCGATCGGCACCTCGGTGCTGGCATCGGCGGGCATCATCGGCATCGTCGCCGGTGTGGCCGCCCAGTCCACGCTGGGCAATCTGTTCGCGGGCTTCCAGATCGCCTTCGGCGACATGGTCCGCATCGGCGACACCGTGGTGGTGGACGGCGAGTGGGGCGTGGTCGAGGAGGTCACGCTGACCTTCCTGGCGGTGCGCACCTGGGACGAGCGGCGGATCACCATGCCGGTGTCGTACTTCACCAGCAAGCCGTTCGAGAACTGGTCGCGCGGCGGGGTGCAGATGACCGGCACCGTCTTCTTCCACCTGGACCACTCCGCGCCGATCAGCCTGATGCGCGAGAAGACCAAGGAGATCCTGGGCAACTGCTCGGCCTGGGACGGCCGGGACTGGTCGCTGGCCGTGACGGACACCACGCCGAGCACCATCCAGGTGCGGGTGGTGGTGACCGCGAAGGACGCCGACGACATCTGGACCGCCCGCTGCGTGGTGCGCGAGCAGCTGATCGGCTGGCTGTGCGAGAAGCACCCGTACGCGCTGCCGCGGGTCGCCACCTCGGCGGCCACCCTGCCGCCGGACGGCCAGTGGCAGGAGCAGGCCCGACTGGACGGCCGCCAGCCGCGCCCCTCGGAGGTGCACAGCAACAACGCCGACGAGTACCCGCTGGTGGACGGCAGCCCGGTCGCCGAGGAGGCCCCGCGCACCGGTCGCGGCTGAGCACGGCGTACGGACAGCGAAGGCCGGGGCGGAAGGCACCGCCCCGGCCTTCGGCGTACCCCCCCGCCCCACACGCCACCGCAGGCAGCGGGCCGTCCGCCCTACCGCATGCTGCGCACGTCGAGTTGGCGCAGCACCCGGTCCACCACCTCCGGGTCGGCGCCCGGTTCGCTGCGGGCGGCCAGCACCTCGTGGCGGGCGGCCGACATCAGCTCCCGCTGGAGGCGCTGCATGTTCTTGAACCGCTTGGCCCGGTCCGCGTACGCCGAACGGCGCTCCTCGTCCACGATGTCCGGGCTGATCCGCGCGCCCACGTCGAAGGCGACGCGCTGAAGCCGCTCCTGGAACTCCTCGGGCAGCTCCTCCACCTCCTGGATCTCCTTCAGCCGGCGCTTGGCCGCCTTGTACGCCCGTACCGCGAGGTCGTGCTCGCAGCGGCGCTCGGCGTCGGTGTCGGCCCGCACCCCGAGCCGGCGGACCAGCCAGGGCAGGGTGAGCCCCTGGACGACCAGGGTGGCCAGGATCACGCAGAAGGCGATGAAGACGATCTCGTCGCGCCCGGGGAACGGCCTGCCGTCGTCGGTCTGGAGCGGGATGGCGAGCGCCAGCGCGACCGAGGCCACCCCGCGCATCCCGGCCCACCACATGACCACGGTCTCCCGCCAGGTGGTGGGGATCTCCTCGTCCACGTCCCGGCGCTTGTGCAGCCGCTTGGCCAGCCAGGTGGCGGGCAGCAGCCACAGCAGCCGTACGCCGACCACGCAGGCGACGATCGCGGCGCCCCAGCCGAGCATCGACCCCACCCGCTCCTCGGCGGTGCCGAAGACGTTGTGCAGCTCCAGCCCGATCAGCCCGAAGGCGATCCCGGTGACCAGGGTGTCGACGATCTCCCAGAAGGTCCGCCCGGCGAGGCGCCCCATCACGTCGTCGGCGTCCACCGACCGCTCGGCCAGGAACATCGCGGTGACCAGCACCGCCAGCACCCCGGAGCCGAGCAGCTCCTCGGCCAGCACATAGGCGGTGAAGGGGACGAGGAGGGTCAGCCCGGTCTGCAGGGTGGCGTCGCCGAGCCGGCCGAGCAGCTTGTCGGTGAGCCAGCCGAGCGCCAGCCCGACCGCGACGGCGACCAGCGCGGAGAGCGCCAGCTCCCCGACCGCGCCGCCCCAGGAGAAGGTGCCGCCCACCACCGCGCCGATCGCCACGTGGTACAGCACGATCGCGGTGACGTCGTTGAACAGCCCCTCGCCCTCCAGGATCGACACCAGCCGGCGCGGCAGCCCCAGCGAGCCGGCGACCGCGGTGGCGGCGACCGGGTCCGGCGGGGCGACCAGCGCGCCCAGCACACAGGCGGCGGCCAGCGGCAGCGCCGGCACCAGGGCGTGCGCGACCGCGGCGACGGCGCCGGTGGTGACGAAGACCAGGGCGACGGCGAGCAGGAAGATGGGCCGCTTGTTGGCGGCGAACTGCCGCCAGGAGGTGCGCTGCACCGCCGCGTACAACAGCGGCGGCAGCACCAGCGGCAGGATGTAGTCGGGTGGGATGTCGACATTCGGCACCACCGGCACCAGGGCGAGGACGACGCCGACAAGCGTCATCAGCACCGGGGCGGGCAGCCCCAGCCGCTCCCCCAGGGGGACGGTCAGCACCGCCCCGAGCAGCAGTGCGAGCAGCAGCGCCAGCTGGTCCACGGTGCGCCCCTCCGGTCGTACGTCCCGGGCGTCCGTCCCGGGATGATGATCAGCGCCTCAACCCTGCCACGAGGGACGCGCGGATCGGCGCCGGGGCACGAGGGGCGGGAAGGGGAAGACGGTCCGGCCTCAGAGCGGGCGGCGCATCGCCTGGTGCGGGATGCCCGCCTCCAGGTACTCCTCGCCGTACGCCTGGTACCCCAGCCGCAGGTAGAAGCCGAGCGCGTGGGTCTGGGCGTGCAGGTCGACCGCGGTCAGCCCGCGCGCCCGGGCCGCCTCCTCGACGGCCCGCACCAGCGCGGCGCCCAGGCCAAGGCCGCGGGCCGCCCTGGTGACCGCGAGCCGGCCGAGCGAGCCGACGCCCTCCGCGCCGCCGGTCCGCGCGACCGCGTCCGACCCGAACAGCAGCCGCCCGGCGCCCAGCGGCGTCCCGTCCGGCCCGAGGGCGACGACATGCACCGCGGTGGCGTCCAGCGCGTCGTACTCGATCTCCTCCGGTACGCCCTGCTCGCCGACGAACACCTCGCGGCGCACCGCGAAGGCCGCCCGGCGGTCCTCCTCGGTCACCGCCTCCCGTACCAGGAAGGCGCTCACGCGCTCTCCGCGGCGATGATGTCCAGGGCGGACCGCAGATCGGCCGGGTAGCCGCTCTCGAACTCCACCCAGCTGCCGTCCGAGGGGTGCTCGAAGCCCAGCCGGACCGCGTGCAGCCACTGGCGGGTCAGCCGCAGCCGCTTGGCCAGCGTCGGGTCGGCGCCGTAGGTGAGGTCGCCGACGCAGGGGTGGCGGTGGGCCGACATGTGCACCCGGATCTGGTGGGTGCGGCCGGTCTCCAGCTTGATGTCGAGCAGCGAGGCCGCCCGGTACGCCTCGATGAGGTCGTAGTGGGTCACCGAGGGCTTGCCGTCGGCGGTGACCGCCCACTTGTAGTCGTGCTGGGGGTGGCGGCCGATCGGCGCGTCGATGGTGCCGCTCAGCGGGTCCGGGTGGCCCTGCACCAGCGCGTGGTAGCGCTTGTCGACCGTGCGCTCGCGGAACTGCTGCTTCAGCAGGGTGTACGCCCGCTCGGACTTGGCGACCACCATCAGCCCGGAGGTGCCGACGTCCAGCCGGTGCACGATGCCCTGGCGCTCGGCGGCGCCGGAGGTGGAGATCCGGTACCCGGCGGCGGCCAGCCCGCCGATCACGGTGGTGCCGGTCCAGCCGGGACTGGGGTGGGCGGCGACCCCGACCGGCTTGACGATCACCACGATGTCGTCGTCGTCGTGGACGATCTCCATGCCCTCGACGGGCTCGGCGACGATCTGCACCGGGGCGGGCGCACCCGGCATCTCGACCTCCAGCCAGGCCCCGCCGCTGACCCGCTCCGACTTGCCCACCACCGAGCCGTCGACCAGCACCTTCCCGGCGGCGGCCAGCTCGGCGGCCTTGGTCCGGGAGAAGCCGAACATCCGGGCGATGGCGGCGTCGACGCGCTCGCCCTCCAGACCATCGGGAACGGGCAGCGTACGGATCTCGGGAAGCGTGCTCACCCGTCGAGTATGCCTTGTCCAGCCGACACGCCCGTCCCGGCGGCCGTGCGGGCGGTCAGTCCTTGTGGACGGTCCCGTCCGGGTCGAGGCCGCGGAAGGAGAGGATCACGATCAGGAAGCCGCCGCAGACGATCGCCGAGTCGGCGAAGTTGAAGACCGCGAAGTGGGCGGGCGCGATGAAGTCGACCACCGCGCCCTTGAAGACGCCCGGCGCGCGGAAGATCCGGTCGGTGAGGTTGCCGAGCGCGCCGCCGAGCAGCAGGCCGAGCGCGATCGCCCAGGGCAGGCTGTAGAGCTTGCGGGCGAGGCGGATGATCACCACGATGACGGTGGCCGCGATCACGGTGAAGATCACCGTGAACGCCTCGCCGATGCCGAAGGCGGCGCCCGGGTTGCGTACCGCCACGAAGCGCAGCCAGTCACCGACGATCTGGATCGGCTCCCGGTGCTCCAGCCGGGCGACCACCAGCATCTTGCTGCCGAGGTCCAGCAGGTAGGCGACGAGCGCGACGGTGAACAGCGCGAACACCCGCCGCCTGCCCTTGGGCCGTTCGGCGGGCGCCGCGGCCTCGTCGTCCGTGTCCGGGGTACCGATGACGCGCTCCGCCTCTGCCACGTGAGTCCCTCAACCTAGGTGCCTGACTGTGCACGAGGGTACGGCACGGCTGTGCGGGCGCCCCGGGTCAGCCGCGCCTCTCCTGCTTCTGCTTGTCCTCCACGCAGAGGGTGGCCCGGGGGAACGCCTGCATTCTGGCCTTGCCGATGGGCTTGCCGCAGACCTCGCACAGCCCGTAGGTGCCGGCGTCCAGCCGCTGGAGGGCGTGCTCGGTCTGCTCCAGGGTGGCCCGGGCGTTGGCGGCGAGCGCCATCTCGTGCTCACGGGTGATGTTCTTGGTCCCGGTGTCCGCCTCGTCGTGCCCGGCGCCGTCCCCGGAGTCCCGCATCAACCCGGTCAGCGCGGTCTCGGAGGCGGTCAGCTCGGCGTGGATACGGGCCACCTCGCCCTCCAGCTCCGCCTTGGCCTCGGCCACCTCCTCCGGGGTCCAGGGGTCCTCCCCGGGCCGTACGGCGAGCTGCTCGGGCGCGGTGTCGGCCACCCCGCCGCGCGCGGTGGACACGGCCGAGGCGCCGGGCGCCGCGGTCACATCGACGGTCTTCTTCGCTGCCACAGTCTTGGCTCCTGTCTGTTCCACGGCCTCACCGGCCCCCTCGGCCACGGCCGATCCGGCCGTGTCCGTCCTGCCCCGCTCCCCCACCGCCGCCCTCCCCGCAGCGGCCCTCCCACCCTTGCCCTTGGCCGTACGGCCCCCGGTCGCGCCCTTGCGCCGACCCGCGCCGACTCCCCCCGCAGCCACCCCACCCGACGCCATACGCCCCTCCGGCACACCCGCCCCGCCCGTCCCCGCGCCCCCACCGGACGCCGTACGCCCCTCAGATGCACCCGCCTCGCCCGCCGTCGCTGCCCCGGCGGACGCCGTACGCCCCTCGGGTACGCCCGCCTCGCCCGCCCCCGCGGCCCCGGCGTCCTCGCCGCGCCGCGCCGTCCGCCCACCCGACCGCCGCTCGGCGCCACCCGACCCACCGGAGCCCCCGGCATCCTTCGCCTCGCCCCGGACCCGCCCGCCAGGCGCCGTACCGGTGGCGGCGCCATGCCGCGCCTTCCGTCCACCCGGCCCGCCCGGCTGCCGCTCCAGGGCCAGCTCGGGCGACGCCTCGGCGGCGGCCCGATCCGCGGCCGCCTCGGCCGCGGCCCGGTCGGGCTCCGCCCTCTCCGCCAAGCTCTCCGACGCCCCGGCACCGGCGCCGGTCGCCTTGCTGCCGGCGGCCTTCTTCGCCGCAGCCTTCCGGGCCGGGGCCCTCTCGGCGCCCCTCTTCCCGGCGGAGGCCTCCTCCGCCCCGGCCTCCCCAGCAGGGTCCTTCTTTCCAGCACCCTTCCCGGCGGCACCCTTCCCAGCAGAGGCCTTCCCAGCAGACGCCTTCTCGGCGCCGCCCTTCCCAGCGGGGGCTTCCTCCGCCCCGGCCTTCTTCGCGGCACCTTTCTCAACGGTGGCTTCCCCGGTGGCAACCTTCGTCGCGGCGCCCTTCCCAGCAGAGGCCTTCTTCGCAGCGGTCTTCTTCGCAGAGGCCTTCTTCGTGGTGCCCTTCCCGGCGGCAGCCTTCTCGGCAGGGACCTTCTTCCCAGCGCCCTCCCCGGTCGCGCCCTCCCCGGCGGCGGCCTTCTTCTTCGCGGCGGTCCGCACCGCGGCCCGTTCCGCCGGGGCGCTGCCGGCCGGCGCACCCGGCACCGTCCCGGCCGCACCCTCGTCCGAGGCATCCGCCGCCCCCGAAGCCCTCTCCGCCCTCTTCGCCTTCTTCGCCTTCTCCTTCGGAGCGGCCCTCTTCGCCCCAGCCTCCCGGCCCGCGGCCGTCCCCCCATCCGCCGCCCGCCCCTCGGCGGCCCCGGCCTTCACCGCCCTGGGCCCGGCGGCATCGTCGGCAGCCGACGACGACGCCGCCCCGGCCCCCGCCGCCGCCCCGGCGGCCCCGGCGGCCCCGGCGGCCCCGGCCCCCGTGGAGTTCTTCGCCACCATCTCGCGGCCCCTTCACATATCGTGATCTTGCTCGCGAATCGTGCTGGGACGATAAATCGACTCAGGCCCCGCGGCAACGGGGCACGCCGCCCGTTTGCGACACCCCGGCCCGATACCTCGGTACGCCCGGGGGACGGCTTGCCTCCGTTGTGCCCAGCTCCCCCGCCGGTAATCCGGCGGTTATCCGGTCGGCCGGGCCGACCCCCGCCCCGTACACTGGGCCCAGCGAAAGGCGACGATGGGGCCGAGTAGCGTCGTACGCAGCCATGAGCGAGCCGGGGACGGTGCGAGCCCGGAGGCGAGCGCGGCGTGAAGCATCACCCCGGAGCCGCCGGAAGAAAGCCGGGGCCTCCAGCCGCCCAGTGCGGGAGCCCCGGCCGTAGAACCGGCGTCGCGACCCCAATGAGGGGGCGGTGCGCCACGCGCGCGCCGCCAAGGAGGGTGGTACCGCGGGAGCCGTTGCAGCGTCGGCGCTCTCGTCCCTCCGGACGGAGACGTACGCAGTCCGCCGGAGGAATCGATGTCGCAGTACCGCCAGGTGCCCGCCCAGGTAGACCTGCCCGCCCTGGAGCACGCCGTGCTCGACTTCTGGCGCGAGCAGAAGGTGTTCACCAAGAGCCTGGAGCAGTCCGAGGGCCGCCCGGAGTGGGTGTTCTACGAGGGTCCGCCGACCGCCAACGGCATGCCCGGGGCCCACCACATCGAGGCCCGCGTCTTCAAGGACGTCTTCCCGCGCTTCCGCACCATGCGCGGCTACCACGTGGCCCGCAAGGCCGGCTGGGACTGCCACGGGCTGCCCGTGGAGCTGGCCGTGGAGAAGGAGCTCGGCTTCTCCGGCAAGGGGGACATCGAGGCGTACGGCATCGCCGAGTTCAACGCCAGGTGCCGCGAGTCGGTGACCCGGCACACCGACGCCTTCGCCGAGCTGACCACCCGCATGGGGTACTGGGTGGACCTGGACGACGCCTACCGGACCATGGACCCGGACTACGTCCAGTCGGTCTGGTGGTCGCTGAAGGAGATCTTCACCAAGGACCTGCTGGTCCAGGACCACCGGGTCGCCCCCTGGTGCCCGCGCTGCGGCACCGGGCTGTCCGACCACGAGCTGGCGCAGGGGTACGAGACGGTCGTCGACCCCTCGGTCTTCGTCCGCTTCCCGCTCACCTCCGGCCCGCTGGCCGGCCAGGCCGCGCTGCTGGTGTGGACCACCACCCCGTGGACGCTGGTGTCGAACACCGCCGTCGCCGCGCACCCCGGGGTGCGGTACGTGGTGGCCACCGACGGCACCGAGAAGCTGGTCGTCGCCGAGCCGCTGCTTCAGAAGGCGCTGGGCGAGGGCTGGCAGGCGACCGGGGAGAGCTTCACCGGCGCCGAGATGGAGCGCTGGACCTATCAGCGCCCCTTCGAGCTGGTCCCCTTCGACGCGCCCGCGCACTATGTGGTCAACGCCGAGTACGTCACCACCGAGGACGGCACCGGTCTGGTCCACCAGTCCCCCGCGTTCGGCGCCGACGACCTGGTGGTCTGCCGCTCCTACGGGCTGCCGGTGGTCAACCCGGTCCGCCCCGACGGCACCTTCGAGGAGGACGTGCCGCTGGTCGGCGGGGTCTTCTTCAAGAAGGCCGACGAGGCGCTGACCCAGGACCTGGCGGACCGCGGGCTGCTGTTCCGGCACGTGCCGTACGAGCACAGCTATCCGCACTGCTGGCGCTGCCACACCGCGCTGCTCTACTACGCCCAGCCGTCCTGGTACATCCGCACCACCGCGGTCAAGGACCGGCTCCTTGAGGAGAACGAGAACACCAACTGGTTCCCGGACTCCGTCAAGCACGGCCGCTTCGGCGACTGGCTGAACAACAACATCGACTGGGCGCTCTCCCGCAACCGCTACTGGGGCACCCCGCTGCCGATCTGGCGCTGCGCGGAGGACCACCTCACCTGCGTCGGCTCGCTGGCCGAGCTGTCCGAGCTGACCGGCACCGACCAGTCCGGCCTGGACCCGCACCGCCCGTTCATCGACGAGGTGGTCTTCGACTGCCCGGACTGCGGCGCCACCGCGACCCGGGTCCCCGAGGTGATCGACGCCTGGTACGACTCCGGCTCCATGCCGTTCGCGCAGTACGGCTACCCGTACAAGAACAAGGAGCTGTTCGAGTCCCGCTACCCGGCGCAGTTCATCTCCGAGGCCATCGACCAGACCCGCGGCTGGTTCTACACGCTGATGGCCGTCGGCACCCTGGTCTTCGACAAGTCCTCGTACGAGAACGTGGTCTGCCTCGGCCACATCCTCGCCGAGGACGGCCGCAAGATGTCCAAGCACCTGGGCAACATCCTCCAGCCGATCCCGCTCATGGACCAGCACGGTGCCGACGCGGTGCGCTGGTTCATGGCCGCCGGCGGCTCCCCGTGGGCGGCCCGCCGGGTCGGCCACGGCACCATCCAGGAGGTCGTCCGCAAGACGCTGCTGACCTACTGGAACACGGTCGCCTTCCAGGCCCTGTACGCCCGCACCTCGGGCTGGGCGCCCGACGAGGCCGACCCGGCGCCCGCCGAGCGCTCGGTGCTGGACCGCTGGCTGCTGTCCGAGCTGCACGCGTTGACCGACCAGGTGACCTCCGCGATGGAGGCGTACGACACCCAGCGGGCCGGCAAGCTGCTCTCCGCGTTCGTCGACGACCTGTCCAACTGGTACGTACGCCGGTCCCGTCGCCGCTTCTGGCAGGGCGACAAGGCCGCGCTGCGCACCCTGCACGAGGTGATCGAGACGGTCACCCGGCTGATGGCGCCGCTGACCCCGTTCATCACCGAGCGGGTCTGGCAGGACCTGGTCGTCCCGGTCACCCCGGGCGCGCCCGAGTCCGTCCACCTGGCCACCTGGCCGGAGGCGGACCTCGCCGCCATCGACCCCGCGCTGTCGACGCAGATGGCGCTGGTGCGGCGGCTGGTCGAGCTGGGCCGGGCCACCCGGGCCGAGTCGGGGGTGAAGACCCGCCAGCCGCTGTCCCGCGCGCTGGTCGGCGCCGCCGGGTTCGAGGCGCTCTCGCCGGAGCTGCGCGAGCAGATCACCGAGGAGCTGAACGTCTCCTCGCTGGCCGCGCTCTCCGAGGTGGGCGGCTCGCTGGTGGACACCACCGCCAAGGCCAACTTCCGGGCGCTGGGCAAGCGGTTCGGCAAGGGCGTCCAGGACGTGGCCAAGGCGGTCGCCGCCGCCGACGCCGCCGCGCTCTCCCTCGCCCTGCGGGACGGCACGGCCACCCTGGAGGTGAACGGCGAGACCATCGCCCTCGCCCCGGACGAGGTGATCATCACCGAGACCCCGCGCGAGGGCTGGTCGGTGGCGTCCGACGCGGGCGCCACGGTCGCCCTGGACCTGGAGATCACCCCGGAGCTGCGCCGCGCGGGCCTGGCCCGGGACGCGATCCGCCTCATCCAGGAGGCCCGCAAGAACAGCGGCCTGGACGTGGCCGACCGGATCGCGCTGCGCTGGTCCTCCACCGACCCGGAGGTCACCGCGGCCCTCACCGACCACGCGGGCCTGATCGCGGACGAGGTGCTGGCCACCGACTACGCGGAGGGCGAGGCGGAGTTCGGCACCCCGTTCACCGACGAGGGCCTCTCGCTCGCCTTCCGCCTCCGCAAGGCGTAGCACCCCGGCACCCCGAAGGGGCCCGGCCGCCACCCCGGCGCCGGGCCCCTTCCCCGTATCTCCCCACGTACCGAGACAGGCGCGGACACGCCGAAGGGCCGGGCCCGGGACTCGTGGTCCCGGGCCCGGCCCTGGCGACTGCCTACCGCGCTACGCGGCCCGCTCGGGCCGCCGCGTCAGTTGTCGTCCTCGTCGATGAGGAAGCCCCGCATCGGCGACGGCGCCTGCTGCATCGGCTGGGGCGCCTGGGGGCGCACCGGTGCCATCGGCTGGGTCATCGCGGGCGACATCTGCTGCTGGCCGCCGTAGGACGGACCCGGGCCCATCGACGGGCCGCCGCCCATCGCCTGGTTGCCGCCGTAGGACGGGGCACCGGCGCCGGCCGAGGCCATCGACGGGGACGGCGGCAGGGACGGGGCGGCCGGGGAGCGCGGCGGGGCCAGCGAGTCGTCCGACTGGGTCTCCAGCTGGCGCAGCTGGCTCTCCAGGTAGGACTTCAGGCGGGTCCGGTACTCGCGCTCGAAGCCGCGCAGGTCCTCGACCTTCCGCTCCAGGGTGGCGCGGGCGGACTCCAGGGAACCCATGGCGACGCGGTGCTTCTCCTGGGCGTCCCGCTCCAGCGCGTCGGCCTTGGCGCGGGCGTCGCGCTCCAGGCCCTCGGCGCGCGAACGGGCCTCACCGACGATCTTGTTGGCCTCGGAACGGGCCTCCGCGATCGCCTGGTCGGCGGTCTGCTGGGCCAGCGAGAGCACCCGCGCGGCGCTGTCGCCGCCGGGGTTCTGCGGCTGGGGCATGCCCGGGCCGCCGTGGCCGCCCATGGGTCCACCCATGCCGCCGCCCATCGGGCCGCCCATCTGACCGGGACCGCCCTGCATGGGGCCGCCCATCTGGCCGGGGCCGCCCTGCATCGGACCGCCCTGCATCGGGCCCTGGCCCATAGGGCCGCCGGGGCCGCCCTGGGGGCCGCCGTGGCTCGGACCGGCCGGCAGCTGCGGAGCTCCACCGGGCAGCTGGGGCGGGCCCATCTGCGGGGGCTGCTGCTGGACCGGGGGTCCGGATATGGCGGCGGGCACCGGGGCGCCGGGACCCTGCGGACGGTCCTGGGGCTCCTGAGGCTTGCGCATCCCCTGCTGCTGCTGGTTCTGCGCGGCGGCGCGGGTGGCCGCGGCCAGTTTGGCGCGCAGGTCCTCGTTCTCGCGCAGGAGGCGGGTCAGTTCCGCCTCGACCTCGTCGAGAAAGGCATCGACCTCGTCCTCGTCATAGCCTTCTCGGAGGCGGACGGTCGTGAACTGCTTGTTCCGCACGTCCTCGGGGGTCAGCGGCATCTTTCCTTCACCTCTACGTAGTCGTCGGCAGTCGGCAGGACCGTATCGCCGGACCCTTACACCTTCATCATGAGACTGCTCACGACGGAGGTCAGAATCCATACGATGATCATCAGGACGAAGAAGGACAGGTCGAGTGCCACGCCTCCGAGACGCAACGGCGGGATGAACCGCCGAAGGAGTTTCAGTGGTGGATCGGTGACAGTGTAGGTGGCCTCCAGAACGACCACCATCGCCTTCCCGGGTTGCCATGAACGGGCGAACTGGAAGACGTAGTCCATGACGAGCCGGAAGATCAGGACGACCAGGAAGCACATCAGAGCGATGTAGACCACCTGCAGTGCCACGCTCATCCCGCGCTTCCCTCTCCCCTGATCCCCATGTCCATCCCGTGCCCGTCCGGCCGCGCGGGCCGGTCGTTCCCGGTGTCGTGCTCTCAGCTCTGGTTGAAGAATCCGCCCTCTGCGATGCGGGCCTTGTCCTCCGCCGTGACATCGACGTTAGCAGGCGACAGCAGGAACACCTTCTGCGTCACCCGCTCGATGCTGCCGTGCAGGCCGAACACCAGACCGGCGGCGAAGTCGACCAGCCGCTTCGCGTCGGTGTCGTCCATCTCGGTCAGGTTCATGATCACGGGGGTGCCCTCGCGGAAGTGTTCCCCGATGGTACGGGCCTCGTTGTAGGTCCGGGGGTGCAGCGTCGTGATCCGGTAGGGCTCCCGCTCGGACACGACCTTGGGCATGATCACCGGTGCGTTCTTCTCCAGGCTCGGGCGTTCGGGTGTGATGGATGACACGGGGGCGATTCGTGCCGGACGTCCGCTTTCCACCGGCAGCGCGACGGGCTCGCGGGGCACCGGCGGCTGCGCCACCACCCGGGGCGGCTCCTCGTGCTCGACCGGGCGGTGCGGCTGGTGCGCGGAGGCGTGGACCGCCTGGTGCGGGGGCTGGTGGCGCCGCTCGGGCTCCGGCTCCAGCTCGGGTTCGAAGTCGTCGTCGGGGTCGAAGCCCCGGCCGTCGTACCCATCGTCCTCCACGAGGCCGAGGTAGACCGCCATCTTGCGCATCGCGCCGGCCATGCTCTCCAGTCCTCCGCTCTGTGGTGGATCGGCATCGTCACTGGTGCCCGCGATCCACTGGCTCCCGGCCTGTCCGCTGTTCGGCGGAAATGACCATATTTTCTGCTGTGGTCCGACTTTGCTTCGCGACGTTACCGGAGCGGCGGGCGCCGACCGAGTACCGCCGTACCGATGCGTACATGTGTCGCCCCGGCCGCGACGGCGTCCTCCAGGTCCGCGCTCATCCCCGCGGACACCATGGTCGCAGCGGGATGAGCCTCACGCAGCCGGGCCGAGATGTCCACCAGCCGGTCGAACGCGGCGCGTTGGCGCCCGGCGTACTCCCCGCTGAGCGGGGCCACCGTCATCAGCCCGCCGAGCGCGAGCCCGGGGGCCTTTGCCACCGCGTCGGCCAACTCGGCCACACCGTCCGGTCCGACGCCGCCGCGCTCACCGCGTCCGTCGGCCCCCGCGTCCAGTGCGACCTGGATCAGGCACCCCAGTTCGCGCCCGGCGCGCTCCGCCGCGCCCGAGAGTGCGCCGACGAGCTTCAACCGGTCCACGGACTGCACCACGCGGGCGTAACCCGTCACGGAACGTACCTTGTTGGTCTGCAACTGGCCCACGAAGTGCCAGGTCAGGTCGAGATCGGCGCACTCGGCCGCCTTGGGGGCGGCGTCCTGGTCGCGGTTCTCGGCGACATGGCGCACCCCCATTTCATGCAGCAGCCGTACGTCGTCCGCCGGATAGGTCTTGGTGACCACGATCAGGGTCACGTCCTCACGCGGGCGCCCGGCGGCCCGGCACGCGGTGGCGATGCGCTCCTCCACCCGCCCGAGGTTGGCGGTGAGTTCCGCCCTGCGGTCGCGGTCCGTCATGAGCCTTCCGTCATCTGTGCGGCGTCCAGCCAGACGTAGCCGGCGAGCCGGCCGGTGGTGCGGTCGCGGCGGTACGAGTAGTGGTCGCCGGACTCGCGGGTGCAGACCTCCGAGGCGTGCCGGCCGGCCACCCCGAGCGCGGCGAGCTGGGCGTGCACCCCGGCGGTCACATCCAGTGCCGGGGTGCCCCAACTCGTCTGGGCCCAGGCGGCCGGCTCGGTGGCGGCCACTTCCTCGCGCAGGGCCGCGGGGACCTCGTAGCACCGTCCGCAGACGGCGGGGCCGGTGTGCGCGGTGATCCGGGAGGGCTCGGCGCCGAGCCGGACCATGGCCTCGACGGCGGCCGGGACGACCCCGGCGGCCAGTCCGGGCCGTCCGGCGTGTGCGGCGGCGGCCACCCCGGCGACCGGGTCGGCCAGCAGGACGGGGACGCAGTCGGCGGTGAGCACGGCGAGGGCGAGCCCGCGCCGCGTGGTGACCACCGCGTCCACCGCCGGGACCGGGCCGTCGGGCCAGGGCCCGTCGACCACGGCGACCTCCCGGCCGTGGACCTGGTTCATCCAGACGACCGCGGCCGGGTCCAGCTTCAGGGACTCGGCCGCGAGCCGGCGGTTGGCGCGGACCGTGTCCGGGTCGTCGCCGACCGCTCCCCCGAGGTTGAGCTGCTCGTACGGAGCGGCGCTCACCCCGCCCCACCGGTCGGTGAAGGCGAAGTGCGCGCCGCTCGCGGAGTGGTACTGCCCTATCACTGCGACCAGGTCACTTCAGGAAGTCCGGGACGTCCAGCTCTTCGGCCTGGCTGTCCGGGTAGTGGTGCGGCTCCGGGATGCTCGGCGACTTGGCCTCCGAGACCGGGGCCGGCTCGACGGGCGCCGGGGCCGGCGGCTGCTCCTCGCGCACCGGGACGGTGCCGAGCCCGGGCGCCGGACGGGGCGGCTCGGGGATGGAGCGGGGCGCCGGGGACTCCTCGCGCTTGGCAGTGGAGGAGGCGCCGATCACGTTGTCCCGGCGGGCCGGCGGCTGGCCGCCGTCGAACCCGGCGGCGATCACGGTGACCCGCACCTCGTCGCCGAGGGCGTCGTCGATCACCGCGCCGAAGATGATGTTGGCCTCCGGGTGGGCGGCCTCGCTCACCAGCTGGGCGGCCTCGTTGATCTCGAACAGGCCGAGGTCGGAGCCGCCGGAGATGGAGAGCAGCACCCCGCGGGCGCCGTCGATGGAGGCCTCCAGCAGCGGCGAGGAGATCGCCATCTCGGCGGCGGCCACCGCGCGGTCGTCGCCGCGGGCCGAGCCGATGCCCATGAGCGCCGAACCGGCGTCGGACATGACCGACTTGACGTCGGCGAAGTCCAGGTTGATCAGACCGGGGGTGGTGATCAGGTCGGTGATGCCCTGTACGCCGGAGAGCAGCACCTGGTCGGCCGACTTGAACGCGTCGAGCACGCTGACCTGGCGGTCCGAGATGGACAGCAGCCGGTCGTTGGGGATGACGATGAGGGTGTCGACCTCTTCGCGGAGTTCGGCGATGCCGTCCTCCGCCTGGTTGGCGCGGCGCCGCCCTTCGAAGGTGAAGGGGCGGGTGACCACGCCGATGGTCAGCGCGCCCAGGGAGCGCGCGATGTTGGCGACCACGGGGGCGCCGCCGGTGCCGGTGCCACCGCCTTCGCCCGCGGTGACGAAGACCATGTCGGCCCCCTTGAGGACCTCCTCGATCTCCTCGCGGTGGTCCTCTGCCGCCTTGCGACCGACCGCCGGGTTGGCCCCGGCTCCGAGGCCTCGGGTGAGTTCGCGGCCGACGTCGAGCTTCACGTCGGCGTCACTCATCAACAGCGCCTGTGCGTCCGTGTTGATGGCGATGAACTCGACACCCTTGAGACCGACCTCGATCATTCGGTTGATGGCATTGACACCACCGCCGCCGACACCGATGACCTTGATGACTGCGAGGTAGTTCTGCGGTGCTGCCACGTCGAAGGCCTCTCGCCTCGATTTACGTGCCGCCGCCGCGCCCGTGTGCGCGCCGCGACGGCGGATGCCGATGGGACGGTCCGGAACGCCGACCCAAACCCTAACGTTGAAGTTTAGGGTTACCAGTACGCCTGTCCGCTGGACTCTTCTCCGAACAGGACACTAAGTCGACAAGTGGCGCGCGTTCAACGAACACGCCGAACCTCCCGTTTTTCTTTTCACCCTATGTGATCACCCGGAGCGCTGACCAACCAGGGTGCTGGCCAGGGCATATGTGCGTCAACCGCGCGAAGCGGCCGGGGCGGTCGGAGCACTGACGTCGAACGTCCGCGCACGGGGTTCGGCCTTCATCAGGGCGGTCAGCGCACGGGACTTGGGCTCGCCGTTCTCGGCGCTGCCCCACACCACCCGGCGCCCCCGGGTGAGTTCCAGGGTGACCGCGTCAAAGGAGGTCACCCGCAGCGACCGGGTGTCCTTGGCCACGGCCTCGGGCAGCCCGCCCGCCACCGCCACGGCGGAGACGGTGAGTTCCTCCCGGCCGAAGCGGCGCAGGCTGGCGGAGTCGGCCGCCTTCAGCTCCAGCAGCGGTACGCCGGCGGGCGGCCGTTTCACGGTGGCGTACCGGAAGCCGGTGGCGTCGATCTCGGTGTAGCCGCCGCGGGAGGCGGCAAGGAGCACGGGGGTCCGCTCGGTGACGGTGAGTTCGACGGTGTCCGGCCAGGAGCGGCTCACCTCCACCGTGTCGATCCGGGGCAGCTTGCGGAGCAGCCGGCCGGCGATGGCCTCGGTGTCCACCGAGGCGAGCGGGGCGCCCTCGGGGACGCCGGCGGCGGCCTCCACCTGGGCGGGGGTGAGCACCCGGGTGCCGGAGACCGCGGTGGCCTCCACCCGCAGCCAGGAGGAGCCGTACAGCACCCAGGCCCCGCCGCCGGCCAGCGCGAGGGCGGCGAGGCCGAGCAGCAGCACCCGGGCCGGGGGCAGCCGGCGGCGGGGGGCGGGGCGGGAGGGCCGGGCCGGTGCGGCGCCCTTCTTCGGCCTGCGGGCGCCGCGTTCGGCGGTGGTCGGTCCGGCCATGCTCCCTGCCTCCTCCTGCGTGCGGCCGACCGGGGCTAGCCCCGGCGGGCGGCGATCGCCTCGCGGACCATGCCGACGAGCAGCTCGTCGGCGTCCCGGCGGCCGAACTCGGCGGCCGAGCGGGACATCTCGTACAGCCGGTGCGGGTCGGCCAGCACGGGCAGGACGTTGCCCTGGACCCACTGGGGCGTCAGCTCGGCGTCGTCGACCAGCAGTCCGCCGCCGGCCTTGACCACCGGCTGGGCGTTGAGCCGCTGCTCGCCGTTGCCGATGGGCAGCGGGACGTACGCGGCGGGGAGCCCGACGGCGGAGAGTTCGGCGACGGTCATCGCGCCCGCGCGGCAGAGCATCATGTCGGCCGCAGCGTACGCGAGGTCCATCCGGTCCACATACGGTACCGGGACGTACGGGGGCATCCCAGGCATGTTCTCGACGTGCGGCAGTTCGTTCTTCGGGCCGACGGCGTGCAGGATCTGGATCCCGGAGCGCTGGAGGATCGGCGCGGCCTGCTGGATGACCTCGTTGAGCCGGCGGGCGCCCTGGGAGCCGCCGGAGACCAGCAGGGTCGGCAGGTTGGGGTCGAGCCCGAAGGTGGCCCGCGCCTCGGGGCGGACCCGGGCCCGGTCCAGGGTGGCGATGGAGTAGCGCAGCGGGATGCCGATGTAGCGGGCGCCCCGCAGCTTGCTGTCCGGGGTGGCGACGGCGACCCCGGCCGCGTACCGGGAGCCGATCTTGTTGGCGAGCCCGGGGCGGGCGTTGGCCTCGTGGACCACGATCGGCACGCCGAGCCGCTTGGCGGCGAGGTAGCCGGGCAGGGCCACGTAGCCGCCGAAGCCGACCACGCAGTCGGCCTTGGTGCGCTCCAGCACCTGCTCGGCGGCCCGGATGGTGCCGCGCAGCCGGCCGGGGACGGTGATCAGCTCCGGCGTGGGCTTGCGGGGCAGCGGCACGGCGGGGATGAGCGCCAGCTCGTAGCCCCGTTCGGGCACGAGCCGGGTCTCCAGGCCGCGCTCGGTACCGAGGGCCGTGATCCCCACGGTGGGGTCCTGCCTGCGCAGGGCGTCCGCGAGGGCGAGCGCCGGCTCGATGTGGCCGGCGGTCCCCCCACCGGCGAGTACGACATGCACCGAAATTCACCGCTCTCCGGACGGACGCTTCTTGACGCGCCGTCGCATCGACTTCCAACTCACCCCGGCCCGGCCGCCCTGCCGGGGCCGGCGCAGGGCGAGGGCCGCTCTCGCCGCCGGCTCGTCTCGCGCGAAGGCGATCAGCAGTCCGACGGCGAACATGGTCGGCAGCAGGGCGGAGCCCCCGTAGGAGAACAGCGGGAGGGGGACGCCGGCGATGGGCAGCAGCCCGAGCACCGCACCGATGTTGACCACGGCCTGGGCCGTGATCCAGGTGGTCACTCCTCCCGCGGCGTACCTCACGAAGGGGTCCTCCGTGCGTCCGGCCACGCGGATACCCGCATAGCCTAGAGCCGCGAACAGGGCGAGCACCGACAGCGTCCCCGCCAGTCCCAGTTCCTCCCCGGTGATGGCGAAAATGAAGTCGGTGTGCGGTTCGGGGAGTTGGCCCCATTTCTCCACACTCGCCCCGAGTCCGGAACCGAACCATCCGCCGGACGCCAGCGCGTAGATCCCGTGCACGGCCTGCCAGCAGGCGTCGCCGGGCCCGGGGTCGGCGGCGCCGATGCAGCCGAGCCGGGCCATCCGGTTGCTGCTGGTGCCGATAAGGGCGGCGCCGAGCACGGCGGCCACCAGCAGCACCCCGACGAACATCCGGGTGGGCGCCCCGGCCAGCCAGAGCAGCCCGAAGAGGATGGCGGTGAGGATGATCGCGGTGCCCATGTCGCCGCCGAGCATGATCAGCCCGAGCAGCAGGAAGGCGACCGGGACCAGCGGCACCAGCATGTGCTTCCACTGGCTCAGCAGCCGCCGGTCCTGCTTGCGGGCGAGCAGGTCGGCGCCCCACAGGATCAGCGCCAGCTTGCCGAACTCGCTGGGCTGGAGCTGGAAGGGGCCGCCGAGGGAGATCCAGTTCTGGTTGCCGTTGACCGCGTGCCCTATCCCGGGGATCTGCACCAGCACCATCAGGAAGACCGCGCCGACCAGCAGCGGGTAGGACAGCGCCCGGTGCAGCCGGACCGGCATCCGGGAGGCCATGAGCAGCAGCCCGGCGCCGATCGCGGCGGCCAGGAACTGCTTGCGGAAGAAGTAGGAGTCGGGCAGCGAGAAGTTCAGCGCCTGGATCTGGGAGGCCGAGTAGACCATCACCAGCCCGAGGACGGTGATCAGCAGGCTGGCGCCGAGGATCACGTAGTACGCGGTGAGCGGCCGGTCCCAGGCCCGCCGGGCCCGCTCGTAGGCGGCGCGCAGCCCGCCGCCGCGCGGGGGCCGGCCGGGGGCCGGGCGGCGGGGGCGGCGGACGGTGGCGGGGGTGCGTGCTCCGGCGGTGCGGCCGCGCAGGACGATGCCCGCCCAGCGGGGCGGGTACGCGGTGTGGTCGGCCCGCATGGTCGCTGTCCCCTCCGGTGGTGTCCGGTCCGGTGGTGTCCCGGCGCCCTGGCCGCGGCGGCCGGGCGGCCGGGCTCTCAGGCGCGCTCGGCGGAGCGTGCGCGGACGGCGTCCGCGAACGCCTCGCCCCGCTTGGTGTAGTCGGTGAACATGTCCATCGACGCGCAGGCCGGGGCGAGGAGCACGGTGTCCCCGGTCCGGGCGAGCCGGGCGGCCTCGGCGACCGCCTCGGACATCGCCCCAGTGTCGGTCCGGTCGAGGTCGACCACCGGGACCTCGGGGGCGTGTCGCGCCAGGGCTTCGCGGATGAGGGCGCGGTCGGCGCCCATCAGCACGGCGGCGCGCAACCGGGGCGCGGAGCGCTGGACCAGTTCGTCGAAGGTGGCGCCCTTGGCGAGGCCGCCGGCGATCCAGACGATGCCCTGGTAGGCGGCGAGGGAGGCCTCGGCGGCGTGGGTGTTGGTGGCCTTGGAGTCGTCCACATAGGCCACGCCGTCCACGTCGGCGACGTGCTCGATGCGGTGGGCGTCGGGCCGGAAGGCGCGCAGCCCCTCGCGGACCGCGCCGGCCGGGACGCCGAAGGCGCGGGCCAGGGCGGCGGCGGCGAGCGCGTTGGCGATGTTGTGCGGGGCCGGCGGGTTCACGTCGGAGACCTGGGCCAGCTCCTGGGCCTGCTGCTGCCGGTTCTCCACGAACGCCCGGTCCACCAGCAGGTCGTCCACGATGCCGACCTGCGACGGCCCGGGGGTGCCCAGGGTGAAGCCGACGGCCCGGCAGCCCTCCTCGACGTCGGCCTCCCGGACCAGGTCCTCGGTGGCCTTGTCGGCGGCGTTGTAGACGCAGGCGACGGTGTTGCCCTCGTAGATCCGGCCCTTGTCGGCGGCGTACGCCTCCATGGAGCCGTGCCAGTCCAGGTGGTCGGGGGCGAGGTTGAGCACGGCCGCGGAGTGGGCGCGCAGCGAGGGCGCCCAGTGCAGCTGGTAGCTGGACAGCTCGACCGCCAGCACGTCGTACTCCTGCTCGCCGAGCACGGCGTCCAGCAGCGAGACGCCGATGTTGCCGACGGCCGCGGTGCGCAGCCCGGCGGCCTCGAGGATGGAGGCCAGCATCCGTACGGTGGTGGTCTTGCCGTTGGTGCCGGTGACCGCCAGCCAGGGCGCGGCGTCCGGGCCGCGCAGCCGCCAGGCCAGCTCCACATCGCCCCACACCTCGACGCCGGCCGCCTCGGCGGCGGCGAACAGCGGCTTGCCGGGGCGCCAGCCGGGGGCGGTGACGATGAGTTCGGTGCCCTCCGGCAGGGTGTCGCCGTCCCCGAGGCGTACCGCGATGCCCTCGGCCCGCAGCTCTTCCGCCTGCGTACGGGAGCGCTCGTCGTCGCCGTCGTTGACGACCGTGACCCGCGCGCCGAGGCCGGCCAGGGCGCGGGCGGCGGGGATGCCGCTCACGCCGAGGCCGGCGACGGTGACGTGCTTGCCCTGCCAGGAGGTGGTGCTCACTTGTCGGCTGCCCATCCCGCGTAGAAGAGGCCGAGGCCCACGATGACGCACATGCCCTGGATGATCCAGAACCGGACCACCACCAGGACCTCGGACCAGCCCTTGAGTTCGAAGTGGTGCTGGAGCGGCGCCATCCGGAAGACCCGCTTGCCGGTCATCCGGAAGGAGCCGACCTGGATGACGACGGAGAGGGTGATCAGCACGAACAGGCCGCCCAGCAGCGCGAGCAGCAGCTCGGTGCGGGAGCAGATCGCGAGGCCGGCCAGCGCGCCGCCGAGGGCGAGCGAGCCGGTGTCCCCCATGAAGATCTTGGCGGGTGAGGTGTTCCACCACAGGAAGCCGAAGCAGGCGCCCATCAGCGCGGAGGCGACCACCGCGAGGTCCAGCGGGTCGCGGACCTCGAAGCAGGCGTTGGGGTTGGTCAGCTCCAGGGCGTTGGCGCAGGATTCCTGGAACTGCCACAGCCCGATGAAGGTGTACGCGCCGAAGACCATCACGGAGGCGCCGGTGGCCAGGCCGTCCAGACCGTCCGTCAGGTTCACGCCGTTGGACATGGCGAGGATCATGAACAGCGCCCACACCACGAACAGCACCGGGCCGATGGACCAGCCGAAGTCGGTGATGAAGGACAGCTTGGTGGAGGCCGGGGTCTGGCCGCGGGTGTCGGCGAACTGGAGCGCCAGCACCGCGAAGGCGATGCCGACGATCAGCTGGCCGGCCATCTTCGCCTTGGCCCGCAGGCCCAGCGAGCGCTGCTTGACGATCTTGATGTAGTCGTCCAGGAAGCCGACCAGGCCCATGCCGGCCATCAGGAACAGCACCAGCAGGCCGGAGTAGGACACCTCCCCGCCGGTGATGACCTTGGCCAGCGCGTACGCGATGAGGGTGGCGAGGATGAAGGAGATGCCGCCCATGGTGGGCGTGCCCTTCTTGCTGCCGTGGGTGCGCGGGCCGTCGTCGCGGATGAACTGCCCGTATCCCTTGCGGGCCAGGAGCTTGATCAGCAGCGGGGTGCCGATCAGGGTGAGGAAGAGCCCGATGGCCCCCGCGAAGAGGATCTGCCTCATCGGCCGGCAACCTCGCCCTCGGCGGTCTCCAGCAGCGCCTGGGCGACCCGCTCCAGACCGACCGACCTGGACGCCTTCACCAGCACGACGTCTCCCGGACGCAGTTCCCTGCGCAGCAGGTCGACCGCCGCCTGTGCGTCGGACACGTGCACCGACTCCTCACCCCACGAACCCTCGTTGTATGCGCCCAGTTGCAGCCAGGACGCTTCCCTGCCCCCGACCGCGACGAGCTTGCCGACATTGAGCCGGACGGCGAGCCGTCCGACCGCGTCGTGCTCGGCGAGCGCCTCGTCGCCCAGCTCGGCCATGGTGCCGAGCACCGCCCACGTACGGCGCCCCCGGCCCATGGCCACCAGCGCGCGCAGCGCGGCCCGCATGGATTCGGGGTTGGCGTTGTAGGCGTCGTTGACGATCGTCACACCGTCCGGACGCTCGGTGACCTCCATACGCCAGCGGGAGAGGGTGCCTGCCCCGGACAGCGCGGTGGCGATCTCCTCGGCGGACATGCCCAGCTCATGGGCGACGGCGGCCGCGGCGAGCGCGTTCGACACGTGGTGCTCACCGTACAGGCGCAAGGTCACGTCGCTGCACCCGGTGGGTGTCCGAAGCCGGAACGAGGGCTGCCCGGCGTCGCTGAGGTGCACGTTCTCGGCCCGTACGTCCGCTTCGTCGGCCTCGCCGAAGAGCAGCACGCGGGCCTTGGTGCGGGAGGCCATGGCCTTGACGAGGGGGTCGTCGGCGTTGAGGACGGCGGTGCCGCCGTCCTCGGCGGCCGGCAGGGACTCGACCATTTCGCCCTTGGCCTGGGCGATCTGCTCGCGGCCGCCGAACTCGCCGATGTGGGCGGAGCCGACGTTGAGCACCAGCCCGATGGAGGGCGGGGTGAGTTCGGTGAGGTAGCGGATATGGCCGATTCCGCGCGCTCCCATCTCCAGCACCAGGTGCTCGGTGGTGGCGTCGGCGGTGAGCGCGGTGAGCGGCAGGCCGATCTCGTTGTTGAGGGAGCCGGGGGTCCAGACCGTGGGGCCCTTGCGCTGGAGCACCTGGGCGATGAGGTCCTTGGTGCTGGTCTTGCCGGCCGAGCCGGTCAGCGCGACCACCCGGGTGCCGAGCCGGGCGACGACCGCGCGGGCGAGCGCGCCGAGGGCTCTCTGCACGTCGTCCACGACGATGGCGGGCACGCCGAGCGGCCGGGTGGCGAGCACGGCGACGGCGCCCGCGTCCACGGCGCCGCGGGCGTAGTCGTGGCCGTCGACGTTCTCACCGGCGAAGGCGGCGAACAGCGAGCCGGGTCCGACCTTGCGGGAGTCGATGACGACCGGACCGGTGACCTTCAGCTCCGGGTCCGGTATGTCGTGCGGCAGCCCGCCGGTGAGGGTGGCGACCTCGGCGAGGGAGAGGGCGATCACTAGGTCATCCCTGGGTGTTCGGGTGGGGTGAAGCGGGGGTCTGGGAATGCGCCTGGATGGCGTCGCGCAGGACCTCGCGGTCGTCGAAGGGGCGGATGACCCCGGCGACGTCCTGGCCCTGCTCGTGGCCCTTGCCGGCGACCAGCACGGTGTCGCCGGGCTTCGCACGTGCGACGACGGCGGCGATGGCGTCGGCCCGGTCCTCCTCCACGATCACGTCGCCGCGTTCGTGGGTGGGCACCTCGGCGGCGCCGGCCAGCATGGCGGCGAGGATCGCGAGGGGGTCCTCGGAGCGGGGGTTGTCGGAGGTGAGCACGGCGGTGTCGGCGAGCCGCGCGGCGGCGGCGCCCATCGGGCCGCGCTTGGTGGTGTCGCGGTCGCCGCCGCAGCCGAGCACGATGTGCAGCCGGCCCTCGGTGACCTTGCGCAGCGAGCGCAGCACCGACTCGACGGCGTCGGTCTTGTGCGCGTAGTCGACCAGCGCCAGATAGGGCTGCCCGGCGTCCACGCGCTCCAGCCGGCCGGGGACGCCGGGTACGGCGGCCACCCCGTCGGCGGCGGTCTGGGGGTCGATTCCGGCCACCGCGAGGACGGTGATCGCGGCGAGGGTGTTGGCCACGTTGAACGGGCCGGGCAGCGGGGCGGCGGCGGAGATCCGCCGGCCGTCGGGCGCGACGACGGTGAACGTGGAGCCGGTGGCGCCCACTTCCACGTCCTCGGCGCGCCAGTCGGCGTCCGGGTGGCCCTCCGCGGAGAAGGTGGTGATCGGCACGGAGGCCTCCTTCACCAGCCGCTGGCCGTACTCGTCGTCGAGGTTGACGACCCCTCGGCGGGAGCGGCGCGGGGTGAACAGCTGCGCCTTGGCCTGGAAGTAGTCCTCCATGCCGGAGTGGAACTCCATGTGCTCCGGGCTGAGGTTGTTGAAGACGGCGACGTCGAAGACGCAGCCGTCGACCCGGCCGAGCACCAGGGCGTGGCTGGAGACCTCCATGGCGACCGCCTCGGTGCCGCGTTCGCGCATCACCGCGAAGAGCGCCTGGAGGTCGGTGGCCTCGGGGGTGGTGCGCTCGGACTTGATGCGCTCGTCGCCGATGCGCATCTCGACGGTGCCGATCAGCCCGGTGGACCGGCCGGCCGCCTTCAGCCCGCCCTCGACCAGGTAGGCCGTGGTGGTCTTGCCGGAGGTGCCGGTGATGCCGATCTGCAGCAGGTCCTCGCCGGGCCGGCCGTAGATGTCGGCGGCCAGCTCGCCCATCCGGCCGCGCGGCTGCTCGGTGACGAGCACCGGCAGCCCGGTGGCGGCGGCCCGTTCGGCGCCGGTGGGGTCGGTGAGCACGGCGACCGCGCCCAGGTCGGCGGCCTGCCCGGCGAAGTCGGCACCGTGCGCGCGGGCGCCCGGCAGCGCGGCGTACACGTCTCCGGGGCGCACCGCCCGGGAGTCGTGGGTGATGCCGGTCACCTGGGCGTCGCCGGGGGCCGTCGTCCCCAGCTTCGCGGCGAGTTCGCCCAGGGGTACGGGGCGGGTGCGGTCCGGCCGGGGCGCTCCGGGGCGGGTGGCGGGCACGTCCGCGGGGGTGGTTCGGGACTGATCAGCGTGTGGCACGGCGGTGAGCGTACCGGGCGGGGGCGGCATCGGGCCAAAAGAGGGCGCCGGGGCGGCGTGGCCGGGGGCCCCTCCGGCGGGGGCGGCGGAGGGCCGGCCGGCCGGGGTGTCGCGGGCGTCGTCGCCGGGCTGGTCGGTTGATCGGGGGGTGAGGGTTGTCACTGGTGGCTCCCGCCCGGCTCACTGGCCGGGTTCGAACGTGACCGGCATGTGCGGGGGTTGCTTGCCGGTCGGTGCGATGTACAGGGTCTTGAGGGCGAACTCCATGACCTGCCGGTAGACGGGGCCGCAGATCTGGCCGCCGAAGTAGCTGCCCTTGGTGGGGTTCTGGATGGCGCAGTAGACGGTGAGCCGGGGCTGGTCGGCGGGGGCGAAGCCGGCGAAGGAGGCGGTGTAGCCCTTGTAGCGGCCGAGTTCGGGGTCGACGCGGTTGGCGGTGCCGGTCTTGCCGGCGACCCGGTAGCCGGGGATGGCGGCCTTGGTGCCGGTGCCCTCCCGGTCGTCGACCACCGACTCCAGCATGGCGGCCAGGGTGGTGGCGGTCTTCTCGCTGACCACCCGGGTCTTCTTCGGCGCGGGCGCCGGGGTGAAGCGCCCGTCGGCGCCGCGGGTGCCGCGGACCAGGGTCGGCTCGATGCGCCGGCCGCCGTTGGCGATGGTGGAGTAGACGGAGGCGGCCTGCATGGCGTTGACGGACAGGCCCTGGCCGAAGGGGATCGTGTACTGCTGGGAGGTGGACCACTTCTTCGGGGCGGCCAGGATGCCGGGGGTCTCGCCCGGGTAGTCGAGTCCGCTGGGCCGGCCGATGCCGAACTTCCGCAGATAGGAGTGGAGGATCCGGTTGGACTCGGCCTGGTCCTTGCCCAGCTGGCCGGTGGCGAGGATGGTGCCGATGTTGCTGGACTTGGCCAGCACCCCGTTGAGGGTGAGGTACCAGGTGGGGTGGTCGATGTCGTCCTTGAACAGCCGGTCGCCGCGGTGCAGCCGGTTGGGCACGGTGACATGGGTGGAGGGGGTGGCGGCGCCCTCCTCCAGTACGGCGGCCATGGACATCACCTTGGCGGTGGAGCCCGGCTCGTAGGCGTCCTGGAGGGCGGCGTTGCCCATGGCGGCGGAGTCGGCCTGGGAGAGGTCGTTGGGGTCGAACCCGGGCGAGTTGGCCATGGCCAGCACCTCGCCGGTGCGGGTGTCCTGGACGACGACATAGCCGCGGTCGGCGGCGGACTCCTCGACCTGGCGGCTGATGGCCTGCTGGGCGGCCCATTGGATGTCCCGGTCGATGGTCAGCTCGATGTCCGAACCGGGCACGGCCGGGGTCTCGTTGGCGCCCACGGTGGGCACCCGGCGGCCCCCGGACTGCGCGTACTTGGCCTTGCCGTCCCGGCCGGCCAGCTGCTCGTCCAGCATGGACTCCAGGCCGCCTCCGCCGCGGCCCTCGGCGTTGACATAGCCCAGTATCCCGGCGGCCAGCGCCCCGTTGGGGTAGACCCGCTTGCTGCTGGGCTCGTTGAAGACGCCGGCCAGCACGCTGACCCCGCTGCCGCCCTTCGCCTTGCCCTCGCGGGCCTTGCGGGCGTAGACGCTCTTCAGGTCCCGGATCTGGTTCCAGACCTGCGGGGTCTGGCGGCGGGCGAGCAGCGCGTAGCGGGAGCCGGGCGCCTTGAGCTTCTTCACCAGCTCCCCGGAGTCCAGGCCGAGGATCGGGGCGAGCAGCGCGGCGGCCTGCTCGGGCGCGTCCGGGGCCTTGGCCTCCTTGGGCGTGAACATCTTGGGGTCGGCGGTGATGTCGTAGGCGTCGACGCTGGTGGCGAGGGCCACCCCGGCGCGGTCGGTGATCTCGCCGCGCTCGGCGGAGAGGGTGATCTCCTGGTAGCGGTTCTTCTCGGCCTTGGCCGCGTAGGCGTCGGCGTCCAGCGCCTGCACCTGGAGCAGCCGGACCGTGAAGACCAGCATGACCAGGGTCAGTCCGAGGCTGACCAGCCGCAGCCGGGGCCGCGGGTTGCCGAGCCGCAGGGTGCCGGGGCGCCCCTGCCGGGGCCGGCGGGCGGCCGGGCGGGGCGCCCGGGCCGGGGCGGGCACCCGGCGGCGCGGGGGCTGGGTGGTCGGCACTGCGTCACCTGCCGGGCGTGGTCGGGAGGGCGGACGGGGCGGGGCCTTGCCCTGGCGCGGGCGTCCCGCCGGGCGGGGGTGCGGCGCCGGGTGGCCGCGTTACGGGTTGGGGGCGGCCGGGTGGGTCCGGTGCGGGCTGCTCCGGTGCGGCGCCGGGGGCCGGCACCGGGCGCTGTCCGCCGGTCTGCGGGGCGGTGGCGGCGCCCGGCGGGGCCGCGGGGCCGCCGGTACCCGGGAGCGCGGCCGGGTCGGCGGGGGGCGGGGACGGTTCGGCGGTGGCCCGGCTGGGCTTGCCCCGTACGGTGCCGTCGGGGTCGAGGAAGGCGGGGCTGCCACCGGGCACCATGCCGAGCTGGCGGGCCCGGCGCTCCAGCGCGTCGGGGGCGGAGCGGCCGTCGACCTCGCGCTGGAGCTCCTGCTCCTCGTCGGTCAGCCCGGTGGTCCGCTTCTTCAGCTCGCTGAGCTCGAACGAGCCCTGGTTGAGCGAGGAGTTGAGCAGCAGCAGGGTGATCAGCCCGCCGCCGAGCAGGACCACCACCAGCAGGACGAAGGGGGTACGCGCGGCGGTGCTCGGTCCGGACGGCAGCAGCCGCGCCAGCCGGCCGGCCCGCCCCCCGAGGGGTCCAGCTGTGGTCACCGCTCCTCCTTACTCCGCCTCACCGTCAGGGGCGCTCACCGATGGTCCTCCCTGATCCGCTCGGCGCCGCGCAGCCGGGCCGGGGCGGCGCGCCGGTTCTCGGCGATCTCCTCCTCGGTGGGGAGTTCGGCGCCGCGGGTCAGCAGCTTCAGCCGGGGCTGGTACTGCTCGGGGACGACCGGCAGTCCGGGCGGCGCGGTGGTGGCGGCGCCGGCCGAGAGGACCTGCTTGACCAGCCGGTCCTCCAGGGAGTGGTACGACAGGACGGCGATCCGCCCGCCCACCGCGAGCGCCGCGACGGCGGCCGGGACGGCGCTCTCCAGCACCGACAGCTCGCCGTTGACCTCGATGCGCAGGGCCTGGAAGGTGCGCTTGGCGGGGTTGCCGCCGGTGCGCTTGGCGGCCTGCGGCAGGGCCTCGCGGATGAGCTCGACCAGCCGGGCGCTGCGGGTGAAGGGCTCCTTCTCGCGCTCGCGCACGATCGCCGAGACGATCCGCTTGGCCTGCTTCTCCTCGCCGTAGGCGCGCAGGATGCGGACCAGTTCGCCGGCCGGGTAGGTGTTGAGGACCTCGGCGGCGCTGACGCCGGCCGTCTGGTCCATCCGCATGTCGAGCGGGGCGTCCTGGGCGTAGGCGAAGCCGCGGTCGGCCTCGTCCAGCTGCATGGAGGAGACGCCGAGGTCGAACAGGACGCCCTGGACGCGGGGCAGGCCGAGCCGGCCGAGGACCTCGGGCAGCTCGTCGTAGACGGCGTGCACCAGGGTGGCGCGCTCCCCGAAGGGGGCGAGCCGCTCACCGGCCAGCCGCAGCGCCTCCTTGTCCCGGTCCAGCGCGACCAGCCGGGCCTCGGGGAAGCGGGTGAGCAGCGCCTCGCTGTGCCCGCCGAGGCCGAGGGTGCAGTCGACGACGACGGCGCCCGGGCGCCCCATCGCGGGGGCGAGCATGTCCAGGCACCGCTGGAGCATCACCGGGACATGTCGGGACGGGGGGGTCACAGCGCCCTCTCAGGGATCGGGCCCGGCCGTTACGCCTGCGGGTCGGCGCCCGAGGGAGCCCGTGGCCGGCGCCGGAAGGGTCGGCCGGTCCGGCGAGCGGGAGCCGAGCCGTGCGTATCGCCGCGCACGCGGGGGAGAAACCGCGGATTCGCTGGGATTCGCTCGATTGTCTCCGTAAGAACTGCGCGTCACTCTAGTCCACCGCCCCGCACGGTCAATCAACCGCCTCTCGCGTGGCGGCCGCCCCTCACCCGGTCCGGCCCCGTCGGGCCGCGCGCCCGGTGTGCGCCCCCGCTCACCTCCGTGCGTCCTGTGTGTTGGCTCACAGCGGGGGCGCGTTGAGGTTCTTTGTCCGCATCCCACACCGCGCTGCCCGCCGGGCTGACCAGTAACGTCTGTGCCATGTCGACTCCTGCTTCCGCGCACTCCGCTCCCTCCGCGGCACCCGACGCCGGCACGGTCACGGACCGCCTCGTCGAAGCCAACCGGTCCTACGCCGGCGAGTTCACCGATCCCGGCATGGACGCCCGGCCGGTCCTGAAGGTCGCCGTGGTGGCCTGCATGGACGCCCGTCTCGACCTGCACGCCGCCCTCGGCCTCGAACTGGGCGACTGCCACACCATCCGCAACGCCGGCGGTGTGGTCACCGACGACGTGATCCGCTCGCTCACCATCAGCCAGCGCGCGCTGGGCACCCGCAGCGTGGTGCTGGTGCACCACACCGGCTGCGGCCTGGAGCAGCTGACCGAGGACTTCCGGCACGACATCGAGCGCGAGGTCGGGCAGCGTCCGGCCTGGGCGGTGGAGGCGTTCCGGGACGTGGACCAGGACGTGCGCCAGTCGATGCAGCGGGTGCGCACCTCGCCGTTCCTGATCAGCACCGAGGATGTGCGGGGCTTCGTCTTCGACGTGAAGACCGGCCTGCTGCGCGAGATCACCCCGGCCGTCTGAGCCGGCGGCCGGTACACGGCCTCCCGAAGGCCCGGTCCGATCATCGGACCGGGCCTTCGGCACAGGAACGCTCCCAGGTCGGGTGACCGTTCCAGCCACCGCAAACACGGCGCACCCGGCAAATCGCCCGCGGTTGTCCACAGGCGAGTGACACGGACGGGCCAGGGCAACAAGAATGCTCGAAAGGCACCGCCCTTCGAGTGATCCGGGTCCGGTGTCCGTGTTTCTGGATGGGCCGGTGCCGTCAGCCTCGCACCCGCCCATGGACGGGCCGAGGAGGGCCGTGTGACGACCTACGACGACCGAGCGAGCCTCACCGATCTCACCACCACGGCGGACCGGATCCGCCGCTCGGTGGAGAGCGTGATCGAGGGCAAGCCCGAGGTCGTTCGGCTCTCGCTGACCGTGCTGCTGGCCGAGGGACATCTGCTCATAGAGGACGTTCCCGGGGTGGGCAAGACCATGCTCGCCAAGGCGCTGGCCCGGTCGATCGACTGCTCGGTGCGACGCATCCAGTTCACCCCGGACCTGCTGCCGTCGGACATCACCGGAGTGTCGATCTACGACCAGCAGCGCCGCGACTTCGAGTTCAAGCCGGGCGCGATCTTCTCGCAGATCGTGATCGGCGACGAGATCAACCGCGCCTCCCCCAAGACCCAGTCGGCGCTGCTGGAGTCGATGGAGGAGCGGCAGGTCACCATCGACGGGCAGAGCTACGAGCTGCCCAGCCCCTTCATGGTGGTGGCCACCCAGAACCCGGTCGAGATGGAGGGCACCTATCCGCTGCCGGAGGCGCAGCGGGACCGCTTCATGGCCCGGGTCTCCATCGGGTATCCGAGCCCCGAGGCGGAGCTGCGGATGCTCGATGTGCACGGGGCTCTCTCCCCGCTGGACGACCTCCAGCCGGTGGCGCACGCGCACGAGGTGCTCAAGCTGGTGGAGGCGGTGCGCGGGGTGCATGTGGCGGAGGCGGTGCGGCGGTACGCGGTGGAGCTGGTCGCCGCCACCCGGACCCACCCCGACCTGCGGCTCGGCGCCTCGCCGCGGGCCACCCTGCATCTGCTGCGGGCCGCGAAGGCGTCCGCCGCCCTGGACGGCCGGGAGTACGCGCTGCCGGACGATGTGCAGGCGCTGGCCTCCGCCGTGTTGGCGCACCGGCTGCTGCCGACCGCCCAGGCCCAGCTGAACCGGCGCACCTCCGAGCAGGTGGTGCACGAGATCGTCCAGCGCACCCCGGTGCCCTCGGCGGCGCCGCCGGCGGCCCCGCTGTTCGGCCGGCAGCACCCCGGGGCGCGGCGGCCGTGATGGCGGCCGCACGCCGGAGTTCCGCCGCCCGGGCCGGTGAGGCCGTGACGGATGCGGCCGGGACCGGTGAGTCGCAGACGGGTGAGCCCCGGACCGACGGGACCCCGACCGACGGGACCCGGGCCGATGGGACCCGGGCCGGTGGGGCGCCCGGCGGGCTGCGGACGGCCCTGCGCGGGCTGACCACGCGCGGGCGGTCCTTCCTGGCGGCCGGGATCGCCGCCGGGGTGTGCGCCTATGTCCTCGGCCAGAGCGACCTGCTGCGGGTCGGGGTGCTGCTCGCGGTGCTGCCGCTGGTGTGCGCCGCGGTGCTGTACCGCACCCGCCACCAGGTGGCGGCGGCCCGGCGGCTGACGCCGCGGCGGGTGGCGGCCGGCGAGGAGGCCCGGGTGCACCTGCGGCTGGACAACGTCTCCCGGGTGACCACCGGTCTGCTGATGCTCCAGGACCAGGTGCCCTACGTCCTCGGGCCCCGGCCCCGCTTCGTGCTGGAGCGGGTGGAGGCGGGCGGCCGGCGCGAGGTGTCCTACCGGGTCCGCTCCGACCTGCGCGGCCGCTATCCGCTGGGCCCGCTCCAGCTGCGGCTGAGCGACCCGTTCGGGATGTGCGAGCTGACCCGGGCGTTCAGTGCCCACGACGACCTGATCGTGGTGCCGCGCACCGAGCCGCTGCCGCCGGTGCGGCTGGCCGGCGACGGCGCGGGGTACGGCGACGGGCGGCAGCGTTCGCTGGCCCTGGCCGGCGAGGACGACGTGATCCCGCGCGGCTACCGGCACGGCGACGACCTGCGCCGGGTGCACTGGCGCTCCACCGCCCGGCACGGCGAGCTGATGGTGCGCCGGGAGGAGCAGCCGCAGCGGGCCCGCTGCACGGTGCTGCTGGACACCCGGCGGACCGCCTACCGGGGCGCCGGGCCGGGCTCGGCGTTCGAGTGGGCGGTGTCCGGGGCGGCCTCGGCGGTGGTGCACATGCTGGGGCGCGGTTTCGCGGTGCGGCTGCTCACCGACGAGGGCAACGCGCTGCCGTCGGAGAGCGTGGACGGCTTCGCCGCCGCGGCGCAAGACTCCGCGGAGGCGGCCGGGCTGATGCTGGACACCCTCGCGGTGCTGGACCACTCCGAGGGCTCGGGGCTGTCCCGGGCGTACGACGCGCTGCGCGGCGGCGGTGAGGGGCTTCTGGTGGCGTTCGTGGGCGATCTGGACGAGGAGCAGGCGGCGGTGGCCGCCCGGATGCGGCACCGCGGCGGCGGCGCCGTGGCGTTCGTGCTGGACAGCGGCGCCTGGGCGCACGGCGGCACCGGCGGCCACGCGCTCGCGGAGCGGCTGCGCACGCTGAACGAGGCCGGCTGGTCGGCGGTGGCGGTGCCCCCCGGCGCGGCCCTGGCCGAGCTGTGGCGGCACCTGGGCCCGGGCGGCCTGGGCGGCCCGGCGGCGTCCCCGGCGTCCTCCATGTATTCGGCGTCCTCGGCGTCCTCGGCGTCTTCGACCGCGGGCGGACCGGCTTCCGTCGGCTCCGTTCCCGGCGGTACGCGGGGAGGTCGGTCATGAGGGGCCGGGTGCGGCTGGTGCTCGCGGCGTACGCGGCGACGCTGCTGGCGTCGGGTGCCCTGCTGCCGCTGATCTCCTCGGAAAGCTGGCTGCTGGAGGCGGCGGCGCTGCTGGCCGTGGTCTCCGCCACCGGTGTGCTGGTGCGGCTGCTGTCGGCGGCCCGGGTGCTCACGGTGGCCGCGCAGGGCGTGGTGGTCCTGCTGCTGCTCACCGTGGTGTTCGCCCGGGACCGGGCGGTCGCCGGATTCCTGCCCGGGCCGGACGTGGTGGCCCGGTGGAGCGCCCTGCTGACCGAGGGTGCGGAGGACGTGGGGCGGTACGCGATACCGGCGCCGCCGACGGAGGGCATCCGGCTGATGCTGGTCGGCGGGGTGCTGCTGGTGGGGCTGGTGGTGGACGCGCTGGCGGTGACCCTGCGCACCGCCGCTCCCGCGGGGCTGCCGCTGCTGGCGCTGTACTCGGTCGCCGCGGGGCTGTCCGGCGGCGAGGCGGTCTGGATGTGGTTCCTGCTGGCGGCGGGCGGCTATCTGCTGCTCCTGCTGGCCGAGGGGCGCGACCGGCTGGCCGGCTGGGGCCGGGTGCTGGGCGGCGCCGAGTCCGCGCGGCCGGCCGGCGGCTCCGGTCCGTTCTCGGGCCGCACCGGGCCGCCGGTGCGCTTCGGGCGGCGGATCGGTGTGCTGGCGCTGGGCGCCGCGCTGGCGGTGCCGGCCGCGCTGCCGTCGCTGGACGGGGGGCTGCTGGGCGGGGTCGGCGGCCAGGGCGGTTCCGGCGGCGGGGGCACCATCTCGGCGGTCAACCCGCTGGTGTCGCTCCAGGACAACCTGGTCCAGCCCGAGGACCGGGAGGTGATCCGCTACGCCACCAACGCGAAGGACACCTCCGGGATGTATCTGCGCATGGTCGCCATGGACGAGTTCGACGGCACCACCTGGCGCACCTCCCGGCGCGGCATCGAGGACGTGCCGGAGGTGCTGCCCCGCCCCGACGGGCTGAGCGGGGCGGTCGCCACCCGGGAGGTCACCACCAACCTGGTCGTCAGCGACTACTTCGAGCCGAACTGGCTGCCCATGCCGTTCCCGGCCTCCCGGGTGGACATCGACGGCCGCTGGCGGTTCGAGCCGGCCGGCCGGCTGATCGTCGGCGACAAGGGCCAGACGGCGCAGGGTGAGAAGTACATGGTGCGCAGCCTGGTGACCGAGCCGACCCGCGAGCAGCTGGCCGCCGCGGCGCCGGCGCCCGAGGAGCTGCGCCGTGAGTACACGGCGGTGCCGGACTCGCTGCCCGCCGACGTGAAGGACACCGCGCTGGAGGTCACCCGGGGCGCGGCCAACGACTACGAGCGCGCGGTGAGGCTCCAGAACTGGTTCACCTCGGAGGGCGGCTTCCGCTACGACGTGAAGGTCTCCTCCGGCACCGGCGTGGAGGCCATCTCCCGCTTCCTCAAGCAGCGCGAGGGCTTCTGCGTCCACTTCTCCTTCGCCATGGCGGCGATGTCCCGGACGCTGGGCATCCCGGCCCGGGTGGCGGTCGGCTTCACCCCGGGCACCTCGCAGTCCGGCGGTCTGATGTCGGTCGGCATCCGGGACGCCCATGCCTGGCCGGAGCTGTACTTCGAGGGCGTGGGCTGGACCCGCTTCGAGCCGACGCCGTCCCGGGGCAGCGTGCCGGAGTACACCCGGGCGGTGTCCCCGGCGGATGAGGCCCCGGTCCCGGTCCGGCCGGAGGAGTCCGAGGCGGCGGTGCCGTCCCGGGCCCCGGAGCGGGAGGAGAGCTGCCCGCCCGGGGTGACCGGGATCGCGGGCTGCGGCCCCGAGAAGGAGCAGGACGCGGCACCGGCCGCCGACTCCGGCTTCCCCTGGTGGCCGGTCCTGCCGATCGCGGCCGGGGTGGCGCTGCTCGTCATCCTGGCGCTGCTGCCCCTGCTGTGGCGGATCCGGATACGGGCGCGGCGGCTGGGCGGCTCCGCCGGGCGCACCGAGCAGGACGCGGCCGCCCGGACCCTGGCCGTGTGGCAGGAGGTGGAGGACGCCGCCTGGGACCACGGCATCCCACCGGACGGCGCCCTCACCCCGCGCCGGGCGGCCGAGCGGATCGTCCGCCAGGGCCGCCTGGAGGACGAACCGGCGGCCGCGGCGCACCGGCTGGCCGGTGCGGTGGAGCAGGTCCTCTACGCCCCGCACCCGCGCCCCGCGGGCTCCCTGGCGGACGACGCGGCCCGGGTCCGCACCGGACTGGCCGCCTCCGCCGACCGCGGCACCCGGATACGCGCCCTGCTCCTGCCCCGGTCCTCGGCCCGGGTGCTGTGGGCGCTGTCCGACCGCCGCCGGGCCCTGGCCGCCCGCTGGTCCCGCACCCGCCGCCGCCTGACCGCCCGCCTGGCCACCGCCACCCGCCCCCTGGCCCTCCCGGGCCGCCGCCGGGGGTAGGACGCGGGAAGGGTGCACCGGGACGAGCCTGATGAGCCTGCTCCGGCGCACCCTCGGGCGGGGTGCAGGCCGGTGGGCACTCGGGCGTGGGCCGGTGGGCACCCGGGCGGAGGCCGGTGGGCATCCCGGGCGGAGGCCGCTGCGCCCTCGGGCGGAGGCCGGTGGGCACCCCCGGCGGAGGCCGCTGCGCCCTCGGGCGGAGGCCGGTGGGCACCCCCGGCGGAGGCCGCTGCGCCCTCGGGCGGAGGCCGGTGGGCACCCCCGGCGCAGGCCGCTGCGCCCTCGGGCGGAGGCCGGTGGGCACCCCCGGCGCAGGCCGGTGGGCACCCGGGGCCCACGGGTGCGCACCGTTCCTCCGGCGGCTGTCTGTGCCCCGCCCGCGCGGGAGGCTTCGCTCACCCTCGCCGCGTCCCCGGCGGCGCGGTCGGTGAGCGTGGGCGCACACGTCTGTGGGGCGGCCACCGAAGTGGCCGCCCCACAGGCGAAGTCATGGTGCCGAGGGCCGTACGGACGGAAGCCGTCCACACCCCGCACCGACGGGGGTCGTCACCGGCGTGGTGCGCGCCCCGGGCTCACTGGCCCTGTTCGTCGCGGCGGCGCTGCCAGCGCTCCTCGATCCGGTTCATCATGGAGCGGCGCTGCCGGGACTGCCGGCCTCCGCCGCCCTGCTGCCGGCCCTGGCCGGGCGCGGCCTGGGCCTCGCCGGGCTTGGGGGCCTTGCGCCATCCGGTGACCGCGAGGACCGCGCACCCCAGCATGACGAGGAAGCCCACCACGCTGATCCAGATCTGCTGGGCGACCATTCCGGCCATGAGGAGGGCGATACCCACCAGGAAGCCTGCGACCGCTTGGTAGACCCGTCGCCGGGTGTACGTACGCAGCCCGCTTCCCTCGAGCGCTGTCGCGAACTTGGGATCTTCGGCGTACAGCGCTCGCTCCATCTGCTCGAGCATGCGCTGCTCGTGCTCCGAGAGCGGCACGGAGTCCTCCTCGTCGTCGGTCGCTGGGGGCGACCGGTATGCGGCCCTTCCAGGATAGGCAGGGAATCGCCCCCGTGAAACCCGCCCTCGTGCCTTTCACCGCTGGGACCGCCATGCCGGTACGGCCGGTGAGGTTGTGGTTCCCCGTCCTGCGTTCCGTCATGCCCGAGTGGTGTCCCTCGATCATACGGGGCTTCGGGCCCGCACGGGTGGCGTGTGGCGTACTCCATGTGCGGCTGCGCCGCAGGTCGGCGCCGGTCGCCGGGCGCGGTGAGGGTCAGCCCCGGCGTTCGCCCAGTACGTGCAGCTGAGTGGCGACCGAGCGGAAGGCGGGCAGCTCGGCGGCGGCCGCCTCCAGCTTCAGCAGGGCTTCCACGGCTCCCGGCTCGGTGTCGACCAGCACTCCGGGCACCAGGTCGGCGAAGACCCGCACCCCGTGCACCGCCCCCACCTCGACGCCCGCCGCCCGCGCGGCCTCGGTCAGCTGCTCGGCGGTGAAACGGCGCGGAACCGGGTCGCCCTCGCCCCAGCGGCCGGCCGGGTCCTCCAGGGCGCGGCGGGCCTCGGTGAAGTGCCCGGCGAGCGCCCGGGCCAGCACGGCGCCGCCCAGTCCGGCGGCCAGCAGGCTCAGGATGCCGTCGGGCCGCAGCGCCGCGACCGCGTTGCGCACGCCCTCGGCGGGGTCGTCCACGTACTCCAGGACACCGTGGCAGAGCACCGCGTCGAAGCCGCCGCGCTCGACCACGTCGAACAGCCCGTGTACATCGCCCTGCACGCCGCGCACCCGGTCGGCCACCCCGGCCTCGGCGGCCCGGCGCTCCAGCGCGAACAGCGCGTTGGGGCTGGGGTCCACCACGGTGACCCGGTGGCCCAGGGCGGCCACGGGCACCGCGAAGTTGCCGCTGCCGCCGCCGGTGTCGAGGACGTCCAGGCTGTCCTGGCCGGCGGCCTTGACCCGGCGGTCGAGGGCTTCCGCCAGAACGTCCCACACCACGGCGGTACGGAGGGAGGCGCGGGGGCGCTGGGGGTCCGACACGGCAGTTGACTCCTCGGGACAGATTGCGGACTCCCCCACCCTATGGCCTGCGGGCCTGGTCCGATCACCCGTCCTGGGCGGCTCCCCCGCGCGGCGCCGGCACCGGGCGCGGCGCCACCGGCTCCGGTCGCAGCAGCCGCTCCACGATGCGCAGGAACCGCCCGGCGTCGCGGATCAGGTCGTCGGCCTCGCGGCGGTCGGCCGCGCCGTCTATGCCCGCCTCGGCCCGGGCCCGCCGGTCCGCCCCCGAGGCGAACAGGGCGCTCCACTCGGCCAGCTCGGGCGCCGACTCGGGCAGCACCTCCCAGGCGCTGCGGATCCGCTGCCGCCCGCGCGCGGTGGTCTCGGGGCGGCCGCGGGCGGCCAGCACGGCGGCGGCGGTGCGCAGCGCGGCCAGATGGGCCGCGGCGTACCGCTCGTTGGACGTCTCCAGCACGGCGGCCTCGTCCAGCCCGGCGTGGGCCTGGGCGAGGAGGTCGAGGGCGGCGGGCGGCGCCGTGGAGCGGCGTACCACCGGATGGACATCGTTCGCCGTGGCGCGGGAACCAGCGGACATGACGAACCTCCTGTCGTCGTGTGACGGCACTGTGGCCGACTGTGTCCATCGTGCCCGCCCCCACTGACAATCCACCTTGACCAGCGGTTTTGCCTCAACTCCCCGTTCGGAGTAGTTTTTGGACTGACCAGTCAGTTCAAAAAGGGGTGGGGGTGCAGGCCGGTGGCGGGACGGACCGGAGGCGGCCGCATACGCGGTACGCGCGGCACGTTGGTGAAGAGGGGCGGCGGCCCATCGGCGCGGACCGGTGAAAAGCGGGACGCGAAGCCGGAGTCGGGACCGAACCCGGGGGCGGAGTCGGGGGCGGACTCGGGGCCGGGTGCGACGGTCGTCGCCCGGGGCTTCGGACTGAAGGGTCCGCGCGGCTGGGCCTTCCAGGACGTGGACGTGGCGGCACCGGCCGGGGCGCTGGTGGCCATCGAGGGGCCGTCAGGCTCCGGCCGCACCTGCCTGCTGCTCGCCCTCACCGGCCGGATGCGCGCCACCGCGGGCCACGCCGAGGTGGGCGGGGTGCCACTGCCGAAGAAGATGGGCAAGGTCCGGCGGATCAGCGCGCTCGGCCCCGTGTGCGGAGTCAGCGACCTCGACCCGGCGTTCACCGTCGCCGAGCACCTGCGTGAACGGGCCCTGCTCCAGCGCCACTTCACCGGCTCCCCGCTCGACCTGCTGCGGCCACGCGCCACCCGGGCCGCCGCCCGCGCCCGTGTCACCGCCGCCCTGGAGGCCGCCGGGCTCGACCCCGCCGCCCTGCCCAAGGGCGAGCGGACCTCCGTACGGGACCTGGAGCGGCTGGAGGGCCTGCGGCTGTCCCTCGCCCTCGCGCTGATGGCGCAGCCGCGTCTGCTCGCCGTGGACGACACCGACCTGAAGCTCTCCGGCACCGACCGCGAGGCGGCCTGGGAGCTGCTGCGGTCCATCGCGGCGTCCGGGATCACGGTGCTCGCGGTGTGCAGCGAGGCGCCCGCCGACGCCCTGGTCGTCCGTACCGTGACCGACCGGCCGGACACCGGCCGCACCGACGCCTCACCGACGCCGGAAGAGGCGGCACAGCCGGAGAAGGCGGAGGCGCCGAAGGCCGCGGCCGTCCCGGAAGGCGCCGAGGACACCGAAGCCGAGCCGCGTCCGCAGCCGCAAGAGCCGCACCAGACCCAGAAGTCGCAGCAGACCCAGAAGACACAGACCCAGGACGAGGAGGGGGCGGCCGATGCGTTCGCCGAGACTGGCCGCGCTTGAGCTGAGGCGGTTCGGCCGCGGGAAGCTGCCGCGCGCCGCGCTGGTCGCCATCCTGCTGCTGCCGCTGCTGTACGGCGCGCTGTACCTGTGGTCGTTCTGGGACCCGTACGGCCGGCTGGACAAGCTGCCGGTCGCGCTGGTCAACGAGGACAAGGGCGCCAAGACCGGTGGTGAGAAGCTCAACGCGGGCGACGAGATCACCAGGAACCTGCGGGACAGCAAGGTCTTCGAGTGGCACGAGGTGAGCGACGAGGAGGCCCGGGAGGGCGTCGAGGAGGGCCGCTACTACCTGTCGCTGACCATGCCGAAGGACTTCAGCGAGCGGATCGCCTCCAGCTCCGGTGACTCCCCGGAGACCGGGGCCCTGCGGGTGCGGACCAACGACTCCAACAACTACATCGTCGGCCAGATCTCCCGCACGGTGTTCTCCGAGATCCGCACCGCCGCCTCCACCAAGTCGTCCCGCTCCTTCCTGGACCGGATCTTCATCTCCTTCTCCGACATCCACGACGCCACGGAGAAGGCCGCCCAGGGCGCCGACGACCTCAAGAACGGCACCGAGAAGGCGAAGAAGGGCTCCAAAGACCTCTCCGACGGGCTGACGGACGCCAAGAAGGGCAGTGGCGAACTGGCCGGCGGCATCACCCGGCTCACCTCCGGCGCCGCCGAGCTGACGTCCGGCTCGCGGCAGGTGGCCGACGGCACCCAGCTGCTCGCCGACCGGGTCAACCGCGCGGCCGGCGAGGCCCGCCCGTACCTCAAGGACAACGGCGCGCAGATCGGCCGGTCCGCCCAGATGGTCGCCGACTTCTCGCAGGGGCTGCGGAACAACCTCGACCTGATCGTGAAGTGGGGGCCCACCGGCCGGGAGAACGCCCATAAGGCCTCCGACGACCTGAACACCGTGTACCGGGAGCTGTGCGTCGACAAGACCCTGCTCGGCAAGGCCAAGGCCATCACCGGCGGCACCGGCACCGGCAAGACCCCCGGCGCGGACGGCCCGAGCGCCACCGCCGGTACGGGCGAGTCGGCCGGCACCGGCGGCCAGCTCCCCGAGGTGCCCGGCGTACCGGTGACCGAGGGCCTCACCCAGGCCGACGTCGACGCCCAGGTCTGCCCCAAGCTGGCCAAGGCCAAGACGGCGGCCGCCGACACCGCGCGGGTCGCCGACGACGTACACGAACTGGCCAAGGACTCGAACGGCGACATCGGGAAGCTGGACGCGCAGCTGAAGGACGTCCAGACCAAGGCCCAGGCGCTCGCCCGGCGCGCCCCGCACCTGGACGAGGACCTGGCGTACGCGGTCACCAAGGTGAACGAGCTCAACGACGGCGCCCGCAAGGTGGCCGACGGTGCGGGCGCCCTCTACGGCGGGCTGGCCACCGCCAAGTCCGGCTCGGCCGACCTGGACAGTGGAGTCGGCCGGCTCAAGCAGGGCGCGGGCGACCTGGACAGCGGGATGTTCCGGCTGGTGGACGGCTCGACCGAGCTGGCCGGCGGGCTCAACGACGGTGTGGGCAAGATCCCGGACTACGGCAAGGACGAGCGGGACCGGCGTACCGAGGTGATGGCCGACCCGGTGAAGCTCGCCTCGCAGTCGCTGTACAAGGCGCCCAACTACGGCACCGGCTTCGCCCCGTACTTCATCCCGCTCTCCCTCTGGGTGGGCGCCATGGTGGCGTACATGCTGATCCAGCCGCTCAACCGGCGGGCGCTCGCCGCCGGGGCCGCGGCCTGGCGGATCGCGCTGGCCGGCTGGCTGCCGGTGGCCGCGATCGGGCTGGTCCAGGTGGCCGCGCTGATGTCGGTACTGCACTGGGGGCTCGGCCTGGAGATGGCCAGGTCCGCCGCGACCATGGGCTTCCTCGCCCTGGTGACCTGCTGCTTCGCCGCGATCATCCAGTGGCTGAACGCCCGCTTCGGGGCCGCCGGGCGCATCCTGGTGCTGGCACTGCTGATGCTCCAGCTGACCTCCGCGGGTGGCACCTACCCGGTGCAGACCAGCCCCGGCTTCTTCAACGCCATCCACCCCTGGCTGCCGATGACCTACGTGGTCGAGGCGCTGCGCCGGCTGATCAGCGGCGGCGGGATGGAGCCGGTCTGGACGGCCTCGGCGGTGCTCGCCGCGTTCACCGCCGGTGCGCTGGCGCTGACCGCGATCTCCGCCCACCGGCGCCAGGTGTGGACCCTGGACAAGCTGCACCCCGAGCTGAGCCTGTGAGAATCGACACCATGGAAACCCGCAGCAGCACCAGACGGCAGGCCACCCGCACCAAGCTGTACGAGGCCGCCGTGACCCTCATCGCCGAGCAGGGTTTCTCGGCCACGACCGTGGACGAGATCGCGGAACGCGCCGGGGTGGCCAAGGGCACCGTCTACTACAACTTCAAGAGCAAGAGCGAGCTGTTCGAGGAGTTGCTGCGGCACGGAGTGGGGCTGCTGACCGCCTCCCTGCGCCAGGCCGCCGAGGACACGGTGGCCGGGGGCGGGACCCGGGTGGAGGCGCTGGACGCGATGATCCGCGCCGGGCTGCTCTTCATCCACCGCTACCCCGCCTTCACCCAGCTGTACGTGGCCGAGCTGTGGCGCACCAACCGGGCCTGGCAGTCCACCCTGCTGGTGGTCCGTCAGGAGGCGGTCGCGGTGGTGGAGACGGTGCTGCGGGACGGGGTGGCCGCGGGCGAGCTGAGCGAGGAGATCGACATCCCGCTCACCGCCGCGGCGCTGGTCGGCATGGTGCTGGTGGCCGCGCTCGACTGGCAGGCCTTCCAGCCGCAGCGCTCACTCGACGACGTCCACGGCGCCCTGTCCCTCCTCCTGCACGGCCGCGTCAGCGGCCACTGACCCCGGCCCCGGCCCGGGACCGCGAACGGCGGCGGAGTCGGCGAACGGCGGTGGACACCGCGAACGGCGGCGCCGGGGTGGTGGGCTCTCCCCCAAGAGCCCCACCACCCCGGCGCCGCCGGTCTTCCCCCGTCTCCCCCGTTCTCTCCCCCGTCCCCC
>NZ_JALPTH010000026.1 GCF_023218175.1 Streptomyces lichenis | reverse complement strand
ATGACAGCCTGTGGACGGGGTATCAACATATCTGGCGTTGACTTTTGGCACGCTGTTGAGTTCTCAAGGAACGGACGCTTCCTTTGTACTCACCCTCTCGGGCTTTCCTCCGGGCGCTTCCCTTCGGTACTTTCGTGTTTCCAACCTTACCAGATCCTTTTTCCGTTCCGTTTCCGGTTCGGATTTCGTTTCCAGTGGCCGTTGGAGGGCCTTTGCCTTTCGGCGCTCCCCGACTTTATCAGAAGTTCTGAGTCGGGATTTCCCTTCCGCTTCGGAACCTTGCGGGCACACGGTGGTGCCTCGGGGTTTCGTGCGGGAGGAGACGTCAACGTACTGGAGCGGGCGGCCCCGATGCAAATCGGGGCCGCCCGCTCCTTGTTGATCAGTCGCGGATCAGTCGTAGGTCAGTCGCGGATCAGGGTGAATCCGGACGGATCAGACCTCGACCACCACGGGAAGGATCATCGGCCGGCGCCGGTAGGTGTCCGAGACCCATTTCCCGACGGTGCGGCGGATCAGCTGCTGGAGCTGGTGGGGCTCGACGACACCGTCGGCGGCCGAGCGGGACAGGGCGTCCTGGATGCGGGGGACCACCGCGTCGAAGGCGTTGTCCTCGATACCGGAGCCGCGGGCGTGGATGTGCGGGCCGCCGGTGATCTTGCCGGTGGTGGAGTCCACGACCACGAAGACCGAGATGATGCCCTCGTCGCCGAGGATCCGGCGGTCCTTCAGGGAGGACTCGGTGACGTCGCCGACGGAGAGCCCGTCCACATAGACGTACCCGGCCTGCACCTTGCCGGTGATCTTGGCCTTGCCGTCGATGAGGTCGACGACCACACCGTCCTCGGCGATGACGATCCGGTCCTTGGGGACGCCGGTCAGGGCGCCCAGCTCGGCGTTGGCCCGCAGATGGCGCCACTCGCCGTGCACCGGCATCAGGTTGCGCGGGCGGCAGATGTTGTAGAAGTACAGCAGCTCGCCGGCCGAGGCGTGCCCGGAGACATGGACCTTGGCGTTGCCCTTGTGGACGACGTTGGCGCCCCACCGGGTGAGGCCGTTGATGACCCGGTAGACCGCGTTCTCGTTGCCCGGGATGAGGGACGACGCCAGGATGACCGTGTCGCCCTGGACGATCCGGATCTGGTGGTCGCGGTTGGCCATCCGGGAGAGCGCCGCCATCGGCTCGCCCTGGGAGCCGGTGCAGACGAGCACCACCTCCTCGTCGGGCAGGTCGTCCAGCGCGCGGACGTCCACGACCAGCCCGGCCGGGACCCGGAGGTAGCCGAGGTCGCGGGCGATGCCCATGTTGCGGACCATGGAGCGGCCGACGAAGGCGACCCGGCGGCCGTACTCGTGGGCGGCGTCCAGGATCTGCTGGATGCGGTGGACGTGGCTGGCGAAGCTGGCCACGATGATCCGCTTGCGGGCCCCGGCGAACACCGTGCGCATGACGTTGGAGATGTCGCGCTCGTGCGGGGTGAAGCCCGGCACCTCGGCGTTGGTGGAGTCCGACAGCAGCAGGTCGATGCCCTCCTCGCTGAGGCGGGCGAAGGAGTGCAGGTCGGTCAGCCGGTTGTCCAGCGGCAGCTGGTCCATCTTGAAGTCGCCGGTGTGCACCACCATGCCCGCGGGGGTGCGGATGGCGACGGCCAGGGCGTCCGGGATGGAGTGGTTGACCGCGACGAACTCGCAGTCGAAGGGGCCCAGCCGCTCGCGGTCGCCCTCGGCCACCTCCAGGGTGTAGGGGCGGATGCGATGCTCCTGGAGCTTGGCCTCGATCAGGGCGAGGGTCAGCTTGGAGCCGATCAGCGGGATGTCGGGCTTGAGGCGCAGCAGGTAGGGGACGCCACCGATGTGGTCCTCGTGGCCATGGGTGAGGACGATGCCCTCGACCTTGTCCAGGCGGTCCTTGATGCTGGTGAAGTCGGGCAGGATCAGGTCGATGCCGGGCTGCTCCTCCTCGGGGAAGAGGACGCCGCAGTCGACGATCAGCAGCCGGCCGTCGAACTCGAAGACGGTCATGTTCCGGCCGATCTCGCCGAGACCGCCGAGCGGGGTGACGCGCAGGCCGCCCTTGGCGAGCTTCGGGGGTGCGCCCAGTTCGGGATGCGGATGACTCAAAAGACTCTCCTCACCACGCGCGCCACGTGCCTTCTACGGGCACGTGGCGCGCGTGACATTCGTGCACGTGCTGTCGGTGTTCGTCAGCGTCTGCGTTGATGGGTTCGGTCGTCGGTGTGCGGTGGTGCGTGTGTGCGGTGGTGCGTATTCGATTGTGGATCTTCAGTTGTGAAGTCTGTGGGGATGGTGCCCCTGTCTAGAGCTGTACCCCGCCGGCGCCCAGGTCGATCTTGAGCTGCTCGGTCTCCTCGGGGCTGAGTTCGACCAGCGGGAGCCGCAGCGGACCGGCCGGGTGGCCCTGGAGGGCGAGGGCGGCCTTGGTGGTGATGACGCCCTGGGTGCGGAACATGCCGGTGAAGACGGGCAGCAGCCGCTGGTGCACCTCGGTGGCCTTCTGGACGTCGCCGGCCAGGTGGGCCTCCAGCAGGGCGCGCAGCTCGGGGGTGACGACATGGCCGACCACGGAGACGAAGCCGACGGCGCCGACGGAGAGCAGCGGCAGGTTGAGCATGTCGTCGCCGGAGTACCAGGCGAGGCCGGAGCGGGCGATGGCCCAGCTGGCGCGGCCGAGGTCGCCCTTGGCGTCCTTGTTGGCGACGATCCGCGGGTGGGCGGCGAGCCGGACGATGGTCTCGGTGTCGATGGGGACGCCGCTGCGGCCGGGGATGTCGTACAGCATCACCGGGAGGCCGGTGGAGTCGGCGATGGCCGAGAAGTGCCGGTACAGGCCCTCCTGCGGGGGCTTGTTGTAGTACGGCGTGACCGCGAGCAGGCCGTGCGCGCCGGCGCGTTCGGCGGTGCGGGCGAGCTCGACGGAGTGGTGGGTGTCGTTGGTGCCGATGCCGGCGACGACGTGGGCGCGGTCGCCGACCGCTTCCAGGACCGCCCGTACGAGCTGGTCTTTCTCCGCGTCGCTGGTGGTCGGGGACTCGCCGGTGGTGCCGTTGACGACCAGGCCGTCGTTGCCTGCGTCCACCAGGTGGGCGGCGAGCCGCTGCGCGCCGTCGAGGTCGAGTGCGCCGTCCGCCGTGAAGGGCGTGACCATGGCGGTGAGGACCCGTCCGAAGGGGGTCTGCGGAGTGGAGATCGGAGCCATGGGTAACACGCTACTCGCTGCTCAGCGCGCGGGGTCCCCTCGGGGGACGTACGGACGGTGGAGCCCGGCACTGCCTGCTCGGGGGTTCAGGCAGTGCCGGGTCCGTTTGATCAGCCTAGATGAACTTCTCAAAGCGCCGCAATCCGGACACATCGCGTAGGTGGTGGCACGCCCGTGCGACCGCTCCGGAGTGCGCCGGGGCGGTCAGGGTGCGACGCGCCCGTTGGCGTTGAAGGCGGCGTGGGTCAGCGGCATCAGCCGGGCCCAGTGCTCCTCCATCTTCTCGCCCACCATCTCGATCTCCCGCTGCGGGAAGGACGGGACCTTGGCCAGTTCGTGCTGGGTGCGCAGCCCCAGGAAGTGCATCAGCGAGCGGGCGTTGCAGGTGGCGTACATCGAGGAGTAGAGGCCGACCGGGAGCACCGAGCGGGCCACCTCGCGGGCGACGCCGTCGGCGAGCATCCGCTGGTAGGCCCCGTACGCCTGGACGTAGGACTCCTCCATGGCCTGGGTGACCGTGCGGTGCTGGTCCTCGGTGCCCTCGACGAAGACGTACTTGCCGGGGCGGCCCTGCTGGACGAGCTTGCGGGAGGCGTCCGGCACGTAGAAGACCGGCTGGAGCTCCCGGTAGCGGCCGGACTCCTCGTTGTAGGACCAGCCGACCCGGTGCCGCATGAACTCGCGGAAGACGAAGATCGGGGCGCTGATGAAGAAGGTCATCGAGTTGTGCTCGAAGGGGCTGCCGTGCCGGTCCCGCATCAGGTAGTTGATCAGGCCCTTGGAGCGCTCGGGGTCCTTGGCCAGCTCCTCCAGGGACTGCTCGCCGGCCGTGGAGACCCGGGCCGCCCACAGGACGTCGGAGTCGCCGGCGGCGCTGCGCACCAGGTCGACGGTGACATCACCGCGGAAGTCGGGCTTCTTCGGGGGTTCGGCGGGGGAGGCGGGCACGCGGGGGTCCTTCCGGTCACTTCCGGTCATGAGGGGAGGTGCCCAGCCTAACGATCCGGCGAGGTGCCGGGTGGCGCCGGGTCACCCGTCCCGTTCGGTCCGGTCGACACATGTTCGGATTGATATCGGGCAATCGGGCACCGAACAGCCGTACCGTGCGTCTGACCGGTTGAGCGCGGTGGCGGAGTTCGCCACACGAGGCACCGATCGCAAGGAGTGTTCACCGATGACTTCCTCCCAGCTGCCGCTGGGTAGCCCCCGCAGCGAGGCCGTCCCGTTCCAGTTCGTCGCGGAGGCCGAACGCTTCCGCAGCAACGTCACCCCTCCGGCGCGGCAGCGTCCGAGTCTTTCGCAGGTGGCGAGCCGTACGCTGGTCGGGCTGACGGTGGTGGCCGGTCTGGCGGGGTCCCTGCTCTTCGGTCTGCCGGCCATGGAAGCGGGCCCGGCAACCACCGGGCACAGTCAGCAGTCCGAGGCATCCCAGGGACGCTGACCCCTCCCCCGGCGGCCACCCTGGAGTGGCCGGTCGCGCAGCGGCTGGGTAGCCTCACCCCGCACAGCCCCATCGAGCGTGTGTATGAGTGAGGAACAGTCGTGCCCCTGCCCTTTCTGACGGCCGACCGCGGCTTCGACGCCGGTGAGGACGTCGCGCTCCCGTTCGACGACCACGACCAGTGGCGCCGCCCGTACCGCCCCGGCCCCTGGCGGGTCGGGGCGGCGGCGCTGGCGCTGCTGCTGGCCTCGTTCATGCTGCTGGCCACGGTGATCATCGCGTTCGCCGCGGCGGGGACGGCCGCGGCGATCTGCCTGGCGGCGGCCTCCCTGGTGGTGCTGGCGGCGCTGCGGCTGCTGCGGATGGGCACCTGGGTGAGCCGGCACGGGGTGCGGCGGGTCGGGTTCCTGCGGACCACCACCCTGCCGTGGTCCCGGGCCAAGGCGGTGCGCACGGTGCAGCAGCCGGTGCGGTGGCTCGGGTTGCCGAGGACCGTGCAGGGCCAGGCCCTGGTCCTCGTACCGAACGGCGCGGGTGACCAGATGGTGCTGCTGACCGACCACAGCGCGGACTTCCTGTCCCGGGTGGAGGCCTTCGACCGGGCCGCCGACACGGTGGAGGCCTGGAACGCGGAGTACGCCGCGGCCCGCTGACGCGGTACGCGGAGAACACTGAGAACGCGGAGAAGACGGACGGACGCCGTCCGGCGCGCCTCTTCAGGAGGCGGCCGGGCGGCGTCCGTCGTGCAGGGCGATGGCGCGCTGCATGGCCTTGCGGGCCCGCGGGGTGTCGCGGGCGTCCTGGTAGGCGACGGCGAGCCGGAACCAGCAGCGCCAGTCGCCGGGGGCGTCCTCGGTCTCGGCGCGGCGGCGGGCGAAGACGGCGTCGGCCGAGTCGCGGTCGATCCGGCCGCCGGGGGTGCGCACCAGCTCGTCGACGGGCAGCCCGCCCTCGGCCTCCAGCTCGGCGGCGAGCTTGTTGGCGCGGGTGACGAACCGGGTGTTCTGCCAGAGGAACCAGACGCCGATCAGCGGCAGTGTCAGGGCCGCGATCCCTATGGCGACGGCGACGGGGGTGCCGACACCGATGAGGGCGACGGCACGGCCGCCGACCAGGACGAAGAAGACGGCCAGGACGGCAGCCGTGACGAGGTAACCGATCTTGGCACGCATGACCGGTGTCAGCCCAGGTCCAGGAAGTGTTCCAGCCCGAAGGTGAGGCCCGGGGCGGAGCCGACCCTGCGGGCGCCCAGCAGGATGCCCGGCATGAAGCTGGAGTGGTGCAGCGAGTCGTGCCGGACGGTGAGGGTCTCACCCTCACCGCCGAGCAGCACCTCCTGGTGGGCGAGCAGCCCGCGCAGCCGTACCGAGTGCACCCGTACGCCGTCCACGTCGGCGCCGCGGGCGCCGTCCAGGGCGGTGGCGGTGGCGTCCGGCTGGGGGGCGGACCCGGCCTCGGCGCGGGCGGCGGCGATCAGCTGCGCGGTGCGGGCGGCGGTGCCGGAGGGGGCGTCCACCTTGTCGGGGTGGTGCAGCTCCACGACCTCGACGGACTCGAAGTACGGGGCGGCGAGCTGGGCGAACTTCATGGTGAGGACCGCGCCGATGGAGAAGTTCGGGGCGATCATCACCCCGGTCTCCGGTGACTTCTCCAGCCATCCGGTGAGGGTGGCGATCCGCTCCTCGGTCCAGCCGGTGGTGCCCACCACGGCGTGGATGCCGCGGCCGACGCAGTAGTCGAGGTTGGCCATCACCGAGTCGGGGGTGGTCAGCTCGACGGCCACCTGGGCGCCGCTGCCGGCGAGGGCGTCCAGGCTGTCGCCGCGGCCGAGGGCGGCCACCAGCTCCAGATCGTCGGCGGCCTCGACGGCGCGGACCGCCTCGGAGCCGATGCGGCCCTTGGCGCCGAGGACGGCGACCCGCAGCTTGCTGCTCATGTCTCTCCAGTGATCGGTACGACAGTGATCAGGGGCACTCAGGCGACGGCCTGGTGGAGGCGGTCGGCCTGCTTGTCCTTCAGCGGGCCGATCACCGACAGGGAGGGGCGCCGGGTCAGCAGGTCGGCGGCCACGTCCCGGATGTCGTCGGGGGTGACCGCGGCGATCCTGGCCAGCATGTCGTCGACCGACATGTGGTCGCCCCAGCACAGCTCGCTCTTGCCGATGCGGTTCATCAGGGCGCCGGTGTCCTCCAGGCCGAGCACGGTGGAGCCCTTGAGCTGGCCGATGGCGCGGGCGATCTCGTCCTCCGGCAGGCCCTCGGCGGCGACCCGGTCCAGCTCGGCGCGGCAGATCTTGAGCACGTCGTGGACCTGGCTGGGCCGGCACCCCGCGTACACCCCGAACAGGCCGCAGTCGGCGAAGCCGGAGGTGTACGAGTAGACGCTGTAGGCCAGGCCCCGCTTCTCCCGTACCTCCTGGAAGAGGCGGGAGGACATGCCGCCGCCGAGCGCGGTGTTGAGCACGCTCAGCGCCCAGCGGCGCTCGTCGGTGCGGGGCAGCCCGGGGACGCCGAGGACCAGATGGGTCTGCTCGGTCTTGCGGCCGATGACCTCGACCCGGCCGGCGGTGCGCAGGGCGCGGGTGCCGGAGCGCGGGGCGAGCGGGGCGGCGTCGGTACGGGCGAGGGCGCCGGCCTTGTCGAAGGCGCGGCGGACCCGGCGTACCACGTCGGCGTGGTCGACGTTGCCCGCGGCGGCGACCACCAGGTGGGTGGGGTCGTAGTGCTTGGCGTAGAAGCGCCGGATGCGCTCGGCGTTCAGCGCCTCGATGGTGTCGACGGTGCCGAGCACGGGGCGGCCGAGCGGGGTGTCGCCGAACATGGTCTTGGCGAACAGGTCGTGGACGACGTCTCCCGGGTCGTCCTCGGTCATCGCGATCTCCTCCAGGATGACGCCGCGCTCGGCGTCCACGTCCTCCTGGCGGATCAGCGAGCCGGTGAGCATGTCGCAGACCACGTCGATGGCGAGCGGCAGGTCGGTGTCGAGGACCCGCGCGTAGTAGCAGGTGTACTCCTTCGCCGTGAAGGCGTTCATCTCGCCGCCGACGGCGTCGGTGGCGGAGGAGATGTCCAGGGCGCTGCGAGTGGCGGTGCCCTTGAAGAGGAGGTGTTCCAGGTAGTGGGTGGCGCCGCCGAGGGCGGGCGTCTCGTCGCGGGAGCCGACGTGCGCCCAGATGCCGAAGGTGGCGGAGCGGACGGAGGGCAGGGTCTCGGTGATCACCCGCAGCCCACCGGGGAGGGTGGTGCGGCGGACGGTACCGATGCCGTCCTGGCCCTTGAGGAGCGTTTGGGTACGGGCGACGGCCCGCGCCTCCGTGGAGGTGCGGGCCGTCGTCTTGAGGCTGCGGGACGTCACTTGTCGGCGTCGGCCTTCGTGTCGTCGTCGGAGCCGTCCTCGTCCGCGAGGACGGGGATCAGGGAGAGCTTGCCGCGCTGGTCGATCTCGGCGATCTCCACCTGCACCTTGGCGCCGACCGCGAGCACGTCCTCGACGTTCTCCACGCGCTTGCCGCCGGCGAGCTTGCGGATCTGCGAGATGTGCAGCAGGCCGTCCTTGCCGGGCATCAGGGAGACGAACGCACCGAAGGTGGTGGTCTTGACGACCGTGCCCAGGTAGCGCTCGCCGACCTCCGGCATGGTCGGGTTGGCGATGCCGTTGATCGTGGCGCGGGCGGCCTCGGCGGCCGGTCCGTCGGCGGCACCGATGTAGATGGTGCCGTCGTCCTCGATCGTGATCTCGGCGCCGGTGTCCTCCTGGATCTGGTTGATCATCTTGCCCTTGGGGCCGATGACCTCGCCGATCTTGTCCACGGGGATCTTGACGGTGATGATCCGCGGGGCGTTGGGGGACATCTCGTCCGGGGTGTCGATCGCTTCCATCATCACGTCGAGGATGTGGAGGCGGGCGTCGCGGGCCTGCTTGAGGGCCGCGGCCAGGACGGAGGCCGGGATGCCGTCCAGCTTGGTGTCGAGCTGGAGGGCGGTGACGAACTCCTTCGTACCGGCGACCTTGAAGTCCATGTCGCCGAAGGCGTCCTCCGCACCGAGGATGTCGGTGAGGGTGACGTAGTGCGTCTCGCCGTCGATCTCCTGGGAGATCAGGCCCATGGCGATGCCGGCGACCGGGGCCTTGAGCGGCACACCGGCGTTCAGCAGGGACATGGTGGAGGCGCAGACGGAGCCCATGGACGTCGAGCCGTTGGAGCCGAGGGCCTCGGACACCTGGCGGATCGCGTAGGGGAACTCCTCGCGGGTCGGCAGCACCGGCAGCAGGGCGCGCTCGGCGAGGGCGCCGTGGCCGATCTCGCGGCGCTTGGGGGAGCCGACGCGGCCGGTCTCGCCGGTGGAGTACGGCGGGAAGTTGTAGTTGTGCATGTAGCGCTTGCGGGTCACCGGGGAGAGGGTGTCCAGCTGCTGCTCCATGCGGAGCATGTTGAGGGTGGTGACGCCCAGGATCTGGGTCTCACCGCGCTCGAACAGGGCGGAGCCGTGCACCCGCGGGATGGCCTCGACCTCGGCGGCCAGGGTGCGGATGTCGGTGACGCCGCGGCCGTCGATGCGGACCTTGTCCTTGATGACGCGCTCGCGCACCAGGGACTTGGTCAGCGAGCGGTACGCGGCGGAGATCTCCTTCTCGCGGCCCTCGAACTTCGGGAGCAGCTTCTCGGCGGCGAGCGCCTTGACGCGGTCCAGCTCGGCCTCGCGGTCCTGCTTGCCGCCGATGGTGAGCGCCTGGGCCAGCTCCGTCCTGACGGCGGCGGTCAGAGCCTCCAGCACGTCGTCCTCGTAGTCGAGGAAGACCGGGAACTCGCCGGTGGGCTTGGCGGCCTTGGCGGCGAGGTCGGACTGGGCCTTGCACAGCACCTTGATAAAGGGCTTGGCGGCCTCCAGGCCGGCGGCGACGACCTCCTCGGTGGGGGCCTCGGCACCGCCCTTGACCAGCTGGATCGTCTGGTCGGTGGCCTCGGCCTCGACCATCATGATCGCGACGTCGCCGTCCTCCAGGACACGGCCGGCGACGACCATGTCGAAGACGGCGTCCTCCAGCTCGGTGTGGGTGGGGAAGGCGACCCACTGGCCCTTGATCAGGGCGACGCGGGTGCCGCCGATCGGGCCGGAGAAGGGCAGGCCGGCCAGCTGCGTGGAGCAGGAGGCGGCGTTGATGGCGACCACGTCGTAGAGGTGGTCGGGGTTGAGCGCCATGATCGTCTCGACGACCTGGATCTCGTTGCGCAGGCCCTTCTTGAAGGACGGGCGCAGCGGGCGGTCGATCAGGCGGCAGGTGAGGATGGCGTCCTCGGAGGGGCGGCCCTCCCGGCGGAAGAAGGAGCCGGGGATCTTGCCGGCCGCGTACATCCGCTCCTCGACGTCCACCGTCAGGGGGAAGAAGTCGAGCTGGTCCTTGGGCTTCTTCGAGGCGGTGGTGGCCGACAGCACCATGGTGTCGTCGTCCAGGTACGCCACGGCGGACCCGGCGGCCTGGCGGGCCAGCCGGCCGGTCTCGAAGCGGATGGTGCGGGTGCCGAAGGCGCCGTTGTCGATGACGGCCTCGGCGTAGTGGGTCTCGTTCTCCACCAGTGGTTTCTCCGTTTACGTTGTCGTCTTTGCTTCGCGTCTTTTCGTCCCCGCTCGGGCCCTTCCGGCGGGCCCGGGCGCCCGTGCGGCGGGGACGGGGCGGAGAAGTGCCGTCTGTGCGGGCCGGTCTTCGATCGAAGCACCCGGGGGCGTGCTCCCGGGGGCCACTACCGAGGACCGGCGGCGGGGGGCCTTCTCCGTGCGAGGGCACGGGGCTTTCGTCGTGCTGTGTGCTGTTGTCGTTCTCCAGCCTACAAAGCCGGAGTGACACCGCGCACGTACGGCGAAGGGAGCGGCCCCCTGGAATCGGGAACCGCTCCCTTCACGGCGTCCTTACTTGGCGCCGCCGGCCGCACCGCGGCGGATGCCGAGGCGGTCGACCAGGGCACGGAAGCGCTGGATGTCCTTCTTGGCCAGGTACTGCAGCAGGCGGCGGCGCTGGCCGACCAGGATCAGCAGACCACGGCGGGAGTGGTGGTCGTGCTTGTGGGTCTTGAGGTGCTCGGTGAGGTCCGAGATGCGGCGCGAGAGCATCGCGACCTGGACCTCGGGGGAGCCGGTGTCGCCCTCCTTGGTGCCGAACTCGGAGATGATCTGCTTCTTCACGGCGGCGTCGAGAGACACGCGTACTCCTTGAGGTGGTTCGAGCGCCCGCGAGTGCCCCGAGGCTGATCTCGGGGGAGCTTCCGTGACTCGACGGGCGAAGGTCCGATGGGCGCTGCTCCCAGGTGAACCGGGAGCGCGTACACAAACGGCCGTCACACAGCGTACCAGCCCCTGGAGCGCCCTCCGGGCCGGCCCCCGGAGCCGCCTTACGACGTCAGTGCCCGGATGGAGTGGTAGACGCCGAAGACCGCGAGGGCCAGCGGGGCCAGGGTGAGCAGCACGAAGGCCTCGGCGATCTCCAGGAAGCGGCCCCAGAAGGGGGTGACCCCGGCGCGCGGCACGATCAGCCCGATGGCGGTGATCAGGGCGGCGATTGCCGCGACGGCGGCGCTCAGCCACACCGTACGCAGGGCCAGCGGCCCGCCGTCGCCGCGCAGCGCGGCCGCGAGCAGCCCGGCCGGCGGGTTGAGGCAGAGGCCGAGGCCCAGGACGACCAGGGCGGCGAGGCCGGAGGCCAGCGCGCAGCCGACCTGGGCGGTGTAGCGGAAGAGGTGGGCGCGCGTCATCATCGCGGCGCCGGTGGCCAGGGCCAGCAGCCGGGGCCAGAGGCCGTCGGAGAAGCCGAGCACCGCGGCGGCGCCCACGGCGAGCAGGGCGCAGCCGCCGACCAGGCCGACCAGCAGTTCGTGTCCGCGCCGGGCCTGGGCGGCGATCTTCTCGGCGTCCACCGGGGCGGGCGGCTCGCCTTCGCCGTAGCCGCCGCCGTAGGAGGGGCGGGGCGGCTCGAAGCCGATCGGCAGGCGGGCGAACCGGGTGGAGAGGCCGGGCAGGAAGGCGAGGGCGCCGGCGGCGACCGGGGCGCAGAGGGCTGCGCCCTCGGCGGGGGTGAGTCCGGTGAGGATGGCGGTGAAGACGGCCAGGGCGCCGAGCGCGGCGGCGAACGCGAAGGCGACGAAGGGGCTGTCGCCGCCGGGGGCCAGCACCATCAGCAGCACGGCGGCCAGCAGGACCGCGGCCAGGGCCAGCAGCGCCTGGAGGCGGCCGACGCCCTGCCCGGCGGCGAGCGGCAGCAGTCCGGCACCGCCGACGGCGGCGTTGGCCAGGGCTCCGATGCCGAAGGCGACGGCGGAGCCGCGGTCGGCGTAGACCCGGGCGCGCACCCCGGCGAGCGCCAGCAGCAGCACGGCGGCGGTGCCGGCCAGGACGCCGGGCAGGCCGTGGGTGTCGTGGAGGGGCGCGGAGGTCCACAGCACGAAGGCGAGCAGGACCAACAGCACCGCGCCGCCGAAGAGGCCCGCGCCGCGCATCAGCGCGTCGGACCAGAGGGTGCGGTCGCGGGCGACGGCCGAGGCGACGGCGTCGGAGACGTCGTCGAACACAGCGGGCGGAAGCGACTCGGCGAACGGCCGCAGGAAGAGCAGCTCGCCGTCGAGGACGCGCTGGGCGGTGAGCGAGCGGGCCGAGTCGAGCACGGTGCCGTCGCGGCGCACCAGGTGGTAGCCGACCGGGGCGCCGGGCGCGGGGCTCTGACCGGAGAGCCGCAGCACCTCGGGGTAGAGGTCGGCGACGGGGGCGTCGTCGGGCAGGGCGAGGTCGACGCGGCTGTCGGGCGCGACGACGGTGATCCGGCAGAAGCCGGTCCCGCCGGACGGTGCCGCCGCGGCCGGCCGGCCTGGTGCGGCGGCCGCGGCTGAGGCGGTGGTGCTCACCTGCTGCTTCCCCTCGTCGTGTGGTGCGGGCCGACCGCTCCGTCGCCGGCGTCATCGGTCGGTCCGGCGTCACCGGTCGGTCCCGCGTCACCCGTCGGTCCGGCGTCACCGGCCGCGCGGGCGGGGCCGTTTGAGCGGGCGGGTCGGCCTCGTCCCTGTCTCGCGCATCCCTTTGCCCGGTTCACAGGCGCACCGGCGCCGGCGCCGGCCGTCACCTTATCGCTCCGCCCCGACCGGCCGCGCAAGTAGGATCCCTTGCCGCGCACGGAGCCCGTCGCCACGGGGGCGCCGATACGAACGTTTCCGTACGCCAAGGGAATGGGTGAGCTGTGAGTCAAATCGTCGTGAAGCGCCCACCGCGGACCCTGCCGTCGGAGGTGCCCGGCGAGCCGGTGCAGCTGCAACCGCCTCCGGAGCTGCCCCGAGGGCAGCAGGAGGGCATGCTGATGCAGCTGCTGCCGACGCTCGGCATGGGCGGCTCGGTGGTCTTCTTCTTCATGACGCCCAATCCCGTGATGCGGATCATGGGCATGGTGATGATCGCCTCCACGGTGGGGATGGCGATCGCGATGATGGTCCGCTACCGGCGCGGCACCCAGGGCGAACTGGCCGATCTGCGCCGTGACTACCTGTCCTATCTGGCCAAGACCCGGCGGGCGGTGCGGCGTACGGCGCGGTTGCAGCGGGACGGGCAGTTCTATCTGCACCCGGCCCCGGAGCAGTTGTGGGCGCTGGTGGCCGAGGGCAGCCGGGTGTGGGAGCGGCGGACGGGCGACGACGACTTCGGTCAGGTCCGGGTCGGGTTGGGCGGACAGCAGCTCGCCACCCCGCTGCTCGCCCCGGAGACCGGTCCGGTGGACGAGCTGGAGCCGCTGACGGCCAGCGCGCTGCGGCAGTTCGTGGACGCCCACGGGATGGTGGACGGCCTGCCGGTAGCGGTGTCGCTGCGCGCCTTCCCCCAGTTGGTGGTGGGCGGTGAGGCGGAGGCGGTACGCGCGGTGGCCCGGGCCATGGTGTGCTCGCTGGCCGCGCTGCACTCCCCCGACGACCTGGTGATCGCGGTGGCGGCCGGGCCGGCCGAGGCGCCGCACTGGGAGTTCGCCAAGTGGCTGCCGCACGCACAGGCGCCCGGGGAGGGTGACGGCGCCGGTTCGCGGCGGCTGATCACCACCGACGTACGGGAGTTGGAGGAGCTGCTGGGCGGGTGGCTGGAGGGCCGGCCGCGGTTCACGCCCGGTGGGGCGCCGGTCGCGGACCGGCCGCATCTGGTGGTGGTGCTGGACGGGCAGTACCTCTCCCCCATGTCGGCGCTGGCCCCGTCGGAGGGTCTGCAGGGGGTGACGGTGCTCCAGGTCGCGGCGGATGAGGCGGCGGCCGGCGGGGCGCGCGGCGGCGGTCTGTCGCTCCTGGTACGCGAGGGCGCGCTGCGCCTGGAAGCCGGGCGGGACACCGTGTACGAGGGGGTGCCGGACCGGTTGAGCCTCCCGGCGGCCGAGACGCTGGCCCGCCAGCTGGCGCCGCTGCGGATGGCGTCGGGCGGGGCCAACGACGACGAACCGCTGCTGGCCAACCTGGACTTCACCGATCTGCTGAACCTCGGGGACGCGGCCTCGGTGGAGGTGGCCCGCACCTGGCGGCCCCGCTCGCGCTCGGAGCGGCTGCGGGTGCCGATCGGGGTCGGCGAGGACGGCGCGCCGGTGATGCTGGACCTGAAGGAGGCGGCGCAGGAGGGGATGGGCCCGCACGGGCTGTGTGTGGGCGCGACCGGTTCCGGCAAGTCGGAGCTGCTGCGCACGCTGGTGCTGGGGCTGGCGGTGACGCACTCCTCCGAGACGCTGAACTTCGTCCTGGCGGACTTCAAGGGCGGCGCGACCTTCGCCGGGATGTCGCAGCTGCCGCATGTGGCGGCGGTGATCACCAACCTGGCGGACGATCTGACCCTGGTGGACCGGATGGGCGACTCCATCCGCGGTGAGCTGAACCGGCGCCAGGAACTGCTGCGCGACGCGGGCAACTTCGCCAACATCCACGACTACGAGAAGGCCCGGGCCGCCGGGGCCCCGCTCCAACCGATCCCCTCCCTCGTCCTGGTCATCGACGAGTTCAGCGAACTGCTCACCGCCAAGCCGGACTTCATCGACATGTTCGTCCAGATCGGCCGGATCGGCCGGTCGCTCGGCGTCCATCTGCTGCTGGCCTCGCAGCGGTTGGAGGAGGGCCGGCTGCGCGGGCTGGAGACCTACCTCTCGTACCGGATCGGTCTGCGGACCTTCTCGGCGGCGGAGTCGCGGGCCGCGCTCGGGGTGCCGGACGCCTACGAGCTGCCGAACGTGCCCGGTTCGGGGTTCCTGAAGTACGGCACCGACGAGATGGTGCGGTTCAAGGCGGCGTACGTCTCCGGGCCGTACCGCCGGGACCGGGGCGAGAGAGCGCCGGGCGGGCCGCTGCCGGTGGACCGCCGGCCGGTGCTGTTCACGGCCGCCCCGGTGGCGGTGCGCCATGTGCGGCCCGCCGAGCGGCCCCGGGTGCCCGAGCAGCGCTCCGGCGAGGACGAGGCGCTGACGGACTCGGTGCTGGATGTGGTGGTACGGCGGCTGGAGGGCCGCGGCGCGGAGGCGCACCAGGTGTGGCTGCCGCCGCTGGACAACCCGCCGCCGCTGGACGAGTTGCTGCCGGGGCTGGCCGCGGTGCCGGGCCGGGGGCTGACGCAGCCCGGTTACGAGGGGGCCGGGCGGCTCGTCGTACCGCTGGGCGTGGTCGACAAGCCGTTCGAGCAGCGGCGCGAGACGCTGTACCGGGACTTCTCCGGGGCGGCCGGCCATATGCAGATCGTGGGCGGTCCGCAGTCCGGTAAGTCCACCCTGCTGCGGACGCTGGTGTCGGCCTTCGCCCTCACCCACACCCCGCACGAGGTGCAGTTCTACGGGCTGGACTTCGGCGGCGGCGCCATGGCCTCGCTCTCCGGTCTGCCCCATGTCGGCGGGGTGGCCTCCCGGCTGGACCCGGAGCGGGTGCGCCGCACGGTGGCCGAGGTGTACGGGGTGCTGAGCCGGCGCGAGGAGTACTTCCGCAGCGCCGGGGTGGACTCCATCGCCACCTTCCGCCGGCTGCGGGCCAGCGGCGAGATCCCGGTCTCCGACCAGCCCTGGGGCGATGTCTTCCTGGTCGTGGACGGCTGGGGCGCCTTCCGCACCGAGTACGAGGGCCTGGAGCCGATCGTGGTCGACATCGCCGCGCGCGGCCTCGGCTACGGCATCCACGTGGTCCTCACCGCCTCACGCTCGATGGAGGTCCGGGCCAACCTCAAGGACCATCTGATGAACCGCCTGGAGCTGCGGCTCGGCGACACCATGGACTCCGAGCTGGACCGCAAGGCGGCCGTCAACGTGCCGACCGGCGTCCCCGGCCGCGGCCTCACCCCCGAGAAACTGCACTTCATGGCGGCCGTCCCGCGGATCGACGGGGTCGCCTCCGGCAGCGAGCTGTCCGACGCCACCGCGGCGATGGCCCGCGAGTGCGCCCGGCACTGGACGGTCCCGGGCGCGCCCGAGGTGCGGCTGCTCCCCCGCGAGCTGCCGGCCCGGCTGCTCCCGGCGGGCTCGGCGGCCCCGGAGCGCGGGGTGGCCCTCGGCATCGACGAGAACGCCCTGGAGCCGGTGTTCGCCGACTTCGAGCGCGACCCGTTCCTGCTGGTCTTCGGCGACGCCGAGTCGGGCAAGTCCAATCTGCTGCGGCTGCTGATCAAGCAGCTCAGCGAGCGGTACGACGGCGACTCCTGCAAGTTCTTCGTCATCGACAACCGCCGCGCCCTGCTGGACGTCACCCCCGCCTCGCACCTGGCCGAGTACGTGCCGATGTCCAACGCGATGGAGCACCATGTCGACGCCCTGTACGACCTGATGCGCCGCCGCACCCCCTCGGCCGACGTCACCGCGCGGCAGCTGCGGGAGCGCAGCTGGTGGCGGGGCCCGACGGTGTTCGTGGTGGTGGACGACTACGACCTGGTGTCCACGTCGAGCGGCAATCCGCTGGCCAAGCTCACGGAGCACCTGCCCTTCGCCCGGGACGTCGGGGTGCGCTTCATCATCGCCCGCAACGCCGCCGGGGCCAGCCGCGCCACCTACGAGCCCTTCGTGCAGCGGATGACGGAGCTCGGCGCGGTGGGCGTGCTGCTCTCCGGCGACCCCCAGGAGGGCGAGATCCTCGGCGGCGTCCGGATGCGCCCGATGCCGGCCGGCCGGGGCGTCTTCGTCTCCCGCCAGCGCGGCAACCCGCTGGTGCAGACGGGTCTGATGCCGCCGGTGGAGGACGGAGGCTGAGAGGACTCAAGGGAGCGAGGGGGTGGGATGTGAAGGCGCCGTTCACACCGTGGGCGCACCGGGTGCACCTGCTTGCGCCCGGTGCGCGCCCCTCCCTAGGTTGCTGAGCGGTGTGGCCGGTGTGTCGGGTGACGAGGGAGGGGCCGGGCGATGGCCTGGGACGAGTGGGAGCAGTTGAAGGCCTCGGCGGCCGGGAGAAGTCCGGAACGGATGCGGCTGAACCAGCTGCCCGTCGAGGGCGGGGGCGCCGGAAGCACCCAGGGTGATCTCGCCGTCGACCAGAAGGACCTGGCCGCCATCGGCGACAAGGCCTACACCCTGTACACGGACCTGTCGAAGCAGGGCAAGGTCGCCCTGCCCAGCAGCCGCACAGCAGCCGGAAGGCTCACCGGGGACGGCTTCGCACTGGGCGGGGCGCTGGGGCATGTCGCCGACCGCTGGGAGAAGAGCGTGAAGTCTCTGACGGACGCCTGCGCCCATATCTCCAACCACCTGGACTTCACCAAGAAGGCGCACGCCGGCGACGAGGTCCATGTCGAGGGGACGTTGAGCAGCATCGCCACCCTGGACGCCGGGTTCGACGAGTCATACGCCCCGGCGGGCGCCAAGAACCCGATCTACGGCGAGAAGAAGCCGCAGAAGGCGGACGGCTGATGAACCTGGACGATCTGCGCTTCGCCGACTTCTCCGCCCTGGACGACGCGGTCATCGACTGGTCGAAGACGATCACCAATCTGCAGGGGCTGGAGAAGACCGCCCGGGAGGGGCTGCGCGGCAAGGCGAACAAGGCGTCCTGGAAGGGCGAGAACGCCACCGTCTCCAAGGCCTTCGTCGGCAAGACCGCCGGGGAGTTCGCGGACGCGGTGACCCAGGCGACCTCCATCCGCGACATCCTCAAGGACACCCGGGACGAGCTGCGGGACTGGCAGAAGAAGGTCGACGCGGCCGTCGAGCGGGGCCTGGCGAAGAACCTCACCGTCACCTCCACGGGCGGCGGCTTCACCGTCACCATGAACATCCACCCGGACCGGGCCGCCGAGGGCACCGATGTCCCGGACCACACCCCGGGCGATGTCACCGCCCTGCGCGACGAGATCCAGGGGCTCCTGGACCGCGCGACCGAGAGCGACAGCAGCGCGGCGACCGCCCTGCGGGCCCTGGTGGACCTGGCCGAGTACGGCTTCTCCGGGGCGAAGTACGCCGACCGCGACGGTGCCGTGAACGCCCTGCGGGAGGCCGAGCGGCTGTCGGCGCTGGCGAAGAAGGACGCCAAGGACCTCACGGCCGCCGACTTCGACGCTCTGAACGGCGGGCTGAGGAAGTACGCGGGCGACGAGCTGTTCGCGGAACGGTTCGCCGAGCAGCTCGGCGCGAAGGGCACCCTGCGGTTCTGGGCGGACCTCAACACCCCGCAGCTCAACTGGAAGCTGGGCCATGAGCGGGTGGACCAGTACGACGAGCTCCAGCGGCACCTCGGCCTCACCCTGGCGACCGCGACCCAGGCGGACACGGCCGAGATGGCGGCGTGGAAGCGCGAGATGGTGGACCTGGGCACGCAGAGCGCGTCCCGGAACAACTCGGCGACGGGCTTCCAGGTGATGAGCAGCCTGATGCGCTGGGGCGACTACGACGACAGGTTCCTCACCTCCTACGGCGGCGGGCTGATCGAGGCGGAGAAGAAGTACACCCAGAACGGCCGCCATGTCGCCCTGGCCTGGCAGCACATGGGCATGGACCCCCTGCTGAACCGCACCGGTTCCGACTCCGGCTCCGACCCGATGACCGGCTTCCTCAAGGCCCTGTCGAACAGCCCGGGCGCGGCCACGGAGTTCTTCAACGGCACCTTCGTCGGCAAGGACGAGGACCATGACTTCACGGAGGAGGCCGGCGGCAAGGAGGTGAAGCGGGAGCTCTCCACCTTCGACTACCTCTTCGAGGAGCGGGACTGGCCCCAGGAGCGGGACGACAAGGGCGAGGAGAGCATCGAGGGCCGCAACAACCTCGCGCTCGCGCTGGAGGCGGCGACCACGGGGCACCGGGCGGGCGAGATGCCCACCCCGGACACTCCCCCGCACACTCCGGCCCAGGCCGGACTGATGGCGGACATCGTCGCCTCGGTGTCCGACGATCCGGAGCGGCTGACCAAGTACGGCCATATGTCGGACAGCATGGGGCAGATCGCCTCCGAGTACCTGCCGGACATCAACCGGGCGATTTCCATGGATGTGAAGGGCAACACGGACAAGCTGTTCCCGGTGGCGGGGTCGATGGCGGACCTCAGCCAGGCTGAGACGACCCGCTTCCTGGTCACGATCGGCCAGAGCGAGGACGCCTATGCCGCGGTGAGTGTCGGCCAAGCGGCCTATATGAGCAACCTCATGGACTACCACTTCAGCCCGGAGACACAGGGCGACGAGTCGTTGCGCTATCCGCAGGCGATGGACCGGACGGTCGAGGACATCGCTCACCGCAACGGCGAGGTGAGCGGCATCCTGGCCATCGGTCAGCAGGAGGCCGTGGTGGGTCCGGCGGCGAAGGAGGCCAAGGACTTCCAGGACGCCGTCGCCCAGCAGAAGAACGCGTGGTCCGGAGCGATCGGCACGGGTATCGGCGTCGGCGTCAGCTTCATCGCCACCCCAGTGGGCGGTGCCGTCGCCAGCGGGGTGGCCGGGACGGTCAGCAGCGTCGTCCTGGAGCACATCTTCCAGCAGTCGGAGACCGACGTGCTGAAAGACGCCAGCCAGGATGCCGGCCGGCTGTGGGAGACCAACAGGCGCGAGACGCAGACCTCGACTCAGATCGCGGCGCAGGAGGCCGCCAGGGCACATGGTTTCAAGGAGCCCGACAGCGTGCTGGACTGGGTGACCTCCGGCACGACCGGCGGATACTCGTCTGCCTCCAGCAACGCCCGGCACATGGCCGACGAACTGGAGACGGAGATCCAGCCAGGATGAACACGACAGGTACCGGGGCGTCTGTCCCGCCGGAGGACAGGGCGCGGCGCGGCTCGATGGCGACACCGCCGCTTCCCGCCCGCCCGGTCCGGCCGCCACGGGGCACGGTCATGGCTGCGACCGCGCTGCTCGCGCTCGGCACACTGGCGGGATGCTCCACCCCGGAACCGCCACCGAAGGAGTACGCGACGCCGACCTCGCTGTGCGGAGTGCCGATCGACCCCGCGCTGCTCGATCCACTGCTTCCCGCGAGTGGCAGGAAGGCGGTCGTGAAGGACTCCTTTCCGGAGCTGAAGGGGGGAAGTGACTGCACCGTAGTGGTCGACGACAGCACCGACCTCTCGGCGATCACCACGTGGCGGGAACTGGGCACCAGCGTGCGTGAGATCGCCGCCGGCCAGCCCTATGTGCGGCTCGACGAACGCATCAGTGCCGATCTTCGGTACAGCTGGGGCGACAAGGGCGCCGTCAGCAAGGTCGACTGCCCAGAGCCGGCAGAGACCCGCCGGAAGGGCACCCAGCAGCTCTTCGTGTACGTGTTCGTCGGAAATGAGGGGCGGGCCAACGAGGCCGCGATGAAGAAGCTGATCCTGGCTTACGCCGACGCGGTCTCGAAGTCCGCGGAGTGCCGGGGCGGGTGAGAGGTAGCGGCGTGGACTGACAGCGAAGGCCTCAGCTTGCCCTGGCCACCACGCGGGCGCCTGTGACGCCGACGGCGGGCCCGGCACGCGGAGACCGCACAGGGCCGGGGTGGGCACCTCCCGCACTGCCCACTCCGGCCCTGACGCTCGTGATGGCGGTCGGCGCTTCTTAGAAGTAGCCGGCGGCCCGCTTGTCGCCCGCCTGGTAGGCGGGGGCGGCCTCGGCGACGGCCTTGGCGATGGCCTTGAGCGACTGGAGGATGGCGCGGCTCTCCGCGTCCCACTTGGCGTGGTTGGCGTCGGCCGCGGTCCGGGCCTCGCCCTCGAAGGTGTCGGAGATCTGCCGGATCTTCGCCTGGATGGCTTCCAGCGAGTAGTAGAGGCGCTCGGCCTGGGCCTTGATCGTCTGCGACGCGGCATCCAGGGACGAGTAGGTGACGACCATGGTCCCGTCGTCGAACTTGCTGGTCACGTTCGCTCCTTATGAGGCAGTGGTGGTGTGGCCGGTGAGCACGGGCTCAGTAGCTGGACAGGTTCGAGGTGCGGGCCTGCGCGGCCGCGTCACCGGAGTAGCCGTCGACCACGTCGATACCGCGCAGCGCCCGCTCGACGTCGTCGTCCGTGTTGCCGGCGATCACCCGGGTGGCCTCGATCGCCTCCTGGAAGATCAGCATCAGCTTGCCGATGCGCACCATGCCGTTGTTGATCTGGGTCTGCTTGACGTCGAACGCTCCGGCGCCGATGCCTCGCCAGTTGCCTTCCAGGCTGTCGATGACGCCCTGGAGGTTCCGCAGCTGGCCCTTGACGTCATCGAAGGACTCGGTGATGTCGTTCTGCAGGCTGATGAGATTGACGCCATTGACCTTCTGGACTGCCATGTTCCTCTCCCTCTGCTGGGGTGGTTGGTGGATGGGGCTAGTCGGTCGACCGGCCCGAGGTGGTGTCGAGGGGCTGCTCAGGCCTGACGACGGCGGGCCACCAGTGCGCCCGCACCGGCGAGGACGGCGGCGGCCGCGATGCCTCCGCCGATGAGGTACGCGGAGCTGGTGCCGCTGCCGGAGTCGTCGGCCTTGCCCGCGGAGCCCGCCAGGGCGGGGCTGTCGCCGGATGCGGTGGCCTCGGGGCCCTGGTCGCTGGGAGCCGGGGGCTTCGGCGTGGAACCGGGCTTGCCGCCGACGCGCTTGCCGGTGTCCGGGCTGACATCGGGGTCGCCGGGCTTGCCGAGGCCTCGGGTGATGTGGGCGTTGGGGCGGACCACGCCGTGACCGGTGTAGTGGCTGACCTGACCGGGCTTCCACTTCGCGTTCCGGCCCGCCGACTCGAACATGACCCGGAGGACCTGGTTGCCGGTCCACTCGGGGTGCTTGGACCAGATCAGGGCGGCGGTGGCGGAGGCGAGGGCGGTAGAGGCGCTGGTGCCCTCGGACTCGCAGTACTGCGTGAAGTTCTCGTCGCACCAGAAGGGGATGTCCGTGCCCGGAGCCGAGATGTCGACATAGCTCCCGTGGGTGGAGAAGTCGGCCACTCGCCCCTCGGCGTTGGTGGCCGCTACGGCGACCGCTTCCGGATAGGCGGCCGGATACTGCTCCTTGTTGCCTTCCTGAGCTCCGTTACCGGACCCCGCGAAGACAAGCTTTCCCTTGCTCTGAGCGTACTCGACCGCGTCCCGCTGGCTCGACCCGTAGTAGTCGCTCGACATGGAGACGTTGATGATCTTGGCTTCGCTGTTCGCTGCGGCGCGGATTGCCTGCTCCATGTCGCGCGCGTTGACCCCTCCCTTGTCCTGCAACTGCGTGTTCGATACGCGGAAAGGAATGATCTTGGTGTCCGGGGCGAGACCGCGTAGGCCACCGCCTCGACCGGTGCCAGCGATCAACTCGGCGACGGTTGTGCCGTGGCCGTCATAGTCATCCGTCTCCTCTCCGGCCACGCCGGTGAGGTCCTTCCCCGGCAGAACCTGGCCCTGCAGCGACGATGTGGACGGGTTGACGCCGGTATCGACCACCGCAACGGTGACGCCTTTGCCTCGCGTCTGCTTCCACAGTGTGTCCACATGCATGGCTTTCAGGTACCACTGGCGGCTTTGGGGATCGGGTACGGGAGCGGCCGCCGCTGTTCCTCTGGCGCCGCACTGCACCCATACCGCCGCTACGGCGACGGCACAGATCAGACGATGGCGTCCTCGCCGAGCACGGTTTCGACTGCTCATCGGAGTCATCCTGACTTTCGGCTTCCACATACCTAATCGATCACCGGAGGTACCGTGTTCCGCGGCCTGGCCAGCCAGGTTTCCTCGTCCTCCGTCAGGTAGTCCGGCCGGCTTGAGCCGTTTCGGTCGTTCTCATCCTTCTTGCGGCGGCGGTTACCGCGCATGCCTCCGGCGGAACTCCCGGGCTGCGCCCCAGGCGTACCGCCCCCTTTCGGGGTGCCCACGACTCCGTTCACGCTCGCGGTCCCGCGACCGCCCGGGCGGGATGGGCCGCCGGTCTGCTGCCCGCCGATGACACCACCGGAGACAGGCCGTGAGGTGCCGGCGCGTCCTCCGGATGACTCACTGCCGATGACCGTGCCCCGAGGCATGCGAGGTGATGTACCGGCAGCGGGACGCTGCTGCGGGGTGCCTCCTACGATTCCGCTCTGTACACCTCGGGCGCCGAAGGCACCGTTGCCGGATCGGCCACCGGCCCCCTGGGCCGTGGCCCCGCCGGATCGACCGTTGATCGGAGCCTGAGCCGTACCGCCGGGCACACCAGCGCGACCGGCGGCGGCACCACTGCCCGTAGCGAAGGGCGATCCCGCTCGGCCGTTGACAGGCCCCACAGATCGTCCTGCTGCGCCTGCGGCGGATCCCCCGCTCTTCTGAACCACCCCTCCCGCTGTGCTGCCGGGCCGACCGAAGGCGTTGGCCGCCGGAGCACCGCCAGGTCGGCGCACGCCGCCTGTGCCGACCCCCTTAGAAGGAGCAGCGGCCGGTCGGACCGGAGGAACGCTGCCCGCCACGAGAGGCGGCACTGTACTCACGGTGGTAGGCCCGGTGTGGGGCAGCTGTGGCGCTGTCGGCACCTGCGCGGGAGGCGCGGGAGGCGCGACGCTGTTGATCTCCACGCGCTGTCCTGACCCAACGGCTTCGATCGGCCTTTCGGTCAGCTCCGGACGTGGCGTGCCGTCAGCTACCCGAGTGCGCTCGCTCCAGGCGGCCGCTGGTTGTGAACCGGACACGTGCGCCAGAGAACCCCCTGTGGGGCTCGAATTGTCGGCACCACCCTGACCTCGCCGCCGACCAACTGCGTCCATCGGCGGCGGCACCGCCGTCCCCAGCGGCCTCGGCAGCGTCGGCGGTTCCTGCATCGCCAGCATGGTCTCGGAGACCGAGTAGAAGGAGGCCAGGCGGTTCATCTGGTTGATGGCCTCCTGGCGGTCCTTCTCGATCTTGACGGCCTTCTGGTAGTCCAGGTTGTCCGTCCCGCGCTGAGTGAGGGGGAAGTCCTCGGGGCGCTTCTGGACGAGGCGGCCGTCGCGCGGGGGTACCGAGTTGCGGACGGAAGTCAGACCGGTGGCGGCGATCTCCATCTGGGCGCCGACGGCGTTGGCGAACGTGCCGAGACTGTAGGTGTAGGTCGTCAGTTCGCTGCCGAAGCGGCGGAACTCCTCGGCGCCCTCGCCCTTCCACTCGGTCGCGCGGACGTAGCCGTCCAGTTGCTTCGCGGCATCGTTCAACGCCTCGGTGACCCGCTGCAATCTGCGGCCGGCCTCCGACAGATCGGCCGGATTGGCGCTTTCGAGCAGGTTCAGCATGGAGTTCAGCGGTACGTCCTCGAACGAGGTACGCCCACCGAAGAAGGCACCGACGAACGGCAGCTGCTGGACGGCGGCGACCTGCTTGGTCACACTCTGGGCCGCGGTGTCGAAGGCCTGCTGGTATGTCTCCACCTGCTCGTGGCGCTGGTCCGCGGTCTGCGGTGCCGGCGGCTTGGCTTCAGTCATTGGCGGTCACCCCATGTCCTCGGTCGCGTCGGGGCTCTCCGGCTGCTCAGGAGCCTTGGCGGCCTTCTGCGCCTTGTCCCACGCCTTGTCCAGCTTGGTGTAGATGCTGTGGAAGTTCCGCCGCGTGTCGTCGTCCACGTCGTCATAGCCGACGTCGGCCGCGTGGACGCCGAGCCGGTAGAGCTCGATCTGGTCGTTCAGGGACTTGGAGAGGGTGATGAGCGACTGGTGGACGCGGTTGTACTGGGTGTAGAAGCCGTCCGCCTCCGCGAAGCACATGCCCGTGCCCAGCGAGTCGCGGGTCACCCCCGGGTCGGCCACCCTGGTCTTGCCGGCCGCGCCGCCCTCGAACTCCGTCAGGAGCTTGTCCACTTGTGCCTTGAAGGCTCGCAGCGCACCTTCGCCGCGTACGACATCAGTCACCGCCAACGCCCCCCGTCACCTGCCGCGTCGAGCACGATGCCCGTTCCTCCCCGTTTGCTTCTGTTGTCGTGGAACTGCTCACGACGTGCGCTCCGCCACTTTAGCCACCGGGTATGACAACGAACCAACGGGCAAGGCGGGCCCAAGCCACGGGTGGAGGACCTCAGTTCCGCACCGTGCGAGTGCAACGTCAGACGCGGTCGCGGCGGGTTCGGCGGCGGGCGTCTCGGGCGGCTACGGCGCCGCCGGAGACGGCCGCGATCAGGACGGCGCCGCCCACCACGACATAGGTGGCCAGGCGGGCGTTGCGCTGGTCCGGGGTCTCGCCCAGGTGGTAGGTGCCGACGGCGGGGGCCTGGGCGCGGGTGACGCCCTCGCGGGCGACCGGCTTCTCGACCGGGGTGTCGTCCTCGGTGAGCGCGCGCACCGGATCGACCACGCCCCAGCCGACGAGCCGGTCGTGTCCGGCGGTGGAGCGTTCGGCGGTCTGCTGGATCTGGGCGACGATCTGCGCCTGGGTCCAGTCCGGGTGCTTGGCCTTCACCAGGGCGGCCACCCCGGCCACGTACGGGGCGGCGAAGCTGGTGCCGTTGTCGGCGCAGTGCCCTCCGCCGGGCACCGTGCTCACCATGTCGACGCCGGGCGCGGCGACGCCCACGAAGTCCCCCGACTGGGAGAACTGGGCCCGCTCGTTGTTGCGGTCGGAGGCGGCGACGGCGAGCACGCCCTCGAAGGAGGCGGGGTAGGTGCGCTTCACCTTGCCGCCGAGGCCGTCGTTGCCGGCGGACGCGACGACCACGATGTCACGGGACAGCGCTTCGTCGACGGCTTGTTCCAGGACGGGGGCGGGGCGCAGGGCCTTCGCGGTGTCCTGGGAGATGTTGATGACGTCGGCCTCCTCGTCGATGGCGTGCCGGATGGCGGTGGCGAGGGTCTCGGCGGTGCCGTTGCCGTGGGCGTCGTTCTGCTGGACGGGGATGATCGTCGCGTCCGGGGCGAGGCCGCTGAAGCCGGTGCCCCGGGCGGGCCGGGCGGCGATGATCCCGGCGACCTTGGTGCCGTGGCCGACGGTGTCGGTGGTGCCGTCCTCCTTGCCCCGCTCCACCGGGTCGCCATGGGCGTCCTTGGCGTTCCTCGGGATGAGGTTGATCCCGCTGCCGGTGTCGACGGCCTTGGTGAGCTGCGGGTTCTTCACGTCCACGCCGGTGTCGATGACGGCGACGCGGACGTCCTCGCCGGTGGACTGCTTCCACACCTCGTCCAGCAGCACCCGCTGGAGGGACCAGGGGCGGCCCTCGTAGGGCTGATTGGGGAAGGAGCACTGCTGGGGGGTGTCGGCGTGGGCGGTGGGCGACATGACCAGGGTGGCCATGGCGGCGGCTGCCACGACCGCGAGCCGCTTGACGTACGCAGAAGGGGTCATGCCACGGCCTCTCAGGAGCCCTGCGGCTGGCGGGCCGCGCCCGTGGAGAGCCGGGGGCCGGTCGGGAGCAGGGCGGACCAGGCTGCCGGTACGGGCAGTGGCGGGACGTCCTTGTAGCCGAGCCGGCTCTGCGCCTGCTGGGCCTCCAGGGCCTGGGCCTCGCGCTCCTTGGCGGAGTCCGGGGAGCCGATGCCGGCGTCGTCGGTCGCCGTGTCCCCGTTGGACTGGAGGGCGTAGCGCAGTCCGGTGTCGGTGACCAGGAAGAGGAAGCCGGTGTCGGTACGGGAGCCGGTGAACTGCCGGTACATCTGGCCGGATCCGGGGGTGACGTACGCGCTGCTGGAGCCGGTGGGCAGGGGCGCCGGGAAGTCGTCGCCGGACCAGGTGCTGAGCGTGGTGGAGCCGCTGTCCCGGTCGACCCCGCGCAGCACGCTGCAGACGGTGTTGCGGCTGCCTTCGGCGGTGGAGGCCTCGTTCACCGGCCTGGGGGTCTGCTGGGGCCAGCGGACGTCGGCGTGGAACGCGGCGCCTGGGAGGATGGCCCCGGGGGCGACCGGGGCGGCCTGGCTCTGCTGGCCCAGGTCCATCAACGGGCGGCTGCCGAGGAGCAGTTTGGCGGTGAAGTCGGAGATGGGCGCGACCCGGTCGGCCAGGACGACGTAGTGCTGGCTGCGGGTGCCGTCGGGTGCGGTGAGGACCATGCCGACCTTGCGCAGCGCCGGGTCGAGGCTGCCGGGGACGTCCGCGTCCGCACCCGGGGTGCCGGGGACGGTGGGGAAGGTGATCCGGTCGCCCGGGTGGAGGGTCTTCAGCCAGGCGTCGGAGACGCGTTGGGCGGCCCGGTGCTGGCCGACGAGCAGGCGGAGCAGCAGTTCGTCCTGCTGGACCGGGTAGGCGGTGCCGCCGGCGTCGACGACATGGCGTGTCCCGTCCGGGCCCTCCACGTAGAGGAGTTCGCCGCCGGTGAGCCGGTCGCGGTCGTCGGTGCGCCGCTCGTCGCGCCGGGCGAAGACGAAGGTGGCCTTCTGGATGGCCCGGCCGCCCTGCCCTGGGCGTTCGCACACCGCCCACCGCTTGGCGGTCCCGGCCTCCTTGGCGTCGGGGAGCCGGTCGGGCGCGTAGGGGATGCCGAGGGTCGCGCCGTGCGGGATCTTCCCGCTGTCCAGCACCGACTCGTCGACGTTGACGACCTTTCCGCCGTCCTGCTTCATCAGCAGTTTGGCGGAGGACATGTTGAGCACCGGGTGGAGCTGCTTGCGGTCGCCGGTGCGCAGCACCACGTACCGGGTGGTCGACTTGCTGGCGATGATGACGTTCCGGCCGGGCTCGTCCCAGTCCTGCGGGGCGACCGGCTTGAACATGCCCCAGGCGGCGAACACCGCGAGGACCACGACGGCGACGATCGCCCCCGGCATGACCCCGCGCAGCGGGCGGGGCGCGCCCTCCTCCGAACCGGTGGAGCTGGGTTGCGTGAACTGCGCGACCAGCCGCCGCTTCGCGAAGGTGTACGCGTTGAGTTCATCCCGTCGCGATGCCATCCGGTCCCTGTGCTCCTTGTCCCTCTCCCCGGGCTCCCCGGGGCTCCCCGTGGGCCTGGGGCGCCGCCGTGCCGCCCCTACTATGCCTGCCGCCGGACGGGGGCCGCGCTCAGGTAGGGTGATCGGCCGATGAGCGCCCGGGCGGGGCCGGCAGGGACAACGACCGGGCGGACCGGCACACTTCGCGAGCGAACACGCGGGCCGTGCGCCACGGACGGACGCGCACCAAGGACAGACAGGGGCAGACGCGGCGATATGGGTACGGGGACGCGCACGCGCGAGCGGCACACCGGCGGTGGACCGGCCCCGGGCCGTGTCCGGGGACGGCGGCGCGAGGCCCGGTCCGCGGTGCCCGCCCCGGGCGGCACCCCGGCGTCCGTCGCACTCCGCCCGCTCTCGGCCGCCGGCCGGATCGGACCGGTGGAGCTGCGGCAGCTGGTCCTGGTCGAACTCGCCCTGCTGCTGGTCGCGGTGGCCCTGGTGGCCGGCGGTACGCCGCTGCTGGTCGCGGCGGGTGCGGTGGCCGTGCTGCTCGTCCTCCTCGCCGTACTGCGCCGCCGCGGCCGGCCCGTCCAGGACTGGCTGACTGCGACGCTCGCGCTCCGGGCCCGCCGGCGCGCCGCCCGCCCGGCGGCTCCGGACACCGACCCCGCGCTGGCCGTGGTCGCGGAGGGCCTGCCGGGGCTGCGCCCGTACCCCTACGTGGACCGGGAGCGGCGCACGGTCGGCATGCTCGGGGACGGCACCTTCCTCACCGCGGTGGTACGGGTCGAGGCGGGCGGCCGGTCGCTGCGCCCCGCCTCGGGCTCCCGCGCCCTGCCCCTCTCGGTGCTGGGCGGCGCGCTGGACGTGGACGACATCCGGCCGGAGTCGGTCCAGCTGGTCCAGCAGGTTCGTCCGGCGCCCGCGCCCCATCTTCCCCAGCAGTCGGTGGCCCGGGTGTCGTACGCCGCGCTCCAGCGGAGCAAGGAGACGAGCGCTCCGGCGCTGCGGGTGACCTGGGTGGCCGTCAAGCTCGACCCGGAGCTCTGCCGGGAGGCGGTCGCCGCCCGGGGCGGCGGTGTGGAGGGTGCCCAGCGCTGCCTGGTCCGCCTCGCCGACCATGTCGCCAGCCGGCTGTCGGGGACCGGTTTCCAGGCCGTCGTCCTGGACCAGGAGGAGGCCAACTCGGCGCTCGCCATGGCGGCTTGTGCCAGTCCGCGTCTGGCCGGGCGCTCCGGGCACACGGAAGCCGGCGGGGCCCGCAGGACGGCGGAGACCGCGCGGGTGTGGCGGTGTGACGACCGCTGGCACACCACCTATGCCGTGGGGCGCTGGCCCCGGCTGGGCCGCGCCGCGGTACCGCTGCCCGCCCTGGTCTCCCGGCTCACCGCCGTCCCCGCCTTCGCCACCACGCTGTCGGTGACGCTGCGGCGGGGAGCGCGCCAGGGGACGGTGGAGCTGGCCTGCCACCTCCGGGTCACCGGTGGCTCCGACAGCGAACTGGTCAGCGCACGGCGGGCCTTGGAGGAGGCGGGCCGCTCCGAGCGGGTGGGCCTGCTCCGCCTGGACCGGGAGCAGTTGCCCGGCGTGCTGGCGACGCTGCCGCTGGGAGGCGCGCGATGAGGACCGGGGTCGGGACGGGGACGGCCATGGGGAGGGGGGCCAGGGGGCTGCGGGGGATGTTCGGGCCCCGGTACCCGGGCCACTTCCTGGCCGCCGGCCAACTCGGCGCGCTGGCACTGCCGGTGGGGGACGACGGGGTGGTGGTGGGGGACGACGCCCAGGGCCGCCCGCAGATGGTGGGCTTCCACCGGGCCACCGCGTACGAGGTGCTGCTGATCGGCGGTCTGTGGACGGCCCAGGTGATCGCCCTGCGCGCGGCGGGGACGGGCGCCCGGGTCTCCGTGGAGACCGGCCGCGCACGGGAGTGGACCGCGCTGGCGCAGACGGCGGGCGCCGGGGTGCCCTGTGTGACCGTGCACGATGTCGGGCGGGTGCCGCCCATGGGCGCCTCGGTGAGCAGCCCGGCGGTCATCGTGCGCGACTGCGGTATGCGGCCGCCGCGTGGCCGGGTGGTGGCCTCGCCCTGGCAGTCGGTGCTGACCCTGCTGCCCTACCTCAGCCCGGTCGCCCCGCGGCTGATGCGGTCGGCGTCCCTGGTGGGCGTCCAGCGGGTCTCCCCGGAGGAGAGTGAACTCATCGGTCGCGTAATGGGGTTGACCCAGGTGGAGGTCGACGCGCTGCCCACGCTGGCCGACGGTGTCACCCTCTGGTGCTCGGGAGCCGAGCGGAGCTGGGTGATGACCGCGCCCACGGACGCCGAGTCCGGCCTGCTCGGGCTGCCCCGGCGGATGGACTGACCCGGCCCGGCGGCCCCCTCGGCTCCCCTAGGATGCTGCGGGATGCTTCAGGTGGCACGGAGCCCGGGCGGGGACGCGCCACCGGGGAGGGTGCACCACCCGCCGGCACACCGCACCGCCCGGAGGAAAGGGGGCCCGCGATGGGCAGCGCACAGGAGAAGGACGAGCTGTACGCCCTGGACATCTCCGATGTCGAATGGCACGGCGCCCCGGGCACCAGCCCGGACGAGGAGCGGGTCGAGATCGCGTATCTGCCGGGGGGCGCGGTCGCGATGCGTTCGTCCCTGGACCCGGACACCGTGCTGCGGTACACCGAGGCGGAGTGGCGCGCCTTCGTCCTGGGCGCGCGGGACGGCGAGTTCGACCTGATGTGACGGGCGCCCGAGGTGGTGCCTGAGGCGACGGACGTCCGGCCCGGCCGGGCGTCCGAGATGACGGGCGCCCGGTCGGGACCGATGGCGGGCCGCCGGGCCGGGTAGACGGTCGTCGGCAGGGGCCGGGGACGGGGCTGCCGGTCGGGCTCGGCTGACGTTTAGGGTGGTTCGCAGAGCCGGGACCCATCGACGGCCAGTCGATCACCCCCGCCCGCCAAGACGAGGGCGCTCGACCACACCAGGAGGCAAAGTGAACGGCGATCGCGACGACATCCACGGGAACTGGAACCTTCCCGTCGACGAGTCCGACGCGGAACCCGTCGAGGTGACGGGTGAGTTCACCATCGACTACACCCCGCCCGCCTGGTACACGCAGAACGCGGGCGAGTCCGCGCGGGCCGGCGGGACACCGGCGGACGAGGCACCGGCGCCGCCGGCACCCGAGCAGGGCCTCCCGGCAGCGCCCGCCACCCCGCCGGCCTCCCCGGCCGCGAGCGCACCGGCCGCCGATGAGCAGCAGCCGTCGGCGGGTGCCGACACCGGCCCGGATCAGGGATCTGATACGGGGACGGGTACGGGAGCGGGCACGGACGCCGTTGCGGTGGCCGACGCCGGGGCGGCGCCGGAGAGCGACGCACCGCCCGCCGTGGCTCCCGCCGCCGAGGACGAGAGCGGCCCGGCGCCGGAGAGCGCCGAGGAGCCGGCGGGAGTCGCCCCCTCGGCGACGCCCGCTCCCGGTGAGCCTGCGGACCCCTCGGTCGCCGAGACGGCCGGGGCCGGTGGTCCGGTCGCCGCGACGCCGTCGCAGTCCGCTCCGTCGGCGCCCGTTCCCCCGTCGCCGCCCGCTGTGGTCGACGACCCCTTCGGGGCGGGGGATGTGGAGAGCGGTGCCACCATGCGCTTCTCCCCCGCCGCGCTGAAGCGCGAGATGGCGGAGGCCGCCGAGCGCGAGGCGGCGGCCGGTGGCGCGGTGCCCGGCGACCCCGTAGCGCAGCAGGCCCCGCCCCAGCAGCCCGTCGCCCCGCCCGTACCGGAAGCACCCGTACCTGGCGGACCCGTACCCGGGGCGCCCGGGCAGATGCTGCCGCCGCTGCCTCCCGCGTACCAGCCCGCCACCCCGGCCGACGCCCCGCAGTGGCCGCCGCACGGCGGCCAAGCCGGTCCCGCCCCCGCGGGCGGCCCGGTTCCGGCGCCGCCGCACGGGGCGGGTTGGCCGCCGGCTGCGCCTCCGCGGCCCGCGCCCGGCGCCCCGCAGAGCGGCTACGGCTTCCCGGGCCCCGAACAGCCGGGCCAACCCGCTCAGCCGGGTCACCCCGGCCCCGGCCAGCCCTGGCCGACCCAGCCCGTACCGCCCGGCCCCACGGGCGCGGTCCCGCCGCAGGCACCGGCCGTGCCCGGCTTCCCGCACCCGGCCGCGCCCCCACAGCCCACCCCGCCACAGCACCATGCCCCGGCCCCGACCCAGCAGCCGACCCCGGCACAGCCGCCCATGCCCATCCCGCCGCAGGCCCAGCCCTCGGCGCACCCACAGCCCCCGGCGCAGCCGCAGCCGCAGGGCGGGTACGGCTTCCCGCAGCCGGAGGCCGGAGGCTACGGCTTCCCGCACCCCGGTACCCCCCAGCCCGGGCAGGCCCAGCAGCCCGGCGGCTACGGCTTCCCGCCCCCCGGCGGTCCGCAGCCGGACGGGTACCACCCCGCTAGTCCGCAGCCCGGCGGGCACCACCCCGACCAGCCCCAGGCTCAGCCCCACCCCCAGGCTCCGGCCGGCCCCACTCCCCCGGTCGACCCGAGGGCCGGGGCGGCGTGGCCCACGTCGGTCGCCCATGACCAGCGTGAGCGCTCGGTGCCGGGCGCACCGCTGGGCTACACGGCCGCCGTGGAGCTCTCCTCCGACCGGCTGCTGCGCAACGCCAAGCAGAAGGCCAAGTCCAGCCGCACGCCCTCGTCCCGGTTCAAGCTGGGCGGCAAGAAGGAGGAGGCGGAGCGGCAGCGCAAGCTGGACCTGATCCGCACCCCGGTGCTCTCCTGCTACCGGATCGCGGTCATCTCCCTCAAGGGCGGTGTCGGCAAGACGACCACCACCACCGCGCTGGGCGCCACCCTCGCCACCGAGCGGCAGGACAAGATCCTGGCGATCGACGCCAACCCGGATGCCGGCACGCTCGGCCGCCGGGTGCGCCGGGAGACCGGGGCGACCATCCGCGACCTGGTGCAGGCGATCCCGTACCTCAACTCGTACATGGACATCCGGCGGTTCACCTCGCAGGCGCCGTCCGGCCTGGAGATCATCGCCAACGACGTGGACCCCGCGGTGTCCACCACCTTCAACGACGAGGACTACCGCCGGGCGATCGACGTCCTCGGCAAGCAGTACCCGGTGATCCTCACCGACTCCGGCACCGGTCTGCTCTACAGCGCCATGCGCGGGGTGCTGGACCTGGCCGACCAGCTGATCATCATCTCCACCCCCTCGGTGGACGGGGCGTCCAGCGCCTCCACCACCCTGGACTGGCTCTCCGCACACGGGTACGCGGACCTGGTGCGGCGCTCCCTCACGGTCATCTCGGGAGTCCGTGAGACCGGCAAGATGATCAAGGTCGAGGACATCGTGCAGCACTTCGAGACCCGCTGCCGCGGGGTGGTCGTGGTGCCGTTCGACGAGCATCTGGCGGCCGGCGCCGAGGTGGACCTCGACATGATGCGGCCGAAGACCCGTGAGGCGTACTTCAACCTCTCGGCGCTGGTGGCCGAGGACTTCGCCCGGGCCCAGCAGGCGCAGGGGCTCTGGACCGGCGACGGCCACGGCTCCGTACCGCCGCACATGGCTCCCCCGCTGCCGGGTCAGCCAGTGCCCGGTCAGGCTCCCGCCCCGGGGCAGCCGTACCCCGGCCAGCCCTACCCCGGCGCGCCGGCGCCCGGGCAGCCGTACCAGGCCCAGCCGGCGCCGGGGCAGCCCCACCCCGGGCAGCCGTATCCGCCGCAGCCGGGCCAACCGGCCCCCTATCCCGGCCCGTACGCCCAGCCGCAGCCGCACCAGCAGCAGCCGTACCCGCAGCAGGACCAGCAGCCGCCGCAGCAACCGCCGCAGGCGCCCCCGCAGTAGGCGGCCGCCGCCGTACACAGAACGAGGGTCCGCACCGTCTCGACTCCGGTGCGGACCCTCGTCCGTGTCATGGGCCGGGCATCACCCCTCGGGGGCTACGCCTCTGCGATCAGTTCGCGGCAGCGCTGCACGTCCACCGCCATGGCCTCCAGCAGCTCCTCGATCGAGGAGAACTTCAACTGCCCGCGCACATAGGCCAGGAAGTCGATGCCCACATGCTGGCCGTACAGGTCGAGCCCGATCCGGTCGATCGCGTACGCCTCGACCGTGCGCTCCTTGCCGTCGAACTGCGGGTTGGTGCCGACGGAGATGGCGGCGGGCATCCGCTCGCCGTCGGCCAGCAGCCACCCGGCGTAGACCCCGTCGGCCGGGACCGCGGTGTGCGGGAGGGTGTCCACGTTCGCCGTGGGGTAGCCCAGTTCGCGGCCGCGCTGCGCGCCGCGCACCACGGTCCCCTCGACCCGGTGCGGGCGGCCCAGGATCTCGGCGGCCCCGGCCACATCGCCCTCGGCGACCAGCCGGCGGGTCAGGGTGGAGGAGAACGGCTTGCCGCCACCCGCCTCACCGGTGACGAACAGGTCCACCACCTCCACCTCGTAGTCGTAGGTGGAGCCCAGCTCGGTGAGGAAGTCGACATTGCCCGCGGCCCGGTGCCCGAAGCGGAAGTTGGGGCCCTCGATGACGGCACGGGCGTGCAACTTGTCCACCAGGACCTTGACCACGAAGTCGGCCGGGGAGAGCTGGGAGAACTCCGCGGTGAACGGCAGCACCAGCACCGCGTCCACGCCGAGACCGGCCATCAGCTCGGCCCGCCGGTGGTGCGGGGCGAGCAGCGGGGGGTGGCTGCCCGGGCGCACCACCTCGGAGGGGTGGGGTTCGAAGGTGACGACGACGGCGGGGACGCCGAGCTGACGGGCCCGCTCCACCGCCCGTCCGATGATCAGCTGGTGTCCCCGGTGGACCCCGTCGTACGAGCCGATGGTGACGACGCTGCGCCCCCAGTCCTGGGGGATGTCCTCCAAGCCGTGCCAGCGCTGCACTGTGACCGCTCCTCGCCCGAACCCTTGTACGGCATGAACCATTACGCAGGACTAAGACTGCCATGCCGGTGCGGTTCGGCCAGCATCGGTGTCAGGTCCGACCGCTGGTAGCAGGGCTGTGAGGTGTCGGAACCGAGCAGGGGGAGCCAGGTCGCCGGGTCAGCGGCGGCCCAGCGGGCGGTGAGCGCGGCGAAGGCGGGCCGTTCGGCGGCGAGCCCGGCCAGCCGCGCGCGCAGTCGGTCTCCGCCCTCGGGGGTACGTGTCCCGAGCAGCCCGGTGCGGCGGACCAGGTCCCGGGTGCGGGACTCGGCGCGCAGCCCGGTGCCCGCCGCGGCGGTCTCCAGCAGGGCGTCCAGGACGTCCGGGTCGGGGCCCCGCCGCTCCTCCACCGCCAGCAGCTCGTCCAGCAGTTCGGTGCGCGCCACCAGGGAGGCCGGGGAGCCGGGGGCGGCCAGCACCCGGGCGAGGGCCGCCCGGACCTCGGCGGGGCCCTCCCGCAGCAGCCCGCCGGCCAGCGGGGAGAGTACGGCGTGGGTGACCGGTCCGCGTTCCAGGCAGCGATCGAGGTACGCGGCGGTATGCCGGGCGCCGCCGGGATGGCGGGTCGTGTAGGCGGCGACCAGCGCGGCGGCGCGCCGGACCAGCGACGGGGCCTCGGTAGCGGCCAGCACCTCCAGTACGGCACCCGCGTCCCGGTCGGCGGTCAGCCGCTCATGGAAGGCGGCGAGCACCGGCTCGGGGTAGCTGGTGAGCGCGGCGGCCAGGGCGTACGGGGGCAGGGCCGGGTCGCCGGCCCGGAAGGCGGCCAGGGCGCGGGGCAGGTGGGCGGGGCGGGTCTCGGGATCGGCCACCAGCAGTGCCAGGGCGGGGCCGTGCAGCCCGGTGTCGCCGGGGCGGTCGAGCAGGGCGAGCGCCGCGTAGGCCAGCAGCCGTCGGTCGGCCGGGGCGGTGGCGTGCTCGGCGGCAAGCAGCGCGTACCGGGCGGCGGCGCTGCGCCGCTCCGGCCGGGCGCCGTCATGGGCCCAGCGGTCCACGGCCCGGCAGAGCACGGCGGGCTCGTCCTCGGCGAGGGCGGCCAGGAGGTCGCCGGCGCGCGGGTGGGCGGTGGCGACCAGGGCCTCGCACAGGTCGTCCGGGGCCAGCGCCCGATGGGCATGGAGCAGGGACTGCGCGGCCCCGGCCACGGTCGGCCGCTCCCGGACGCCGGGGGCGGCGGGCAGCGGGCGCTCGTCGCCGAACCAGCGGCACAGCAGCGGCTGGACCCCGCGCGGGTCGGCGGCCAGCCACCGGGCGGCGGCGTCCAGGAACCGCGTCCCTCCGGCCCCCGCCTCCCCGGCGTCCTCGCACTCCGCGTCGGCGGGCAGCAGCCGGCGGAGCAGATCGGCGCGCTCGTCCCCGGAGAGCGGCAACCGCTCCCAGAACCAGGGGCCGAAGGCCGCGGGGGCGCTCCCGGCCGCCGCGAGGTGGTCGGCCAGCAGTCGCAGGGTGCCGAGGTACGGGCGGAGGTCCGGGGTCCGTTCCAGGGTGCCGCCCAGCAGCCGCCCGGCCCACCAGCGGGCGTCCACCACCCGGGGCCGGGCGGGGTCGGCGGGAAGCCCGTCCAGGGCGTGGACCAGACGCCGGAGGCGGAGGTCGAGGGCGGCGGGGCCGTGCACCCGGCCCAGCAGCAGCATGGCCTGGACGACCGGCCCGACCCGGTCCCTGGGCACCGGAGCCACCCCCGGCCCCTCGCCCTCCGCTCCTCCGCGCATGACCAGGGCGTCCAAAGCCGCGTCGAGGTCCAGATGGGCGCCCTGGAGCCAGTCGGCCACCTCCTCGTGGGCGAAGCGGTAGCCGGGACCGGCCGGGACGAGCAGGCCCTCGGTGAGCACCGCGGACGCCCAGCCGGTGCTCCAGGGGAACAGCTCCTCGAAGGAGCCCCGGTCCAGCCCGCCCTGCCCCGGCCCCAGACAGCGGCGAGCCGCCTCGTGAACGCGCCCGGCGACCCGAGCGGCCAGCCGCCGGACCTCGCCGCCCCGGCGCGCCGGGCGGGAGGCAGCGGCGATCCGGACGGCGACCCGGAGACAGCTCAAGTCGAGATGCGCCGCGAACACCTCCTCGCGCCGAGGCCGCCCGGTGCTCCCGGCAGCAGACCCCTCCTCGCGCCCGGACCGACCGCCGCTCCCAGCGACGGCCCCTTCCCCACACCGCTCCCGGCCACCGCCACCCCCGCCGACCGGCAGCGCGGCTCGGACCTCCGCCAGCAGCCGCAGGGTCAGCGGATGGCCGGCGTCCGCCTCGGCGAGGGCGTCGGCGGGCAGGCCGTACCGCTGGCGGGCCCGTCCGGCCTCGCGGGCGGAGAGGTCGCCGAGGTGGACGGCGTCCGGGAGCCGTGGGGCGGGCCGTCCGGGGCGGTGCAGGGCCCCGGACGGGTACAGGGCGCCCGCTCGCTCCCAGTGCTCGGGGCGGCAGGCGGTGATCAGCCGGGCACCGTGGGCGCGCAGCCAGTGGGCGGTGGCGGCGGTCCAGTCGGGCAGCCGGTGGGCGAGCCCGGGCGGCATCTCCTCCGGGCCGTCGAGGAGTACGAGGAGGGGGCGGCCGGACTCGCGGGCGAGCCGCGCCACCCGTTCGGGGGTGGCGGTGGCCATGTCCCCGGGGGCGCCGGAGCAGGCGGCGATCCGCCCGGCCTGGCGCAGGGCGCGGGCGAGGGCGTCGGCCAGTGAGGCGTCGCCGTCGGCGAGGTCCGCGCCACGCAGCCGGAGCGTGGGGGCGGGTTCGGGGCCCCGGGCGCGACGGGCGGTGAGCGCGGCGAGTTCGGTGCTGCGGCCCGTACCGGGGTCGCCGACCAGGGCGCAGACGGCGGCGGTGGAGGCGAGGAAGGCGTCCAGCTCGCGGGTGAGATGGCGGCGTTCGACGGGCGGGAGGCCGGTCTCGGGTGCCTCGGCGCCGGTGGTGGCGGTGAGCTGGAGGGCGCCGGCCAGGTTCAGGTCCTCGCCGTAGGCGGGGACGGTGGCGGCGTTGCGGGCGAGCAGCGCGGCGAGCGGTCCGTGCGGGTCGGCCGCGGCGGCGTGGGTCAGCGGGACGGCGAAGCCGGCCGCGCGGTGGCCGCCGGTGTGCAGGGCGCCGCCGAGGACGGCGAGGACGGCGCCGGTAGCCGGGTCCAGGACGGGGGCGCCCGCGCAGTGGGTGGTGCGCAGTGCCTCGCCGGCGTCGGTGCCCATGGCGAGTTCCAGGACGCCATCGATGCGGTGGAAGTGCTCGGTGGCGGTGTAGGTGACGGAGGCCGGGCCGAGCACCCGGGCCTGGCGGGGGCCGTCGGCGTGGAAGCGGAGGTAGGTCCCGGCCGGGATGCCGGTGCGGGTGGCGATGGGCAGCGGGCCCAGGCCCAGGCCCTCGGTGCGGATCAGGGCGAGTCCGGCGGCGGGCAGCGGGACCAGGGCGTCGGCGTCGGCGGTGTACGCGGTCCCGTCGGGGGCCTGGACGGTGGCCCGGGTGAGTCCGTCGACGGTCTGGTGGCTGGTGACGACGGTGCCGTGGTCGTCGGCGGCGAAGCCTGCTCCGCGCAGCCGGCCGGACGGGTCGCGGATCCACACCGGTTCGGGACCGCCGTCACCGAGGAGGTGGCTCTCCCCCGCCGGACGGCCGTTGTCCCCAAGGGTCGATGCCGGGGCGCCGCCGGGCACTCGTCCGGCGATCCGGTCGTCCAGCCGGTCGTCGTGCCGGTCGTCGAGCCGATCGGGGTTCCGTACCGGTTCCGTCCTCCGGTCCGCGCGTTCCATGGTCCGACGGTAGGCCGGAGGTGATCAGCGGAGGGCGGGGAAGGCGAACGCGCCCCCTCGCGCGACCCCCGTTCACTCCGAGCGCCCGGCCGACCGGGTGAGAAGGTGGCGGGAAGTGGACAGCCTGTTGCCGGGGGGCGGGGGGATCGTGGGGCGGGCCGGGGGGCCCGCCCCACGAGAAGGCCTCCCGAGGGGCCCGGAGGCGTTCAGCCGAAGACGGCGAGGCTCTTGGCCCGCCCGCCGCGCTCCTCGACCAGGGCGAGGAAGCGGCCGTCCGGGCCGAACACGGCCACCGGGGCCGTGCCGTACGCCGGCATGTCGATCCGTACGCCGTTGAGCAGCAGCCCGGCCCGGCGCTCGTCCACGTCCCAGCGGGGGAACGCGGCCGCCGCGGCCTCGGCGATCGGCATCACGGTCAGCTCCTCCTGGAGCTGGTCCAGGGTGCGGGCGGCGTCCAGCTTGTAGGGGCCGACCCGGGTGCGCCGCAGCGCGGTGAGGTGGCCGCCGGTGGAGAGCGAGGCGCCCAGGTCGCGGGCGAGGGCGCGGATGTACGTACCGGAGGAGCAGACCACCGAGACGACCAGGTCGACCACGGGGGTGCCGTCCTCGGCGACCGCCTCGCGCATGTCGTACACCTGGAAGGAGGAGACGGTGACCGGGCGGGCCGGGATGTCGAACTCCTCGCCGCCGCGCACCCGGGCGTAGGACCGCTTGCCGTCGATCTTGATGGCGCTGACCTTGGACGGCACCTGCATGATGGCGCCGGTCAGTGCGGCGACGCCCGCGTCCACGGCCTCCCGGGTCACCCCGGAGGCGTCCTTGGACGAGGTGATCTCGCCCTCGGCGTCGTCGGTGACGGTGTCCTGGCCGAGGCGGACGGTGCCCAGGTACTCCTTCTCGGTCAGCGCGAGGTGGCCGAGCAGCTTGGTGGCCTTCTCCACGCCGAGGACGAGGACGCCGGTCGCCATGGGGTCCAGGGTGCCGGCGTGGCCGACGCGGCGGGTGCGGGCGATGCCGCGCATCTTGGCCACCACGTCGTGCGAGGTGAACCCCGACGGCTTGTCGACGATGACCAGGCCGTCGGGGGTCTTGGTGTGCTGGGTCATGCGGAGGCGTCGCCCTCGTCGTTCTCCTCGTCCGTCTCCGGCTTGCGGTACGGGTCGGCGTCACCGGCGTAGGTCTTGCCGGTGGACACCTCGCGGACCTCGGCGTCCCGGCTGCGCGCCTTGTCGAGGAGGTCCTCGATGGTGCGGGCGTTGTCCGGGAGGGCGTCGGGCACGAAGGCCAGCGTCGGGGTGAAGCGGACGCCGGTCTGGCGGCCCACCTCGGAGCGGAGGATGCCCTTGGCGGACTCCAGGGCGGCCGCCGAGGCGGCGCGCTCCTCCTCGTCCCCGTAGACCGTGTAGAAGACCGTGGCCTCCCGCAGGTCGCCGGTGACCCGGGCGTCCGTGATGGTCACGAATCCCAGCCGGGGGTCCTTGATCCGCCGGTCCAGGGTCTCCGCGACCACGACCTGGATGCGATCGGCCAGCTTGCGGGCCCGCGCGTTGTCGGCCACCGGTCCATCTCCTCTTCCGTCTTGCGTTTCACTCTTCGTCGGTGTGCATGCGCCGCCGTACGGACAGCAGCTCCACCTCGGGCCGGGCGGCCACCATGCGCTCGCACCGGTCCAGTACCTCGGTCAGGTGCCCCACGTCGCCGGAGACCACCGCGAGGCCGATCTCGGCCCTGCGGTGGAGATTCTGCACGCCGGTCTCCGCCACGCTGACCGCGTGCCTGCGGTGCAGCTCGGCGATGATCGGGCGGACGACGGAGCGCTTCTCCTTCAACGACCGTACGTCGCCGAGGAGCAGATCGAAGGACAGCGTCCCCACATACATGCGTGACCGGATGTCCCGCCGGTTCGGGTTCGTGTGCGCCGCCGCAGGTCGGCGGTGCGCGGCGCCCCGCCGGTCACTCCCGGCGGGACACCCGAACCGTACACGCAACGACCGGGGCCGATCGACGGATATTCCTCCGCCGACCGGCCCCGGTCCGGCTCACGCGTCAGACGCGCGGCTTCTCGCGCATCTCGTACGTCGCGATGACGTCGTCGACCTTGATGTCGTTGAAGTTTCCGAGGTTGATACCGCCCTCGTAGCCTTCGCGGATCTCGGTGACATCGTCCTTGAAGCGGCGCAGACCCTCGATGTTGAGGCTCTCCGCGATGACCTTGCCGTCGCGGAGCAGGCGCGCCTTGGTGTTGCGGCGCACCTCGCCGGAGCGGATGAGGACACCCGCGATGTTGCCCAGCTTGGACGAGCGGAAGACCTCGCGGATCTCCGCCGTACCGAGCTCGACCTCTTCGTACTCCGGCTTGAGCATGCCCTTGAGGGCCGCCTCGATCTCCTCGATGGCCTGGTAGATCACCGAGTAGTACCGGACGTCGACGCCCTCGCGCTCCGCCATCTGCGCGGCACGGCCGGCCGCGCGGACGTTGAAGCCGATGACGATGGCGTCGGAGCCCATCGCCAGGTCGATGTCGGACTCCGTGACCGCACCGACGCCGCGGTGCAGGACCCGGATGTCGACCTCTTCGCCGACGTCGAGCTGGAGCAGCGAGGACTCCAGCGCCTCGACCGAACCGGAAGCGTCACCCTTGATGATGAGGTTGAGCTCCTGGATCTGGCCGGCCTTGAGCACCTTGTCGAGGTCCTCGAGGGACACCCGGCGGGTGCGCTTGGCGAAGGCGGCGTTGCGCTCGCGCGCCGCGCGCTTCTCGGCGATCTGGCGGGCCGTGCGGTCCTCGTCGACGACGAGGAAGTTGTCGCCGGCGCCCGGGACGTTGGTGAGGCCCAGGACCAGGACGGGGGTCGACGGAGTGGCCTCCGCGACGTTGTTGCCCTTGTCGTCGAGCATCGCCCGGACACGTCCGTAGGCGTCGCCGGCGACGATGGTGTCGCCGACCCGCAGGGTGCCGCGCTGGACCAGGATCGTGGCGACGGCGCCGCGGCCCTTGTCCAGGTGGGACTCGATCGCGATGCCCTGCGCGTCCTGCTCCGGGTTGGCCCGCAGGTCCAGCGCCGCGTCGGCGGTGAGGACCACGGCCTCCAGCAGGCTGTCGATGTTGAGACCCTGCTTGGCGGAGATGTCGACGAACATGGTGTCGCCGCCGTACTCCTCGGCCACCAGGCCGTACTCGGTCAGCTGACCGCGCACCTTGGTCGGGTCCGCGCCCTCGACGTCGATCTTGTTGACCGCGACCACGATCGGCACGTCGGCCGCCTTGGCGTGGTTCAGCGCCTCGACCGTCTGCGGCATCACACCGTCGTTCGCCGCGACCACGAGGATCGCGATGTCGGTGGACTTCGCACCACGGGCACGCATGGCGGTGAACGCCTCGTGACCCGGGGTGTCGATGAAGGTGATGCGGCGTTCCTGCTCGTTGACCTCGGTCGCGACCTGGTAGGCACCGATGTGCTGGGTGATACCGCCGGCCTCGCCCGCGACCACGTTGGTCTTGCGGATCGCGTCCAGCAGTCGCGTCTTGCCGTGGTCGACGTGACCCATGACGGTCACCACCGGCGGACGCGGCTCCAGGTACTCCTCGCCGCCCTCGTCCTCGCCCCACTCCAGGTCGAAGGACTCCAGCAGCTCGCGGTCCTCCTCCTCGGGGCTGACGATCTGAACGGTGTAGTTCATCTCGCCGCCGAGCAGGTGCAGCGTCTCGTCGGAGACGGACTGCGTGGCCGTGACCATCTCGCCGAGGTTCATCATCACCGCGACGAGCGACGCCGGGTTGGCGTTGATCTTCTCGGCGAAGTCGGTGAGGGAGGCACCACGCGACAGACGGACGGTCTCGCCGTTGCCGCGCGGCAGCATCACGCCGCCGACCGACGGGGCCTGCATGGCCTCGTACTCCTGGCGCCTCTGCCGCTTCGACTTGCGACCGCGGCGGGCGGGCCCGCCGGGACGGCCGAAGGCACCCTGCGTGCCACCGCGGCCACCGGGGCCGCCGGGACGGCCGCCGAAGCCGGGACGGCCGCCGAAGCCGCCGCCACCGCCACCGGGACCACCGGGACGACCGCCGCCGCCACCGCCACCGGGACGGCCGGCGAAGCCGCCGCCACCACCGCCGGGACCGGCCGGACGGCCGGCGAAGCCGGGACGGCCACCGCCGCCGCCGGGACCGCCGGGACGACCGCCGCCGCCACCCGGACCACGGCCGCCAGGGCCGGGACGGGGGCCGGCAGCCGGACGCTGCGGCATCATGCCCGGGTTCGGGCGGTTGCCCGCGGGGCCGCCACCGGGGCGGGGGGCCTGCGGACGCGGCATCGAGCCGGGGGTGGGACGCGGACCGCCGGGGCCCGCCTGGGGACGGGGACCGCCCTGGCCGGCGCCCTGCGGACGCGGACCGCCGGGGGCACCGGCGCCGCCGGGACCACCGGGGCCGGGACGCTGCGCGCCACCGGGCCGGGGCGCCTGCGGGCGGCCCATGCCGGTGGAGCCACCGGAGGTGAAGGGGTTGTTGCCCGGACGCGGGCCCGCGGGACGCGGGGCGCCGGGACGGGGGGCCTGCTGGCCCGGACGCGCGCCACCGGGGCGCTGACCGCCCTGGCCGCCGCCCTGGCCGCCCTGCGGGCGGGCCGCGGGACGCGGGCCGGGGGTGGCACCGGACCGGGGACCGGCGGCCGGAGCCGACGGGGCCGACGGCGGCGCGGTGAACTCCGGGTTGGCCGGGGCCGGCGACGCCGGCGCGGGCCGGGGCGCGGGCTTCGGGCCCGGGGTGGGCCGCTGGCCGCCGGGGGCGGCCGGCGCGGCGGAACCGCCCGGACGGCTCGGGGCCGCGGGGGCGGGCTTCTCAGCGGCCGCCGGCTTCGGCGCGGGGGCGCCGGGCTTGGGGGCGGCCGGACGGGCACCCTGCGCCGGGGAGGGCGCCGGGGCCGAAGGCTTGGCAGGCGCGGCCTTGCGGGGCGCGCCGGGCTTGGCTGCGGACTTGCCGGCGTTGCCGCCGGGCCCCTGCAGCGCGTCAGTCAGTTTGCGTACCACCGGCGCCTCGATCGTCGAGGACGCCGAACGGACGAATTCACCGAGTTCCTGGAGCTTGGCCATGACGACCTTGCTCTCCACACCGAACTCCTTGGCGAGTTCGTATACCCGGACCTTAGCCACTTCGCTCCTTTGAGGTCCGGATTACCGCCGGACCGTCGCTACTTCATGGGCGTACTCATCGCGTACTCATCGAGTGCTCATCGCAATCTCGACCTACTTCCATCTCGCGAGGTACCTGACCGCACGGGAGGTCCCGTGCCGTACTTCTTCTTTCCTTACCGAGCCTCGACGAACTCACGCAGTTCCGCGGTGTCGAGCGGTCCCTGGGCCCGGAAGGCCCGGGGGAACGCGCGCCTGCGGACGGCGAGGTCGAGGCAGACCGGAACGGGATGCACATAGGCACCCCGGCCGGGCAGCGTACCGCGCGGATCAGGGGCGCAACCGCCCTCGATCAACACGATGCGCAGCAGATCGCTCTTGGCCGCTCGCTCCCGGCACCCGATACAGGTGCGCTCCGGGCGTGCGCGGGCTAGCGTCCGGCCAGACACGGATAAGTCTACCTCCCCGCACCGACCTCACCCCTTCGGGGCAAGGATCGAACGGTTGTTGTCGTGATCTCGCCGTGGCACAACGTGATCACGGCGAGATCCATTCCCCGGGACGGGCCGTGGTCAGCCGCGCCCGGAGGCGGGCCGCCCGGACGGGGGCCGCTCCGACGACTGCTCGGACGGCTGCTCGGTGTCCGGGCGGATGTCGATGCGCCAGCCGGTGAGGCGGGCGGCGAGCCGGGCGTTCTGGCCCTCCTTGCCGATCGCCAGCGACAGCTGGTAGTCCGGCACGATCACCCGGGCGGAGCGGGCGCCGAGGTCGACGACCTCCACCTTGGTGACCCGGGCCGGGGAGAGGGCGTTGGCCACCATCTCGGCCGGGTCGTCCGACCAGTCCACGATGTCGATCTTCTCGCCGTGCAGCTCGGCCATCACATTGCGGACCCGGCCGCCCATCGGGCCGATGCAGGCGCCCTTGGCGTTCAGCCCGGAGCGGGTGGAGCGGACCGCGATCTTGGTGCGGTGGCCGGCCTCGCGGGCGATGGCCGCGATCTCCACCGAACCGTCGGCGATCTCCGGGACCTCCAGCGCGAACAGCTTCTTCACCAGGTTGGGGTGGGTGCGCGAGAGGGTGACCGAGGGGCCGCGCACGCCCTTGGCGACCCGCACCACATAGGTGCGCAGCCGCACGCCGTGGCCGTACTCCTCGCCCGGCACCTGCTCCTGCACCGGCAGGATGGCCTCCAGTTTGTCGTCCAGCCTGACCAGGACGTTCTTCGGGTCCTTGCCCTGCTGGACCTGGCCGGCCACCACATCGCCCTCACGGCGGGCGTACTCGCCGAAGGTGATGTCGTTCTCCGCGTCCCGCAGCCGCTGCTGGATGACCTGGCGGGCGGTGGACGCCGCGATCCGGCCGAAGTCGGAGGGGGTGTCGTCGAAGTCCTTCGGCTCCTGCCCCTCCCCCAGGTCGGCGGCCTCCTCCTTGGCCCAGACCGTGACATGGCCGGTGTTCCGGTCCAGCACGACCCGGGCGTGGCGGCGGGCGCCCTCGGTGCGGTGGTACGCGATGAGGAGGGCCGACTCGATCGCCTCGACCAGCAGGTCGAACGCGATCTCCTTCTCCTGTGCCAAGCCCCTCAGGAGCTTCACGTCGATGTCCACGGCTACGCCTCCTCTTCCTTCGTCTCGTCCGTCTCGTCGTCGCCGGCCGGGCGCCCCTCGGGGGCGTCGGCGGCCTTGTCGTCCTTGCGGTTGAACTCGATCTCCACCCGCGCCTTGGCGACGTCGGCGAAGGCGAGGCGGCAGGCGGTGGGCTTGCGCCCCTTCACACCCGGCACCTCGGCGTCCACGCCCTCGTCGTCCACGCCCATGATCCGGGCGGTCAGCTCGCCGCCCTCGCGCAGCTGGAACTTGACCAGCCGGCCGGTGGCGCGGACGTAGTGGCGGTGCTCGGTGAGCGGGCGGTCGGCGCCCGGCGAGGTCACTTCCAGGACGTACTCGCCCTCGCCCATGGCGTCGGTCTCGTCCAGCTTCTCGGAGATCGCCCGGCTCAGTTCGGCGCAGGCGTCGAGTTCCACCCCGTGGTCGGAGTCCACGACCACTCTCAGCATCCGGCGGCGGCCGGCCCGGGACACCTCGATCTCTTCCAGATCAAGATCCTTGGCGTTGACGAGCGGCTCCAGCAGCCCGCGCAGCCGCTCGCTCTGGGTGGTGCTCATCCGGGTGACTCCTCGGCCGCGTGTGCTGTTGTGGGTTCCTCGCGTGTCGATGAGAAGGGTATCTGGTCGCGGGGGGTGTTGCCGTCCACCCCGGACGGGGCCGCGGGTACGCTCGCCTGCGGTGATCTTCACCACCGGGCACCACAGCCGGGCCGAGCGGCCGGCGCGCGAGAGGCGGGAGAGACGCGTGGGGCGCAGAGGGACGACACGCAGACGGGTGCTCATCGCGGCCGGGGCGCTGGGCGCCGCCGCGCCGCTGGCCGGGTGCACGGCCGGCTCCGGCGAGGACACCGGGCCGTCCGCCGAGGAGCGGGCCGAGGACACCCTGCGCCGCCGGTCGGCCGCCGTCTCCACCGCCCTGCTGAGCCGGTACGACGCGGTGGCCGCGGCCCACCCCGGGCTGGCGGACCGGCTGGCTCCGCTACGCGCGGAGGCGGCGGCGCACACCGCCGCGCTCGGCCCGGAGGGCACCCGGCCCCCCGCCTCCCCCTCTTCCTCGCCATCGGTTTCGGGTTCGAGGGCCCCCGCCACTCAGGCCGGCCCCTCCGGCTCACCCGGCGCCCCGGTCCCCGCCGACCCCGCGGCCGCCCTCAAGGACCTGGCCGCGCTCGCCACCACCACCGCCGACACCCACGCCCGGGCGCTGGGCGCCGCCGCCCCCGAGTACGCCCGGCTGCTCGCCTCGGTCGCCGCCGCCAGTGCCGCCCACGCCTGTCTGCTGACCGCGGCGAAGCCCGGCACCGCCTCATGAGACCGCGTCGCCGCCCTGCCTCCGCCGAAAGGATTCGCCGATGACCACCGCCGCCCTGGACGCCGCACAGGCCGCGCTCGCCGCCGAGCACGCGGCGGTCTACGGGTACGGGGTGGTCGGCGGCCGGGTCGGCCAGGACCGGCGGGGCGAGGCGACCGCCGCGCACGCCGCCCACCGGGCCCGCCGGGACGCGCTGGCGCGCACCGTACGGGATCTGGGCGGGGAGCCCGCCGCCTCGGCCGCCGCCTACGCGCTGCCGTTCGCCGTGCCGGACGCCGCCGCGGCCGTCCGGCTCGCCGCCCGGCTGGAGGACCGGGTCGCGGGCGTCTACTCCGACCTCGTACGGGCCGCCGAAGGCCCGCTGCGCCGGGAGGCGGCCGGTGCGCTGCGGGAGGCGGCGGTCCGGGCGGTGCGCTGGCGGGGCGGCGGCGTAGCCTTTCCTGGGCTCGCCGAGCGGGCGTGACCCGGCGGGGCCGCGCCGACCGGCTGGTTCCGACCGGGAGAGGAGCCCGTACGGACGCGGAACCGTGAGCCCGGCTGACGAGAGGGAACAACGCACGCATGGCCTATGAACCGCCGCGACGACTGGTCCGGGCACTCGGCGAGACCTACGGGGACGCCCCGGCCGGCGACTGGCTGGCCCGCCTGCCCGAGCTGGCCGGTGAGGCGGTGGACGCCCGGCGGGTGGACGCCGAGCGGGTGGCGGTCCCGGGCGGGCGCAGCAGCCTGGTGGTGCTGGTGCGGGACGCCGGGGGTGCCCCGGCCGCGCTGAAGGTGGCGCCGCCGTTCGCCGCGCCCGAGCTGGAGCGGGCGGCGCTGGCGCACTGGGACGGCTGGGGCGCGGTGCGGCTGCTGGACGGCGGCGGCCCGGGGCTGCTGCTGGAGCGGCTGCACCCGGAGATGTCGCTGCGCTCGCTGCCGGAGGCCAAGGCGCTGCTGGAGGCGGCCGGGACGGTGCGCCGGCTCTGGGTGGAGCCCCCGGCGGGGCACGCCTTCGAGTCGGTCGCGGCGCGCACCGGGCGCCAGGCGGAGGCGATGCGGGCGGCCAAGGACGCGGAGACCGCGGAGCTGGTGGCGGCGGCACTGGAGGCGCGGGACGCGCTGGTCGCGGACGCCCCCGAGGAACTGCTGCTGCACGGCTGCTTCCGGCAGGGCAAGGTGCTGGCCGCCGACCGCGCCCCCTGGCTGGCGGTCGGCCCGGACCCGGTGGTCGGCGAGCGGGCGTACGACCTGGCCCGGCTGGTCCGGGACCGGGTGGAGGACCTGGTGGCGGCGGACACCGGGCCGTCCTCGGGGCGGCGCCGGGTGAACCGGCTGGCCGACTCGCTGGACGTGGACCGGGAGCGGCTGCGCGGCTGGACGCTGTTCCGGGCCGTGGAGTCGGGCGTCCGGGCGCTGGCGGCGGGCCGCCGGCAGGACGGCGAGCTGCTGCTGGAGTTCGCCGGCTGGCTCTGAGCCGCCTTTTCCGCAGGTGACTGCGCGACCCCGTCCCCGATCCCGTTCGGGTAAACCGGTCCGTTACGCCCGTCCGGGTGCGATATTGGGCATAACACACCGATACCTCCGCTGGACGGGAGGGATGTCATGGTCGAGGAACTGCTCGTGGCGGCAGCGGCGACCGGCACGGCCGCCGTGGTGTACGTGGCGTCCGCCGCCAGGGTGATCAAGCAGTACGAGAAGGGCGTGGTCCTGCGCTTCGGGCGGCTGCGCAAGGGGGTGCGGGGTCCCGGCTTCACCATGGTGGTGCCGTTCGTGGACCGGCTGCAGAAGGTGAACATGCAGATCGTCACCATGCCGGTGCCCTCCCAGGACGGCATCACCCGGGACAACGTCACGGTCCGGGTGGACGCGGTGATCTACTTCCGGGTGGTCGACGCGGCGGCCGCGATCATGCGGGTGGAGGACTACCGGTTCGCGGTCTCCCAGATCGCCCAGACCTCACTGCGCTCGATCATCGGCAAGAGCGACCTGGACGACCTGCTCTCCAACCGGGAGAAGCTCAACCAGGGGCTGGAGCTGATGATCGACAACCCGGCGGTGGACTGGGGCGTCACCATCGACCGGGTGGAGATCAAGGACGTCTCGCTGCCGGAGACCATGAAGCGCTCGATGGCCCGGCAGGCCGAGGCCGACCGGGAGCGGCGGGCCCGGGTGATCAACGCGGACGCCGAGCTCCAGGCCTCCAAGAAGCTGTCCGAGGCGGCCCGGGGCATGTCGGAGACGCCCGCCGCTCTCCAGTTGCGGCTGCTGCAGACCATCGTGGCGGTGGCCGCGGAGAAGAACTCCACGCTGGTGCTGCCGTTCCCGGTGGAGCTGCTGCGCTTCCTGGAGCGGGCCTCCCAGAACCAGCCGCAGACCGCGCCGGACCAGGCCGCGCCGGAGCAGGCCGCGCCACCGCCGGAGCCGGAGCCGCGGCCGGAACCCGCCATGGAGCCGGAGCCGCCGGTGGAGCCGGGGCGGCCCGTGGAGCTGGAGGCGGCGCCGGAGCGGCCGTTCACCACGGAGCGGCCCGCGCTGCGGGTGCACGACCCGCATCCGGACGACCCTCCGCTGGCCCATGAGCCGCTGCTGCACGAGCCGTCGCCCCCGCACCGGGCGGCCCGGTCGGACGACGCCGGTACGGCCGGCTGCATCTGAGCACCGCACGGCCGCGAGGCCCCTCCCGAACCATGGGAGGGGCCTCGCGGCGTACGGAGTCGGGCGATCAGCCGCGGGCACTCGCCAGCCGGGCGACCGCCTCGGCGACCGGCAGCTCCTCGCGCTCACCGGTGCGGCGGTCCTTGAGCTCGACCACGCCCTCGGCGGTGCGGCGGCCGGCGACCAGGATCTTCGGTACGCCGATCAGCTCCGCGTCGGTGAACTTCACGCCCGGGGAGACGCCCGCGCGGTCGTCCACCAGCACCCGCAGCCCGGCCTCGCCCAGCTGCTCGGCGACGGACAGCGCCAGCTCGGTCTGGGCCGTCTTGCCGGCCGCGACCACATGCACGTCGGCGGGGGCGATCTCGGCGGGCCAGCACAGGCCCTGCTCGTCGGCGGTCTGCTCGGCCAGGGCGGCGACCGCGCGGGAGACGCCGACGCCGTAGGAGCCCATGGTGACCCGGACCGGCTTGCCGTTCTGGCCGAGCACGTCCAGCTGCATGGCGTCCGCGTACTTGCGGCCGAGCTGGAAGATGTGGCCGATCTCGATGGCGCGGTCCAGCTTCAGCCCGGTGGAGCACTTGGGGCAGGGGTCGCCCTCCTCGACCACCACCACGTCCAGGTACTCGTCCACCTCGAAGTCGCGGCCGGCGACCACGTTCCTCGCGTGCCTGCCCTCCTGGTTGGCGCCGGTGACCCAGGCGGTGCCGGCGGCGATCCGGGGGTCGGCCAGATAGCGGACCTTCTCCAGGCCCTGCGGCCCGACGTAGCCGCGGACCAGGTCGGGGCGGCCGGTGAAGTCCTCGGCGGTGACCAGCTCGACGGCGGCCGGGGCCAGGTGGTCCTCCAGCTTGCCGAGGTCCACCTCGCGGTCGCCGGGCACGCCGACGGCGACGATCTCGCCGTCCACCTTGACCAGCAGGTTCTTCAGAGTGGCGGAGGCGGGCACGTCCAGGAAGGCGGCCAGCGTCTCGATGGTGGGGGTGTCGGGGGTGTCCAGCACCTCGACCGGCCCGTGCGCGGAGGCGTCGGCGGGCTCGCCGCCGGGGAAGGTCACGGCCTCGGTGTTGGCCGCGTAGTCGCAGGAGGGGCAGTAGGCGAAGGTGTCCTCGCCGGCCGCCGCGGGGGCCAGGAACTCCTCGGAGGCGGAGCCGCCCATGGCGCCGGAGACCGCGGAGACGATCTTGTGCCGCAGGCCGAGCCGGTCGAAGATCCGGATGTACGCCTGGCGGTGCAGCGCGTAGGACTCGGCCAGGCCCTCGTCGGTGGTGTCGAAGGAGTACGAGTCCTTCATCTGGAATTCGCGGCCGCGCAGGATGCCGGAGCGGGGGCGGGCCTCGTCGCGGTACTTGGTCTGGATCTGGTAGAGGATCACCGGCAGGTCCTTGTAAGACGTGCACTGGTCCTTGACCAGCAGGGTGAAGATCTCCTCGTGGGTGGGGCCGAGCAGGTACTCGGCGCCCTTGCGGTCCTTGAGGCGGAACAGCTCGGGGCCGTACTCGTCCCAGCGGCCGGTGGCCTCGTAGGGCTCCTTGGGCAGCAGCGCGGGCAGCAGCACCTCCTGGGCGCCGATCGCGTCCATCTCCTCGCGGACCACGCGGCTGACGTTCTCCAGGACCTTCATGCCGAGCGGCAGCCAGGACCAGATGCCCGCGGCGTTGCGGCGGACGTATCCGGCGCGGACCAGCAGCTTGTGGCTGAGGGTCTCGGCGTCCGCCGGGTCGTCGCGCAGTGTCTTGACCATCAACCGGGACATGCGCTGGACCTGGGCCATGGGGAACTCTCCTGCGGTGGAAATGGTGATAGCCAGGAGGTTAGCCCCGGCCCGCCCGCTGGCGGAAATCAGTTAGGGGCCGCCGTCTCGGACGTGCGCAGCAGCGGCAGCTCCGCCCCCATCACCGCGTACGGCCGTCCGGCGCTGGGGAACTGCACCCGGCGGGCGAGATCGGCGTAGCCCAGCGAGCGGTAGAGACGCCGGGCCGGGCTCTCGATGTCGATGGCGGAGAGGATGGACCGCGGCTGCCCGGCGGTGTCCGTGATGGCGGTGATCAGCCCCCGCCCCAGCCCCCGCCCCTGGAACCCGGGCAGTACGTGCAACTCCGTGATCACGAAGACATCGTCCAGCCAGCCGTCGGCGCCGCCCGCGCGCAGATACGGCTCGACCACGGTGGACCACCAGTGGGCGCGGTCGTTGGGCATCCCGTAGACGAAGCCGACCAGCCGGCCGGTGGGGGTGAGGGCCCCGTACGCGCGGGCGCCGGGGTTGAGCAGATGGCGCTGGACGATGTGGCGGCGTACGGCGACCTCGTCCTCGGTCAGCCCGAAGGCGAGCGCCTGAACGGCGAGGGCGTCGTCCACGCGGGGTGTGAGGTCGACCGGTTCCACCACGACGTCATCCATGGCCGCACCCTACTTCGCACCGGACCGGCCCAGAACAGCCCACTGCCTCAGAACAGGACACTCATGAAGGCCCCGGTCTCCCGGAAGCCGACGCGGCGGTAGGAGGCCCGGGCGGGCAGGTTGTAGTCGTTGACGTAGAGGGAGACGACCGGCGCGGTGTCGGCGAGCGCGTAGCGCAGTACGGCGGCCATCCCGGTCTCGGAGAGCCCGCGGCCCCGGTACTCGGGCGCCACCCAGACGCCCTGGATCTGGCAGGCCTGCGGGGTGGCGGCGCCGATCTCCGCCTTGAAGACCACCTTGCCGTCCGCGAACCGGGCGAACGCCCTTCCGGAGCCGACGAGTTCGGCGACCCGGGCCTGGTAGAGCAGTCCGCCGTCGCCGGCCAGCGGGGAGACGCCGACCTCCTCGGTGAACATGGCCACGCAGGCCGGCATGATCACGTCCATCTCGTCCTTGCGGACCCGGCGGACGTACGGGTCGGGCTGGACGTCCCGGGAGAGCCGGTCGGTGGCCATCAGCGGCTGGTGCGGGCGGACGTCCCGGGCGGGGCCCCAGCTCGGTTCGAGCAGCCGCCACAGCTCGGCGGTGGGTTCGGCGGGCCCCACGATCGACGAGCACCTGCGCCCGGACCGCCGCGCCCGCTCGGCGAAGGCCCGCACCGCCTCGGGCTCGGCACAGACTGGCACCAGGTTGGCGCCCGCGTAGCAGAGCGAGCGCAGCTCCCCGCCCGCGTACCAGCCCCACATCTCCCCGCCGAGCCGCCACGGATCCAGCCCGGCGACCTGGACGCGCGAGGCGACGAAGGCGTTGGCGACCGGGTCGCTGTCCAGCACGGCGAGGGCTGCGCCGAGGTCGCCGGGGCCGAGGACCCGGGTGGTGGTCTGCGTCAGCACGAGGGGCCTCACATGCGTTCCGTACGGGTCCTGGCACTGTACCCGGCCCTGCCGGTGCCATGTCAGGCCGCAGCCGCCCAGGTGCGCCCGGGGTGGCCCGGGGTGGCGCGAAGCCGATGCGCGGGACGGGTACGGGACCGGGAAGCGGCGCGGGGAACGGTACGGGGCCGGGTGGGCGCCGGACGGGGCAGACGCCCCGCCGGTGTGCACCCCGCCGCTCGGGGACGGAGGCCGATCAGGGCGCGGGGCCGGTGAGCCGGGCCGGTGGCGGGGGTACGGGGCCGGGCCACCCGACCGGGGGCGGCCCCGGACCGCGTAGGCGCGGGACCGGGCAGGCGGCCCTCTTTCGGTGGCGGAGGTACGGGGCCGGGCCACCCGACCGGGGGCGGCCCCCGGTCCGCGTGGGCGCGGGACCGGGCAGGCGCCCCGCCGGTGTGCGGCCCGCCGCTCGGGGACGGAAGTCGATCAGGGCGCGGGGCGGGTGGGCCAGGAACGGCGCGCGGCCGGTGAGCCGGGCCGGTGGCGGGGGTACCGGGCCGGGCCACCCGACCGGGGGCGGCCCCGGGCCGCGTAGGCGCGGGACCGGGTAGGCGCCCCGCCGGTGTGCGGCCCGCCGCTCGGGGACGAAGGCCGACCAGGGCGCAGGGCCGCCCGGCCAGGAACGACCGGTGGCGGGGGTACTGGGCCGGGCCACCCGGCCGAGGGCCACCCCGGGCCGCGTAGACGCCGGACCGGGCAGGCGCCCCGCCGGTGTGCGGCCCGCCGCTCGGGGACGGAGGTCGACCAGGGCGCGGGACCGCCCGGTCGGGAACGGCGCGGGGCCGGTGGCGGGGGTACAGGGCCGGGCCACCCGGCCGGGGGCGGCCCCGGGCCGCGTGGGTGCGGGGCCGGGTAGGCGGCGCGGGGCCGGTAGCTGCCCTACCCAGCCGCCGGCGGGTACAGCGGCTGGGAGGGCAGCCGGGGACGGTGCCCGCGTACCGCACCCGGCACGGGGGCCCGGGGACGGCACCAGCCAAGCGCCATCCGCCGAGCGCGGCGCGCGGCCGGGCGCGGCGGGCGGACAGGGCGGCCGGCGAGGGGGCGGGCCATGGGCCCGGCATGGCGGTAGGCCGGCGGCCGGGCAGGGGCTGCCGGGGACAGCGACCAGGCATGGCGGCCGGGCATGGCGAAGGACCCCGCCGGGGCGGGGTCCTTCGGGAGGCAAGGGAGTGCGGGCGCGAGGGGTCAGCCGGCGACGGAGACGGTGGGTTCGCCGGAGGCGATGCCGTCCTTCTCCATCTGCTCGGCGATCTTCATCGCCTCGTCGATCAGGGTCTCCACGATCTTGGACTCGGGGACGGTCTTGATGACCTCGCCCTTGACGAAGATCTGGCCCTTGCCGTTGCCGGAGGCGACGCCGAGGTCGGCCTCGCGGGCCTCGCCGGGGCCGTTGACGACGCAGCCCATGACGGCGACGCGGAGCGGGACCTCCATGCCCTCCAGGCCGGCGGTGACCTCCTCGGCGAGCTTGTAGACGTCCACCTGGGCGCGGCCGCAGGAGGGGCAGGAGACGATCTCCAGCCGGCGCTGGCGGAGGTTGAGCGACTCCAGGATCTGGATGCCGACCTTGATCTCCTCGGCCGGGGGCGCGGAGAGCGAGACCCGGATGGTGTCGCCGATGCCCTCGGAGAGCAGCGCGCCGAAGGCGACGGCCGACTTGATGGTGCCCTGGAAGGCGGGGCCGGCCTCGGTGACGCCGAGGTGCAGCGGGTAGTCGCACTGGGCGGCGAGCTGCCGGTAGGCGTTGACCATGACGACCGGGTCGTTGTGCTTGACCGAGATCTTGATGTCGCGGAAGCCGTGCTCCTCGAAGAGGGACGCCTCCCACAGGGCCGACTCGACCAGGGCCTCGGGGGTGGCCTTGCCGTACTTCTCCAGCAGCCGCCGGTCCAGCGAGCCCGCGTTGACGCCGATGCGGATCGGGGTGCCCGCCTCACCGGCGGCCTTGGCGATCTCGCGGACCTTGTCGTCGAACTGCTTGATGTTGCCGGGGTTGACGCGGACCGCCGCGCAGCCCGCGTCGATGGCGGCGAAGACGTACTTCGGCTGGAAGTGGATGTCGGCGATCACCGGGATCTGCGACTTGCGGGCGATGACCGGCAGCGCGTCGGCGTCGTCCTGGGTGGGGCAGGCGACCCGGACGATCTGGCAGCCGGAGGCGGTCAGCTCGGCGATCTGCTGGAGCGTGGCGCCGATGTCCGAGGTGCGGGTCGTGGTCATCGACTGCACCGAGACCGGGGCGTCCCCGCCGACGGCGACCGATCCGACGTGGATCTTGCGGCTGACCCGTCGGTCGGCGAGCTTGGTCGGTACGGACGGGATTCCGAGAGAAATCGCGGTCATCTGGTGTGCAACCCCAAGGTGTGGATCGAGGTCCCGAGATCGGCGGGCTCCGGTTCGAGATTACAGGCCCGGCGGGTCCGGGCCGGACACCCCGGGGTGCCCTGCGGTGAGGTGCCCACGGACGGGTGCGCTACGGGGGGAGGGACGCGGGCCCGGCCGCGCGCGGTTGCGTGCGGCCGGGCCCGGGCCCGCGATCACCCGGCCATCAGGTGATCTTGACCGGGTTGACCAGGTCGGCGACCAGCACCAGCAGGGTGAAGCAGATGAACACGCCCGCCACCACATAGGCGACCGGCATCAGCTTGGCCACGTCGAAGGGGCCCGGGTCGGGGCGCCGGAAGACCTTGGCCACGTTGCGCCGCAGCGACTCCCACAGCGCGCCGGCGATATGGCCGCCGTCCAGCGGGAGCAGCGGCAGCATGTTGAAGAGGAAGAGGGAGAGGTTGAACGTGGCCAGGATCAGCAGGAACGAGGCCACGATGTTCTGGGTGGGCACGTCCAGGTTCATCACCTCGCCGCTGATCCGGGCGGCGCCGACCACGCCCACCGGCGAGTCGGCCTTGCGCTCGCCGTCGCCGAAGGCGGCGTCCCACAGGTCGGGGATCTTGGACGGCAGGGCGATCACGGAGTGCACGCCGTTCTCCACCATGTCGCCCATACGGTCCACCGACTCGCCGAGGGTGAGCGGTGCGATCACGCTCTGGGCGGCGAAGCCGAGGTAGCCGGCCGGGACGTAGGCGTCGGCGACGGCCCGGCCGTCGGCGTCCTTCTTCACCACGTCGTTGCGGATCAGGGTGGGGTTGAGGGTCTGCTCGCGGCCGTCGCGCTGGATGGTGAGGGTGGCGGGGCCGATGGTGGCGCGGATGCGGTCGGAGAGGGTGGCCCAGTCGTCGACCGGCTCGCCGTTGAAGGCGGTGATCCGGTCGCCCTTCTTCAGCCCGGCCGCGTGGGCGGGCGAGACGGGGTCGCCGGACCGGCACTCCTCGCGCTTCTCGCTCTGCTTGATGACGCACTGCTGGACGCCGGCCACCTCGGTGGTCTGCTTCTCCATGCCGAAGGTCATGCAGACGCCGATGAACAGGGCGACGGCGAGGATGAGGTTCATGAACGGCCCGGCGAACATGACGATGACGCGCTTCCACGGCTTGCGCGTGTAGAACAGCCGGGTCTCGTCGCCGGGCTCCAGCTCCTCGTACGCGGCGGAGCGGGCGTCCTCGATCATGCCCCGCCAGGGGGAGGTGGAGCGGGCCTCGATCCGGCCGTCCGGGCCGGGCGGGAACATCCCGATCATGCGGATGTAGCCGCCGGCGGGGATGGCCTTGATGCCGTACTCGGTCTCGCCCCTCTTCCGCGACCAGAGGGTGGGGCCGAAGCCGACCATGTACTGCGGGACGCGGATGCCGAAGAGCTTGGCCGTGGAGAGGTGGCCCAGCTCGTGCCAGGCGATGGAGACCAGCAGGCCCAGCGCGAAGAGCGCGATGCCGAGGACCGTCAGAAGAATCGTCATGCGCGGGCCTCCGCCGCCTCTCCGGTGAGTGTCGCTGCCAGCTCGCGGGCCCGGGCGCGGGCCCACTCCTCCGCCTTGAGGACGTCCGGGACGGTGAGCCGGGTTCCCGCGGCCGGGGTGCCGTGTTCGGCGACGACCGCGGTGACGGTGTCCATGATGCCGGTGAACGGCAGCCGTCCGGCGAGGAACGCCTCGACGCACTCCTCGTTGGCGGCGTTGAAGACGGCCGGGGCGGTCCCGCCCAGCTCCCCGACCTGCCGGGCCAGCCCCACGGAGGGGAAGGCCTCGGTGTCCAGCGGGAAGAACTCCCAGGTGGAGGCGGTGGACCAGTCGAAGGCGGGGGCGGCGTCCGGGACCCGCTCGGGCCAGCCGAGGCCGATGGCGATGGGCCCGCGCATGTCCGGCGGGGTGGCCTGGGCGAGCGTGGAGCCGTCGGTGAACTCGACCATGGAGTGGACGTAGGACTGCGGGTGGACGACGACCTCGATGCGGTCGAAGGGGATGTCGTAGAGCAGATGGGCCTCGATCACCTCCAGGCCCTTGTTGACCAGGGTGGCGCTGTTCACGGTGATCACCGGGCCCATCGCCCAGGTGGGGTGGGCCAGTGCGTCCTCCCGGGTGACGGCCGCCAGCTCGGCCTTGGTGCGGCCGCGGAAGGGCCCGCCGGAGGCGGTGACCACCAGCTTGCGGACATCGGCCCGGGTGCCGGCGGCCAGCGCCTGGAAGAGCGCGGCGTGCTCGGAGTCGACCGGGATGATCTGGCCGGGCTTGGCGACCGCCTTGACCAGCGGGCCGCCGACGATCAGCGACTCCTTGTTGGCCAGGGCCAGGGTGCGGCCGGCCTCCAGGGCGGCCAGGGTCGGCGCCAGGCCGATGGAGCCGGTGATTCCGTTGAGCACGGTGTGGCACGGGGAGGCGGCCAGCTCGGTGGCGGCGTCCGGGCCGGCCAGGATCTCGGGGCGGCCGGCGGCGGAGCCGTAGCGGGCGTCCAGCGCCTCCTTCAGCGCGGGCACCGCGTCCTCGCGCGCCACGGCGACGGTGCGCACGCCCAGCCGGTGCGCCTGCTCGACGAGCAGCTCGGGCCGGCCGCCGGCGGCGGACAGCGCGGTGACGCGGAACCGGTCGGGGTTGCGCAGCACCAGGTCGATCGCCTGGGTGCCGATGGACCCGGTGGAGCCGAGGACCACGACGTCCCGGCGGCCTTCGGCGGGATCGAAGGCGATATGCGGGTCTGCGAGGGGGGCTGGGCTGTCGCTCATGCCCCCCATTCTTGCCCCATTCCCCGTGCGGGCCCGACCGGGTGGGGCCACACGGGCCCGCACGGCGCGGGAGGGCTTCAGCGGATGGGGCGGTGGACGTTCTCCCGGGTGGCCGGGCCGGGGGTGGCGTCGGCGATCCAGGGGCCGTCGCCGCTGGGGTCGAGGATGCCCTCCTCCAGCCAGGTGTACGTACCGGAGAGGACGCCCTTGACCACGGTGGCGTCCAGGTCGTCGGTGTTGTTCCAGAGCCGGCCGAACAGCTCCTCGATCCGGATCCGGGCCTGCCGGCAGAAGGCGTCCGCCAGCTGGTAGGCCTCCCGGCCGTGGTCGCCCTGGCTGCGCAGCATCTCGGCGCGGACGCAGGCGGCGCTCATCGCGAAGAGCTCGGCGCCGATGTCGACGATCCGACCGAGGAAGCCCTGCTTGGTCTCCATCCGGCCCTGCCAGCGGGACATGGCGTAGAAGGTGGAGCGGGCCAGCTTGCGCGAGGTGCGCTCCACGTACCGCAGCTGGGCGGCCAGGTCGGGGTGGCCGGCCGGGTGGAAGTCCCCGTAGGAGGTGGGCAGTTGCCCGGCCCCGGCGACCAGCTTCGGCAGCCACTTCGCGTAGAACACCCCGGCCTGCGCGCCCGCCTTCGCCTTGTCGCCCAGCGACTTGTCCGGGTCGATGATGTCCCCGGCGACGGCGAGGTGGGCGTCGACCGCCTCGCGTGCGATCAGCAGGTGCATGATCTCGGTGGAGCCCTCGAAGATCCGGTTGATGCGCAGGTCGCGCAAGATCTGCTCGACGGGGACGGCGCGTTCGCCGCGGGCGGCGAGCGAGTCGGCGGTCTCGTAGCCGCGCCCGCCGCGGATCTGGACCAGTTCGTCGGCCATCAGCCAGGCCATCTCGGAGCCGTAGAGCTTGGCGAGGGCGGCCTCGATGCGGATGTCGTTGCGGTCCTCGTCGGCGAGCTGGCTGGAGAGGTCGAGGACGGCCTCCAGGGCGAAGGTGGTGGCGGCGATGAAGGAGATCTTGGCGCCGACGGCCTCGTGCCGGGCGACCGGCTTGCCCCACTGCTCGCGGACCGCGCTCCACTCGCGGGCGATCTTCAGGCACCACTTCCCGGCGCCCGCGCACATCGCGGGCAGCGAGAGCCGGCCGGTGTTGAGGGTGGTGAGGGCGATCTTCAGGCCCGCGCCCTCCGGCCCGATCCGGTTGGCGGCGGGCACCCGCACCCGGTGGAAGCGGGTGACGCCGTTCTCCAGGCCGCGCAGGCCCATGAAGGCGTTGCGGTTCTCCACGGTGACGCCCTCGGAGCCGGCCTCCACGATGAAGGCGGTGATGCCGCCGGGGTGGCCCTCGGACTTCGGCACCCGGGCCATCACCACCATCAGGTCGGCGACCACTCCGTTGGTGGTCCACAGCTTCACCCCGTCGATGACGTACTCGTCCCCGTCGGGTGCGGCGGTGGTGGCGAGGCGGGCCGGGTCGGAGCCGACGTCGGGCTCGGTGAGCAGGAAGGCGGAGATGTCGGTACGGGCCAGGCGCGGGAGGTAGGTCTCCTTCTGCTCGGGGGTGCCGGCCAGTTTCAGCGGCTGCGGTAGGCCGATCGACTGATGGGCGGAGAGCAGCGCGCTGACCGCCGGGGAGACCGAGCCGACCAGGGCGAGCGCCTTGTTGTAGTACACCTGGGTGAGCCCCAGGCCGCCGTACTTCCTGTCGATCTTCATCCCGAGCGCGCCGAGCTCCTTGAGCCCGTCGATGACGGCGTCCGGGATCCGCGCCTCCCGCTCGATCAGCGCGCCGTCGATCTTGGTCTCGCAGAAGTCGCGGAGCTTGGCCAGGAACTCCTCGCCGGCCTGCGCCTCTTCGGTGGCGGGCAGCGGGTGCGGATGGATCAGGTCGAGGCGGAACCGGCCGAGGAAGAGCTCCTTGGCGAAGCTCGGCTTGCGCCAGTCCTGTTCGCGGGCCTCCTCCGCCACCTGACGTGCTTCGCGCTCGGAGACCTTCGGGTTGCCGTTGCCGGACATGCGCTCACCTCGCCGTGAGTCGGTCGGCCGGCCGGTGTGCTACCGGCCGGTACTACTCGACCCCTATACCCGAAGGGCGGGACGGTGAAAAGGGCGTCCGGAGGCGGCGGTACGGCCGTCCGGGGCGGGGGTCACCGCCCCTCCCGGGGCTCCTCGGCGTTCCGCCAGACCGTCAGGTCGACGTCGATATAGCCGCTGGGGTCGCCGGCGCCGGAGCGCCCGCGGTAGGTCACCACCGCGATGTGGCCGGCGTCGCTGAGGAGGCAGACCTGCGATCCGCGGCTGAGCTGGTCGAGCCTGATCTCCCGGGTGAAACGGGTCTCGGTGCGGCAGGTCGCCAGCGAGCCCTTCCGCCCGCCGGTCAGCAGCACCATGCTGCCGTTGCGGGTGCGGATCTCGTCCTGCTCCACCACGTTGAGCCGTTCGGGCTCGAAGTACAGGTCCGCGCTCTCCCAGCCGTCCTCGGTCGGGCGCGGCGGGCTGTCCGCCAGCATCACGGCGTGGTTCTCGGGGATGCTGAGGCCCCGGTAGGAGACGGGCTCGGGGTCGGTACGCTCCGGGGTCCCGCCCTTGTCCGGGTCGGCCCCGGCGCTGCTGCCAGGCGTCCCGGCCCGGTCCTTGCCGCCGTCGGGCCCGCCGTCCGGCAGCAGCGCGAGGACCACGCCGAGGGCGACGACCGCGCCCGCCACCGACGCCGCGACGATCAGCCCGGTCCGCTTCGCCGGGCGGGACGGGGCCGGCGGGCCGGGGTAGTGGCCGGTGACCGGCGGGTACGGCGCCCGGTGGGCGGGCGGCGGGGGCAGGTGCTGCCCGGGGGTCGCCGGGGCGCTCTGCGTCGGGGCGGCGGCGGCGTCGAACGGGGCGGACCCGGGCGGCGGCACGGCGCCCGGCGCCGGCGGCTGGTGCGGCGAGAACACCGTCGGGGTCGGGGTCACCGGGGACTGCTGAGGCGCCGGCGTGGCGGGGCCGGGCACCCGCAGCCGCTCGGTGATCGACGCGGCGACCTCCCGCGGCAGCCAGTCGCCGCCCTGCCGCAGCTCGTCCGGGGAGAGCGCCCGGCAGGTGTCGATGATCTCCCCCAGCCCCGGCCGGCCGGCCGGGTCGCGGCTCAGGCAGCGGGCCACCAGCGGCAGCAGCTCCGGCGGCACCCGGCTGAGGTCGGGCTCCTCGTGCACGATGCGGTAGAGCACCGCGTGGGAGGAGCCGTTGCCGTAGGCCGGGGCGCCGATCGCGGCGTAGGCGGCGATCTGGCCGAGGGCGAAGATGTCGGTGGCCGGGGTGACGGTGCCGGCCGACGCCTGCTCGGGCGCCATGAACGCCGGAGTGCCCACGCTGACGCCGGTGCCGGTCAGGGCGGTGGAGTCGGCGGCGTGGGCGATGCCGAAGTCGATCACCCGGGGGCCGTCGGAGGCGAGGAGCACGTTGGCGGGCTTGAGGTCCCGGTGGATGATGCCCGCGCCGTGGATGACGTGCAGGGCCTCGGCGACGCCGACCGTCAGCAGCAGCACGCTGCGCAGCGGCAGCGCGCCGTGCCCGGTCACCGCGTGCGCCAGCGAGGACCCCGGCACATACGCCGTCGCCAGCCACGGCTGGGCGCCCTCGGTGTCGAAGTCGATGACGGGCGCGGTGAACAGGCCCTGCACCCGCTGCGCCGACTGGACCTCGCGCCGGAAGCGCCGCCGGAACTCGGGGTCCTCGCCGAACTCGGGCCGGATCACCTTGAGGGCCAGGGGCCGGCCGCCCGGGGTGTGGGAGAGGTAGACCTTGCCCATGCCGCCGGTGCCGAGCACGGCCGCCAGCCGGTATCCGCCGACGGTCTCCGGGTCGCCCGCCCCGAGTGGTGCGAGAGGGGCGGCGGAAGGTGTACCGGTCATCGTCAGTGATCCCCTGTCAACGGCAGCCGCGCCGCCCCCGATCGACCGACGGCCCTGCGCGGGGAGTGTACCGGGGCCCGCGCCGGACACGCGCGGACGGCCGGAGCCCCCGCACAGGTGGGCTCCGGCCGCCGGTTCCGGGCCGTACGGGCGGCCGCCGCGCCGCCCGCACGGGAGGTGGGCCCGCCCCCGTCGCCTCGCGGACGGAGAGGGGCGGCCCCGGGGTGTCAGAGCGCTAGGCCGGTGAGGACCAGGACCCGCTCGTAGGTGTAGTCGTCCATCGCGTAGCGGACGCCCTCGCGGCCGACGCCGGACTGCTTGGCGCCGCCGTAGGGCATCTGGTCGGCGCGGTAGGAGGGGACGTCGCCGATGATCACGCCGCCGACCTCCAGCGCGCGGTGGGCGCGGAATGCGGTCCGCAGGTCATGGGTGAAGACACCCGCCTGGAGGCCGAACCTGGAGTCGTTGACCGCGGCGAACGCCTCGGCCTCGCCGTCCACCTTGTGCAGCGAGAGCACCGGGCCGAAGACCTCCTCGCGGGCGAGGGTGGCGGTGGCCGGGAGGTCGGCGAGCACGGTCGGGGCGTAGGTGGCGCCCTCCCGCTTGCCGCCGGTCAGCAGCGTGGCGCCGGCCGCGACGGCCTCGTCCACCCAGGACTCCACCCGCTTGGCGGCGTCCTCGCTGACCAGCGGGCCGACGTCGGTGGTGTCGTCGGACGGGTCGCCGGTGCCCTGCTTCTCCACGGCGGCGACCACCTTGGCGGTGAGCCGGTCGTAGACGGAGGCGTCGGCGATGACCCGCTGCACCGAGATGCAGGACTGGCCGCCCTGGTAGTTGGAGAAGGTGGCGATCCGGGTGGCGGCCCAGTCGAGGTCCTCCTCGCTCGCCCAGTCGCCGAGCACGACCGCGGCGGCGTTGCCGCCCAGCTCCAGGGTGCAGTGCTTGTGCGGCACCGACTGCTGGATGGCGTAGCCGACGGTGTCGGAGCCGGTGAAGGAGATGACCGGCAGCCGCTCGTCCTTGACCAGGGCGGGCATACGGTCGTTGGTGACCGGGAGGATGGACCAGGAGCCGGCCGGCAGCTCGGTCTCGGCCAGCAGCTCGCCGAGGATCAGCCCGGAGAGCGGGGTGGCCGGGGCGGGCTTGAGGATGATCGGCGCGCCGACCGCGATCGCCGGGGCGATCTTGTGGGCGCAGAGGTTCAGCGGGAAGTTGAACGGGGCGATGCCCAGCACCACGCCCTTGGGGAAGCGGCGGGTCAGTCCCAGGCGGCCGGTGCCGCCGGCGTCGGTGTCCAGCCGCTGGGCGTCGCCGCCGTTGAAGCGGCGGGCCTCCTCGGCGGAGAACCGGAAGACGGAGACGGCGCGGCCGACCTCGCCGCGGGCCCACTTGATGGGCTTGCCGTTCTCGGCGGAGATCAGCTGGGCGATCTCCTCGGTGCGCTCGGCCAGCCGGCGGGAGACATGGTCCAGGGCGGCGGCGCGGACATGGGCCGGGGTGGCGGAGAACTCGTCGATCACCGCGTGCGCGGCGGCCACGGCCTCTTCGACCTGGGCCTCGCTGGGGACGCTGACCTGGGCGACGACCCGGCCGTCCCAGGGGGAGGTGACGTCGAAGGAGGTCTCGCCGGTGGCCTCGCGGCCGGCGAGCCAGAAGGCGGTGGCAGTCATGCGGTTCCCGGCCCTTCAGAGGTAGTGGGGTTTCGTCCTCACACGGTAGGGCCGGGACGGCGGACCGGTGTTTGTCCGGGATGGAGTAGTGCGGCGGGCGGGTGTGCCGTTCCGTACGGTCGGCTCCGGGCCGTCGGCCTCGGCGCCGCGCACGGCGGATACGGCGGTCAGCCGCGGCGCTCGGTGGAGACGATCAGGCAGACCCCGCCGACCACGATCGCCCCACCCAGGGCGATCGGCCAACTCACCGCCTCGCCCAGGATCAGAGCGCCCAGGGCGACGGCGACCACCGGGTTGACGTAGGCGTAGGTGGCGGTGAGCGACAGCGGGGCGTGGTGCAGCAGCCAGGCGTACGCGCTGAACGCGATCAGCGAACCGAAGACGATGAGATAGCCGAGGGCGGTCCAGGAGCGGGCGGAGACGGCGCCGAGGTCCAGTCCGTGCTGCTCGCCGCGGGCCAGGCCGACCAGGGCGCAGGCCAGGCCGCCCGCCACCATCTCGTACGCGCTGGTGGCGAACGGGTTCTTCGGCATCGGCAGCCGGGAGGAGGCGAAGGAGCCCAGCGACCACATCAGGGTGGCGGCCATCACGGTCAGCACGCCCCAGACGCGCACCTCGCCGCTGATCCCCGGAAGGGTGAGCACGGCGAGCCCGGCCAGTCCCAGCAGCACCCCGAGGTAGGCGCCGCGCCCGGGCCGCTCGCCAAAGGCGGTGCGCAGCAGCACCACCCAGGCCGGGACGACCGCGATGAGCAGGGCGGCGAGGCCGGAGGGCACGGTGGTCTCGGCCAGGACGACGAGGCCGTTGCCGCCGAGCAGCAGGAGCAGCCCGACCAGGGCGGCGGAGGCGAGCTGGGCGCGGCTCGCCCGCAGCACCCCGGGCCCGTACCGGCACACCAGCAGCAGGGCGAGCAGCAGCCCCGCGGCGACGAACCGGACCCCGGCGGAGAGGAAGGGCGGCATGGTCTCCACGACCACCCGGATGCCGAGGTAGGTGGAGCCCCACACCACGTAGACGATGCCCAGCGCCGCCCAGACCGCGGCGCCGAAGCGGCGGCGGCCGGTGGCCGGCGGGGTGTCGGCGGGCGGGGACCCGGCGAGCGCGGCGGCGGAGGCCGCCGGTTCCACGGCGTCGACGGGTGCGGCGTCGGCGGGCACGGCGTCGGAGGCCGTCGGATCCGAGGCCGGATCCGCGGCGGGGCTTGTCATGTGCAGACCTTAGGCAGCGGATGGCTGCGATGGCCACGGATACGCCCGATACCGGGCAGCGGGAGCGGGCCGGCCGGCGGAGGAGGCACGGGTGTCCGGTGACCGGCCGATGGCGATACCGTGAAGGCCGCCGCCACGGTGGGGCGCGCGTACGACCGCACGGAAGGGGACCGCATGACCGGGAGCAACGACACGCGTTCCGGGCCGGCCCCGGCCTCCGCGCCCAACCACGTCTGCGCCTGCTACTCCGACGACCGCACCTGGGCCGACCTGGCCTACGGCTTCCTGGCCCCCGCGCTGGAGCGGGGCGAGCGGCTGTACTACTTCGCCGACGCCACCGACCCGGACGCCGTGCTCGCGGCGCTGGCCGCCCGGGGCATGGACGTGGCGGCCGCCCGGGTGCGGGGCCGGCTGGAGGTGTTCACCGCGGACGACACCTATCTCGCCGCCGGGCCCTTCGACCCCGACGCCATGGTCGGCCAGTGGCACGACGCCACCGCCCAGGCGCTGGCGGACGGCTGCACCGGGCTGCGGGCGATCGGCGAGATGTCCTGGTGCGCCCGGGACGTGCCGGGGGCGGACCGGCTGCTGGAGTACGAGCTGCGCATCCACCGCGAGGTGTTCGCCCGGCTGCCCCGGCTCAGCGCCCTGTGCCTCTACGACCGCCGGCTGATCCCGGACGCGGACACGGCGGTGCTCACCGGCGCCCACCGGGCCGCGCCCGTCCACCCGCCCGGTGAGGCCCCGCCGGCCCGGCCGCCGCTGCGCGCGCTGCCGCACCCGCACGCCCCGGGCCTGGTCCTGGAGGGCGCCCTGGACCACGACGGCCGTACCGCCACCCGCGGGGTGGCGGCCGCGCTGTCCCGGATGGCCGACGACGGGGACGCGGAAGTCGACCTGAGCGCCCTGGAGTTCGTCGACGTGGTGGGTGCGGGAGTGCTGGCGGAGGCGGCCAGGTCGCTGCCGGCCGGCCGGAGCCTGCGGGTCAGCGGCGCGCCGCCCACCCTGCACCGGCTGCTCGGTCTCTTCCCGGAGCTGCGGGCCGGTCTGAAGGTCGTGCGATGACCACCAGTGTGCTCACCGACCCGGTGCTGCCGCCGGGTGAGTCCTTCGCCCACCCCGCCCTGTCCTACCGGGACGAGCCGGACTTCCTCCGGGCGGTCGGCTCCTTCGTCCAGGACGGGCTGGAGGCCGGCCGGCCGGTGCTGGTGCTGGTCCCGGGGCCCCGGCTGGAGGCGCTGCGCGACCTGTTCGGCGGTGACGGCGGCGCGGTGTGGACGGACATGGCGGAGGCCGGCCGCAACCCGGGACGGGTGCTGTCGCTGCTGGCCACGTTCGCCGCGCGGCGTCCGGGGCGCCCGGCCCGGGTCGTCATGGAGCCGATATGGCCGGGACGCGACCGTGCCGAGACCGTCGAGGCGGCCCGGCTGGAGGCCCTGGTGAACCTGGTCTTCGCCGACCGGCCCACCGCCTTCCTCTGCGCCTACCAGGAGCCCGCCCTGCCCGCGGACGTGATGGCGCTGGTGCGCCGCACCCATCCCGCGCTGCTGGACGCCGGTGCCCGGGGCGCGCGGGAGTGCGCCGAGTACGCGGACCCGCTGGCGGTGTGCGCGGAGTGCGACGTCCCGCTGGAGGAGCCGCCGGGGCCGGTCGCCGTGCTGCCGTACACGGACGGCGACCTGGCCGCGGTGCGCGCCTTCCTGGCCGGCCGGCTGGAGGGTACGGCGCTGAGCGCCGCCCGCCGCTCCGATCTGGTGCTCGCGGTCACCGAGGCGGCCACCAACTCGCTGCGGCACGGCGGCGGCCGGGGCACCCTGCGGATGTGGAGCACCCCCGGGCGGGTGCATGTGGAGACCCGGGACACCGGCCGGCTGGACGACCCGCTGGCGGGCCGGTTCCGCCCGGACCCGACGGCCGCCTCCGGGGGCCGGGGGCTGTGGATGATCAACGAGCTGTGCGACCTGGTGCGGATCCGCTCCTCGGCCGACGGCCTGGTGCTGCGGATGTCGATGGACCTGCGCTGAGCGGGCCCCGGGGCCTGTCTCAGGGCTTGTCGCCGGCGGCCTTCAGGGCCAGCCACAGCTCCATCCGGACGTCCGGGTCGTCCAGCGAGCGGCCCAGGATCTCCTCCACCCGGCGCATCCGGTAGCGCAGGGTGTGGCGGTGCACGCCGAGGTCGGTGGCGGCGGCGTCCCACTGGCCGTGCCGGGACAGCCAGGCGCGCAGCGAGGCGACCAGGTCGCCGCGGCCGGTGGCGTCGTGCTCGCGCAGCGCCCGCAGCAGCCCGTCGGCGAAGGCCCGTACCGCGTCGTCGGCGAGCAGCGGCAGCACCGAGCCGGCCGCCAGGTCCTCGTGCTCCACCAGGGCGCGGCCGCGCCGGCGGGCCACCGACAGGGCCTGCTCGGCCTGCTTGTAGGCGGTGGCCGCGGCGATCGGGCCGGTCGGCGCGGACAGGCCGACCACCACCCCGGCCTCGTCCGACTCACTCTCCGCGTAGCCGTCGCAGGCGGTCGCCACCGCGCCGCCGTCACCGGCCAGCATCACCAGCCGCTCGTCCCCGTCGGGCACGGTCAGCACCGACTCACCGGCCCGCGCGGCGGCGGTCTCCAGCGCGTCGGCGAGGGCCCGCAGCGGCGGTTCGGCGGCCGGGTCGCGCTCCCCGGAGGCCGGTTCGGCGACCAGCATCCGGAACGGGGCGTCCAGCAGCCCGCCGTAGAGGTCCCCGGCGACCGCGCGCGCGTGGTCCGGCTGCCCGGCCAGCAGCATCCGCAGCACCGCCGCGCCGAGCCGCTGCTCGGCGGCCTGGAGGGAGCGGGAGCGCTCGGTGGTGAGGGTGAGCAGGGCGATGGCCGAGTGCACGGCGTACCGCTCGGCGGTGCCCAGCGGGGCGCCGGTGCCGACCGCGAGGGCGCCGCGCACCCGGCGGCCGCTGCCCAGGGACTGCAGCTCCACCCGCTCGTCGCTGGAGCCGACCACGGCGCTGGCCGGGGCGGCCCGCTCGCGCAGCCGCTCCACGTCCGGGGTGAGCCGGGCGGCCCGGCGCGCCGCCCAGTCGGGGGCCGCGAAGACCACCGCGCCGGAGGCGTCGTAGAGCGCCGCCCAGCCGTCCATATGGGCCGCCAGCCGGGCCACCACGGCCTCCGGGCCCTCGGCGAGCGCCGCCCGGGTCAGCTCCCGCTGCACCTCGAACCCGGCCGTCACCGCCTTGTACTGCTCGGCCGCGATCGCCGCGGAGACCGCCTTGGAGATGGCCAGGAAGGGGGTGCGCCGAGGCACCTCAAGGAGTGGCAGGTCCGCCTCCCGGGCCGCGTCGAGCAGGGCGTTGGGGATGGCGTCGTAGTTCACGCCGACGGCGAAGCCGAGCCCGGCGACCCCGGCCCCGGCGAGCCGCCGCACATAGCGGCGCATCGCCTCGGGGTCCTCGGCGTCCAGGTTGGTGGCGGTGACCAGCAGCAGTTCCCCGCCCTCCATGTACGGGACGGGGTCGGCCAGCTCGCTGGCGTGCGCCCAGCGGACGGGCGTGTCGAGGCGGTCCTGCCCGGCGCGGACGGTGAGCTTCAGCGCCGAGTGCTGGACGAGCGAGGCGAGCGTGGGCGGCATGGCGGGACCGTGGTGCTTTCAGGCGGCGGGGCGGAGGCGTGCTGCGGGGGTGCGGGAGCCGTGCGGACGGTGCGGTCCGTTCGCGTGCGGTTGGCGTGCGGGAGCCTTGTGGACGGTGCGCGCGACCCTTCCGCGGCCCACCCGGGGGACGGTCCTTTTCGCCGTCGCGTATGAACCGCTCCCTCGATTGTGCCAGCCTGTCACGTCCGCAGGTCGACCAGCAGGGGTGGCGTGTGGTCGCCGCGCACCTCGGAGAGCGAGAGCACCGCGTGCCCGGCCGGGACGGAGTGGGCCAGGTCGGAGGCGGACCAGCGCTGCCGCTCGACCTCGCGGACGGTGACCGCCTCCGCGGTGGCCGCCTTGCCGGTGACCAGCCGGCGGACGAAGTGCATCGCCTTGGTCAGCGGCTCGTCGGAGATGATCTGCCGGTTGGTGACGTCCCGGGTCTGCACCCACTCGGTGCCCCAGGTCTCGGCGAACCGGCCGCCGTCCCAGGGCCCGATCCCGGCGAACGCCATCCGGCAGCCGACCGCGCCCAGCAGCGGGCCGCGCAGGGTCTCCGGGACCTCCTCCAGGCTGCGCAGCGCCAGCACCACACCCGCGTGGGCGGAGCGCAGCCGCTGCACGGCGCGGACCGAGTCGGCGGTGACGGTGCGGGTGGCGTCGTCCAGCACCAGGCAGGCGAAGAGCGAGCGGTCGGCCCGGGCGAGCGCCGCCTCGGCGAACTGGGCCAGCAGCAGCCGGGCCACGATCCGGGAGGCCTCGGCGTGGCCGCGCTCCGGCAGGTCGACCCGGACCCGCAGCGGGTGCTCGATGGCCCGCAGGGTGAGCCGGGGCGCGTCGCCGCCCCGCTGCGCACCGGCGGGGCGGAAGAAGCGGGCGAGGGCCGGGCGGTCCAGGAAGGCGATCCGCTCGGCGAGCAGCGGCCCGGTGTCGTCCCCGCGGCCGGCCCCGCGGGCCCGGGCGTCCAGCTCGCGCAGCTGGGCCGGGTCACCGGCGACGGCGTCCCGCAGCGCGGCCAGCGCCTCCGGGGCGCCGTCCAGCAGCTCCCGCAGCTCCGGTACGGGCGGGAAGTGGCCGTGGGCGGCCCGGTAGGGGCCGATCAGCCGGGCCAGGGTGGTGGCGGCCCGGCGGCAGTCCGGCACCAGGTCGCCGACCAGTGCCTCGGCCAGCGTCCCGGCCGCCTCGTCCGGGTCCTCGGCGCCGCCGTACAGGTCGAGGTCGTGGGTGGAGTCCTCGCGGCCCACGGAGACGACCACGTCGAAGGACTCGTCCGGAGCGAGCGCGGCGCCCTGGGCGGTGACGGCGACCACCGAGGCGCGCCCGGCCAGCGCCTGGAGGCAGAGCGACTCGGTGACCGGGCGGGTGAGCCGTACCGTCTTGCCCGAACCGGCCGGGCCCACGGCCAGCAGCGAGGTCCCGAGCAGGGCCGGCTCCAGGGCGACCCCGGTGGTGCGGCGGGCGTAGGGGTTGCGGGGGTGGTCGGCGGCGGTGCCGATCCGCACCTGGCCGGTGACCAGGTCGTGGACGGCGGTACGGACCGGGAGGTCGCGGGCGCCGGAGGGGTGGGCGCAGGCCGCCGGGCCGTACGCCCGCACCGCGTCGGCGAAGGCGGGCAGCCGTCCGGGGTGGGTGCGCACGCCCTGCCAGGCGCGGTGGATCCGGGCGTGGTCCACATCGCCGAGCGCCCCGGAGCGGGTGGCCTCGGCGAGCCGCCCGGCCGCCTCGGCCAGCCCGGCGTCCCGCACCTCGGGCCAGTCGGCCGGGTCGGCCTCCGGGGGCGCCGGGACCGGGCCGCCGTCCGCCCCGGCGAGCCGCCGCCGCACCGCGGGCCAGCGGCCGACCCGCCCCACGGCGGCCAGCACGGCGGCGACCAGCAGCGCGTAGTAGACGTTGGACACCGTCAGCAGCCACTCGATCCGCGGCATCTCCCGCCAGACGCCCGGCACCAGCACGAACAGCGGCCAGATCGGCACGCCCCAGCGGCGCCACACCTCGGCCCAGTTGCCGACCCGGCCGAAGGTGTGCGCCAGCAGCGCCAGGACCAGGCCGTACCAGAGGTAGGTGGCCCCGGCGTAGAGCGCGAAGTCGGGGTGCCCGGGCGACTGCCACTCCTTGGGCACCAGCCACACCATGGGCAGCAGCCACCAGTCGTCGACGAAGATCCACCAGCCTTCGAGGTAGCCGTTCCACAGCAGGGACCAGACCAGCCAGCCGCAGAGGTACGCGATGAGCGCGCCGTTCACCAGCTGCCGGGCCGGGACGGTGTGGTGCTCCTCCGCCGGCCGCTCCACATGCCCCAGCCGCCAGATCCCGGGCGCCGCCGCGGGCCGCGGCAGCCGCAGCCACTCCGCGAGCGCCGGCCGGGTGGCGGGTGCGTGCGCAGGGCGCGCGGGGGCCCCGTACGGCCCCGCGGGCGGACCGTACGGCGAGGGCGGTACGGCCGGAGGCGGTCCGGCCGGAGGCGGCCCCCCGGCAGGCGGTCCGGCCGGGCGGGGCACCGGGTTGGCCCGGGTACCGCGCGCGTCCCGCGCGTCGAACGTGCTGTCGGAATCCATGAACCGCCGCCCCCTGACCAGCCAGGCCCGCTGAAGTGCACGGCCAATCTAGTGGCAGACGGTGGGGAGTTCACCGAGGACGACGGGTGTCGGGGCGCGAGGCGGCCGGTTCCGGGGCGCGGGGGCGGCCCGGTGACGGGTCCGGGGCGACCGGTCCCGCGGCGCGGGCGGGGCCGGTCTCGGGGCGGCGTCATCAGTTCCGGGGCGCGGGGGCCCGGGGGGGGTCTCCCCCGGCCGGGGGAGGCGGATCCCCCTGACGGGCGAGGCGTACGGGGCGGCCGGGGCGCACTCTGGACGGGTGAGGGCGGCGCGCCCGGACGGGGGTCGGGCGCGCCCCGCTCACGGTCCGGGCCACGGGCGGACCGGGCAGCATCCGATCCCCCATCCCTCGCGGACCCGCCCTATGTCCGCCACGGACAAGGACACCCCCCGCACCACTCCCGAACGGCGCATGCCCGCACCCCTCCCCCACCCCTAGCCTGCGGAAGAAAGACTCTGAAGACCCGAAAGCGTCCCGATCACCCCCAGGAGCCCCGCATGACCGCAATCCCGCAGGAGCGCCGCGTCGTCACCGCCATCCCCGGCCCGAAGTCGCAGGAGCTTCAGGCCCGCCGTACCGCCACGGTCGCCGGCGGCGTGGGCTCCGTACTGCCGGTCTTCACGGCCCGCGCGGGCGGCGGGATCATCGAGGACGTGGACGGCAACCGCCTGATCGACTTCGGCTCCGGCATCGCCGTGACCTCGGTCGGTGCCTCCGCCGAGGCCGTGGTGCGCAGGGCCTCCGCCCAGCTCGCCGACTTCACCCACACCTGTTTCATGGTCACCCCCTACGAGGGCTATGTGGAGGTCTGCGAGGCGCTGGCCGAGCTGACCCCGGGCGACCACGCCAAGAAGTCCGCGCTGTTCAACAGCGGTGCCGAGGCCGTCGAGAACGCGGTGAAGATCGCGCGCTCGTACACCAAGCGCCAGGCGGTCGTGGTCTTCGACCACGGCTACCACGGCCGCACCAACCTCACGATGGCGCTGACCAGCAAGAACATGCCGTACAAGAACGGCTTCGGCCCGTTCGCGCCCGAGGTCTACCGGGTCCCGGTCGCCTACGGCTACCGCTGGCCCACCGGTGCGGAGAACTGCGGCCCCGAGGCCGCCGCCCAGGCGATCGACCAGATCTCCAAGCAGATCGGCGCCGAGAACGTGGCCGCCATCATCATCGAGCCGGTCCTCGGTGAGGGCGGCTTCATCGAGCCGGCCAAGGGCTTCCTCCCGGCGATCAGCGAGTTCGCCACGGACAACGGCATCGTCTTCGTCGCGGACGAGATCCAGTCCGGCTTCTGCCGCACCGGCCAGTGGTTCGCCTGCGAGGACGAGGGTGTCGTCCCGGACCTGATCACCACGGCCAAGGGCATCGCGGGCGGTCTGCCGCTCGCCGCGGTCACCGGCCGCGCCGAGATCATGGACTCCGTGCACGGCGGCGGCCTGGGCGGCACCTACGGCGGCAACCCGGTGGCCTGCGCCGGTGCGCTGGGCGCCATCGAGACCATGAAGGAGCTCGACCTCAACGGCAAGGCCAAGCGCATCGAGGAGGTCATGAAGGGCCGCCTCGCCGCGATGCAGGAGAAGTACGAGATCGTCGGCGACATCCGCGGTCGCGGCGCCATGATCGCCATCGAGCTGGTCAAGGACCCCGCCACCAAGGAGCCCCACCCGGAGGCCGCCGGCGCGCTCGCCAAGGCCTGCCACGCCGAGGGCGTCCTCGTGCTGACCTGCGGCACCTACGGCAACGTGCTCCGCTTCCTGCCCCCGCTGGTCATCGGCGAGGACCTGCTGAACGAGGGCCTGGACATCATCGAGAACGCCTTCGCCGCGCTCTGACGGCCCCTGGCCCCGATGCTCTCCGTGTGCCGCCGCCCCCACCGGGCGGCGGCACACCCGCACCTGGACCCCGAACCCTCAGCCCACCCGCCCGACCAGGTCGCCCCTCAGCTCTTCCCGGAGTTGCTCCGTGGTCACCGGGGCGCCGGTGCCGCGTCCACGGTCGAGTTCGCCTTGGAGCAGGCCGACGGCGTCCTCCAGGACTTCCAGGACGGCCGGCGAGACGATGACCGCGACGGTCTCGCCGTCGGGGCCGGTGAGGGAGAGTGAGGGGGCCTCATGGGCGAAGGCCAGCGCCTTCCCGCCGTCCAGGGCGGGGATCTCGCCGTCCTGCTCGCGCCGGGTCAGCTCGTCCCGGGCGCCGGCCACATAGCGGGCGATCGCCTCCAACTGGCGGGCCGCCTCGGTGAGCGGGAGGGTGTCGATCGTTCCCCGTCGGGCGTATCCATCGAACTGTGCTGGATCCATGGGGGCAACGTGGCACAGCGTGACGAGGGTCAGCAAGGAAGTGTCACCCCTGGCAGGGGCGGAGGGAACATGCTTCCGCACTCACGAGCAACTACGCTCCCGTCACCCCCGCCCCACCCCGAACAGCGGTCGCACCGGATGTGACGAGGGGCGGCCGGTTGTGAAGAGGTCGTGGGGGGCCGATGGCGGGATGGGGATCCGGGTGTCCGGCCCTCGCGCCCTGCCGTACGGTCTGAGCGGATGAGAGAGACACCCCGCCCGCAGGGGACTGCGGGCGACCATGGTGCGGAGCCTCCCCAGCCCCGTACCGGCAGCGCCCAGGCGCACACCGCTGGAGCTTCCCGCTCCGGAAGTCCTCTCCGGTCGGACGGCCGCCCGCCCCACACCCCCCGGGGCGCGCGGCACACCGACGAGGCCGGCCCTCCCGGAACCACCCCCCCTGTTCCGGGACGGCCGGCCCTTCTCGTTCTTCTGCTGCCGCTGCTCGCGGTGCTGCTGTTCGGCGCTGCCACCTGGCAGGTGCTCGCCCGGGGCCCGGTGGTCCGGCTGGACGAGCGGATCAGCGGGGGGCTGGTCGGCGCGGTGCCGGCGCCGCTCGCCGAAGCGGGCGCCGACCTGGGCAATATGCCGGTCGCGGTGCCGGTGCTGCTGGTCGCCGTGGTCTGGGCGCTGCGGCGCGGGGCCCGGGCCGCGGCCGGGTGGGCGGCGGGGGCGATGCTGCTGGTGCCCGCCCTGGTGGTCCCGCTGAAGCTGCTGGTGGACCGGGTGGGGCCGATGACCGAGGCGAGCGGCTACTACCCCTCGGGGCACACCGCCACGGCGATGGTCGCGTACGGCGGTGCCGCGCTGCTGGCCCGGGAGCGGTGGCGCTGGGCGGTGCCCGCCGCCGTGGTGCTGACGGCGGCGACGGGCACCGGGCTCATGCTGCGCGGCTACCACTGGCCGCTGGACGTGTTCGGCAGCCTCTGCCTGGGCGTGCTGCTGCTGGCGCCGCTGTGGTGGGTCAGCTCCAGCGGTAGGCGTCGAAGTTCCGGGCGAACTCCCCGCCGCCGAACCGGTCCCAGTTGATCGACCAGCTCATCAGCCCGCGCAGCGCGGGCCAGCTGCCGTGGGTCTGGTAGGAGCCGCAGTCGGTCTTCCTGGTGAGGCAGTTCAGGGCCTTGGTGACCTCGGCGGGCGGGGTGTGGCCGTTGCCCGCGTGGGGGGTGGCGGGCAGTCCGATGGCGACCTGCTCGGGGCGGAGGGCGGGGAAGAACCGCTGGGCGTCGCCGGCCACCGGGAAGCCGGTGAGCAGCATGTCGGTCATCGCGATGTGGAAGTCGGCGCCGCCCATGGAGTGGTACTGGTTGTCCAGGCCCATGATCGGCCCCGAGTTGTAGTCCTGGACGTGCAGCAGGGTGAGGTCGTCGCGCAGGGCGTGGATGACCGGGAGGTAGGCGCCGGCCCGGGGGTCCTGGCCGCCCCAGGGCCCGGAGCCGTAGAACTGGTAGCCGAGCTGCACGAAGAAGGTCTCCGGGGCCATGGTGAGCGTGAAGCCGGGGCCGTACTTCGCCTTGAGGGTTTTGACGGCGGCGATCAGGTGGGTGATCACCGGGGTGGTGGGGTTGCGGAAGTCGGTGTCACCGGTGTTCAGGGAGAGGGAGTGGCCCTCGAAGTCGATGTCCAGGCCGTCCAGGCCGTACTCGTCGATGATCTTCGAGACGGAGGCGACGAAGGCGTCCCGGGCCGCCGTGGAGGCGAGTTGGACCTGCCCGTTCTGGCCGCCGATGGAGATCAGCACCTTCTTGCCGGCGGCCTGCTTGGCCCTGATCGCGGCCTTGAACTCGGCGGGCGTCTCGACGTTGGGGCACTCGGTCTTCGGGCAGAGCGCGAAGCGGATGTCCCCGGAGGTGACCGAGGTCGGCTCGCCGAAGGCCAGGTTGATCACGTCCCAGGAGTCGGGGACGTCGGCCATCCGGGTGTAGCCGGAGCCGTTGGCGAAGCCGGCGTGGAGGTAGCCGACCAGGGCGTGTGCGGGCAGGCCGCCGCCGGGCGGCGGGTCGGTGGGGCCGCCGGGCGCGGTGCTGGCGGTGACGGCGGCGGACTTCGGTGACTCACCGGCGCTGTTGGTGGCGGTGACCTCGAAGCGGTACGCGGTGGCGGCGGCCAGTCCGGTGACGGTGGCCGAGGGGGCGCTCGTGCTCAGCGCCTTCGCCCCGTCGCGGTAGACGGTGTAGCCGGTGGCGCCGGGGACGGCCGGCCAGGTCAGCGGGACGGTGGTGGAGGTGGGCGTCCCGGCGGTGACCGAGGTGGGCGCGGCCGGGAGCTGCACCGGGTCGCCGCCCGGGCCGGTGAGGGTGAGGTCGTCGGCGTGGTAGGCCCCGGTGCCGTACCAGCCATGGGTGTGCAGGGTGACCGAGGTGGTGGCCGGGCCGGTGCGGAAGGTGGTGGTCAGCCGCTGCCAGTCGGGGGCGGACTGGGTCCAGGTGGAGGCGTCGGCGGTGCCGGTCCCGGTGGCGCCGAGGTGGACGTAGCTGCCGCGCACCCAGCCGGCCAGGGTGTACGAGGAGTCGGGGCGGACGGCGACGCTCTGGGTGCAGCGGGCGTTGTCGGAGCCGGCCGGGGTGGCCTTCAGGGCGGAGGTGCCGCCGTGCACCGGGGAGGTGGTGACGGCTCCGCTGCCGGCGGTGCAGCTCCAGCCGTCGAGCCCGGCCTCGAAGCCGCCGTTGCGGACCAGTTGGGCGTCCTCGGCGGCTCGGGCGGCGGTGGGCGCCAGGGCTCCGGCGGCCAGGAAGAGGACGAGGCCGAGGGCGGAGGCAAGCAGCGGACGGGAGGGGGTGGGGGCGCGTCTGGACACGCGGCGGGCGGTGCGGGGCACGACTGCCTCCGGGATGGGGGGAGTTGGGGTGCGGCACCGCACAGAGTTGGTCCAGACCAATGCACTTGTCAATGGCCCGGACGCCCCCGAATCTCATCCGCCCCCGCCTGGCTCCGCGAGGCGCCCCCGCCTCACCCCGCCAGCCGGGCCGCCGCCTCGTGCAGGGCCAGTTCCAGCACCGCCGGTTCGGTGAGGGTGCCCCGGCCGTCCGGGAGGACCAGCCAGCGGGACCCGGCGGGGGTACGGGCGGGGTGGGGCGCGGCGATCCAGGCGCCCGGGCCGGCCGCCCGTATCCCGGTGCCGAACCAGCGGGCCGCCGTGCCGGGTGGGACGAAGAAGCCGAGCCGCCCCTGACCGGCGCCGGCCAGCACCGGACCGGGCCGGGCGGCCAGCCGGGAGAGCACGTCCAGGGTGGCGTACCCCAGGTCGCCCGGGGCGATCAGCACGTCCCAGCGGCGCCCGGCCGGCAGCAGCACCACGCCCAGCGGGCCGCGCTCCCACTCCCAGCGGCAGGCGCCGGGGTCGGGCGCGGCCGCCGCCAGCCATTCGACCGCGGCCCGTACCGCCTCCGCCGCCGCTTCCCCGTGGTCCCGTCCCCGCGTACCGCTCATCGTCCGCACGCCTCCCGCGTTCCCCGTGTGTCCGCACCACCCCATACCGGCGGTGCGCTCACACGATCGGACGACAACCCGTGGGGATGATGACGCGGCTTCACCGGATCTTCGGTGGTGAAGGAGGCTTACGGGGGCGCACTGGGGGCGCTCATACGATGAACGCCCCCGCACCGGCGAGAGCTCTCAGCTGTCGAAGCCGAGGCCCAGCCGGTCCATGGTCTTCAGCCACAGGTTGCGCCGCCCGCCGTTGGCGTCGGCGCGGGCCAGGGACCACTTGGTGAGGCCGATGCCCGCCCAGGCGATCGGCTCCGGCGGGAAGGGCAGCGGCTTGGAGCGGACCATCTCCAGCTCGGTGCGCTCGGTCCGCTCCCCCGCCAGCAGGTCCAGCATCACGTCCGCGCCGAACCGGGTCGCCCCGACGCCGAGCCCGGTGTACCCCTGCGCGTAGGCGACCCGGCCCTCGTGCGCCGTGCCGAAGAACGCCGAGAAGCGCGAGCAGGTGTCGATGGCGCCGCCCCAGGCGTGGCTGAAGCGCACCCCCTCCAGCTGCGGGAAGCAGGTGAAGAAGTGCTCGGCCAGGGTGAGGTAGGTCTCCGGGCGCTGGTCGCGCTCGGCGCTGACCCTCCCGCCGAACGGGTAGATCGCGTCATAGCCGCCCCACAGGATCCGGTTGTCCTCCGACAGCCGGAAGTAGTGGAACTGGTTGGCGCTGTCGCCGAGGCCCTGCCGGTTGCGCCAGCCGATCGAGGCCAGCTGCTCCTCGCTCAGCGGCTCGGTCATCAGCGCGTAGTCGTAGACCGGGACCGTGTAGTGGCGCAGCCGCTTGACCAGCGAGGGGAAGACGTTGGTGCCGAGCGCGACCTTCCGGGCCAGCACCCGGCCGTAGTCGGTGCGCACCGCCATCCCGGAGCCGGCCCGCGCCAGCTCGTGGCCGCGGGTGTTCTCGTAAATCCGCACCCCGAGGCCGAGGCAGGCCTCCTTCAGGCCCCAGGCGAGCTTGGCGGGGTTGAGCATGGCGACTCCGCGCCGGTCCCAGAGTCCGCCGAGGAAGGTGGGCGAGTCGACCTCGGCCCGTACCGCCTCCCGGTCCAGCAGCTGGAGGCCGTCGGCCAGGCCGAGCCGCTCGGCCTCCGCGTACATCTCGGCCAGCTCGTCCACCTGGTGCGGCTCGGTGGCCACGTCGATCTCGCCGGTGCGCTCGAAGGCGCAGTCGATGCCGTAGCCCCGTACCGCGGCCTCGATACCGTCGAGGTTGGCCTCGCCGAGCCGCTCCAGGGTGGCCAGCTCCTCCGGCCAGCGGGCCAGTCCGTTGCCCAGACCGTGGGTGAGGGAGGCGGCGCAGAAGCCGCCGTTGCGCCCGGAGGCGGCCCAGCCCGCCTCCCGGCCCTCGATGAGCACCACGTCCCGGCCGGGGTCGCGCTCCTTGGCGATCAGCGCGGTCCACAGCCCGCTGTAGCCGCCGCCGACGACCAGCAGGTCGCAGGTCTCGGTGCCGGTGAGGGCGGGCAGGGCGCCGGGCTTGCCGGGGTCTTCCAGCCAGTAGGGGACGGGCTGGGCGTCCGAGAGCGATCGTGCAGCGGTTCGCATGGCGACGGGGGCCATGGCTTCCAACTCCCTCAGGGGTGGTTCAGGGTTGTGCGGCGCGGTTGCGCCTGCGGGCCAGCAGCTGGCCCACCACGACCACCAGCACCGCGATGGCGAACATCGCCGTGCCGATGACGTTGATCTGGACGGGCGTGCCGCGCTGCGCCGAGCCCCAGACGAACATGGGGAAGGTCACGGTGGAGCCCGCGTTGAAGTTGGTGATGATGAAGTCGTCGAACGACAGCGCGAAGGCGAGCAGCGCGCCGGCCGCGATACCGGGGGCGGCGATCGGCAGGGTGACCCTCAGGAAGGTCTGCACCGGCCCCGCGTACAGGTCCCGGGCGGCCTCCTCAAGCCGCGGGTCCATCGACATCACCCGGGCCTTGACGGCGGTGACCACGAAGGACAGGCAGAACATGATGTGGGCGATCAGCACCGTCCAGAAGCCCAGCTGCGCGCCGAGGTTCAGGAACAGCGTCAGCAGCGAGGCGGCCATCACCACCTCGGGCATCGCCATCGGCAGGAAGATCAGCGAGTTGATCGCGCCGCGCGCCCGGAAGCGGTAGCGGACCAGCGCGAAGGCGATCATCGTGCCCAGCACGGTGGCGCCGATCGTGGCCCAGGTGGCGATCTGGAGCGACAGCGAGAGCGAGCCGCACATGTCGGCCACCCCGCAGGGGTCGCGCCAGGCGGCGGTGGAGAACTCCCGCCAGGCGTAGTTGAAGCGGCCCGCCGGGTCGTTGAAGGAGAACACCATCACGATGACGTTCGGCAGGATCAGGTAGGCGAGCGTCAGCAGGCCGGCGAAGACGACCAGCCGGCGGCGGATCCAGCGCAGCAGCACCATCAGACCAGGTCCTCCGTTCCGGCCCGCCGGATGTAGACGGTGACCATGATGAGCACCACGGCCATGAGGATGAACGACAGCGCGGCCGCCGTCGGGTAGTCGAGCACTCGGAGGAACTGCGACTGGATGACGTTGCCGACCATCTTGGTGTCGGTGGAGCCCAGCAGCTCGGCGTTGACGTAGTCGCCGCTGGCCGGGATGAAGGTGAGCAGGGTCCCGGAGACCACGCCCGGCATGGAGAGCGGGAAGGTCACCTTGCGGAAGGTGGTGGCCGGGGAGGCGTAGAGGTCGCGGGCGGCCTCGTGCAGCCGGCCGTCGATCCGCTCCAGCGAGGTGTACAGCGGCAGGATCATGAACGGCAGGAAGTTGTACGTGAGGCCGCAGACCACCGCCATCGGGGTGGCCAGCACCCGGTCGCCCTGGGTCCAGCCGAGCCAGTTGGTGACGTCCAGGACGTGCAGCGCGTCCAGCGCGCCGACCACCGCGCCGCCGTCGGCCAGGATGGTCTTCCAGGCCAGCGTGCGGATCAGGAAGCTGGTGAAGAACGGGGCGATGACCAGCACCAGGATGAGATTGCGCCAGCGCCCGGCCTTGAAGGCGATCAGATACGCCAGCGGGTAGCCGAGCAGCAGGCAGAGCACGGTCGCGGTGCCGGCGTACAGCAGCGAGCGCACGTACTGCGGGTAGTACTCGGCCAGCGCGTCCCAGTAGGTGGCGAAGTGCCAGGTGACCTGGAAGCCCTTCTCCAGCGAGCCGGTCTGCACCGAGGTGGAGGCCTGGTACACCAGCGGCAGCGCGAAGAAGACCAGCAGCCAGAGGATGCCGGGCAGCAGCAGCCAGTACGGGACCAGCCGGCGGCGGGTCGGCGGCTTGCGCACCTCGCCGGCGGCCGGGGCGGTGGTCAGCGGCGGCGGGGCCGCCTCGGTGGTGGTGCCGGTCATGCGGCGTCCTCCACCTTCTGGGTGCCCGCGTCGATGGCCTGGTCGGCACCGAGGCCGAAGGTGTGCGCGGGGTTCCAGTGCAGGACGACCTCGGCGCCGGGGGCGAGCCGGGAGTCGCGCTCGACGTTCTGCTCGTACACCTGGAGCCCGCTGCCGGCCGGGCCGTCCACCACGTACTGGGTGGAGACCCCGATGAAGCTGGAGGCGGTGATGGTGCCGGTGAGCCGGTTGCGGCCGTCCGGGATCGTCCCGGCGTCGTCGGCGTGCACCAGGCTGATCTTCTCGGGGCGGACGCCGACCAGCAGCCGGCCGCCGGCGGCGGTGGACGCCTGACATCGCCCGGCCGGCAGCCGCAGCTTCCCGCCACCGGCGCTCACCACCAGGTCCTCCGAGGCGCCCTCCACGATCTCGGCGGGAATCAGATTCGACGTGCCGAGGAAGTTGGCGACGAAGGTGGTCTGCGGGTTCTCGTAGAGGTCGGCGGGCGCGCCCAGCTGCTCGACCCGGCCGCCGTTCATCACCGCGACCTGGTCGGCCATGGTCATGGCCTCCTCCTGGTCGTGGGTGACGTGCACGAAGGTGATCCCCACCTCGGTCTGGATGCGCTTGAGCTCCAGCTGCATCTGGCGGCGCAGCTTGAGGTCCAGGGCGCCCAGCGGCTCGTCCAGCAGCAGCACCTGGGGGTGGTTGATCAGGGCGCGGGCGACCGCGACCCGCTGCTGCTGGCCGCCGGAGAGCTGGTGCGGGCGCTGCTGGGCCCGGTCGCCCAGCTGCACCAGCTCCAGCATGTCCCCGACCTGCTTCTTCACCGACTTGACGCCCCGGCGGCGCAGCCCGAAGGCGACGTTCTCGTAGATGCTCAGGTGCGGGAAGAGCGCGTACGACTGGAAGACGGTGTTCACCGGCCGCTTGTACGGCGGCAGGTCGGTGACGTCCCGCTCGCCGAGGTGCACGGTGCCGGTGGTGGGGTCCTCCAGCCCGGCGATCATCCGCAGGGTGGTGGTCTTGCCACAGCCGGAGGCGCCGAGCAGGGCGAAGAACGAGCCCTGCGGAATGGTCAGCTCCAGCGGGTGCACGGCGGTGAACGAGCCGTAGGTCTTGCTGATCCCGGTCAGACGGACGTCGCCGCCGGTGCTCTTGGTGTCAGTCGTCATGGATTGCGGTCCCAGGGTGTCGAGGGGGATGCGGGGCGGGTACGCCGGGACGGGCCGGAGGAGCGGGGGCCCGGGGCTCAAGCACCGATGAGCTTGCCGAACCTCTCCTCGTACGCCGTCTCCTCGTCGGAGGTCAGCGAGCGGAAGGCGTGCGACTTCGCCGCCATCGCCTTGTCGGGGAGGATCAGGGTGTTGCCCGCCAGCTCGGGGTCGATCTTGGCGAGCTCGCCGCGCACGCCCTCGACCGGGCAGACGTAGTTGATGTACGCGGCGAGCCGGGCCGCGTTGGGCAGCTCGTAGTAGTAGTCGATCAGCTTCTCGGCGTTGGTCTTGTGCCGCGCCTCGGCCGGGACCAGCAGGTTGTCGCTGGAGGTGATGTAGCCGGCCGAGGGGATGGCGAAGCGGATGTCGGGGTTGTCGGCCTGGAGCTGGATGACGTCCCCGGCCCAGGCCAGACAGGCCGCGATATCGCCCTTGGAGAGGTCGGCGGTGTAGTCGTTGCCGGTGAAGCGGCGGATCTGCGAGGTGTCCACCGCCTTCTGCAGCCGCCCGGCGGCCGCGTCGAAGTCGGCGTCGGAGAACGTCCCCGGGTCCTTGCCGAGGTCCAGCAGGGTCATCCCGATGGAGTCCCGCATCTCGGAGAGGAAGGACACCTTCCCCTTCAGCCTGGGGTCGTCCAGCAGCTGGGTGACCGAGTCCACCTTCCGCCCGCCGGTGGCCTTCACGTTGTAGGCGATGACCGTGGAGATACCGGTCCAGGGGTACGAGTAGGCGCGGCCCGGGTCCCAGTCGGGGCGGCGGAACTGGGCGGAGAGGTTGGCGTAGGCGTTCGGCAGGTGGGCGGAGTCCAGCCGCTGCGCCCAGCCGAGCCGGATCATCCGGGCGGCCAGCCAGTCGGTGACGCAGACCAGGTCCCGCCCGGTGTCCTGCCCGGCGGCCAGCTGGGGCTGGATCTTGCCGAAGAACTCGACGTTGTCGTTGATGTCCTCGGTGTACTTGACCGAGATCCCGGTGCGCCGGGTGAACTCCTGCAGGCTGGGCCGGCTCTTCTCGTCGTCGCTGACGTCGATGTACTGGGTCCAGTTGGAGAAGGTGAGCCGCTTCTCCTGGGCCGAGTGGTCGGTGGACGCCGGCCCGCCGCCCTCCCGCTTGGCCGGCGGGATGCCGCAGCCGCTCAGGGCGGCCAGCGAGCCCGCGGCGAGCGCCCCGTAGCCGCCCGCCCGCAGCAGCGAGCGCCGGGTGAGGGCGCCCCGGCCGCTGGTCAGGCTGCGCCGCATGGCGGCCGCCTGGGCCGCGGACAGGCTCTCGGGCTGGTACTGCTCCATGCGCTGCGCCTTTCGGTGCGGTCGGGATACGGGGGCGGTCGGGATACGGGGAGGGGTGGCGGGTGCCGCGCCGGGACCGGGGACCTGGGGGCGGCGGCCGGGGTGTCCGCTCCGCGGACCGCGCCGTCCGCCCTGCGGGCCACCAGTTGACACGGGCGGCGGCCGTCCGGTCCAGAGCCTTCCGGTATCCGATCCGCAAAGCCGCGCCGCCGGCGGCTCATCACCCGACCCGGATCACCGGTCGCCGAACACCGTCCTGTGCCAGTCCTTCCGGGCCACCGCGGTGTTGTCGAACATCACATGCTTGACCTGCGTGTACTCCTCGAAGGAGTAGCTGGACATGTCCTTGCCGAAGCCGGAGGCCTTGTACCCGCCGTGCGGCATCTCGCTGATGATCGGGATGTGGTCGTTGACCCAGACGCAGCCCGCCTTGATCTCCCGGGTGGCCCGGCCGGCCCGATAGACGTCCCGCGTCCAGGCGGAGGCGGCCAGTCCGTACGGGGTGTCGTTGGCGAGCGCCAGGCCCTCCTCGTCGGAGTCGAAGGGCAGCACCACCAGGACCGGGCCGAAGATCTCGGCCTGGACGATCTCGCTGTCCTGCGCCGCCCCGGTGATCAGGGTGGGGCGGTAGTAGGCGCCCGCGTTGTGCGGGGCGACCCCGCCGGTGACCACGGTGGCGTAGGCGCGGGCCCGGTCCACGAAGCCGGCCACCCGGTCCCGCTGGGCGTGGCTGATCAGCGGGCCGAGGTCGGTGCCGGCCTCGAAGGGGTCACCGAGCCGGACGGCGGCCATCAGGTCGGCGACCCCGCTGACGAAGGCCTCGTACAGCGGGCGCTGGACATAGGCGCGGGTGGCGGCGGTGCAGTCCTGGCCGGTGTTGATCAGGGCGCCGGCGACCGCGCCGTTGACGGCGGCCTCCAGGTCGGCGTCGTCGAAGACCACGAACGGCGCCTTGCCGCCGAGCTCCAGATGGAGCCGCTTGACGGTGGCGGTGGCCAGTTCGGCGACCCGCTTGCCGACGGCGGTGGAGCCGGTGAAGGAGGTCATCGCCACGTCCGGGTGGGACACCAGGTGCTCGCCCGCCTCCCGGCCGGCGCCGGTGACGATGTTGACGACACCGTCGGGGATGCCGGCCGCGGTGGCCGCCTCGGCGAAGAGCAGCGAGGTCAGCGGGGTCAGCTCGGCGGGCTTGAGCACGATGGTGTTGCCCGCGGCGATGGCCGGGAGCACCTTCCAGGCGGCCATCTGGAGCGGGTAGTTCCAGGGCGCGATGGAGCCGACCACCCCGATCGGCTCGCGCCGTACGTAGGAGGTGTGGTCGCCGCTGTACTCGCCGGCCGACTGGCCCTGGAGGTGGCGGGCGGCACCGGCGAAGAAGGCGGTGTTGTCGATGGTGCCGGGCACGTCGAACTCGCGGGTCAGCTTCAGCGGCTTGCCGCACTGGAGGGACTCGGCGCGGGCCAGCTCCTCGGCGCGGGCGTCCAGCTCGGCGGCGAAGCGGTGCATGGCCTCGGAGCGCTCGGCGGGGGTGGCCCCGGCCCAGCCGGGCAGCGCCTCGCGCGCGGCGGCGACGGCGGCGTCCACATCGGCGGCGCCCGCCAGCTCGTAGGTCAGCACCTCCTGCCCGGTGGCCGGGTCGACCACCGTGTACTCCCGGCCCGAGCTGCCCGGCCTGAGCCTTCCGGCGATGTGGTTCGCCCCGGCGGCGAAGCGGTCGAGCCCCGGGAAGCGGTCGGCCGGCTTCTGGTCGTCCTGCCCCTGCCGGTGGTCCGGCTCCTGGCGGTTGCCCATGGCGTTCTCCGTTGTCCCAGCGGGTGTGTCCGGTGCGGGTCTCTCGTGTAGGTCGGCCGCGCCCTCCGGCGGCTCCCTCCAGTGTGGCGCCGACCCGAATTGAGTGCCGATCCTGGCAGAGGGGTGCTTACCAGCCAAGTGATTCCGTTGTTGCCTTTTGGTTACGCGACGGATTCGGTCGACCATGTGTCGCGTGGCCGGGGAAATACCGTACGGACTGTCAGTGGCGGCTGGAAGACTCGCGTGCATGGGGAAGATCGAGGAGTTGCGGGCCCGGATCGACGGCGGGGAGCGGGTGCGGTACCTGCCCTTCTGGGGGCACCGGCCGCGGCCGGACGGCAGGCTGGGCCCGAGCTGCCTGAGCCAGTGGTGGCCCTCGCCGTTCACCGTCGACGGGGTGGAGTACGCCACCGCGGAGCACTGGATGATGGCCGGAAAGGCCCGCCTCTTCGGCGACGCGGAGGCCGAACGGCGGGCCGTTGCGGCGTCGAGCCCGGCGCTGGCCAAGAAGGCGGGGCGGCTGGTGCGCGGCTTCGACGAGGAGACCTGGGCGCGGGAGCGGTTCGGGATCGTGGTCGAGGGCAGCGCGCACAAGTTCGCCGCGGATCCCGGGCTGGCGTCCTATCTCCTCTCCACCGGTGACCGGGTGCTGGTCGAGGCGAGCCCGATGGACCGGATCTGGGGCATAGGCCTGCCCGCGGACGACGAACGCACCCTCGACCCGGCCCGCTGGCGCGGACTCAACCTGCTGGGCTTCGCCCTGATGGAGGCCCGCACGCAGTTGCGGACGGAGGCTGGGGCCGCCTGACGCCGGGGCGGCGGTACGGGGGCGGGGCCGGGACCGCGACGGCCCGACGTCCGGGCGCGTCAGGGGGCGGCGGGGACCCGGGCGGCAGCCTGACGTCGTGGCGCGTACGGGGAGAGCGGGCGGCGTACGGGGAGGGCACGCGGCGCGAGTCCCAGGTGGGCGCGCGCCGCCGCACGTGCGCCCGAGCGACCGCCACGCGTGCGGCTCCAGTCGCCGCCGTCCCAGGCCACCTGACGTACGGCGCCTTCGGGGGGCGGCCCTGCGGCGGGAGACACCGACTACGGGCCCCCAGGGCCCAGGTTCCGGCGGAGAGGCCCCGGCGTTCGGCGCGTACGGGGCGACCGCCACGCGTACGGCCCCAGCCGCCGCCCCAGGCCACCTGACGTACGGCGCCTTCGGGGCGGCCCTGCGGCGGGAGACACCGGCTACGGGCCCCCGCGGCCCGGGTCCCGGCCGGGAGGCCCCACCGTCCGAGGCGCGGTCCTCCGGACAGGCGCCGCCCGCGCGTGCGTGCTCCGGTCGGCGGGCATGCGTGGGGCCCGGCGGCCGCCGCCGTGTGGGCCCCCGGGCGGCCGTCACTCGTACGGCCCTGAGGAACCCCGCGCATACGGGCCGGGGCTCGGGGCCGCGCCCCGACCGGGGGGTGGGCCCAGGGCTCGGCCCCGTCGGGTCGAGTGGGCCCGGGGCCGCGCCCACATCCGGGGGCCCGGCCCGGGTCAGTGCGGCCGGAGGGGGGATCCGGAGTGGGAGACGACCAGCGCGGAGTCGTAGCGGGGCGGGTCGGGGTCGGAGTAGTCGTCGCGGTCCTGGGCGATGGACCAGATCAGGAAGGCGAGGAAGCCCGCGCCGATGGCGATGGCGACCGAGCCCAGGATCACCCCGGCCAGGGCCATCCCGCCGTTGTCCGCCTCGCCGCGCCGGGCCTTCTTGCGGCCGATCAGGCCGAAGATCAGGGCCAGGATGCCGAGGATGAGCCCCAGTCCCCAGGCGCAGAAGAGGACCACGCCGATGATGCCGAGCACCAGCGCGGCGACGCCCATGCCGTTGGACGGGGCGGGGGCGCCCCAAGTGCCGTAGCCGGGGTAGCCCGGGTAGCCGGAGGCCGCGGGGGGCGGCGGCACCGGGTAGCCGTAGCCGCCGGAGGTCACCGTCGGGTCCGGGTAGCCGTAGCCGCCCGAGGTCACGGTGGGGTCGGGGTAGCCGTAGGGGGAGGTCGGCGCCGGGCCGCCGGGGGCGGTCGGCGGCGGGGGCACCTCACCACCGGCCCCGGGCATCGAGGTCATGGTCGGGAAGTCGTGCACTCCCGGTGAGCGGTTCCCGGGCGGGTTTCCGGGTGGGGGCGTCACCGGCGGATCGGCCGGGCGCTCCGGGGACGCCCCGTCCCCGGGCGGTGCCCACGGGTCGTACGGGTCGTGCTTCTCTGACATGAACTCCCCCATCCGTGTACCGGTCATGTTATCCGGCCGTCCTACGATGACCTCTGACCAGCCTCGCGGCCCGTACACCCAGCCGTACACCCGCCTGCACCACCGGAGGAAGCCGATGACCGCACTGCGCCCCTTCATCGCGGGCCTGCCCAAGGCCGAGCTGCATGTGCACCATGTGGGCTCCGCCTCGCCCCGGATCGTGGCGGAGCTGGCCGCCCGGCACCCGGACTCCAAGGTGCCCACCGATCCCGAGGCGCTGGTGGACTACTTCGTGTTCACCGACTTCGCCCACTTCATCGACGTGTATCTGTCGGTGGTGGATCTGATCCGCACCCCGGAGGACGTCCGGCTGCTCACCTTCGAGGTGGCCCGGGACATGGCCCGGCAGAACATCCGGTACGCCGAGCTGACCGTCACCCCGTTCAGCTCGACCCGGCGCGGGATCGACGAGAAGGCGTTCATGGACGCCATCGAGGACGCCCGGCGCGCGGCCGAGGCGGAGCTCGGGGTGGTGCTGCGCTGGATCTTCGACATCCCCGGGGAGGCCGGTCTGCAGGCCGCCGAGGAGACCTGCCGGCTGGCGGTGGACCTGCGCCCGGACGGGCTGGTCGGCTTCGGGCTGGGCGGCCCGGAGATCGGGGTGCCGCGCCCGCAGTTCAAGCCGTACTTCGACCGCGCCATCGCGGCCGGGCTGCACTCGGTGCCGCACGCCGGGGAGACCACCGGGCCCCAGACCATCTGGGACGCGCTGAACGAGCTGCGCGCCGAGCGCATCGGCCACGGCACCAGCGCGGTGCAGGACGAGCGGCTGCTCGCCCATCTCGCCGAGCACCGCATCCCGCTGGAGGTCTGCCCCACCTCCAACATCGCCACCCGGGCGGTGGCCACCCTGGACGAGCACCCGCTGCGGACCATGGTGGAGGCCGGGGTGCCGGTGAGCATCAACTCGGACGACCCGCCGATGTTCGGCACCGACCTCAACACCGAGTACGAGGTCGCCGCCCGGCTGCTGGAGCTGGACGAGCGGGGCCTGGCGGACCTGGCCAAGCAGGCGGTGGAGGCCTCCTTCCTGGACCCGGCGGGGAAGACCCGGCTCCGTACCGAAATCGACGCGTACACGGCGGCATGGATCACCCGCTGACGCCGGCGCCCGGCCCCCACGGCCCGGTCGCCGTGGTCGGGCATCGGGGTGATCCGTACCGGGTGCGGGAGAACACCCTCGCCTCGCTGCGCTCGGCGTTCGCCCGGGGCGCGGACGCGGTGGAGATCGACGTCCGGCTGACCCGGGACGGGGTGGCCGTACTGCTGCACGACGACACCCTGGAGCGGCTGTGGCGGGTGGACCGCCCGCTGTCCGGGCTGACCCTGGCCGAGCTGCGGGCGCTGACCGGCCCGGGCGCCGGCGGGGTGCCGACGCTGGCGGAGGCGCTGGCCGCCACCGAGGGGCGCCGGGTGATGCTCGACCTGCCGGGGGCCACCGAGGCCTCGGTCCGCGCCGTGGTCGGGGCGGTGCACGAGCAGGGCGCGGCGGACCGGGTCTTCTACTGCTCCAGCGGCTCGGCGATGCTGCTGGTGCGCGCCGCCGACCCGGGCGCGGAGATCGCCCTGACCTGGACCAGCCTGGCGCCGCCCCGTCCCGTACTGCTGGCGGCGCTCACCCCGCGCTGGCTCAACTACCGCTTCGGGCTGCTGAGTCGGGAGCTGGTGGACCGGGTGCACGGGGACGGGCTGCTGGTGTCGGCCTGGACCGCGGACACCCGCCGGACCATGCGTAGGCTGATCGCCCACGGGGTGGATTCGATCACCACCAACCGGGTGGACGCGCTCAGCCGTGTCCTGCGCGCGGCCGGCGCCCCGGGAGCCGGAAGAGGGAGCGTCAGATGAACGACCGCGTCCGCACCGACATCGCGCACAACGCCCGGGTCTGGAACTACTGGCTGGGCGGCAAGGACAACTACCCGGTGGACCGGACGGTGGGCGAGCAGGTCACCTCCCTGTACCCGAGCATCGGCGAGGTGGCCCGGGCCGACCGGGCGTTCCTCGGCCGAGCGGTGGGCTACCTGGCGGGTGAGGCCGGGGTGCGGCAGTTCCTGGACATCGGCACCGGGCTGCCGACCGCCGACAACACCCATGAGGTGGCCCAGCGGATCGCCCCGGACGCCCGGGTGGTCTACGTGGACAACGACCCGATCGTCCTCACCCACGCCCGGGCGCTGCTCACCGGCGCGCCGGAGGGGGTGACCGAGTACGTGGACGCGGACGCCCACCGCCCGGAGGAGATCGTGGCCGCGGCGGGCCGGATACTCGACCTGGACCGCCCGGTGGCGGTGATGATGCTCGGCATCCTCAACTTCGTGCTGGACACCGAGGAGGCCCGGTCCATCGTGCGGACCCTGATGGCGGCGGTGCCCTCGGGCAGCCATCTGGTGCTGACCCATCCGACGCTGGAGCTGGGCGGCGAGGGCAACGCGGAGGCCATGGACTTCTGGAACGCCCACGCCACCCCGCCGATCACCGCCCGCAGCCGCGCCGAGGTGGAGTCCTTCTTCGAGGGCTTGGAGCTGCTGGAGCCGGGGCTGGTCTCCTGCGCGAGCTGGCGGTTCGCCGCCTCCGGCGAGGTCGCCCAGTTCGGCGCGGTGGCCCGCAAGCCGTAGCGCCGCGGGGTGCCCCGTACCGCCCTCAGGCCATCGTCAGCGGCCGGAGGCCGACCGGGGCGGTGAGGGCCTCCAGCCGCTTGATGAGCCGGCGGACCACCAGCAGCGGCAGGATCCCGACGACCCCGAAGGACATGTCGATGACCGACCACCAGAAGGGGATGTCCCGGATCGGGCCGCAGATCAGGGCGAGCGGGATGATCCCGGCGCAGGCGATCATGCCGAACTCGATCACCCAGATGTTGCGCACCGGGTCGCGGTAGGGGCCGTAGAAGGCGACGGCGATGACCAGGTGGGCGAAGGCCAGCCAGTCGGTGCCGTAGAGCAGGAACGGGTAGCGGCCGTCGGCGGTGTTCACGCCCTCCTGGACCCGGAGCATCCACTCCCGGAGCCCGGGGAAGGCGTCGGCGAGGAAGGACGCCCAGCCGTTCAGGGCGTCGACCGCGAGCCGCATCTCGGTGACGAGCGGGAAGGCCGTCAGCCCGCTCAGCGCCAGGCAGACGATGAAGAGGACCAGCCACCGGCGTATGCGCCGCTTGAGGGCGCCGACTTCGCTCATGATCGGAAGCGTACGCCGGTGTTTACGCGGCCTTTACACAGGGTCCCCGGAAGCACGGGCCCGGAACGGCCGCAGGCCCCGGCCCGTGCGGGCGGGGCCTGCGGCCGTGCGTACGGGTCAGCCGAGGGACGTCATCACGTGCTTGACGCGGGTGTAGTCCTCGAAGCCGTAGGCGGAGAGGTCCTTGCCGTAGCCGGACTTCTTGAAGCCGCCGTGCGGCATCTCGGCGACCAGCGGGATGTGGGTGTTGATCCAGACGCAGCCGAAGTCCAGCGCCTTGGACATCCGCATGGCGCGGGCGTGGTCCTTGGTCCAGACGGAGGAGGCGAGCGCGTACTCGACGCCGTTGGCGTACTCCAGGGCCTGGGCCTCGTCGGTGAAGGACTGGACGGTGATGACGGGGCCGAAGACCTCGTTCTGGATGATCTCGTCGTCCTGCTTCAGGCCGGAGACGACGGTGGGGGCGTAGAAGTAGCCCTTCTCGCCGACCCGGTGGCCGCCGGACTCGACCTTGGCGTGCGCCGGGAGGCGGTCGACGAAGCCGGTGACCTGCTTGAGCTGGTTCTCGTTGTTGAGCGGCCCGTAGAGCACGTCCTCGTCGTCGCTCGCGCCGGTCTTGGTCTCGGCGGCGGCCTTGGCCAGCTGGGAGACGAACTCGTCGTGGATGGACTCGTGGACCAGCACCCGGGTGGCGGCCGTACAGTCCTGGCCGGCGTTGAAGAAGCCGGCCACCGAGATGTCCTCGACCGCCTTGGCGATGTCGGTGTCCTCGAAGACCACGACCGGGGCCTTGCCGCCCAGCTCCAGGTGGACCCGCTTGACGTCCTTGGCGGCGGAGGCGGCGACCTGGATGCCGGCGCGTACCGAGCCGGTGATGGAGGCCATCGCGGGCACCGGGTGCTCGACCATGGCGCTGCCGGTGGTGCGGTCGCCGCAGAGCACGTTGAAGACGCCCTTGGGCACGATGGCGCCGATGATCTCGGCGATCAGCACGGTGGAGGCGGGGGTGGTGTCGGAGGGCTTGAGCACCACGGTGTTGCCCGCGGCGAGCGCCGGGGCGAACTTCCACACCGCCATCATCAGCGGGTAGTTCCAGGGGGCGACCTGGGCGCAGACGCCGACCGGCTCACGGCGGACGATGGAGGTCAGGCCCTCCATGTACTCGCCGGCCGAGCGGCCCTCCAGCAGGCGGGCGGCGCCGGCGAAGAAGCGGATCTGGTCGACCGCCGGGGGGATCTCCTCGGAGCGCATCAGCCCGGTGGGCTTGCCGGTGTTCTCGCACTCGGCGGCGATGAGCTCCTCGGCCCGCTCCTCGAAGGCGTCGGCGATCCTCAGCAGCACCTTCTGGCGCTCGGCCGGGGTGGTGTCGCGCCAGGCCGGGAAGGCGGCCGCGGCGGCCTCCATGGCGGCGTCGACATCGGCCTGCCCGGACAGCGGGGACGTGGCGTACACCTCGCCGGTGGCCGGGTTGACCACGTCGATGGTCCGTCCGTCGGCGGCGTCCTTGAACTCCCCGTTGATGTAGTTGCGCAGACGACGCAGCTCGGTGGTCACGTGCCACCCCTCCTGTCGGTCTCGGTGCTTTCTCGGTGCTCTGGGGCCCGGCCGTGGGTGTCCACAGGCTGGACAGCTCCACCCTAATCGCTGAGTCGACGCTTTCGACAGGGCCGACGCCCCCGAACTTCGGATTCGGTGGCCAATCGACCTCTTCTCAACGAATTTCATCAGTTCCGGGTTGCGGGACCGACGGGTCTCGGTGCATGGTGAGGATGTGGCAAGTCGAAGCGCAGAGCCCAGGACCGGGAACGGATCGTCCCCGACGATCGACGCCGTGTCCCTGGCGATCATCGAACAGCTCCAGGAGGACGGACGCCGTCCGTACGCCGCCATAGGCAAGGCCGTGGGCCTCTCCGAGGCCGCGGTGCGCCAGCGCGTGCAGAAGCTCCTCGATCAGGGAGTCATGCAGATCGTCGCCGTGACGGACCCGCTCACCGTGGGCTTCCGCCGCCAGGCGATGGTCGGCATCAACGTCGAGGGCGACCTGGACCCGGTGGCCGAAGCGCTGACCGCGATGGCCGAGTGCGAGTACGTGGTGATGACCGCGGGCTCCTTCGACCTGATGGTGGAGATCGTCTGCGAGGACGACGACCACCTGCTGGAGGTCATCAACAAGCGCATCCGCACCCTCCCCGGTGTGCGCTCCACCGAGAGCTTCGTCTACCTCAAGCTCAAGAAGCAGACCTATATGTGGGGAACCCGATAGCCGTGACCAAGGACCTCTCCAAGACCGCGTACGACCACCTGTGGATGCACTTCACCCGCATGTCGTCGTACGAGAACAGCCCCGTCCCGACCATCGTCCGCGGCGAGGGCACCTACATCTTCGACGACAAGGGCAAGCGCTACCTCGACGGCCTGGCCGGGCTGTTCGTGGTGCAGGCCGGCCACGGCCGCACCGAGCTGGCCGAGGCCGCCGCCAAGCAGGCCCAGGAGCTCGCCTTCTTCCCGGTGTGGTCCTACGCACACCCCAAGGCCGTGGAGCTGGCCGAGCGCCTGGCCCACCACGCCCCCGGCGACCTGAACAAGGTCTTCTTCACCACCGGCGGCGGCGAGGCGGTGGAGACCGCCTGGAAGCTGGCCAAGCAGTACTTCAAGCTGGTCGGCAAGCCCACCAAGCACAAGGTCATCTCCCGCGCGGTCGCCTACCACGGCACCCCGCAGGGCGCCCTGTCCATCACCGGCCTGCCGGGGCTGAAGGCCCCGTTCGAGCCGCTGGTGCCGGGCGCGCACAAGGTGCCCAACACCAACATCTACCGCGCCCCGCTCTTCGGCGACGACCCCGAGGCCTTCGGCCGCTGGGCCGCCGACCAGATCGAGCAGCAGATCCTCTTCGAGGGCCCCGACACCGTCGCCGCGGTCTTCCTGGAGCCGGTGCAGAACGCCGGCGGCTGCTTCCCGCCGCCGCCCGGGTACTTCCAGCGGGTCCGCGAGATCTGCGACCAGTACGACGTGCTGCTCGTCTCCGACGAGGTCATCTGCGCCTTCGGCCGGCTCGGCACGATCTTCGCCTGCGACAAGTTCGACTACGTGCCGGACATGATCACCTGCGCCAAGGGCATGACCTCGGGCTACTCCCCGATCGGCGCCTGCATCATCTCCGACCGCCTCGCCGAGCCGTTCTACAAGGGCGACAACACCTTCCTGCACGGCTACACCTTCGGCGGCCACCCGGTCTCCGCGGCGGTGGGCCTCGCCAACCTCGACATCTTCGAGCGCGAGAACCTCACCCAGCACGTGCTGGACAACGAGGGCGCCTTCCGCTCCACCCTGGAGAAGCTGAACGACCTGCCGATCGTCGGCGACGTCCGCGGAAACGGCTACTTCTACGGCATCGAGCTGGTGAAGGACAAGGCCACCAAGGAGTCCTTCAACGACGAGGAGACCGAGCGCGTCCTGTACGGCTTCCTCTCCAAGGCCCTCTACGACAACGGCCTGTACTGCCGCGCCGACGACCGCGGCGACCCGGTCGTCCAGCTGGCGCCGCCGCTGGTGTCCGACCAGTCCACGTTCGACGAGATCGAGCAGATCCTCCGGGCCACCCTCACCGAGGCCTGGACGAAGCTGTGACCGTGATCGGGATCGTACGATCGTAGGCTGAACGCGGCCCGGGACCTGCCCCATCCGAGTGAGATGGGCGGGCCCGGGCCGTGTGCTGTCCGGGCACCCGCCCACCGGCTCCCTACGGTTCCCCTGACCGATCGGCCCCACCCCCACTCCCCCGTACGGGGGAAGGCAGGGGACCCGGGCGACGACGCACGGAACCGACAGCGAGGTGTACGCCATGGTGGCCCCGCCGGACAACGACGTGCTCTGGGCACGCGCCCTGCACTACTCCCCCAACGGCTCCCCCGCGCTCCAGGGCGTCTCCCTCGGGGTGCGCGAGGGCGAGATCCTCGCGGTCAGCGGCCCCCGCGGCAGCGGCAAGACCAGTCTGCTGCGCTGCCTGTCCGGCCGGCTCGTCCCCACTGAGGGCGAGGTCTGGTTCCACAGCACCGCCCTGCACACCATGGACCGGCTCCAGCGCGAGAAGCTGCGCCGCGAGTCCTTCGGCTGGATCGGCACCCAGCCCGCCCTGGTCGCCGAACTCACCGGCTGGGAGAACGCCGCCCTGCCGCTGCTGCTGCGCGGCACCGCCCACCGCGCCGCCAAGAGCGCCGCCCTGGACTGGCTGGACCGGCTCGACGCCGGCGACTGCGCCCACCAGCGCCCGCACCGGCTCCGCCAGGACCAGTGCCAGCGGATCGCCGTCGCCCGCGCGCTGATCACCCTGCCCCCGCTGCTCTTCGCCGACGAGCCGACCGCCGCGCTGCACCGCGCCGACGGCAACCAGGTGCTGCGCACCCTCACCGCCGCGGCCCGCTCGCACCGCATCACCGTGCTGCTGGCCACCGGGGACCCGGACGTGGCCGCCCTCGCCGACCGCGCCGTGCACCTGGTGGACGGCCGCCGCACCGGCGAGACCCCGTATCCCGCCACCACCGGAGCGGAGGGGCGCGACACGTGCTCGCTCTCCGTCTAGCCCGCGGCGCGCACCCGGTGGTGCTGGCCCGCCGGCTGCTGGTCACCGCCGCCTCCGCCGCCACCGGCTTCCTGCTGCTGTGCGCCCTCGCCTACGCCCTGGTCCGCCCCGGCGGCGAGGCCCCGGCCGCCCGGCTCGCCTGGTGCCTGCTGCCCGTCGCGGCCACCGTGCACCTGGCGCTCGCCGTCGCCCGTACCGACCCCGGCACCCGGCCCCGCCCCGGGCTCTCCGCCATCGGCCTCGGCCCGGCGAAGCTCGCCCTGTTCGCCGCCGCCACCACCGCCCTGGCCGCCCTCACCGGCTCCCTCCTCGCCCTCGCCGTCTTCCTCCACCTGCGCGGCGACCTGAGCGGGATGCCGTTCGACGGGGCCGCCGCCGAGCTGACCGCCGCAGGCCGGCCGCTGCCGCTGCCCGCCGCGCTCACCCTGCTGGCCGTCGTGCCGCTCGCCGCCACCGCCACCGTCGCCCTGGCGCTGCGCCCCCGCCGCGAGCCGCCCGCCACCGAGAAGGACCCGGACGCCGCCCGCCCCGCCCCCGCCGAGCCGCCCGCCGGACTGCCCTGGGGCGTCACCCTGGTCGCCCTGGGCCTGGCCGCCGAGACCTACGCGGCCGGCGGCGCGGCCCTGCCCGGCGGCCTGGGCAGCGGCCGCGGCGCCGTGCTGGCCGGCTGGGTGATCGCCTCCGTCGGCCTCGCCGTCGCCGGCCCCGGCCTCACCCACCTCTCCGGCCGGCTGCTCCAGATCGGCCGCCCCGGCGCCGCCCGGCTGCTGGCCGGCCGCGCCCTGATGGCCGAGGCCCGGCGCATCGGCCGCCCGCTCGGCGTCGCCGCCGCGGTGGCCGCCGTGACCCTCGGCGGAACGGTCCTCTTCCGCCAGGAGGCGTTCCGCCCCTTCGGCGACCTCACCGCCCTCGGCGCCACCCTGGTCGTCCTCTGCGCCGTCGCCACCCTGCTCACCGCCGCCGTCGAGTCCCGCCAGGAACGCGCCCCCACCACCGGCACCCTCACCGACCTCGGCGCCCCCGCCGCCCTGCTGCGCACCACCGCCGCCCTGCGCGCCGGAGTGCTGCTGGCCGTCTTCCTCCCCCTCACCTGGCTGGTCGCCCGGCTGGCCGCGCTGCCGCTGGGCAGTTAGCCGGCCACTAGGCTCTCGGCCATGGCCCACTCCCCCGAGCACCGCACCGACCACGAGATCGAGACGCTCCCGGAGTTCGACGAGGTGGCCGCGGCCGGCAGCCTCGCCGGGTTGCGGGTGCAGTCCGTGGACCTCACCGACCGCACCCCCGCGCTCCTCGGACTCCCCGTGGACGGCGCCGTGTTCCTCGGCTGCCCGATGGACCCGGACGCCGCCGCCCGGGTCCGCCTCGCCGGGGCGCTGGTCTTCCCGCCGATCCCGGGCCTGCCGTACGACCCCTACCGGGGCAGCCTCTACACCCCCGCCGAGCTGTACGCGGGCCTGGCCGAGCGCGGCTACCAGGCGACCCCGGACGCGCTGACCTACGACTGGTTCCAGCGGACCAAGGCCGACGGGGACGTCTTCGCCTCGATGCTGCGGGCCGTGCACGACGACTCGGTCTCCGACGCGCTGGACGAGCACCTGCACGGCGTCCCGGTGGTCGGCGTCATGGGCGGGCACGCGATGGCCCGGGGCACGGTGGAGTACGAGGGTGCCGCCCGGCTCGGCCGCTCGCTGGCCCGCGCCGGGCTCACCGTGGCGACCGGCGGCGGCCCGGGCGCGATGGAGGCGGCCAACCTCGGCGCCTACGCCGCCCCGTACACCGACCCCATGCTGGACGAGGCACTGCTCCTGCTCGCCAAGGAGCCCTCCTTCACCCCGTCCATCGGCGACTGGGCCGCCGCCGCCTTCGCCGTCCGCTCCCGCTGGCCCGAGGGCGGCGCCTCCGTCGGCATCCCCACCTGGTTCTACGGGCACGAGCCGCCGAACGCCTTCGCCTCGCACCTCGCCAAGTATTTCGCCAACGCCACCCGCGAGGACGGACTGCTGGCCCGCTGCACCGCCGGGGTGGTCTTCCTGCCCGGCGCGGCCGGCACCGTACAGGAGGTCTTCGACAACGCCACCCCCAACTACTACGAGTCCCGCGGCGAGCCGACCCCCATGGTGCTGGTCGACCGCGCCCACTGGACCGAGCGCCTGCCCGCCTGGCCGCTGCTCCGCGCCCTCGCCGGTGAGCGGGCGATGGCCGACCGGATCGCCCTGGTGGACACCGTGGAGGAGGCCCCGGAAGCGCTGCTCCGACTCGGCGGCCGGGCCCGCTAGAGCCCGCCGACCGGGGCCGGTTCACCGAGCCCGGCCGGCACCGCCCAGGCGCCCTCCCAGCTCCAGTCGGCCGCCACCCGCTCCCGCCCCCGGGCCCCCATCGCGGTGGCCGCCGCCCGGTCACCGAGCAGCCCGGTCAGCCGCCGGGCCACCGCCGCCGTATCCCGGCCGTCCACCACGAACCCGGTCCCGCCCTCCCGGACGGTGCCGGGCGCCCCGCCGGAGCGCCCGGCGAGCACCGGCAGCCCGGCCGCGGCGGCCTCCAGGTAGACGATGCCCAGGCCCTCCAGCTCCAGCCCGGCCCGGCGGGTGCGGCAGGGCATGGCGAACACATCGGCGGCGGCGTAGTGATCGGGCAGCTCCCGGTGCGGGCGCCCCCGGCGAAGACCACCGCCCCGCTCACCCCGTACCGGGCGGCCAGCCGGCGCAGCCGGGCCTCGTCCGGTCCGGCGCCCACCAGCAGCAGCCGCGTGCCCGGCACCCGGGCGCGGACCGGGGGCAGCGCCCGGATCAGGGTGTCCGGGCCCTTGCGCGGCACCAGCCGGGCCGCGCACAGCACCACGGGCGCCTCGGCGGGCAGCCCGAGCCGCCGCCGTATCCGGCCCGGAACACCCCCGGCGAAGGCGGCCGCGTCCACCCCGGGCACCATCCGCACCAGCCGCACCCCGGGGCCGACGGCGCGGGCCAGCGGGCCGCGGGTCGCCGCGCCGGGGTCCACCGGCTCAGCCCAGGACCACGACCTCCTCCGCCAGGAAGACCGCGCCCACCTCGGCGCCCTCGTCCGGGGTGTCGCGCAGGGCGCAGACCGCCTCCAGTGGCGGGCCGCTCTCCGGGCGGAGCCGCAGGGCGACATGGTGGCCGCGGAAGGTGCGAGACTCGACGGTGCAACGCAGCCCGTCGGCGGGGGCGGTCAGCCGCACCCCGGCGGGGCGGACCAGTAGTGGACGCTCGCCCTGCGGGGAGCCGGGCGGCACCGGGAGGGTGCCCCAGACGGTGTCGGCCGCCTCACCCCGTACCGTCGCCTCCGTCACGTTCTCGAAGCCGAGGAAGCGGGCGGTGAACTCGTCCACCGGGTGCTGCCAGACCTCGCGCGGGGTGCCGCTCTGGGCGATCCGGCCGTCCCGCATCACCACCACCCGGTCGGCCAGCGCGAACGCCTCGCCCTGGTCGTGGGTGACGGCCAGCACCGTGGTGCCGAGCCGCCCGAACAACTGCCGCAGCTCCACCACCAGCCGCTCGCGCAGGCCCCGGTCGAGCTGGCCCAGCGGTTCGTCCAGCATCAGCAGCCGGGGGCTGGGGGCCAGCGCGCGGGCCAGGGCGACCCGCTGCTGCTCGCCGCCGGACAGCCGGGCCACCGCCCGCCGCTCCGCGCCCGGCAGTCCGACCAGCTCCAGCAACTCCTCCACCCGCCGGGCCTGTTCGCCCTTGGCCGCGCCGCGCATCCGCAGCCCGAAGGCGACGTTCCCGCCGACGTCCCGCTGCGGGAAGAGCTGGTGGTCCTGGAACATCAGCCCCACCCCGCGGCGGTGCACCGGCACCCCGGACTGGTCGGCGCCGTCCAGCAGCACCCGTCCGCCGTCCACCGGTTGCAGCCCGGCGACCGCCCGCAGCAGGGTGGACTTGCCGCTGCCGCTGGGCCCCAGCACACACACGGTCTCGTGGTCGGCGACCGCCAGGTCCACGTGGTCCAGCGCGAGTCGGCCGCCGAAGCGGACGGTCACCTTCTCCAGGGTCAGCATGGTGCTCACAGCTCCCCGGCGCGGTCGGCCCGGACACGTTCCAGCAGCAGCAGGGACACCGCGCACACCACCATCAGGATCGTGGACAGGGCCATCGCCTGCCCGTAGTTGAGGTCGCCGGGCCGGCCGATCAGCCGGGCCACGGCGACCGGCAGGGTCGGGCTGTCGGGCCGGGCGATGAACACCGTCGCCCCGAACTCGCCGAGCGAGACGGCGAACGCGAACCCGGCGGCCACCAGCAGGGCCCGGCTCACCAACGGCAGGTCCACCTCCCGCCAGGCCCGCCACGGGGAGGCGCCGAGCACCGCGGCCGCCTCCCGCAGCGTCGCGTCCACGGCGCGCAGCACCGGCAGCATGGTGCGCACCACGAACGGCACCCCGACCAGCGCCTGGGCCAGCGGCACCAGCCACCAGGAGGCGCGCAGGTCGAGCGGCGGCTCGTCCAGCGCGATGAGGAAGCCGAAGCCGACGGTGACCGCGGACACCCCCAGCGGCAGCATCAGCAGCGCGTCGAAGCCGCGCACGAGGCGGCCCGCCCGCCTGGTCAGCGCCGCCGCGGCCAGCCCGCCGACCAGCACGGCGATGGCAGTGGCGGCGAGCGCGTACGTCAGCGAGGTGCCGATGGCGGTGAGCGGGGCGACCAGGAAGGTGCCGCCGGAGGCGCCCGCGTCGGCCAGCGCCCGGTAGTACAGCAGCCCGTCCGGTCCGCCGAAGGAGCGGGCGACCAGCACCCCGAGCGGCAGCAGCAGCACGGCGACCGAGGCGAGCACGGCGGCCAGCAGCGTCCACTGGGCGGTGCCGCGCGGGCGGCGGGCGGTGGTGCCCGGGTCCACCAGCTTGAGCGCGGTCTCCCGCCTCCGTACCGTCCAGGCGTGCACGGCCAGCACCCCGCCGACCGCGGCGAACTGCACCAGGGTGAGCACCGCGGCCGTCGGCAGGTCCAGCAGCTGCGCGGTCTGCCGGTAGATCTCGGCCTCCAGCGTGGTGTACGCGGGCCCGCCGAGGATCTGCACGATGCCGAAGGAGGTGTACGTGAAGAGGGAGATCATCAGCGCGGCGGCGGCCACCGCCGGGGCGAGCGCCGGCAGCGTCACCCGGCGGAAGGCGCCGAGCCGGGAGGCGCCCAGCACCCGGGCGGCCTCCTCCTGGCGCGGGTCGAGCTGGGACCAGAGCCCGCCGACGGTGCGGACGACCACGGCGTAGTTGAAGAAGACATGGGCGAGCAGGATGGCCCAGACACTGGTGTCCAGGCGGATCCCCCACAGCTCGTCCAGCAGCCCGCGCCGGCCGACCACGGCGAGGAAGGCGGTGCCGACGACGACGGTGGGCAGCACGAACGGCACGGTGACCACGGCCCGCAGCAGCCGCTTGCCGGGGAAGGCGAACCGGGCCATCGCATAGGCGCCGGGCAGCGCCAGCAGCAGGGTGAGCCCGGTGGAGGCCACCGCCTGCCAGGTGGTGAACCAGAGCACGTCCAGGATGTCGGAGCGGCCCAGCACCTCCCCGATCCGGCCCAGGTCCAGCCCGCCCCCGCCGGTGCCCACGGTGCCGGCCGGTCCGGCGGCGCCGAGGCCGCGGGCGGTGATGGCGGCCACCGGGTACGCGAAGAAGACCGCGAAGAACACCACCGGCAGCGCCATCAGCGCACCCCGCAGCGCCCCCGCGCGCACCGCCCGCCGCCGCGCGAGCCTCCGCGCGGCGGGGGCGGTCCGCTCCGCGGAGCCGGGGCCGGTCTGCTCCGCGTTCTCGGCCGTCTTCGCGACTACCTCAGGACGAGGGAGGACCACGTCTGGATCCACTGGTCGCGGTTGTCGGCGATCTTCTTCGGGTCGAGCGCGTGCGGGTCGTCGGCCTTGGCGCCGTGCCGGGTGAACAGCTCCGGCAGCTCGGCGTCCTTCGCGACCGGGTTGACGAACATCTGGAGCGGCACGTCCTCCTGGAAGTCCTTGGAGATCAGGAAGTCGATCAGCGCCTTTCCGCCCTGGGGGTTCTTCGCCCCGTCCAGCAGCCCGGCGAACTCGATCTGCTGGAAGCAGGTGCCGGTGGACACCCCGGTGGGCGCCTCCTTGGGCTGCGGCTCGGCGTAGAGCACCTCGACGGGCGGGCTGGAGGCGTAGGAGACGACCAGCGGGCGGTCGCCCTTGGCCTTCCTGCCGCCGGCCGAACCGGAGAACTCCTGGTTGTAGGCGATCTCCCAGCTGTCGACCACCTTGACGCCGTTGGCCTTGAGCTTCTTCCAGTAGTCCGGCCAGCCGCCGTCTCCGTACTCGGCGGCGGTGCCGAGCAGGAAGCCGAGGCCGGGTGAGGACCGCTCGGGGTTCTCCACCACCAGCAGGTCCTTGTAGGCGGGCTTCGCCAGGTCGTCGAAGGTCTTCGGCGGCGCCAGCTTCCTGTCGGCGAAGAACTTCTTGTCGTAGTTGACGCAGATGTCGCCGGTGTCGACCGGAGTGACCCGGTGCTCGCCCTTGTCGAGCCGCACCGCCTCCGGCACCCGGTCCAGGCCCTTGGCCTCGTACGGCTGGAACAGCCCGTTGTCGAGGGCCCGGGAGAGCAGGGTGTTGTCGACGCCGAAGAAGACGTCGCCCTGCGGGGCGCCCTTGGTGAGCACCGCCTTGTTGACGGCCTCGCCGGCGTCACCGCTCTTGAGGACCTTGACGGTGTACCCGGTCCGCTGGGTGAACTTCTTCAGCACCTCGGGGGAGGCGTTGAAGGAGTCATGGGTGACGAGAGTGACGGTCTTGGACGTCCTGCCGCCCTCGTCGCTCCCGCCGGTCGACCCGCCGTCGCCGCCGCACGCGGTGAGCGCCGTGACGCCCAGCGCGCCGGCCAGCACACCGGCCGCGATCCTGGTGGTGGTGGACACTGATTCCTCCTGGGGTGACCAGGAAGAGACGCGGCCCCGCCCGCCGGCGCGGGAAGGGCGCGGGCGGGCAGGGCGCAACAGCTTGAGTGGTGACCGAACTCCCTACCCAGAATGACCTGGGCGAGGTTCAGAGGGTCTGCGGCCTGACGGTGCCGCACTCTCAGCGCTGTGGCGCTCCCCTGTCGGATGGTGGTGTTGTTGTGGAGTTGTGGCGCGCGGTCGCTGCCGCGCGCCCCCAGGGTACTAGGTCACTTTCGCCGATGATTTCCGGCCAGTACCTGCTGCACCTGCCGGAGGCCCGATGTCAGCGCTCGGACGCGGCGAGCTGCCCGCAGGCGCCGTCGATCTCCTGCCCGCGGGTGTCGCGCACGGTGACCGGGACCCCGTGGGCGGCGATGGCCTCCACGAACGCCTTCTCGTCCTCCGGCCGGGAGGCCGTCCACTTGGATCCGGGCGTCGGGTTGAGCGGGATCAGGTTGACGTGGACGCGCTTGCCCTTGAGCAGCCGGCCCAGCAGGTCCCCGCGCCAGGCCTGGTCGTTGATGTCGCGGATCAGCGCGTACTCGATGGAGACCCGGCGGCCGGACTTCTCCGCGTACTCCCAGGCGGCGTCCAGCACCTCGCGGACCTTCCACCGGGTGTTGACCGGGACCAGGGTGTCGCGCAGCTCGTCGTCCGGGGCGTGCAGGGAGACCGCGAGCCGGCACCTGAAGCCCTCGTCGGCGAACCGCAGCATCGCCGGGACCAGGCCGACGGTGGAGACGGTGATCCCGCGCTGGGACAGCCCCAGGCCGTCCGGCTCGGGGTCGGTGAGCCGGCGGATGGCACCGACCACCCGCTTGTAGTTGGCCAGCGGCTCGCCCATGCCCATGAAGACGATGTTGGAGAGCCGGGCCGGGCCGCCGGGGACCTCACCGTCCCGCAGCGCCCGCATGCCGTCCACGATCTGGTGGACGATCTCGGCGGTGGAGAGGTTGCGGTCCAGGCCGGCCTGGCCGGTGGCGCAGAACGGGCAGTTCATCCCGCAGCCGGCCTGGGAGGAGATGCACATGGTGACCCGGTCCGGGTAGCGCATCAGCACCGACTCGACCAGGGTGCCGTCGTGCAGCCGCCACAGGGTCTTGCGGGTGGTGTCGTCGTCGCAGGAGATGTGCCGGACCACGCTCATCAGCTCGGGCAGCAGCTCGGCGGCCAGCTTCTCGCGGGCGGCGGCCGGGATGTCGGTCCACTGCGCCGGGTCGTGGGCGTAGCGGGCGAAGTAGTGCTGGGAGAGCTGCTTGGCGCGGAACGGCTTCTCGCCGATCGCGGCCACGGCCTCCTTGCGCTCGGCGGGCGACAGGTCGGCGAGGTGCCGCGGCGGCTTCTTGGCGCCGCGGGGCGCGACGAACGTCAGTTCTCCCGGGGCGGGGGCCATGGCGTGCTACTCCTAGGTGCGTCGGTGCGTCGCGTGCGCCGGTGCGGTCGGCGGTGGGGTGTGCGGCTGCGGGATGTGCGTCGGTGCCGGCGTTCCGGGCCGGGGGTGCCCCCGTCGGGGGCGGTCTCCCGCGCCTCGGTACGGCGGCGTACGAGGCCGAAAGGGCCCGCCGCGCGAGGCGGCGAGCCCTTCCAGGGTAACGGTCCGGGGATCCCGTCCTCTTCCCGTAGTCGGTGCGTACGGGAGGTGGCGGTGGTCACGCCCGCGGCCGGGGTGTCAGCCCCGTGGCCCAGGCGTCACCCCGACCCCACGAACACCACGAACAGCAGCCACACCACCGGCGCCGTCGGCAGCAGCGAGTCCAGCCGGTCCATGATGCCGCCGTGCCCCGGCAGCAGGGTGCCCATGTCCTTGATGCCGAGGTCCCGCTTGATCATGGACTCGCCGAGGTCGCCCAGGGTGGCGCTGGCGGCGACCGCCAGGCCGAGCAGCAGCCCCTGCCACCAGGTGCCGCCGTCGATGGCGAACTCCATGCACAGCGCGCCCGCCGCCATCGCGAAGCCGACCGCGCCGAGCAGGCCCTCCCGGGTCTTGCCGGGGCTGATCCGCGGGGCCAGCTTGTGGGTGCCGAACCGCCAGCCCACCGCGTAGGCCCCGGTGTCGCTGACCACCGTCAGGACCAGGAAGGTCAGCACCCGCCACGGCCCGTCGTCGGCGGTGAGCATCATCGACACGAAGGTGGCGAGGAACGGCACGTAGAAGGCGGCGAAGACGCCCGCGGTGACGTCCTTGAGGTAGCCGTCGGGCGGTTCGGTCATCCGCCAGACGAGGACCGCCAGCGCGGTCAGCGCCATGGCGACCCAGGCCCCCTCGGCGCCCCGCAGATACCCGGCGACCACCATGGCGGCGCCGCCGACGGCCAGCGGGACGAGCGGGGCCTTGATGGCCTTGCTCTCCTGGAGCCGGGACGTCAGCTCCCACAGGCCCACCACGACGGCCAGGGCGACCACCCCGACGAAGGCGGCCTTCCAGACGAACAGCGACGCCAGGATCACGGCGCCGAGCCCGACGCCGACGCCTATGGCCGCCCGCAGATCGCGGCCGGCCCGCTTCTTGGCGGGCGCCGGGTTCCCGGTCTCCGGCCGGGCCTCCGGCTGCCCCGCTACGGGGCCGTGGCCCTGGCCGTGACCATGGCCGTGGCCTGGGCCCTGGCCGTACGGCTGCCCGTACGGCGGCGCCGCATGGAACGGGGGACCGCCCGCGGCGGTCCCCCGGTCACGGCCGTGGTCGAGGTCGTCCTGGTCTCCGTGGTCGCCGCCGGACGGTGGGCCGGCGGGAGAGTCGGGCACGATGGGCATGGGGCGAGTCTGCTGTGCCTCACGCCCGTCGTAGGCGGGACCCGCCGGGGCGGCCGGGGCGAGCCCGGCGTCGAACCCCTGGTCGGGCGGACCCCAGTAACCGCCTTTCGGCGGGGCCCCCCAGGATGCGTCGTTCATCAGACCTCGAGCAGCTCGGATTCCTTGTGCTTGAGCAGCTCGTCCACCTGCGCGACGTACTTCGCGGTGGTGTCGTCGAGCTCCTTCTCGGCGCGGCGGCCCTCGTCCTCGCCGACCTCGCCGTCCTTGATCGCCTTGTCGATGGTCTCCTTGGCCTTGCGGCGCACGGAGCGGATCGAGATCTTGGCGTCCTCGCCCTTGCCCTTGGCGACCTTGATGTACTCCCGGCGGCGCTCCTCGGTGAGCTCGGGGAACACCACCCGGATGATGTTGCCGTCGTTGCTGGGGTTGACCCCGAGGTCCGAGTCGCGGATGGCCTGCTCGATGTTGCGCAGCGCGCTCTTGTCGAACGGGGTGACCACGGCCATGCGCGGCTCCGGCACGGAGAACGACGCCAGCTGGTTGATCGGGGTGAGCGCGCCGTAGTAGTCGGCGACGATCTTGTTGAACATGGCCGGGTGGGCGCGCCCGGTGCGGATCGCGGCGAAGTCCTCCTTCGCGACCACGACGGCCTTCTCCATCTTCTCCTCGGCTTCGAGGAGGGTCTCTTCGATCACCACTTGCTCCTGCGTGTCGTCTGTGGATCGTCTGGTGGAAAGGCGTCGGTCGGTGGCGCCTGTGCGTCCCGGTGGGGCCCGGCGTTACCCGCGTGCACGCGTCGGCCGCGTGCCCGCTTCCTCCGCGTACCAGGGGATCGACCGCGGTACACGGCACCCCGCGCGGTGTGCGTCGCCGCGCGGCGTTGCGTTCCTGCACGGTGTCCGACCGGCAGGCCTTTGTCCATCCCCGCCCCGCTCCCCGAGGGGGGCGGGGTCAGCTCCGGGTGCCCTCGTCGCTCACGAGAGTGCCGATCTTCTCACCCTTCACGGCCCGCGCGATATTGCCCGCGGTGAGCAGCTCGAAGACCAGGATCGGCAGGTTGTTGTCCCGGCACAGGGTGATGGCGGTGGCGTCGGCGACCTTCAGGTCCCGGGCCAGCACCTCCCCGTACTCCAGGGCGTCGAACTTGACCGCGTCCGGGTTGGTCTTCGGGTCGGAGTCGTACACCCCGTCCACGCCGTTCTTGCCCATCAGCAGGGCCTCGGCGTCGATCTCCAGGGCCCGCTGGGCGGCGGTGGTGTCGGTGGAGAAGTACGGCATGCCCATACCGGCGCCGAAGATGACCACACGGCCCTTCTCCAGGTGGCGCGCGGCCCGCAGCGGAAGGTACGGCTCGGCGACCTGGCCCATGGTGATGGCGGTCTGGACCCGGGTCTCGATGCCCTCCTTCTCCAGGAAGTCCTGGAGGGCGAGGCAGTTCATCACCGTGCCGAGCATGCCCATGTAGTCGGAGCGGGCCCGGTCCATGCCGCGGACCTGGAGCTCGGCGCCCCGGAAGAAGTTGCCCCCGCCGATGACGACGGCGATCTGGGCGCCGTCGCGTACGACCGCGGCGATCTCACGCGCGATGGCGTGGACCACGTCGGGATCGACCCCGAGGCCCCCGCCGCCGGAGAACGCCTCCCCGGACAGCTTCAGCATGAAGCGGCCGGACTTGTTGCCGGATGTGTCGTCGCCCTGTGCGGCGCCCTGGTTCATGGAGATCTCCTCGTGCACATACGAAGAAGGCCATTGCCGGTGGGTGCGGTGTCCCTCACGGCAATGGCCTCCTCGTCAGATCTGCGGCCGTCCGGCGCTCACGCGGCCGACGTCCACGTGGGAAACCCTAGCGGGGTCCCGGGTCGAGCGCGTACCGGCTCAGACGCCGACCTTGATGCGGGCGAAGCGCTTCAGGGTCACGCCGGCCTCGTCCAGGATCTGCTGGACGGACTTCTTGTTGTCCAGCGCGTACGGCTGGCCGAGCAGCGTGGCGTCCTTGAAGAAGCCGTTCAGACGACCGTCGACGATCTTGGCGATCGCGGCCTCGGGCTTGCCCTCGGCGCGGGTGGTCTCCTCGGCGACGCGGCGCTCGGTCTCCACGACCTCAGCCGGGACGTCCTCGCGGGACAGGTACTTCGGCGCGAAGGCGGCGATGTGCTGCGCGACGCCCTTGGCGACCTCGGCGTTCGCCTTGTCCAGCTCGACCAGGACACCGATCTGCGGCGGCAGGTCGGGCATGGTGCGGTGCATGTACGCGGAGACGTAGCCGCCGGAGAACTGCGCGAAGCGGTCCAGGACGATCTTCTCGCCCAGGTTGGCGTTGGCCTCGTCCACGTACGCCTGGACGGTCTTGCCGGGCTCGATCTCCGAGCCGAGCAGGGCCTCCAGGTCGGCCGGGGAGGTGGCGGCGGCGTGCGCGGCGAGCGCGTTGGCGACCGCGAGGAACTTCTCGCCCTTGGCGACGAAGTCCGTCTCGCACTTCAGCTCGACCACGACACCGGAGGTGTTGTCGTCGGCGATCAGGGAGACGACCGCGCCGTTCTCGGCCGAGCGGCCCTCGCGCTTGGCGACGCCCTTCTGGCCCTTGATGCGCAGCGCCTCGACGGCCTTGTCGACGTTGCCCTCGGCCTCGTCCAGCGCCTTCTTGCAGTCCATCATGCCGGCGCCGGTGAGCTCGCGGAGCTTCTTGACGTCAGCGGCGGTGTAGTTCGCCATGATCTGTGAATCTCTCTCGAAGTCTGGAAGATCTACGAAGATCGACGGATGGACGGCGGAGGCTTCGTGGGCCTCCGCCGTCCACTCCGAATCCGCGGGACCGCGTCCGGCGGCTGCCGCCGTCCGGTCCCCCGGGCACCCGGCCGGCTCACCGCCGGCTCGGCGCCCTCGGGTTCAGGGCCGGAGCCCCGGGCCTCAGGCCTGCTCGGCGGCGGGGGCCTCGGCGGCCGGCGCCTCGGTCTCGGCGGGCTTCTCAGCCTCGGCGGCCTGCTCGCCCTCGGCGGGCTTCTCGGCCTCGGCGGCGGGGGCCTCGGCGGGCTTGTCGGCCTCGTCGGCCTTCTTGTCGCCCTCCAGCAGGTCCCGCTCCCACTCGGCGAGCGGCTCGCCCTGGGCCTTCTCGCCCGGCTTCGAGTCACCGGTCGCGACGCCGGAACGGGCGATCAGGCCCTCGGCGACGGCGTCGGCGATCACACGGGTGAGCAGGGTGACGGAGCGGATCGCGTCGTCGTTGCCCGGGATCTTGTAGTCGACCTCGTCGGGGTCGCAGTTGGTGTCCAGGATCGCGACGACCGGGATGTGGAGCTTGCGCGCCTCACCGACGGCGATGTGCTCCTTCTTGGTGTCGACGATCCAGACGGCGCTCGGCACCTTCTGCATCTCGCGGATACCACCGAGGGTCTTCTCCAGCTTGGCCTTCTCGCGGGAGAGGACCAGCAGCTCCTTCTTGGTGAGGCCGGAGGCGGCCACGTCCTCGAAGTCGATCGCCTCAAGCTCCTTCAGACGCTGGAGGCGCTTGTAGACGGTGGAGAAGTTGGTGAGCATGCCGCCCAGCCAACGCTGGTTGACGTACGGCATCCCGACGCGGGTCGCCTGCTCGGCGATGGCCTCCTGGGCCTGCTTCTTGGTGCCGACGAACATGATGGAGCCGCCGTGCGCGACGGTCTCCTTGACGAACTCGTAGGCGCGGTCGATGTACGACAGCGACTGGAGCAGGTCGATGATGTAGATGCCGTTGCGCTCGGTGAAGATGAAGCGCTTCATCTTCGGGTTCCAGCGACGGGTCTGGTGACCGAAGTGGACGCCGCTCTCCAGCAGCTCCCGCATCGTGACGACGGCCATGGCCGTATCTCCTTGATTTCTCGGTTTGTCCTGACGCCCCGGCGCGCTGCGCCTCGAAGGACCGAAGAGCGCTACCACGACTGGTGACAGTGGTGGCGGGGCGTGCGAAGTCGACCCGGTGGCCCGGATCGCCAGAAGAAGTGTACGGGACCTCGACACCCCCGGGTGACGGCGCTGTCCACAACGGCCCGCCCGTCCACAGCCCCCCACCAAGATCAGCGCGGAACGCGCTTCCTGCGTCACAGTGCGTACATGAACAGCACGGCAACGCACCTCATCGCACTGCTGCTGGCCACCACGGCCAGCACCTCAGCCGGCCCCGGCGGCGCCCCTCCCGGGGGCTCTCTCGAAAGCCTTCACGGGGGCCCTGCCTTCACGGCCGCGCCCCTGGCACCGGTCCCGGACCGGCCGCCTGATGCGCCGGCGCCGATACCGCTGGTGCCGCACGATCTGCTGATGCCGGTGCCCGGGGCGGTCTGGCCGCTGGGCCCGCCGCGGCCCGCACTCCTACGGGGCTGGGAACCTCCCGCGTCCCCCTACGGACCGGGCCACCGCGGCGTGGACCTCGCGGCACCACCCGACACCCCGGTGCGGGCCGCGGCCGCCGGACACATCACCTTCGCCGGCCAGGTCGGCGGCCGCGGCGTCCTGACGATCACCCTGACCTCGGGGGCCGGTACCGCCGACGGCGCCGGTGTCGTTTCGGGGTCGCCCCCCTCGCAGTTGCGCACCACCTACGAACCGGTTCGGCCCCTGGTGAAGAAGGGCGCCGTGGTGACAGCAGGCGAGACCGTCGCGGTGGTCGACACCAGTGCGCGCTCGCACTGCGCGGCGGGCTGCCTCCACTGGGGCCTGCGGCAGGGCGCGCGCTACCTCAACCCACTGGCCCTGCTGCCCGCCGCCTTGCTGCGAAGGCCGCCTTCCCGACTGCTGCCACTCGCGGGCCCGCTGCCCCTGCCGGCAGGGCTGTCGCCGGAGCTGCCGCAGGGGTGAGTCGAGGGGTGGTGGGTGGCGTGGTGGCGAACGGAGGTGATGAGCGGGCGGGGTGGTGGTAGGTGGGCCCTGGCGCCGAGGTTGGCGGTGAGCTGGGCTGAGGGGGC